>NZ_CP089928.1:3057500-3177500 GCF_021290385.1 Microbulbifer sp. YPW16
GGTTGAAGATTGAGTAACATCAATTGGAGGACCGAACTCACTAATGTTGAAAAATTAGGAGATGACCTGTGGATCGGAGTGAAAGGCTAATCAAGCCGGGAGATAGCTGGTTCTCCTCGAAAGCTATTTAGGTAGCGCCTCGCGTCTCACCCTCGGGGGTAGAGCACTGTTTGGGCTAGGGGGTCATCCCGACTTACCAACCCCATGCAAACTCCGAATACCGAGGAGTGCAATCGCGGGAGACACACGGCGGGTGCTAACGTCCGTCGTGGAAAGGGAAACAACCCAGACCGCCAGCTAAGGTCCCAAATACCAGTTAAGTGGGAAACGATGTGGGAAGGCCCAGACAGCTAGGAGGTTGGCTTAGAAGCAGCCATCCTTTAAAGAAAGCGTAATAGCTCACTAGTCGAGTCGGCCCGCGCGGAAGATATACCGGGGCTCAAACTGGTAACCGAAGCTGCGGATGCACTATGTGCATGGTAGAGGAGCGTTGTGTAAGCCGTTGAAGGTGAACCGGGAGGTTTGCTGGAGGTATCACAAGTGCGAATGCTGACATGAGTAACGATAAGGGAGGTGAAAAACCTCCCCGCCGGAAGACCAAGGGTTCCTGTCCAACGCTAATCGGGACAGGGTTAGTCGGCCCCTAAGGCGAGGGCGAAAGCCGTAGTCGATGGGAAACAGGTTAACATTCCTGTACTTGCAATTGCTGCGATGGAGTGACGGAGAAGGCTAGGCCAGCATGGCGATTGGTTGTCCATGTTTAAGGCTGTAGGCTGGGGGTTTAGGCAAATCCGGACCCCTAAGGCTGAGAGCTGACGACGAAGCCTACTTAGGTAGGTGAAGTGGTTGATGCCCTGCTTCCAGGAAAAACTTCTAAGCTTCAGGCAATTGCGAACCGTACTCTAAACCGACACAGGTGGTCAGGTAGAGAATACCAAGGCGCTTGAGAGAACTCTGGTGAAGGAACTAGGCAAAATGGTACCGTAACTTCGGGAGAAGGTACGCCGGCTTTGGTGATGGGACTTGCTCCCTAAGCTGAGGTCGGTCGAAGTGACCAGGTGGCTGCGACTGTTTATTAAAAACATAGCACTCTGCAAACACGTAAGTGGACGTATAGGGTGTGACGCCTGCCCGGTGCCGGAAGGTTAATTGATGGGGTTAGCTTCGGCGAAGCCCTTGATCGAAGCCCCGGTAAACGGCGGCCGTAACTATAACGGTCCTAAGGTAGCGAAATTCCTTGTCGGGTAAGTTCCGACCTGCACGAATGGCGTAACGATGGCCACGCTGTCTCCACCAGAGACTCAGTGAAATTGAAATCGCTGTTAAGATGCAGTGTACCCGCGGCTAGACGGAAAGACCCCGTGAACCTTTACTACAGCTTTGCACTGAACTTTGAGCCTACTTGTGTAGGATAGGTGGGAGGCTTTGAAACTGTGACGCTAGTTGCAGTGGAGCCGTCCTTGAAATACCACCCTGGTATGTTTGAGGTTCTAACCCAGGTCCATTATCTGGATCGGGGACAGTGTATGGTGGGTAGTTTGACTGGGGCGGTCTCCTCCCAAAGAGTAACGGAGGAGTACGAAGGTGCACTCAGCATGGTCGGAAATCATGCAATGAGCATAATGGTATAAGTGCGCTTGACTGCGAGACAGACATGTCGAGCAGGTACGAAAGTAGGTCATAGTGATCCGGCGATTCTGTATGGAAGGGTCGTCGCTCAACGGATAAAAGGTACTCCGGGGATAACAGGCTGATACCGCCCAAGAGTTCACATCGACGGCGGTGTTTGGCACCTCGATGTCGGCTCATCACATCCTGGGGCTGAAGCCGGTCCCAAGGGTATGGCTGTTCGCCATTTAAAGTGGTACGCGAGCTGGGTTTAGAACGTCGTGAGACAGTTCGGTCCCTATCTGCCGTGGGCGTTGGAGATTTGAGAAGAGTTGCTCCTAGTACGAGAGGACCGGAGTGAACGAACCTCTGGTGTTCGGGTTGTCACGCCAGTGGCATTGCCCGGTAGCTATGTTCGGACGGGATAACCGCTGAAAGCATCTAAGCGGGAAGCCTCCTTCAAGATGAGATCTCCCTGGGACTTCGAGTCCCCTAAAGGGCCCTGGAAGACTACCAGGTTGATAGGCTGGGTGTGGAAGCGTTGTGAGGCGTTGAGCTAACCAGTACTAATTGCCCGTGAGGCTTGACCATACAACAGAGATGGTTACTGACGATTGGCGCAAGCCGATGGACTGTGAGCAAGAGACATACGACTTGCGGTGTATTACTACAGAATGTTTCACCGACTTATTTGGGGTTACCGTTGATCGGAAGATCATGCAAACGGCGGTAACAGGTAGCGCAGGGCACAGAAACAGCCCGTAAGACCGACACCAACCCAAGCCAGTTTGCCTGACGACCATAGAGTTGTGGAACCACCTGATCCCTTGCCGAACTCAGAAGTGAAACGCAACATCGCCGATGGTAGTGTGGTGATTCGCCATGTGAGAGTAGGTCATCGTCAGGCTTCAATTGCAAAAGCCCTGATCGCTAACGCGGTCAGGGCTTTTTTTATGCCTGCCGATGACCTACGGTCAGGTGATGGCGCACATCCCTGTATGCCACCATTCGGGCGACCTAAAGGTCGTGCTAATTTGCGTGGGCAAGTTGGTCAGGCTTCTAAATCAAAAAAGGGTCACCCAAACGGGTGGCCCTTTTTTGATTTAGAATTCCAACCGATGAATTAGCGCCCGGCCAAGGAATCCGGGCCGGGGCCTGATCGAACATACTGTCGCCGCGCCGTGAACGGCGACTCAAAGACTTTTGCCTGTACATACACACGTCTTTTCAAAGGCTCTGTCGCCATCATGTCCGGCCCCTTTTATTCACAGCGCCCGCTGATGAATGGTGATTCCCGGGCAGTCCTGTCTGCACCGGCCTTTACCCGCCAGGTCTTCTCCAGGATAACAAGCACCGGATTTCCCCCCATCATGGTTAACGCACCAGGCTGACAGGAATCGACTGGTGTGGGTAGATGAAAGAAGTGCCAGCAGGGCCGCGCAAGGTGATTATTTATACGCCTGCAATTTGCGACGCAGACGCTACGCTCGGGACCTATATCCCATGGTTATGCACAGCTCTATCCATGTTTTCTGTTAGTAACAGGGTGGCAAACAGTTTGTCACCTGGCTGGGTAGAGGGCATTCCCTGTGCATATTTCACCAGTGGCGCTGCTGGTAGGAGCTTACAGTGAGCCTCAGTTACCGCTGGGCGGATGGGGCAGGCCTGGGAATCGCGGGTGTAGTTGCGCCAGTGCTCGTTCGGCCCCGGATTGTGCATAACGCCTCGATAGTTGTATCTCACGCCCTGTGACTTTCCGTTTTCTCCAGGGTAGTGACTGGAGCGCGGTATGGGATGACGATCGAGGCTACATCTCCGTCGGCGGTTCGCGACTGTTCAATTTCCAGCGACATGATTCGTGGCGCCAAAGAGCGCGGGATACATTGTGCCGGCTGCCGCATCACAGGTTCGGCACGATTGATTTTTGCACGTAGTTGAGCTCGCGCCGTAGAGAGCCGCCCAGAGCGCTGTATCCCCACACTATTCACAGCTTTGTCCAGATTTTCTGTGTATGAAGCGGCACCGGCCGCTGTCATAGAGAGGGCCGAACTTACTGTTTTTTCGGTTGTTTTTTTGAGCGCCGGGGACGGAGTGGCAGGATGGCTGGGTCAGAGGCGGTATTCCAGTGATTATCCACAGCGTTTTCCAGAGAACCTGTGAACAGGCGATAACAGCCGCGCTTTCCACAGATGGAGCGGCTGCTTACCCTCGTAAAATATGTGAACAAAATGTCCGGGGGAGGGGCAGACGCTGGGATATGCAGGGCGGCCTTCATGTCAACGACCAGTCTCTGGTCATGGATAACGCTGCCCTGGCCTTTTCAGGAATCCTTGAGGCCGAATTCCCTCAGGATCTCCCGACGGGTCCACAGTGACCAGTCTGTCGGTGGCTCAGCGGTACTGGCCCCATCGGGCAGGATACCGCGGTGCTGGCCCGGCCAGGCCAGTACAGCCGGCGCGCGCCCGGATTCGAACTGATAGAAGAGTTCAGGCGCCGGTAGCAATTTCTCCAGGCCCCGGAGCAGGGGGAGCCAGGTGAGGGGGAGAATTGCCTCGGCCAGTTTCCAGGAGTTTTCCATTTTGCCGCGGTAGGTTGCCGCGAAATAGTCAAAGCGAAGACGTGCTGCAGTAAGTGCCACTTCCTCGTCGATATGGAGGCAACCCCGGGTTTGCCGGACTGCACAGGGGATGCAGATACCAGCGGGGAGGGAATGCTGGTTGCCAATGCTCCCAGGCAGGCGCCAGCCTGCCTGGTCTGATGCACAACCGCAGCCAGGACAGGCTTCAATTCCCTTTTCCTCTTTCTCTTCTGTCACCAGTGATGATTCATCGGCGGGAGAAGGGGCCTCACCGGGTTGCCAGAAGGTATATCCAGTATCGAAATACTGGTGTGAGAAGCGCTGTACATGCCCGACAAAGTCGAATGCCTGCTGGATCTGCTGCCGCTCCCGGGAGTCGGCGCGGCGGTAATCGTCATGGTTCAGGGTCGTGAGGCAGGACTGGCAGAGAGTCAGCGGGCTGTCTGCAAACGACGATCGCATCATTTCCAGGTCTGTGCCTATCCAGGCGCTGCGTTCACCGGAATCCAGGGCGCCGCAGCACGGCAGCAGATGCACCCGCTGCCAGAACTCCCGCCGTCGGTCCGCGTCCTCTACCTCCGGCACCTCAACCCCAAACACCATTACCGGGTGTCGCCGATAGGTCCAGCCAACCGGTGTGGGCTCCAGGGAACTGAGTGATACCTGCATCCCCTCGTTTAACTGTATCTCTATCGCCTCTGCTGTGGGTGCTCCCTGGCTGGTTGGCGCATCCGGTGGCGTTGCCGCTGTTTCCGGTCCTGGCTGCAGCGATGGCCCGGGGCGCGGGGCGTCGGGATCGCCGTTATCGGCAAGGACCTGCCTGCTGGCGTGGCGAAGGCTGGCCAGAGCCTGTTTCCACATGGCCACTACAGCGCCTCCTCGAGTATCTGGTGGATATGTGCCTCTGAATCCGTGATCACCCGGAAGGCCACACGGCGGGATTTCTCCGCATCCTCGCTGCCATCGGTATGCAGTACCGGCCTGGCCGAGGAGTAGCCTACCGCAGCCACGAGGGATTGCATGGTGGCTGCCTCGGCGGCGGGCACCAGGGTGTGTACAAAGCGCAGGACTGCGCGGGAGCGTTCCTGTGACAGGGCAAGGTTTTTGAAATAATTGGCCTGCGGGCCGACATCGCCGCCCCATTCGGAGCTTGTATGGCCCTCAATATGGATGGCGCTGATTGAGTCCATGTACGGCTTCAGCGCGCGTATATAGCGTGGGAAAAAAGATCGCATGACCTCGGTGGCAGTACGATTCATTTCCGCGGCCCCGGCCTGGAACATCGCATCGGAATTGTTGAAGGCGATAGCCAGCTTTTCCTTGTCGATGGTCGCACCCCAGCGGGGCAGGTCATTCCTGAACTCATCGCGCAACGCCTGGTAAATGGCCAGCTGGTTGTCGCGATAATCCTCGGCCAGTGCGCGAATTTTTTCGCGCTCTTCCATCACCGAGCGCATCATCACTACGGCAATACACAGGAATACCATCATCAATCCTGCCATCAGGTCGGACAGGCTGACCCACTCCGAATCTTCGCTGGTGGCCTGGAGCCCGGGCTGCTCAGGACGCATGCTCGACATCCTGCTGTGGTGTCATTTCAATGACCCTCTGCATCTGGGCTACAAGCTGGCGGTAGTCCCGGGTGAACTGGCCACTGATGGTTGCCAGTGCCTCGCCCATGCCGGTAAATACCAGGTCGAGCTCTTCGGAAACCTTGCGATCGATATTTTCATACTGGTGGCGCAAGGCGATATCGGTGTTCTGCAGATCGGTACGGATGATCTGCGTGAGCGCATCGAGCATCTCGCGATGAGTGCTGGCCATCCCCTGGGCAAGTTCCCGCATGGCGGTGCGGTGCATAACGCTGCTTTCCTCGACAAGCTGCTGGAGCCTTTGCGGCTCGAGCAGGGACAGTCGCTCCAGCAGCCCGGACAACTTGCTGTAATGTTCTTCGACCTGGCTGGACTGGGTGCTGATAAGCTTGTGTGAATGCTCGACATTCTCCGCGATTTCCCGCTGGGAGCTGGCCAGCTGCTGGCCCAGACCCTCCAGGCGGGGCTGGATCTCCGGGACCATTTCCGCCAGCGCATGGGAGGCTTTTTGCTGCGCCGCCAGCAGGTTATTGGTCTGTTCGAGTTGGGCCTGTTGCCGCTCGATCAGTTCGCTGAGCCCGGCGCCCAGTTGTGGCAGGGCGGCAATCCTGTCATGCAGAGCGACCAGCTTTTCCTGTTCATCTGCCAGCCGGGCAAGCTGCTGTCCGCAGCGTTCACTCCAGTCATTGACCTGTTCACCATGATCCCGGTACTGCTGCGCCAGGCTTTCAAGTGCCGGTAGCAGGTCCCCGAGCCGGTCGGAGAAACGATTCAGGTTGTCGCCGAACTGGTGTGTGAGCCGCTCATTAAAATGCGCCACAATGGTTTCCAGCTGGCCGGTCATGGTGGTGCTGGCACTGCGGGCAAGGCTATCGAGGCTCTGGTGCAGTTCCCCGCGCAGGGCAACCAGGTTTTCATTGAGGTCCGCGATCCCCACCGTGGCGGGGCGCTGCTTGCCGGGTATGCGGATCATGCGCGTGATGACCCTGATCAGCAGGGAGAGGGACAACCCGACCACGCTGGTGATAAACGCCGTCTTCAAGCCGTCCATCAGGATCGCAATGCTGTTGTCGATGTCGTCCAGGGAAAAATCGAACAGACCGATGATAATGCCGAAAAATGTCCCGAGAATACCCAGTGAGGTCATTATCCCCGGCGAGTGCTCGACAAATTCCGGCGCAGCGCCAGTAATCCGGAAGACCAGTGCAAGCGCGGTCAGTGCCAGCATCAGGATGATAAACACCTCGGTCACCTGTGCGGGCGTCATCAGGGAAAAGAAGTGTTGCAGTAACTCAGACATGATTGTGGCCAGCTGTTTTCTGTAATGTCAGTTCGTGAAAAAGCGTCCCGCAGGGAAGTTTACCGTGTCCCTGGGCAACCAGGCTCAGGTAGGGCAGGGCGCGCATGACCTCGGTAATACTGTTGAAGTTCCGTGGGCGGTCGCCATGGGCGGGGATATGGATCTTGGTTGAGCCGTCGGACTGGATCTCGAAAATACCCGGGCGTGAGGGCAGGGCAGAGTGTTTTAACACCACCAGGTGTAGCAGGCCCCGGGGACGCAGGTTATTGACCAGTAAGTGACTCAGTAGTGACACTTCTGCCGGGGTGAAAAAGTTGATCAGGTCCCACAGGAGTATTGCGTCGAGACCCTGCTCGGGTAATACCTGGCGTAGGGCGGACTGGGCCGCTTCCGAAAAGGGGGTGCCGCGATCCAGTTGCCAGCGTATCTGGGTATACAGGTCCTGGACGAAAAGCTCACCCACCTGCTTCTGCAGCCCATCGATATTGCGACCGGTTCTCGGGCCGCAATCGAGGACCGTACTGACCGGAGACTTGCGTGCTTTTTCCAGCACCTCTGACAAACCGGGCAGCCGAATGGCGTCCACCGGTCGCTGGTTGAAATAGGAGCTGACATCGCTGGCTCCACCCGAGCGGATACGAGCCTGTGGCCTGGAATTACCATATTCCAGCATATGCTCAATCATATCCTTGCGCATGCCTTCCCGCTGCAGGGTAGAGTTGCGCAGGGTGAAAGAACCCATAACCTGCATCAGGGACAGGGTCGAATAGCGGTAAGCCGGCAGGTCGGGCAGGTTTGCATCGAAGCCGGTCTCGAAGGTGAAGTTTCCCACGTGGCGAAAGCTGGCGGGTTTTTCCGGCAGTGTCTTGCCGGTATACATCATCGTATGAAAAATGGTCCCCGGCTTCAGGTTCGGCTCCAGTAGCTTGAGCAGGTAGCGCAGTAGTTCCGGGGGAAGGAAGTTGAGCAGGTCCCAGCAGAGGACAACGTCCAGCTTTACCCGCTCGGGCTTGGGGACCAGGTGATCGGCGAGTGCTTCCCTGTGTTCCAGTCCGTTACCGTGCTCCGTAAAGAACTCGATCAGGTCCTCGATATAGCAAGGGCAGTTAAGTTGCAGGAATGCGTCTGTGGTTCCCGAGGACAATGGTCCCAGGTCGAGAATACGACAGCCGGGCTGGACAATTTCTTCAATAAGAGCTGCCAACCCGAATGAGTGATGCTGCATATGGCAGGTCCTGCGTGGTCACGACAAAATCGCGCGCTAGTGTACGGATTTTGTCGTGACCTGCTGTTAACCAGTTGAGGTTATTCCTCTTTTTCTTTCTGGTCGTCTTTTTTCTTGTCTTCCTTGGCGCCTGCCTTGGGTTGGGTGAAACTCGGGGTTTCCGGGATTTTGCTGTCGAAAGCCGAGCCGGATTTCTTACCTGATGCCTGCTTTGCAGCTTCCGCCGGCGGCAGGTTGGGGTGTACGAGCTTTTCCTTGAATTCCTTGTGACGCTCCTTCATCTCGGAATCCGTATCGACCATATCCATGGAGCCGCGGAACTTACCGCCATCGTCCAGCTTGATGCGGGGGGCGATCAGGTTGCCTTTCACTGCCGCGGTACGGCGGATCTCGATCAGTTCATCAGCCAGGGCATCGCCGGTCAGCTGCCCCTCCACCACGATGTTCTTGGCATGGATATTGGCGTTGAGTTCGCCGCCCGCGCCCACAGAAAGGTCGTGCCCTTCCATGATCACGGTTCCCTCGATGGTGCCTTCGATATGCAGGTTTTCTGTGCCGACCAGTTCGCCGCGGAACTTGATGTTCTTGCCGATTACCGACTGTTCCTTTTCGGTTGCGGCAGCACTGCCGTAGCCACCACTGGCCTTGGGTTGTTCAATGATCCCGTCCATAAAGGACTTGGCGTTCTCGTCTTTGTTCTCGAGGATATCGTCGATAGCCATGCTTGTTTCCTCCGCCTTATGCAGCTGGCATGGGCCCGTGCGGGAGCACGGGAGGGCTGGGGTTGGATATGTGCCCGGTTGTGGTGGGCTTTATTTTCAGGGCAGCGTCATGTCTGCCGGTACCACGCTGGAGGCCGGTGAACTGGGGAACACTGCGTGGGAAATACTAAAGTTGAATTAGCCGCCGAGCCAGAAAAAATTACAACCTGGTTCTCAATTCTGGAACTCAGTGGGAACAATTTAATTTTTTTACATGACAAAGGTGTCTCAGGGGGAATTTAAGTCGATAGTGCGGTGCAGCGTGGGCGCTCTGCCCGCGCCTGGACACCGGGTGCGCTGTGGGCAGGACAAGGACTGGCCGCTGACCAGTTGGTGAGTGGTCACCATGGCGGGGGCCCTGGCCAGGCTTGCCCGCCCTGGTCGCTTACTGCAGAATCGGCCGCCCATTTACCAAGGTTTGTAGAGCAATGCAGCGAGTGCAATCCCCCCTTGCCCCGGGCTTCTCAATGTCGCGACTGGCCATGGGCCTTTGGCGGCTGGTCGATTGGGGCTATTCCCCCCGGGAGCTGGTTGAACTGACCGAAAAGCTCCTGGATATGGGGGTAACCACATTCGACCTGGCGGATATCTACGGAGACTATCGTTGCGAGGCCCTTTACGGTGAGGCCCTGCGGCTCGATCCGGGACTGCGGGGGAAAATGGAGATCGTCTCCAAGTGCGGAATCAAGCTCTGCGGTAAGGACAATGGTTTCCGGCTGAACCACTATGACAGTAGCGCTGCTCACGTGAACGCCGCGGTGGAATCCAGCCTGGCCAAGCTGGGCACGGATTACCTTGACCTGCTGCTCCTGCATCGCCCGGATCCGCTGATGGACGCCGATGTACTGGCGGCTGTCCTGCAGGGCCTGCTGGATGCGGGCAAGATACGTGCGGTGGGGGTATCCAATTTCCTGCCACATCAGTTCGAGCTGTTGCAGTCGCGCCTGCAGGCGCCGCTGGTGGTCAACCAGATCGAGGTGTCGCTACTGCACAGCGACCCGCTGTTCGACGGCCAGCTGGATTTCTGCCAGCGGGAGCGGGTACTCCCCATGGCCTGGTCACCGTTTGCGGGCGGTGCTCTGTTTACGGGGGGCGGAGAGGCGGCCCGGCGGGTGCAGTCCTGCCTGGAGGAGCTGTCCCTGGAGCTCGGCCTCGAGCCGCAACAGATTGCGCTGGCCTGGCTGCTGCGCCATCCCACCAATATGGTACCGGTGCTCGGCAGCGGCAACCCTGGCCGGCTTGAGGCGGCGGTGGCTGCGGCCACCCTCGAATTGCCGCTGGAAGCCTGGTTCCTGTTGCTCCGCGCAGCGCGGGGAAGGGATGTGGACTGAAAGCAGTTGGGGCGTGGCCGGGCTGGCGATATTGAGGCTGCCCGGCCGGGCTTTGGGCGAGTGGTTCAGGTGCTGTCGCGGAAGAGGTTGTCCGGCACCAGCTCATAGCCAAGCCGGTCCAGGTCGAATTCCTCCAGGGGGGCCAGGTGAACCGGTACCGCAAAACGGCGCAGCGGTTTACCGTCGCGCCGGTCCATAACCAGCAGGTCTTCATCCTGCAACCCGTGCAGCAGGCTGCCGGTATCGCTTTCCTTCACCACGCTGTCATATTCAACTTGCTCACCGAGGCGGATAAAGCGGTATTCCTGTCCGGCCCGCTCAATCCGTAACCAGGCTTCACCGCTCGCTTTCCCGGGTTCACCGAGGATCAGCGGGCCGTGCTGGTCCGAGCCCAGGGCCTCCAGCGGCGTGTCGATTTCGGTTTCCAGCAGGGTTCCCACCCACACCCAGCCGGACAGGCCGATGCGGCTCAGTTGCCACTCGCTGAGCCAGACTGTCTGGTCCTCATCGATGCGGAACTCGCTGTACTCGCGCTGGCCCTCGCGATTGTCGAAATGGATTTCAGCGTCGGGATTGTGCTTGCGGAAACTGTGGAGCTGCTGGGTCATCTCGTAATTGACTTCCCAGTGTTTGCGCAGTCGCCACTGCATGGGGTAAGGGCTCCATTCAACGATGTACTCCTCGCGCTCGCGGATGGTTTCGGCCACCCGCCAGAAGGCACCATCGATCAGGACGCACTTGTCGCCAGGCAGGCTGCCCGGTGCGATCATGCTGTTTTCGGTTGAGGCTTCCGACGCATTCACCACATGCTGTCCGCGCCCCTCGATCACCTCGTACCAGGGGAAGCCATGGCGCAGCGGCGGTGGGAAAGCCAGTGGGGGACGCCCGGCCAGCAGCCGGCGAAAAAGCACTGACTTTTCGATCTCGCCATCCGAGAGGGTATACCCCTCCTTATGGCTTACCTGTCCCCACGCGAACGCCGCGCGTATTAATTGTTTTTCTCGATCTGAAAAGCTCATTGGAAATACGAGGAACCCTGATTGAGCCGTAACCATAACACCGGCCAGAGGGGGACGCCACGGTAGCCAGCCACGGCGGAAAACGGCACCCGGGGGTAAATTTGGGTAGACTTGTGGGCGATCTCGATGGGGCGATCAAGGAGAATACAGTTTGGCCGGGACCAGAAAGATTATTGCGGGGCTCGCCGTGCTGGTGGCAAGCCTGTGGTTGCGTACAGATGCACTGGGCCAGGCGGCGGGCGCAGAGACCTGTTACCTGGATGGCTGGCGCAACCCGTTGCGCTGCTACCGGCTGCCGATCGAGAGCGAGCCGGAAGCGCCGCAACTTGCCGTGATGGTGGCGCCGGCAGTCAATAACAGTGGCGAGGAGCCTCTGTACCTGCTTGCGGGCGGGCCGGGGCAGGCGGCCAGTGACCTGGCGCCGCTCCTCAACGCATTCGAGCCTGTCAACCGGGAGCGGGACATTGTCATGGTGGATCGCCGTGGTGCCGGGCGCTCGGGCGCGTTCCGCTGTGGTATCGAGGACCAGCGTTCCCTGGACCTGGACGCCTTTGCCCGCAAACTGGCTGACTGCTACCTGGATCGGGCCGAATTTGCCGAGTCGCTCAGTAGCCGGCAGACCGTTGAAGACCTGGAAATGGTGCGTTCCCGGCTGGGCCATGAGCGCATTGCGCTCTGGGGCGGATCCTGGGGCACGCGCACTGCACTCCTCTACCAGCAGTGGCATCCGCAATCGGTCAGCGAACTGGTACTGGATGCGGTGGCACCCATCGACACCAAGGTATTCCTGACGGCCAGGGCAGCCGAGGATGCGTTGCAGGCACTGCAACGCGACTGCGCAAACGACCCGGCCTGCGCACGCCTGGGCAATTGGCGGGCACAGCTCGACGCGCTGCTGGAATCATGGGACCAGGGTGGCCGCCCGGTATTGTCCGATCCGCTCACCGGCCAGCCATTGACTGAGCCCATGGCTCGCTGGGAATTTGCCAATGCCATCCGTACGGTACTCTACGACCCTCGTGCTGCTGCCCAGCTCCCCTTTGCCATCACCGAGGCGCACAGCGGTAACCTGCAGCCCCTGGTGGGCCTGTCCGGGCTATTCGTGAAGAGCACCGAGTCGATGTCCATGGGCCTGACCTTCTCGGTGGCCTGTGCCGAAGAACTGAACCGGATCAGCGCCGATGAGATCGCCGCTGACAGCGACGGCACTTTCCTGGGTACCGCCTTTCTCGACCTGTTCCAGCACGGCTGCCGTGGCTGGCCGGTAAAGGAAAAACCCTATGCGGCGCCGGAACCCAGGGCACAGCCGGTATTGTTGATTTCCGGGGAGGCGGACCCGATTACCCCGCCGCGTTATGCAGACGAGGCGCTGGGCTACCTGGCGGACAAGCAGCACCTGGTGGTTGCCAGCGGTGGGCATATCAATTCCCCACGCGGCTGTATCCCCGAACTGATCGCCCGCTTCCTTGCGCAGCCCGCGGAGGAGCTGGACAGCACCTGTACCCGGGAGATCAGCCGGCCGCCGTTTATGGTGGCCAGCTACGGCCCCGATATCGGTGGCACTGCGGGGAATCCGGTAAAGGAGCCTGGGACTGGAGGCCGGCATGACTCCGGCGAGGAGGCTGGAGAGTGATCGAGGTGAATTCGATCAGCAAGGCGTTTGCCGGCCGGCCGGTGCTGCGGGAGCTCGATTTCCGCGTGCCCGATGGTCGGATTACCGCCCTGCTGGGCGCCAACGGTGCTGGCAAGACGAGCTGCCTGCGAATTATCGGGGGCCTGTTGCGGGCCGATTCCGGGACGGTGCGCGTTGGCGGTATCGACGTTGCCCGGGATCCGCTGGCAGTGCAGCGGCAGCTGGGTGTTGTGGGTGATCGGGAAGGCCTGTACGAGCGGCTGACGGTGGAGGAGTACCTGACGCTGTTCGCGCGCATGCAGGGACTTGCCGGAGCTGCACTGCGCGAGTCGCTGGAATATGTGCGCCGGGAGCTGGAACTGGAGCCGCTGTGGCGGCGTCGCACGCGGGGCTTTTCCCAGGGGGAGCGGATGAAGGTCTCCCTGGCGCGGGCGCTGGTGCATCGCCCTCAGCACCTGATCCTCGATGAGCCCACCCGCGGCCTGGATGTATTGGCTGCGCGCCTGCTGCGCCGTACCCTCCTGCGGCTGCGGGATGCGGGAACCACTATTCTTTTTTCGAGCCACGTCATGTCCGAGGTGCTGGAGCTGTCCGACAGTGTGCTGGTGATGGCCCGTGGCTGTATCGTCGGCAGCGGTACGCCGCAGGCCCTGATCCGTGAGGCGGGTTGCTCTAATCTGGAGGACGCGTTTGTCGCCCTGGCCTATGGCGACAGGCAGGCAGGGGAGGTGCCGGCTTGAACCGATTGACAGAAATACTGCGCGGCCCCACGGCGGCGCTGCTGCACAAGGAATTCCTTGAAGCCTGGCGGGATCGCCGGGCGCTGTGGATGGCAGTCTGCTTCTCCCTGCTGTTTCCTGCCATGCTGGCGGGGGGCAGTATCTTTATGGTGAAGAAGCAGGCTGAGGAGATCTCCCGCCTGGCCCTGCTGGGCTCGGCATCTGCGCCGTTGCTGGAGCAGCGGCTACGCGGTGGCGGCCTGGAGGTCGATGCGCTGGCAGAGGGAGACCCGGCGGAACTGCTGGCGGGTGACTACGACATAGTGCTGTGGGTGCAGGAGGGTTTTGCCGAGGAGTACCGCAACTTCGGGGCGCCGCCCCTGTACCTGTATATCGACAGCTCCTCTTCCTCATCCCCGCGCGCGCAGCGGCACCTGCAGGAGCGGTTGGGAGCGCTGCAGCAGCTGGTGGTTCAGCAGCGGGTCACTGCCCGCGGCCTTGCCCCGCAGTTGCTGGCCCCCTGGCGACTGGAAGTGCGTGATGTCAGTACCCCCTCGCGCCGAGGTGCGGTGCTACTGGCGATGGTGCCGGGTCTGCTGATCCTGACCCTGTTTGTCGCCAGTCTGGCGACATCCGTCGATACGTCTGCCGGGGAGCGCGAGCGGCTGAGCCTGGAAACGCTGCTCCTACAGCCGTTGCCCGGGTGGCAGGTGATCCTGGCCAAAACCCTGGCGGTGGCCAGCATGGGCTGGGCCGGGGCGCTGCTCGCGCTGGTTGCGCTGGTGTCGCTGATGCCGTTGATGCCGCTGGCGGAGCTGGGCATACAGCAGGCCACCACTCTCAGCGGGGTATTGACGATGGGGCTGTTGTTGCTGCCGCTTGCCCTGCTGGTGGCGGTGGTGCAGATTCTGCTGGCATTGCGTTCCGGCTCCTTCAAGGATGCGCAGACGCAGTTGAGTATCCTGCAGGTAGCGCCGGTGTTGTTGCTGATGATGCTGGATATGTCCCGGGTCGAGCTGGGTGGTTTCTTCTGGCAGCTGGTGCCACTGGTGGGCCAGCAGCAATGGCTCAAGGCCCTGCTGGTGGGGGAATCCGTGCCGGCGGCTACGCTGCTGGCGGGGTCCGCCGCGACCCTGCTGCTGGTGGCCGTGGCCATTCGCCTGGGTGCCCGGGCGCTGCAGCGTGAAGCCCTGCTCAGTGCCGCCTAGCAACTGGCAGCGGGTATAGAGAAGCGTCGAGGACTGGTGAGGTAAAAGATGACGAGCATACACGACGGCCTGCTCACGGTGGACCTGCAGGCCGCCGGCGATAATTTCCTGGCGCTGGACCAGCGGTTACGCGCGGGCAGCCGCTGCGGCGCGGTGGTCAAGGCGGATGCCTACGGCCTGGGGGTGGGTGAGCTGGCCCCGGTGTTTTACCGCCGCGGCTGCCGAGACTTTTTTATCGCCACCCTCGACGAGGGGCTGGAGCTGCGCGATATCCTCGAGCCCGACGCCCGGATTTATGTGCTTACCGGTGTGAGGCCGGGGCGCGAGCTGGAATGCATCCGGGCCGGGCTGATCCCGAATGTCTTTACCCTGCAACAACTGCGGGCCTGGGTGGATGCCTGTAATGCGGCCGGTTCCCCGGCCCCCTGTGGCCTCAAGATCGATTCGGGCATGACCCGGCTGGGGATGACCGCCGAGGAGTTTGACCAGCTGTTGCGCGAGCGCGGGCTGCTCAGGGAGGCGGGCATCCAGGTGGTGATGAGCCATCTCGCCTGCGCGGATGACCCCGCCCACCCGCACAACCGCCGGCAGCTGGAAGCATTCCGGCGTGCCGGCGAGCGACTGCGGGAGCAATTGCCGGAAGTCCAGTTGAGCCTGGCAAATTCGTCGGGAATCCACCTGGATGAGTCCTATCACTTCGATATCGCCCGACCCGGTTCGGCGCTCTACGGCGTCAATCCGCAGCCTGCAGTCGCCAACCCCATGCGCGCCGTGGTTCACCTCAGCCTGCCCGTGGTGCAGCAGCGACATGTCTCCCGTGACAGTTGGGTAGGCTACGGTGCCACCCAGCAGGCACCGGCCGGTAGCTGGCTGGCAGTGGCCCGGGGTGGATATGCCGACGGTATTATCCGGGCCCAGGGCGGGCGCGGTTGTGGCTGGGCCTGCGGGCGCCGTTTGCCCATGGTGGGCAGGGTTTCCATGGATTCCACGGTGTTTGATATCAGCGCGCTGGCTGCCCGGGAGCGTGACAGACTGGGGCATATCGAGGTGCTGAACGACCAGGTAACCGTCGACGAGGTCGCGGAGTACGCGGGGACCATCGGCTATGAAATCCTGACCAGCCTTGGCCGCCGTTATACGCGCCGCTATACAGGAAATTGAATGTGACCAATGTCGACCGGAAAAATCCCCTGGGCCAGCTGCGGCCAGTACTGGAGTTGCTGGCTGACGGCGAAGTGCACTCGGGCCAGGCGCTCGGGGCGGCCCTGGGGGTAAGCCGTGCGGCCGTGTGGAAGCAGTTGCAGAAACTGGCGGATTACGGCCTGGAGCTGGAATCGGTAAAAGGGCGGGGCTACCGGGTCCCGGGAGGCCTGGACCTGCTGTCCGGGGCGCAGATGGAGGAGGCCATGGCGCCGCGGGCCCGCGACTTGCTCGGGGGGTTGGTCCTGAGGGACGAAGTGGACTCCACCAATGCCCGCATGCTGGCCCTCCTGGAGCGCGGGGAAGGTCACGGCGTGGCCATGCTGGCCGAACGACAGACTGACGGGCGCGGCCGGCGCGGGCGGCAGTGGATCAGCCCGTTCAGCGCCGGCGTCAGCCTGTCGGTGGGCTGGCAGTTCAGCGGCGGTGTGCAGCTGCTCGAGGGCCTCAGCCTGGCGGTGGGCGTGGCACTGGCGGAGGCGCTGGAAGAGTTTGCGGTGCCGGATGTGAGCCTCAAGTGGCCCAATGACGTCTGGTGCCGGGGGCGCAAGCTGGCCGGTGTGCTACTGGAGCTCAGTGGCGACCTCACCGATCGCTGCGGCGTGGTGGTGGGTGTGGGAGTGAACGTTGGGTTGCCCCAGGCGCAGGCCGCGGCGATCGACCAGCCCTGGATCGACCTGCAGCAGGTGCGGCCGGGTATCGAGCGCAATGCGCTCGCTGCCGCCATGCTCAGCCGCTTGCTGGCGCTGCTGGCCGACTACCCGGAGCGGGGTTTCGCCGCTTACCGCGATGCCTGGCTGGCCCGCGATGCCTTTGCCGGGCGCCGGGTGGAGCTGCAGTCGGCACAGCAATCATGGCGAGGCACTGCCCGCGGCGTGGACGCCAGCGGGGCGTTGGTGCTGGAGCTGGATAGCGGTGAGCAGCGCAGTTTTCATGGGGGGGAAGTTTCCCTGCGGGAGGCATTGCGGTGATCCTCGAAATCGATATCGGCAATACGCGTGGCAAGTGGCGCCTGGTGCAGTCGCAATCGGGTCATGCGGTGGCGCGAGGCGGGTTCGCCACCGGTGACCTGGCGCAGGGCCGCCTGCCGGCCCAGTGGGCCGGTGCCGGCCCGCGGCGGGTGCGGGTGGCCAATGTGGCCGGTGCGCGGATGGCGGAATTGCTGACCGCGGCGTTGCGCACGGACCTCTCACTGGAGCCGCAGTTTGCCCGGGTGGAGCGCCATTGTGCGGGCGTTACCTGCGGCTACCGGGATACGGCTGCGCTGGGGGTGGACCGGTGGCTGGCGGTGTTGGCCGCGCACCGGCGCGATCCCTCGCCGGCGCTGGTGGTGGACTGTGGCAGTGCCGTGACCCTGGACCTGCTGGGCACTGGCGGCCGGCACCGCGGGGGGTATATATTGCCGGGCCTGGAGCTGATGCGCCGGGCCCTGTACGCCGACACCGACGCGGTCAAGGTGGCGGGCCAGTTCATTGAGGGGATGTCGCTGGCGCCCGGCATCGATACCGCAGAGGCGGTGAACCGCGGCCTGCCGTCAATGGTGCTGGGCGCCATCGAGCGGGCACTGGCGGAGCTGCGTCGCAGCGAGGAGATGGAGCCGCTGCTGTGGCTGACCGGCGGCGATGGCCAGTTCTTCGCCAGCCTGTTCGGCGACGACGCGGAGCTGGTACCGGATCTCGTATTCGAGGGGCTGGGTATCAGCATTCCCTGAACATCACCAAGCGGTGAACAACACCAATCGACTCTCCCCTGTCTTCGGGAACAGACTCTATGCGTTGGATTGTACTTGTCCTTTTTCTTGCCAATGTGGGCGTCTTTGCCTGGTTGCAGACCAGTGGGCATGCGCCGGTCACGCCTGACGCGGCAGTGACGACCGCGCCGCCGGCAGAAGCCGGGGATACCATCCGCCTGCTCAGCGAGCTGGACCGGGATGAGCTGGAGTCCCGTGACAGCGCCGCGCCGGCGCCTCGCGCGCCAGCCAGCAGTGGCGCATCGACGACAGAGGGCCGGGCCGGGACCGCCGGTGCGGTCTGTACCCTCGTGGGGCCGTTTGAAGAGGGGTACCAGGGCGAGGACGTTGTGCAGCGCCTGCGGGCACTGCAGCTGGATGCGGAGCTGCGCGAAGTGGAGGTGCCGGGGCAGATGCGCTACTGGGTGTACCTGGAGCCGCTATCTTCACGCCGGGAGGCGTTCAACAGGTTACGGGAACTACAGGCCGCCGGGGTCGACAGTTACGTGATCCCGAAGGGATCCCTCACCCACGGTATCTCGTTCGGCATCTTCTCCGAGCGGGACCGGGCACAGTTGCTGTCTGATGAGCTGCGGGCGCAGGGCATTGACGCCCAGATGCGCGAGGAGCCGCAGATGATTGCCGAGCAGTGGGTGGTGTTGGCGCCCGGGGCTGCCGATGCGCTGGCGGGGGATTTCTGGGCGCAGCTGCAGCTGGACTATCCCGAGCTTGATCGGCGCCAGAATCTCTGTGCGGAGCTGGAAACCGACTAGGCCCGGGAGGTGAGCCGCAGTTGACCGGGGGGAGAAAAAACTCGCGCTCAAAACGGTTGCTTGTCGGCATAACATCCCCTAGAATCCCGCCTCCACTTACGGGGTAGAAGGCTTTCCCGTAAGGAGAGACAGGGCTGGCGTAGCTCAGTTGGTAGAGCAGCTGACTTGTAATCAGCCGGTCGGGGGTTCGACTCCTCTCGCCAGCTCCATTTTGTCTCTCACGCTGTTTTCACTTTAGGTTCCGCTGGTAAGTGTGTGAATTTAAAGAAAAAGTTGTTGACAGCGTAGCGGTTAGTGTAGACAATGCGCACCGCTTTCGAGCAGGGGTTCCCGAGTGGCCAAAGGGATCAGACTGTAAATCTGACGCGCAAGCTTCGGTGGTTCGAATCCACCCCCCTGCACCATATTCAGATGCCCCGGTATGCCGGGGTGTCGAAAGCGGAAGGCTGAGGGTCTTTTGCTTTGAGGTTCCTGCGCGGAGCGTGCGGGCATAGTTCAATGGTAGAACCTCAGCCTTCCAAGCTGATGATGCGGGTTCGATTCCCGCTGCCCGCTCCATGCCGGAAACCCGGTGTGGCGCAAAGGTGGGAGGTCGCTGCGGCGGCCGATAAACTGGTGGGGTTCACCGGTTAAAGCAGTTTTAGCTCATGTAGCTCAGGGGTAGAGCACACCCTTGGTAAGGGTGAGGTCGGCGGTTCAAATCCGCCCATGAGCTCCATTTTTACGGTGGCCGCGGGGGCAGGTGTCTCTGCGGCTATTTGTATCCGGGTGTTGTGTATCCCGGTGCTTCGGTTCTGCAAGTGGGTGTCTTTAAGTCTGCCCATACTAGGAGGCTGCAATGGGAAAAGAGAAGTTTGAGCGTTCCAAGCCCCACGTGAACGTGGGCACCATCGGTCACGTTGACCACGGTAAAACCACCCTGACTGCCGCGCTGACCCGCGTTTGTGCAGAAGTATGGGGTGGCGCCGCGGTAGAGTTCGCCGGTATCGACAATGCACCGGAAGAGCGTGAGCGCGGTATCACCATCGCTACTTCTCACGTTGAGTACGAGTCCCCGACTCGTCACTACGCGCACGTTGACTGCCCGGGCCACGCCGACTACGTGAAGAACATGATCACCGGTGCTGCCCAGATGGACGGCGCAATCCTGGTTTGTTCCGCAGCTGACGGCCCCATGCCGCAGACTCGCGAGCACATCCTGCTGTCCCGCCAGGTAGGTGTACCGTACATCGTGGTATTCCTGAACAAGGCTGACATGGTCGACGACGAAGAGCTGCTCGAGCTGGTTGAGATGGAAGTTCGCGAACTTCTGGACCAGTACGACTTCCCGGGTGACGACACCCCGATCATCGTTGGTTCCGCCCTGATGGCGCTGGAAGGCAAAGACGACAACGAGATGGGTACCACCGCTGTTAAGAAGCTGGTTGAGACCCTGGACGAGTACATCCCGGAGCCGGAGCGCGCTGTAGACCAGCCGTTCCTGATGCCGATCGAGGACGTATTCTCCATCTCGGGTCGTGGTACCGTGGTAACTGGTCGTGTCGAGCGCGGCGTTCTGAAGACTGGCGACGAGATCGAAATCGTTGGCATGAAGGACACCACCAAGACCACCTGTACCGGTGTTGAGATGTTCCGCAAGCTGCTGGACGAAGGTCGTGCAGGTGAGAACATCGGCGCACTGCTGCGTGGCACCAAGCGTGACGAAGTTGAGCGTGGTCAGGTCCTGGCGCAGCCGGGTTCCATTACCCCGCACACCAAGTTCGAGTCAGAAGTATACGTTCTGTCCAAGGACGAAGGTGGTCGTCACACCCCGTTCTTCAAGGGCTACCGTCCGCAGTTCTACTTCCGTACCACCGACGTAACCGGTGACGTACAGCTGCCGGAAGGTACCGAGATGGTAATGCCGGGCGACAACGTACAGATGACTGTTACGCTGATCGCACCGATCGCCATGGAAGAAGGCCTGCGCTTCGCGATTCGTGAAGGTGGCCGTACCGTGGGTGCCGGCGTGGTATCCAAGATCATCGATTGATCAGATCGATGGCGGGCGCGGTCACTGGTCTCCAGTGACCCGCTTTGCAAAAGAGGGGGAGGATGGTAAGATCCGCCCCCTCATTTTTCGGTCTCTGGCGCGTAAATGCGCGGCATTGACCGGAAGCTGTTCTAGGCCAGTGGCTCAATTGGTAGAGCATCGGTCTCCAAAACCGAGGGTTGGGGGTTCGAGTCCCTCCTGGCCTGCCAACTTTTCAAGCGCCCCATTCCTTTTGCCTGAGGGCGTTGCAAGTTCCGGTCCGCCGTGGCCGGGCTTGTTTTGTAAGCGCTAAGGGCTTCTTTGTATGAATGCTAAAGTAGAGGCGAAAACCTTTCGTCTTGATGGCCTAAAGTGGCTGCTGGTGGTAGTGCTGATCGGTGCTGCCTTGGCGGGCAACACCTACTACGCTGAATTCCCCCTGCTGTATCGCGTGCTGGCCATGGTCGTCATCTTCCTGGTGGCGTTGGTTGTGGCGGTAAATACTGCCAAGGGGCATGCGCTGTGGACGCTGCTGCGCGAAGCGCAGACAGAAGTGCGTCGTGTGGTGTGGCCCTCTCGCCAGGAAGCGACACAGACAACCCTGATCGTGGTGGTGTTCGTGTTGATTATGGCGCTAATTCTCTGGGCGCTGGATTCTGCCCTGGGTTGGGCAGCCTCCAAGGTTATCGGCTAAAGGTTGACGCATGGCTAAGCATTGGTACGTGGTTCAGGCTTACTCCGGGTATGAGAAGCGCGTTGCGTCATCCCTGAAGGAGCGTATTGAACTGCACGAAATGGACCACCTGTTCGGTGATGTCCTGGTTCCCACCGAGGAAGTGGTGGAGATGCGTGCGGGCCAGAAGCGCAAGAGTGAGCGCAAGTTCTTCCCCGGTTATGTGCTGGTAGAGATGGAGCTGAACGACGACACCTGGCACCTGGTCAAGGAGACCCCGCGGGTCCTTGGTTTTATCGGTGGCAAGGCCGACCGGCCGGCTCCGATTACCGAGCGTGAGGCCCAGGCGATCCTGAACCGGATCGATGATTCCGTCGACAAGCCCAAGCCCAAGACCCTGTTCGAGCCGGGTGAGATGGTGCGGGTCATCGATGGGCCGTTCAATGACTTCAACGGTGTGGTTGAAGAGGTTAATTACGAGAAGAGCCGCCTGCGGGTCGCAGTGCTGATCTTCGGCCGCTCCACCCCGGTGGAGCTGGAGTTTGGTCAGGTCGAGAAGACCTGATCAGACAGGCAGTTTTTTTGCCCTCTTCCGCTGCGGGTGGAAGGGGGCTTTCGCGTCCCTGAAAACCGTGACTGATCAGTTGCTGTACAGGGGCACCCGGGGAGCCGGGCGTTGCGGCTGTTGCAGCCGTCCAGCGCAGGCGCTACCACCCACTGAAAGAGGAAGCTGTAATGGCTAAGAAAATCGAAGCTTATATCAAGCTGCAAGTGCCTGCCGGGCAGGCCAACCCGAGCCCGCCCGTCGGCCCCGCGCTGGGTCAGCACGGCGTCAATATCATGGAGTTCTGTAAAGCGTTCAACGCCCAGACCCAGGGTATGGAGCAGGGCCTGCCGGTACCGGTCGTGATCTCCGTATATAGCGATCGTTCCTTCACCTTCATCATGAAGACCCCGCCGGCCTCCGTGCTGCTGCGCAAGGCTGCCGGTATCAAGAGCGGCTCCGGTCGTCCGAATACCGAGAAGGTGGGCAAGGTTACCCGCGCCCAGCTGGAAGAGATTGCCACTACCAAGATGCCCGACCTGAGTGCATCTGACATGGACGCAGCCGTGCGCACTATCGCCGGTTCCGCCCGTAGTGCCGGTATTGATGTGGAGGGCGTGTAACGTGGCAAAACTGAGCAAGCGCCAGCGCGCAATCGCTGAGAAAGTAGAAGCAGGCAAGGCCTACGGATTCGACGAAGCCGTCGCCCTGCTGAAAGAGCTGTCCAACGTCAAGTTCGCCGAGACCGTTGACGCATCTATCAACCTGGGTATCGACCCGCGCAAGTCTGACCAGGCGGTTCGCGGTGCGACCACCCTGCCGCACGGCACCGGTAAAGACGTCCGTGTTGCGGTCTTCACCCAGGGCGCCAACGCCGACGCCGCCAAAGAGGCTGGTGCCGACCTGGTGGGCATGGATGAGCTGGCAGCCGACGTCAAGGCCGGCAAGATGGACTTCGACGTGGTAATCGCCTCCCCGGATGCGATGCGTGTCGTTGGCCAGCTGGGCCAGATCCTCGGTCCGCGCGGCCTGATGCCGAACCCGAAAACCGGCACTGTGACCCCGGACGTGGCCACTGCAGTGAAGAACGCCAAGGCCGGTCAGGTGCGTTTCCGCGCTGACAAGGGCGGTATCATCCACGGTGGTATCGGCAAGGTTGCTTTCGACGCCAAGGCGCTGAAAGAGAACCTCGAAGCCCTGATCGCTGACCTGAAAAAGGCCAAGCCGGCTTCCGCCAAGGGCGTTTACCTGAAGAAGGTCTCCCTGAGCACCACCATGGGCCCGGGCCTGACCATCGACCAGGGATCCCTGGACGTTAAATAAGCCAGCGGTTTCCCCGGGAAACTGTTGCAGGCCGCAGCCGGCGCTACCGACGGGTATGCCTGGCTGCGGTTTTACCGAACTTTGGGGTCCGCCGGAATGCCCCGGCAGGAAGGCGGGCCGTCAAAGACCGTAGGCGTAGTGGGCGTGGCAAGTTCCGCTGTCCACCGCTTAATCAGGATCGAGCCCCTGGCCCGGTCCCAGCCTACGCAGACGGTGTTGCCCAAACCAGTATTTTTACTGGATTTGAGGTCTTAGCACCGGAGTGGATCGGGAGTGGTAATTCCCGGTCTTTTTTCCAAATCCAGGAGTGACACTATGGCTATTGGACTCGAAGACAAGAAAGCAATTGTCGCTGATGTCCAGCAGGCTGCTGAGGGTGCTCTGTCTGCGGTCGTTGCGGATTCCCGCGGCGTTGCCGTAAATGACATGACAGCCCTGCGCAAAGAGGCTCGCGAGAACGGCGTCTGGATGAAAGTCGTCCGCAATACTCTGGCGCGTCGCGCTCTGGCAGGTACCGAATACGAATGTCTCCTCGAGAAATTCGTAGGTCCAAGTCTTATCGCATTTTCCACCGAACACCCGGGTGCCGGTGCGCGCATCCTGACGGCGTTCGCCAAGGACAACGATAAGCTTGAACTGAAAGGTGCTGCCTTCGAAGGCGTGGTCACCGACGTCGCAATGTTGGCAACCCTGCCGACTTACGACGAGGCGATCGCCAAGCTGATGAGCGTTATGAAAGAAGCATCTGCTGGCAAGCTGGTCCGCACTATTGCGGCCGTTCGCGACCAGAAAGAGCAAGAAGCTGCCTAATAGTTTCGCCTGCGCGAAACGGCAGTTTTCAACGACTTTTAAATGAATTGACGGGCAGTTTACTGCTCACACAAATCAGGTACTGACTTATGTCTCTGACTAAAGAAGATATCATCAATGCTGTTGCCGAAATGTCTGTTAAGGACGTTGTCGAGCTGATCGAAGCAATGGAAGAGAAGTTCGGTGTTACCGCTGCTGCTGCTGTTGTAGCTGGTGGCGCTGCTGGCGGCGAAGCTGCTGCAGAAGAGAAGACCGAGTTCGACGTAATCCTGGCATCTGCCGGCGACAAGAAAGTGAACGTGATCAAGGCTGTTCGCGGCATCACCGGCCTGGGCCTGAAAGAAGCCAAGGCGCTGGTAGACGGCGCTCCGGCTCCGCTGAAGGAAGGCGCGACCAAGGAAGAGGCCGAAGAGGCCAAGAAGCAGCTGGAAGAAGCTGGCGCAACTGTAGAACTGAAGTAACTCGGTTGTTGCGACTACCGCTGTCGGCCGCAACCCGCGGTCGCAGCGGCAAGGCTGGTGGACTTTGTCCGCCGGCCTTTTTGCCGTTTTCGGCAGTGTGGTTTTGTTTGGCGATTCGGGGACCTGTGGGCCCTGGGTGAAACATACCGCGGCCTGCGCCGCTGGCAAGCGCGCAGTTAACCGAGAGGTTTCCGACCAGTGTAGCCATCGCTGCATTGCTCAGAGGCTTCTCGCCCGGGCGGACCGGGCCTTTCCGCATTCCCGTAAGTACAGTATGGGGAATATGGGGGCCGGTTCCAATGAAGTCTTGTCACTGATCAAGCTGGGGAATATGAATGGCTTACTCATACACTGAGAAAAAACGTATCCGCAAGGATTTTGGCAAACTGCCAAAGGTCATGGATGTACCTTTCCTGCTTGCGATACAGCTGGATTCTTATCGCAAATTCACTCAGGCCGACTCGCGCCCCGATGACCGACTGGACGTCGGCCTGCAGGCAGCGTTCAAGTCCGTATTTCCGATTGTCAGCTATTCCGGCAATGCGGCGCTGGAGTATGTCAGCTATACGCTGGGTAAGCCGGCGTTCGATGTCAAGGAATGTACCCTGCGCGGTATCACCTACGCATGCCCGCTGCGCGTGCGTGTACGCCTGATCATCTACGACAAGGAATCTGCCAACAAGTCCATCAAGGACATCAAGGAGCAGGAAGTGTACATGGGCGAGATTCCGCTCATGACCGAAAACGGTACCTTCGTGATCAACGGTACCGAGCGCGTGATCGTGTCCCAGTTGCACCGTTCCCCGGGTGTGTTTTTCGATCACGACAAGGGCAAGACGCATTCCTCCGGCAAGCTGCTCTACGCTGCGCGCGTGATTCCTTACCGTGGCTCGTGGCTGGACTTCGAGTTCGACCCGAAGGACCTGGTTTACGTGCGTATCGACCGTCGCCGCAAGCTGCCCGCGACCATCCTGCTGCGCGCCCTGGGTTTTTCTTCCCAGGAAATGCTGGACATGTTCTTCGATACCAGCAAGTTCGAGCTGCATGAAGAAAACTGCAGCCTGGAGCTGATCCCGTCGCGCCTGCGTGGTGATGTTGCCTCCTTCGACATCAAGGATGGCAAGGGCAAGGTTATTGTCGAGGAAGGTCGCCGCATTACCCCGCGCCACATCCGCCAGCTGGAAAAAGCCGGCGTGGAGCGCCTGGAAGCACCGCTGGAGTACCTGCACGGTCGCGTCCTGGCCCATGACATCATCGATGAGTCCACCGGTGAGGTAGCGGTTGAATGTAACAGCGAAATCACCGACGAGGTGATCGCCAAGCTGCGCGCCCTGGGCGTTAACAAATTCGAGACCCTGTACACCAACGACCTGGACTGCGGCCCATTCATCTCCGATACCCTGCGCTCAGAGCCGTCTCGCACCCAGCTGGAAGCGCTGGTGGAGATCTACCGCATGATGCGCCCGGGCGAGCCGCCCACCAAGGAGTCCGCCGAGTCCCTGTTCGAGAACCTGTTCTTCACCGACGAGCGCTACGACCTGTCCGCTGTCGGTCGCATGAAGTTCAACCGCCGCCTCGGTCGTGAGGACGAGACCGGCCAGGGCACCCTGAGCAAGGAAGACATCGTCGATGTGCTCAAGACCCTGATCGAGATCCGCAACGGCAATGGCATGGTGGACGATATCGACCACCTGGGTAACCGTCGTGTGCGCTCCGTGGGTGAAATGGCCGAAAACCAGTTCCGTGTGGGCCTGGTGCGTGTCGAGCGCGCGGTGAAAGAGCGCCTGTCCATGGCCGAGAGCGAAGGCCTGATGCCGCAGGACCTGATCAATGCCAAGCCGGTGGCGGCTGCCGTGAAGGAATTCTTCGGTTCCTCCCAGCTGTCCCAGTTCATGGACCAGAACAACCCGCTGTCGGAAGTGACCCACAAGCGCCGCGTATCCGCCCTCGGCCCGGGTGGCCTGACCCGCGAGCGTGCCGGCTTCGAGGTCCGCGACGTACACCCGACCCATTACGGCCGTGTGTGCCCGATTGAGACGCCGGAAGGCCCGAACATCGGCCTGATCAACTCCCTGGCCACATACGCCCGCGCCAACCACTACGGTTTCCTCGAGAGCCCGTACCGCAAGGTTGTTGACGGCCAGATTACCAACGACATTGAGTACCTGTCCGCGATCAACGAAGCGAACTACGTGATTGCCCAGGCGTCTGCTGCGGTGGACGACCAGGGTCGCTTTACCGATGAGCTGGTCAGCGTGCGTCACCACAACGAGTTCAGCCTCAAGCCGCCGGCCGAGATCCAGTACATGGACGTGTCTGCGAAGCAGGTGGTGTCCGTGGCCGCGGCCATGATCCCGTTCCTCGAGCACGACGACGCCAACCGCGCCCTGATGGGCTCGAACATGCAGCGCCAGGCGGTACCGACCCTGCGTGCCGACAAGCCGCTGGTTGGCACCGGTATGGAGCGCACCGTGGCGCGCGACTCCGGCGTGTGTGTGGTGGCCCGTCGCGGTGGTGTGATCGAGCGTGTCGATGCCAGCCGTGTGGTGGTTCGTGTGCGCGACGAAGAGGTGGAGGCCGGCGATGCGGGTGTAGACCTGTACAGCCTGACCAAGTACACCCGTTCCAACCAGAACACCTGCATCAACCAACGCCCAATCGTGAAGACCGGTGACGTGGTAGCCCGTGGCGATATTCTCGCTGACGGCCCCTCTGTTGACCTGGGTGAACTGGCCCTGGGCCAGAACATGCGCATCGCGTTCATGCCGTGGAACGGCTACAACTTCGAGGACTCCATCCTGATCAGTGAGCGTGTGGTGCAGGAAGATCGCTTCACCACCATCCACATTCAGGAGCTGACCTGTATCGCCCGCGATACCAAGCTGGGTAGCGAAGAGATTACTGCTGATATCCCCAACGTGGGCGAATCTGCACTGAACAAGCTGGACGAGTCCGGCATCGTTTATATCGGTGCGGAAGTTGGTGCCGGTGACATCCTGGTAGGCAAGGTGACGCCGAAGGGTGAAGCCCAGCTGACGCCGGAAGAAAAGCTGCTGCGTGCGATCTTCGGTGAGAAGGCCTCCGATGTGAAGGACACGTCCCTGCGCGCGCCGAGTGGCACCCGCGGTACCGTTATCGACGTGCAGGTGTTTACCCGCGACGGCCTGGAGAAAGACCAGCGTTCGATCGATATCGAGAAGGCCCAGCTCGACGAGGTGCGCAAGGACCTCAATGAGGAATATCGCATCGTCGAAGGCGCCACGTTCGAGCGCCTGGCATCCGCACTGGAAGGCCAGAAGGTTGCAGGCGGCAAGGGCGTCAAGAAAGGCGACGTGCTGACCGCCGAGGTCCTGGCAGGCCTGCCGCGCGAAGACTGGTTCAAGCTGCGTATGGCCGAAGAGAGCCTGAACGAGCAGCTCGAGAAGGCCGAAGCGCAGCTCAAGGATCGCCGCAAGCTGCTGGACGAAGCCTTCGAGGACAAGAAGAAGAAGCTGGAGTCCGGCGACGACCTGGCGCCGGGCGTGCTGAAGATCGTCAAGGTTTACCTGGCGATCAAGCGCCGCATCCAGCCGGGCGACAAGATGGCCGGTCGCCACGGTAACAAGGGTGTGATCTCCGTGATCAAGCCGGTCGAGGACATGCCGTACGACGAGAACGGCGAGCCGGTTGATATCGTCCTGAACCCGCTGGGTGTACCCTCGCGGATGAACGTGGGCCAGGTTCTGGAAATGCACCTGGGTATGGCCGCCAAGGGCCTGGGCGTGAAGATTGACCGCATGCTCAAGGAGCAGCAGGAAGTGGCCAAGCTGCGCGGTTTCCTGGAAGAGGTGTACAACTCCACCGGCGGTTACAAGGAGGAGCTGGACGAGCTGTCCGACGAGGAAGTGCTGGCCATGGCCAACAACCTCCGCGGCGGTGTGCCGATGGCGACCCCGGTCTTCGATGGTGCCGACGAGAGCGAAACCAAGAAACTGCTGCGCCTGGCGGACCTGCCGGATTCCGGCCAGATCACACTGTACGACGGCCGTACCGGTGACTCCTTCGAGCGCCCGGTAACCGTGGGCTATATGTACATGCTGAAGCTGAACCACCTGGTGGACGACAAGATGCACGCGCGTTCTACCGGTTCCTACAGCCTGGTTACCCAGCAGCCGCTGGGTGGTAAGGCGCAGTTCGGTGGCCAGCGCTTCGGTGAGATGGAGGTCTGGGCTCTGGAGGCGTACGGTGCCGCCTACACGCTGCAGGAAATGCTCACGGTCAAGTCCGACGACGTGGAAGGCCGGACCAAGATGTACAAGAACATCGTGGATTCCGACCACCGCATGGAGCCGGGCATGCCCGAATCCTTCAACGTACTGGTCAAGGAGATCCGCTCGCTCGGTATGAATTTCGAGCTCGAGCACGAGTAAGACCGGTAACTGGTGTAGGCGCCTGGTAACAGGCGATCGCATATAGAGGCCGGTGTCCCGCGAGTGTGCGGGCGCCGGCTGGCCCACCCCGAGATGGCAAGGGGCGGGTTGACTACCTCAAGTGGAGGAAAGGCCTTGAAAGATTTGTTAAACCTGGTGAAAGACCGGGAACAGCTGGAAGAGTTTGACGCAATCCGTATCGGTCTGGCGTCCCCGGACATGATCCGTTCCTGGTCCTACGGCGAGGTCAAGAAGCCGGAGACCATCAACTACCGTACCTTCAAACCGGAGCGGGAAGGCCTGTTCTGTGCCAAGATTTTTGGCCCGGTCAAGGACTACGAATGCCTGTGCGGTAAGTACAAGCGCATGAAGCACCGCGGCATCATCTGCGAAAAGTGTGGCGTGGAAGTTACCAAGGCGAAAGTTCGCCGCGAGCGCATGGGCCACATTGAGCTGGCCAGCCCGGTCGCGCACATCTGGTTCCTGAAATCGCTGCCGTCCCGCATTGGCCTGCTGCTGGACATGACCCTGCGCGATATCGAGCGCGTGCTGTACTTTGAGTCCTATGTGGTTACCGATCCGGGTATGACCACCCTGGAGCGCGGCCAGCTGCTGAACGACGAGCAGTACTTCGAGGCGATGGAAGAATTCGCCGACGAGTTCGAGGCCAAGATGGGTGCCGAGGCGATCCAGGACCTGATGAGCGATATCGACCTGCCGGCGGAAATCCAGCGCCTGCGGGAAGAGATCCCGGCCACCAATTCCGAAACCAAGATCAAGAAGCTGTCCAAGCGCCTGAAGCTGCTGGAAGCTTTCTACAAGTCCGGTAATGACCCGGAGTGGATGATCATGCAGGCGCTGCCGGTACTGCCGCCGGACCTGCGTCCGCTGGTTCCGCTGGACGGTGGCCGCTTCGCGACCTCCGACCTGAACGACCTGTACCGTCGGGTGATCAACCGCAACAACCGCCTGAAGCGCCTGCTGGAACTGAACGCGCCGGACATCATCGTGCGCAACGAGAAGCGCATGCTGCAGGAGTCTGTGGACGCGCTGCTGGACAACGGCCGTCGCGGCCGCGCCATTACCGGTTCCAACAAGCGCCCGCTGAAGTCCCTGGCTGACATGATCAAGGGTAAGCAGGGCCGCTTCCGCCAGAACCTGCTGGGTAAGCGCGTGGATTACTCCGGTCGTTCCGTGATCGTGGTTGGCCCGACCCTGCGCCTGCACCAGTGCGGCCTGCCCAAGAAGATGGCCCTGGAGCTGTTCAAGCCGTTTATTTTCGGCAAGCTGGAAGCCCGCGGCCTGGCAACCACCATCAAGGCGGCCAAGAAAATGGTCGAGCGCGAAGAAGCGGTGGTGTGGGACATCCTCGACGAGGTGATCCGCGAGCACCCGGTACTGCTCAACCGCGCCCCGACCCTGCACCGCCTGGGTATCCAGGCGTTCGAGCCGGTACTGATTGAAGGCAAGGCGATCCAGCTGCACCCGCTGGTGTGTGCGGCCTATAACGCCGACTTCGACGGTGACCAGATGGCCGTGCACGTGCCGCTGACCATTGAAGCGCAGCTGGAATCCCGCGCGCTGATGATGTCCACCAACAACATCCTGTCGCCCGCTAACGGTGAGCCGATCATCGTACCGTCACAGGACGTTGTACTGGGCCTGTACTGGATGACCCGCGAGCGTGTGAACGACAAGGGCGAGGGCATGGTCTTTTCCGATATCAAGGAAGTGAGCCGTGCCTTCTACGCCAAGCAGGTGGGCCTGCAGGCGAAGATCAAGGTCCGTATCCGCGAGGTGATCGTCGGCGAAGACGGCGAGAAGCGCGAGACAATATCGCTGCAGGACACCACTGTCGGCCGCGCGCTGCTGTGGAACATCGTACCGGACGGCCTGCCGTTCGAGATGGTCAACCAGCCGATGAAGAAAAAGGCTATCTCACGCGCGCTGAACGAGTGTTACCGCAACGTGGGCCTCAAGGCGACGGTTATTTTCGCCGACCAGCTGATGTATACCGGTTTCGACTTCTCCACCAAGTCCGGTTCCTCCATTGGCGTGAACGACTTCGAGATCCCGGCTGCCAAGGCCGAGCTGATCGACAGTGCCGAGGAAGAGGTCAAGGAGATCGAGAGCCAGTTCGCCTCCGGCCTGGTAACTGCCGGTGAGAAATACAACAAGGTGATCGACGTCTGGTCCCGTACCAACGACAAGGTCACCCAGGCGATGATGGCCGGCATCAAGAAAGAGCCGGTGATCGATCGCGATGGCAACGAGACCGAGCAGGACTCGTTCAACTCGGTTTACATGTACGCCGACTCCGGTGCCCGTGGTAGTGAGGCGCAGATCCGCCAGCTGGCTGGTATGCGTGGCCTGATGGCGCGTCCGGACGGCTCCATTATCGAGAACGCGATTACCGCGAACTTCCGTGAGGGTCTGTCGGTACTGCAGTACTTTATCTCCACCCACGGTGCCCGTAAGGGTCTGGCGGATACCGCTCTCAAGACCGCGAACTCCGGTTACCTGACCCGCCGTCTGGTAGACGTGGCACAGGACGTGGTGATCACCGAGGACGATTGCGGCACCGACGACGGCCTGACCATGGCGCCGGTGATCGAGGGTGGTGACGTAATCGAGTCCCTGGGTGACCGCATCCTGGGCCGCGTAGTCGCACGCGATGTGATCAAGCCCGGCAGCGATGAGATCGCCATCCCGGCAGGTACCATGATCGACGAGAAGTGGGTCGAGCGCATCGAGACCATGGGTATCGACGAGGTGATCGTGCGCTCCCCGATCACCTGTGAGACGGCACACGGTATCTGTGCCCTGTGTTACGGCCGTGACCTGGCCCGTGGCCACCGCGCCAACTCCGGCGAGTCCGTGGGTGTGGTCGCCGCCCAGTCCATTGGTGAGCCGGGTACCCAGCTGACCATGCGGACCTTCCACATCGGTGGTGCGGCGAGCCGTGCTTCCGCGGCGGACAGCATCCAGGTGAAGCAGGAAGGCACCGTGCGCCTGCACAACGTCAAGACCGTGAAAGCCGAGAGTGGCAAACTGGTGGCGGTTTCCCGCTCCGGTGAGCTGGCGGTTGCCGACAGCGCCGGCCGTGAGCGCGAGCGCTACAAGCTGCCCTACGGTGCGACCATCAACGTCGACGAGGGCGCACAGATCGATGGTGGCCAGGTTGTGGCCAAGTGGGACCCGCACACTCACCCGATCATCACCGAGGTGGCCGGTTGGGTGAAGCTGTCCGGCATGGAGGACGGCCTGTCCATCCGCAAGCAGACTGACGAGATCACCGGCCTCTCCTCTATCGAGATCATCGATCCGGCCGAGCGCCCGTCTGCCGGTAAGGACCTGCGTCCGGCAGTAACGCTGGTAGACGAGAATGGCGAGGAGCTGACCCTGGCCAACAGTAACGCTCCGGCGCACTACGCGCTGCCGGCGCGGGCCATCGTCAGCCTGAAAGACGGCGACAAGGTGAATATCGGTGACATCGTCGCCCGTATCCCGCAGGAGTCTGGTGGTACCAAGGACATCACCGGTGGTCTGCCGCGGGTAGCCGACCTGTTCGAGGCGCGGAAGCCGAAGGAGCCGTCTATCCTGGCGGAGATCTCCGGTACCGTCTCCTTCGGTAAGGAAACCAAGGGTAAGGTGCGCCTGCAGATCACCCCGACCGATGGCAAGCCGCTGGCGAATGGCAAGGATCACTACGAGGTACTGATTCCCAAGCATCGCCAGCTGACCGTGTTCGAGGGTGAGACCGTGGAGAAAGGCGAGGTCATCTCCGACGGCCCGTCCAACCCGCACGACATCCTGCGCCTCAAGGGCGTGGAAGAGCTCGCGCGCTACATTACCAATGAGATCCAGGAGGTTTACCGCCTCCAGGGTGTAGGCATCAACGACAAGCACATCGAAGTGATCGTGCGCCAGATGCTGCGCAAGGTGGAAATCATTGAGATGGGTGACTCCGAGTTCATCAAGGGCGACCAGGTTGAGTACCAGCGGGTCATCGAGGAGAACGAGCGCCTGCGTGCGGAGAGCAAGCAGCCGGCACAGTTCGAGCGCCTGCTGCTGGGTATTACCAAGGCTTCCCTGGCTACCGAGTCCTTCCTGTCCGCGGCCTCCTTCCAGGAGACCACCCGCGTACTGACCGAGGCAGCGGTAACCGGCAAGGAAGACAGCCTGCGCGGTCTGAAGGAGAACGTCGTGGTGGGCCGCCTGATCCCGGCCGGTACCGGCCTGGCGTACCATGCCGAGCGCAAGCGCAAGCGTGCCATGCAGATGACCCAGGGCTATGCCGAGGGGCCGTCCGCAGAAGAAGTGGAAGCGGCGCTGACCGAGGCGCTGAAGTCCTCCGGGGAGTAATCCCCGGTGGCGGGGTGGGAGCCCCGCCGTTCCAGCCGGCCCGGTGTCCCGCCGGGCCGGCCCAATCAGCAACATAAGTGAGTGCTCACATATTTGCCGATTGACTCGTGGGGTAACCGCCTATAGAATGCGGCCCCCGCTTATGTGGGGTGTGCTGTCCGGCGAGCGCGTTTGCGTGCCCGGCTGGCATACACTGACGACTGGGCCCTCACTGTTAGAGGTGGGGGCGTTTTATTTTTGGAGTGATTTTTAATGGCAACGATCAACCAGTTGGTTCGTAAGCCGAGAAAACGCAAAGTCGAAAAAAGCGACGTTCCCGCTCTGCAGGCCAGCCCGCAGCGCCGTGGAGTTTGCACTCGTGTGTACACCACTACACCGAAGAAGCCGAACTCTGCACTGCGTAAGGTTTGCCGTGTGCGCCTGACCAACGGTTACGAAGTGACTTCGTACATCGGCGGTGAAGGCCACAACCTGCAGGAGCACAGCGTGGTACTGATTCGCGGCGGTCGTGTTAAGGACCTGCCGGGTGTGCGCTACCACACTGTTCGCGGCGCACTGGACTGTGCCGGCGTCAACGATCGCAAGCAGGGCCGTTCCAAGTACGGCGCCAAGCGACCGAAGGATTAATTAATCCTTTTTTGACCAATGCGTTTCGGTTTCCAACCGGAGTAAGGCTGAGCTCGCCGAGTTGTATTTTGTACGGCGGCGTCTCAGAGCAACCCTGAAGAGAGGCAATTGCAATGCCAAGAAGACGAGTAGTCGCCAAGCGCGAAGTACTGCCCGATCCCAAGTTCGGGAATGTCACCCTGGCCAAGTTCATGAACCACGTCATGATCAGCGGCAAGAAGTCCGTGGCAGAGCGCATCGTTTACGGTGCCCTGGACATGGTTTCTGAAAAACTGAACAAAGACCCCATCGAAATTTTCGAAGAGTCCCTGGAAAACATCGCGCCGATGGTGGAAGTAAAATCCCGCCGTGTGGGTGGTGCGACCTACCAGGTGCCGGTTGAAGTGCGTCCCTCGCGCCGCATGGCACTGGCAATGCGTTGGCTGGTTGAGTTTTCCCGCAAGCGCGGTGAGAAATCAATGGCTCAGCGCCTGGCCAACGAAATGATCGACGCATCCCAGAACAAGGGCGGCGCGGTCAAGAAGCGTGAAGACGTACACCGTATGGCGGAAGCCAACAAGGCGTTCTCTCACTACCGCTTCTAAGCCTCATGCATGTTTTCAATTTCATGAAAATTATCGTGAGACATTAATACCGAAAGGCAGCATGGATAAATTCCACAGCTGCCTTTTGCCGTTATATCGAGGATACAACTGTGGCACGTAAAACGCCTATCGCACGCTATCGTAATATCGGTATCTGCGCCCACGTAGACGCGGGCAAGACCACCACTACCGAGCGCGTACTCTTCTACACCGGCCTGTCCCACAAGATTGGTGAGGTGCACGAGGGTGCCGCAACCATGGACTGGATGGAGCAGGAGCAGGAGCGTGGTATCACCATCACCTCTGCAGCTACCACCTGTTTCTGGGCCGGTATGCAGCAGCAGTTCGACCAGCATCGCATCAACATTATTGACACTCCCGGACACGTGGACTTCACCATTGAGGTTGAGCGTTCCCTGCGTGTACTGGACGGCGCTGTGGTAGTGCTGTGTGGTTCCTCCGGCGTGCAGCCGCAGACCGAAACTGTCTGGCGCCAGGCCAACAAGTACGAAGTGCCGCGCATGGTTTTCGTCAACAAGATGGACCGCGCCGGTGCTGACTTCATGATGGTTGTGAAGCAGCTGAAAGACCGCCTGGGTGCCAACGCCGTTCCCCTGCAGATGACCATTGGCTCTGAAGATAACTTCAAGGGCGTGGTCGACCTGATCAAGATGAAGGCCATCCTGTGGAACGAAGACGACATGGGCATGACCTTCGAGTACGGCGACATCCCTGCTGACATGCAGGACCAGTGCGACGAAATGCGTGAGTACCTGGTCGAGGCGGCAGCCGAGGCCAGCGAAGAGCTGATGGAGAAGTACCTGGAAGAGGGCGAGCTGACCGAGGAAGAGATCAAGTCCGCCATTCGCCAGCGCACCCTGGCCAACGAGATCGTGCCGGTACTGGGCGGCTCCGCGTTCAAGAACAAGGGTGTACAGGCCGTACTGGACGCGGTTATCGAGTTCCTGCCGGCGCCGACTGAAGTTCGCGCGATCGAGGGTACCCTGCTGGACAAGGCGGAAACCGTCGAAACCCGTGAAGCCGACGACAATGCCCCCTTCGCAGCGCTGGCGTTCAAAATCGCCACTGACCCCTTTGTGGGCACCCTGACTTTCTTCCGTGTCTACTCCGGTAGGCTCGAGAGTGGTACCGCCGTGTACAACTCTGTAAAGCAGAAGAAAGAGCGCGTTGGTCGTATGGTGCAGATGCACTCCAAGGACCGCCAGGAGATCAAGGAAGTACTGGCTGGCGATATCGCCGCGGCGATCGGCCTGAAGGACGTCACCACTGGTGACACCCTGTGTGACGAGAACAACAAGATTGTACTCGAGCGCATGGAGTTCCCGGAGCCGGTAATCTCCGTAGCAGTTGAGCCGAAATCCAAGGCCGACCAGGAGAAAATGGGTATTGCCCTCGGCAAGCTGGCCCAGGAAGACCCGTCCTTCCGCGTGAAGACTGACGAGGAAACCGGCCAGACCATCATCTCCGGTATGGGTGAGCTGCACCTGGACATCATCGTCGACCGTATGCGTCGTGAGTTTAACGTTGAGGCCAACATCGGTAAGCCGCAGGTTGCCTACCGCGAAGCGATTCGCAACAACGTTGAGATCGAAGGCAAGTTTGTTCGCCAGTCCGGTGGTCGCGGTCAGTACGGTCACGTATGGGTGCGCTTCGAGCCGTCCGGTGACGAGACTGAGGAAGGCCTGGAGTTCGTCAACGAGATCGTTGGTGGTGTGGTACCGAAGGAATACATCCCGGCGGTGCAGAAAGGTATCGAAGAGCAGATGCAGAACGGTGTTCTGGCGGGCTACCCCCTGCTGGGCCTGAAAGCGACTCTGTACGACGGTTCTTTCCACGATGTGGACTCCAACGAGATGGCGTTTAAAATCGCCGCCTCCATGGCGACCAAGCAGCTGGCCCAGAAGGGTGGTGCAGTGCTGCTGGAGCCGATCATGAAAGTGGAAGTCGTCACGCCGGAGGAGAATATGGGTGACGTGGTTGGCGACCTGAACCGCCGCCGCGGCCTGATCCAGGGCATGGAAGAAAGTTCTTCTGGCAAGGTGGTGAATGCGGAAGTGCCGCTGGCCGAGATGTTCGGTTACGCGACCGACCTGCGCTCTGCCACCCAGGGGCGCGCTACCTACTCCATGGAGTTCCTGAAGTACGGGGAAGCGCCGAAAAACGTTGCCGATGAGATCATCGCGAAAACCAAAGCTTAAGCTTTAGTACCTTTAAAACTTTTTAGTTAGAGGATCCTAAAAATGGGAAAAGAAAAGTTTGAACGTTCCAAGCCCCACGTGAACGTGGGCACCATCGGTCACGTTGACCACGGTAAAACCACCCTGACTGCCGCGCTGACCCGCGTTTGTGCAGAAGTATGGGGCGGCGCCGCGGTAGAGTTCGCCGGTATCGACAATGCACCGGAAGAGCGTGAGCGCGGTATCACCATCGCTACTTCTCACGTTGAGTACGAGTCCCCGACTCGTCACTACGCGCACGTTGACTGCCCGGGCCACGCCGACTACGTGAAGAACATGATCACCGGTGCTGCCCAGATGGACGGCGCAATCCTGGTTTGTTCCGCAGCTGACGGCCCCATGCCGCAGACTCGCGAGCACATCCTGCTGTCCCGCCAGGTAGGTGTACCGTACATCGTGGTATTCCTGAACAAGGCTGACATGGTCGACGACGAAGAGCTGCTCGAGCTGGTTGAGATGGAAGTTCGCGAACTTCTGGACCAGTACGACTTCCCGGGTGACGACACCCCGATCATCGTTGGTTCCGCCCTGATGGCGCTGGAAGGCAAAGACGACAACGAGATGGGTACCACCGCTGTTAAGAAGCTGGTTGAGACCCTGGACGAGTACATCCCGGAGCCGGAGCGCGCTGTAGACCAGCCGTTCCTGATGCCGATCGAGGACGTATTCTCCATCTCGGGTCGTGGTACCGTGGTAACTGGTCGTGTCGAGCGCGGCGTTCTGAAGACTGGCGACGAGATCGAAATCGTTGGCATGAAGGACACCACCAAGACCACCTGTACCGGTGTTGAGATGTTCCGCAAGCTGCTGGACGAAGGTCGTGCAGGTGAGAACATCGGCGCACTGCTGCGTGGCACCAAGCGTGACGAAGTTGAGCGTGGTCAGGTCCTGGCGCAGCCGGGTTCCATTACCCCGCACACCAAGTTCGAGTCAGAAGTATACGTTCTGTCCAAGGACGAAGGTGGTCGTCACACCCCGTTCTTCAAGGGCTACCGTCCGCAGTTCTACTTCCGTACCACCGACGTAACCGGTGACGTACAGCTGCCGGAAGGTACCGAGATGGTAATGCCGGGCGACAACGTACAGATGACTGTTACGCTGATCGCACCGATCGCCATGGAAGAAGGCCTGCGCTTCGCGATTCGTGAAGGTGGCCGTACCGTGGGTGCCGGCGTGGTATCCAAGATCATCGAGTAATCACTACTCCTGATCTGGAATAAAAAGCCGCAGCGGAAACGCTGCGGCTTTTTTTATGCCTGTGGTCCGGCTGCAGTCGGGGCCGGGTCAGAGCGTTCCCTTTTTCCATGGACCCCGGATGGCGAAAGTGACGCCCGGTGACTGAACGTTGGCGAACAGCCAGTCACCGTAAAAGGTGGCCCCCGCCCATTCCCGGCCGCGGAAATCGCCCTCGGTGCTATCCCAGAAGTTTGCCCTGGTTCCCGGGTACACCGCGTCGATGCGGTCGATATCGCCGGCTCCCAGCACAATGCGGTTCTCCGCAAACGGGAAGGTAATGCCCTCGTGGGTCAGGCCCACCATGCGCTTGGGGTTCGAGCTGCCGTCCTCGCACAGGATGATGCCGCCGCGCGGGCTGATGGCGATATTGTCCGGGCCGTCCACGTCCGAGGCGTCACTGGATTCGTAGAGCATGGTCAGGGTTTCCGCCCGCGGGTCGTAGACCCACACCTGGCCCAGCTCGGCGGTGCCCCCATCGGTGGAGACGAAGTAGATCAGGCCGCGGTCTTCCCAGCAGCCCTCGCCGCGGGAGAAGATGGCGGCGCTCGGGGCGGAATCGAACGGGCGGCCCTGCATCCCCTCGGGGTCGGTCACCGCTTCCCAGGCGACCTCGAAGGTATCGCCGGGCTGGAATCCACCCCGCAGGTCCATGGATGGCTGGCCCTTCACCACCAGGGCATACAGCTTGCCGCCGTCCCGCAGTGCTTCGCTGCGATCGCGACCGCCGCGCCAGTTGCGGTGGCCGGCGCCTGGCTGCACATATTTGTAGAAGCCGCACGGGTTGGCGTCCTCGGTCTCGTACACAACTCCGGTATTCGGGTCGACAGCAACCGCTTCGTGGCTGAAGCGTCCGGCGGCGCGGACCGGCTGGCCACCATTGCTGGTGCCGAACCCCGGCACGTCGAAGATATAGCCATGGTTGTAGCCATCATTGCGGCTGTTCCAGGGGTGGAAGGTCTCTTCACAGGAAAGCCAGGATCCCCAGGGGGTTGGGCCGCCGGCGCAGTTGCGGATAGTGCCGCCGAGGCTAGTGTAGGAGCGCACGAAGCGCCCGCGAGCCAGGTCGAACTCCAGGTTGGTGGTGCCCCCAAATTCGGCCGGGTTGTACATGCCTCCCGGGACGTGACACTGGGTGCTCTCGCCTGCTGAGAGCTCGTGATTGCGCACCAGGGCGATGGTGTGGCCGCGGCGGGCGCAGACCGCCATGCCGTCGTGATCGGTCGGTGTGGCCCGGCCATCGTCCATCAGTTGGCCGGTCCAGCCAAACGACAGGTACTCGAAGCCCCTGGGGAGCGCAAGTAGGGGCAGGCCGGTAGCCAGGTCGCGGGTGGGCTGCAGGGGGCCGTAATCGGGCGAGTAGGCGTCGCGCCCCCGTCCATATCCGGCACCGCTCCCGGCTGCGGCGCGAGCGGCCAGTGAAGAGAAGGCCAGTCCCGCGGCCCCGGCCGCCAGGCCGGATTTGCAGAACTGCCTCCGATCCAGGGTGGCTGCGTCTTTATTGTTGTCCATGATTCCTCCAGAGGTCTTGGTTGCGCGAATTGGCTGCCCGCGGCTGCTTCAATGGCTATGAACACCGGGTCGGGAGGCGATGCTGCTTGCTGTTTTCCGGTTCCGGTCACCGTGGACACAGGGATGGCGGGAGGGTGGGATGCGGCTGTCGCCGGCACCGTCCGCCCGCAATTGAATGCGCGTCCAGATTAGGGGTGGTCAATGACAGGCGGGGCAAGCTTGGGTGAAGTTTTGGTGGCCGGGGTGTTGCAGCGCTGCGCGTACAGGCGCTCTTAAAGCGCGCCTGCCGGGCTCATGAGTCGGGCCGGGTGCGAGGCCGGTCTCGGTTGGGGAGGGCCCCTGTCGCCCTGACAGGAGCCCTCAGGTCTACCGCGCTGAGGTTACGGCCAGTCCTTGCTCAGGTCGCAGTGGCGGCAGCCGGAGAACAGCTGGTCGAAATCGCGTCCGTCCATCGCCACAAGCTCCTCGTGGTCGCCGGACTCAAAGTAGACCGTGTCGCAGCGCCCCAGGCTGCTGTCCACCAGGGTGGTGATGCCGTAGGCAGGTCCAAGTGGGGGCAGTGCGCCCAGTTCGCAGTCGGGGAAGGTGCCTGCCAGGTCTTCCTCGGGCACCATCTCCAGCTGGTTGCGGCCGGTCTCATCATGGACTGCCCGCATGTCCACGCTACTGCTGGCGGGTATCACCACCATCACGGGGCCCTGTGAGTCACGGAGCAGGATCGCCTTGGCAACCCGGTCCTCCCGCACATTGGCGGTGTGGGCGGTCTCGCGGCTGGTGGCGCTGTGTGAGTGAGTGATCACGCGGTAGGATACCGAGTGGTCATCCAGATATTGACTGACTGTAGAGGCCATGGTCATGGTAAAGCCCTCCTGTTCGGCCCGGTAAGCCAAGTGTAGTTTCGCGCCAGGGCGGCGTCGAAAAACCAGACAGGTTGAGTGCTTGACACCCAGTCCCAGCGCCCGTAGAATTCGCGCTCCTTTTCGCCCGCCCTCGGGGCTGCGTAAAAGGACGCTCTTTAGGTTTTTAAGTTGGAGTTTGATTCCATGCAGGGTCAACGCATTCGAATTCGCCTGAAGGCGTTCGATCACAAGCTGATCGATACGTCTACCCAGGAGATCGTCGAGACGGCCAAGCGCACTGGTGCGCAGGTTCGCGGTCCCATTCCGCTGCCGACTCGCAAGGAGAAGTACACCGTGCTGATCTCCCCGCACGTCAACAAGGACGCGCGCGACCAGTACGAGATTCGTACTCACAAGCGTTTGCTGGACATTGTTGAGCCCACCGAGAAGACTGTCGACGCGCTGATGAAGCTCGATCTGGCAGCCGGTGTTGAGGTTCAGATCAGTCTCGGCTAACACTTTTTAAATCAACTACCGAATCCCAGGCGAAAACGGTCTGGGTAGTGTAACGCTCTGAAACTGGGCGGCCGCAGTGGGTTAAAGCCCCGTGCACTGAGAGGTTAAAACGATGACTATAGGTATTGTCGGCCGCAAGAGCGGCATGACTCGCATCTTCACTGAAGATGGCGCGTCCATCCCGGTTACCGTAATTGAGGTAGCCCCGAATCGCGTCACCCAGGTGAAAACCGTGGATTCTGACGGCTATGCTGCAGTTCAGGTAACTGTGGGCAACCGTAAGGCTTCCCGTGTCTCCAAGCCCCAAGCGGGCCACTTCGCCAAAGCCAACACTGAGGCTGGCTCCCGTCTGTTCGAACTGCGCACTGACGGTTCTGACGAAACATTCGAAATCGGTTCTGAGATCACTGTGTCCGGCTTTGAGGCTGGCCAGATGATTGATGTCACCGGCACTTCCAAGGGTAAAGGTTTCCAGGGTGGCGTTAAGCGCTGGAACTTCCGCACCCAGGACGCAACTCACGGTAACTCCCTGTCTCACCGCGCACCCGGTTCTATCGGTCAGTGCCAGACTCCTGGTCGTGTGTGGAAAGGCAAGAAGATGGCCGGCCACATGGGTGCCGAGCGCGTAACCGTGCAGAACCTGGAAGTGGTTCGTGTAGACGCCGAACGTAACCTGCTGCTGGTTAAGGGTGCCGTACCTGGCGCGCCCGGCGGTGATGTGATTGTTCGTCCGGCAGTAAAAGCCTAAGTCTGAGGGGAAATAGATATGGAACTGAATATCGCTACTCCCGAAGGCGCTAAAGGCACTGTAGCTGTCTCTGAAGTGACTTTCGGACGTGAATTCAATCAGGACCTGGTGCACCAGGCGGTAGTGGCCTACATGGCCAGCGCCCGTCAGGGAACCAAGGCCCAGAAAAATCGTGCTGACGTTTCCGGTGGTGGTAAGAAGCCCTGGCGTCAGAAAGGTACTGGCCGCGCGCGTGCCGGTACCATCCGCAGCCCGCTGTGGCGCTCCGGTGGTGTTACTTTTGCCGCTGAGCCGCGCGATCACAGCGTCAAGCTGAACAAGAAAATGTACCGCGCTGCCCTGCGTTGCATCCTGTCCGAGCTGGCTCGCCAGGAGCGCCTGGTGGTGGTTGAGTCCTTCGAAGTGGAAGCGCCGAAAACCAAGCAGCTGGTCAGCAAGCTGGCCCAGTTCGACCTGGCCGACGCGCTGATCATCACTGAAGAAGTGAGCGAGAACCTCTACCTGGCTGCGCGCAACCTGCACAAGATCGATGTACGCGACGTGCAGGGCATCGATCCGGTTAGCCTGATCCGCTTTGACAAGGTCGTGGTTACCGTATCTGCGCTCAAGAAAATTGAAGAGGTGCTGGGATGAACCAAGAGCGACTCTACAAAGTACTGCTGGGCCCGGTAATTTCCGAAAAGGCTGCTGTGCTGGCGGACGCCGCCAACCAGGTTGTTTTCAAGGTTACCACCGACGCCTCCAAAGCTGAGATCAAGGCTGCGGTCGAAAAGCTGTTCAACGTTTCTGTTGAGCAGGTTCGCACCGTGAACGTAAAAGGTAAAACCAAGCGTACGCGTTTCGGCATGGGCCAGCGCAACGATTGGAAAAAAGCCTATGTACGTCTGGCCGAAGGCAGCGACATCAACTTTGAAGCTGCTGAGTAAAGGGGACAGTTACAATGCCGATTGTAAAGAGTAAACCGACCTCTGCCGGCCGTCGCCACCTGGTCAAGGTTGTTAACCCCGACCTGCACAAGGGTGCGCCTTACGCGCCTCTGGTAGAGAGCAAGAGCAAGAGCGGTGGCCGTAACAACGCTGGCCGTATCACCACCCGTCACGTCGGTGGTGGTCACAAGCAGAGCTACCGTATCGTCGACTTCAAGCGCAACAAGGACGGTATCCCGGCCAAGGTTGAGCGTCTGGAGTACGATCCGAACCGCAGCGCACACATCGCCCTGGTCTGCTACGCAGACGGCGAGCGTCGCTACATCATCGCACCGAAAGGCCTCAAGGCCGGTGCAACCGTACAGTCCGGTGATGCGGCCCCGATCAGCGTGGGTAACACCCTACCGCTGCGCAACATCCCGGTTGGTGCCGTGATCCACGGTATCGAGCTGAAGCCGGGCAAGGGCGCCCAGCTGGCTCGCTCTGCCGGTGCCTCTGTACAGCTGGTTGCTCGCGAAGGTCAATACGCGACCATTCGCCTGCGTTCCGGTGAGATGCGTCGTGTGCTTTCCGAGTGTCGCGCCACCCTGGGTGAAGTGAGCAACTCCGAGCACAGCCTGCGCAAGCTGGGTAAAGCTGGTGCCAAGCGCTGGCGCGGTGTTCGCCCGACCGTTCGCGGTGTGGCGATGAACCCGGTAGATCACCCGCACGGTGGTGGTGAAGGCCGTACCTCTGGTGGCCGTCACCCGGTAACTCCGTGGGGCGTACCTACCAAGGGTAAGAAAACGCGCAAGAACAAGCGCACCGATAAAATGATTGTACGTCGTCGCGGCAAGTAAGCCGCGCGTCGTCTGAGCAGCTAGAGAGGAATCGACAGTGCCACGCTCATTAAAGAAAGGTCCCTTTATTGATCTGCATTTGATCAAGAAGGTGGAGGCGGCGATCGCAGCCAATGATCGTCGACCGATTAAAACCTGGTCCCGCCGTTCCATGGTTATGCCGGAAATGGTTGGACTGACGATTGCCGTGCACAACGGTCGTCAACACGTGCCCGTGCTGGTCAACGAAGAAATGGTTGGCCACAAGCTGGGCGAGTTCGCCGCTACCCGCACTTACCGCGGTCACGCTGCGGACAAGAAAGCGAAGAAGCGCTAAGCCGAGGTTAAAACGATGGAAGTAGCAGCAAAACTACGCGGCGCTCGTCTGTCGGCGCAAAAGGCGCGTCTGGTAGCTGATCAGATTCGCGGCAAAGGTGTCGAGGAAGCCCTGGACATCCTGGCGTTCAGCCAGAAGAAGGGCGCGGCGATCGTCAAGAAAGTTCTGGAATCGGCCATTGCCAACGCCGAGCACAACGATGGTGCCGACGTTGACGAGCTGAAGGTGTCCACAATTTTCGTGGACGAAGGGATGACCATGAAGCGCATTAAGCCGCGCGCCAAGGGTCGTGCCGATCGTATTCTTAAGCGTACTTGTCACATCACTGTGAAAGTGGCCGAGAAATAAGAGAGCAGGCGAGAAAACCATGGGACAAAAAGTAAATCCTACCGGCATTCGTCTGGGTATCGTTAAAAAGCATACCTCTGTGTGGTATGCAGGCAGCGACGAGTACGCAGACAAGCTGTACACGGATCTGAGTGTTCGCGATTTCATTCGCAAGAAGCTGGCCCACGCCTCCGTGAGCCGCATTGAGATTGAGCGTCCGGCAAACACTGCGCGTGTGACTATTCACACCGCTCGCCCGGGCATCGTGATCGGTAAAAAAGGTGAAGACGTTGAGCGTCTGCGCAACGAGGTAAGCGCGAAGATGGGTGTGCCCGTGCACATCGACATCGAAGAAGTGCGCAAGCCTGACCTGGACGCCACCCTGGTGGCCCAGAACGTTGCCCAGCAGCTGGAGCGTCGTGTGATGTTCCGTCGCGCCATGAAGCGTGCGGTTCAGAACGCAATGCGCCAGGGTGCGGAAGGCATCCGGATTCAGGTCGGTGGCCGTCTGGGCGGTGCTGAAATCGCCCGTACCGAGTGGTACCGCGAAGGTCGTGTGCCCCTGCACACCCTGCGCGCCAACATCGACTACGGCACTGCTGAAGCGATGACCACTTACGGCATCATCGGTATCAAGGTATGGATCTTCAAAGGTGAGGTTATCGGCGACGAAATGCCCGATGAGCAGCCGAAGAAGACCCGCAAGAAAGCTGCTAAGTAAGGGGTGCGCAGATGCTACAACCGAAGCGTACAAAATTCCGCAAGGTACAGAAGGGTCGCAACCGCGGTCTTTCACAGCGCGGCTCTAAAGTGAGCTTTGGCGAGTTCGGCCTTAAGGCCATCGGTCGTGGTCGCATCACTGCGCGCCAGATCGAAGCTGCTCGTCGCGCAATGACCCGTCACGTAAAACGTGGCGGTAAGATCTGGATTCGTGTGTTTCCGGACAAGCCCATTTCCAGTAAGCCCCTCGAAGTTCGTATGGGTAAAGGTAAGGGTAACGTAGAATACTGGGTAGCTCAGATCCAGCCGGGTAAGGTCCTCTATGAGATGGAGGGTGTTTCCGAGGATCTGGCTCGCGAAGCGTTCGAGCTCGCCGCAGCCAAGCTGCCTGTGAAGACAACTTTCGTTAAGCGTTCGGTGATGTAATGAAGACTGCAGATCTACGCGAAAAGTCAGTTGAGGAGTTGAACCAGGAGCTGCTGAATCAACTTGAAGCCCAGTTCAAGCTTCGCATGCAACAGTCCACCGGTCAGCTGACTCAGACTCATCTGCTGAAGCAGACTCGTCGCGACATTGCTCGCATTAAGACTGTGTTGACCGAGAAGGCAGGTAACTAATCATGGCTGAAGCAAAACTGAAGCGTACTGCGACTGGTAAAGTCGTAAGCGACAAGATGGACAAAACCATCACCGTTTTGATCGAGCGCCGTGTTAAGCACCCGATCTACGGTAAATACGTGAGCAAGTCCACCAAGCTCAAGGCTCACGACGAGAACAACGATTGCAACATCGGTGATGTTGTTGTGATCGAGGAATCTCGTCCGCTGTCCAAGAGCAAATCCTGGGCTTTGCAGAAAATTGTAGAGCGTGCGGCGAAGGTTTAACCCCTAGCGCATTGAAGAGTTTCGGAGAGAGACGATGATTCAAGCGGAATCCTACTTAGAAGTAGCTGACAACAGTGGGGCTCGCCGCGTCATGTGCATCAAGGTGCTGGGCGGCTCCCATCGTCGGTATGCTGGCGTGGGCGATATTATCAAGGTGACCGTTAAGGAAGCCATTCCCCGCGGTAAAGTAAAGAAAGGTCAGGTAATGAACGCAGTGGTAGTGCGCACCAAGAAAGGTGTGCGTCGCCCCGACGGCTCCCTGATTAAGTTTGACGAAAACGCAGCGGTACTGCTGAACCAGCAAAATGCACCGGTTGGCACCCGTATTTTTGGCCCGGTAACTCGCGAGCTGCGCGGTGAGAAGTTCATGAAGATCATCTCACTGGCTCCCGAAGTTATCTAAGCCTCGAGCGGAGAAGAGTTATGCGCAAGATCAAGCGTGACGATGAAGTGGTCGTTATCGCCGGTCGCGACAAAGGCAAGCGCGGCACCGTACGCAAGGTGCTGAACGACGGTCGCCTGATCGTGTCCGGTGTACAGATGATCAAGAAACACCAGAAGCCAAACCCCCAGCTGGGTGTTGCTGGCGGGATCGTTGAGAAGGAAGCCGCTATCCAGGGTTCCAACGTGGCGATTTACAACCCGTCTACCCAAAAAGCTGACCGTGTAGGCTTCAAAGTACTGGAAGACGGCACTAAGATTCGCGTCTTCAAATCCAGCGGCGAAGCCGTAGACGCATAAGCAGGTTGGGTAACTATCATGGCAAAGCTTAAAGAGCTCTACGTTAAAGAACTCGCGCCCAAGCTGAAGGAAGAGCTGGGTGTCGACAATGTGATGGCAGTGCCGCGCATCACCAAAATCACCATCAACATGGGTGTTGGTGAGGCTATTGGTGACAAGAAGGTGCTCGAGCACGCTGTCGAGGACATGACTGCAATTAGCGGTCAGAAGCCCATTATCACCAAGGCGCGCAAGTCAATTGCGGGCTTCAAGATTCGTGATGGCTGGCCGATCGGCTGTAAGGTAACTCTGCGCGGTGAGCGTATGTATGAGTTCCTGGAGCGCCTGGTCGATATCGCGATTCCGCGTATCCGTGACTTCCGTGGCATCAGCCCGAAGCAGTTTGACGGCCGCGGTAACTTTTCTATGGGCGTGAATGAGCAGATCATCTTCCCGGAAATTGACTACGACAAGGTAGACAAGCTCCGCGGTCTGGATATTTGTATCACTACTACAGCAGCCAACGACGACCAAGGTCGTGCACTGCTGAAAGCATTTAACTTCCCGTTCAAGGGTTAAGAGGATTCCATGGCGAAGAAATCCATGATTGCGCGCGAAGATAAGCGCGCTCGAACCGCAGCTAAGTACGCTGAAAAGCGTCAAGAGCTGAAGGCGATCATCGCCAGTACCACTGCTTCCGATGAGGAGAAGTGGGAGGCTCAACTCAAGCTGCAACAACTGCCGCGCGATGCAAGCCCGGTACGTCAGCAACGTCGCTGCCGTATTACTGGTCGCCCACACGCTGTTTACCGCAAGTTCGGCCTGTGCCGTAACAAACTGCGCGAAGCGGCCATGCGTGGTGATGTTCCCGGCCTGGTCAAGTCCAGCTGGTAAGAAGTCCAGCCGGTATTCGGCAGATTTGAGGAGTCTCATAAAATGAGTATGCAAGATCCGTTGGCAGATATGCTGACCCGCATCCGCAACGCCCTCGGGCGTGGCAAGGCTGAGGTCGCAATGCCTTCATCCAAACTGAAAATTAATGTGGCCAAAGTCCTGAAGGACGAGGGTTACATCAACGATTACGCCGTAAGCGAAGGCACCAAGCCGGAGCTGACCATTGACCTGAAATACTTCCAGGGCAAGCCGGTCATCGCCGAGCTGGACCGCATGTCCCGTCCGGGCCTGCGCGCCTACTTTGGCAAAAAAGCTCTGCCGTCCGTACGTGGTGGCCTGGGTATCGCGATCGTCTCCACCTCCAAGGGTGTTATGACTGATCGTGCTGCACGCCAGGCTGGTATCGGTGGCGAAGTGCTTTGCACCGTATTCTAAGCGGGGGTTGATATGTCTCGAGTAGCAAATGATCCGGTAAAAATCCCCGCAGGCGTTACTGTTGACCTGAAAGGCCAGGATATCGCTGTCAAAGGCAGCAATGGCAACCTGGACATGGTCATCCACGGTGATGTGGAAGTGGCTGAGGCTGATAGCCAGCTGACTTTCGTCGCCCGTAACGGTTCCAAGAAGGCCAAGGCGCTCGCGGGTACTACACGCGCACTGGTCAATAACATGGTGGTAGGTGTCAGCCAGGGCTTCGAGCGCAAGCTGCAGCTGAACGGTGTAGGTTACCGCGCCAAGGCGTCCGGTAAGACCGTAAACCTGACTCTGGGTTTCTCCCACCCCATTGATTATCAGCTGCCGGAGGGCGTTACCGCCGAAACTCCGTCCCAGACTGAAATCGTACTCAAGAGCAGCGACAAGCAGCTGCTGGGCCAAGTGGCTTCTGAGATCCGCGCATTCCGTCCGCCGGAGCCCTACAAAGGTAAGGGTGTCCGCTACGCCGACGAGCGTGTGTTCCGGAAAGAGGCCAAGAAGAAGTAGGTAGGGCATAGAAATGAACGTTAAGAAGCAATCTCGCTTGCGTCGTGCACGCCGTGCCCGCGCCAAGATCCGCGAGCTCGGCACTGTTCGCCTGACCGTGAACCGTACGCCGCGCCACATTTACGCACAGGTCCTGTCCGCCGATGGCGACAAGGTACTGGCTTCTGCCTCTACCCTGGACAAAGACCTGCGCTCAGGAAAAACCGGGAACGTCGATGCCGCTACTGCGGTTGGCACCCTGATCGCCGAGCGCGCCAAGGCCGCTGGTGTTGAGCAGGTCGCCTTCGATCGCAGCGGTTTCAAGTACCACGGCCGCGTAAAGGCTCTGGCTGACGCTGCCCGCGAAGCCGGTCTGAAATTCTAAGGGTTGAGTTATGGCTAGAGAGAAAGACAAAAGCAACGACGAAGGCCTGCAGGAAAAGCTGGTCCAGGTCAATCGTGTTGCCAAGACTGTTAAAGGTGGTCGTATTTTCGCCTTCACAGCACTGACTGTGGTTGGCGATGGTAACGGCCGTGTCGGCTTCGGCCGCGGCAAGGCCCGCGAAGTGCCGGTAGCGATCCAGAAGGCTATGGAAGCTGCGCGTCGCAACATGATTCAGGTTGAACTGAATGGCGACACCATCCAGTATGCCACCAACGGCCGCCACGGCGGTTCCAAGGTGTACATGCAGCCCGCCTCCCAGGGTACCGGTGTTATTGCCGGCGGTGCCATGCGCTCCGTCCTGGATATGGTTGGCGTGCACAACGTACTGGCCAAGTGCTACGGCTCCACCAATCCGGTGAACGTGGTGCGCGCTACTTTCAACGCGCTGGCTCAGATGAGCAGCCCGGAAGATGTAGCGGCCAAGCGCGGCAAGTCTGTTGAAGAAATCCTGAACTGATCGCGGTTCGGACACCAAGGTTATTTAGTGGGTTAAGACCATGGCTAAGAAGACCATTAAAGTCACCCAGATCAAAAGCATCGCCAAGCGCCTGAAAAACCATCAGGCGTGCGTTGCGGGTCTGGGCCTGCGCCGCATCGGTCACACTGTGGAAGTGGAAGACACTCCCTCCGTGCGCGGCATGATCAACAAAGTTAACTACCTGGTTAAGGTAGAGGGGGAATAACATGCGTTTGAACGACCTGTCTCCCGCAGAAGGCCACAAGCACGACGCCAAGCGCGTCGGCCGTGGTATCGGTAGCGGCCTGGGTAAAACCGGTGGCCGCGGCCACAAGGGCCAGAAATCCCGTTCCGGCGGATCCGTGCGTCCGGGCTTCGAAGGCGGCCAGATGCCGCTGCAGAAGCGCCTGCCGAAGTACGGTTTCACCGCGTACAGCTCCCGCTTTGCGGCGGAAGTGCGCGTCGGTGAGCTGAACAAGGTGGATGCGGACGTAATTGATTTGGCAGCGCTGAAGAATGCCGATATTATCGGCAGCCACGTAAAACGCGCCAAAGTGTTCCTGTCCGGCGAGCTGACCAAGGCGGTGACCGTCAAAGGTCTGGCAGTCAGCAAGGGCGCTAAAGCGGCCATCGAAGCTGCTGGCGGTAAAGTAGAAGACTAATTGAGGCCCCAATGGCACGACCAGGATCCGGCGTAAATTCCCTGGGCAACAGCAAGGGATTGGGCGAGCTTTGGGCTCGCCTTCGTTTTCTGTTCCTCGCGATACTGGTGTATCGCTTAGGTACCCATATTCCGGTGCCCGGCATTGATCCGGAGAAGCTGGCGAACCTGTTTAACCAGAACCAGGGAACAATCCTGGGCCTGTTCAACATGTTCTCCGGTGGCGCACTGGAACGCATGAGTATTCTGGCGCTGGGCATCATGCCGTACATCTCCGCGTCCATCATCATGCAGTTGATGACCGCGGTGACACCCTCTCTGGAAGCTCTGAAGAAAGAGGGGGACGCCGGCAGGCGCAAGATCAACCAGTACACCCGTTACCTGACGGTGGTGCTGGCCCTGATCCAGGGTATCGGCATGACCTTTGGTCTCGCTGGCCAGAACCTGGCCTACTCAGCTGAGCCCGCGTTCGGTTTCTACTTCGTGGCCGTCGTGTCACTGGTAACCGGTGCGGTGTTCATGATGTGGCTGGGTGAGCAGATCACCGAGCGCGGTGTCGGCAACGGTATTTCCATGCTGATCTTCGCCGGTATTGTGGCAGGCCTGCCCAGCGCGGTCGGCCAGGCTTTCGAGCAGGCGCGCCAGGGCGAGTTGCATCTCCTGCTGCTGCTGTTACTGGGCTTTATCTCGGTGGCCGTAGTGTACTTCGTGGTGTTCATGGAGCGCGGCCAGCGTCGCATTACCATTAACCACGCGCGCCGCCAGGCCGGTCGCTACTCCGCAGCCCCGGCTGCGCAGTCGAGCCACCTGCCGCTGAAGGTCAATATGGCCGGTGTGATCCCGGTAATCTTTGCCAGCAGCATCCTGCTGTTCCCCGCCACTCTGGCGCAGTGGTTCGGTGAGGGTGGTGAAGGCTTCGGTGCCCAGATCCTGCAGTGGATGGCGCTGCAACTGGGGCCGGGTCAGCCGCTGAACATTATCCTGTTCGCACTGCTGATCGGCTTCTTCTGCTTCTTCTATACGGCGTTGATGTTCAACCCGAACGAAGTGGCAGACAACCTGAAGAAATCCGGTGCCTATGTGCCCGGCATCCGTCCCGGTGAGCAGACCGCGCGCTACATCGACAGCGTGCTGACCCGTCTGACCCTGGTGGGTGCGGTATACATCGCATTGGTCTCCCTGCTGCCGCAGTTTCTGGTGGTCGGGTTTAACGTACCCTTTTATCTGGGTGGTACTTCACTGCTGATCGTCGTGGTCGTGGTGATGGACTTCATGTCACAGGTGCAGTCACACCTGTTGTCCCACCAGTACGAGGGGCTGATGAAAAAGTCCAACCTGCAAGGCTACGGTCGTCGCTGATCGCGACACCAGGCAGCAGTTTGATTGAATTGAGGTAAGGTCATGAAAGTACGCGCTTCTGTTAAAAAGATCTGCCGTAACTGCAAAATCGTGCGTCGCAAGGGCGTTCTGCGGGTAATCTGCAGCACCGATCCGCGCCACAAGCAGCGCCAGGGCTAATCGAGACAAGTCCGGTGGCTGGGATTCCCCTCCCGGTCACCGGCGCCGGATTCGACCTCCTGGTCGGTTCCGGGCAGCAGGGACCCACGGGTCAGCTGCTGCCAACAGGGGGCGTTGACTGTCGTCCGTTTCTTCTCGGGAGACCCGGGGAGAGGCGGACTATTGCAATTTAGTGTCTGAGAAGCTATTCTTGCGCGCCTTTTTGGTGGCGCCGCCGGTTTTTTAGTCGCTGTCAGCGCCGAATCTAGAGTTGAGTCACGCTTTGAAGACAAAGCACGTGGCTCCCAATACGTGGAGTATGCCTCTATGGCACGTATTGCTGGTGTCAATGTACCAGACCACAAGCACGCCGTGATCTCCCTGACCCATATCTATGGGGTCGGTCGCACCACGGCTAAATCAATTTTGGCAGCGGTTGGTATCGCTGAATCCACCAAAATCCGCGAACTGTCTGAAGAGCAGATCGAGTCCATCCGTGGCGAAGTTGCAAAGCTTTCCGTGGAAGGCGACCTGCGTCGTGAAGTATCCATGAACATCAAACGTCTGATGGACCTGGGTTGCTTCCGCGGTTTGCGCCACCGTCGCAGCCTGCCGCTGCGTGGCCAGCGCACCAAGACCAACGCCCGTACCCGCAAGGGTCCGCGCAAGCCGATCCGCAAGTAAGCGGCTCTCGCGGTTTAACAATCCCCGCGGCGCTTTGCTGGCCGGGGAGTTGATACAGGATTTAGGATACAGGTATGGCTAAGCCAAAAACTACTGTTCGCAAAAAGGTCAAAAAGACCGTTGTCGACGGTGTTGCCCACGTCCACGCATCGTTCAACAACACGATCGTGACGATCACTGATCGCCAGGGTAATACCCTCAGCTGGGCCACTGCCGGTGGTTCCGGTTTCCGTGGCTCGCGCAAGAGCACGCCTTTTGCAGCCCAGGTGGCCGCTGAGCGCGCGGGTAATGCCGCTCAGGAATACGGCCTGAAAAACCTCGACGTCGAAGTTAAGGGCCCCGGCCCCGGTCGCGAATCTGCTGTTCGCGCCCTGAATAACTGCGGCTTCAAGATCACCAATATCACCGACGTGACGCCGATCCCGCATAATGGTTGTCGTCCGCCCAAAAAGCGTCGCGTGTAAGAGGGGGCTGACAAAATGGCACGTTATATTGGACCAAAATGTAAACTTTCCCGTCGGGAAGGTACCGATCTGCAGCTGAAGAGCGGCGTTCGCCCGCACGACTCCAAGTGTCGTGCAGAGGCCAAGCCGGGCCAGCACGGCGCCGGCCGCGGCCGCCTGTCTGACTACGGCGTACAGCTGCGTGAAAAGCAGAAGGTTCGCCGCATCTACGGCGTACTGGAAAAGCAGTTCCGCAACTACTATAAGGAAGCGGCGCGCCTGAAGGGTGCAACCGGTGAAAACCTGCTGCAGCTGCTCGAGAAGCGCCTGGACAATGTGGTTTACCGCATGGGCTTCGGTTCTACCCGTTCTGAAGCACGCCAGCTGGTAGCTCACAAGGCGATTCTGGTTAACGGCAGCACCGTGAATATCCCGTCTTACCAGGTACAGGCTGGTGACGTGGTTTCTATTCGCGAGAAAGCCAAGAAGCAGATGCGTATCCAGAATTCCGTTTCCCTCGCCGCCCAGCGTGGCGATGTCGAGTGGGTAGATGTCAACGCGACCAAACTGGAAGGCACTTTCAAGCGTGTTCCGGATCGTGTTGACCTGCCGGCAGAGATCAACGAAAACCTTATCGTGGAACTCTACTCCAAGTAAGGGATACAACTGTAAACAGGTATGGCTATGCAGACTGCTGTCAACGAGTTTTTGACACCGCGTCGTATTGACGTCACTGAGTACAACCAGAATCACGCCAAAGTGGTTCTGGAGCCCCTGGAGCGTGGTTTCGGCCACACTCTGGGTAACGCCCTGCGTCGCATCCTGCTGTCCTCCATGCCAGGCTGCGCCGTCACCGAAGTCGAGATCGACGGTGTCGAGCACGAGTACAGCGCCATTGAAGGTGTGCAGGAAGACGTAATTGAAATCCTGCTCAACCTGAAGGACGTTGCCGTGGTCATGCACGGCAAGGACCAGGCAGTGCTGAGCCTGAGCAAGAAGGGCCCGGGTGCCGTGACCGCTGGTGATATCCAGGTGGATCACGACATCGAGATCGTCAACCCGGAGCACGTGATCGCCAATATTACCGGTGACGTGGAACTCAGCCTCCGTCTGACGGTGGCGCGCGGTCGTGGCTACCAGCCCGCCGACGCCCGTCACGAGGACGAGGAGGAAACCCGTGCGATTGGCCGTCTGCAGCTGGACGCTTCCTACAGCCCGGTCCGCCGCGTTTCCTACGCAGTGGAATCCGCGCGTGTAGAGCAACGGACTGACCTGGACAAGCTGGTTCTGGACCTGGAGACCAACGGTACCCTGGATCCGGAGGAGGCTATCCGTCGCGCCGCCACAATCCTCCAGCAGCAGCTGGCAGTGTTTGTGGACCTGGAAGGCCCGGATGAGTCCCAGCCCAAGCAGGACGAGCCGGAAGTCGATCCGGTACTGCTGCGCCCGGTGGATGACCTGGAGCTGACCGTGCGTTCGGCTAACTGTCTGAAAGCAGAGAACATCTACTACATCGGTGACCTGATCCAGCGCACCGAAGTGGAACTGCTGAAGACTCCGAACCTGGGCAAGAAGTCCCTGACTGAAATCAAGGACGTCCTGGCTTCCCGTGGTCTGTCCCTGGGCATGCGCCTGGAGAACTGGCCGCCGGCCAGCCTCAAGGGTGACAGCAAGCTGAGCCCCCTGTAAGCATCTGGTAAGCGCGGCTCCGGTCGCGCCGTCGATAGATAGAACCCGAGCGGTGACACGACCCTGTGCGGCACCGCTCCAGAACGACCTGCTGAGAAAGCAACTGTCGTAAGGAATTGAGTTATGCGTCATCGCTATAGTGGCCGTAAATTCAGCCGTACCAGTTCCCATCGCAAGGCCATGTTCAAGAACATGACTGCGTCACTGGTAGAACATGAACTGATCAAAACCACACTGCCGAAAGCCAAGGAGCTGCGCCGGGTTGCCGAGCCGCTGATTACCCTGGCCAAGAAGGACAGTGTTGCCAACCGTCGCCTGGCATTTGCCCGTATCCGTGACAAGGATGCCGTCAAGAAGCTGTTCGACGAACTGGGCCCGCGTTACGACGCTCGCCCGGGTGGCTATATCCGTATCCTGAAGTGTGGCTTCCGCGCCGGCGACAAGGCCCCCATGGCCTACGTCGAGCTGGTTGACCGCCCGCAGGCGGACGACGACGCAGCTGAGGCCGCCGAGGCCTGAGTCGCAGTCGTCAACGAAAAAGCCGGTCCCTGACCGGCTTTTTTTTCGCCTGTTTGTCGTATAATTGGCCGGTCGGTGCCCAGTGCGCCTTCCATGACCCGGAGGTTTCCCCATGGACTTGCAGCAACTGCTGGACAACCTGAACCCGCAGATCGTCGGCAGCCTCAAGCGCGCCATCGAGCTGGGCAAATGGCCCAATGGGGTGGCCCTGACCAGTGAGCAGAAGATGCTGTGTGCAGAAGCCGTGCGAGCCTGGGAGCTGCGCAACCTGCCACGAGAGTCCCAGGTGGGCTATGTGGCGCCGAAGAAAACGCCCTGTGGCGACAAGGACGAGGCCCAGCCCCTGAACTGGCGCTGATCCGATGCCGGGGAAAGCTGCCGGCAGCTGATACTGCGACAGACTTTCCCCAGGAACAGTCCGGGTAGCCCAGCCGGGTTGTACCGCAATTTCCCCATCTCCCCCGATCACTTTCTTTCCTGTCCTTGTACCGGTGTCTCGGCGGTGCCGCACCGTGCTTTTCTTCTGTCGCCAGATTTAACGCGTGAATGCATGGGCGGTCTCGGTTCCCGCCCCGGCTGGCGTTATGCTGAGTGAGGTGGGTAGGTCGTGGATGCAGACAAGGACAGGCTCTATGGGGAAACATCAACAAAGGTGGCTCTGGGCCCTGCCGGCGTTGGCGGTTGCGCTCTGGTGGGCGGGTAGTCAGTTGTATTCGGGAACGGGCGGGTCCGGTACCGTTGTAGAGGGGCCCGGCGGTATTCCCTCTGCACCTGCCGCAGTGGCCCGAGACAGGGATAGGATATTGGCAGGCGAGGGTGAGCCGACGCGGGACCAGTTGCTTTCACATCCCCGGGTAGAGGCTTACCTGGAGCGTGAGGAGGACAAGCGGGCGCTGAAGGCGTATTTCGCGGGCTCTGCGACTGCACCGGGTGATGAGGAGGCATGGGCGCTGATCGAGCGGATCGAGTCAGAGGGCCGGGTAATTGCTTTCGAGGCGTTGACCCTCAAGCTCGCCTGGCTGGAGCGCAACAGTACCGGTAAGGAGGAATTCGATCAGGCGGCCGCCGGGTTGATGGCCCAGTACCGCCAGCGCGCAGAAGCCCGTGAGGAATACGATCCCTACCGGGATGAGCCGGGGTTTGCCCGCTACAAGGCGATGGAAGCGCAGATCCTGCAGCGGGTCCAGGAAATGGATGTGTTCCCGGATGGGCTTACACGGCAGCAGTACCTGCGCCGGGAGTTACAGCAGGCGCGGGAAAAGGCCTACGGGAATTGAGGCGAAACCAGCGTCGATAGCCAGGGCTGCGAAACCGATCAATTCGTACCTGGTAAATCCGGCCGCCATGAACCTGCATTGAAAAAGGGCCGCCCCGGGGGACGGCCCTTTTTATGCCAACCAGGAAGAGTGGTGCCGGTCAGAGCAATCCACCCACCAGATCGTAGAACCAGTTGTTGTTATTTTCGAAGTCCGAGGTCTCGTCGGTTTCATACGCACGGATATAACTGCCGCCCTGGTAGTTGACGATATTGTTGAGGAAGTCACGGGTATCCAGTCCCAGCTGGGCGATTTCCCCATACTGTAGGTCGAGCACGGTGGTGCAGTGGCTTTCATTGAAGTTGCGGAAGCGGGGGAAGTAATAGCCCCAGTTACCGGTCTGGTCGAGCAACGGGATCAGGTTGTCGAAGGTGTCCTGCTGCCACCTGGCACGGAGCTTCGCCAGTTTGGATTGTGCATCTGGGTCATTGCCAATCTCACCGAAGAAACGCTCATAGGAGTAGGATGAAAAATTACCGTCCGCCAGGAAGTGGGTAATACCCAGTCGATCGCCGGGAAACTTATTTGAGAGGCCGCCGTAGAGGGTTGCCAGGGCATTGGGATCGAACCCGGGCGTAATCTGTGTGAGCAGGTTGATCGGGTTTTCGGCGGTCGCATCGCCATCATCCGAATAGGTCGTCCAGGAATCCAGCACTTCCCGATGCAGGGGCAGTGACGGATAGCTCTCGGGATCATTGCTGTCCCGCGGGGCATTGAATAGCGGTCCGGAATCATCCAGCAGGTAGCCGTAATCCACACTCATATCCGCGCGCAATTTCGAGTAATTCAGCAGTGCACCGATACTGCCCGCGCTGCAGCCGGCGGCGAGCATCTGCCGGGGTTTCTGCAGGTTGTTCTTGACCCAGGAAGTGACCGCCTGCACGTTGCGCAAGCCGTTGTGATGCCAGACCAGGTCGGGGTTCTGGCCGCTGGGATCCGCATACACCTGGGTCTTGTCCCCAACATAAATATCCCCGGTGCAGTAAGGCACGTAGACAATATTCCACTCGCCGGTCTTGAACTGGTCATAGGGATGATGGGTATAGATCAGGGGCGAGGCGGCTGCGGTGCCCAGGTTGGATGAGTTTTCGAAGTCCAGCAGGTTGATGTTCTGGACGTAGTCATCCGGTATGCCATTGGGATTGCGCGCGCCGCGGATACCCGCCTGGCCCGAGCAGCTCTCGTAATCCCAGCAGGCGCCGCCGCCCTCAAAATAGAAAATGGTATTGCTGGTGTCCGGCACCCGGTACACGAAAAACTTGTAGGGCGAGCCATTGCCGCACATGGCCCCGGTGCTTGCGGGCACGTCGACTTTCTGCCAGTTGTCGTAATCGGCCGGGTCAAACCCATCGTCGAAGCCATCGACTTCCCGGGACAGTGGGTACATTCCCTGTGTCTGTTCCTGCGTTACCGGACCATTGGCCTGGCGCGGCACTATGAGGTTGCCGAGGGTGGCCCAGAAGCCGTAATCCCCGGGTTCTGCGCTCACCTGGGCGCTGAGCGTGAGGCTGATGGCGGCACAGGCGAGCGCCGCACTGCGGAGAACTTTTATCATTTTTATCCCCTGATTGATCAGTGATTATCAGTCGTTTTCTCTCTGGCTGCGCCAGTTGGTACGGGGCCGTACTGCGGGGACAAAAATGCCTGGGAAATGTCCGTCTCGACCGGAGTAAAACGGGCGCTGAGCCGGTTCGCTACTTCGGTAAAACGCCCTGAGCCTAGTGCCTTGTCGGCCCAGGGTCGAGAATATTTGCAGGCAGAACTATCGGGTCACCATAGACGTACCAGTCTCCCCGGCAAGCTGAAAACTGCTTCACAAATTCAGGTGGAAAAGAAAGACAGCAAGACAGTGCCGGGGTTTGATTGCCACCAGTTCCGGCAGGCTTTACCCGGCGTCACGGGTGGGGGACACTGGCAGCAATAACAATAATCCTGGTGAGTCTATGGTCCGGTTAAAACGCCTGCTCTGGTTGGTGGCGATGGCAGCTCCCGCGGCACTTCTGGTGGCTTTCCTGAGCCTGCCCCCGGGGATCGAAACCCAGCTGGAACGGCATGGCTTTACTGCCGCTGCAGGGCGTTATGATGTGGAGATACTGCGGGACCAGTGGGGAGTGCCGCATATCTACGGCAGCACCGACCCGGATGTGGCCTTCGGGCTCGCTTATGCCCATGCCGAGGATGACTTCGCCACCATCCAGGATGTGATCCTCGCCACGCGCGGCACTCTGGCGGCGGAGAAAGGCATGGCCGCCGCCAGGACCGATTACCTGGCCCAGTGGATGGGTATCTGGCCGGCCATCGAGCGCGGTTACGCCACCTTGCCGGCGCAGACACGTGCGGTGGCCGAGGCCTATGCCGCAGGCCTCAACCTCTATGCCGCCCGGAACCCGGAGCGGGTTTCCCGTTATCTGTTGCCGGTGACCGGGCAGGACCTGGTGGCCGGCTTTACCTTCAAGACCCCCATGTTCTACGGCTTCGACGAGACGCTGGGCATGCTGCTGGACCCCGATGCACCCCACGAGGTTGCGCGCACCGGAGAGGCCTCCCTGACCTGGCAGCCACAGCAGCGCCTGCCTGTCGGCAGCCAGGGCATTGCCGTGGCACCACACCGCTCTGCCGATGGTGCCACCCGGCTGCTGGTGAACTCCCACCAGCCCCTGACCGGTCCGGTGGCCTGGTACGAGGCCCGGCTGCATTCAGGCGAGGGCTGGAATATGGCCGGCGCGACTTTTCCCGGGGCCCCGGTGATTATTCACGGGCACAATGCAAATATCGGCTGGTCCAACACCGTCAACAAGCCGGACCTGGTGGATATCTATCGCCTCACCATCAACCCCGATAACCCCGCGGAGTACCGGCTGGATGGTGAGTGGCGCAAATACAGGGAACGCACGGCGAAGATCACCGTCAGGCTCTGGGGGCCTTTCCACTGGACGGTGCAGCGGCCGATAAAAATTGCCGAGCACGGCCCGGTGCTGGAAACGGAACACGGAGTTTACGCGGTGCGCTGGGCCGGCATGGGAGAAATCCGCACACTGGATTTTATGCTGGCCCTGAACCGGGCTAAGGACCGGGAGGAGTTCGAGGCTGCCCTGCAGATGCAGGCCATGCCCAGCATCAATTACATCTATGCCGACAAGGCGGGCAACATCGCCCACTACTACAACGCCATGTTTCCCGAGCGCATCGGGGGCTGGGACTGGCAGAAAATCCTGCCCGGCGATCGCTCCGAACTTATCTGGCAGCGGTACCGGGATTTCAGCGCGGTGCCCAGGACGGTTAATCCCGTCTCCGGCCTGGTCTACAACGCCAACAATGCCCCGTTCCAGGCCACCGACGGCGACGACGATGCCTGGGCCGAGGACTATCCGGACAGCATGGGCATCGAAACCCGGGTCACCAACCGGGCCCTGCAGATCGAGGCCCTTTACGGTGCCGAGCAGAAAATCTCTGCGGAAGAATTCGAGCGGCTCAAATTCGACCACCGCTACCACCCGGACTCCTACCAGGTGAAAGCGTTGCGTCGCTGGCTGGCCAGTGAAAAACCCGCAGATTTATTGCGTGAGCCCTATCACTCGGCGCTGGCTGCGCTGGCCCGGTGGGACCTTTCCACGTCCCGCGACAACCGGCAGGCGGCCCTGGCCGTGCTGACGCTGCAGCCGGTGCAGGACGCCGGGAACGAAGCGGTTTCCGATACTGTGATCGGGCTGGCATTCCGCCGGGCGGTGGATCAGCTGGTCGAGCATCATGGCAATGTCGAGGTGCCCTATGGCGCGGTCAATCGCCATGTCCGCGGTGGGCAGGGCTGGCCGTTGAACGGCGGGCCGGACACATTGCGCGCGGTCTACGGTGGGCCACTGAATGGCGCGGGTGAGCTGGAGAATCGCGCCGGCGACGGGTACATCATGGTGGTCGCCTGGGACGATGAGGGGCGGGTGCGCTCGCGCGCCGTGCATAACTTCGGTTCAGCCACCCTGGACCATACATCCCCGCACTACGCAGACCAGGCGCCGCTGTTTGCCGCGGAGAAGCTGCGACCGGTGCACTTCGAGCGGGCGGCACTGGAATCCCATGTCACACGTCGGTATCGCCCGGGGCAGGAGTGATAAACAGGCAAGCCGCTTCCCCCGACTGGGCGGGAGCGCCCGCGGACGAGTTGCTGTCAGAGCAGCCCGAATGCCGACATCAGGCTGCGGCCGCCGAGCATTACCGTTACCAGCAATACCAGCAGCCCGGCCAGGTTCTGCCAGCGCGAGTTGCGGTACTCGCCCAGCCTGGGGGTATTCATCTCCCACAGCAGGAAGCCGGTAACGACCGGCAGCAACAGGCCGTTGGCGACCTGGGCAAACCAGATTACCTGCACCGGCTCCAGCTCCAGCGTGGCCACTCCCGCGCCGGTAACCAGTACCGCTATCCACAGGCTGCGAAAGCCCGCGGACCTGAGGTCGGGGCGCAGGCCCAGGACGCCGCCCAGGGCGTAGGCCGCTGCCAGCGGGGCGGTAACCGCTGAGGATATGCCCGCGGCGAACAGGCCGACTCCCATCATTGCGGTGGCCAGGTCGCCGAACAGCGGCCGCATTGAGGTGGCGATATCGGCCGCGCCCTGCAACGCCAGCTGGTGCCTGAAGAAGGCGGCCGCAGCGGTGGCGACGATGGCCATGGAGATCAGTCCACCGAGGGGAATGGAAAACAGGATGTCGCTGCGCGCGCTGGGAAGGTCGCGTGGATGCCGCCACCTGCGGCTGGCGCTGGCACTGTGCAGGAACAGGTTGTAGGGCACCACCGTGGTCCCCACCAGGGCGATGACGGTCAGGGTTGCGCCCTCCGGAATCCGCGGTACCAGCAGTCCCTGGAACAGCGCGGGGATATCGGGCCGGCTGATCAGGAAGGTGGCAAGGAAGGCCAGGCTCATCAGGCCCACCAGGGCGACCAGGGTTTTTTCCACCAGTCGGTAGCTGCCGCTCCACAGCAGCGCAAACGCCACCAGGGCGATCAACACTGCCCAGGGGTTGAAGCCCCAGCGGGATGGGTCCCCATCACCGGTGAGGGCGCGAAGGCCCATACCGGCGCCGGCGATATTGCCGCCCTGGTAGGCGGCATTGCCCACCAGGATGGCGCTGGCCACCAGGGCGATGGCGGCGAAGCGCGGCAGCGGCCGGCGAAAGGATTCACGGATATTCTCCCCCAGGCCACGGCCGGTCACCACGCCCAGGCGTGCCGCCATCTCCTGCAGCACGATGCTGGCCAGTACCGCGAACAGCAATGCCCAGAGCAGGGCGTAGCCATAGTTGGCGCCGGCGAGGCTGGCGGTGACCACGGTGCCGGGGCCGATGAAAGCGGCCGCTACCATGGTAGCGGGGCCGATACTCAGGTGCCTGGTGATTTTCATTATTTTTATGTTCTGTATTTATCTGGCGTAGAGGTGCAGTCCCGTTTCCTCCGGGGTCAAATCGAATTCCCGCTCGAACCGCATGCCCAGTTTTTGCAGCACCCGGGCAGAGCCAGTATTTGCCGGCTGCACAAGCCCCACAATCCGTCGCAGGCCCATTTCCCCGCGACCGCAGGCCATCACAGCCTGCGCCGATTCGGTAGCCAGCCCCCGTCCCCAGTACGCGGGCAGGAAGCGGTAGCCTATATCCACCTCTTCGATTTCCGGTACAAACTTCAGGCCGCAGAAGCCGATCAGGTTGCCCGTGCTTTTCTCGATACAGGCCAGCCGGCCGAAGCCCCGCTCGCGGTAATCGCGCAATGGCTTGTCTTCCAGGGCCCGGGTGGCCTCGGCCAGAGAGCTGAACGGGGCCTGGCCGGTGTAGCGGACCACCTCGGGGTCTGCGCTGAGGGCATAGAAACCGGGTGCATCGTCCAGCGTGAACTTTCGCAGTCGCAGTCGCGCCGTCTCTATCACCGTCAACAGCCCCGTTATTGCAGCATCGGCTTCAGGAAGCGACCGGTGTGGGATACCTCCATCTCCGCCACTTCCTCCGGGCTGCCGGTGGCGATGATCTCGCCGCCGCCGGAGCCGCCCTCCGGGCCCAGGTCGACAATCCAGTCGGCGGTCTTGATGACATCCAGGTTGTGCTCGATCACTACCACGGTATTGCCGTGGTCCCGCAGCCGGTGCAGGACGTCCAGCAGCAACTGGATATCGGCAAAGTGCAGGCCGGTGGTGGGCTCGTCGAGGATATACAGGGTCTGGCCGGTGTCCCGCTTGGACAGCTCGCGGGACAGCTTGACCCGCTGTGCCTCGCCGCCGGAAAGCGTGGTGGCCGCCTGGCCCAGCTTGATATAGGACAGGCCCACATCCATCAGTGTCTGCAATTTCTTGGCAATAGCCGGCACCGGGTCGAAGAACTCCCGGGCCTCCTCCACGGTCATCTCGAGGACTTCATTGATGTTCTTGCCCTTGTAGTGCACCTCGAGGGTCTCGCGGTTATAGCGCTTGCCCTTGCAGGTGTCGCAGGGCACATAGATATCGGGCAGGAAGTGCATCTCCACCTTGATCACCCCATCCCCCTGGCAGGCCTCACAGCGGCCGCCCTTGACGTTGAAGCTGAAGCGGCCGGGCTTGTAGCCCCGCGAGCGCGCCTCCTGGGTGCCGGCGAACAGCTCGCGGATCGGGGTGAAGATCCCGGTGTAGGTGGCGGGGTTCGAGCGCGGCGTGCGGCCGATCGGGCTCTGGTCGATATCCACGCACTTGTCGAAATGCTCCAGGCCGTGCACCGCGGCATGGGGCGCGGCCTTGAGGGTGGTGGCCTTGTTCAGCGCCGTCGCCGCCAGCGGGTAGAGGGTGGCATTGATCAGGGTGGACTTGCCGGAGCCGGATACCCCGGTGACACAGGTGAGCAGGCCCACCGGGATCTCCAGGTCGACCTCCTTGAGGTTGTTGCCGCTGGCGCCCTCGATACGCAGTTTGTATTCCGGGTCGGGCAGGTAGCGTTCCTCGGGGACGGCAATTTCCTTGGCACCGGACAGGTACTGGCCGGTAAGTGAGCGCTCACAGGCGGTAATAGCCTCGGCCGGTCCGGCGGCCACCACTTCGCCGCCGTGCACGCCGGCGCCGGGGCCGATATCGACGATGTAGTCCGCGCTGCGGATGGCGTCCTCATCGTGCTCCACCACGATCACCGTGTTGCCCAGGTCGCGCAGGTGGGTGAGGGTGGCCAGCAGGCGTTCGTTGTCGCGCTGGTGCAGGCCGATGGAGGGCTCGTCGAGGATATACATCACGCCGACAAGACCGGCCCCGATCTGGCTGGCCAGGCGGATACGCTGGGCCTCGCCGCCGGACAGGGTTTCGGCGCTGCGATTCAGGGTCAGGTAGTTGAGGCCCACATCTACCAGAAAGCGGAAGCGATCCCGCAGCTCCTTGAGGATCTTGTCGGCAATCTCTTTCTGTGCGCCCTGGAAGGTAAGCTGGTGGTCGAAGTAGTCAAAGGCATCGCCCACGGGCAGCTCGGTGAGTTGCGCCAGGGTACGGTTGTCCACGAACACGTTGCGCGCCTCGCGGCGCAGGCGGGTACCGCTGCACTCGGGGCAGTTCTGGGTGCTGAGGTATTTTGCCAGTTCGTCGCGTACCGACTGTGATTCGGTGTCGCGGTAGCGGCGCTGGAAGTTGGGGATGATGCCCTCGAAGGTGTGCCGGCGCACGGTGACATCGCCACGGTCATTGACGTAGCTGAAGTCGATCACCTCGTCGCCGCTGCCGTGGAGGATCACCTCGCGATGGGCCTTGCGGAGTTTGTTCCACGGCTTGTCCAGGTCGAAGCCGTAGTGCTCGGCCAGAGAATCGAGCATGTGATAGTAGTAGATATTGCGGCGGTCCCAGCCGCGGATCGCGCCCTCGGAGATGCTGCTCTCCGCATCCAGGATCACCTTGTCCTCGTCGAAGAACTGCTTGACCCCCAGGCCATCACAGCTGGGGCAGGCGCCGGCCGGGTTATTGAACGAGAACAGCCGAGGTTCCAGCTCGTTCAGTGAGTAATCACACACCGGACAGGCGTGGCGGGCGGAAAACAGGCGGTCTTCCTGGTCGCCGTCCATAAAGCTGATGGAGGCGATGCCCTCGGTCAGGGCTAGGGCGGTCTCGAAGGATTCGGCCAAACGCAGCTGCAGGTCGGGGCGCACCTTGAACCGGTCCACCACCACCTCGACGGTGTGCTTGCGACGCTTGTCGAGCTTGGGGGTGTCGTCCAGGTCGCAGACCACACCGTCGATCCGTGCGCGCACAAAACCGTCGCGGCGCAGCCGCTCGAAGACATGCAGGTGCTCACCCTTGCGGTCGCGCACCACCGGTGCCAGCAGCATCAGCTTGCTGCCCTCTGGCAGCGCCAGTACCTGGTCCACCATCTGGCTCACCGTCTGGGCCTGCAGGGGTTCTGCGTGGTCCGGGCAGCGCGGCTCGCCGACCCGTGCAAACAGCAGGCGCAGGTAATCGTAAATCTCGGTAATGGTGCCCACGGTGGAGCGCGGGTTGTGGGAGGTGGACTTCTGTTCAATGGAAATGGCCGGTGACAGGCCTTCCACGGTATCCACGTCCGGTTTTTCCATCATCGACAGGAACTGGCGTGCGTAGGTGGACAGCGATTCCACGTAGCGGCGCTGGCCCTCGGCATACAGGGTGTCGAAAGCCAGTGATGACTTGCCGGAACCGGACAGTCCGGTGATCACGATAAGTTTATCGCGGGGAATATCGAGGTCGATATTCTTCAGGTTGTGGGTGCGCGCACCCCGGACATAAATCGTATCCACGCAGCATCCTGTGGTTTGGTCGGAAAACAGGCAAGTATAATCTCTCCGGCACTTGTGCCAAAATCTGGCCTCAAATTAATCACCCTTACCTCCGGAACGGATATCCATGATTCCCGTGATTCTCTGCGGTGGCACTGGTTCGCGCCTGTGGCCACTCTCCCGTGAAGCCTACCCGAAACAGTTCCTGCCGCTGGCTGGCAGCGACACCATGTTGCAGGCTACCGCCATGCGCCTGGACGGTGTGGCCGGTGTGGCCGCACCAATCCTGGTCTGCAATGAGGAGCACCGCTTCGCCGCCGCCGAGCAGCTGCAGGAAGTCGGTCGCTCGGCGCAGTCGATTCTGCTGGAGCCCTGCGCGCGCAACACCGCGCCGGCCATTGCTCTGGCGGCGCTGGCGGCACTCGAGGATGCCGGGGAGGGCGAGGACCCGCTGTTGCTGGTGCTGCCGGCCGATCACGCAGTGGCGGATATCCCCGCCTTCGAGCGCGCGGCCGCCGGAGCGCGGGAACTGGCGGAGCGCGGTCACCTGGTCACTTTCGGCATCGTGCCCACCTGTGCCGAGACCGGTTACGGTTACATCCGTCGCGGCGAGGAGCTGGGGGAGGGCGCCTGGAAGGTGGCCGAGTTTGTCGAGAAACCGGATGCCGCGACCGCAGAGCGCTACCTGGACAGCGGCGACTACAGCTGGAACAGCGGCATGTTCCTGTTCCGCGCCTCACGCTACCTGGAGGAGCTGCGCGAATACCGGCCGGGTATCCTCGAGGCCTGCCGCGCGGCTTTCGCCGGTGCGGCGCGGGACCTGGATTTCACCCGGGTCGACGCGGCAGCTTTCGCCGCCTGCGAGAGCGAGTCGGTGGATTACGCAGTGATGGAACGTACCGAGTCTGCGGCAGTGGTGCCCATGGACGCCGGCTGGAGTGATGTGGGCTCCTGGTCTGCACTGTGGGAGCTGGCCGAGAAGGACGGTGACGATAACCTGCTGCACGGGGACGTACTGGCAGAGGACTCCAGTGGCTGCCTGGTGCGGGCGGACAACCGCCTGGTGGGCCTGCTGGGGGTGCGCGACCTGGTGGTGGTGGACACCGATGATGCGGTGTTGATCGCGGACAAGGGCCGGGTGCAGGAAGTCAAGAAGCTGGTGCGGCGGCTCGAGCAGTCCGGCCGTGGCGAGGCCCGCGCGCACCGCAAGGTCTACCGGCCCTGGGGTTACTACGACTCCATCGACGCCGGTCCCCGGTTCCAGGTCAAGCGCATCGTGGTCAAGCCGGGGCGGCAGCTGTCCCTGCAGATGCACCACCACCGTGCGGAGCACTGGATCGTGGTACGCGGCACCGCCCGTGTCACCCGTGGGGAGGAAGAGCTGCTGGTCACAGAAAATGAATCCACCTATATCCCCCTGGGCGTGACCCACCGGCTGGAAAACCCGGGTTCCATCCCGCTGGAGCTTATCGAGGTGCAGTCCGGCAGCTACCTGGGGGAAGACGATATCGTCCGCCTCGAAGACAAATACGGGCGTAGCTGACAACACGGCAGGCTCGACGGCACGGTTCCGGTTCCCAACCGGGGCCGCGCCGCTGTTACAATGCGCGCCCATTGAAGCTGTGCGCCCGGACCCCCGGATGAATCCCTCTGCCCATGAATGCCACTGAACGACGCGCCCTGATGGGGCTCGCCTCGCTTTACATATTCCGCATGCTCGGCCTGTTTATGGTGCTGCCGGTGCTGTCCGTGTACGGTGCCGACTACAGCCACAGCACGCCGTTCCTGCTGGGCATCGCCCTGGGGGCCTACGGGCTCAGCCAGGCCCTGCTGCAGGTACCGCTGGGCATCCTGTCGGATCGCTGGGGTCGCAAGCCGGTCATTTTCCTGGGGCTGGGGGTGTTTGCCCTGGGTAGCGTGGTGGCAGCCAATACCGACTCTGTTTACGGCCTGATCGCCGGCCGGGTGCTGCAGGGCTGCGGTGCCATTGCCGCCGCCACCATGGCGCTGATGGCAGACCTGACGCGGGACGAGAACCGCGGCAAGGCGATGGCGGCGATCGGCGCTGCGATTGGCATTTCCTTTATGCTCGCGGTCATGCTGGGCCCGGTACTGGCGGGGGCCGGCGGGCTGGCGGCGATTTTCTGGGTGACCGCCGTGCTGGCACTGCTGGGCATGCTGATGCTCTGGCGCCTGGTACCGACACCGGCAGCCGCCGCGCGGCCGGCGGTGAACCGTGCCGGCTTCCGGGAGCTGCTGGCCAGCGGCAATACCTGGCAGCTGGTCAGCGGGGTGTTCTTTTCCCATCTGCTGCTGACCGCCCTGTTTGTGCCGCTGCCACTGGTACTGGTGGAACAGCTGGGTGTGCCCGGCGCCGCGCACTGGAAAATATACGGGCCGCTGATGCTGGGCGCCTTCGTGGTGATGCTGCCCCTGATGCGCCTGGCGGAGCGCCGGGGCTGTGTCTCCCGGGCAATGGCGCTGGCCCTGCTGGGACTTGGGGGCGGCAGCGCCGCCCTGGTACTGCCGGTTGGCCCGGCGGGATTGCTGGCCCTGCTGGCGGTGTTCTTCATTGCCTTCAACCTGCTGGAGGCACTGTTGCCGGCCCAGCTGACCCGCACCGCCCCGGCCGAGTCCCGCGGCGCGGCCAGCGGCCTGTACGCGACTTTCCAGTTCCTGGGCGCATTTGCCGGCGGCAGCCTGGGCGGATACCTGTTCGGAGCCGGCGGGGCGCCCTCGGTTGCCGCGCTGGGTGGCGCGGTGCTGTTGGCCTGGGGGCTGCTGTGGTGGTTCCTGGAAGGGCGCCGGCAGCTGGCGCCCGGCTGAGCTGGGCACCCCGGCAGCGACTGTTGTATGCTGCTGGATAAAAATACACTGGTTGCAGGGGGCAACCTGCCGCTGGTGCCACGTTGGCGCCGGCGGGTGATAGGGACAGCCTGAGACTATTCAGACCATTTGATAATTGCCGCCCGGGGCGTACCGCGGGCGAAAGAGGAGAGGGCCATGGCCAAGGGTATTAACAAAGTCATCCTGATCGGCAATCTGGGCGCAGACCCGGAGACCCGCTATATGCCGAGCGGCGGTGCGGTAACCAACGTCAACCTGGCGACTTCCGAGACCTGGAAGGACAAGCAGACCGGCCAGCAGCAGGAGCGCACCGAGTGGCACCGTGTGGTGTTCTTCAATCGCCTGGCGGAGATCGCCGGCGAGTACCTGCGCAAGGGCAGCAAGGTCTACATTGAGGGCTCACTGCGCACGCGCAAGTGGCAGGACAAGAACAGCGGCCAGGACCGCTACACCACCGAGATCGTTGCCAGCGAAATGCAGATGCTCGACAGCCGCGGCGGTGACCAGGGCGGCTACGGCCAGGGTATGGGTGGCCAGGGCATGGGTAACCAGGGCGGTTACGGCCAGCAGAACCAGGGTGGTTTCCAGCAGGGCGGCGACCCCTATGCACAGGGTAACCAGGGACGCTCTGCTCCCTCGCCCATGGCACCCTCGAACCAGCCGCCTTCCAATCAGCCGTCCCAGCAGCCGAACCAGGCGCCGGCCGGTGGTTTCGACAACAGCTTCGATGACGATATTCCCTTCTGATTCGCGGGTTCTGCGTGCCTGATTATCACACGGGTTACCAGCCGGATACCGTCGCCGTTATCGGTGCCGGCAACTACATCGATGCCCCGCTGCAGAAACGCCTGCAGCGGGTGGGCTTTCGCGTGCAGATGCTGGGGCCGGGTGAACTCGACCAGTTGCGCCCCGGCGCCCTGGTGATCAACGCTGCCTGCTGTGCCGGCAGTGAGTTCATGGACACGGCCCTGCAGGTCTGTCGTGAACTCGCCCGACGCGATGACTACAGCCACCTGGTGCATATCTCCTCTTACCGGGTTTTCGCCGGGGGTGCGCGCAAACGCTACGACGAGGACGATGAGCCCAATGCCGAGTCCGCCAGCGGCCGCCAGTGGCTGGCCTGCGAGCAGGCCCTGGCCGGTAGCGACAACCTCACGGTGCTGCGTTTCGGCTGGATGGTCGATCGCAGTGAAAATGCGCTGCTGGCGCGTGTGCTGCAGGCGCTGCTGGAGAACCGCACCATCGCCGTGGACGATGAGAGTCGCGGCAGCCCGGTGACGATCGCGGACCTGGTGCGGGTGGTGGTGGCGGTCGCCCAGCAGCTGGCCAGCGGCGCGCCGCGCTCCGGTGTCTACCACTATGGTGCTGCCGACAGTTGCACGGCGCTGGAATTCGCCCGCGAGGCGGTCGAGCGGGCCCAGTCGTTCCTCGACGAGGGCAGTGCGATCGAGCCGGAGCCCCTGGCGGAACCGGTGGGTAACCGCAGCGCGGTGCTCGCCTGCAGCAGCCTGCGGGACGTATTTGGTATCCAGCAGCGCAGCTGGAGGCAGGGACTTACCCGGCAGGTAGAGCTGTGGCTCGAAAGGCTCGGCAGCGGTCGCTGAGACACGGCGTGGCCACCCCCTTGCTTAAATCATGAAGGGGCGCGGCGGGGGCCGGCGGGTAGCCGGTTATCCATGGCACAAAAAAAGGGCGATCCATCCGGATCGCCCTTTTTATTTGCGCTGGCGGGCTCTCGCCCGCCCATCGCTCACACTTTGTCGAACACCAGGCTGGCGTTGGTACCACCAAAACCGAAGCTGTTGGACAGCACGCGGCGCAGTTCAGTCTTGCGCAGCTCGGTGACCAGGTCCATGCCCTCGGCCTGCTCATCACGGTTCTCCACGTTGGCGGAGGCGGTGATAAAGCCTTCCTGCATCATCAGCAGGCAGTAGATTGCCTCGTGCACACCGGCAGCGCCCAGGGAGTGACCGGTCAGGGACTTGGTGGAGGAGAAAGCCGGGGCCTGCTCGCCAAACACCTCGCGCATAGCGCGCAGCTCGGCCACGTCGCCCACCGGGGTCGAGGTGCCGTGGGTATTGATGTAATCCACGCTGCCCTCCAGCCCATTGCCATCCATGCCGGCCAGGGCCTGTTGCATGCAGCGTACTGCGCCTTCACCGCTGGGGGCCACCATGTCGTAACCGTCTGAGGTGGCGCCATAGCCGGTCAGCTCAGCATAAATGGTGGCGCCGCGGGCCTTCGCGTGCTCCATCTCCTCCAGTACCAGGCAACCGCCGCCGCCGGCAATTACAAAACCGTCGCGGTCGGCGTCATAGGGGCGTGAGGCGCGCTCGGGGGTGTCGTTGTACTTGCTCGACAGGGCACCCATGGCATCGAACAGGTGCGTCAGGCTCCAGGCCAGTTCCTCGCCGCCGCCGGCAAAGACAATGTCCTGCTTGCCCATCTGGATAAGCTCGGCACCGTTGCCGATACAGTGTGCGCTGGTGGCACAGGCGGACGAGATGCTGTAATTCACGCCCTTGATCTTGAACGGCGTGGCCAGGCAGGCCGACACGGTGCTGCCCATTACCTGCGGCACCCGGAAGGCACCGACGCGGCGCACGCCTTTCTCCTTCAGGGTTTGCGCGGCATCGATAATGGCTGCGGTGGAGGTGCCGCCAGAGCCCATCACCAGGCCGGTGCGGGGGTTGGAGATATCGCTCTCCTCCAGGCCCGAGGTGCGGATGGCCTCCTGCATGGCGATATAGGCATAGGCCGCGGAGTCGCCCATGAAGCGCAGGTGCTTGCGGTCGATATGGTCCCTGAAATCGATCTCCACCGGGCCCGCAACCTGGCTGCGCAGCCCCAGTTCGCGATACTCCTCGTTGGCACGAATGCCGCTGCGGCCCGCTTTCAGTGAGGCGGACACGGACTCCAGGTCCGTGCCGATACAGGAAGTGATACCGAGTCCGGTGATGGCTACCCGTCGCATAAGTGGTCTCCAGTAAAGCTTTCCGGCAGTTTACGTTGTTATTGTGCCCGGAGTTTGGTTCCGGCCGGACTAAAAGTTGTCCGTACGGGTGAACAGGCCTACACGCAGGTCTTTGGCGGTGTAGATCTCGCGGCCGTCGACCGCTACCGAGCCGTCACCGATGCCCATTACCAGCTTGCGCTCTACCAGGCGGCTCAGCTGGATATGATAGGTGACCTTCTTGGCGGTGGGTAAGATCTGGCCGGTGAACTTCACCTCGCCGCAGCCCAGTGCACGGCCGCGGCCGGGATTGCCTTTCCAGGCCAGGAAGTAGCCGAGCAGCTGCCACATGGCGTCGAGGCCGAGGCAGCCTGGCATCACCGGGTCGCCGGGGAAGTGGCAGTCGAAAAACCACAGGTCCGGGTGGATGTCGAGCTCGGCAATCAGCTCGCCCTTGCCGTAGGCGCCGCCGTCCTTGGAGATATGGGTGATGCGGTCAAGCATCAGCATGTTGGGTGCAGGCAGCTGGGCGTTGCCCGGGCCAAACATCTCACCGCGCGAGCAGGCCAGCAATTCTTCACGGGAATAGCTGCTTTTCTGAACGAAATTACTCATTTTGTCCCCGTTTATTGGGTGTTCACGCCACAAAGACTGGGCGTTTTTGCAAGAGCGGGCATTCTAAAGTCTGGGGAAATGTTGTCCAGTCAGTCAGCGGCCTTTTTGTGACTGGCACGGGCCTTGCTGACTAAATCACAGGGTACAAACGCCGCAAATGCCCCGCTCAATAGTCGTACCTGTACCAGTTGGCGGCAGCGGCGGTGTGCGGGTGATCTGCTTCACAGTTCTGTGGTAACTTTCCAGTCCGCGCGGGCCCCGGGGCCCGCCATGAGAACAAGAAGTGCCAGAAAATGTTGGGGTCCAGATGCTGAAGAAATGTCTCTTTCCGGTAGCCGGTTACGGTACCCGCTTCCTGCCCGCCACCAAGGCAATGCCCAAGGAGATGCTGCCGCTGGTCAATAAACCGCTGGTGCAGTACGGCGTGGAGGAGGCGATTGAGGCGGGCCTGACCGAGATCGGTTTCGTGACCGGCAGGGGCAAGCGGGCCATAGAGGATCACTTCGATACCAATTTCGAGCTTGAGTCCCAGATCGCCGGTACCGGCAAGGAGCGCTATCTGGACTCGGTGCGCAACGTCATTGACCGGGCCAGTTTCTCCTACACCCGCCAGGGTGAGATGCGCGGCCTCGGCGACGCTATCCTGCAGGGTGAGCGACTGATCGGCGATGCCGCCTTCGGTGTGGTGCTGGCCGATGACCTGTGCCTGAATGAGGAGCTGGGGGTGCTGGGCCAGATGGTGCAGCTCTACCAGCAGTTCCGCTGCAGCATCGTGGCAGTGGAAGAGGTGCCGCAGGACCAGATTCACAAGTTCGGTGTGATCGCCGGCAATGAGATCAAGCCCGGCCTGTACCAGGTCACCGATATGGTGGAAAAACCTGCCGCCGAGGATGCCCCAAGCAATATGGCCATTATTGGCCGCTATATCCTCACCCCGGATATCTTCGACCTCCTGCGCGAGACACCCCCAGGTAAAAATGGCGAGGTGCAGATTACCGACGCGCTGCTGGCCCAGGCCCAGCGCGGTTGTGTGCTGGCCTACCGCTTCAGGGGGCGCCGTTTCGATTGTGGCTCCGTCGACGGGTTTGTCGAGGCCACCAACCACGTCTACCAGAATATCTACCTGCCCGGCCAGGCGGGCGGGAACTGAGAACAAAACAACCAATCAGCGTAACCAGGAAACACTGTTACCCATGACCGAACTGACCTGTTTCAAGGCCTATGACCTGCGGGGCCGCGTGCCCGACGAACTGAATGTGGATATCGCCTACCGGGTGGGCCGCGCCTTTGCGCAATTCCTTGACGCCCGGCGGGTGGTGGTCGGGCACGATATCCGGCTGACCAGTGGCGAGCTGACCGACGCCCTCGCCAATGGACTGCGCGATGCCGGTGCGGACGTCTTCCATATTGGTGAGTGCGGTACTGAGGAAATCTATTTCGCGACCTTCCACGGGGATTTCGATGGCGGTATCTGTGTCACCGCCAGCCACAACCCGATGGATTACAACGGCATGAAGTTTGTGCGCTCGGGCAGCCGTCCCATCAGTGGCGATACCGGCCTGAAGGACATCAAGCGCCTGGCGGAAGAGAACGACTTCCCGCCGGTGGGCAAGCGTGGCGAGCTGCAGCCTTACGATCACCGTGCCGATTTCGTCAATCACCTGCTGGGCTATGTCGACACCGCTGAGCTGAAGCCGCTCAAGCTGGTGGTCAATGCCGGCAACGGCGGTGCCGGTGCTGTAGTGGATGCACTGGCGCCGCACCTGCCGCTTGAATTTGTACGTGTCCATCACGAGCCCGATGGGACTTTCCCCAATGGCATTCCCAACCCGATCCTGCCCGAGAACCGGGAGTCCACCTCCCGCGCGGTGAAGGAGAGTGGCGCTGATTTCGGTATTGCCTGGGATGGCGATTTCGACCGCTGTTTCTTCTTCGATGAGAACGGTGAGTTCATTGAGGGTTATTACGTAGTGGGCCTGCTGGCAGAGGCCTTCCTGCTCAAGGACGGCCGGACTGCTGCCGGTGGCGAGAAGACCAGGATCGTGCATGACCCGCGCCTGACCTGGAACACCGAAGATATCGTCGCTGCGGCCGGCGGCGAGCCGGTGCAGAGCAAGACCGGCCATGCGTTTATCAAGGAGCGCATGCGCAAGGAGGACGCCATCTACGGTGGTGAAATGAGCGCGCACCACTATTTCCGCGATTTCGCCTACTGCGACAGCGGCATGATCCCGTGGCTGCTGGTGGCCGAGCTGGTGAGCCGCAGCGGCAAGTCGCTGTCACAGCTGGTGGGCGAGCGCATGGCGGCCTTCCCCTGTTCCGGTGAAATCAACTCCAAGGTCGAGGACCCGGCGGCGCTGCTGGAAAAGGCCGAGGCGCAGTACGGGCCCGGCGCGGAGAGTGTGGAGCACGTGGACGGCCTGAGCGTGGCGTTTGCCGACTGGCGCTTCAACCTGCGCATGTCCAATACCGAGCCGGTGGTGCGCCTGAACGTCGAATCCCGTGGGGACGAGGCATTGATGAAGGAAAAGACCGCGGAGCTGCTGCAGCTGATCCGCGGCTGATCGGCATCCGGCAGTAGCGGTAGGGGCGAACCTTGTGTTCGCCCTTTCTGTTTGGGGTGTATTAAGGGCCTTTCTCCGCCCGCCCCTCGCCGATACCGGCCTGGTGCCGGGCTAACACTGGGTTCGCACCAGCGGGCCAGGTGTCAGACAGTGCGTTCCACGGCAAAGCTCGCGAGCTGCTGCAGCGCGGTTTTCTGCTCGCTTTCGGGAAGGATGGCCAGCTGGTCCCGCGCGTCATCCACCGCCGCCCGTGCGCGCTCCATGGTGTAATCCAGCGCGCCGCACTCCTCGATGGCCGCGACGATTTCTCCCAGTTTGTCCGCGCTGCGTTGTTCGATGGCCCCGCGTACCAGCGCCGCCTGGGCTTCGGTGCCCCGGGCCATGGTGTAAATCAGGGGCAGGGTCGGCTTGCCCTCGGCCAGGTCGTCACCGACATTCTTGCCCAGCTCTTCGGCATCGCCGCGGTAATCCAGGGCGTCGTCCACCAGCTGGAAGGCCAGGCCCAGGTGGCGGCCGTACAGTTTCAGGGCCTTTCGCTCCTCCGGGGTACAGCCGGCCAGCACCGCCGCGGCCTCGCAGGCGGCCTCGAACAGGGCCCCGGTTTTCTTGTGGATCACCGCCAGGTAGTTCTCCTCGCTGACCGCGGGATCGCCGGCATTGACCAGCTGCTGCACCTCGCCCTCGGCGATGGTGTTGGTGGTCTCCGACAGGATCGCCATGATGTCCATGTCTTCCAGGGCCACCATCATCTGGAAGGCGCGGGAGTAGAGGAAGTCGCCTACCAGTACCGCCGGCGCATTGCCCCACCTGGCATTGGCGGTCAGGCGGCCACGGCGCCGCTCCGAGGTGTCCACCACGTCGTCGTGCAGCAGGGTGGCGGTGTGGATGAACTCGATGATGGTGGCCAGGTCGATATGCCGGTCGTCGCGATAGCCCGCGGCCCGGGCACACAGCAGCACCAGCAGCGGCCGCAGGCGCTTGCCCCCGGCTTCAACCAGGTAGTGGCCGATATTCTCCACCAGCGGGACATCGGAGTGCAGCTGGTCGAGGATACGCTGGTTGACGGCGGCGAAATCATCGGCGGCGACCCGGTGGAAAGGCAACATGCAAGGCTTCCTTATACTGCTTTATGGGAATGGCTGTTCAGCACATGGTTGCGCCGGCCGGTAAGGCCGGGAGGCCGCCAGCGGGCAAGAGGGCAGCTATTGTATCAATGTCGCGAATTGATTAGAATCTGCGCCCCGCTTTGGCTGGCTTCCGTGGCCGGCAGTGGGACCAAGGTTTATTCGGTATTGAATATACGGCGCAAGCTCCCGAAATGCGGCGTTGTGACTGTCCGGTTTCCGGCATCCCGACCGCTGCTTCGTGTCGTCCATCTCGGAGCATAAAGAGATATGTACGCAGTTTTTGAGAGCGGTGGTAAGCAGCACCGCGTAGAAGAGGGCGAAGTCCTTCGCCTGGAGAAGCTGGAAGTCGCCACCGGCGAATCCATCGATTTTGACAAGGTGCTGATGGTTGTCGACGGTGACAACGTGAACATCGGCGCTCCGCTGGTCAATGGCGCGAAAGTAACGGCTGAAGTGATCAACCACGCCCGTGGCGAGAAGGTCCGGATCATCAAGTTCCGCCGTCGTAAGCACTCCATGACCCGTCAGGGCCACCGTCAGTGGTACACCGAAGTTAAAATCACTGGCATCAAGGCATAAGCAGAGGAGTAACGACTCATGGCACACAAGAAAGCTGGCGGTAGTACGCGCAATGGTCGCGATTCCGAAAGTAAACGCCTGGGCGTGAAGCGCTTTGGCGGTCAGTCTGTAGCGGCTGGCAACATCATCGTGCGTCAGCGCGGCACCAAGTTCCACGCTGGCGTCAACGTTGGCATGGGCAAGGACCACACCCTGTTCGCGACCGCGGACGGCGTTGTGAAGTTCGAGGTGAAGGGCCCCAGCAACCGCAAGTACGTTTCCATCGAAACTGCTTAATCCGGTTGCCTGACCCGATCCGAAAGCCCCGCCCCCGAGCGGGGCTTTTTCGTTGTGCGGCGTGGCCGCGAGACCCCACTGCGCAGGTTAAACTGCGTTAGAGAACAGCAACCGCTGCGGCGGTGGAGAGATCATGAAATTTGTCGATGAGGCGCCCATCTACGTCAAGGCAGGCAACGGTGGCAACGGCTGCCTGAGCTTTCGCCGGGAGAAGTTCGTCGAGAAGGGCGGTCCGGACGGCGGTGACGGTGGAGACGGCGGCTCTGTCTACCTGGAGGCGGACGAGTCCCTCAATACCCTGGTGGATTACCGTTACCAGCCACGCTATAGCGCCGGCAGCGGTGAGCAGGGGCGCGGCCGCAACTGTACCGGTGCCAAGGGCGAGGACCTGGTGCTCAAGGTGCCGGTAGGGACAACCATCATCGATACCGAGACCGGCGAGACCCTCGGCGATATGACCGCAGCCGGTGAGCGCCTGCTGGTGGCCCAGGGCGGTTTTCACGGCCTGGGCAATACCCGTTTCAAGTCCAGCACCAACCGGGCGCCGCGCCAGACCACCAAGGGGACACCTGGCGAGGAGCGCCAGCTCAAGCTGGAGCTGAAAGTGTTGGCGGACGTGGGCATGCTGGGCCTGCCCAATGCCGGCAAGTCGACCTTTATCCGCGCGGTGTCTGCCGCCAAGCCCAAGGTGGCGAACTACCCGTTTACCACCCTGGTGCCCAACCTGGGCGTGGTGAAGGTGGAGAGGCATCGCAGCTTCGTGATTGCCGATATCCCCGGCCTGATCGAGGGGGCGGCAGAAGGGGCCGGCCTGGGTATCCGCTTCCTCAAGCACCTGACCCGTTGCCGGGTCCTGCTGCACCTGGTGGACCTGGCGCCGTTCGATGGCAGCGACCCGGTGGAAAATGCCCTGGCAATCGAGCGCGAGCTGGAATCCTTCAGCCCAACCCTGGCTGCCCGGGAGCGCTGGCTGGTCCTGAACAAGACCGACCTGGTGCCCGCCGACGAGCTCGACCAGCGCTGCGACGATATCGTGCAGGCGCTGGGCTGGCAGGGTCCGGTATTCCGTGTGGCGGCCATCCGTGGTGAGGGTACCGATGCCCTGGCGGGGCGCCTGATGGACTACCTGGATGAGCGTCGTGCCATGGAAGAGGCAGATCCGGAGCTGGCCGGGGCCGAGCTGGAAGCCCAGCGGCAGATGCAGCGCGAGGCGCGGGAGCGTATCCAGGAAGTGCGCGAGGCGCAGCGTGCGGGTCGCCACGCCGAGAAGGACGACGATGATGACGACTGGGACGACGATGACCACGACGTCGAGATAGAATACCGCCAATAACCACAGGGGCCGGTCGCACCGGCCACCATGTATGCTGCCGGGAGCCTGGCTCGCCCGGCATGTCCCGGCCCGAGGGGGCCGCTCCTGGGGAGGGATCTACGTGCAAGCTCGGCAACAGCTCGCCGCCGGCCGGCGCTGGGTAATCAAGATCGGCAGTGCCCTGCTGACCGACAACGGTCGCGGGGTCAATCGTGTCGCCATTGCCAACTGGGTCGCCCAGATCGCCGGCCTGCGTGCCGCTGGTATCGAGGTGCTGCTGGTATCCTCCGGGGCCGTGGCCGCGGGGATGGATCGCCTCGGCTGGCGTCGGCGCCCGGAGTCGATCCACCAGTTGCAGGCCGCGGCCGCGGTGGGACAGAGCCACCTGGTGCAGGTGTACGAACACGCCTTCGGCCAGTTCGACTGCCGCACCGCACAGATCCTGCTGGACCACGACGACCTCTCCAACCGCACCCGCTACCTCAATGCGCGCAGTACCCTGCGTACCCTGCTGTCCCTGGGGGCGGTGCCTATCATCAATGAAAACGACACGGTGGTTACCGACGAGATTCGCTTTGGTGACAACGACACCCTGGCGGCGCTGGTGGCGAACCTGGTGGAGGCCGATACCCTGCTGATCCTCACCGATGCCGATGGCCTGTTTACCCAGGACCCACGCGACAATCCCGATGCGGAGCTGATCCGCGAGGCGTCCGCGGCCGACCCGTCCCTGGTGGCCATGGCCGGCGGCTCGCGCAGTGGGCTGGGACGTGGCGGCATGAGCACCAAGGTGTGCGCGGCGCAGCTGGCGGCCCGTTCCGGTGCCGCCACGGTGATCGCCGGCGGGGCGATGGAGGATGTGATCCGGCGGGTCTGCGCCGGCGAGCAGCTGGGCACCTTGCTGCTACCCGAGGCGGACCCGATGACGGCCCGCAAGCGCTGGCTGGCCGGCCAGCTACAGGTGCGCGGCAGCCTGGTCCTGGACGAGGGTGCTGCGCGGGCGCTGCGGGAGCAGGGCAAGAGCCTGCTGGCCGTGGGGGTGACTGGTGTGGAGGGGCGTTTCCATCGCGGTGAGCTGGTTGCCTGCCGCAATGCCGGGGGTGAGGAGATTGCCCGCGGCCTGGTAAATTACGACAGCGCCGAGGCGGCGCGTATCGTCGGCCAGCCATCGGAACGCTTCGCAGAGCTACTCGGTTACCGCGACGACGACGAGCTGATTCACCGGGACAACCTGATACTGCTCTAGCCTGCGCGCTTGCGGCCTTGTGCGGCCGGAGAGCCGACGGGTAGATACAAAAAAGCCCCGCCAGGGCGGGGCTTTTTGATGCTCGCGAAACGCGGGATCAGGCGGCCAGGGCCTTGATCTGGGCGTTCAGGCGGCTCTTGTGACGGGCGGCCTTATTCTTGTGAATAATGCCCTTGTCCGCCATGCGGTCGATGACCGGCACCGCTTCCGCGTAAGCAGTCTTGGCTTTTTCTGCATCACCTGCATCGATGGCCGCAACTACCTTCTTGATGTAGGTGCGCACCATGGAGCGCAGGCTGGCGTTGTGGTTGCGGCGCTTGTCGTTCTGGCGCGCGCGTTTCTTCGCTTGAGGTGAATTGGCCACCGGTTGCTCCTGTTGGAAATCTCAATAAATCTGTAACTAACGGGCCGGGGCCCGATCGGGACGCGACATTATCGCCACGGCTGGTTGTTTGTCAACCACCATGGCACTCCCGCCTTCACGAATCCCGGCGGGGCAGGTGCAGGGTGAAGATGACACCGCTACTGTCCCCGCGGTCAGCCGCCTCCAGCCGTCCGCCGTGAAAGTCGGCAATCAGCCGCGCGATATGCAGCCCCAGCCCCAGGTGCCCGGCGCGGCTGCCGTCGTCGCGGACCGAGACCAGTGAGTCGAAAAGCTTGTGGGCGAAGCCCGGCGGCAGCAGGGGGCCGTCGTTACTCACCGAAATACGGTAGGCGTCGGCATCCCGCTCCAGCTGCAGCAGGATTTCACTGCCTTCCGGGGCAAAGCTGGTGGCGTTGTCCACCAGCTTGTCGAGCAGCTGGGCCAGCAGCTCCGGTGCGCCGTAGCAGCGCTGGGCGCCCGCGGGGCAGGCGAGGCGGAAGCGGTGCCCGGGATGGGCATCGCGATAGCTGTCGGTGAGTACCTGCAGCAGGTCGTCCAGCTCGAACTCCTCCCGATTGCGCTCGGCGGGTTCGCGCTCCGCCTGGCGGATGCTCGCCTCCAGGTGGCTGGCCGCCGACAGGCTGTTGAGGATGCCCGACAGCCGGCCGCTGCCTTCCAGCGCGCGCTCGGCGTAGCGCCGGCTATCCTCGTCCAGCTCGCCGGCGCTGAGGTTGTCCAGGGAGCCCCGCACCACCGCCAGCGGTGTGCGCAGCTCGTGGGAGAGCTTGCTGGCCAGGGAGCGCAGGTACTGGTGGTACTGGTCGAGCTCCTGCAGCAGGCTGGCAAAGGCGCGGTTCAGGGCGCCCAGCTCGTCGTTCATGCGCGCCCGCGGGAAGTCGCCGCGCAGGCGGCCGCTGGCATCCACGGCATTGCGGGCCGCCCGGTGCAGGCGCCGGATGCGCCAGGACAGCCAGCTGGCATAGCCGAGCAGCAACAGCAGGGCGCTGCCGGCAGCGATGCAGGACACCAGCCACAGCTGGTAGGCGGCGGACTGGGTGAGGGACTGCAGGGCGTGGCCGGACTGCAGGGCGATGACTCGCCCCAGGAGTGGTCGCTCGACGATATTGTCGGCACGGGTGATCACCGGCACACCGGCGGCGCCGATGCGGGTTTCCCGGGGCCCCTGGTACCACTGTTCCGCCCTGTCGCGTCCGCGGGCCAGCTCCCCCGGGAGGCTTCCCCCCGGCATTGCCGGCAGTGCGGTGCGCGACAGCAACTGGCGGTAGAGCCAGTTGCGCAGCCAGTGCTGCTGCTCCAGTTCCCCGCCGCCGGCCCGTTCGCCCACCGCGGCGAGCCGGTATCCCTCGCTGTCCACCACCACCAGCTGCAGCTGCGGCCGGGCAAAGTGTTCGAGCTCGGCCTGCAGGTCCGGCAGTGGCTGTACCAGCCTGCCGGGCCGCCCGTCTGCGGGCAGGGTACTGGCGCGCTTCTGTGGGGTGGCGCCGTCGCTGGCAGCGCGGTCACTGATAGCCAGGGCAAACTCCCCGTCGGTGAGGGAATAGGGCAGGGCGAGTTCCAGCTGGTAGCCGTCCGCAGAGGCGGTCCAGCGGCCGCGCAGGCGCAGCTCGCGCTCACGCGTGCCGCGGCGCAGGTTGCGCCACAGGGCGGTGGCGCTGCCCTGGCTGGCGACCGGGAGGGTGTAGTGCCGGCCGCCGGTGTATATCTCCACCGCATCGCCGCTGGCGAGCAGGCCCGTCCGCGGGTCCTGGTAGGCGGGCGTGTCGTCGGCGACTGTGAGCAGCAGGTAAATGTAAGCATCGTGACGCCCCATGGTCACCCGGGCCAGGGGGGATCCGTCGCCGGCGTGCAGCTGGCGCGGCGGCAGCTGCCAGGAGCGCCACTCGTCACCGTAGCCGTCCAGCAGCGGCGGCTGCGGCAGCGGGTGCAGGTAGAACTGCGCCCCGGGCGGGCGCCCGGGGCGCTCGGGGTCCGGTGCGATCAGCTGCGGTGCGCTGGCCAGGCGCGCCGCCACGGCGCTGGCGGTGGCTTCCAGGGCCTGCATCTGGCCCTGGGCCAGGGCGCTGTCCACCTGGCGCAGGTACTGGCAGCCGGCCCAGGGCAGGGCCAGGGCGAACAGGCTGACCAGCAGCAGTTGGCGGCGCAGTTTCACTGTCCCGGCTCCATTGGTTCTTTACTCATCGGGCCTGCCGCAGCTCACGCCTGCCAGCGATAGCCCATGCCGTAGGCGGTGGTAATGGCATCGAAGGCCGGATCCAGGGCCTGGAACTTGCGCCGGATCCGCTTGACGTGCGATGTGATGGTGTTGTCGTCGAGCACCACCCGTGCCGCTTCCATCAGCTGCCCGCGGGATTTCACGTGCCCGGGGCGCTTGGCCAGGGCATGCACGATCCAGAATTCGGTCACGGTGAGTTCGACCGGTTGCCCCTGCCACTGGCACTGCAGGCGCGACACGTCGAGGGACAGGTTCCCCTGCTCGAGCCGCTCGCCATCCTCGGAGCGGTCACGCAGGACACTGACCCGGCGCAGTAGCGCGTTGATGCGGGCCTGCATATGGGGCAGGGAAATGTCCTTGGTCAGGTAATCATCGGCACCCAGGCGCAGGCCGGAGATGATATCCAGCTCCGAATCGCGGGCAGTGAGGAACAGTATCGGCAGGGTCGGGGCCATGGCCCGCAGTTCCCGGCACAGCTCGAAGCCACCCTCCACCTCTGCGCCCAGCCCGACGTCGATCACGGCCAGGTCGGGCAATCGCTGGCGGAATGCCTCCAGGGCCTCGGCACGGGCCTCGTACAGGTTGACGGCATAGCCGCTGCGGCGCAGGGCATCGCGATAGTTCTCGGCGATTGCGCGCTCGTCTTCGACAATGGCGATAGTGGCGGTCATGGGATTTCCAGCTGTTCTGTTTCCGCTCGGTGGCCGTTGATCATGCCGCAAAGCGGCGCCCATGCCAAAAAAGCGGGCCGTGGGCCCGCGAAGGTATGGAGAGGTGATGGATTTCGGTGCGGAGTGTGCTTTCCGCAGGCGACGCAGTTAAACCGGGCCGCCTGCGGGGGCTGGTCAGAAGTTGCCGGCCACTGAGTCCGGCAGGTCAAAGAAGATATCGACGCGGCGCTCCATGGCGTAGGCGTCGGCATCGCCCCGGGGCGCCCGGGAATAGGTGGAGCCCATGGCGCGGCGGCTGATGCGGGCGGGGTCGATGCCCTGGCCTTCCAGAGCGCGCTGTACACTCAGGGCGCGCTGGTCGGACAATACATTGTTGTAGCCATCGGTGCCGCGGGGGTCGGCGCGGCCTTCCAGGCGCACCTGTAAATCGGGATGGCGACGCAGGAAGTCGGCGAGGGCCGCCACCTGGGCCAGCTGGGCATCTTCCAGCCGGTCCTCGCCGGTGGTGAACAGCAGCTGGAACTGCAGTGAGTCCGCCGCGAGTTTGTTGGCGTCATTTGCCGACAGTCGCGCCGCGTCCAGTTCCTGTGCCAGGTCGCCCAGCTTGACGCGGCTCGCGTTCAGTTGTGTTGCCAGCATATCCGCCTCTTCTGCTTGTTTGATCTGCTCGCCCAGCCAGGCGCCACCCAGCGCACCGGCAATAAAGCCTACCGGCCCGCCGACCGCGGCACCGGCGATGGCAGCGCCGGTAAAGGCCGTAGCCTGTTTGGCCGGGGTCAGCCGGGATCCCTCGGTCTGCTGTCCGTGGTCCTGTGCCTGGGTGCCGGTCGCGATCAGTGAGCCCAGGGTTACAGCCATGATTGCCTTTTTCATTGTCCTTTCTCCTTGCGGTGGTTGCAGTCTTGTCTCTAGGTGGGCCCTTGAACTGTTTCCGGCCCGGTCGAGACTTATTGAACAACCGCAAGGCGGCGCCGCCATGGCACTCGTGTGGCCATTACCGGCGCAATCGTGGCGAATTATGGCAGTGTGCCGGGTTCAGCGATGCAGGCGGCGGTAGCGACGGTCCCGCGGCGCCTCTATGCGAACACGCACACGGGGAGGGCGGGGCCCCAGCACTACTGCGACATACAGCAAAACTGCCAGCGCAAGAGCAATAATCAAGGCATTCAATGTCATCCATCACCTCCTCGCGCCGACACTCCCCTGCAGCGCGCCACAATCTCACTTCGAGTATAGTTTGCCGTCACGGGACGGGTAGGAACAGATCCTCAATTCGGCGCGCATCTGCGCAGCGCGAATTGCGGTAGACTTGCCGGCCACGACCCCCAGCGACTTCACCCAGCCCAGCAGGAGCCCAGTTTTGTCCCAGCCGACTGCCGACAGCCAGCCTCCCAAGTCCGGTGCCGCCCGCCTGCTGCGGGGCAGCAGTGTGGTGGGCGGCGCGACTATGCTGTCGCGTGTCATGGGGCTCGCGCGGGACATGGTGCTGGCACGTTTTGCCGGCGCCGGCGATGCCGCCGATGCGTTTTTCGTCGCTTTCAAGATACCCAACTTTTTTCGCCGCCTGTTTGCCGAGGGTGCTTTTGCCCAGGCATTCGTGCCGGTGCTGGCAGAGTACCGCCAGAATGGCGGCATGGCCGCCGCCCGGGAGCTGAATGACCGGGTGGCCGGTGCGCTGGGCGGGGCGCTGTTGCTGGTGACCCTGTTCGGGGTGCTCTGCGCCCCCCTGATCACCGGCATTTTTGCCTTCGGCTGGTGGTGGGATGGCAGTGAACGGGAAAAGTTCTCCCTGGCCGCGGATATGCTGCGGATCACCTTCCCCTACCTGATGCTGATTTCCCTGACCGGCTTCGCGGGCTCGATCCTCAACAGTTTCGACCGGTTTGCGGTGCCGGCGCTGACGCCAGTGCTGTTGAACGTGATGTTGATCGCCGCGGCCACGGTGGCCAGCGGCTGGTTCGACCCGCCGATCATGGCGCTGGCCTGGGGGGTGCTGGCAGCGGGAGTGGTGCAGTTGCTGTTCCAGCTGCCCTTCCTGATGCACCGGGGCCTGCTGCCGCGGCCCCGCTGGGACTGGAGTTACCCCGGGGTGCGTAAGATCCTGCGCCTGATGGCGCCGGCCCTGTTCGGCGTGTCGGTGACCCAGATCAGCCTGGTGCTGGATACGGTGCTCGCGTCCTTCCTGCCGTCGGGCAGTGTTTCCTGGCTGTATTTCTCCGACCGCCTGACCGAGCTGCCACTGGGGGTGTTCGGGGTGGCCGTGGGCACCGTTATCCTGCCCAGCCTGTCGCGGCATCACGCCGGCGGCGATCCGCGACTTTTTCGCCACACCCTCGACTGGGCCCTGCGCAGCGTTACCCTTATCTCGTTCCCCGCCGCCGTGGCGCTGGTGATCCTGGCGGAGCCACTGCTGACCACCCTGTTCCAGTACGGGCGGATGGAGCCGCGCGATATGGAAATGGCGGCCTGGTCGCTGCGTGCCTACGCCCTGGGGCTGGTGTCGTTCATGCTGATCAAGGTGCTGGCGCCGGGTTACTTTGCCCGCCAGGATACCTATACCCCGGTGCGCTTCGGGCTGATTGCCATCTCCGCCAAGATGCTGCTCAGCCTCGCGTTTGTGGTTCCGCTGCACCACTACTTCCAGCTCGGGCATATGGGCCTGGCGCTGGCTACCGCGGCGCAAGCGGCGATCAACGCCTGGCTGCTCTACCGCGGCCTGCGTCGCGATGACATCTATCGTCCCGAGCCCGGCTGGGGTGGCTACCTGGTGCGCCTGTTGCTGGCCAACCTGGCCATGGCAGCGCTACTGGTGGCGGCGCTGTTCCTCTGGCCCCACTGGGGTGACTGGAGCTGGTGGCAGCGGGGCTGGCGCATGGCGGCCCTGGTGTCCGCCGGGGCTGGTACCTACGGCCTGGTGTTGTTGTTTGCCGGCCTGCGGCCGCGGCATTTCCGCGCCGTCAGCGACTGAACCCGGGCCCGCCCAGGGGGGGGCGGGCCCACTGACCGGGTCACGGGAATCCGGTATACTGCGGCGTTCGATTTTGTGACCATGGAGAAAGCAGCATTGGCCGCCGAGCGCGAACTGATTCGCGGGTTGCATAACCTGCGCCCCCGCCACCGGGGCTGCGTGGCCACCATCGGTTCATTCGACGGGGTACACCGGGGCCACCAGGCGATCATCGCGCAGCTGCGCCAGCGCGCGCGCGAGCGAAACCTGCCCTCGGTGGCGATTGTCTTCGAGCCGCAGCCGCATGAGTTCTTCTCCGGCGAGAAGGCCCCGGCGCGACTGATGCGTTTCAAGGAGAAGGTGCTGGCCCTGTTCGACGCCGGCGTGGACCGGGTCCTGTGCCTGCAGTTCAACGAGCGGTTGCGCAGCCTGGGGGCCGAGGCCTTTGTGCAGCGGGTGCTGCTCGACGGGCTGGGAATCGACCACCTGGTAGTGGGGGATGATTTCCGCTTCGGCTGTGACCGCAGCGGCGACTATCGCTTCCTGCAGCAGGCGGGCGCGGCGCACGGGTTTACCGTGGAGGACACCGCGACCCTGGAGATCGAGGGCGAGCGGGTCAGCAGCACCCGGATTCGGGCGGCCCTGCAGGATGGTGATTTTGCCCTGGCGGAAACCCTGCTCGGCAAGCCCTACCGGATCACCGGGCGGGTGGCGCCGGGCCGGGCGCTGGGGCGCCAGCTGGGCGCGCCCACGGCGAATGTGCGCCTGCACCGCTACCGCTCGCCGCTGGTGGGCGTATATACCGTGCGGGTGACAGCCACTGATGGCAGTGAGCTGGCCCCGGGGGGCCGGCAGCTGAATGGTGTGGCCAATGTGGGCTTTCGTCCCACAGTGGAAGGCGAGGGCGCCCAGGCACTGCTGGAAGTCAACCTGTTCGATTTTGACGGGGACCTCTACGGGCGTGAACTGGCAGTGGAGTTCTGCCATAAACTGCGGGACGAAGAGAAGTTCGACTCGCTGGAGATCCTCCGCGATCGGATTGCCCAGGATATTGAGGACGCCAAGGCCTGGTTCAGGCAGCACCCCTAGGGGCAAGCTCGCCCTGCCCGGGCGTAACACAGCTGCCCAGAACGTAACCTGAGAGGGGCGACAAGGTTTGCCCCTGCAGATTTCTTAACCGTCTAGATTTAAGCAGACACCCAATGACCGATTACAAAGCGACACTCAACCTGCCCGCCACGGACTTCCCGATGCGCGGCAACCTGCCGCAGCGGGAGCCCAAGACCCTGAAAAAATGGCAGGACGGCAAGCTGTACGAAAAAATCCGTGCGGCCCGTGCCGGACGCGAGCAGTTTATCCTGCACGACGGCCCGCCCTACGCCAACGGCGACATCCATATCGGTCATTCGGTCAACAAGATCCTCAAGGACATCATCGTCAAGTCGAAGACCCTGAGTGGATTTGACGCCCCCTATGTGCCCGGCTGGGACTGCCACGGCCTGCCTATTGAGCACCGGGTCGAGAAAAAAGTCGGCAAGGCAGGGGCCAAGGTGGATCATCGCACTTTCCGCCAGAAGTGCCGCGACTACGCCGCGAAGCAGGTGGAGGGGCAGAAGAAAGATTTCATCCGCCTGGGGGTGTTCGGCGAATGGGACAATCCCTATCGCACCATGGATTACCAGTTTGAGGGTGACATCATCCGTGCCCTTGGCCGCATTGTAAAAAATGGTCACCTGGCGCGCGGTTTCAAGCCAGTCTACTGGAGTGTGGTAGGCGGCTCGGCCCTGGCCGAGGCGGAAGTGGAGTACCAGGACAAGACCTCCTTCTCCATCGACGTCTGCTACCCGGTAACCGAAGAGACCGCTCTGGCGATCGCCGATGCCGCCGGCGGCCACGCCGGTGACGGGCCTCTGTCAGTGGTGATCTGGACCACCACCCCCTGGACGCTGCCGTCTTCCCAGGCGGTATCGGTCAATGCTGAGCTGGAATACGTCGTGGTGCAGGTGGGGGAACGCCGCCTGCTGGTAGCCGAGGACCTGAAAGATGCAGTGCTGGGGCGCGCGGGCCTCGAGGGCGAGGTTGTGGGCCATATCCGCGGTGCCGCACTGGAGCACCTGAAGGTCCACCATCCCTTCTACGACAAGGAGCTTCCCATCGTGCTGGGTGACCATGTCACCACCGATGCGGGTACCGGCTGTGTCCACACCGCCCCCGACCATGGCCCGGACGATTTCCTGGTGGGCAAGCGTTACGGTATCGAGACCCTCAATTACGTCGACGATAACGGTGTCTACCGCGACAGTGTGCCCCTGTTTGCCGGTGAGCATGTCTACAAGGTGGACGAACAGATCGTTGACCTCCTGAAAGAGAAAGGCGTGCTCCTGCACCAGGACAAACTGGTGCACAGCTATCCGCACTGCTGGCGTACCAAGACACCGCTGATCTATCGCGCCACGCCGCAGTGGTTCATCAGCATGCAGCAGAACGACCTGCTGGATCATGCACAGAAGGCCGCCGACCAGGTGCAGTGGATTCCCGGCTGGGGCAAGGCCCGTATCGATGCCATGCTGGACGCCAGCCCGGACTGGTGTATCTCCCGCCAGCGCACCTGGGGCGTACCCATTGCCCTGTTCGTGCACAAGGAGACACACGAAATCCATCCGGATACCCCGGCGCTGATGGAGAAGGTGGCGGAACGCGTGGACGCGGAGGGTATGGATGTCTGGTTCGACCTGGACCCGGCGGAGCTGCTGGGCAGCGATGCGGAGCACTACCAGAAAGTGACCGATACCCTGGATGTCTGGTTCGATTCCGGCGTGACGCATTTTGCCGTACTGGAGCGCCGCGATGACCTGCGCTTCCCGGCGGACCTGTACCTGGAAGGCTCTGACCAGCACCGCGGCTGGTTCCAGTCGTCGCTGAAGACCTCCATTGCCATCAACGACTGTGCTCCCTACCGGCAGGTGCTTACCCACGGGTTTACCGTCGACGCCGAGGGCCGCAAGATGTCCAAGTCGATCGGCAATACCGTGGCGCCCCAGGATGTCATCAACAAACTGGGCGCGGACGTACTGCGCCTGTGGGTTGCCGCCACCGATTTCAGTGGCGAAATGGCGGTGTCCGACGAGATCCTCAAGCGTACCGCGGATTCCTACCGGCGCCTGCGCAATACCGCCCGTTTCTTCCTGTCAAACCTGGCAGGATTTGACCCGGCCACTGACCTGCTGCCGGAGGGCCAGCTGCTGGCACTGGATCGCTGGGCGCTGGACAAGGCGGCGCGGCTGCAAGACGAGATTGTCGCGGCCTATGACAATTACCAGTTCCACCAGATTTACCAGAAGCTACACAATTTCTGCGTGGTCGAAATGGGTGGCTTCTACCTGGATATCATCAAGGATCGCCAGTACACCACCAAGGCCGACAGCGTCCCGCGCCGCTCGGCCCAGACTGCGCTCTACCATATCGTGCAGGCCTTCACCCGTTGGGTTGCGCCGATCCTCAGCTTTACCGCTGATGAGTTGTGGCAGTCGATCCCGGGCGAGAAGGGCGAAAGCGTCTTTGTTGCGGAGTGGTACCCCCTGCCAAGGCTGGATGCGGACGCAGACAAAGGAGCGGATTACTGGGCGGCGATCGCCGCGGTTAAAACCGCGGTGAACAAGGTGCTCGAGGAGCAGCGCGCGGCTGGCAATATCGGCGGCTCCCTGCAGGCAGCAGTGACACTCTATGCTGACGATGACCTGCGGGAGAAACTGCTCGAACTGCAGGATGAGCTGCGTTTCGTTCTCATCTGCTCCTCCACTTCGGTACAGCGCCTGAGCGATGCCGCCGGTGCGCATGCCACCGAGCTGGACGGACTGAAAGTGGAAGTGCGCAAGGTGGACCATCCCAAGTGCGCGCGCTGCTGGCATTACCGCGAGGACGTGGGTGCAAACGCGGCACACCCGGAAATCTGTGGCCGCTGCGTGGAGAACGTGGAAGGCGCCGGTGAGGAGCGTCACTATGCCTGAGTCGCGCGGGCCCGGATTGTTCGGGCATCCCTGGCGCTGGTACTGGCTGGCGCTGCTGGTAATCGCGATCGATATCGCCACCAAGGTGTGGGCCGTGGGCGAGTTTCGCAGTGGGCCGCCGTTCCAGATCATTCCGGGGCTGCTCCAGTTCACCTATGCGGAGAACTACGGTGCGGCGTTCAGCTTCCTGGCTGATGCCGGGGGGTGGCAGCGCTGGTTCTTTGGTGTTGTGGCGGTCGGCTTCAGCATTATGGTTTCCATCTGGCTGTGGCGCCTGCCGGCGGCAAAGCGCTGGGAGCCGTGCGCCCTGGGCCTGATCCTGGGTGGGGCCCTGGGCAACCTGTGGGATCGCATGGTGCTGGGTTATGTGCGGGATTTTATTTCCGTTTACTACAACACCTGGAGCTTCCCGGTTTTCAATGTGGCCGATATGGCCATCAGCGTCGGTGCCGCAATGCTGGTAATCGAGCTGTTGTTTTTCTCCGAGAGCGATGACGCCTCGGGCAAAAAAGATTCAGAAGTAGAGAAAGCATGACTGACCACGTGATCGGCGAGCACAGCCGGGTAACGATGCACTTCAGCCTGAAGCTGGATGACGGCACCGAGGTAGACTCCACCTTCAAGGGGGAGCCCGCCTCTTTTTCCGTCGGTGATGGCAGCTTGCTGCCGGGTTTCGAGCGGGCGTTGTTCGGCCTCGAGGCCGGCGACGAGGCTGAGATCGAGATTGCCCCGGAGGCCGGCTTTGGCCAGCGCAACCCGGCCAACATCCAGAAAGTGCGGCGCGATCACTTTTCGCCGGATATGGAACTGGAGCCGGGGCTGGTAGTCTCTTTCGACAACGGTAGTGGTGAGCTGCCCGGTGTCATCCGCGAGGTGGGTGACGATGAAGTGGAGGTGGATTTCAATCACCCCCTTGCCGGCCAGACCCTGATGTTCCATGTGAAAATCATTGAAGTGGCTTCGGTGAACTGATGACTGAAATACGCCTTGCCAACCCGCGCGGCTTCTGTGCCGGTGTGGACCGGGCAATCGATATCGTCAACCGCGCCCTGGATGTATTCGGGGCGCCCATTTACGTGCGCCATGAAGTGGTGCACAACAAGTTCGTGGTGGATACCCTGCGTGATCGCGGGGCAGTCTTCGTCGATGAGCTGTCCGAGGTGCCCGACGATGTGATCGTTATCTTCAGCGCCCACGGTGTTTCCCGCGCGGTGCAGCGCGAGGCGGAAGAGCGCGGCCTGCGTGTCTTCGATGCCACCTGCCCGCTGGTCACCAAGGTCCACATGGAGGTGAGCAAGTTCAGTAACGACGGCAGCGAGTGCATCCTGATCGGCCATGCCGGCCATCCGGAGGTGGAAGGCACCATGGGCCAGTACGACACCAGCGGCGGTGGTGCTATCTACCTGGTGGAAAACGAGGAAGATGTATCCCGCCTGCAGGTGCAGGATGAGAACAACCTGAGCTTCGTCACCCAGACCACGCTGTCCATGGACGATACCGCCAGGGTTATCGATGCCCTGCGTGCACGCTTCCCGAATATCCGCGGCCCGCGCAAGGACGATATCTGCTATGCCACCCAGAACCGCCAGGACGCGGTCAAGCAGCTGGCGCTGGAGAGTGACCTGGTGCTGGTAGTGGGTAGCCCCAACAGCTCCAATTCGAATCGCCTGCGAGAGCTGGCCGAGCGCTGTGGCGCGACGGCCAAGCTGATCGACGGTGCCGGCGATATCGATCCGGCCTGGCTTGAGGGCAAGCAGCGTATCGGCCTGACCGCGGGAGCTTCTGCCCCGGAAGTATTGGTGCAGGGAGTTGTCGGTCGCCTGCAGGAGCTCGGGGCCGAGTTGCCGCAGGAGATGAGCGGGCGCGAGGAAAACATCAGTTTTTCCCTGCCGCGAGAATTGCGCGGCCAGGACTGATTTCCGTTACGGAGCAGGCAGTTTGCGATCGGCTCAATCGCTGCATTCGGCTGCAGTCAGCCGGGAAATCCTTACCCGACCGCTACGGGCCAGCACCAGGCTGAAACCGCTATCCAGTGATTCGCTGCAGATCTCCATGGTCCCGGCCTGAAAAGCACCACCTGCTGAGCCAGCATATCGGGCTTCGCCGGTACCGATAAATGAGATGTAGTTTCTCAATGGCTGGTTGGCGCTCACCCGGACACCGCTCACCGGGCCGCTGCTGAACAGCTCGCGCTCGCCGGCGTCGAGCTGGCCATTATTGTTGGAGTCGGTGAACGCCTGCCAGCCGGCTTGCCAGCTTCCCCGGTTGCGCAATGTTGCCCGCTGGTTTTGTGTCACCGCACTGGTGCGCGCCAGCTGGATCGCCGCCATGATTTCCTCCGTGGTACTTCTGGTGCGATACTGCTCGACCTGGCGGGCAAAATTGGGGATGGCGATCGCTGCCAGTAGCGCCATAATGGCGACGGTCAGTATCAGTTCCATCAGCGTCATTCCCTGCTGCTGCATTGGCATTCCTCCCTGGAAATACTTTGAGCTCCGGCGTGGCGCCTCGGGTCACTGTGCTGGATGTCCAGCATCCCTGCCGCCGATCGGCCATTCCTCACCGTTCATCGGGCGAATCTTCCCGTGATCCTCTGCCCATTGGTACGCTTTGGGCAAAATAGACTCCCCCTGCTGCATCATCAGTAATGTGACTGTATCCCCGGCACATTGGTCAAGAGATCTGGGGAAATTGAGCGGGATAGGGCAACACGATGCAAGTCGATACAAAAAAATACCGGAGAGGCCGGATCAGGTATGAGACAGCACCAACGGGGCTTCACGCTCCTTGAGTTGATGATTACTGTGGCGATTATCGCGATAGTGGCTGCTATGGCCGCCCCCAGTTTCAACAACCAGATCAGTAATAACCGCTCTGTGGCACTGGGTGAGGAGCTGACCAGTGCGCTGAATGTTGCGCGGTCAGAGGCGGTGCGCCGTGGTACTCGCGTGTCACTCTGTGCCAGTGCTGACGGCGCGACCTGCAGCAATTCCTGGAGCGACGGCTGGATCGTTGTGGTTGACGACGCGACTTCGGATACTGCCAACGCCGTGACTGTGGGGGAGGTCCTGCGCAGGTGGGAGGCACCGAGCGCGAACGCCGCGATAAATGTCCAGCAGAATGGCGGCGCGACCGGCTTTGTCCGGTTCAATCGGTTGGGCATCCTCGGTCGTGCCGATAGCGGGGAGGTCACTGTCAATGCCAGTGTATCCGGTTGCACGGGTAACGCCGCGCGTAATATTACCGTGGGAATCGCCGGGCTGTTGAACGTCGCCCATGGCGACTGCTCTTAAGGGGGAGGCCGATATGACATTGCTCAAGCAACAGCGTGGCGCGGGCCTGATCGAAGTGATGGTTACTGTGCTGATCCTCTCAACTTCACTTCTGGGTTTGGCGGCGATGCAGGCCGCCTCCCTGCAGTATAACCACAGCGCTTATCTTCGTTCGCAGGCAAATATCCTCGCCTACGACCTGCTGGATCGCGTACGCCTGAACCGAGCCAGAATGTCGGATTACAACCTCGACCTGGATTCTGATCCACCCGGAGCCGGTGGGACCCTGGCAAAGGATGACCTGATCGAGTGGCACGACTCCGTTAGTGATTCGCTCCCCGATGGGGATGGCGGAATCGACTGTGATGCGGCACAGAGGCTGTGCACGATCGAAATCACCTGGTCGGAGCAGAACAGCACTGGCGAGGAAAGCGAAGATTCAACCACTTTCCAGTACACAACAAAAATCTAGGGGGCGACGCAATGCGCAGACAACAGGGGATTTCGCTGGTTGAGTTGATGGTCGCCCTGGCAATCGGTGTTGTCCTGATGACTGGCGTGGTACAGCTGTTCCTGTCCAGTCGTGTCACTTTCACTACCCAGCAGGCGCTGTCACGGGTACAGGAGACCGGGCGGCTGGGGATGGAGTTCCTGGCACAGGATATCCGCATGGCGGGTTATATGGGCTGCATGAGCCGTAACATGAGCTTTACCAATACGCTGAATAATTCGAATGACCTGGCATACAGGTTCAATGTCGGTATTGAGGGGGTCGATAACTACTCGAGCGCGATGACAGGTTATCCGGCGGCACTGGCCGGAACCGATATGCTGGTGGTTCGAAGCGCTAACGGGCTCGGCGTCGGTGTCGAGCAGAATAATGATAGCTCGCAGCTCTTCGCGGAGGATACCGGTACGGATCCCAATGGCTGCGGTACGGGGCAGGCAAGTCTGAGCGGCCTGTGTATCGGCGATATCCTGGTGGTGGCTGATTGCCAGAAAGCCCGGGTTTTCCAGGCCACCAACCTGCAGGATACGGGCGGTGTATCAATTAACGTTGTGCACTCGGGGAACTCCTCCGGTGGTACCTATACGCCAGGCAATGCACTCAGTTCCTGGGGAGGCGCTTCCGGCGATCCCTCCGAATCGTTTGGTCCCGACTCAGAAATCATCAAAGTCAATACCACGGTGTATTACCTGGCAAATCAGGGTGCAGGGGGGGAGCCGGCGCTGTTCCGGAAGATCGGCAACCAGACTCCGCAGGCATTGCTTGAGGGCGTACAGGATATGCAGTTGACCTATGGTCGCGATACGGATGGGGACGATGTGCCCGATACCTACGTGGATGGCAGTGTGCTCGAGGCTGCCAGTGCCTGGGGCGAGGCCCTCAGTGTCCGGGTTGAACTCCTGGTGCGTAGTACTGATGACAATGTCGTGCCGGATCCGCAGCCCTACACATATGCAGGCTCGGATGTAACACCGACCGATCGCCGACTGCGCCAGGTGTTTGTCAACACCATTGGAATCCGCAGTCGCCTGCCGTAACAGGAGTCATGAAATGAAGAGACACAATCGCGGGGCCCTGCCACGGGCCCGTAAGCTCTCCTCCCAGCGCGGGGCGGTGTTGATTGTCGGGCTGGTGATGTTGCTGCTGATGACAGTGGTGGCCATGGCCGCCATGCGTGGCAGTGAAATGCAGGAGTTGATGGCCGGTAACATGCGGGATCGCAATCTCGCTTTCCAGGCGGCCGAGGCCGGCCTGCGGGAGGCCGAAGAGGTACTGAACCAGGCGGTGCTGCCAAGTTTTGATGGCGGTGTGGCAGGCTATTACGTTGAAATCGATGGCTCGCGGAATACAGGTTATTGGAATACCCATGACTGGGATGTAGATGCCGTCGAGACTGACCTGGAGCTGGATCGAGTCGCCGCGCCACCGCGTTATGTGATTGAGGAAATCACCGCAACAGCCGCCACCGGTACCGACGGCGGGGCTATTGATTTCCAGAGCACGCTTAACCAGGAAGAAATTGTCTATTACCGGGTTACCAGCCGTGGAGTCGGCGGTACGGCAAACGCTGTCGTTATCATTCAGTCCACATTCAAGCGATAGGCAGTGAGGGGATAAAATCATGAAAATAATCGCTGCACTCAGGAAACAGGCTTTCGCACTGGTGACGGGTGTCTTGAGCATTGGGGTCGCGCATAGCGCTTATTCCCTGGAACTGGCCCAGACTCCACTGTTTCTGTCCCAGCCGGTACGGCCTATCGTCATGCTGAATATGTCGAATGACCACCAGTTGTTCTTCAAGGCATACGATGACTACAGTGATATCACCGGGGATGGGCTGGCTGATACGACTTACGTACACGAGCATGATTACTACGGGTATTTTGATAGCAATACCTGCTATTCCTATACGGGCGGTATTTTCTCGCCGGAAGTAAGAACCGACACCAAATACTGTAATGCGGGCAGTGCAACCGGCCAGTGGAGTGGTAATTTCCTGAACTGGGCCACCATGACCCGTGTCGATACCGTTCGTAAAATCCTCTATGGCGGCACCCGTTCCACTGATACCGCCGATCAGACAGTGCTGGAGCGTGCTTTCCTGCCCCATGATGCGCATTCTTTCGCCAAGCATTATGAAGGTAGTGATATTGCCGCGTTGACTCCCTATGCAGCAGACCGGGGCTCTATATCGGCAGACCGGGTCAAGGATGGTGTTACCTTCTGCAATACCACAGCTGGCACAGGCTGGTCCCAGGATGTAACCAGTGCGCCGCTGCTGAGAGTAGCCAAGGGCAACTACTCCCTCTGGGCCAGCAACGAGCGTTGGCAATGTCGTTGGGGCGTTGCGAGTAACGGCAACGACAAAAATGCCAGCGGCATTAATGCCTATGATACGAGCCCTTCTGACGGTGATGGCGGTGATAAGCTCGGCGAGTACAATGTCCGTGTGGAAGTCTGTAAAGAGGGTATGCTCGAAGACAATTGCCGCTCCTACCCGGATGGCAATGCCAAGCCTTCAGGCCTGTTGCAGAAATACGGTGAGAAAGGGGAAATTCTCTTCGGCCTGATGACCGGCTCCTATGCCAAGAACAAGTCCGGTGGGCTGTTACGCAAGAATATCGGCGATATCTCCGACGAAGTTAATGTCGCCACCGACGGCACTTTTGAGTCGACCGGCACCGGCTCAATTATTGATACTCTCGATGGGCTGCGGTTGTATGGTTATGATTATGGCCAGGGCTACTACAACCGGTCCACGTCAGGTGGCGATAATTGTCCATATGGCCTGAGTTCGTTTGCCGATGGCCGCTGTTCCAACTGGGGCAACCCGCAGTCGGAGATCTACCTGGAGTCCCTGCGTTATCTGGCGGGCAAGGACTCTACTGGCGACTACAATGACGATGACTCTTCCTATATCTCAGGCCTCACGTCACCTTCCTGGGAAGATCCCCTCGGCAGTGATAATTATTGCGCGCCCTTGAATGTTATCCAGTTTAATGCCTCGACCAGTTCCTATGATGGTGAGACGACACCGGCAAACGACCTGGCCTCGATCGGTTCCATCGATACCTGGACCAATCAGGTGGGTGTGGCCGAGGGTATTCATGGTAATGAATATTTTGTTGGCGAGAGCGGGGCTGCCAATAACCAGCTGTGTACTCCCAAGACAGTCGCCAGCCTCTCCGGGGTGGCCGGTACCTGTCCGGACGCCCCCCGCCTTGAGGGCACCTACGATATTGTGGGGCTTGCGCGCTATGCCAGGAGCAACAGCATCCGCAGTGATTTGTCTGGTGACCAGACAGTGCGGACTTTCGGCGTTGCCCTGGCACCTTCAGTACCACAAGTGAGGGTGCCTGTCCCCGGTGATTCAGGGAAATTCATTTCGATATTGCCAGCCTGCCGAAATTCGGACACCGGTGGTAACTGTGCCATTGTCGATTTCAAAATCGTCTCCCAGGACATCGCCGCTGGGACCGGTAAGCTCTATGTGAACTGGGAGGACAGTGAGCAGGGTGGGGATTTTGACCAGGATATGTGGGGCGTCATCGACTACGAGGTTGATACGGCGACGGTCAAGGTGAGCACCACTGTTATTGCGCAGTCAACCCCTGACCCGATGGGCTTCGGTTTTGTGATCGGCGGTACCACGCAGGATGGCTTTCATGCTTTTTCGGGTATCAATGATTTTGAGTACGTTTCCTCAAGTACCATTAGCAGCTGTGGTGATGACGGTACTACCTGTACCTGCCTGAGCAGCGGATGGCAGGGAGCCTGTGATGCAAGCGAAGCAAACAAGCGCACGGAGACCTTCAGTGTTGGCAGCTCTGGCGCTCAGCTGCTTCAGACGCCGCTTTATTATGCCGCCAAGTGGGGTGGCTACAGTGACGATGCCCTGACTGATGCGGAGATCGCCGCTGCGGTACCCGAGTCCTATTATTTTGCGATTGATCCTGCGGAGCTTGAGAAAAACCTGGGAGCGGCGCTGGAACAGGTGGCTTCTGATATTGGTTCAGCCTCAGCAGTCGCCACCAACTCCACCCGGCTGGGGACGGATACCGCAATCTACCAGGCGCTGTTCAACAGTGGTGACTGGAGCGGTGAAATCCGGGCGATCAAGCTGAATGCCGACGGGAGTATCGGTAATTACCTCTGGAAGACAGAAGCTGCGGATTTTGCCGCGCCGGCGGATCGGGAGATCTTTACCCATAATGGCACTGGCGGAACCGAGTTCCTGTGGGATAACCTCACTGCCGCGCAGCAGTCCAGCCTGGGCGCATCTGCCGCGGAAGGCCAGAATGCGCTGAACTGGCTACGTGGTGAAAATATCCCGGGTCTGCGCGAGCGCACCACCCCACTGGGTGACATCGTCAATTCTTCACCGGTATTTGGCTCACAAAAAGGCTTTGGCTTCCAGCGCCTGCCGGAAGAACTCGGTGGCCTGGAGTATCTGAGCTACGTTGCCACCTATAAAGAAAGTCGCCGCGAGGTGGTTTACGTTGGCTCCAATGACGGGATGCTGCATGCGTTTGATGCACTGAATGGGGAAGAGGTGTTTGCCTATGTGCCGTCCGGGGTCTACGACAAACTGAAGAACCTGACCCTGCCCAACTATGGTTCCCCGGAAAACCCACATAAATACAGTGTGGATGGTCCCCTGTTCGTCGGCGATGCCTATATCAATGGCCAGTGGCGCAACATCCTGGTAGGCACGCTGGGGGCCGGGGGGCGCGGGCTTTTTGCCCTGGATGTGACCGACCCTGCGAACTTTGACGAGGGGGATGTCCTGTTTGAGATTACCCCGGCACAAATGCCTGAGCTGGGCAACGCCACCGGCAAGCCCGTAATCGCCCCGACGGGGGATGGCTGGAAGGTGATCCTGGGCAACGGCTACAATTCTGCCAATGAGACGGCAGAGCTGCTGGTTATCGACCTGGAGGCTCCGTTTGCGGAATCTCAGGCCATAGCCACGGACGGAAGCGGCTCCAATGGCCTGGCTGCACCTGCATTGAAGCCCGGTAATGACGGTATCGTGGATTACGCGTATGCGGGCGACTTGCTGGGTAATATGTGGAAGTTCGACCTGACCGCGAACAATAACAGTAACTGGGACGTTGCCATCAGCCAGGGCAGTACCGACTTACCGCTGTTTACAGCGGCTTATGATGATGGTTCCGGCACCCTTATACCGCAACCTATCACCAGTGCACCGACCCTGGGGCTGAACCCGAAAAAGGAAAATGCCACCATGGTTTATTTCGGCACGGGCAGCTACCTGGCCGACTCGGATAACAGCGCCGGCAGCGTAATCCAGAGCGTCTATGCGCTTGCTGACCAGGGAGACAATATCCCCGACCGCGACAGCCTGTTTGAAAAAGTGATTTCCACCCAGACCGCGACAACCCGGGAAGTCGATAACGACGGTGATACCTCCTGGTGGGCAGATAGCTACGATGGCTGGTATATGGACCTGGCTTATACTGATCCGACCACCGGTAGCGCGATCGTGACCGGCGAGAGGGTGATCAGTAAGCCGTTGCTGTTGTTTGACCGGCTGATCTTCCCGACGCTGATTACTTCCTCCAACCCCTGTGCATTTGGCGGTAGTGGCTGGCGCATGGAATTGAGTGGGGTAGGGGACCGTTATGAAGGGCACTCGATTTTCGGTGAGGCTGGCACATCCCTGGATTATGCAATCATCGGCTATTCCAGTGTGATTACTGCGGGCGAAAAAGCCTACCTGCCAGCCAGTGATATCAAGGGCCAGCCGAGTGTGGAAAGTGGCGACCTGCCCGCGGGCTCCGTGGGTCGGATGTCTTGGCGACAGATACGATAACCCGAGGAAAGTATGAAAGTACCAAACAGGAACCAGAAAGGCTTTACCCTGATTGAGGTGCTGATTGTGGTGGCGATACTGGGAATTATTGCCAGTATCGCCTATCCGTCCTACCAGGAGTCAGTACAGAAGAGTCGCCGGGCAGATGCCAAAGCCATGCTGGGAGATGTCTCCCAGCGGTTGCAACGCTGCTTTACAGTTTACAGCGCCTATAACGATGACAGTTGCGCGGTGGAGGATCAGCTGACAGGTGGCAATACCATGGATTCCCAGGAGGGGTTCTACAGTATCAGTGGTGTTATCAATGCAACTGACTTCACCCTGACTGCTACCGCTGTGGGGGCACAAACTGCGGACACCAAGTGTGGCAACTTTGCGCTGACTAATACCGGTAACCGCTCGGTGTCGGGCAGCAGCGGTGCGGATTACTGCTGGTAGGTGATCCGAGCTGGGATAAAGGGCGGGGTGCTGGCTCAGTTCCCGTCCTGTGAGTCAGTCCTCCAGCCCCAGCTTCTTCAGGCGGTAGCGCAGGGATCGGAAGCTAATGCCCAGTTTCTGGGCTGCGGACGTCCTGTTCCAGCGTGTTTCAGCCAGGGTCGATTCGATTACATGTCGCTCTATTTCCTGCAGATACCGGTCCAGGGACTGATGGCGTGCCAGGTCGAAGCCTGGCTCGTGGCCAGCATCAAGCACTCCATCCAGAGGCTTTTTCCGAGCTGGTAATGCATTTATTTCTGCACCCTTATGGTCGAAGGGGGAATCATGTGGCGCCGCACGCTGGCAGGGTTCCAGTAGCAGGTCCTCGGCCTGTATAACCTGCTGTTCACAGAGAGTAAGGGCCCGTTCCAGTATATTTTCCAGCTGGCGCACGTTGCCGGGAAAAGGGTACTCCTGTAATGCCCGAAAAGCGCCTTCCGACAGTCTGGGCATATCGGTACCGGCTTCACTGGCGATACGGCGCATGATCGTTTGCGCCAGTAGTGGAATATCCCCGGCGCGTTCCCGCAGCGGGGGTACGTGGATATCGATTACATTTATTCGGTAGAAAAGGTCACTGCGAAAACGCCCGGCAGCCACCTCTGCGGAGAGATCCCTGTGCGTGGCACTGAGAATGCGGACATCAATGGGGACCTCTTCACTGGACCCGACCGGTCGCACGCTCTTCTCCTGAATTGCCCGCAGTAGCTTCACCTGCATTTCAAGGGGCAGGTCGGCAACTTCGTCGAGGAACAGGGTGCCGCCTGCCGCACTCTGGAAAAGACCCGCCTTGTCCCTATGCGCCCCGGTAAAGCTCCCCTTGCGATGGCCGAAAAACTCACTCTCCATCAGCTCGGCGGGAATGGCGCCACAATTAATGGGGACAAAGGGCTTGTCAGCTCGCGCTCCCTGTTCGTGTATGGAGCGGGCGGCCAGCTCCTTGCCGGAGCCAGATTCTCCGCTGATATAAACAGGTGCATCACTTCGTGCAACCTTGGCGATCCGCTGGCGCAGCTGCTGCATTACCGGTGCCTGCCCGAGCAGCCGGCTGTGCGTACTGTCATTGGCGACAATTTCACGGCGGTCGAGTCGCAGGGCCAGTTGCACCAGGGCGCGTAACCGCTCCAGATTGACCGGCTTGCTGACAAAGTCGAAGGCGCCCAGTTTCAGCGCGTCGATGGCGGTATCCATACTGCCGTGGGCTGTAATTACCGCGATCGGGAGGTCTCCGTGCTGCGTTGTATGTTCCTGTAAATGCCGCACCAGTTGCAGTCCGTCCCCGTCTGGCAGGCGCATGTCAGTAAGACAAAAATCGTAGCGGTGCTGACCGAGGAGCTGGTGGGCTTCCCCCAGGCTGTTGGCGGTATGGCTGTTGACGTCCATCCGCCCCAGGGTCATGGTCAGGAGCTCGCAGATGTCCGGCTCGTCATCGACGACCAGTGCAAGAGGCTGCATAGAGTGTGCGCTTTATTTTTGGTATGGGTGAGCGGTCTATACCCGAATTATGCCAGATCCAGGCGGGATCCAGTCAACTTGGTGCTGTGATCAGAATACTTTCCTGGCATGGGCGAATTCAATCCTGAAGCAGCTGCGGCTGCTGGCATCGTGACAGTATTGCAGGCTCGCCTGGTTGGACTCGCACAGTTCCCGGGCGATATAGAGACCCAGCCCGCTGCCGCCCTGGCCGTTGGTGAAAAATGGCTCAAAGATCTGTTCGCGGTATTGCTCGGGCACGCCCGGGCCGGAATCAATCACATCCAGGATTGCGCAGTCCCGACCCGGGTGCCGGTAGACATGAAGCTCGAATTCCGGCACTTGGGTATCCTGGCGGGAATGTACGAGAGCATTGTTGCACAGGTTGGTAACCACCTGCGCAAGTTGCGCACTATCAAAGCGGGCGGAAAGCGGCCCGTCTGGCAGTTCCAGCGTTATCCTGGCGTCCGCTGGCATACCGATACGATAGTCGGCGATAAAGCGCTCGACCCAGTAGCCCAGCTCATGCAACTCCGGCTCCGGGGCCCGGCGCCTGGAGAGTTGCATCACATTCTCGACGATCTGGTTGACCCGCTCGCTGTGCCGGCAAATGATTTCTGTCAGGTGGCGGTCATCCGCGGAAAGCGTCGAGGACTCCGTGAGGAGCTGTGCGGCATGGCTGATAGCGCCGAGGGGGTTGCGTACTTCGTGAGCGATAGACGCGGTGAGGTGACCGAGTGAGGCGAGCTTGAGCTTCTGCGCTTCCTGGTTCAGCTTGCGATTGTCATCGACAAAAACCAGGGTGTTGTCACCATGCTCACGTCGCAGGTTGGCAAAGCTGAGTCGTAATTCACTGCCACCATCGAGTTTCACCAGCTGTCCATTGCGTCCCGGATCCCGCTTCCATTCCCTCAAGGCGGACAGCATGGCCTCGTGCAGATCGGTGCCGGGTTGCATCCGGTTGGCGGTCAGGCGCAGGGCGGCCTGGTTGGCCAGCTCCGTTTTCTGCGCAGAGTTCAGTACCAGCACACCTGTGCGCATACGCTCGATGATTTGCTGTGCCAGGCGCTGCAGGTGGGCCGCGTGGCGGCTCTGCTGGTCGGCGCGCCAGGTGGCCATATTGATCATGCCCGACAGGTATTGCAGCCCGCTGACCGCAAGGAACAGCAGGATTCCCAGGCTGCCTGCGGCGACAATGTCCCGGGAAGCTGCAGTGCCAGCCACCAGTCCGTAAACCTGCTGGGCAATCACGCCACTGCTGGTCAGCGCCGCGAAAAAAGCGCCCAGTCGCCGATCCAGCAGCAGGGAGCCGGCCGCGCAGTTTATCAGGAGCAGGTAGCCCAGCCCGGATGTCAGGCCGCCACTGGCGTGGATCATAGTGAGGAACGCCGGGATGTCGCAGCCGAGCATCAGGGCTATCTGGCCGACGCTGGAATGGTAGCCCGTGCTGCGGAGGTGCAAAAGCCAGCCTGTATTGAGCACCACGTAAGCAACGGCGGTATTCAGGAAGAGAGTCGGTGCAGTATTGCCCAGTGCCCCGTGACTGATGTCAGAGATAAAGATCCCCATCAGGACCACGGAGATTGCCACGCGGTAGAAAGCGTAAACACGCAGGAGTTCGATGTATTGGAGGGCGGGCCTGCTGGGGGAGGGGGCTGCGCTGCTCACGTTTATTCTTCCCATACTGGTATGCCGCTGCGGTTGTCCCTGTGGCAAGGTACACTCGCTGTAAAGCGGTATAATCGCCGCTTCCCCGATCCGAGGTAACAAGATGTCTACTTTGCAGCTAGTGCTGGCACAAATCAATTCCCTGGTGGGCGATATCCCGGGCAATACCGCCCAGGTGATCGATGTGACCCAGCGGGCCCACCGGGAGCTCGGTGCCGAACTGGTGTTGTTTCCCGAACTTACGCTCTGCGGTTACCCCCCGGAGGACCTGCTGCTGCGGCCCAGCATGGGGCGGCGGATAGACGCGGCGCTCGGCCAGCTTCAGGCCGCTGAGCTGCCCTGCGCGGTGTTGGTGGGCTATCCCCGGGTAGTGGCAGGCAAGGTCTTTAATATCGCAGGGCTGATTGTCGACGGAGAGCTGGTGGCGGAATATGCCAAGCAGAAGCTGCCCAACTACCAGGTCTTCGACGAGATGCGCTATTTCGTGCCCGGCGACCAGCCCTGTGTCGTTGATATCAAGGGTATCCCCACGGCGATCACTGTTTGCGAGGATATCTGGCATCCGGAACCGGTGGCCCAGGCAGCGGCTGCCGGCGCGAAGCTGATGCTCAATATCAATGCCTCGCCCTTCCATCGCGGCAAGGCCCAGGAGCGCCTCGAGCTGCTGGGGAACCAGGCCCGTCTCGGCAGGATGCCGATCATCTATGTCAATTCCATCGGTGGCCAGGATGAGCTGGTATTCGATGGCGGCTCCTTCGCGGTCGACGCACAGGGCAAGTTGCGCGCGCGCGCGCCGGAGTTTGTTGAGCACCTGCTGTCCGTACAGGTGCAGTCCCGCGATGGCCGCGTCGCGCTGGCGCAGGGCGAAATGGTGCCTGCGGAGTCTGACCTGGCGGCGGTGTACAGGGCGCTGGTGCTTGGGGTTCGCGATTACGTGAACAAGAACGGTTTTAACGGTGTGGTGCTGGGACTCTCCGGCGGCATTGATTCCGCCTTGACATTGGCGGTGGCGGTGGATGCCCTGGGCAAGGAGCGCGTCGAGGCCGTCATGATGCCGTTCCGCTATACATCGGACCTGAGCAAGAACGATGCGGCCGACCAGGCCCAGCGCCTGGGGATTCACTACCGGGTGATCAGTATCGAACCTATCTTCGACGCCTTCATGGGGGCGCTGGCTGAGGAGTTTGCCGACACGCAACGGGATACCACCGAGGAAAACCTGCAGGCGCGCTCCCGCGGGGTCATCCTGATGGCGATCTCCAACAAGAAGGGCGCCATGGTGCTAACCACCGGTAACAAGAGTGAGATGGCGGTGGGCTACGCCACTTTGTACGGTGATATGGTCGGGGGCTACAGCGCCCTGAAGGATGTACCCAAGATCCTGGTCTACGAGCTGGCCCGCTACCGGAACACCATCTCGGAGGTGATTCCCGAAACCGTGATCACCCGACCGCCCACGGCGGAGCTGGCGCCGGACCAGGTGGACTCCGACAGCCTGCCGCCCTACGAGATTCTCGACGAGGTGCTGAACCTGTATATCGAGCGCGACTTCAGTGCCGCCGATATCATCGCCCGGGGCTTTGACGGGGAAATGGTGGAGCGTGTGGTGCGGTTAGTGGATCGCAACGAGTACAAGCGTCGCCAGGCCGCGGTGGGGGTACGCATTTCCGAGCGAGGTTTCGGGCGCGACCGGCGCTACCCGATCACCAATGGCTGGAAGGCCGGCGAATAAGCGGGGCCGGACTGGCCGGGTACAAAAAAGGCGCCGTGAGGCGCCTTTTTTTTGGTCGCGGCCCGGGCCAGCAGCTTTACAGGAGCTCCGGCGGCAGCGGGGCGTCTTCGTCGCGGAACTCGGCGTTGTAGAGTTCGCGGCTATCGAACCCGCGGGGGTCCGACTTCTCGAACAGTCCCAGGGTCAGGCGGTGTACCAGGCTGCGGCCGCTGGCACCCTTGTAGTAGCTGTAGTTGAAACTGCCGTCATCCTTCAGGGCCGGGTGATGCGGGTAATTGGTGCGCAATACGTTCAGGGCGTCATTCTCCAGGCTTTGCATACCCATCAGGTGATAACCCTGCACCATGGTGGCCAGTGCATCCGGCACAGCGGGGGTCTGCTGGAAGTTCTCGACCACGTAGCGGCCGCGGTTGGCCGCTGCCAGGTAGGCACCGCGCTTGAAGTAGTAGTTGGCCACGTGGATCTCGTAGCGGGCCAGCAGGTTGCGCAGGTGAATCATGCGCTTCTGGGCGTCCGGAGCGTAGCGGCTATCCGGGTAGCGCGCCATCAGCTGGGCAAAATAGGCGAATGACTCCCGCGCCGAGCCGGGGTCGCGGCGGGTCATGTCCGTGGGCAGGAAGCGCTCGAACAGGCCGGTGCCTTCGGTGAACGACGCCAGCCCTTTCATGTAGTAGGCGTAATCCACATTGCGGTGCTGCGGATGCAGGCGGATAAAGCGGTCCGCTGCCGCGATGGCGGCATCGTTCTCATAGTTGCGGTAATAGGCGTAGATCAGTTCCAGCTGCGCCTGCTCCGCGTAGCTGCCGAACGGGAAGTTATCCTCCAGCGCCCGCAGGTTCTTGATCGCCAGGTCCCACTGGCTGGATCGAAGCTGGCGCTGGGCGGCTTCATAGAACGCCTGTTCTGTACGGCTGCCGGAGGGCAGGCCCTCTTCCTCTTCATCGGTGCTGGCGCAGGCGACAAGTATCGCGGACAGTACAACCAACCACAGGGTTTTCCAGGCCTGCATAGCCCCTCGCTCTATCATTATTACTCTCTACCTTCTTGCATTGGTTCCGCAGCGACTCCTCTCGGGGACCGGCTGTGCGGTACACTGGCCGCCTTTCGCTGGGCGGCGGGCGGTCATTTAACCACAGTCGCGCAGTCGTCCAAAGTATTTGAGCCTGATCAATGACTGACCAAGTGGAACTCGAACTGGAAGTGCCGGCACAGATGGCCGGCTTGCGCTTAGACCAGGCGGCGGCCGAATTAATTCCCGATTATTCCCGCGCCAGGTTGCAGGCGTGGATCAAGGGCGGCCAGCTGACCGTGGACGGCCGCGCCGCGCGTCCCCGCGACAAACTGTTCGGCGGTGAGCGGCTGAGCCTGCGGGCAGAGCTGGAGCCGGCAGGGGAGTGGCGCGCGCAGAAACTCGACTTGAGGGTCATCTACGAGGATGAAAGCCTGCTGGTGCTGGACAAGCAGCCCGGGCTGGTGGTGCACCCGGCCGCGGGTAACCCGGATGGCACTCTCTTGAACGGCCTGCTGCACCATTGCCCGCAACTGGAGAAGATCCCCCGCGCCGGTATTGTTCACCGGCTGGACAAGGACACCAGCGGCCTGATGGTGGTGGCCAAGACCCTGCCTGCGCAGACCGGGCTGGTGGAGCAGCTCAAGCAGCGCACCGTCAGCCGGCAGTATGACGCCATCGCCCAGGGGAAAATCACCGGTGGCGGAACGGTCGACGCTCCCATCGGCCGCCATCGCCAGAACCGGTTGAAGATGGCAGTACTGGCACACGGTGGCAAGGAGGCGATCACCCATTACCGGGTACAGGAGCGTTTCCGTGCCCATACCCTGGTGCGGTGCCAGCTGGAAACCGGGCGGACACACCAGATCCGTGTGCATATGGCGCATATCCGTCACCCGCTGGTTGGCGACCCGCTTTACGGTGGGCGTTCCCGGGTGCCGCCTGAGGCCGGGGAGGCGTTGCTGCAGGAGTTGCGACAGTTTCCCCGCCAGGCCCTGCACGCGGCGGAGCTGGCACTGGTCCACCCCGGGAGCGGGGAGGAAATGCACTGGTCGACCCCCATGCCCGCGGATATGCTGCACCTGCTGGAATTACTGCGTGCCGACGCCACGGGCACTCCCGGCTGAGCGCATCGTCGCTGCCGGGAATTCAAACAATTGCTGAAGGAACTGGAATGACTGCCGATCACTACCTGGTCCCCGACTGGCCCGCTCCCGCCAATGTGCGCACCGCCACATCGCTGCGCCGGGAAGGGCACAGTTCGGGTGCCTACGCCGCCTTCAACCTGGGAGCCCATGTGGGGGATGACGGCGACGCCGTTGAGGCCAACCGGCGCCAGCTGGCACAGGAGCTGCAGCTGCCGGCAGAGCCCCAGTGGCTGGAGCAGATCCACAGTGACCGGATTGTGGAGGCACACCGGGATGGCCTGGTACGGACCGCCGACGCGGCCTTCTCCCGCGAGGCGGGCACCATCTGTGCGGTACTGACTGCCGATTGCCTGCCGCTGCTGCTTTGCGATCGCGCCGGCACAGTGGTGGCGGCGGTGCATGCCGGCTGGCGTGGGCTGGCGACTGGCGTGATTCGCAACAGTGTGCGGGCGCTGGGGTGCGACCCGGCCGAGCTGCTGGCCTGGCTGGGGCCTGCCATCGGACCGGAAGCCTTCGAGACCGGCGTCGATGTGCTGGAATTGTGTTTCGAGCACGCCATGGACAGTGCCCATACGGAGCGCATGGCCCAGTGTTTCCGCCCGCACGCAGCCAAGCCCCTGCACTTTCTCGCAGATATCTATGGCCTGGCCAGGGCAGAGCTGGAAAGCCTCGGGGTCAGTGCTATTTACGGTGGCAACCGCTGCACCTTTACCGAGTCCGGGGACTTTTATTCGTATCGACGCGATGGCGTTACCGGCCGCATGGCGTCGCTGATCTGGCTGACCTGAGCCGCCGGCTCTCGAAAACCGCCCCGCAATAATAACCCCCTCCAGTGTGCGGGTATTGAAAACCTCTCGCACGCCCCCATTTTATTTCCTGACCCGGGAGACCACCGGATTCACCGTGGGATCCCCTAGACTCAGAGTTGGCGCCGTCGTGCGTCACCCCACTGTCAAATTGCTTTTACTGTGCCGAGGGAGGAGACCCGTCCATGCGCATAGACAAAATGACAAACCCGCTGCAGGCCGCGATTGCCGATGCGCAATCCCTGGCGGTGGGGCGTGACCATAACCAGATATATCCCGAACACCTGTTGCAGGCGCTGCTGGACCAGTCTGGCGGCAGTGTCCCTGCATTCCTGTCACAGGCCGGCTTCAACCTGAACGGGCTGCGTAACGACCTGGCGAAAAGGCTCGACCAGCTGCCCACGGTAACCTCGCCGACCGGCGATGTGGGCATGTCGCAGGAACTGATGCGCCTGTTCAACCTTGCCGATAAAAAAGCGCAGCAAAAGGGCGACAGCTTTATCGCCAGTGAAACCGTATTGCTGGCCGCATTCGATTCCGCCGCCGGCGAAGTCTCCAAGCTGCTGCATGCCAATGGCGACCTGAAACAATTGCAGGCAGCCATCGACAAGGTCCGCGGTGATGAGAAAGTCAGCGATGCCGGGGCCGAGGATGCGCGCCAGGCCCTGGACAAGTACACCCTGGACCTGACCGAGCGGGCGGTGTCCGGCAAGCTGGACCCGGTGATTGGGCGCGACGACGAAATCCGCCGCACCATCCAGGTATTGCAGCGCCGCACCAAGAACAACCCGGTCCTGATCGGCGAGCCGGGCGTGGGCAAGACTGCCATTGTCGAGGGCCTGGCCCAGCGCATCGTCAATGGCGAGGTGCCCGAGGGCCTGAAAGACAAGCGCCTGTTATCTCTGGACCTGGGGGCCTTGCTGGCCGGTGCAAAATTCCGGGGCGAGTTTGAGGAACGGTTGAAGGCGGTGCTGAACGAACTGTCCAAGCAGGAAGGCCGTGTCATCCTCTTCATCGATGAACTGCACACCATGGTCGGCGCCGGCAAGGCCGAGGGCGCCATGGACGCGGGCAATATGCTCAAGCCGGCACTGGCCCGTGGCGAGCTGCATTGCGTGGGTGCCACCACCCTGGACGAATATCGCAAGTACATCGAGAAAGATGCCGCGCTTGAACGTCGCTTCCAGAAGGTGCTGGTGGACGAGCCCACCGAAGAGGACACCATCGCCATCCTGCGCGGCCTGAAAGAGCGCTATGAGGTCCACCACGGTGTGGATATTACCGACTCGGCGATTATTGCGGCGACCAAGCTGTCGCAGCGCTACATCACCGATCGCCAGCTGCCGGACAAGGCTATCGACCTGATTGACGAGGCCGCCAGCCGTATCCGCATGGAAATCGACTCCAAGCCGGAATCCATGGATAAGCTGGAGCGACGCCTGATCCAGCTGAAGATCGAGCGCGAGGCGGTCAAGAAGGACAAGGACGACGAAGCGGCGCAGAAGCGGCTGCAAAAGCTGGAAGAAGATATCCGCGAAATCGAGAAGGAATATGCCGACCTGGAAGAGGTCTGGAAAGCCGAGAAAGCCCAGCTGGCCGGCAGCACGGATACCAAGGAAAAGCTCGAGCAGGCCAAGCTGGATATGGAAGCGGCCCGCCGTGCCGGCGACCTGACGCGCATGTCGGAGCTGCAATACGGGGTGATCCCGCAACTGGAGCAGCAGCTGCAGCAGGCCAGTGATACGGAAGCCACCGAGGAGCCCCGGCTTTTGCGCAACCGGGTCACTGACGAGGAAGTGGCTGAGGTGGTTTCCCGCTGGACCGGCATCCCGGTATCGAAAATGCTCGAGGGCGAGCGAGAAAAGCTGTTGCGGATGGAGGACGCCCTGCACCATCGGGTGATTGGCCAGGACGAGGCCGTCAATGCGGTGGCCAATGCCGTGCGCCGTTCCCGGGCAGGCCTGTCCGATCCCAACCGGCCCAACGGTTCCTTCCTGTTTCTCGGTCCCACCGGGGTGGGCAAGACGGAGCTGTGCAAGTCGCTGGCGGAATTCCTGTTCGACAGCCAGGACGCCATGGTGCGCATCGATATGTCCGAGTTTATGGAAAAGCACTCGGTGGCACGACTGATTGGTGCGCCGCCCGGGTATGTCGGTTACGAAGAAGGTGGTTACCTGACCGAGGCGGTGCGTCGCAAACCCTATTCTGTAGTGCTGCTGGATGAGGTGGAGAAGGCGCACCCGGACGTATTCAATATCCTGCTGCAGGTCCTCGAGGATGGCCGCCTTACGGATGGCCAGGGACGCACGGTGGATTTCCGCAATACGGTGGTGGTGATGACCTCCAACCTGGGATCTGACCTGATCCAGAAATATGCCAGCAAGAAAGAGGAAGACGAACTCGACAGCGAAATCCATTACCGCCAGATGAAAAACGCGGTGATGGATGTGGTGGGTGAGCACTTCCGGCCGGAATTCATCAACCGCATCGACGAGGTGGTAGTGTTCCATCCGCTGGCACGGGCCCAGGTGCGCTCCATTGCCGAAATCCAGCTGGAGCAGCTGCGCCGCCGGCTGGCGGAGCGCGACCTGCAGCTGGAAGTGGCCGAGCCCCTGCTGGACAAGCTGGCGGATGTGGGCTTCGACCCGGTCTACGGCGCCCGCCCGCTCAAGCGTGCAATTCAGATGTGGCTGGAAAACCCGCTGGCCCAGGATGTCCTGTCGGGCAAGTTCGCACCCGGCGATACCATCCATGCGGAGCTGGAGGGGGATCACGCCGTCTTCCGCAAGTGATACGTCCCACCCTGTGAAATGGCCCGCCGGCGCGAGCGCACCGGCGGGCTTTTCTTTATCCGCCGCCCCATTGCCCGCTCCCGCCGGACCGTCCGTTTTCGACCCCTGGCTGCAGCCCACCGATTGCCAACCGTCATTCCTGCCCGCGCTTGCCTATCCTGACTGCTGGGCCCGGTCAATTTGGCCGGCTTGCCCCTGCTTGGATATGTGGCAATCGACAGGGAGTTGCAGTGGCTGGACGCAATCCGGTATTCAACAAGCGCATGCTGCTGATGCTGCTGGGCTGCCTGTTGCTGTTTGGCGGCATCTTTGCCTTCAAGATGTTCGGCAAAATGATGATGAACCGGGCATTCGACAATATGCCATTACCGGCGGCCACGGTCACCGCAGCGCGGGTCGAGCGGCAGCTCTGGCAGGAGAGCCTGTCTGCCGTAGGCACAATGCGCGCCGTCAATGGCGTCGAGGTAACGACCCGCGCCCAGGGCGTGGTGCAGCGGATACTGTTCGATTCCGGCCAGCCTGCGGAGAAGGGCCAGTTGCTGGCGGAGTTGTCGGCGGAACCGGAAAAGGCGGAACTGGAAGTGCTGGAGGCGGAGCTGCGGCTGGCCCGCCGCAATCACCAGCGCATCAAGGCGCTGCACGTCAAGGGTGTCACCACCGATGCGGAGCTGGATGACGCACTCAGTACCCTGGACCGGGTGTTGGCAAGTATCCGTGTGCAGAAAGAGACGGTGGAGGAGCACCGGGTTGTGGCGCCGTTTTCCGGGCGGCTGGGTATTCGGCGCATCGACCTGGGGCAGAACGTCGCGCCCGGAGATCCGGTGGTCTCCCTGCAGCAACTGGACCCGATTTTCGTCGATTTCTACCTGCCGGGCCGCTACTTCGCGCGCATCAAGACCGGTCTTCCCATCGAAGTCACCACCGATGCGTTCCCGGAAAAGACATTCCCGGGCAAGGTGACAGCCATTGATCCCGGTATCGACAGTGCCAGTCGCAACTTCCTGCTCCAGGCCACCATGGACAACCCCGGCGACCAGTTGCGCCCGGGCATGTTCGCCGACGTGTCGGTGGACCTTCCCCGCCGGCGCAATGTGCTGGTGGTGCCGCGCACGGCAGTCAGCTTCTCTCCCTACGGCAATGCCATCTTTGTCCTGCAACAAGACCCGGAGGGCAATGGCCTGGTGGCGAGCAAGCGGTTTGTAAAAACCGGTGAGGAGCGTGGTGACCTGGTGGAAATCATCGAGGGGGCGGAGGAGGGGGAGCGTGTCGCCACCAGCGGCCTGCTGAAGTTGCGTAACCAGAGCCCGGTCACCGTCAATAACGAGGAGACACTGCCGGCGAAGGCGGATCCACAGCCGGAGAACAGCTGACCATGGCCACGACCGCAACCGGTGCCCCCGCGTGAATTTTACCGAGATCTTTATCCGCAAGCCGGTGCTGGCGACAGTGGTGAGCCTGTTTATCTTCCTGCTGGGGCTCCGTGCCGCCACCGAGCTCAACGTGCGCGAGTACCCGGAGCTGCAGAATGCGGTAATCACCGTAACCACGGTCTATGTAGGCGCCGATGCAGACCTGGTGCAGGGATTTATCACTACGCCACTGGAACAGGAGATCGCCACCGCCGACGGCATCGACTACATGGTGTCCACCAGTGTGCAGGGGGTGTCGACCATCCAGGCCTATGTGCGCCTCGATTTTGATCCCAACCAGGTGCTCACCCAGGTGGTGGCCAAGGTCAACCGCCTGCGCAGCGAGTTGCCGGAGGAGTCCGAGGATTCCACCGTGGATATGGCCATCGGCCAGACGGTGGCGGCAATGTACCTGTCGTTCTCGTCCGGGATCCTCGATAACAACCAGATTACCGATTACCTGACACGGGTGGTGCAGCCCAAGCTGTCGACCATCCCGGGTGTGCAGCGAGCGCGCCTGCTGGGCAACCGGACCTTCGCCATGCGTATCTGGCTGAAGCCGGCAGAAATGGCATCGCAGGAGGTAACCCCGGGGGATGTCAGTGCGGCGCTGCGCGCCAACAATGTGTTGTCGGCGGTGGGCAGTACCAAGGGCCGCTGGATCACCGTGGAAATATCAGCCGATACGGATATCGCCTCTGAGGAGGCTTTCCGTGACCTGGTGGTGCGCTCCGACGAGGACCGCATCGTGCGGCTGGGGGATATCGCTGAGGTGGAGCTGGGTTCCGAGTCCTACGATACCTCGGTCACCTTTAATGGGCGTTCGGCCACCTTTATTGCGGTGGAGGTGGCTCCGGATGCCAATGCGCTGGAAGTCATCCGCGAGGTGCGCAGGAAACTCGATGGTGAGGTTTTCCCGCAGCTGCCGGAGGGCATGATCGGTGAGATTCCCTACGACAGCACCGAGTACATCCAGGACTCGATCAACGAGGTGGTGAAGACGATCGCCGAGGCAGTGTTGATCGTGATCGTGGTGATCTACCTGTTCCTCGGTTCCCTGCGCAGCGTGGTGATCCCGGCGATCGCGGTGCCGCTGTCGCTGGTGGGGGCGCTGTTCCTGATGCTGCTGATGGGGTTTTCCATCAACCTGCTGACCCTGCTGGCGATGGTGCTGGCCATCGGTATCGTGGTGGATGATGCCATCATCGTGCTCGAGAATGTACACCGCCACATCGAAGAGGGCATGACGCCGCGGGACGCCGCCATTCGCGGTGCGCGCGAACTGGCATGGCCGGTGGTGGCCATGACCACCACCCTGATTGCCGTGTACCTGCCGATCGGTTTCCTGGGCGGGCTCACCGGCACCCTGTTTGTGGAGTTCGCCTTCTCCCTGGCCGGGGCGGTGCTGCTGTCCGGTGTGGTGGCGCTGACCCTGACGCCGATGATGGCGTCAAAGATCCTGAAGCCGCCGAAGGAGAATGGCGGCAATAGCCTGGAGCAGTGGCTGGAAAGGCAATTCGAGCGTATGCAGCAGGGATACCAGCGGCGGCTGCACAGCGCCCTGGATGACCGGCTGGTGATCCTGCTTTTCGGGTTGATTGTGCTGGTGAGTTGTTATTTCCTGTTCGTCACCTCGCCCAGCGAGCTGGAACCGGATGAGGACCGCGGTTTTGTCCTGACCATTTCCTCGGCGGACTCCTTTGCCACCATCGATTACCTGGAGCGCTTCACCCGGGAGCTTAACGTCATTGCCGAGCGGCATGCCGACGAGGTGGAAAACCTGTTCCTGCTCAACGGGGTCGGCGGTGCCGGTAATGCCACCAACAGCGCCATTGCCGGTTTCGTGCTCGCGCCCTGGAACCGGCGTGCGCTGGACACTGCCGAGATGAAGGACATTATCAGCAACGAGGTGGCAGAGATCGCCGGCCTCAAGGTGGCGGTGGTGGTACCACCCAGCCTGCCCACCGCCGGTGGCCGCCTGCCAGTGGAGTTCGTGGTCGGCTCCACCGAGCCGATGGAAAACCTGGCCTCGTTTGCCGACGAGATCATGGAGCGGGCACTGGCCAGCCGTAAGTTTATTTTCGTGGATTCCGACCTGAAGCTGGATAAGCCCAAATTGCGGGTGCTGGTGGATCGCAACAAGGCGGCAGCAATGGGGATCACCATGGCGGATATCGGGCGGGAGCTGGGGGCCATGATGTCGGGCGCCTATACCAATCGGTTTTCGCTGGAGAACCGCAGTTACAAGGTGATTCCCCAGGTGGTGCGGCGCGAGCGGCTGACTGGCGCCCAGCTCAAGCAGTACTACATCCGCAGCCGTTCCGGGCAGCTGGTGCCCATGTCGACGCTGGTAAGCCTGGAGGAAACGGTGGAGCCACAGCAGCTCAAGCGTTTCCAGCAACTCAATGCGGTGACCATTTCCGGTGTCCCGCGCCCGGGCATCACTCTGGGGGAGGCGCTGGGGGTGCTGGACAATGCCGCGGCAGAGGTATTGCCGCCGGGCTATTCGGTGGACTACGCCGGGCAGTCGCGCCAGTACAAGGCGGAGGGCTCCGAGCTGGTGGTTACGTTTTTCTTTGCCCTGATCGTGATTTACCTGGTGCTGGCGGCGCAGTTCGAGAGCTGGCGCGACCCGCTGATCATGCTGATGACGGTGCCCATGAGTGTCTGCGGCGCGATGATTTTTGTCAGCCTGGGGCTCACCACACTGAATATTTATACGCAGGTGGGGCTGGTGACATTGATCGGCGTGATATCCAAGCACGGCATTTTGATTGTCGAGTTCGCCAACCAGCTGCAGCAGGACGGCCGGGACAAGCGCACGGCAATCGAGGAGGCGGCATCGATCCGGTTGCGTCCGGTGCTGATGACGACGGCATCACTGGTGCTGGCAATGGTGCCGCTGCTGCTGGCGGCCGGGCCGGGCGGCGGTGCCCGTTTTGCCATGGGCCTGGTTGTGGCGACAGGGATGACCATCGGCACGCTGTTCACCCTGTTTGTCGTTCCCGCCATGTACCTGTACCTGGGGCGGGACTACCAGCGAGAGGAGGATATGCGGGAGGCGGAACAGAACGGCTAGGCATGTGTCGGGCAGCGTATTTGCACGGGATGTGATTGTCGTAACAGGAGGTGTGGGGTCTCCTGGCCGACCCTATACTGCCGGGCAGTCCCAAGTGGTTCGGGTGGGAATGCCCAACCCGGCCAATCCCGTGCTTCACTGTGGAGGTGAAATCATGCGTTTAGTGCAACACATATTTACCCGATTAATTCTGGCACCAGTGCTGCTGGCAGCGCTCTACAGCGGCTCGCTCAATGCCAGTGATCCCGGCAAGACTATCGCGGCAAATGCTGCCAAGGCGGATAACCTGTCCACACTGGTAGCCGCGGTAAAAGCTGCCGAATTGGTGGATACCCTGAATAGTGAGGGTCCATTCACCGTATTTGCGCCAACCAATGACGCATTTGCTGCCCTGCCGGCCGGTACTGTGGATACGCTGCTGAAGCCGGAGAACAAGGAGAAGCTGCAGAAGATTCTCGGCTACCACGTGCTCCCCGGCAAAGCGACCGCCGAGGTGGTGATGGAAATGACCAAGAAGGGCGGTGGCCACGCCAAGGTAGCGACGGTCCAGGGCGAAGAGCTGACCCTCAAGGTAGACGGTGGCAAGGTAACTGTCACTGACTCCAAGGGCAATACAGCCACCGTGATCCGGGCTGACCTCATGAACTCCAATGGCGTGGTTCATGTGATCGACGGGGTGCTGATGCCCAGCAAGAAATAGGCCTTGGGCCTTTCACCCGGGCGGCCAGTACGGCCGCCTTTTTATTGCCCATAAGGTAGGAACTGTCCGGTTATGGCCCCGGGTGGGAGTCGGTCAGCAATCCCGCGCAATGGTTTCACGGGTCTGGCGGATTCTCGCCTGGCGTTCATCCTCGGGCAGCACGCGGATTTTTCCGGAGGCGTCCACCTCGCGGACCCGGGAGTGCGCGGTCAGTTCCTGCAGGTTCGTCTGCGCCTGGCGACAACGCTGGAGCCGCACGGATTTCTGGGCCTGCGTCAGCTGGGTGTCCTCACCCACGTCCGGGTTGGTCCCGGTTTCACGCTTGCCGGCCTCGTTCAATGGGGATTCCTCGTTGCCCTCGCCCTCGGCGGCTTTGGCCAGGGCGTCCTGCTCCTGTTTCCATTGGCGGTAGCGCTGGGACTTGGGCTCCTTGACCACTTCCACGGCCTTTTTCTGCGGCGGTTGGGAGCCAAAATGCACTACCCCGTTCTCGTCGGTCCACTTATAGATGCCGTCTGCGTATGCAGTGCAGGCCAGGGAGGCCAGCAGGATTGCAGAGAGAAAGCGCATTGGGTGCCCCTTGTTGTAATTCGTTGTCATGCCGGTCGTCGTTAGTGCCATTGTACCGCCCGGGCGGTGTTTTCCTGCAACCGCTTTAACACTTTTGGCCTGTGGGGGCGGGGACAGGTTGACAAGCCGGGGGCAGTTTGCAGAATCGACGGCACCTCCCGGTGCCTAGAAGTTGCCGCACACCCCGCGGTCCCTGTCTATCCTGAATGGGCCAAACGCCCGTTACCCCGCGCTGGAGACCCTCCCACCCCGGAGGCCTGCAAGCCCTGTTGGACGCTGCCTGGACAGCGGTTGCGGGTGTGCGCGCCTGCCTGCTCGATGAAGTTATCCTAAAAATCGATCTTTGGCGTGCTGCAGGCTGATATTTGTCATCAAAAAGCTTTATAATCGCGCTCTGCGTTTCGCTTCTGTGGTTTATTTTTATGCCCGGGGTGATGCGCATCCTAATTTACGTGAAATTTTAGGGGGCTTCAGTGGAATTACTCTCCGGCGGCGATATGTTGGTTCGCGCGCTGCAGGATGAAGGGGTAGACCTTATCTTCGGTTACCCCGGCGGTTCAGCATTGCATATATACGATGCCATTTTCCGGCAGAAGGGCATCAAGCACGTACTGGTGCGTCACGAGCAGGGCGCGACCCACGCGGCGGACGGTTATGCCCGTTCGACCGGCAAGACCGGTGTGGTGCTGGTGACCTCGGGCCCGGGCGCCACCAATGCGATTACCGGCATCGCCACTGCCTATATGGATTCTGTACCGATGGTGGTGATTTCCGGACAGGTGACCAGCGACAAGATCGGTGAGGACGCCTTCCAGGAAACGGACATGGTGGGCTGCTCGCGACCGATCGTGAAGCACAGCTTCCTGGTCAAGAATGCTGAAGATATCCCCATGGTGGTGAAGAAGGCCTTCTATATCGCCAATACCGGTCGACCGGGGCCGGTGGTGATCGACGTGCCCAAGGATGTCACCAATCCCACGGAGCGTTTCCCCTATGAGTACCCGAGCAAGCTGCGCATGCGTTCCTACACGCCGGCGGGCAAGGGGCACACCGGGCAGATCCGCAAGGCCCTGGCATTACTGTTGTCTGCCAAGCGTCCGGTCATCTATGCCGGCGGCGGCGTGGTGCAGGGCGAGGGTGCGGAGCTGCTGACGGAGCTGGCGCAGGCGCTGAATTACCCGGTGACCAACACCCTGATGGGGCTCGGTGCCTACCCCGGCAGTGACCGGCGTTTTCTCGGCATGCTGGGCATGCACGGCACTTTCGAGGCCAACACGGCCATGCACCATGCCGATGTAATTTTTGCCATCGGGGCGCGTTTTGACGACCGGGTGACCAACACCCCGGGCAAGTTCTGTCCCGGGGCCAAGATCATCCATGTTGATGTCGATCCCGCGTCCATCTCCAAGACCATTACCGCTGACGTGCCGATCGTGGGTACGGTGCAGTCGGTATTGGGGGAAATGCTGGGCATGCTGCGGGAGTGCGGTGAGCAGCCGGACCAGTCGGCAATCGTCGACTGGTGGCGCCAGATCGACGACTGGCGCGAACGCCACGGTATCTACACGGCGCCCCGCTACCGCACCGATGGGGGCCTGATCATGCCGCAGGAGGTGATCAAGGCCGTGCATGAAATTACTGCGGGCGACGCCTTCGTGACCTCGGATGTGGGCCAGCACCAGATGTTTGCCGCGCAGTACTACCTGTTCGACAAGCCGCGGCGCTGGATCAACTCCGGTGGCCTGGGAACCATGGGCTTCGGGTTGCCGGCGGCGCTGGGGGTAAAGATCGCCCACCCGGACAGCGAGGTGGTCTGCGTGACCGGTGAGGGCAGTATCCAGATGTGCATCCAGGAGCTCTCCACTGCCACCCAGTATCACTTGCCGGTCAAGATCCTGTGCCTGAACAACCAGGCCCTGGGCATGGTGAAACAGTGGCAGGAAATGCAATACGAGGGACGCCTGTCCAACAGCGTGTACGAAGAATCACTGCCAGACTTTGTCAAACTGGCCGAGGCCTACGGGCACGTCGGCATGAAGATCGAATCGCGCGAGGCGCTCTACGACAAGTTGACCGAAGCCTTCTCCATCAAGGACCGCACGGTGTTTATCGACGTCTACGTCGATCCATCCGAGCATGTATATCCCATGCAGGTGATGCCCAATGGCTCAATGCGGGATATGTGGTTGAGCAAGACGGAGCGGACCTAGGGAAGTCAGAATCATGCGCAGAATTATCTCAGTATTAATGGAAAACGAGCCCGGCGCCCTCTCGCGGGTCGTAGGGCTTTTCTCGCAACGCGGCTATAACATCGAGACCCTGACCGTCGCCCCGACGGAGGATGAAACACTGTCGCGCCTGACCATGGTGACCATTGGTGACGATCACAAGATCGAGCAGATTACCAAGAACCTGAACAAGCTGATCGATGTGGTGAAGCTGGTCGACCTGACCGAGGGATCCCATATCGAGCGGGAGCTGTTGCTGGTGAAGGTGCGGGCTTCCGGTGCGCAGCGCGACGAGGTCAAGCGCAGTGTGGATATCTTCCGGGGCCAGATCGTCGACGTCACCAGCAATATGTACACGGTGCAGGTGACCGGCACCGGCGAGAAGCTCGATGCGTTCCTGCAGGCGCTGGGTGAGCACACCATCATGGAGGTGGTGCGTTCCGGTGTCTCCGGCATATCCCGCGGCGAAAAAGTCCTGAGTGTATAGACGCCTGCCGTCGGGCAGGACATGAATTCAATTAATCGTTCAGTAATAGGAAGTGAGCAATGCAAGTTTACTACGATAAAGATTGCGACCAGTCTTTGATCCAGCAGAAAACCGTGGCCATCATCGGTTACGGCTCCCAGGGCCATGCCCACGCGAATAACCTCAAGGATTCCGGCGTAAAGAACGTGGTCGTGGGCCTGCGGAAGAACTCCAGCTCCTGGGCCAAGGCCGAAAAGGCCGGCCTGCGTGTGGCGGAAGTCGCCGATGCGGTGAGGGATGCGGATGTGGTGATGATCCTGACCCCGGACGAGTACCAGGCGGCGATCTATCGCGAGCAGGTGGCCCCCAACCTGCGCTCAGGTGCGGCGCTGGCATTTGCCCATGGCTTCAATGTCCACTTCGAGTTGATCGAGCCGCCCAAGGACGTCGATGTCATCATGATCGCGCCCAAGGGGCCGGGCCACACGGTTCGCTCCACTTACCTTGAGGGCGGTGGTGTGCCCACCCTGATCGCGGTCTACCAGGACGCGTCCGGCTCGGCCAAGGACCTGGCGCTGTCCTACGCGTCTGCCAACGGTGGCGGTCGCTCCGGTATTATCGAGACCAACTTCCGCGAAGAGACGGAAACCGACCTGTTCGGTGAGCAGGCCGTGCTCTGTGGTGGTGTATCCGCGCTGGTCATGGCCGGTTTTGAAACCCTGACCGAAGCCGGTTACGCGCCGGAGATGGCTTACTTCGAGTGCCTGCATGAGCTCAAGCTGATCGTGGACCTGATGTACCAGGGTGGCATCGCCGATATGCGCTACTCTATCTCCAACACCGCTGAGTATGGTGACTATGTCACGGGCCCGCGCATCGTGACCGAGGAAACCAAGGCAGAAATGCAGCGCGTACTGAAGGATATCCAGGCGGGCCGTTTCGCCAAGGACTTCATGCTGGAGTCCCTGGCCGGGCAGCCGCGCCTCAAGGCCGAGCGCCGTATCAGCAGTGAGCACCCGATCGAGCAGGTGGGCGCCAGGCTGCGTGGGATGATGCCCTGGATCAAAGCCAACAAGATCATCGACAAGACCGAAGGCAATAGCTGACGGTAACTGATGGAGAAGGCGGCGGGGGCGACCCCGCCGCTTTTTTTTGCGCCAGGGGTCCTGTGCGCGCTGTCGAAGATCGCTGTACACTCGCCGGCTGTATTCAGAGTCAACGGAGAACCTATGAGCGACAAAAGGGATGCCACCGGGGCCGCCGGCAATGGGGATGACCGCCGGGAGGAGATTCGCATTCCGGTGGACGAGCATATTGAGGAAGAGGTTTCGGCCAGCGGCACCCGGGTCAGGGCTCGGGGTGTCTACCTGCTGCCCAACCTGATTACCACCGGTGCGCTATTCAGTGGCTTCTACGCAATTATTGCGGGGCTGGGCGGGAATTTCGAAGCCGCAGCCATTGCGATTTTCGCCGCGATGATCCTCGATGGGCTCGATGGCCGGGTGGCGCGGCTGACAGATACCCAGAGTGCGTTCGGGGTCCAGTACGACTCCCTCTCGGACATGGTCTCCTTTGGCCTGGCTCCGTCACTGGTGGTATTCAGCTGGGCGCTGGGGCCGCTGGGCAAGTTCGGCTGGGCGGCGGCTTTCCTCTACGCCGCCTGTGCGGCGCTGCGACTGGCTCGGTTCAATACCCAGGTGGACACCGTCGACAAGGGGGTGTTCATCGGGCTGGCGAGCCCGACTGCGGCGGCGATTGTGGCCAGCATGGTGTGGGCGGGTCACGACGCTGAGGTCGGGGCGGGTATCGGGCTGGTAGCGGCACTGGTAACCGTAGCGGCGGGGCTGCTTATGGTGTCGAACTTTCGCTACACGAGCTTCAAGACCATCGACTTCAAGGGCCGCGTACCCTTTGTCATGATGCTGGCGGTTATCCTGGTGTTTAGTCTGGTGACTATTGACCCCCCGAGGGTGCTGCTTGCGCTGGCAGTAATCTATACCTGCTCGGGGCCTGCAGTCTGGGCCTGGCAGGTGGTGCGTAAGCGCCGTGAAGATGGTGCGGACAAAGACGGCTCGGGGAAGGATCCGGAGGGCGCGGCGGCCAAGGTGGACCAGGGCGGTGACGACGGTCCCGGTTCCGACAACTCTGGCGATGCCCGGTAGGTATAGGTACTAGTTGCGGTCTCCGGGTGGTGAACCGCGGTTCGTGATACTAAAGTTAAAGAGTGGCGCCACGGTAATGGCGGGGCGTCGGTGAGCACAAATCGGGGGTGTAACCAGGTTCTCTGGATAGTATCCACTCCGGTTGAAAAAAGTGCTTGCACCTGGCTCCGCCAGTCCGTATAGTTCGCGCCCTCGCTGCTTGAGAAGTGGCGAGGAGGCAGCTCCAAGTGATTGATTTTCTTAAGAAAATTTCTTCAAAAAAGAGCTTGCCAGACACGGAGAGGTCGCTATAATGCGCGCCACTTCGGAAGGGCC
>NZ_CP089928.1:3180000-4194587 GCF_021290385.1 Microbulbifer sp. YPW16
AACAAGGTGAAATATTTTGTAGTAATACACTGCAAGGCGAGGTTGAGTACTTAACACATACTCAACATCAATATTGTGTGTCTCTCAAGCACACAGTCCGGCGTCCGGGCCAGTTTTTGACTGAGTCTGGATGTTCAAATCGTTAGTAGTCGTTTGTGTTGTATGGTCAAGCGACTAAGCGTATACGGTGGATGCCTTGGCAGCTGGAGGCGATGAAGGACGTAGGAGCCTGCGATAAGCCCTGGGGAGTCGGCACACAGACTTTGATCCAGGGATTTCCGAATGGGGAAACCCACCTGTTTACAGGTATCCCTAACTGAATACATAGGTTAGGGAGGCGAACCCGGGGAACTGAAACATCTAAGTACCCGGAGGAAAAGAAATCAACCGAGATTCCCTGAGTAGCGGCGAGCGAAAGGGGATTAGCCCTTAAGCTCTTTATGTCTTAGTGGAAGGATCTGGAAAGTTCCGCGATACAGGGTGATAGCCCCGTACACGAAAAGGCACATTGAGTGAAATCGAGTAGGTCGGGACACGTGATATCTTGACTGAACATGGGGGGACCATCCTCCAAGGCTAAATACTCCCAGCTGACCGATAGTGAACCAGTACCGTGAGGGAAAGGCGAAAAGAACCCCGGAGAGGGGAGTGAAATAGAACCTGAAACCGTATACGTACAAGCAGTAGGAGCCCTTCGGGGTGACTGCGTACCTTTTGTATAATGGGTCAGCGACTTATTGTCTGTAGCAAGGTTAACCGTTTAGGGGAGCCGTAGAGAAATCGAGTCTTAATAGGGCGTTCAGTTGCAGGCAATAGACCCGAAACCCGGCGATCTATCCATGGGCAGGTTGAAGATTGAGTAACATCAATTGGAGGACCGAACTCACTAATGTTGAAAAATTAGGAGATGACCTGTGGATCGGAGTGAAAGGCTAATCAAGCCGGGAGATAGCTGGTTCTCCTCGAAAGCTATTTAGGTAGCGCCTCGCGTCTCACCCTCGGGGGTAGAGCACTGTTTGGGCTAGGGGGTCATCCCGACTTACCAACCCCATGCAAACTCCGAATACCGAGGAGTGCAATCGCGGGAGACACACGGCGGGTGCTAACGTCCGTCGTGGAAAGGGAAACAACCCAGACCGCCAGCTAAGGTCCCAAATACCAGTTAAGTGGGAAACGATGTGGGAAGGCCCAGACAGCTAGGAGGTTGGCTTAGAAGCAGCCATCCTTTAAAGAAAGCGTAATAGCTCACTAGTCGAGTCGGCCCGCGCGGAAGATATACCGGGGCTCAAACTGGTAACCGAAGCTGCGGATGCACTATGTGCATGGTAGAGGAGCGTTGTGTAAGCCGTTGAAGGTGAACCGGGAGGTTTGCTGGAGGTATCACAAGTGCGAATGCTGACATGAGTAACGATAAGGGAGGTGAAAAACCTCCCCGCCGGAAGACCAAGGGTTCCTGTCCAACGCTAATCGGGACAGGGTTAGTCGGCCCCTAAGGCGAGGGCGAAAGCCGTAGTCGATGGGAAACAGGTTAACATTCCTGTACTTGCAATTGCTGCGATGGAGTGACGGAGAAGGCTAGGCCAGCATGGCGATTGGTTGTCCATGTTTAAGGCTGTAGGCTGGGGGTTTAGGCAAATCCGGACCCCTAAGGCTGAGAGCTGACGACGAAGCCTACTTAGGTAGGTGAAGTGGTTGATGCCCTGCTTCCAGGAAAAACTTCTAAGCTTCAGGCAATTGCGAACCGTACTCTAAACCGACACAGGTGGTCAGGTAGAGAATACCAAGGCGCTTGAGAGAACTCTGGTGAAGGAACTAGGCAAAATGGTACCGTAACTTCGGGAGAAGGTACGCCGGCTTTGGTGATGGGACTTGCTCCCTAAGCTGAGGTCGGTCGAAGTGACCAGGTGGCTGCGACTGTTTATTAAAAACATAGCACTCTGCAAACACGTAAGTGGACGTATAGGGTGTGACGCCTGCCCGGTGCCGGAAGGTTAATTGATGGGGTTAGCTTCGGCGAAGCCCTTGATCGAAGCCCCGGTAAACGGCGGCCGTAACTATAACGGTCCTAAGGTAGCGAAATTCCTTGTCGGGTAAGTTCCGACCTGCACGAATGGCGTAACGATGGCCACGCTGTCTCCACCAGAGACTCAGTGAAATTGAAATCGCTGTTAAGATGCAGTGTACCCGCGGCTAGACGGAAAGACCCCGTGAACCTTTACTACAGCTTTGCACTGAACTTTGAGCCTACTTGTGTAGGATAGGTGGGAGGCTTTGAAACTGTGACGCTAGTTGCAGTGGAGCCGTCCTTGAAATACCACCCTGGTATGTTTGAGGTTCTAACCCAGGTCCATTATCTGGATCGGGGACAGTGTATGGTGGGTAGTTTGACTGGGGCGGTCTCCTCCCAAAGAGTAACGGAGGAGTACGAAGGTGCACTCAGCATGGTCGGAAATCATGCAATGAGCATAATGGTATAAGTGCGCTTGACTGCGAGACAGACATGTCGAGCAGGTACGAAAGTAGGTCATAGTGATCCGGCGATTCTGTATGGAAGGGTCGTCGCTCAACGGATAAAAGGTACTCCGGGGATAACAGGCTGATACCGCCCAAGAGTTCACATCGACGGCGGTGTTTGGCACCTCGATGTCGGCTCATCACATCCTGGGGCTGAAGCCGGTCCCAAGGGTATGGCTGTTCGCCATTTAAAGTGGTACGCGAGCTGGGTTTAGAACGTCGTGAGACAGTTCGGTCCCTATCTGCCGTGGGCGTTGGAGATTTGAGAAGAGTTGCTCCTAGTACGAGAGGACCGGAGTGAACGAACCTCTGGTGTTCGGGTTGTCACGCCAGTGGCATTGCCCGGTAGCTATGTTCGGACGGGATAACCGCTGAAAGCATCTAAGCGGGAAGCCTCCTTCAAGATGAGATCTCCCTGGGACTTCGAGTCCCCTAAAGGGCCCTGGAAGACTACCAGGTTGATAGGCTGGGTGTGGAAGCGTTGTGAGGCGTTGAGCTAACCAGTACTAATTGCCCGTGAGGCTTGACCATACAACAGAGATGGTTACTGACGATTGGCGCAAGCCGATGGACTGTGAGCAAGAGACATACGACTTGCGGTGTATTACTACAGAATGTTTCACCGACTTATTTGGGGTTACCGTTGATCGGAAGATCATGCAAACGGCGGTAACAGGTAGCGCAGGGCACAGAAACAGCCCGTAAGACCGACACCAACCCAAGCCAGTTTGCCTGACGACCATAGAGTTGTGGAACCACCTGATCCCTTGCCGAACTCAGAAGTGAAACGCAACATCGCCGATGGTAGTGTGGTGATTCGCCATGTGAGAGTAGGTCATCGTCAGGCTTCTAAATAAAAGAAAAGGCCACCCAATTGGGTGGCCTTTTTTTTATTTAAAAACTCCGACGGTGAATTAGTGCCGAGCATCTATGAGAGTAGGGCTAAACCGCGCGCAGACGAAGCACAGCTTCGTGCACGGTTTAGCGACCGGCCATGGATGGCCGGGCCGGGGCCAGATCGAACAATCTGCAGCTGCGCCAGGGATGGCGACTCAACAGCCCATCGCCCCTGCATGCAGGCTTCAATTGCAAAAGCCCTGATCGCTAACGCGGTCAGGGCTTTTTTTATGCCTTCAGATGACCGGTTCCTGTTTCGCAGAAAGCTGATGATGACTCGGGCCTGTCCGAACAAACAGCTGCCGCGCCATGGACGGCGACCAAGAGGCCCTGCGCCTCTGCATGAAGGCTTCTATCCCAAAAGCCCTGATTGCTTAGGCGGTCAGGGCTTTTTTATTGCCGGCGTCTACTTACCGCCCCTTCCGGAAACCGGCGCATTTTTACCCTATTAGCCCAGGCGGACGGGATAGGGCGTGTCGGGATCCATACCCATAGGTTATTCACAGGTCTATCCAAACCTTCTGTTGGTAACCTGGACCGGGGTAATTTTGCGGTGAATCCCGGCGGGGGCTGTGGACTAATTCAGCCCGCCTGGGTTTGTTCAGGGTTTACATGTAAAAGTGCAGGCTAACCGGGGCTGGCGCGCCGGACGTAACAGCTAGCAGCCCTAAATCGTGTTCGACGTGAGGACCGGGTGGGTAGAGGCTGGCTGGGACGAAGTGCTCAAACGGCCTCGCACTGGAACTCAATCATGCCAGCACTGATATTGTCCTTCCCGCCCATCCTGTTGGCTTCATCGATAAACCGGCGCGTGCATGTCAGTGCCGGGCGATGCGAGTTCAGGATTCTTTCCAGGCTGTTGTCATCCAGGTAGTCCGTCAGGCCGTCGCTGCAGAGCAGCAACAGGTTGTAGCCGGTCAACCGACGACTGTTAATGGATGGAGTGACTTCTGGGGTTACTCCCAGCGCGCGGGTAATCTGGTTGCGCAGTGTGGAGCGTCGCCCTTCCTCTTCGGTCAACTGGCCGCGGTCGATCAGCTCCTGCACATAACTATCATCCCGGGTCAGGCGTTGTATGCCCTGCTCAGACCAGAGGTAGGCACGGGAGTCCCCGACATGGGCGACCACCAGGAAGTCGCGCCAGATTGCCGCTGCGACAATGGTCGTGCCCATCTGGGCATGATCGGGTGTTGCCTGTTTCGCGTCGAGGATAAGCTGGTTGGCGGAGCATACGGCGGTAAGGAGGTTGCTGCGAATGGCCTCTTCCTGCTGGCGCGTTGGGGTAGCGAGGAAGTCACCGCTTATCAGCCGGGCAAGGCATTTCCTGATAGTTTCGGTGGCGATGGCACTTGCCCGCGCGCCGCCGCGGTGCCCGCCCATGCCATCAGCCAGAATCACAAAAGCAAAAGGGTGATCAGGGTCTTCCCAGTGGCATATGCAGTCTTCGTTCTCTTCCCTGAATAATCCAATATCAGTCTGTCCATCGACAGCCAACCGTACAGACGCCATCGCAGCGCGGCTCCTTTATACCTGGTTGTTACTTCTCCATTAGCAGTCGCGGGATCACTACCTGGCCGAAAGCGGCCGAAAGCCCCAACTCACTGCAAGATACGTTATTTGGGGCACGAGCTTAACCGGGTGTAAGAGCATGTAATAACTGTGCTGAATAATGGTGCAGATCCCTGGTAACAGGCGGACACGGGCTGCTTCGCCGTCCGTTATTGACGGGTTTTACAGGAGAGAGCAGCGTCCCCCGGCTGTATTTCCCCAACCGGTTTTTCCCGCGCACCGATCCCGCGCACCGTCAGGTGACGAGTCCTGGCGACCGCCGTGGGGAGACCAGGGTGGCAATACAACAGCTGCCCGGATGCCGCATTCTTGAAAATTCAGTTGTAAGCAATTAGATTGTGCACAATTGAATGCGGTAAATTGCCGTATCGAGTACAAAAGCAGCCAAATCAGGAGGTGATGCAATGAGCGATCTGTTCAGTATTCCGGTGAAGGCCCAGGACGGCAGCGAAACCTCGCTGGCCGAGCACAAGGGCAAAGTGCTGCTTGTGGTCAACACGGCCAGCAAGTGTGGATTTACTCCGCAGTACAAGGGCCTGCAGTCCCTGTATGAAAAGTACCGTGATCGCGGGCTGGAGGTGCTGGGTTTCCCCTGCAACCAGTTCGGTGGCCAGGAGCCGGGTGGGGATGATGAGATCCAGGAGTTCTGCGAACTTAACTTCGGTGTTTCCTTCCCGCTGTACTCCAAGCTGGAGGTGAATGGCCCGGGGGCGCACCCGCTCTTCAGCGAACTCAAGCAGCAGGCACCTGGCATCCTGGGTACCGAGCGGATCAAGTGGAACTTCACCAAGTTCCTGGTAAACCGCGAAGGACAGGTGGTGAAGCGCTTTGCGCCCAAGGACAAGCCGGAAGCGCTGGAGGACGAAATCGAGGCGCTGCTGTGAGCGACGCCGGCAGGCCGGCGTTTCCCTGCGATAGCGGGGATCCGCTGGCGCTGGACGGCCAGTTGTGTTTTGCCCTTTATGCCGCCTCCCGGGCAATGACCCGTGCCTACCAGCCGATGTTGCGGGACCTGGAGCTGACCTACCCCCAGTACCTGGTTCTACTGGTCCTCTGGGAGTGGGATGCCGCTGCGGCGCGCGGTGAATCGCCGGATGTCGGGGTCGGGGCCCTGGGCCGACGCCTGATGCTGGATTCCGGCACCATCACGCCCCTGCTCAAGCGCATGGAACAGCGCGGCCTGGTGAGCCGGTGGCGGGCTTCCCGCGACGAGAGGGTCACCCTGGTCGCCGTCACCGATAGCGGCCGTGCCCTGAAGCCGCGTGCCCAGGAGTGGGTTGAGCGACAGCTCGCTTCCTCGGCAGTCACCCGTGAGGAAGTGGAGTCGTTGCGGGGCCAGCTGTGGCAGTTCCTGGAAAAACTGGGGAGCTCCGGTTGAGTCTCCCCACCTCTCGCCCCAGGCGTCTCCCGAGTCTGTGAGTCGTACCCTTTCGCCTAATATTCCTGAAAAAATAGGACTGGCATCCTTTAAATTGCTCTTCACCTTTCATTATTAGGATGAGTGTTGACGCCTGATTGAGGGGCGGCGCATAATGCGGGCAGTTAACACAACGTCCAGATGGTCATGTTTACCAATCACTTCAAATCCTGGCATCTCTACCGCGCCCTAGCTTTCTCGCTACGACTGCCCGGCGGCGGCAGATAATTTTATTCCTTCCCCGTCACACAGAATTCCACACTTATTGTTGGTCAATGCGTAGACAGCCTGTGAGCGGCTGTTTAGCCTCGAGCCATAGCTTGGAGAGAGCCAGATGAACACTAAAAAAGATAAATTAGTCATTTTCGATACCACCCTGCGTGACGGCGAGCAGAGCCCCGGCGCGTCCATGACCAAAGACGAGAAAATCCGCATTGCCAAGATGCTGGAGCGGATGCGGGTCGACGTTATCGAGGCCGGATTCGCCATCGCCAGTCAGGGTGACTTCGATGCCGTGCAGGCGGTTGCGGAAGCCGTCAAGGACTCCCGCGTGTGCAGCCTGGCACGTGCGGTGGGGCCGGATATCATCCGCGCCGGCGAGGCCCTGAAGAAAGCCAACGCCTCGCGTATCCATACGTTTATCGCCACCTCGCCAATCCACATGAAATACAAGCTCCAGATGGAGCCGGAAAAAGTGCTGGAGCAGGCGGTGGCAGCGGTGAAGCACGCGCGCCAGTTTACCGATGATGTGGAGTTTTCCCTCGAGGACGGCAGCCGTTCCGAGCCGGATTTCATGTACCGCATCATCGAGGCGGTGATTGCCGCCGGTGCCGGCACCATCAATATCCCCGATACCGTGGGTTACGGTGAGCCCGGTGAGTACGGTGCCATGTTCCGGCGCGTGATCGAGAACGTGCCCAATTCCGACCAGGCTATTTTCTCCACCCACTGCCACAACGACCTGGGCCTGGCCGTGGCCAACTCCCTGTCCGCGGTGATGAACGGCGTGCGCCAGGTGGAGTGCACCATCAACGGCCTGGGCGAGCGGGCCGGTAACGCCTCGCTGGAGGAAATCGTAATGGCGGTGCAGACCCGCCATGACCTCTACCCGGTGGAAACCCGTATCGATCCCAGCCATATCGTGCCCACCTCGCGCATGGTTTCCTCCATCACCGGTTTCCCGGTGCAGCCCAACAAGGCAATTGTGGGGGCCAATGCTTTTGCCCATGAGTCCGGTATCCACCAGGACGGCGTGCTCAAGCACCGCGAGACCTACGAGATCATGCGGGCCGAGGACGTTGGCTGGGGTAATAACCGCCTGGTGCTGGGCAAGCATTCCGGCCGCGCCGCGGTAAAGGCCCGCTACGAGGAGCTGGGCCACAGCTTTGACGACCCGGCCGAGTTCCAGCTGGTGTTCCAGCGTTTCAAGGACCTGGCTGACAAGAAACACGAGATCTTCGATGAGGACCTGCAGTCCATCATGGCCGGGGCCCAGGAGCCGGTGGAGCGCTACCGTCTCGGGTCCATCGATGTGCACAGTCGCAGCGGCAACCGCCCGCGGGCGCAAATGCAGATCCTGATCGATGGCGCCGAGGTGAATGCGGAAGCGGACGGCAGCGGCCCGGTGGATGCCACCTTCAAGGCCATCGAGTCAGTGGTGAAGAGCGCCGCCGACCTGAAACTGTACTCGGTCAATGCCGTTACCCAGGGTACCGACTCCCAGGGCAGTGTGACCGTGCGGCTGGAACGCGACGGCCGGCTGGTCAACGGTGTCGGTGCCGATACCGATATCCTGGTTGCCTCTGCACAGGCCTACCTGGATGCCTTAAACTTGCTCGCCAGTGGAGAAAGCAAGAGAAAGGGCGTCTGATGCACGAACGACATCGCGCGGAATACCTGCAGGCGCTGGGCGTCACCAGCTATATGCCGCGCTTTGTAATGCCGCTGGCACCGGAGCCGCGCCAGGCGCAGCTGCCGCCAGCGGAGCCGGAAGAGGGCGCGGGGCAGGCCGGCAGCCCGCTGCCACGCTCGGCCGCCCAGCTGGTTGAGGCGCCCCCCGAGCCGGTGCCCACCCCGGTTGCGGATGCCGGCACCGCTCCCCCGCCGCCATCGCCATCCGCGCCACAGCCGGAAGTGCTGCGTGAGGTAGGCGCTATCACGCGCGAGACCCGGGCTGAGCCCGCACCCGCGCGCCCCACCGAGCTGGCGCCTCCGCGCCAGGAAGTGGAGCCCTTTGTCCTCAGCTGCTGGTGGCTCGGCGATGAGCTGCTGGCAGTGGACAGCCGCGAGCCCGGTGCAGCGCTGCCGGTGGACGCGCTGTTCAACAATATGGTTCGGGCCCTGGGCTGGCATGAACTGCCGCGGGAGCAGGATCGCCTGCGCTGGCCGCTGGCGGAAAACCGCTTTGCCGGCCCGGCCGCTGCCAGCGACGCCCGCGATACCTGTTCCAGCTGGCTGGAGGCCGCCAGCGCGCGCCGCCCGGTCAAGTCCATCTGGCTGATGGGGTCCCAGGCACACCAGTTCTGTTCCCCGATCCCCCTCGATGGCACCGGGCAGCAGACCAGTGACTGGAATGGCATCCGCCTGCTGGCCATGCCCAGTCTCAGTGAACTGCTGCGTGAGCCCGGTGGCAAGCGCGACGTCTGGCAACTGCTGCGGCAGAGCTATCCCGAGCAGACCCGCAGCCGGTGATCCCCCCCGCCAATTCTACCGCCGCCGATTTCCCGGTCGCCGGTGCGCGACTGCGCGCGGCGGGCGCCGCCGACAGTGTTGCGCTGGCGCAACTGGCACATAGTGCTCACAGCCATCCCTGGAGCGAGCGCCAATACCTCGACAGCCTGGAAGCCGGCCATGCAACCTGGTTGCTGGAGAGCGCGGCGGGCGAGCTGATAGCCTGTTGTGTGGTTTCACAACTTTTTGATGAGGCCGAGATCCTGGATGTGGCGGTCGCCCCCCGCTGGCGCCGGCGTGGCATTGCACGGGCCCTGCTGCAACAGGTTATCGACCGGCTTCCGGAGGGCACCAGCCGCCTGCTGCTGGACGTACGTGCCTCCAACGAGGCCGCCCGCGGCCTCTATGCGGGACTGGGCTTCGTCGAGGACGGGGTGCGCCGCAACTACTATCCCGCTACCGGCGGCGGTCGCGAGGATGCCATCCTGATGAGTTGTGCGCTCTAGCCTCAGGGCCTGGCAGTAATCTCTCCGTCGGGGCATCTCGCCGAGAGTCGCCGGACCCCGCTGGCAAGACACTGGTAGAATACCGGCATTCATCGCAAACCAATGTAGCCGCGGCGGCCTGCCCGCTGCGCCCAGGGTATTTCATGGCGTTATCCGGCAAAAATCCCTCACTGCTCGAAGGCCCCGTTGCGGGACACCTGCAACGCCTGGCGCTCCCCATGGTGTGGGGCATCCTCGCCACCATGTCCTTCAATGTGGTGGATACCTATTTCGTGGCACAGCTGGGCAACGCCCAGCTGGCGGCGATGAGTTTCACCTTCCCGGTGGTGATGGTGATCAACGCCTTTGCCATCGGCCTGGGGGCGGGGACCTCCTCGGCGGTGGCACGGGCCTACGGTGCCGGTGACCTGGAACGGGTGCGCCGCCTGGTAACCGACGCCGCCATGCTGGCATTCCTGGTGGCGCTGGCGATCAGTGTGGTGGGGCTCGCCACCATCAAGCCGCTGTTCCGGCTGCTGGGGGCGGAAGAGGCGATGCTGCCGCTGATCGCCGACTATATGGTGCCCTGGTACCTGGGCGCGACCTTCGCGGTCGTGCCCATGGTGTGCCTGTCGGCCCTGCGCGCCATCGGCAACAGCTGGGTCACCGGGCGGATCATGGTGGCGGTTGCCCTGTTCAACCTGGTACTGGACCCGCTGTTGATCTTCGGGCTGCTGGGCTTCCCCCGACTCGAATTGCAGGGCGCCGCCCTGTCCACTGTGATCGCCCGCGGTGTCAGCTTTGTCGCCGCCCTCTATTTCCTGATCCGCAAGGAGCACCTGCTGGCCGCACCGCAGCTGCGCCCGGCGGCCCTGCTGCAGTCCTGGCGCACGGTCCTCAAGGTGGGGCTGCCGGCCATTGCGACCAATGTGATTATCCCCATGGCCGGCGGTGTGGTGGTGGCGCTGGTAGCCGTGCACGGCGCAGAGGCGGTGGCCGGCCTCGGTGTGGCCCTGCGGATCGAGCCGCTGGCGCTGATCGTGTTCTACGCCCTGTCGTCCGTGGTCGGGCCATTTATGGGGCAGAACGCCGGTGCCGGCAAGGTGGACCGCATGCGGGAGACCGTGAGTGTGCTGGCCCGTTTCTGCGTGGGCTTCGGCCTGCTGCTGGCGGCGGTGCTGTATGTTGCCGGGGAACCCCTGGTGCGCCTGTTCAGTGACTCGGGCGAGGTGATCGCGGTGGCGGTGGCCTACCTCACACTGGTGCCGTTCAGTTATGCCGGGTATGGTTTCGTGATGTCCGCCAACGCGTCCTTCAATGGCCTGGGCCGGCCGCTGCCGGCGACCCTGATTTCCTTCCTGCGGGTACTGGGTATCTACTTGCCGCTGGCGTGGGTCGGCAACCAGGTGTGGGGAATCACCGGCCTGTTCGCAGCCACGGCGGCTTCCAACCTGCTGTTGGGGGTTCTGGCCTGGTGGTGGTTGCGTCGTACCGTGAGCGGACATGAATACAGTGAGGCACACTTGCAGGCCCAGTGACGGTAGCCACCGCTGCCGCCGCAGAAACAATAACAAGAATGCGGAGTTGCACCATGCACAAGTTGAACCTTTTCCTCGGCGCGCTGTTGCTCAGTGTCGCCGCTGGCGCTGCCCCGGCTGACCCTGGCAAGGGTGCTGCCGCAAAAAGCGCCCCCAATCCCTTCGACAGCCACCCGATCCACTTTGCGGCCGTGAATGAGGTGTCCATTGCCTACCAGGATATGGGCCCCCGTGATGCCGAGCCGGTATTGCTGGTGATGGGGCTGGGCGCGCAGATGCTGCACTGGGGCGACACCCTGGTGCAGGGATTGCTGGATGCCGGGTTCCGGGTGGTGCTATTTGATAACCGCGATGCCGGCCTGTCACAGAAGTTCTACGACCTCTCTGCACCTCCGGTGTGGTGGACCATGGTCAAGGACAAGGTCGGCCTGGACCCCGACCCGGCTTATACACTGGAAGACATGGCCGCGGATGCCATCGGCCTACAGGACGTGCTGGGTATCGAGCGCGCCCATGTAGTGGGCGCTTCCATGGGTGGCATGATTGCCCAGGTGATCGCAGCCCGGTACCCGCAGCGCCTGCGCAGCCTGACTTCCATTATGTCCAGCTCCGGTGCGGCGGGATTGCCGGAGGCGCAGCCGCAGGCCCTCGAGGCCCTGGCCAGCGCCGCGGAGCGCGCGCCCAACCGGGCGGAGGGTATCGAAAAGGGAGTGGCTATCTCCCGGGCACTGGGGTCCCCGGAATACTTCGATGAGGCCGATGCCCGGCAGCGGGTCGAGCGTGTCGCCAACCGCGGTGGCTTTGGCCCGGGCATGGTGCGGCAGTTCGAGGCGATTGTCGCCAGCGGTGATCGCTCGGCGCTCCTACAGGAAATTGACGTCCCCACACTGGTGATCCACGGCGCGGCGGACCCGCTGCTGCCGGTGGCCCACGGCCGTGACACGGCGGAGAAAATTCCCGGTGCAGACTTTGTCGCCATCCCCGGCATGGGCCACACCTTTGGGCCGGTCGCCAGTGAGCGTGTGCTCGGAAAACTGGTGCCCTTCCTGGAGAACCACTGAGAAAAGGCTGTAAAACAACCTGGTTCAGGGCAGGGAGCATAACGATGAAGATGGAACTCGGCGCATTCTCGATCAGCCTCGCGGTAAAGGACCTGGAGAAGTCCAGGGCCTTTTATGAAAAGCTGGGGTTCGAGTCTCTGGGCGGAGACCCCGCGCAGAAATGGCTGATCCTGAAGAATGGCGATCACGTGATCGGGCTTTTTGAGGGGATGTTTGAGAAAAACATCCTGACCTTCAACCCGGGCTGGGACCAGGGCGCGAACAGGTTGCCCGCGTTTACGGACGTGCGGCAGTTGCAGAAAGCGCTCAGGGGGCAGGGCGCGACGTTCAGCGAGGAAGCTGATGAGTCATCTTCCGGGCCAGCGTATTTCGTGATGGAAGACCCGGACGGCAACCCGATACTGGTAGACCAGCATGTATAGGTATTGTTCGCCTCGCCCTTCCCGGGAGGGACGGGCCAACGGTTGATCAGGAGCCAGTTCCGGCCAGTCCACCGTGACCGGAAGAAAATCCACACAAGGCCAGCGAAGGGTAGAAATAGTATGAGGGCGAAAACGGCAACATTCTGCTGTATCGGGGTGTCGGTACTCTTTGCCCTGTCAATTGTCCTTTGCGCCCACTTTCTCCAGGGGAGCGACAATACAGGCCTGGTGACCTATTTCCTGGTGGCGGCCTGGTTTGTGCCTTTCTCTTATTTCAGTCGCCTAGCGGCAAGGGCCATAAATAGCTGAACCGCCACACTGGCCAGCCATTGGTGCGGCCGGTGTGAGGTTTTTCGCTGTCAGTGGAGCGGCTGTGTGGCCTCTTTCAGCCAGGCCCGGGTCTTCTTGTTGACCAGCGGCAGCAACGTCTCGCACACACGCTGGTGATAGTTGTTCAACCAGGCCAGCTCCTGCTCGGTGAGCAGCTCGCGTTTGACCAGGCGCTGGTCGATCGGCGCCAGGGTCAGTTCGCTGAATTCAAGGAAGCCGGGGTGCTGCTCGCTCTCCTTCACATAGACCAGGTTCTCGATACGGATACCGTACTGGCCGGTGAGGTAGAAGCCGGGCTCGTTGGACAGGATCATGCCCGCCCGCAGCGCCACACCGCTGCTCGCCTTGCCGATCCGCTGTGGCCCCTCATGTACGCTCAGGAAGCTGCCGACCCCATGGCCGGTGCCGTGGGCGTAATCCAGCCCGGCGTCCCACAGTGACTTGCGCGCAAAGGCATCGATCTGCTCGCCACAGGTTCCGGCAGGGAAGCGCAGGGCAGCGATGGCGATGTGGCCCTTGAGTACGCGGGTGAAATGCTCGCGGGCGTGTTCGGGAAAGTCGCCGAGCGCCACCGTGCGGGTGACATCGGTGGTGCCGTCCGGGTACTGGCCGCCGGAGTCGATCAGGTAGAGGCCCTCGGGCTTCATGGTGAGGCTCGACTCGGGGCTGACCCGGTAGTGCACGATGGCGCCGTTGGGGCCATAGCCGGAGATGGAGTCGAAGCTGTCGTCGGTAAAGCCCTCGCGCTGCTCCCGTTTCTCCCGCAGCAGCCGTACCGCCTCCAGCTCACCAAAACTCCCGGCAGCCACTTTTTCTGGCAGCTCTGCCAGGAATTCGCACAGGGCGGCGCCGTCGCGCTCGTGGGCGGCCTGCGAGCCCGCCAACTCGGCCGGGTTCTTGAGCGCCTTGGCGGCGGTAATGGGGTCGCGTTCCAGCAGCAGTTCCATCTCCCGGGCGCGCAGCTGCTGCAGGGTCCAGCGGTTGGCCAGCCCCGGGTCCACCCAGATCTTTGCCACATGCTGGCGCCGGGCGGCGTCGAACAGTGATTCCTTGTCGTGCACCAGGCTCACATCGTTGCCCAGGTGCCGGCGCAGTGCCTCGCCGGTGGCGGCCTCCGCCAGGTAAAGGGTGGCGCTGCCATCGCGGTAGAGAATGGCGCAGGACAGGGCGACTGGAAGATGCGGGATGTCGTCACCGCGAATATTGAACAGCCAGGCGCACACCTCCGGGTTTGCCAGCCACAGGGCGTCGGCGGGCTTGTCCGCCAGCAGCTCGGCGATGCGTTTGCGCTTGCTGGCCGAGTCCTCGCCGGTGAAGGTCTCGGGGTGGGGACGCGCGGCGCCACTGGGGCTGGTTGGCCGGTCGGCCCAGATCGCATCGATGGGGTTGGTCTCCAGCGGGCGCAGCTCGATCCCCCGTTCAGTCAGGCGTTTGGCCAGTGGCGCCAGGCCCGGTTCGGTGTGCAGGCGCGGGTCGTAGCCCAGCGCATCGCCGGCCCTGAGGTTGTCACACAGCCAGCGGGCAATAGCCTCGGCGTTCAGGTCCTGCTGCTCGATGGGCTGGTCGCCGATCTGCTGCTGGGCCTGGATGGTATAGCGCCCATCCACAAACAGGGCGGCCCGGTCGCCTGCCAGCGCTGCCAGGCCGGCGGAACCGTCAAAGCCGGTCAGCCAGGCCAGTCGCTCGTCGGAGGCGGGCACATACTCGTTCTGGTACTCGTCACCGCGGGGGACCAGGAACCCCTGCACCTGCTGACCCGCCAGTTCCTCGCGCAGCGCCTGTAAGCGTTCACTACTCATGCAGCCTCCGAAACCTCTTGCCTTTAGTGGACCGAACGGCTCGCGCGGTCGCTAATCTCTGGAAACGCGCAGTGTAGCGGACTGGTCTCTTTCATGCCCGCTGCCGTGTATAATGCGCGCCTTCTTTTTGTACAGACGTCGAGTCGATTTTCTAGATTATGGGCCAGAGTTCCTCCCTGGCGGGCATTGGCGGCCGCCGTACCTTCGCCATCATTTCTCACCCGGACGCCGGTAAGACGACCGTGACCGAAAAGCTGCTGCTGTTCGGGAACGCCATCCAGCTGGCGGGCTCGGTCAAGGGCAAGAAGGGCCCGCACGCCCGCTCGGACTGGATGACCATGGAGCAGGAGCGGGGCATTTCCGTGACCTCGTCGGTCATGCAGTTCCCGTACCGGGACCGCACGGTCAACCTGCTGGATACCCCGGGCCACGAAGATTTCTCGGAGGATACCTACCGGGTACTGACCGCCGTGGACTCGGCGCTGATGGTGATCGATGGCGCCAAGGGCGTCGAGGACCGCACCATCAAACTGATGAACGTGTGCCGCCTGCGCACCACGCCGATCCTGTCGTTTATCAACAAACTCGACCGCGATATCCGCGACCCAATCGAGGTGATGGACGAGATCGAGGAAGTGCTGGATATCCAGGCCGCACCCATCAACTGGCCGCTGGGCTCCGGCCAGCACTTCAAGGGTGTGTACAACCTCTATACCGACACCATCCATGTGTTCAAGCAGGGCCAGGGCCACACCATTCCCGAGGATATCCAGATCCAGGGGCTGGACAGTGACGAGGCCACCGAGCTGCTGGGCGAGTACGCCGACGAGATCCGCGAGGAGATCGAGCTGGTCCGGGGCGCCACCCACGAATTCGACCTGGAGGCCTACCTGGCGGGCAAGCTGACCCCGGTATTCTTCGGTACTGCACTGGGCAACTTCGGCGTGCGCGAGATGCTCGATGGCTTTGTCGAGTGGGCCCCGGGCCCCCAGCCGCGCGAGACCAACGAGCGCACTGTGACCCCGGATGAGAAAAAGTTCTCCGGTTTCGTGTTCAAGATCCAGGCAAACATGGACCCCAAGCACCGGGACCGCATTGCCTTTATGCGCGTCTGTTCCGGCACCTATCATCGCGGCATGAAGATGAAGCATGTACGCATCGGCAAGGATGTGAAGATCGCCGATGCGGTGACCTTCATGGCCGGCGACCGTACCCACGTGGAAGAGGCCATTGCCGGCGATATCATCGGCCTGCACAACCACGGCACCATCCAGATTGGCGATACCTTTACCGAGGGCGAGCAGCTCAAGTTTACCGGTATCCCCAACTTTGCCCCGGAGCTGTTCCGCCGCATCCGCCTGAAGGACCCGCTGAAGCTCAAGCAGCTGCAGAAGGGCCTGCAGCAGCTGTCCGAGGAGGGTTCCACCCAGGTATTCTTCCCGCTGGACACCAATGACATCATCGTTGGCGCCGTGGGGGTGCTGCAGTTCGAGGTGGTGGCCTACCGCCTGAAGGACGAGTACAAGGTGGAAGCCATTTACGAAAACGTGAATGTACACACGGCCCGCTGGGTGGACAGCGAGAGCGGCAAGGAGCTGGATAACTTCAAACGCAAGGCCAGCACCAACCTGGCGCTGGACGGGTCTGGCCACCTGACCTACCTGGCGCCCACACGGGTGAATCTGCAGCTGGCGGAAGAGCGCTACCCGGAGATCCGCTTCTACGCCACCCGCGAGCACTGATTATTCCCGCTCCCCTTGTCCCGGGGGGCGGAGAAACAAACTTGTAGCAGCCTGCCCGCAGGCGAGAGCAGTCACGAGAGAACAATAAAGTGAGCACGATTCCAGAAAATATACCCGAAGAGGTGCCGCGCATTGGTAACGGGTTCACCAGCGGCGTGGGCCTGTTGTTTATCAAGATGCTGGGCTGGCGCTTCGAGGGCAACCTGCCCGCGGAAAAGAAGGTGATGGTGGCCCTGGCCCCGCACACTTCCAACTGGGATTTTGTGGTGGCCATGCCGATGATCCTGGCGCTGAGGGTGAAGATCTCTTTCATGATGAAGAAAGAGGCCTTCTTCTTCCCGTTCAAGCGACTGTTCATGTGGCTGGGCGGCCTGCCCACCGACCGCAGCTCTCCCCGTGGCCTGGCCCAGCAGATGTCCAGGGCCTACCGCAGCAACGACAAGATGTGGATGGCAATCACTCCCGAGGGAACGCGCAAAAGGGTGAGCAAGTGGAAAACGGGCTTCCTGCGCATCGCCTACGCGGCGGACGTCCCGATCCTGTTGATCGCCTGGGACTTCCCCAACAAGCGGATCTGCGTGGACTCCCTGTACCAGCCTACCGGCAACCTGGATGAGGACATGGCCGAGATCCAGCGCCGCTTCGCCAGCTACCGCGGGCGCAAGCCGGAAAACCAGACCCCGGTCACCGGGGATAACTGATCCCGGAGCACTGTGGAAGCGATCGCCGGCGAGCTGTCACTGTTTACCTACCTGATACTGTCCGCAGTGGCCTTTGCCGCGGGCTTTATCAGTGCAATCGCCGGCGCCGGCGGCATGATTACCCTGCCGGCACTGCTGTGGGCGGGCATCCCGCCGCTGGACGCCCTGGGCACCAACAAGTTCCAGAGCGTGTTCGGCACCCTGTCTTCGGCGATCAACTACTTCCAGAAGGGCCACCTGGACCTGCGGCCGCTGTGGCCGGGCCTGTTCGCCGCCATCGGCGGCGCGGCGCTGGGTACCTGGAGCGTTACCCGGCTGGGTGGTGAACAACTGCAGGTACTGCTGCCGATCCTGCTGATTGCCATCGCGGTGTATTTCGCCTTCTCACCGCGTATTGCCGACGTGGATTCCCAGCCGCGGATGCGCAACGGCACCTTCAACCTGTTTGTGGGTGGGGGCATCGGCTTTTACGGCGGCTTTTTCGGGCCCGGCATGGGCTCGTTCTACGCGCTGGCCTTCGCCGCGCTGCTGGGATACAACATGCGCAGGGCAACCGCCCACACCAAGCCGCTGGTGCTGGCCACCAATGCCACCTCCATGGTGATCTTTATGGCCGGCGGGCACCTGTTCCTGTGGCTGGCACTGTGCATGTCCGCCGCCCAGGCGGTGGGGGCCCGGCTGGGCTCCAACCTGGTGGTGGCCCGCGGCGCGCAGCTGGTGCGCCCGGTGATCATCCTGGCCACCATCGCGGTGGCGGCGCGGCTACTGGTCGATAACCTGGGATAAGCGGAGAGAGCGCCATATGACGGTGGTACTGACCCTGCTGATTTCATTTGCAACCTTTGCCCTGATAGTCTGGGCACTGATGCATATGCGCACCCCGCGTTTCCGCATGGAAAGGGAACAGTTTGTGCAGGGGCTGGAGGACGTGATTACCGGGCAGGCGGATGACAACGAGTGGCGGGTGCTGACCGGCTACCCGATGCGCCACGACCCGGAACTGGAAGAGGTCCGCCTGCAATGCCTCGAGATCGAGGAAAAGGAATATACCGGGCAGATGCCCTACCTGTTTACGGAGGCCGGCCTGGATCGCCTGCGCGAAGTACGTGAGCAGTTACTGACAACCGAACCTGACAAGAACCTGAAGAAGTAATCAAGGATAACCACATGCTGAAACCATTGCTGTCCCTGACCGGGGGCCTGGTCGCGGCCCTCGCGGTCAGCGCACTGCACGCCAAGCCGCTCTCTGATGAAGACCTGTCGGTGGCCGAGGTCCTGCGTGACCGTGCCCTGGAAACCTCCGATGCCTACAGCATTGTCGAGTCCCTGACCGTGGAAGTGGGTCCGCGCCCCGCCGGTTCCGCCGGCGACCGCCGCGCCGTGGCCTGGGCCCAGGAAAAAATGAAGGAACTGGGCTTTGACCGCGTCTACACCGAGCAGATCGAGGTCCCGCGCTGGAACCGTGGCCACGCCCACGCGCGCGTCACCGCGCCTTTCCCGCAACCGCTGGTAGTGACCTCCCTGGGTTACTCCGTGGGTACCCCGGAAGGCGGCATCACCGCCGAGATCGTGGAACTCCCGGACGTCGAGGCCCTGATGAAGGCCCCGGCCAGCAAAGTGAAGGGCAAGATCGTATTTATCAACAAGCGCATGGAGCGCACCCGCACCGGTGAGGGCTACGGCCCGGTCGTGGGTGGCCGCAGCCAGGGGATGCGCAACGCCGCCGAGAAAGGCGCCGCTGCCCTGATGATCCGTTCCGTGGGCACCGATTCCGACCGCTTCGCCCACACCGGCATGATGTCTGTCGAGGGCGTCGACAACCCGGTGCCGGCGCTGGCCCTGTCCGCCCCGGACGCCAACCTGCTGGAGGCCATGCTGGAGCGCGGCAAGCCGGTGGAAGTAAAACTGGATGTACACAACCAGCGCCTGGAAGACGGCCCATCGTTCAATGTGATCGGCGAAATCACCGGCCGTGAGAACCCGGAAGAGGTGATGGTCATCGGTGCCCACCTGGACTCCTGGGATGAAGGCACCGGCGCCCTGGATGATGGCGCCGGCGTGGCCGTGGTAATGGAAACCGCGCGCCTGATCGCCGAGCTGCCGCAGCGCCCGCGCCGTACCCTGCGGGTGATCCTGTACGGTGCCGAGGAGATCGGCCTGGTGGGTTCCAAGCAGTACGTCGAGGCCCACCAGGACGAGCTGGACAACATCATTGCCGTGTCCGAATCTGATTTCGGTGCCGGCAAGATCTGGCGCTTCGACACCCGCCTGCCGGAGACCAAGTTCGACATCGCCGACCAGATGATGCAGCTGCTGGCCCCGCTGGGCATCGAGCGCGGCAACAACAAGTCCTACGGCGGTCCGGACAGCAGCGTCTTCGTGGCCCAGGGCGTACCGGCCTTCGGCCTGTACCAGGACGGTACAGACTACTTCGACTACCACCACACGCCCAACGACACACTGGACAAGGTGGACCCGGAGAACCTGAAGCAGAACGTAGCGGCCTGGGTGGTAATGTCCTTCCTGGCCACAGAAATGGAAGGCGACCTGGGACGCGTGCCGACCGAGCACTGATTCCCCATGTCTGGACATCAGTACCAGTTGCGCCAAAACCCCGCCCTGTGCGGGGTTTTTTGTGCCCGTTTGCCTGAATAAGTGCCGTGTTCAGAAGCCACAGGCTTATGAACAAGGTGTCGGGCCACCTAACTCGCTGATTTAAAGGGACTTTCCAGAAAAGACTTCGTGTTCAAGAGCCAGCCCGGCTGCAGTTCTAACAGGTTGGGGGCTCATTAATGCAAGTGGAATATATTTGAAGAAAGTCTATCAGATTGATTTTATAGGGGATTTGGATTTGCCATTGTGCTCCACCTGCGAGATAAAGAGCCAAATGGATATAGAGCCACTGGCTTCTGAATAAAACTGTTATATATCATGAATAGCCAAGCAGAAAAAACGCGTAAATTTGTAAGTTCACTGACTAGCATACTGTTCGCAGTATCGGCGTTAGGTGCTCCTCTGTTAATTGTATTCGCGATATTCAATGGCTATTTTGAAGAAGTCATCCTCTTTCTTTTATTGCTCTTGTTTGTTGTTTCAACTTTCGCGTTGTTTATGATATTTCGGCTAAGAACGAAGGCAGTTACGGCATCGCCTGTAAAGAAGTTCGGATACATCATCCTTGGTGTGTTTGCTCTAGCTATCGCAAGTTACTCCGCATTGGTTTCATTTAGTGCGGCGTATAGGCTGGTGGTAGGGTGATATATAACAAACGCAAGCAGGATGCTCCGGCCCTTCGGGCCTACGCGGGGCGTTATGACTCAAGGAGACCCATGGCACATTTAAATAAATCGCTAATTCTGTTACTTCTAACTATCTTCATGGCTGGATGTAATTTTCAAGCCAAGGATATGCAATTAATAGAAATAAAGGCCTTGCCTGATGACGAGCAAAATGATCAAGTTGCTCAGGCACTAATGTACTATTCCCCAGCCTATTTTATGCACCACATTCCAAGTATTACCAAAGAAAACGGCTCTGCGGTTCAACCTGGTTATGTTCGACCTTCAGACGAAAATATATCTTATTTTAGAGTGTTCTATGTTTTATCTAACAGCAATTTGAAGTTATCCGCAGTTAACTCAATTAAAAAAGAATTTGAAAGCCACATTCCTATAATGGCTAAAAACCATGCCTCGGTATGGGAGTTACAAGAAAAGGAATCTGCTAAAAAAGCAGAATGGCTCAAAAAATTTTTGAATAGTAGTGACACTGAAGTTTTCAGAGAGGATCTTTCTCAACAGCTCCCAATCGATTACCAAGATCACTTTTTGAAAACCCCGAAAAACACTCAAGAGAAGCTGGGGCTTATAGAGACCACTACCTATCTAAGGTATCAATATTATAAACCTTTTGGTGAATTCAAAGAGCAACTAGTTCTAAATTACAAAGTAACCTTTGATAAAGGGCGTAGCGCTTTGGTAAATGTTTCTCTTGATAAAGAGAAAAAGGTTTCGCTAATTGAAATTGTGCCACTAAAGGCATAACAAAGCCGTTAAGAAAGGACGCAAAAAGCTTGGCTTGCACTCATTCTTCGCTAATTATAGCCAAGCATTTTCCGCCTCTTGCGGCGGCGTTATATAAAAGACTTACCCACGATTAGTAGACACCCTGTATAGTTAGGTTTCGGCCTAACACGGAGGTGTACCATGGGTAAGAAGAGAGCTCAGGCGTATACGGAAGAGTTTCGCAGGGAGGCAGTAAAGCGGGCGGAGAGGCCCGGGGCGCCCACGGCTTCAGTGGCGAGGGAGCTCGGTGTCAGCGCGCAGCAGATTTATAACTGGCGAAGGCAGTTCAATCGGCTGTCAGAGAAGCAATTCAATAGCCGGGATGGCGTAGATTATTCGAAGCAAGAGAGCGCCGAGGTGCGCCGCCTTGGGAAGGAGCTGCATGAAGCGCGCCAGGAGGTCGAGTTTCTAAAAAAGGCAGCTGCGTACTTTGCGAACCACCAAGAGTAAAGTACGCACTGATACGCGAGCATGCAGGGTTGTACCCGATCCGCTTGATGTGTCGGTGCCTGGAAGTGTCGGCTTCGGGCTATTACCGTTGGATCGGCCGAGAGGAAAGCCCTCAGGCGATCCGCAGGAAGTGGATTACCGAGCGAGTGAAGGGCACGTTTGAGACCTTAAAGGCTCGTTATGGTGCTCCCAGAATCGCCCGTGAGCTTCTCGAGGCAGGGATCGCTTGCTCTACCAACTATATCGCTGGAATCATGCATAAAGAGCATATCCGGGCGAGGAACGGGAAAGGATTTCCCTGCAGCAGGCCCGTCGAAGGTAGAGTCAACGTTGCTGCCAACTTGCTGAAGCGATGCTTCCAGGTGGATAGCCCTAATTGTCGCTGGACTAGCGACATCACCTACATCTGGGTGAAGGACCGATGGCTGTATCTCGCTGTGGTGATGGACCTGTATTCGCGTCGCATCGTCGGATGGGCACTGGATACCCAGATGACCGAAGAGCTTACGCAGCGAGCATTGAAGATGGCCCTGCAGCAAAGGAATTCAAAGCCGGGCTTGATCGTGCATTCAGACCGGGGCATTCAGTATCGAGCGCAGGGGTAGCAGGACCTGCTGATGAAGAATGGCTGCCGATCCAGCATGAGCCGCCAGGGAAACTGCTGGGACAATGCAGCGATGGAGTCATTCTTCAGTCGCCTAAAAGTGGAGCTGGTTTACGCAGCGAACTTTGGAAGTATCAATGATGCGAAATCTGGGGGGTTTGAATACATCGAGATTTTCTACAACAGGGTACGTAGACACTTTACACTAGGTTAAATAAGTCCAGCTAAGTATGAGCGCAAATTCGCGGAGTTATAGTGTCTACTTTTTGTGGGTAAGACCAGTTTCTAAACTAGAATGGTGCAATTAAATGTTTCATAAAGTTTTTCCAGTATTCTTTACTGTAATTTTTATTTCTTTTGGGGCTAGCGCATCAACTGATGGCAATAAAGAGCTTGTGACGAATTTTTACAACGAAGTTATTCTCCGTGCTGGGCATGAGGCAATTGACAAATATATTGGGGATCAATATATCCAGCATAACCCTAATCTTTCTGATGGCAAGGAAGCGTTAAGAAGCTTCATAAAGAGTGTCAACCCGGGTTCAACTCAAACAGAACCATCTGGTGAAATTGTACGAGCCATAGCAGAAGGCGACTTGGTCGTACTTCATGTTAAACACTATCGCTGGCCAGGAAAAAACGGTGGCGCAATAGTAGATATTTTTAGAGTGGCCGATGGTAAGATTGTTGAGCACTGGGATGTAATTCAAGCTGTTCCAGAAAAATCAGCCAATGAAAATACAATGTTCTGATGTTTATTGCTTATCACTAAAAACATAACAATCCACTGTATCCGACATCTCACACTCTGATCTGTAACCACTTTTGTGGACGTTATGTGTGAAAAGTAGAACGGAGAAACAGATGAAATCCATTAAGACCTCACTCATGTTTGTAGGGGAGCAGGCTGGAAAAGCCGAGGAGGCGATCAAGTTTTATACCTCTCTATTTCCTGGTTCAGAGATCATTGATCTTCAGCGCTACGAAGCTGGCGAGAATGAACCAGAAGGTTCTACCAAGATGGCTAGGTTTACGATAAACGGCACTGAGTTTATGGCGTTGGACAGCCATCTTGACCACCAATTTACCTTTACACCCTCGATGTCATTGTACGTTGAGTGTGAATCAATGAGCGAAATAAAGAAGGTATTTCGGGCCCTCGCCGAAGGTGGCTCAGAGCTAATGCCTTTGGATGACTACGGTTTTAGCCAAATGTTTGGATGGTTGAATGATAGGTTTGGCGTTTCCTGGCAGCTCAATCTGTCGAGCTAGGTTGATGACAGCATCAACACATAACCATGCGCAGCCTCCGGTTGCCGGACGCTCGCAAGTTCGCGCCAGTGTGCGCGGCGTTATGAGCAGCAATCGGTACAAGAAATGAGAAAAGCAATATCATTTGTGACGATCCTATCGCTAAGCTTCGTAAGTCATGCAAATAGCGGAATAGAAGGAAGTTGGGAGTTGGAAGGGAACAGTGATAGATATTTTTTTGGAATAAATATTGCAAAAAGTGGCGATCACTTTACAGGCACTTATTGTGCAGTAGCACAGGGAGGCCTAAAAATGGATTGTGGAATTGATGAAGAAAAGGAATTTCTGATAAAGGAAGTATCATGCGCTAAGTATGAGCTTGAGTTTGAATCTCATTTCTCCGAAAGTAAAGGGAGAGCTTCCCTATCATTGCAAGAAGGAATTCTAACCTGGAGCTTGCTATCCGCACCTAAAGGCGAGCATTACGTCCCTACGGAGGCAAGGCTACATGCCAGTAGCGGCACATAACAAGCGCCTGTTGCCGTCCCTGCGGGGCTGGGACGTCCTATCCAATACTTCTCAGCTCCAAGTCCGCCCCAAAGCCGGGCGTTAACTGTAAGTATGAGAAAAGTACTTCTATTTATTTTGGTTCCTTTGACATTTTTGGCCTACCTTACAGCTTTTGGAGTGTTCGAAAGCTATGGTGGAATAGAGAAATTAAGCAAGAAAACTGGGTGGTTGTCACGAATAGTATTTTATCCACTGACATATGATGTTCCTGAAGGCTGGACACAAGATATTTCACGAGTTCTCGTCATCCCCGCAGCTATTCTATTCTTTGCAATGTCTATTGTTAGATACGCTCAAATGCTTTGTTCTAATACAGTATCAAAGGCTGTATCAACATTATTTGCCATGATGTGTAGCGGATGCATTTATTTGGCATTAGCTCAGTGAATTTATTGCAGTTAACAAGGCTGGCAAGGAGACATACGCTCCGGTGTTTAAATTTATGCCGATTGCCACGCTGGCATAAATTTAAATACCTACCCTGCGAACACTTCTAATGGAGTAGCAGGTAGGTCATGGCAAGGAAAGGTGTTACTGCAGCTGATTTTATGAAGCAGCTGGAGGCGGACACTCAATGTACCGCGCGCCGCCAAGAAAAAGAGGCATAAATTGAAAAGCTGGCGGCGGAATGCAAAGCTGATGAAAAAGGGATCTTGGCTGAATTAGACGAAATTGGTACAAACGTCAATTATGTTTGGGATCTGGTGAACAATGGGCCTAATCCGCCGTTGAAAACCAGTTTCATAGGGAGTTACGAAATCGCGTATCCGATTCTGGCTCGGCACCAGGGTATCTCGCACCACAAGCGCATTCGTGAGGGCCTCATAAGAGCCCTATCTGAACCTGATGCTTGTGAAGTGGCTGCACAACCGCTCATTGAGCAGCGTTGGGTTGAATCAAAGAAATCACTCCGTTGGGTCATAGTGAAAGGGCTTGAGGTGATGCTACCCCGAGTGGAGTTGCAGCGTTGCCCTGAAATTCAAGAGGCGTTTGATGTTGGGTATCTTTAACCAGTTGGTGAAGCCTACCGGTAATTCGCTGCGTCCCGACGGCTTAACCAAGGCATTATTTGCAGCATGAAAAGGAAGATAAGATGAATAAAGTATTTTTGTTTATAGTTGCGGTACTGTTGTCAGCTGTGTCTTCGGCAAAAGAGCCAGAATTTGACGCTGAAAAATTTGCAAATGAATACTTTCAGGCTTTTGTAGCCACTCAAGCGCCAGATGCTAAACCAGAAGATATTGAAAACTATCTATCTTTGCTAAAGGATGATGTAGGGAGCCAACATATACCTTTTGATACTGATGACTCTCGAAAGCCAGATGGAAAAGTTAGGATGCGCAAAGGCATGACGTACTATTTAGGCTCCCATGACAAGTATAAAGCTGAGCTTCTTGATGTAGTCACATTTGGCAAGAATGGTATGGCAATCCGCTACACGCAGGAGGCCAGCGGTGTGCATCCCGATAACGGTAAATACAACAGTTACAGCAATCAGTTGTTAGTCGTCCTGGAGGTAGAGGAGGGCAAAGTTGGTGTCATACGTATTTACAATGTCCAGTAGACCGCACATAACAGGTGCAGGCAGTCTGCTTCGGCCCTTCAGCCCTCCGTGGGGTGGCCTACGCTACGCTTCGGCCGCCTCTTTTGCGAACGTTAGGTGTAAGGAGCAAGAATGAACGCTGATGAAATGTTCCCTGTCTTCTTTGGTATATGGGGTGTCTTGGGTCTTATTGGCTTCGTCATATTCTTTTTGGGAAAGGATGCTCAGCTCAAGCGTAAGTTGTGGAAGCCCTTTGTAATAGCTACTGGTGCTCTGTTTATCGGTTTTGTTTGCTTTATGGGCTTCGGAGGTGAAACTCTATATATAATGGTGCCAGCCACGGTATTGATTACCTTCCTTAATATTAGGTCAACAAAGTTCTGTGATGCATGCGGCAAAACTATTATCAACCAAAATTTTTTAGTCGAACCGGAGTTTTGCTCAAAGTGTGGAGAAAAATTGCAGTGAGACATTGGGAAAGCGCCAGTACGGTTGCGTACTGGTCTCGTTGCGCACGCAACAATTTTCCCGCCTAGGCTGGTTCTCAAGTGATGGAGAGTCGGAGATGGGTATTGCTATTTTGGGGTGCCTGGTTTTGGTTGTTAGCGTTCTACAGATACGATTTCCGGGGTTGGCCAGGACATTGAAAAATTCGGAGCCTGAAATATGGGAGAAATTGGGTTCACCTTCTGGCTATTCCTTCTCGGACCTGGGAAATACTTTTTCTCTATATGCCTGGGTCCTTTCAAAAAAATTCCTGGATTCCGAAAAGTCAATAATTATTGAGGAAGGCGAGAGGGCTCTTAAAAAGGCGCGTCTAGTAAGATGTGGAATTATTGTCGGCGTTGCACTAATTGTTTCAGGTTTCGCTCTAGTCCTGGTGCAGTCTATTGCTTAGCAAAGGCTGGTGGTTAGGCTTGAAGTCTTAGGTCCTCTGCGGGATAGTTTGCATTGCGCAGCTTTTTGCGCTACCCATGCGCTTCCAGCATCACGTATAAAGTGCACAAAATAAGCTGCCCCTGCAGGTGGCGTAATGCGAGAATCAATTTGAGAAAATTAACAGTTTTCCTGGTTTTCAACTTCCCGCTTTCTGGATTGGCGGTTGATGTGACTTCAGTCGAGGTTAATCTTTTCTATAACGAAAGTGGTTCTTTCCCGGAGAATATACTGGAGGCTGAGAACTTCTTCCTGTGGAATACTGTTATCGGGGAGGGGAGTGCTTCGGAGCCAGTGACCGGTTCTTGGTTAAAGTGCAATTCGAAGCCCGAGTGAAAAGTATGTAACAGATAGTGTTGATCTGAAAGTGCTGGCAAAGGATTCTGTGAAATCCTGTACCCTGAAGTTTACTCTGGAGTTCTATTCAATGAGGCCGGCTCAGCTTATCGAGCTTCAATCGTCGCTGGCCATAATTGCCAGCCGCTTGTAATTGAGGTTGGCAGTGTTGAAAAGGTTGTTGAGTTCTCTTGTGGTGAGTAAGCGCAGAATCAGGGAAAACAGACGAGGGCTAACTATGTACACATTACGCGCTATCCCTGTGCTCCATTATCGCGATCGCGGGTACCGTGCACATACCTGGTTGTAATTTAAGCATTGGTCACTTTAGTGATCTCAAAATGCATAACAAGGAAAGAAGGATTTTAACAGTATGAAGGAATATCTTTTCATGGCCCTGCTGGCTATGTCATCCACGGCCAGCGCTATTATCATCAGAGACGACATTGACGATGAGAGGTATCAAATCCCTGCCTCTGCACTACCAGCATTGGCCGATTTCCCGGGTGAAGGGCATGGTGCCCTGATATCCCCTGAATGGGTTGTTACCGCCGCGCATGTGGTTTGCATGCAGGATATCGAAGAGATCACCATTAACGACCTGCCGCGTAAAGTTGAATCCGTAGTCGTTCACTCTGGACACAAGATGCCACCTGACACACTGGTCAAAGAGGCGTTGGCCTCTGGTGACGGCACTGAGCTGCGGGCATTTCTCGCGTCATCCGACGACATTGCACTTGTTAAGTTGAGGGCAGCTGTGACCGATGTGAAGCCAATTTCTCTCTATCGTGGCAGCGAGGAAATGGGCAGGCGTGTCCAGCTAATCGGCAAGGGCGCCACGGGCAATGGCAAAGAAGGTTCGGAGCCCGACGCCGCACATCGCACCACTTTGCGCAGGGCCTTTAACGTGATCTCCAGTGTTGATACACGCTGGATTTCCTACACGTTTGATTCGCCAAATTCTGGCGTTCCACTCGAGGGGATGGCGGGTAATGGCGATAGCGGAGGGCCGGTCCTTGTCAAGGAAGGGGGCCAATGGCAACTTGCCGGGCTTGTCTCCTGGGACTCCAGTCAAAGGGACTTACGTACGTATCGTGGCGCGCGCTACGGTGATGGCGGAAACAATGTTCGCATCTCTCATTACATAGCTTGGATAGAAAGCAAAATATCTCCGGACAACCAAGTGCAGAGGCCGGATCGGTAAGAGGCTAACTATTGGCTGCAGGCGGATAATCCAAGCCATGGTTGGGCGCGGCATAGATTGCAATCTTAATGTTCAGGGCGCTCAAGGAGGAGTTATGAAAAAGGACCTGTTCATTGCGGATTCACTTGTCACTCTATTCTGCTTTTACCATCTGGCCAGAGTTTTTGGCGCAATTGTGGCTGGCGAGAATTTGAGCGTAAATTCCTACATTTATATGCTGCTCGGGTTGTTTAGCTTATCGGTTTTGAAGCTATATGCCGCATTCAAGGAAACCGGAGCGCTGGAGAACGGAAATCTCATCGCGCTTTATCTGCAGAGAAAGGCTTTAGAAGAGCAAAAGAAGATCGATGATCTCAGGCGTGGAAGCTCTTTAAGTTGGATAAACCATCCCGCCATAGGTAACCCGGTATGAGAGCAATAGGCACGGGCCAAATAAACGCCGGCAGCAATGCTCACGGCCTTTGTGCCCCTGCGGCCCAGCTTAGCATTTGAGTGCTCTGCGGGGACTATTTACTGCTATTTTGCCTATCGAGGGGCCAAAGTGGGCCGTCACTGTTCATGCCTCTGAGCTCACACTCAAGTCAGTTGTGTTTGGGGAGGGGAAGACATGCCAGAGAAAACCGTTAGTCGAGGGGCAGCTAAAGCTGCAACCGCTCGCCAGTGGATCAGGTTGGTTGCGGTATATCTCCTTATCCCGCTGATTTTGTTGATATCTGGTGGCGACCTTGGTTGGTGGCAGGCATGGCTCTATTCCCTGTTGCTCATAGCGGCCGGTTTGGGCGGGCGCATGTGGGCTGAAATGCGGCACCCTGGACTGATGGCCGAACGGCAGAATATTGAAAACTTCCAGAACGCAAAAGCCTGGGACAAGGTGCTTGCTCCACTGATGGCAGTGAGTATCGGGCTACCTATGGTCATCGTCGCAGGGCTGGACCATCGGTATCACTGGTCTCCAGGCTTCCCCCTATGGCTTAACCTGACGGGCTTCGTGCTGGTCTGCCTCGGATATGCCTTCGCTGCCTGGGCATTGGTGGAGAATCGCTTTTTCTTTAGCGTGGTGTGTATTCGGGCCGATCTTGGGCATATGGTCTGTGACAGTGGCCCCTACCGGCTTGTCCGGCACCCGGGCTATGCGGGAAATATTCTTGCACTGTTCGGTATTGCTGCTGCCCTGGGCTCGGTATGGACGCTGATTCCTGCGGCGGTGGCTTCAATCATCGCGGTGATTAGAACCGTGCTTGAAGACCGGGCCCTACAGAAAGAGTTGCCGGGCTATCGGGACTATGCGTGGCGCGTGCGTTATCGATTGCTTCCGGGGATATACTGAGAGTTCTGTGTGCTGATCCCCCCGGCCAGGGGTTGCGGACACTCAAGTGAGTTAGCCAACTGATGCCGGACGCCGAGCAGCTGCGCTGGTTAGTGCGGGGCTGTATGTAAATTGTACGGCATGTCGCCTGGTTATGCATACTGTTGGGGCGATTAATAGCTGTATAGATGAACAGTGTTTGTGTAGAGTGGTGGACTATAATCCCAATGCCCAGTACACAAAGGTGATTTATGATCAAGGGAAGCTGTTGTTGTGGGGTGGTCCAGTTCGAGTTAGCCGAGCAGCCAGTTATGATGGGGACATGTCATTGCAGCCGATGCCGGAAAGTGGGTGCAAGCAACCTGGTGTTTGTAAAATCGGAATATTTTCGGCTTGTGAGTGGGCGAGACCAGATATCAGTCTTTAAGGCCATACCTCCCTATAAATATGACCGTTGCTTTTGCTCGGCCTGCGGCACTGCGCTTGGTGAGATTTTATCGGAGGAAGAGTCATTTCCCCTGGCGGCTAACTGTATAGACGGGGATATTGGGCTTGAGAATCAATTCCATGAGTTTGTCTCGGAAAAGCCGGCCTGGCTGGAAATCGGCGATACAGCAAGGCAGTTTGATGAGCACCCCATCGAGCCATAGGCGAAGGCCTGGCCGGGAACTGAAAATCGGTTACCGGTGTGTGGGCGTAATGGCTTTGGCCTGGATATTTAGATGCTCAGGGTTTTAGGATATGTCGAGCTGCTATTGTCAATCCTGGCCTTATCATTAGCCTTATGGCCTGTATCCGGGCTTTGTGTGGACCGGGTTTACGGTTTTGATTGTGAGAGTTGGTTCATATTTGGCGTGAATATATTTGCGCCTGTTGGGCTGATACTGCTTCTCTGTTCTCTCTTGACATTAAAGCTGAACTCGCTGGCTCCCCAATACGCACTGGCTTCAGGTTCTTTGATTGTTATGGGGTATTGGCTTGCGCATGCTGTATAGAAAAATGCTTAACAGGTGCAGGGACCGTGCCGCCAGGAGCGCTGGAGGCTGTCCTGTACGACGAGTGTTGAATGCCAGGATGAGGCGCTATTGAAAATGAAGCGAGCTGTTCACCTGCCTCTGCTGGTTGCCGGTTTGTCGACCGCAGCTGGAGGTATCGCATTTGTATATAACTGGCAGTGCTACGACGGCGGCTGGCCTTACTTCGGCATTGTTCTTTTGCCCGGTAACCTTGTGCTGTCGTTGTTTACCGAGGAGATCGACTTCTGGCCCAAGCTGGCCCTGCAGATGAGTGGGCAGTTCCTGGTTACGTTCACTGTTGCCGTCTGTGGCGTCAGGATGATCGGGTGGCTGAAGGGATGCCTGGGTGGCAGTCGGCCGTAGATTATCAGGCCGCCCGACCGGTGCCATCCGGCAGGCATCCGGAATGCTCGTCATAGCAAGCGTTATACGATTGACTTGATCAGCCCGCCTTCTGCCTTGATGCTGGCGCCATTGATGGCTGAGCTCAGGGGGGAGGCAATAAAGGCAACGATACTGGCGATTTCTTCCGGCTTGATAAAGCGCTGAATCAGCGAGTCGGGCTCGGTCTCGCGGAAGAACTCGGACACAAACTGTTCTTCGGACTTACCCTGTACCCTGGCGCTCTCTGTCAGCCAGCTGCTGACGCCTTCGGTCAGGGTAGGCCCTGGCAGGACTGAGTTTACGGTGATGTCGGCGCCGCATCCCTGGGTCAGGTTGGCCAGGCCGCGGCCGATTACGATCTGCGCGCCCTTGGTCATGGAATAGTGCACCATGCTCTCCAGGCCCCGCATACCCGCCTCGCTGGCAATATTGATCACCCTGCCAAAATCCCTCTTCAGCATCCCGGGGAAATAGTGACGGGACAGGCGCACGGTGCTCATCACGTTTGCGCTGAAGAAGGCCTGCCATTCATCGTCGTTGATTTCCTCGAAGGGCTTCGGATTGAAGATGCCCATGTTGTTGATGAGGATATCGATCCCGCCGGTGGCATCAATTTCTCTGCAGATGTTGTCGCAGTCGTCAGTGTCAGCCAGGTCGCCTTCCACTGCCAGTACGTCACCGTGGGAAGAAAGTTCGCTTACTACCTTTCCTGTATCACTGCGGCCGTTGATGATGACGCGTGCGCCCTCATCTAGCAGGGCAGTGGCTATGGCCCTGCCAATCCCCTTGGTGGAGCCGCTGACAAAGGCCGTCTTTCCCTTGAGTTGTAAATCCATTTTCCGGGGCTCCCCTGGCTTCCATCTCTTTGTGCGGATATCCGCGGTCGCCCGATCAATCGATAAGCCTACGCGGTTCAGAACCAGAGTATAGGCGGCCCGTATGCGACCGCGCCCCAGGCAATGATGAGCCCGATCTGTGGATCTCGCGCAGAAGCTGCCCTACGCATTGTGGGGGCGCAAAACACACACCTGGTCGCCGTAGTAGTTGTCCTCATAGTTGCACTCGGTCTCTTGGGACTGTGTGCGGATACCCGTTCCGGTCAATCTACTTAAGATGGTCATCTGTCGCTCCTTTCCTGCTTCAGGGGTGGGGGGGGAATTACCCCCTGGTGTTTCAGTGTGGCCAGATTAGCTTCCGCGGCCTTGCGCGTGAAATGGCTTTTCTCACTCAGCTTGATAAGTGGAGGCTATTAGTTGGCGCTCTTTCATTGTTGGCCACTGGACTCCGTCGACGCCAGCGGGGAGGTTCAGCACAGGTTAAGTCCGGGCCCGGCAGGGTATTGGCAGGGAGCCCCGGCAAGCGGGCTCATCTGTCCGGGAGTAGAGCCTATGTTCAGGCAAGTTGTTGTAGCACTGCTGTTGTCCGCTTTGGCTGCACAGGCCAGCGCCCTGCGCTGCGGCAACCGAGTGGTGCAGGAGGGGGATCTCAAGATCGGGGTGCTGGAGAAATGCGGCGAGCCCATCCTGCACGAGCAGATCGGTTACGTGGATGCGCTCAAGACCGAGCGGCGGGTGACGGTGCTGAAGATCGACGAGTTGGTCTACCGGATCAATGGCGATCTGCTGAGCCTGGTCTTTGAGGGCAACCGGCTGGTGAAGATCCGCAGGGGGGAATAGACCGGGTCCGGCTGTCAGGCCGGCGCTGGTTCGGGGGCCGGCTCGCGGTAATCGGCAACCCGGTTGCGACCCTCCTGTTTGGCCTGGTAGAGCGCCCTGTCGGCCTCGACCAGCAGGGTTTCCAGGTTGTTGCAATTGTCCTTGTGGGCGAGACCGATACTTGTGGTGAACGTCAGTATCCCGGCGGGAGACGGGACCGTGATGGTGGTAACGGCAGCGCGGAGCCTTTCGGCGGTCTGCTGTGCATTCTGCCTGCTGCCGGTGACCAGCAGCCCGAATTCCTCACCACCAAGGCGTCCGAAGACGTCGGTTTCGCGAATATTGTCCAGCATGCAGCGGGTGAACCGGCGCAGGGCCTCGTCCCCGACGGCGTGGCCGTGGCTGTCGTTGATTGCCTTGAAGTGATCCAGGTCAAACATCAGCAGGCTGCAGCCCCGTCCGTTGTGTCTCGCCAGGTGGATTTGCCGCTGTGCTTCATCAATAAAGCTGCGCCGGTTGCAGATGCCGGTCAGGGGGTCGGTGCGTGCTTCCAGCTCGGCGCGCTGTCGGGCCGCCTCCAGTTCGTGGGTTCGTTCGCACACCATGGCTTCCAGTTCTGCCTTGGAGCGCTCCAGCTGCTGCCGGTACTGCTGTTCTGCGGTCCGCTTTTCCTGGCCCAGGCTGCGCACCCGGATTCCCATGGCCGCCATGATGGTGAGCATTTCTGTAAACGAGGCAATGGGCGGCCAGTAGTAGTTGAACAGGTTGTGCCCTACAACACCCAGATCCCGCAGGGCCTGCGTAAACAGGCCGGTAACCAGCAGGCCCCAGGCCAGTGCAAACACAGCCGCCGCCCCCGAGCCCTGTCGCCAGCGGGCGATTGCCACCAGCGTTACCACCGGGTAGAGCAACAGGGCCACAGTAATCGTGACCAGGGCCACTACTTTTAATTGCAGTGTGGCGCCGATCAGGAGCAGGGCGGCATTGGCCATCATCAGCACCAGCACCCGGTCGAGTCGCGGTGTATACCGGCGGCTCTGCAGGAACAGGCGTGCGAATGCGAGCCCGCACAGGATGCTGACTGCCCCAGTAATGGACATGTAGTGCCACTGGAACTGTTCGCGAAGCAGGTACTGGTGTGTGAATCCCAGAATGGTGCCCCAGGCCGCGACCTTGGACAGGGCATAAACCGAATAGAAATAGAAAGTACGCTCGCCGGTGGAAACACCGCATACCAGCGAGAAGACCGCCATCAGGAAGAAACCACCAAACAGGAACGCGATAACACTGTTCTCGAGTAGCTGGGTCTTGCGCAGATTATCGGGAGTCCAGATGCGCATCGACGGGAAGACAAACCCGGCTTCCGCGGAGCTGAACCGCACCAGTAGCTCCCTGTGCTGGCCCGGCTGCAATTCCAGCGGCAGGATGAAACGGTGATGGTCAATCGGCCGCTGGTCGAAGGGAGCCTGCATCGACAGCCGGGCCAGCCCGTGATACTGGCCGGTTCCCGGTGTCGGGCGCTGGTAGGCGGCCAGCTCGATCAGCTGGTGATCGACATATTCCAGGTTGAGGGTTACGGGGCGGGGCGAGGGGTTGTGCAGGACAAAGTGCGACCAGAAAGCCCCCCTCTTCAAGCCCGTGGAGCCGGCCGACTTTAGTGGCTTGAATGCACCTTCCGCATGGGCCCGGGCGGCCTCCTCGACACCACTGCTGTCGGTGTGGTCGTGCCAGGTCTCCAACTGGCCCGTGCGCCTGCTGCCGTTTTCTTCCCCTGTCACCACGATCAACTCGCTGGCGAGCAGGGGCGCTGGCAGGGCACCCAGTAATACGGCCAGGAGGAAAAACAGCCCCCGCGAGAACGGATAGGCTGTAAAAATGCGCTTTTTGTCGTTCATTATTGTGTTTATTTTGCAGTGGGGCATGTGAACACGGGCGGTCGAAATCACAAAGGTTGCGGACCTGCTTCACACTTTTGGTAGATTACTACAGTCTGCCGCTGAGGATAAGGTGGTTCGCTGTGGATAAAGTACCGGCATAAAACCGGTCTTGTGGCTCGTTAAAAAAACAGGAAATATCGTTCAGTCAGCCAGCCTGATCCCCGGATGCTCAATCAGTCGAATCCTGGCGCCGGGTGCGGATAATTGATGCTGAAGTGGTTATTGTTGAAGCGAACGTTCGGTAAGTTTTCCGCAGAGGATTATGGAAGGAAACAGGAATGATACTGAGCCATGTCTCCCTAGGCGTGGACGATGTCACCGCGTCTGTACAGTTCTACGATGCGGTGCTCGCGCCCCTCTCGACCGTCGCTCACACTATGAAGCGGGCGTGGCTGCGTCCTATGGTGATGGCCTGGAGTTCTGGGTGGGCATCCCTTGTGAGGGGCGGCCCAGCGCCGGCAATGGTGTCCATGTCGCATTCAACGCGCCCAACCGCGACTCGGTCGATGCTTTTTACCGGATCGGACTCGAGCAGGGTGGGCGGTGTGCCGGCAGGCCGGGACTGCGCCCGGAATACAGCGACTCGTATTATGCTGCTTTTATACTCGACCTGGACGGCAATAAAATCGAGGCAGTAGCAACCTGAGGCCCAACCTGGGGCAGTAACGGCCGCTACCGCCCCGTCGTTCAGCGCTGCTCGCCCCTCAGCCCCAGAACTACCTCCTGTAGATTTTCTGCCCGCGCAGAGGCCGCATCCAGCGGCTTACCGGCCACCACGCTGACCCGCGACCAGAATCGCTTTGGCAGCCTGGTAAAGGCGTTGCCGCCCTTGTGACTGAAAAAGCTGCCCCAGAGGCCGCGCAGGGCCATGGGAATCACCGGTACCGGATTCTTCTGCAGTATTTTCTCAATGCCTGCCCGGAAGGGAGCCAGCTCGCCATCTTTGGTCAGCTGGCCCTCGGGGAAGATGCACAGCAGGTCGCCGTTCTCAAGGGCCTGCTCAATTTCCACAAAAGCCTGTTCGTAGCCTTCCGGGTCTTTCTGCCGGGAGCAGATGGGAATCGCGCGGCCGGTGCGGAAAATAAAGTGCAGCACCGGGATCTCGTAGATGGGCTTGTACATGATAAAGCGGATGGGGCGGCGCACCGCGCCGGCCAGCAGCAGCGCATCCACGTAGCTCACATGGTTGCAAGCGATGATGGCCGGCCCTTCGGCGGGGATCTGCTCCAGCCCCTCGTGCTTCACCCGGTACATGGTGTGGGACAGCAGCCATACCAGCAGGCGCATGGCGAATTCCGGAACCCGGTTGAACACGAATACTGCAACCGCCGCGTTCATCAGCGCCATTACCATAAAGAACTGCGGAATGGTGAAGTCCAGTACGCTCAGGAAGACAATCCCCAGTATCGCGGAAATCACCATAAACAGGGCGTTCATGATGTTGGTCACCGCAATAACGCGGGCCCGCACGGCTTTGTCTGTACGGTCCTGGATCATGGCGTACAGCGGCACGATATAGAGCCCGCCGAACACGCCGATCAGCGCCAGGTGTAGTAGGAAGCCCTTGGCGCCCGCGCTGGCCCAGAAGGCTGCCAGGGAGGTCTCGGCCAGCGGTGACAGGCCGCCGCCGATCACCGACAGCATGATGCCACCATAAGTCAGGCCGGCGGCCCCCAGGGGCACCAGGCCCAGTTCAATACGGCCGCCGGAAAGGCGCGAGCAGAGCAGGGAGCCGATGGCCACACCCACGGTGAAACTGCACAGCAGCAGGGCCACCAGCGGTTCGTCACCACCAAGCACGTTTTTGCCGAAGCTGGGGATCTGGGTCAGGTAGGCGGCGCCCAGCAGCCAGAACCAGGAGATGCCGATAATCGAGTAGAAGATGGCCGGTGTTTTGGTGATTTCCCGCAGCAGGCGCGCGGTCTGGGTGACCGGGTTGAGCTCGATCTTCAGGTCCGGTACCGGTGCCGGGGCGCTGGGGATGGCGCGGCACACCAGGTAGCCGGCCACCGCGATGCTGATAATCAGCACGCCGATCCACTGGCTGCTGCTGCCCGCATCGCTGGCGCCACTCAGCACCGTACCGACAATGGTGCCGCCGAGGATGGCGACGAAGGTCGCCATCTCCACAAACGCGTTGCCGCCCACCAGCTCCGAGCGGCGCAGGTGCTGGGGCAGGATGGCGTACTTGATGGGCCCGAAAAATGCCGACTGTACGCCCAGCAGGAACAGTACCAGAAGGCACAACGCGTTGTTGCCCAGTACCAGCGCAGTGACGCCCAGGATACTGATGCCGATTTCCGCCAGCTTGATACGCCGGATCAGCAGGCGCTTGTCGTACTTGTCCGCCAGTTGGCCGGCGGTGGCGGAGAACAGGAAGAACGGCAGGATAAACAGGCCCGCGGCCAGGTTGTTGAGCGCGTTGGCCTGGTCCGCCGCCAGCCGGAAGGCAATCATCACCATCAGCGCGCTCTTGAACACATTGTCATTGAAGGCGCCGAGGAACTGGGTGAGGAAGAAGGGCAGGAAGCGCCGGGTACCCAGCAGGCGGAATTGACCGGGGTTAGCCATGGGCGGGTCTCTTGTTTCCATTTTTCCCTATGGTACGCAAATTCAGGCGCAATGAAATCTGCGCGGGGAAGATGCATTCACCAATGTAAAGCCTCCTTGACATAAGTCGGTGGTGCCCCTAGGGTAGGTAAAGCACGCTTTACATACAGGGGAAGGCATAATCACAACAACATGGAGAAGAAGATTGATGCGTCACGATAAACTGCCCTCTGAAACCCGGAGTCACCATATTTTACGCAGCAATGGGAGGCTCGCTCTCTGGACCGGCGCCTGGTTGCTGACCACTGCCCTGATGACGTTTGGCGCCCGCCTGTTCTGGGCCGGTAACGGGATCCTTACCCTGCTGGCGATTGCGCTGAACCTGCTGGCCGGGGCATCTATGATCCTGGCCACGATCCGGCACCTGCAGGTCCAGGATGAACTGGAACGCAAACTGTTCCTGGATTCGGCCGCCATCACCCTGGGTGTGGGGCTGGTGGGTGGGATCGCGTGGGAATTCTACGGTAACCAGCCCGGCTCGCCCTTTGCCCCGCAGATTTCGCACCTGGTCCTGTTGATGGGAGTCACCTTCCTGGTGAGCCTGGTGACAGCCTCCCGGAGGCTGCGGTGAAAAATCATCTCAAGTCCCTGCGGGCCGAGCGCGGATGGACCCAGGCCCACCTGGCGGAGAAGCTGGGGGTGTCACGGCAGACAGTGGTGGCGATCGAGAAGGGCAAGTATGACCCCAGCCTGCCGCTGGCTTTCAGCATTGCGCGGGTTTTCGGCCTCGCGATTGAGCAGGTCTTTATCGACGAATCCCGGCAATAGCACTGTCGGCCCCGGTCTGTCCGGGACTCAGCCGATTCCCTGGGCGTAAACGGCGCTGGCCACACGCCGGAATGCGGCCAGGTTGGCCCCGCGATGGTAGTTGATGTAGCCGTCATCACCCTCGACGTCGGCAATACACTGGCGGTGGATATCCTGCATGATTTCCAGTAGTTGCTGGTTCAGTCGTTCCTGGTCCCAGCGGGTGAAAGAGGCATTCTGCGCCATTTCCAGCCCGGACAGCGCCACGCCCCCGGCGTTGGAGGCCTTGCCTGGCGCATGGGGAACACAGGCCTTGTGAAAGGCCTCCACGGCTTCTGCGGTACAGGGCATATTGGCGCCCTCTGCCACCAGCGTGACACCGTTTTCAATCAGCGCCCGCGCATCGTCGCCATCCAGTTCATTCTGGGTGGCGCAGGGCAGCGCGATATCGCAGGGAAAGTGCCAGGGCCTTGCGCCCTGGTGCCACTCGCCGCCGCCGGCATCCGCCATCCGGGTAAGTAATTTTGTCGAACCGGCCCGGTGGTCCATGGCCTCCTCTATGAGCTCCTGGGGAATACCATTCTTGCAGTAGAGAGCACCCTTGCTGGAGCTGAGCGACACCACTGTGGCACCCAGGTGCCCCGCCTTCAGTGCGGCGTGCAGGGCCACATTGCCGGCACCGGATATCGCGATTACCTGCCCGTCCACCTCCTCGTCCCGCTTCGCCAGCATGCAGCGCAGGAAATAGACCAGACCGTAGCCGGTGGCTTCCATGCGAACATGACTGCCGCCGAACTCGATGTCCTTGCCGGTCAGGGCGCCGCTAAAGGTATTTGCCAGCCGGCGGTACTGGCCGAACATATAGCCGATCTCACGCCGTCCCACGTTGATATCGCCGGCCGGCACGTCGGTGTTTTCGCCGATATGGCGATAAAGCTCGTCCATAAACGCCTGGCAGAAACGCATGATCTCCCGGTCTGAGCGTCCGCGCGGTTCGAAATCGGCGCCACCCTTGCCGCCACCAATGGGCAGGCCGGTCAATGCATTCTTGAAGGTCTGTTCGAAAGCCAGGAACTTGAGGATCGATTCATTGACTGTCGGATGGAAGCGGATGCCGCCCTTATAGGGACCGATGGCGCCACAATACTGCACGCGCCAGCCGCGATTTACATGTATATCGCCGTTGTCATCTTCCCAGCAAACACGGAATGAGATGATCCGGTCGGCCTCGCACAGGCGGGGCAGGACACAGGCGTCATACCATTCACTTTTCTCCCGGTAGAGGGAAAATACATCCCCGGCCACATCGTCGATGGCCTGCAGGAACTCCTCCTCGCCCGGATTGCGTTGCTTTACCCACTGCCTGAACTGCTCCAGGCTTTCGTCGTTTTTCACAGGTGCTCCCCATCAACAGGTGAGTTTTCCGGATGTGGCTATCCCAGCCAATTATGGTCCCCAGGGTCGGTTACTTTACGAAAGCAGTTTAATCCCACGACAGTATCCATTCCATCGTAAGCAGACCTACGATAGGGTGGTGGCAGAGGTTCACATTATTCATGGTGACACCTGCGGTCCGGGCTGTTGTGCCGCTGCACGGTTTTGCTGCAAAACCCGCGAGATGGAGACCGACATGGGAAATTTCGACAGGAATAAAGGTTACGTGGCCATTCTGGGCTGGAGCCTGAATGCAATTGACGCAATCGACCGGTTCGACCGGCGTTACGTGATTGTTGCACCGTCCTGGGCCGAAGAGTACGCCAATAAGCACGATATTCCGTTTATTTCCTGGAACTTCGAGCGGCTCAATGAACGTTCGATGGAAATCGCCAAGAGACTGAAAGACGAGGGGGTGGATGTAGCCATCCCGCTGTTTGAAGAGACGGTGGAGTGGGCCGGGGCGATCAACGCTGTGTTGCTGGATAACCCGCGCCTGATGGGGCAGTCATTGCTGTTCCGCGACAAGGCACTGATGAAACGCAGGGCACAGCTGGGCGGTATTCGCGTGGGTATTTTCGAGGAGGCCCAGGACAAGGGGGATGTTATCCGCTTCCTGACGCGCGTGAACCAGGCACTGCTCAAGCTGGACGGCGACCCCAACGACCCGATCCACCTGAAGGCTTTCGATAAGGCCGGTTGCCTGGGCCACAGGGTGGTCCGCACTGCCGAGGATGTCGACAATATTCCCGACGAGGAATTCCCTTTCCTGATGGAGAGCCACCTGGATGGCTGGGAATTTGCGGTGGAGGCCTTTATCAAGAATGGCAAAATCCATTTCATGAACATTTCCGAGTATGTGACCCTCGGCTACTCGGTGTTTGTTCCGGCGACACCGGACCTGGAGAAATGGCGCCCGCGGGTGGAGGAGGAAATCCAGAAGCTGATCGATACCTTCGAGATCGATTTCGGCTTTATCCACCCGGAGTATTTTGTCACCAGCGACGGCAAGATGTATTTCGGCGAGGTGGCCTATCGCCCGCCGGGTTTCAATGCGTTTGAGCTGATTGAGCGGGCCTACGGTTTTAATGCCTACCAGGCCATGGTGATGATGTTCGACCCGAAAACCACCGATGAGGAAATCGAGGCATTCTTCCCGAAGGAGGTGGTGGATGCTAAAGGCCATGCGGGCTGTTTCGGGGTCTATCCGCGCCGGCGGGTAGTCAATGAACTGAAGATCCCCGATGCCACTGAGAACCATGCCTATTTTGAGTTTCACGAACTCCAGTCACCGATGCAAAACAAGGTGCCCAAGCGCAGTGCCTTCGGCACCCACTGGGGCCTGGTGTATTTCTTTGGTGACGATCCCTACCAGCTGCGCGACCTGCTCAAGGCCCAGGAAGAACTGGATTACTACCTCTAGAGCCTTGGGCGGTCACGGGAGCAGGGCGCCGGCAATGCCCGGCCCTGTCCGGGCGCGGCACAGGTCCGGGTACCGCGCCCGGTGCGCTGTGCCCGGTAATTTACAGGCAGGTGGGCTAAACTCGCCTGTCTGATGAAGCTGAGCAGGTTGGTGAAGTGGAAAGCCGGCAACTGATCGACAAACTGGAATATGCCATTGAGCAGCTGGAGCAGGCGCGCCCGTTCAACAAGGTGCGCTTTCGCTCTGCGGTACTGGACGTGGGCGGGCGCCTCGCCGGCGAGCCGGGTGGCGTCGACGCGCTGTACCAGCTGGCGGCGCGGTGTGACCGGGCGGGGATTTTTGCCGATACCCCCTGGGACCAGCCCGCGACCCTGCTGCCTGGGCTGGTGCGCAATACCCTGGAGCAGGGTGACCGGCAGACAGTGCTGATAGAACTTCTCAGCCAGTTGCGGCTGCTGGCCGTCAGCAATGGGGTTTACACCCATGCGGGAATTCCCGCGGAACAGGCACGTCATTTCCTTGCCCAGGTGATGGCCCTCAACCTGGATCACCTGCTAGCCGGCCCCGGTGAGGCGATGCGCGCGCGACTGGGGCGTACCAGTACCGCAGTTTCCGGGGTGTTCCGCTACCTGCTCGAAAACATCGGTTTTGCGGATATCCTTGGCAGCCTCGTGCACGAGGTACGCCGCATCATGTCGCAGCGCCCATTGCAGGTGGACAGTGTCAAGTCGATGATTACCCAGATCGCCCTGGCCCGTAGCCGCGGGGAGGGCGGCAATGGCGCTGCGGCGGCGGATGCTGATCGCCTGGTCAGCAACCTGTTTGGCCCCACGGCAACCTGCGCCGATGATCCGGGCGTCCAGCTTTACCTGGAACGGGTTGTCCGGCTGTCCGCCGGGGAACTGGAGTCGGAGGCAAGCGCATTCGCCCGGGCCATGCATGAGAACGGACTGGTCTCGGACTACCATGCGGTCTTCCTGCGTTGGCTGGCACTTGCTGATGTGGACCTTCCGATAGCGCGCGAATCACTGCAGGCCCTGGCCCTGGGGCTCAGCAGCACCGGTCTCGATGCGCTGCGGACCTTTCATGACCTGGTGGGGCGCTTGATCGAGGGGGCAGTGCACATAGGCACCGCCCAGAGTGTTTATGGCCTGGCCCTGATACTCGAGAGCGGCATGCTCTACTCGGCGCCGGTGGCACCGGCCCTCTGGCGCCAGATTGACCTGCGATTATCGCCAGTGTGCGCAGAGATACAGTCGACAGTGTTCGGCACCCAGGTCACACCGGCAACGCGCCTGCTGGCCGGTACTATCCAGGTACTGGGGCAGCCGCTGGGTATCGGCCAGGGGAATAACCCTACCTGCCAGGCGGCGCGGGCCATTTCCATGTGGGCCTCCAATGACCCGGACTACCTGCTGCACCTGATTTCCCGTGCCGCGCATTTTGATGAGATCGTGCTGCATTTCGAGGGGGAGCCGATTTCCTCGGCCGGGGCCGCAGGGGCAATGATCCCGTTGGATACCGACCCGGTTTCGGTATTGCTGGTGCCGCACCTGGACCTTATCTACCGCCTTATGGGAGAGTTGTGTGCGGGCCGCGGTGATGACCCGCACCGCTGGATCAATCCCGAACTGCACGGCTGGTGGGTGGGGCGCGAGTGTTTTCTCGCCGTGGACATCCAGACCGGTGGCCTGCGTGACTATGATGCATTCCTGCACCGGTTCTATTGCAGTTATCACCCATTTTACAACGGCAACCAGCCTATCATTCATCCACAGCCCGCCGGACTGGCGGTGACCGACAGCACCGGCATCTTTGTCGGCTGGCATGCGATCACATTAATCCGTGTGGCGCTCGACGGCGACAACGTCATGCGGCTGTATTTCTTCAATCCCAACAATGACAGCGGCCAGGACTGGGGCGCCGGGGTCAAGGTGTCGACACATGGGAACGGCGAGCGCCATGGCGAGGCGTCGCTGCCGTTTGCCGAGCTTGCCTCCCGTCTCTACCTGTTCCACGACGACACCGAGGCCCTGGTGCCCACCACCGCGCCGGACGCGGCGGAACTGCAGGAAGTAAAGCAGATGGCCCTGTCCAGCTGGGCTGCAGGCCGCGATGCCACCGCGCAAGCCCCTACGGTTGCCGGCAGTAGCGCGCAGGGTTAGTGCCGGGCCAGCCCCTGGATATACCGCTTAGAAAGGGTTCAGTGTGTAGCCCTGTTGTTGCAGGAGCGCATGGGCCGTCATGGCGGAGAGGGCCATTTCCACACCAGGTAACAGCTGGGCTTTGCCGATTCCCAGATGGGCGGCGGACTGGCCGCAGATCATCACCCGGACTCCCTGCTCCTGCAGTGCCGCCAGCAGTTTTGCATTGGGGTTGGCTTGTCCGTACTTTTCCCGGTGGGCACTGTCATTGAGCAGGTCAAATCCGGCCTTGCCATGGACCACCAGCGCCAACTGGATGTTATCCGGGTCTACACCTGCCCGGGCATGCATATTCAGGAAACGGGCCAGGCTGTTGAATTTCCTGTTTAGCTCTCCTTTACCTGACTTGTCCACTGCATCGAAGGCCACCTTGAATTGCTGGTTTGGCTGCAGTGGGTGGTCCTGAATCACCGGCGCAGTTTTACCGTATTCCTTTATCACTGGACCGGGTGTGAATTCAGCGGCAGCTATGGTGGGAATCCACATTGATGCAGAAACGGCAACAAGGTACTGACGGATTTTCATTGAAATTTCTCGCTGTTATTGTTGTTGCGTCTTTTTCAGTAAACCGGCCTTTTCAGAAGCTGCCGGGGCTCTCCCACCCGGTGAGCCAGTTGCATCAAGGAAGGCGCGCACCTGGTCCGGGTGGTCGGTAAAGAGCCCGTCGATGCCGATATCCTCGATAAACAGGGCGAGTAACCTGTCAAACTCCCCCAGCACTGGCGGGACTTCCTCGCTGTCGGCACGGAAAGTATAGGGGTGCACCCGCAGACCGAGGGCCTGGGCTCTCCGGGATATGCCGTTGTCGTTGATGGCGTTTTCCGCTGGAGTCACCAGCATCATTGCCCAGGGGCCGATACCGTCGGCATACCCGGCGATCTTTTCCAGCCCTTTGGGGGTCAACATCCAGTCGTAGCTGTAGTTGACCCAGTGACCTCCCTGCTGGACCTTTTTCTCGCCCCAGCTGGTGGCGGCAACCAGTTGTACCAGCGGCAGGTCCATGTCCATTGCCGGCATCAGTTCCCCGTCGATGCGCTGTAGCTCCTCGGCATCGAAACTCTGCAGGAAGATTTTACTGGTTTTGTCGGTATACCCGTACTGCTTCAGTGTCTCAAGGGTGCGCCGTGCAATGTCGCGGCCCTCCCGGTGGTGGAACCAGGGTTGCTTGATCTCCGGGTATATGCCGACCTCGTATCCAAGGCTCTTGTTCAGGCCCTGGATCAGCTCTATCTCTTCTTCAAGGGTGGAAAGCTGGAAGCTGGATTTCCAGAGCGGGAATCGCCCGGGATATTTTGGCTTTCGCTCCTCGATATCACCTTCGAAAGTCTCGGTTACCCGTAAACGCTTCAGTTCGGGGAGAGTGAAGTCGATGGTGTAAAAGTGGCCATCTTCGCGGGCGCGACCCGGGAATACACGGGCAACGTCCGTTACCTGGTCGAGGTGGATGTCATGCATCACGATCAGGTGCCCATCCCGGCTCAGGACCAGGTCCTGTTCGATATAGTCCGGGCGCATTCCGTAGGCCAGGGCCTTGGATTCAAGTGTGTGTTCGGGGAGGTAGCCGGACGCCCCCCGGTGGGCGATCACCAGTGGGTCATCCCGGTCGGAGGCGGTAGCGGTATTGGCATATGGCACCAGCAGCTGGGTGCAGAGAGCAATGGCGGTGAAAAAGCTTGCGGTAACTGGTGTTATTTTCATGAATGATACCTGCCGGGGCTATACGGTCAGAATCAGTTTGCCATAGTCATTGTCACATTGTTGTGACGGTTGCTGGTGGGGAAGCGATGCGGGCGGTGGGGAAACAGCGCGGCCCGGTATCAAGCCGCGCTGTTCCGGTGGATGGTGGGCGTATCAGGCTGGCTGTTCTTCCGGCCAGCGATAGTTGGCGAACTGTTCCCGCAGGTCTTTCTTGCTGATCTTGCCGGTGGCTGTATGGGGCAGTTCTTCCGCAACGACACAATCGTCGGGAATCCACCACTTGGCCACATTGCCCTCAAAGGCGGCGAGTACCTTCTGTGGGTCCGGCTCGGCCCCGGGCGCGGGCACAATCACCAGCAGCGGCCTTTCGGCCCACTTCTCGTGGGAGATGCCGATTACGGCGGCCTCGGCCACCTCGTCCAGTGCCATGGCACAGTTCTCCAGCTCGATGGAGGAGATCCACTCACCGCCGGACTTGATCACATCCTTGGTGCGGTCGGTGATGCCCAGGTAACCCTGGGGATCGATGGTGGCCACGTCGCCGGTATCGAACCAGCCGTCGTCAGTGAGTGCTGACTCCGCCGCGCGGTAATAGCGCTCGCAGATCCAGGGGCCGCGAACCTGCAGGGCACCGAAGGCGATACCGTCGTGGGGTTGCGGCTGGCCCTGCTCGTCCACGATACGCATCTCCACGCCGAAGGCGGCGGGGCCCTGCTTCAGGCGCAGTGCTTTGGCCTGGTCCCCTGGCAAATCTTCCGGTACCCGCGGGTTGTAAGTGCCCAGCGGGCTCATTTCGGTCATGCCCCAGGCGTGGTGGGTGTAGACCCCGTGCTGTTGCTCGAACTCCTCCATAATGCTCCAGGGGCAGGCGGAGCCGCCCACCACCACACGGTTGAGGCTCGGCAGGGTGCTGTCGGTTTCCCGCAGGTATTTGAGCAGCGCCAGCCACACGGTGGGGACGCCAGCGGCGATGGTTACGCCCTCTTCGCGGATCAGCCGGCTCAGGGTTTCACCGCAGGCCATCTTGGGCCCGGGGAATACCAGCTTGGCCCCCACGGCGGGCACCGCGTAGGGAATCGACCAGGCGTTGACGTGGAACATGGGGACAACCGGCAATACTGCCTCACTGCCCTTCAGGGCAAACACATCCGGCATCAGCACGCCGTAGGTATGCAGCACCATGGCGCGGTGGGAATAGAGTACGCCCTTCGGGTTGCCCGTGGTGCCGGAGGTATAGCAGAGGGCGGCCGCAGTATTCTCGTCCAGTGACGGCCAGTCGAATCCTGTCGGCTGTGATTCAAGCAGCTCCTCGTAGCAGACCAGGTTGGGCAGCGTGCTGTCGGGCATATGGGCACGGTCGGTCAGGACCACGAAGCCCTCAACCGACGAGAGTTTCGGGGCCAGCGCCTCCAGTAGGGGGACAAACATCGGGTCGATAAACAGCCAGCGGTCCTCGGCGTGCCCGACAATATAGGCGATCTGTTCCGGGAACAGGCGCGGGTTAATGGTGTGGCAGACCAGGCCGCTGCAGGAGGTGCCATAGTAGAGTTCGAAGTGCCTGTAGTCATTCCAGGCCAGGGTGCCGACCCGGTCGCCGGGCCTGGCACCCAGGGCCTGGAGAGCATTGGCCAGCTGTGCACTGCGCGCAAAGGCGTCGGCATAGGTATAGCGGTGGGTGGGGTTGTCGGCAGTAAAGGAAACAATCTCACTGCCGGGGAAGTTAGCCTGCGCGTGGCGCATGACGGCGGTCAGGGTGAGTTGGGACGGCATCATCAAACCGTTCATTGTTGGCTCCTCATTATCGTTATTGTCTGCTTGTCGCTGTCGTTATTAAGGTAACGGCTCCGGTCAGTGTGGGAAAGGGATTTCGGCCCACACAATCCGTCTGGTGGGTCACATTCCGGGCAGTGCCTGGGGCGGTGCCCGGGCCGGATTACTGGACTATCTTGATCCACTCGCCCGGCTGGGGTTCGCCGCGGGGATAGTAGCCGTTCAACAGTCGCAGTTGCTCCTCGGCGTACTCGCCGATATCCATGTGCCGTGCCAGTGAAGCAAAGGTGGTTTTGTCGTTGGCCTGCACATAGCGCAAACGCCTGATGTTGGGCTGGATGATGTCGCTTTTACGCAGGGGACGGAAGCTGCGAATGCTGGTGAGGAACAGGTTGTCGTACTTGTTGCGGTTGTCTGCATCCCGCAGCGAAGGGTCGTTAATCTTGCCCTCGAGGATATACTGGCGGCTGCCGTAAAAGACCACCGCTACCCGTTCGGGGCTGTCGGGTGAAGACACCGGGAGCTTGCCGGTGTGCCCAACCAGGCGATACTGGTTGAGTTTCTCATCCTGCTCCAGGTTACGCACGTCGTAGACTTCACGCAGCGCCATATCGGCGGGCTGGTTGCCATTGCGGTTGTCCACCTTGATAGTGATGGTGGCCTTGCCCTCGGGATGGGTGCCGACAATGGACGAACGCTCGTTTTTTACTTCCCAGCCATCGGGGAACAGCAGTGAGAAGCCAAGACGGCGGTGATTGTAGCGATTGCGATCTGACTGCTGCGCATTCTGTCCGTAGACGATGCCCTCGGTTTTCTCTCGGAAGTTCTCCACTTTCACTTCCTTCTTGTCCTTGGGCAACTCACCGGCGGCGGCCACCACTTCCTGCAGGCGGATATCATTGCGCGGGTGGGTGGAGAACACACCGTGGTAAGTCTGGGGCTTCTTGCCTTCGACCCGCGCCTTGCGGCGGGCAAAGGTCTCCTGGTCTTTCAGCAGCCCAATCACGTTGATCATGGCCTGGGGGTCGTAGCCGGCATTGAACATATACTGGGCCCCAAAACGGTCGGCCTCCAGCTCCATATCCCGCCCGTAACCCTTCACCGCGGCAGTGGTCCACAGGTTGGCGACATCGCCCACCACGCCGCTGCCGGTAACCAGTACCGACAGCACCGAGGCGACCCCGGCGCCGGTGGCGGCGGTTTTCTGCCGAACTGCGTGCCGGGCGGTGATATGCCCGACCTCATGCGCGAGCACTGCCGCCATCTCTGCCTCGGAGTGCAGGTAGGTGAGCAGGCCGCGATTGATGTAGATATAGCCGCCGGGCAGGGCGAATGCGTTGATGTCCTGGCTGTCGATGATGGTGAAATTGTATTTCAGGTCAGGGCGATCACTGGCCTTGACGATCTTCTGCCCTACGTAGTCGACATAGGCGGTCAGCACCGGATCCCGGTAAATGGGGGTGCTCTCCACCAGCTTCGCATGCATTTCCTGCCCGATACTGATTTCCTTTTCCTCGGACATCAGCACCAGGTCGGGCCGGTTGGTGGCCGGATTGAAAGCACAGCCGGCGATGGCCGCCAACACTGCGCCGATCAGGATCTTATTAGTATGTTGCATCGCTCCGTCTCCCTCCCTCAGTTAACTTTTGGTAGCCTGGCTCGGCACCAGGAACTGCTGCAGTTGGGCTGCCATGCCCTTACAGGCATTGTTCTGCACCCGCGCGATTAATGGAATGGGAATAACAATGGCGGGCATATAGGAGGTGCCCTTGGCATCGGCGTTCAACTTTCCCGAGAGCTCCTGGTCGCGAAAATCCCATACTGAAGCTTCGTAATCCGACTCCTTGTCCCAGGTGCCGAAGCCAAAGCAGCCGGCACCGCCGGTGCCGATAGAGCAGCCGATGGATCCGGCGCTGGCCGTGGTCTCGGTTGAACCGTCTATCCAGACGATATACTTCACCCCGAAAGCCTCAAGCCGCTTACGCACCTCACTATTTTCCATCAGGCGGTCCAGGGATTTCAGGTGAAGCGGTGCGGTACGTGGCTCGAACCAGGGGTACATGGCGTCGACAAAATGCTGTTCCGAAATTACCGTGACGCCGCCGTCGGGGTTGTGTAGCGTACGGCCCACGCAGTCAATCAGGTCCGGCTCTGTCTCGTAGTCGCTGGAATGTCGCCGACCGAGAATAACCACCGAATCACCGTCGGCCAGCTCGCCATCGCTGCGCCGGTACTCATCAATGACAACCGTGGTACAACCGGTGACCGCGGCCACCAGAATTACAAAAAATACCTTGACCACAACAACCTCCTGTTAGTCCGTGGTTTCCGCTTCCCCGTCAGGCTGGTCTTTCATAGAGAGGGCCCGTTGCTTACTGGCTACCAGTGCCTGCAGTTCCGGCACCCGCTCAAAACCGGTATACAGCGTAGCGCCGGCATCCCGCAGGGCCACATTGATAGCCTGGCCCAGTGCTGCCTCCCGGGATTTCAGGAAGGCAGTCGGGGTTTTGCCGTACGCGGTGATAACCCAGTTGGCAACCTGTTCGCCATTTTTGTCGTAGGCATACATGTCGTACTTGATCCACACCTCGAAAATATTTACCCGGGTTTCCCGCGGCATGGTGAACTGGAGCTCCCGTACCTCCGGTACGATTACCAGCTCGATGTTGTCAGGGAGCTCCTGTGGATAGCTCGACAGTGGAATGGACTCGGTGAACATGGCGCCCAGTACTGTCTGGAACAGGTTCTGCTGTGCACGGCCGGTATTTATGTTCCACTCATCGCGGTCTTCGCTGTCTTCGTGGTAAGTGAATTCCCGGAAACCCTCGCTCAGGTAGTAGCCGACATTAAGTGGGTACTGTTCCCCCACCGGTTCCGGGTATTCCCCGTCCACCTGTACAGTGTGTGCACAGGCTGTAACCAGCAGGACTGTTGCAGTTAGCGCCAATCTGGCTGCAGCGGAAAATCCATTTCTCTTCAAGGCCATGGGTCGCTCCTGTCAGTGCGCGATTGCGCTACCGAAAATCGTTGAGTCCAACAAAAGTTCCCCCGTTGCGATAGGTCAGCTCGCGCATCAGCGCCGCAAATCTCAGGCCGGTTGTCTGCAGGTGGGGTGGCCGGGAGAACTGGATGGGGAAGCCAATGGCGTGAATGCGTACATTGCGCTTGCCCTCGCCATGCTGGGCGTTGACCCGGTCGACCGCCAGCATCACCCGCCGGATTGACTTGCCGGTGAATTCGTCGCCAAGAACGTAAATGCTGATTTTCTTGTCAGCATCGTAGAAGCTGCGTACGGCCTTCTGGATGCCCTCCACCGGGCTCGAATTACTGAACGGGTTCCAGGATCGCAGGCGCTTGAGGATTGCCTGCCGGCGTCCGGGTGTATCGGGGATCCATTTATTGCGGTAGTTGGAGAACATGTAGTCCCCCATATCATTCATTACCTGGATGCCCTTGACGTTGGGGTACAGGTCAAGCGTATTGACCATTTCATTCATCATGCGGTCCCAGCCGTAATTGAACATACTGCCGGACGTGTCGATGATGAACAGGATGTACTCGCTGTCGACCGGGATACCGCCAATGACGTTGTTCTTGCGCTGGTAGTTTTCCCCCAGCAGGCGCCGCATTTCATCCGTCATGCTCTGCAGGGCGATGGTGAGTTCGCCCTTGAGCTTGCCTTCCTCGGTTTCACCCTCGGTCTTGCTTGCATACTGTGCCTGCAGGACCGACAGGCGGCCGCGCAGGTTGGCAATTTTCTCACGCTCGATATCCAGTTGCTCGCGCTTGGCATTCAGGTCCCGGTTGAGCACCGTGGTTTCGCCGCGGATTTGTGCCAGTTGCTCCTGCAGTTGCCTGACCTGGCCATCCAGGTCGAGCTCTGCCTCTTCCAGAACAATGGGCTCGACGGTCTTGGCGATCATTAACAACAGTACAATGGCGCCGAACCCGCAGCAGATGACATCCAGGAAGGAAATGCTGAACTCTTCCTGCTGGCGCTTCAGGCGGTTGCGTCTCATGGCCAGTCCCTCGACGGTGCCAGGAAGGAGCCATCGGTCTCCATGGCCAACTTCCAGAATTCACTGGCGGCAAACGGATCGCCGTCCATCGGCGCCAGGATTACATTCACCGGGATGCCCCCGGGGAGGGCTTTTACCGCCCGGTCAAATAGTTTGCGGCGCTCCTTGCCGGTGACGACATTGCGTCGTGGTCTCTTCATGCCCTGGGTGGGGAGCCCGTCGGTAATCAGGATAATATTATCCGGCAGCGGGGACATGGCGCTGACTGCATTAAACACCCGCTCAAGGCTGGTGCCGCCATCGGGCACCACTTCATCCAGGGCCTTGAAGGCGTCGTCAAGCTGGTCGCGGTCGTCAACGTTCAGCCAGCGGTCCTCGGTACCGGCAATAGCGGCCTGGAACCCGGTGTTGAAAGTGTAGATCTGGTACTGGCTGTCCTGGGGGAACTGCGCGGTGAGCCACGACACGGTATTGATCGCACGGCGCCATTTTCCCGCTTCACGCTTGGTGCGGGATGACATGTTGCGGGTGCGGATCACCTTGATCAGTTCGTCCCCCAGCATACTGGCCGAGGAATCCAGCAGGATCAGGATGCGATTGCCACCCAGGCGCAGGCCTGTGAGGTACTGTCGATCGCCATCGCCGACGAACTTGCGCACATTGTCGCCAAGCTTCTTGTTTTCCGCCTCGAGTTGTTTCTTGGCGTCCTGAAGCTTCTTGAGCTTGTCCTGCAGACGCTTGATGTCGTCTTCTTCGGTGTTGCTGTCGATTTCGGCGATATTGCCCTTTACTTCCTCGATCTGTTCGATAATACGGCGCGCCAGGCCCTGCGCGTCGGCCAGTTCATCGCTGGTGGCATCGAGTGTGTTGCGGGCGAGCACCAGGTGTTCACGCCCGAACTGGACTTCCTCCTTCAGCAGCTCAACCTCGGCCGAGAGATCCTGGTTTTTCACCTCGATATCGTGATCGGAACCGTGTTTAATGATCAGGAAGATCAATGCCACAGCACCGAATCCACAGGACATGATGTCGAGGAACGACAGGCTGAAAGTGGTAAACCGCCGATTCTTACGCGCCATATTGCTCCACACTGATTGCGGTAATGACTTCGTCAAAATCTGCCGCGCCGATCCTGTCACCGGCCGTGAGGTTTACCGGCGCCGCGATCTCCTCACCATTCAGCATCAACTGCGCGCCGGCGTCGACTCGCAGTGCCAGGCGACCGGCGTGGTTGGTGATAGTGGCAGCGGGGTGTTCGGGTGGGGTGGGCGTGATTTTGAGTGCGCCTTCCTGCCAGCTGACAAAAAGTGGTTGCTGCGCCGCCAGGGCACGGTGCCCGAACAGCAGGTGGGTGGCAGCCGCCTCGGCGGCCGCATTGACCTGTACGGCGACTTCGTTGGCGGGTGCCGCGGACATGGCGGTGACAAGGCGCAGTGCAGCGGTCTCGCTGTGTACTTCATGCCAGCGCTTTTCCACCGCCTGCGCAATGCTGTTGTGTGGCAGGAGGTGGATTCGCTCTGCCAGTTGCGCGCCGGCGGGTACATCGGCCCAGCGGTGCGATACGAATACCACGCTGGAGGGGTCGGCGAGGTTGTCGAGCAGTGCACGGATGCGGGACAGGATCGGTGTGCTGGCATCCTGCAGCTGGCGCAGGCTGACTTTGGCCGTGCGATCCTCGAGTTCCGCCATGACTTCACCCTGGCGCATGGCGCGGCCGACCCATTGCGGCATCAGGTCGTACAGTTGCTGCTCCGCCTCGGCGGAGTGCTGTGGGTCGAAACGGCATTGCATGACAAAGGCATCGGTAAATACCCTTGCCCAGGAATCCTGGAAGTGTTGCAGGCCCGCGTCGCTGACAGTTTCGACATGGTCGAGCTGGGCCTGTTCATGTACGGCCACGCGGCTTACCAGTGTCTGGTGACGCTGTAATTCAACGTGCAGGTGTACCCCGCGGGGTGCGCAGTTGCCGACACAGGCAGTGGCCGCATCCACCAGGCCCACGGCGTTGACCGGACTCTCATTGACAATACCGAGTAGCAGGGCCAGTTGTTCACGGGTGAAATTGCCCGGTACAGCGAGAATCAACTCGTCGGGCATGTCGCAGTGTTCCGCCATGTCCTGCAGCTGACTGTAGGCCAGGTCCGCGTGGTGGCGGCAGCGAGCGTTGTCGGAGTTGAGTGACTCAAGGCTCAGCCGGCGCCAGAATTGGGTGTTGACCCGCGTCGGGTTGCTGCGGGCACGCATCAGTGCCGCGGTGCCCAGCAGAATCTTGTGGCTGTCCACCACTGCCACGCCAGGGCTGTCGAGTATTTCGTCGGTGCCACTGAAGACCCGCAGGCCGCAGTCGTTGATTTCCAGTACGCCTTGTTGCGCCATTGGCTAGCTCCTTCTTCCCGTGCCCCGTCCCGGTGGGGCGGTGGCAGGCGGCTTACCTGTTATCGGCGGTCACTCGCCACAGTTTTGTGCATGCATCTTTGGCCGTGTTTCCAGGTCAGCTGACCTTGAGGAATCGCAGCAGGTTGTTGTCACAGTAATTCTGGGTATCCAGTACCAGTCGCTCCTGCATCAATTGCAGCTGGTGGGTGAAGAACATGATCACGATACTGATCACCAGGGCGATGAAGGTGGAGTTGAAAGCCACGCCCAGGCTGACGGTGACGCCGGCAATGTCTCCCTCCACGGCCCGGTGTGCCTGGGATAGTGCTTCACCGATACCGCGGACCGTACCGATAAAGCCAATCGAGGGGATGGCCCAGGTGATATAACGCACCATGGCCAGCTCGGAGTCGAGCCGGTCGCCCTCGGTATCGCAGACCTCCTTTACCGAGTTGGAGACGGCGGCCACATTCCTGGTGGAACTGAATCGCTGCAAGGCTGTGAGCAGGGCGCGCGGCAACAGGTAGTTGCGTTCTTCCTCGGGCAGGGCCTGGATCGGTCGCGACAGGTCCCGCGCATCCTCGGGCAGGATCGGGGTGCCCTCACGTACGTTGAGGAGGGCGCGGTCAAGCAGTTTGCGCTCGCGCATGCTGCGTTGTGCCTTGAGTCCCATGATGGCCATGGCCCATAGCATCAGTACAAAGCAGGCTTCCTGTTCATAGTCGCGCATGACGATATAAAGCGACCGCTGCTGGATGTAGGTTTCACCGGCGGCTTCCCGTGCGAGCTGTTCCTCAATAAGGGCATCCGCATTGGGACGGATCACCGATACGTAAATAGCGTGCACCAGGATGATTGCGCCCAGCAGCGCAAACAGCTGGAATATAAAATCGGAGGATTTGAATTTCATAATGGTTCTCGCTCTGCTCCGCAACCTTTTCCCGGCAGTTTGATGGTTTCTCAGATATCAATCGGGTAGGAGACTGACAGGTCCTCGGAAATTTCTTCCGATGCCTCGTAATTGTCGACGCCACCTTCGTTGTCGTTACTCTCAGGAGCCCGCGCCTGCACATTGCCGGCATCCTGCTCCTGGCTTACCTCCTCTTTCTCCTCTTCACCCTGTGTTTCCTGTTGCTGGGCGAGCGCTGCCAGTGGCAACAGGGCAAGAGTCAGGACCAGGCATAAACTTTTCATTGCTTCTCTCCGTTTGCCAGCACCGATTGCCAGCTCCAGGGGTATCGTCAGTCAATCCAGCGGGCTACACGGAAGCCCACGTCACTGCGCGGTTCTGCGCCATAATCCCGGAATGAAAGGCGCAATTCGGTGAGTCCAGCGTGGCGCCAGCTGGAGCCGCGGATTACGTGATAATCACCATCCTGGGGGCCCACGGGGTTTTCTTCCCGCCGCATGGAGAGCCCGGTGCCGATGGTGTACAGGTCATGAATCCATTCGGATACGTTGCCGCCCAGGTCATACAGCCCGTGCGGGTTGGCGCTATAGCTGGCAACCGGTGCGGTGGCAGCGTAACGGTCGGTATAGGAGCGGAGCACTGCGGGTACGAGCTGTGCCGCATTGTTGTCGGCAAAGTTGCCGGAGTTCTTTCCTACCGGTAATTCATTACCCCAGGGGAACTTCAGCATGCCACCGTTGCGGAAGCGGGCGGCCCAGGCCCACTCGGCCTCTGTAGGCAGGCGATAGCCATTGGCACTGGCATCGAAACCTGTGACACGACTGCCCTCGGTGCGGTAAACCTGTTTAAGCCCGTCCCGCTGGCTGAGCCAGTTGCAGAACAGGGCGGCATCGCTCCAGCTGACATTCACCACCGGCAGGTTGTCGTTGTCCAGGCTGACCCCGTTCACATGGCTGGAACTGTGCATACGCTTGAAGCGCCGGAACTGGCGATTGGTGACCTCGGTGGCACCGAGGTAAAAGGGGCGCGTCAGGGCAATCTTGCGCATAACCTCATTGGCGCGGCGGCCCTGTTCACGGCGTGAAGAGCCCATGGTGAATTCTGCGTTGGGACGCATCAGTAGCATGCGGCCGCCGGCACCGTGGGTTATCTCGGCGGGGATATTGCTCCAGCGTGCCTGTTCCTGGGTGAGTAGCACGGCGCGAACTGTCTGTTCCAGTTTGGCACTGGGCGTGACGCTCGTCTGGTAATCCTCATAGCCTTCCTTGCGCACCAGGATGCTGTGGCTGCGGGCGGGCAGGGTGAAAATCTCGCCGGTATTGCCGGCCAGCTCACCGTCGATAAAGACTCGCGCGTTTTCCGGGCTGCTGGTGACTTTGACCCGTCCGAACACCGCGGACAAATCCACCTTGATTTCCCGCTCACTGCCAGACGCGATTTCCACGCGCCGCTCCACCGAGCCGAAGCCATCCTTGAAGAAGCGGATCTGGTGCACGCTGTCGGGCGCCAGGTCCAGCTCCAGCGGTGTCTGCCCTCGAAACTCCCCATTGACGGTTACGCTGGCACCGGACGGGCTGCTGGCAAGGCGCAGCAGGCCATCGGCTGCGGCCAGTTCCACCGGAGCCAGGGCCTGGTCGACACCGGCGGTGACAGCCACGGGGACTTCCGCGGTCTTGTGGTCGGGGAGGGATATCTCGACTATGCGGTCCCCCTGGATCAGCTGCGCCGTGAGGGGCGTAGTCCCGATTACCTCGCCCTCGACTGTTACCGTGGCGCCGGGCGGGTGGCTGCTGATCTGCACATCGGCCCATGCGGGGCGCAGGCGGGCCTGCAGCTGCTGGGTATTGTCCAGGCCCTCGATATCGATTTCACGGGTAAAGGGCAGGTAGCGCTCGGTCTCGATGGTGATGCGCTTGGTGCCTGCCGGGATATTCCTGGCCAGGCCCTCCTCGCTCGCCACTTCCTCTCCGTTGACCAGGATTCGCACCGGCACGGGGGGATCGGTGACTACCTGCAGGTGGCCGGGCAGGCGCTCGAGCTTGATTGCGCGGCGGCTGTTCTGGTCACTACTGACGTCTACTGAGCCACTCTGGGGCAGGTACCCGGTGGCGGTAATTTCGTAGCGATAGGTGCCCGGCAGTACCAGGTGACCATCGCCCAGGGGCAGGGCAAGCCCGCTGACACTGACATTGGCATCGGCGGGCTGGGTTTCAAAAATCAATGAGCGCGCCACCAGCAGGTAGACCAGTACCAGCATTCCCAGCAGCAGGGCAAAGGCAACGATCAGGGCGCGAGGGGAAAACAACAGTTTGCGGCTGCCAGCCTCCTCTGCCACCGGGGTAAACCCGGCGGGCTGGATGATTGAGAAGTCTTCATCTGCGCGATCGTTATCGCGAACGGGTACCGCTTCCTTCGCTGTCATTAGTGAATCCCTGTTACTGCGTAATTATCGCTTTATCGCAATTGGGCAGCGGCCGTTGCCCGTGCACCGAGGGGAATTGGTCGATTCCCGCGCTTCTCGCTGCCTGTTTTCTCCGGTGACATAAAGCTTAGCTTGCCCGCGCTTGCGCCATGTCCCTCGTGCCACTGTTTGTCGCGATATTCCTTTTATCGCCAGCACCCGGCAGGCGATCCTGTCCGGCTTTTTCAAGCCGGAGCCGTAACGTATTGGATCGGCAGAGCGAGGGGCGGTTCAGCCGTTGGTAGCTGTCTCAGCTATTATTGGCACCGTTTATTTTTTCTGCGCACTGGATGACAACTGTCGGTGTTTCGGCGCCGGGCTCGACGGTAAATTCTCGGCGGACATCGCGATAGCCATCCCGCCGGCCCACCGCCGTGTAGCGGCCGGGTTTCAGTGTGATCTGGCGCTCGGTAAAGTTGCCCAGGGTGCCTACCCGGTATATCGATACCCGTGTGCTGCTGTCCGACTGGAATCGCACCGGTACGGGGATCAGCGCCTGGGTCAGGGCAGTTTCCAGTTCCTCGATCTGCGACTGCAGTCGTGGTCCGTCTGCATCTATCTGGCGTGCATCCGCGAGTACTCTGCGGGCGTGTGTATTGCGTTTACTGCCACCCAGGGACAGCGGGTCCTCCAGTAACTCCTGTAACTGGTCGTCAAGCGTAGCGCGTGCCTGGGCGCGGGCTTTGCCGGTGATTGCGGACACCAGGCTGCTATCTGTTTTCAACAGTGCACTGTAGCTCTCTACGGCCGCATGCCACTGCTCGGATGCTTCCTGCTGGTGTGCCTGGCTGAACAGCCGCTCGACGCGTGTTTGCTCGAGCCCGTTGGCAGCCTGCTGCAGGCCCACCGCCGGGTCGCGGGCTTCCGGTTTGAGCTTTTGTGCCCGCTCGAAAGCTGACCTGGCAGTGGCGTAGTCGTTTGCGGCGATGGCGGCATAGCCAGCCGACATGGCCTCGCTATAGTCGCGCTCGGTAATTGCCGTGACCACTTCCGGCAGTAACTCCTGCGCGGGCCGGGTCTCGCTGTCGAGCGCCAGGGCCTGCTGCAGGGCCGCTTTTGCAGTGTCCAGGTCGTTGGCGGTAAATGCGTCGCGGCCCCGGGTCACCTCTTCCCAGACCTCGGGCAGTTTTTCCGCCCGGGCCTTGCCGCGTGTGCCTCGCGGATGCTCTTCGGAAATGGTCAGCACCAGGTCAAAGGCGCTGTGGGCGGCCTCGGCATCACCGCGATTCAGTGCGTCATTACCCTCGGCGAGGTGCTGTTCGATACGCTCAGGTACACTGTCCCGGATCGACTGCATCGCAGCCAGGGCCTGCTCATACTGATCGAGCGCCTGCTTGAACTGGCGCTGGCGATATATCGCATCCGCTTCCTCGGCCAGGCCGCGTGCTGCGGAAAAATCCTCGGGCGCCCAGATTTCGACCCGGCGTTCCTGCAATTCTTCCTGTAAAACGAAGATTTCCTGGAGGATCTCCTGGACACGACGGCGCTGGCGCGCGATTTCGGCGTCGGTATAGGGGGATGCCTGGACTTTCGCGGGCCGTTGCATCGCACTGTCTTTGGCGGAGGCAGGGCCCTGGCCTGCAGCGATTTTGACTTCCGGCCTTTCCACGGTTTGCGGCAGGATCCAGAAGACCCCGATAACGCCTATCACCAGTGCCGAGCCCACCAGGATGGCGGGCAGGTTGCCGCGGCGGGGGGGATTTTCACCCTGCGGTACTTCACGGGTGGCAGCCCCGTCATCCGGCTGCGGGGAGTCAGCGCCGAAGCGAAAATCAGCGGGTTCGATATAGCCGTTATCTTCCGGGGACTGGTCGCGGTGTTGCATAGTCATTCCGCATAGCTGGGATTATTTTCCGGCGCCCGCCATGCTCGGTACATGCGGGCGCGCCGTTATCAGATATTGGTTTCCAGGGCGCCGGTTTCCGCCTCGTAAATCTCCTTGAGGATTTCACGCCACTGGCGGTACTGGTTTTCCACGCTGCCGGAGAGGGTGACGGTACGGTCTTCCAGCTCCACAATCTGCGGCTCTACCTCTGCCTGCATGGAGTCGCCCAGTTCCTGCAATGCCTCGATATGCATTTTCGCTTCGCTGCGGCGGTCGAACCCGCTTTTCACCAGGTAGCCCCCGCCGGCAACGGCAACGTGGCCCGCCTGTCGCGCGGCACCACCGCCGGCGCCGGCGGCGGCAATGCCGCCGATAATCGCAGCCGCACCCATGATTGTGTGGTTGCGCGCCTTGCGTTTGAGTTCACGCATCTGCTGCACTTCCTCAAAGCTGAGGGAGCGCCACTCCTGGTAGGGGGTTTCCATGGATTTGACGAAAGTGCCGTAGTAACCCTGCAGGGTGTCAACAAACAGATAATCACGCTCGCGGATACGTCTTACCCGCTGGAGCATTGGATCGTCCTGCGCCGGCAGTGCCTTCAGTTCGTAAATTCCGTCCTCATTCTGGGCCAGGTAGCGGGAAAAGGCGTCAGGTGAAAAGCTGCGGGCGAAGCGCATTTCGGAAATCGTGCGAAGTTCCGCGATATATTCATCAGACAGGCCCTGGCGGTATTTGAGCATGTCGTTGGCGATCTGGTTATAAATGCCCTGGAATGCATCGCCACTGGTGGGGTGCTTACGGTCGTAGGCATACTGCGAGGCGCGCTCGGAATATTCCCTGGTGAACCACTGTTGGCCACGCGAGTCGGTAACCCACACTTCCACTGTAAGCGTTTCGCCATCTGACTGGACTATCCGTCCCTGCACGGTTACATCGATATTGGTGCGCGTGCTGGGGATTACCCGCACCGGGCCCCAGCCCTGGCTCTGCTGGAGTGACTCTGCCAGGGTCACGGCAATGTAGCGGGATTCCGCCTGGCGCAATTCGGGGAACACCAGTTCCTCTTCGTCCACTTCCGCCGTGGCGAGGCCGGGGTCAAACTGCACTACACCCACATCCAGCAGGCGATCCTCAGGAATGGTGGCGTCCTCCACTGTCAGCGGGGTAAACGCGGTAGTGCGCACCTCGGTGGTGGCACAGGCACCCAGTAGCAACAGGCTGCCAAGCAGCAGGCCACGGCCGATAACAGGTGTGGCGGACAACAGTCTGGGCAAATGCATGGTAATTCCCTCCGCTGTTACTTCTTCGCGTTTTTATATTTCCGGTATTCTTCCCAAAGCCGCTCGCGCAGCTCGGGATCCTTTTCGCGCGTGGCGGCCTCACGAATCTGGCGGGCCACCACGTCGTCGTCATCCCCTTCGGGGATATCGGCAGGTACCACGCTGCCGCTGCCGCTGTGGTCATATTCCCCTTTGCGACCGGCGGTGGGCATGCCGGGGCCGGTAGCCTGTCCACTGGAGTTGTTCTGCTCCGGGCCACTGCCTTCCTCGCTGCCGGCACCACCGCCCCCGGGGGGAGCGGGTATTTCGGCCTCTGCGGACTCGATCAGGTCCTCGAGGGACTCACCGGGCGGTGGTTCGTCCATGGACTCCTCACTCTCATCCTCGGAGGCAGGGCGATTGCGCACGTAATCCCGCTCGCGCAGGATCATGCCGTCATAGCTCGCCATGGTGGAGTCGAACTCTCCCTCCAGTTCCGATACCCGCTCGGCTGCGGTGGCGGGTGCCTCGTTCGGTGCACTGCTACCGCTGGACGGGCTTCCGGCACTTGCCGAGGCACTGGGGCTGCTGGACGATGCGCTGCTGGACTGGTTGCTCGCCGATGCTTCGCTCGCAGAGCTGCTGGCGCTCGCGGCACTGCTACTGGAAGAGCTGGAGGATGATGAACTGCTGCTGGACGACGATGCGCTCTGTTCCTCTTCGGAAAAATCGATTTCCTCAGGGGGCTGGCCCTCGCTGTTACTTGAGGGATCGGGGGGCATGCGCCGTTCTTCCGGTTGCGCTTCGGATTCGCTGTATACCGGGCTGGAGGGTGAGTCCCGTCGCGCGGTCGGATCTGGCATGCTGTCCCCGGCGGAACTGCGTCGCCGGGCTTCCTCGCTGCCCGAATCAGAGGCGGTACTGGCCTGCTGGCTGGACCGCTCACCCGACTCGATGCTTGGCATCGAAGTGTTGGGCTGGGCAGAGCTGCTACTGGGCATAGAGGAGGAGCTGCTACGACTGCTCGGCGGGCTGCTCTGGGGCATGTTGCTGGCTGTCTGCGGGCTCGACTGGCTCTGGGAGCGGCTCGATGAGCTGCTTGACGACTGCGATGATGAGCTGCTGGATGACGGTTGGGACTGGGATTGCGACTGTGAGGGCTGTGCCGGGGGTTGCTGCTGGGTCTGTTGGCTCTTGCAGCCGGCAATAACCGCACTCAGCACCACAATCGAGGCGAGGGTGTGCCAGCCAGGGGGGTTGCTCTGCTGTGAAAATACCGCTTTCCGTAGTGTCATTTTCTCTCTCCTGGTACGCCGATCGGCGCCTTTCGGACTCGAGCGATCTGTGCGGTGAAAGCCGGGTCATCCAGCTTTCCATTGCGGCTCCGGTGTAATTCCACACCCGGAACTCTGGTTTTTGTCGTTGATTTTTCCTTTACTGCCCGCCTGTCGCGATGGTCTGCTGCATTGGACCCCTGGCGACGCCCCGGGTTTGGTTGTCTGTGTTCCCGGGGCGGGACTCTCTGCCTGAATTAACCTGGCCGTCGTGTAAAGCTTTTTGCAGATTAGTCAAAGACAAACCGCTGCACGATGCCCACAGTATCCACTGGTTCTCCATTTTCGAACCGGGGACGGAATTTGGCGCGTTTGAGAACATTGCGCACCCGGGAGCGAATAACGACGCTGTCATCCGCGCTGGAGTTCAGGATCTCTATATTGCGCGCCTTGCCGTAGGCGGTGACATCGTAGGAAACGGTGACATAAGACTGGGCCAGGCCGCCGCGGTCCTCGTCCAGCATCGGCAGGTCGGGCAGGGCGGCCGGGCGCCCGAAGATATCGTCTATCTCCCGGTTGGTGGCGCCGTTGTCCCAGAGCGCATGATAAGCCTCACCATAGGTTTCCCTGGCCGAATGCCATTTGTTGAACATCATGTACCAGTCTCCCAGCTCTACCTTGGCCTTGGCCGAGGCGGCGGGGGGGGATTGGGGGTTTTTCTGGTAGACATCGACAATCCGCGCGATCGCTTTCTTGCCGGTGCTGAAGCTGTTCATGCGAAAATGATCAAGCTGCGCCTGGCGATGATTGTTGTCGAACCCCCCGCCGGCGAAATTGGTGTTCACCACCACAGCCTGCTGCGGTTCCCCGGCATAAGTGGCGAGGTAGTAATTGGTGGCCTTCAGGCCACGCAACGCCTCGACCAGGCGCAGGTCATTGGCACCAAAGTTTTGCGTGATGATATCGACAGCCAACTGGTAGAGGTTGGTGGCACTGATCAGGTGCTCGAACAGGGTTTCGCCTTTTTCCTCGACGTAGGCCCGCAGGTGCCAGCTGCTCAGGCGCTCTATAACGGGCAACATGCGCGGGTCGCTGTTGCCGTAATTCTGCTCGTGTAACCAGTAGAGATACTCCTGGTTGTCGTTCGCCTCGTCCCACTGGTTGAGCGCAATCTGGCTGTCGATCATGCGCTCGATCATCGGTATCTGGTTCAGAGAATAGAGACCCTCGTTGACACGGTTGATCAGCATTGCCCGGCGAAACTCCTTGATTGCCTCCTCGTGGGCACCGGAATTTTGCAGGGCGGTTGCCAGGCCAACCAGCTGTTCATCGATGCCAGTGCCGTAGGCTCCGTATTCAGCCTCCATTTCCTCGATGCGGTGGCGATAACGCCGCGCAGCCTCGGAAGGGCGCAATTGCCGGCGGGTAGGCTCGGCCTCAAGTGGCTGGGAAGCCGCCTCGATAAAAGCGGGCGGTGGGGCGCCGGTATCCTCCGGCACGGGCTCAACTTCCGCCCACGCGTTGCTGCACAGCAGAGCTGTGGCTGTAAACATCAAGCCGGTAGCAAACGAACTGCTGAAATCTGTCTGTGTCACGGTTGAACCACTTCTATTCCATGTTTTGCCTCACCCGGCCGCAAGCCGGGGCTCGCGATTGGTCGGGCACGATTTCCGCGCGGTACATGCCGGCGGAATTTCTCTCCCTGAAGTGTGGTTCGATTCTCAGTCCCTGACTGTGCCCGGAGGTTTTCAGTTCCGGTCGGCGCGATTTTTTGGCGGTGCAGTAAACCACAGCGCTGTTCGCGCAAGGCCCCTGCCACCTGTTGGCCGGTGTCACCGGGGCGTACTGATGAGTATAGTCAAGCGTCTCAAATCACCCGGTGAGGATGGTAGAAGAAACTGCCGAGTCCTTTTACAGGCTATTACGCACAGTAGCACCGGGCCGGTTCAGTCGTCGTCGTATGGGATTTGCTGTGCGCCACAATTTCAAGTTGATACCGGCGTCACTTCTGCAGCGAAGTGACCGCGGTTCTCAGCGTGGTCAGCTTGCGATGGTCGATCCTTTCCGGAAGACAGCTCTCCTATTAAATGACCGTTAACGCTCAAAGTTTTGCGCAGGTTGCTTGTTGGCAGCAAAGAGGGTTTGGATTCAATCTCGGCAGGGGCCATAATCGGCACAGCATTGATACAGGAGGTCTCCCAGTGAGCATTTATATTGACCCGGCAGTGGCCAGCAGTCTGCGGGGGTTTGAAATGCCCGAGCGGCTCGGGTTTGGCACGGTGATGGCGCCGGTAATGTTTCGTGCCGTCTGCCAGGACGGGTGCTGGAGCAGCGGTGAGCTGGTGCCCTATGCGCCGCTGGCGCTGGATCCGGCGGCCAAGGTGCTGCACTACGCCCAGTCCTGTTTTGAAGGGATGAAAGCCTATCGCACCGGCAACGGCGGGGTGAGCCTCTTCCGCCCCGGGCGCAATGCTGAGCGGATGGCGCACTCAGCGGAACGACTGTGCATGCCGCCGGTACCGGAGGCCCTTTTCATGGATGGTGTCCGTACTGTTGCCGCCTACTGCGCGAACCTGGTGCCGGCCAATAGCGGCGAGTCGCTGTACCTGCGCCCCTTCCTGATCGGTACGCAGCCCGACCTGAGCGTGTCGGCGAGCACCTCCTATGAATTTTATGTGATTGCCAGTCCCTCGGCGGCCTATCATGCCGGCCATATGCGCCTGTGGGTTGAGCGGGAGGATTCCCGCGCTGCCGTGGGTGGCACCGGCGATGCCAAGGTCGGGGGCAATTACGCCGCATCGCTACTGAGTATCTCGCGGCTGAAAGCCCGCGGGTACGACCAGTCCCTGTGGCTCAACCCGGGCAACCGCCATACGGTGGACGAGCTGTCAGGCATGAACTTCTTTGCCGTCATGGAGGGAGAGCTGCACACACCGAAGCTCAATGGCTCGATTCTCGAGGGTGTTACCCGGGACTCCCTGATTGACCTGGCGCGATCCCAGGGCTACACCGTGCACGAGCGCGACATCGATATCGACGACCTGCTGGCGCTGGTCAGGTCCGGTACCTGCAGTGAGGCCTTCGCCTGTGGCACTGCAGCCATTATCAGCCCCATCAGCGTCTTCGGCGACGGTGACCAGCAGTATGAACTGGCGCAGGTACCGGGGCCTGTGTCCGAGCACCTGCGCCAGGCTTTGCTGGATATCCAGGAGGGCAGGGCGGATGACCGCTTTGGCTGGATGCAGCCGGTGTCCCCGGTTGAAGCCTGAAGCACGCGGCTGTCACCGCTGACAGTCCGCCCCCCCATGGCATGGCCCCGGTGGTGGAAGCTCCGGGGCTTCTCCTTCCTGCGCCAGTTTCCCTGTCGGCCCCCTGCCACATTCCACTACCGACGGGGCCGGGTTGATTGGTAGCACAGTTGTCCGGGGCTGTTTCCTGAAGAAACGTCATCACAGCCGATTGCGCTTAATCCAGCACAGCCGTTGACTTGTATGCCGGTAGTGATACAACTGGACGTGAGAATAAAAACAAGCTGGAACTTAGGGAATGACCGCTGGTGGTATTCCTCACTTTGACAAGACGTATCCAGAGCAAATTGAGATCGGTCATCCCCGGCCGTCTTGTGTCCCGCGAAGCGGTCCCCCGGGGACCGCTGGCGGGGCGGCGCAATATGCCTTAAACACGCATAGATCAGAGGAAGTAAAAGCAGTACTGAAGCAGTAGCGCCTTGGCGGACAGTTCCTTACGTTGAGTGAGGAGAAACGGGATGTTGAGCTACATGTTCGGAATGCTGGTACACCCCCGGCAACAGTGGCAGCAAATCGGGAGCCTGTCTGAGAAAGGCCTGCGCCGGCATATTCCCTATGCCATTGTCCTGGCGCTGTTGCCGGCCCTGGCCTGGTTTTACGGCACCACCGAGATCGGCTGGAGTGTGGGCGGTGGCGAGCCGGTGCGGGTCACCAGCCAGAGCGCCCTGTCACTGGTAGGCGCCTTCTACCTGGCCATGGTACTGGGAGTGATCGGCGTCGGTTACTTCATTCACTGGATGGCCAAAACCTACGGTGCTGACACCTACCCCATGAAAGGGATGGTCATTGCCGGGTTTACTGCCACACCCATCTTCATTGCCGGCCTGGCAGGTTTTTACCCCGTGCTGTGGCTGGATATCCTGATTGCGATGCTCGCGGTTGCCTATGCCGTGTACCTGCTCTATACCGGTCTCCCGATTGTCCTGGGGTTATCTGAAGAGCGCGGTTTCCTGTTTGCCAGCGCGGTGGTTACCGTATCGCTGGTGATGGCGGTGGTAGTGATGGTGGGGACGGTGCTGTTCTGGAGTTTCGTTTCCGCGCCGGTATTCCACTGAGTGGGACTGGCCCGGCTCCAAGTCGGGGGAGAAAAAGAAAACGGCGCCCCAGGGCGCCGTTTTTGGTTACTCGACTGCGTCCGGCAGATAGCTGTACTCGATACGGTAGCCGTTGGGCAGCAGCAGTTCCCGGGCTTCGGCGCTGTAGCGGTCCAGCTGGATTTCAACGAGGGACTTGATCACCGCGCGGGGTTCTGTATCCCGGCAGTGGATTTTCATAGCCTCGATATTGCGGTTCTCGCTGACCACCCCGTGCTCCACGATCCGCAACAGGATCGTGTCCCGCCCCAGCTCCAGTTGGTAGCCGGGGCCGCTGGGCAGGGCCATGCGGTACCTGACTGCCCCCCAGGGGCCATCGCACTTGATTGCCTGGTATTCCCGTACGGGGGCTTCCCGATCCAGAATTCCCGAAGCAAACTCCTGCTCCTTGCCGGTAACTTCCTGCTCAACCTCGAACGCATCCCCGGTTTCGGTCAGCAGCTTCAGTTGCAGTGTGCCGCTGGCATGGGCCTGGGTGCAGAGCAGCGTGAGAAGCAGGGTCAGGCGAATGGGGAAAGGGCTGTGCCCCACAGGGCTCACGGGACCGGGATCTGGTGGTGCGCCTGAAAGTAGTCGCAGTTTCATGGTGGCCGGCTCTTTCCGAGTGACTGTGCAGACGATACACAGCCCTTGATTGGGCGGCAAGGTCAGGGCCCGGACCTTATTGCCGTGATGTCCGCGAATGGGCTAGGATTGGCCTGTTTGTAGCCCCGCCAGTTACTGCGGTTGTTAGTTGGTACACGTGTACCAATTGCAGTGTGGCCGGGCTGGGGCCAGGCAGGAGCGCGGGCCCGGCATGCAGATAACTCGAATAACAGAAGAACCTGAATAAAAGGAAATTCACATGAAGACCACTGCCTACATGGGGCTGGCGCTGGCCGCAGTGCTGGCTGCTGCCTGTTCCCAGGACAAGAATCCCGCCGGGAATAACCCGGAAACAGCCGCGGCGTCAGCGAGCGCGGACTTCCAGAAGCAATTACTGAAACAACTGATCTCAGCCAAGCCGGGGGATGTGATCGAGCTTCCGGCCGGGAACTTCGCCCTGAATCGCAGCCTGTCCCTGAATGTGGATGGCGTGACCATCCGTGGCGCCGGTATGGAGAAAACCGTCCTTTCCTTCAAGGACCAGATCCAGGGCGCCGAGGGCCTGCTGGTGAATGCCAGTGATTTCACCATCGAGGACCTGGCGATCGAGGACACCATCGGTGACGCACTGAAGGTCAATGAGGGTGAGAATATCGTTATCCGCAATGTCCGGGTGGAGTGGACCAATGGCCCCGCGACGGAAAACGGTGCCTATGGTATTTACCCGGTGCAGACTGAAAATACCCTGCTCGAGGGCAATGTGGCTATTGGTGCATCGGACGCTGGAATCTATGTGGGCCAGTCGCGCAATGTGATCGTGCGTAACAACCGCGCCGAGTTCAATGTTGCCGGAATCGAAATTGAAAACACCATCGGTGCCGATGTCTACGACAATATCGCCACCAACAATACCGGCGGCATCCTGGTGTTCAACATGCCCAACCTGCCGCAGCCGGGACACAGCACCCGTGTCTACGACAACCGTGTGTTTGAGAACAATACCGGAAACTTCGGCCACGAGGGCACCCCGGTAGCGGCAGTGCCGGCCGGATCCGGTATCGTGATCAACTCCAATGACAATGTGGAGATCTTCAACAACGAGATCGCGGATAACGATACGGCGAATATTATCGTCAGCAGCTATTACACAGCCGGTTACTACTCCGATAAATCCACCCAGGAAGCGTTTGATCCCTATCCCGAGGGTATCTTTATTTATGACAACCAGTTTACCGGTGGTGGCACCTCGCCTGACCACATCGAGCTGAAGGCCCTGAAGCTGGCCAAGTTCGGCCTGGGTGGCAGCCTGCCGGATATCCTCTGGGATGGCGTGGTGAACAGTGACAAGCTGGTGGATGGCACATTGCCGGAATCCCTGAAGCTATGCATTGACAACGGTGATGCCGGCATTATCAATATCGATGCCTCCAACGACTTTAAAAATATCTCCACTGATATTGCGCCGCACAAGTGTGCCCTGCAGAAGCTGCCCCAGGTGGTCCTGGAATTTGACCAGGCCGAGCCGGAAAAAACCGATATGGCAAAACTAGAGGCGGAAGATGCGTAAGCTGTTGTGGGGCGCGGTGCTGGCCCCGATTTTTGCAGCCGCCCTGGGCGGCTGTGAAGCACCGAGAGAGCCGGTGGCGGTTTTCGAGCGCGATGCAGTTCCGGACAAGCTCAGTGACTGGCATATTGTGGAAGCCATCGACGGTGAGTTACTGCCGAACGATGGCGTGCTTCCCTATGACCTGAATACTGCGCTCTTCACCGACTATGCCCACAAATTGCGTACGGTCTGGATGCCCCCGGGCAGCTCGGCGGAGTACGCGGACGAGCGTTTCGAATACCCGGTGGGGACGGTTCTGAGCAAGACCTTTTACTACCCACGGGATACCAGCGGCATCCAGGACGCTGTGCTGCGCACCGATGACTACAGCCGTGATTACGTCGCCGGCCGGACCGGTGAGGCCCTGAACCTGGACAATGTGCGGCTGATGGAAACCCGCCTGCTGGTAAAGCGCGCGGACGGCTGGCAGGCGCTGCCCTACGTATGGAACGCAGAGCAGACCGAAGCGGTGCTGGAAATAGCCGGAGACGCCAGTCGCCTGCAGCTGGTAAGCGGGGAAATCGAGGATGCGGGTTTTACTTATGTGGTGCCGGATGCGAACCAGTGTGCCGGCTGCCATGCGGACAACCATACCGACAAGGCCATCATGCCGCTGGGGCCGCGCGCGCGTCACCTGAACAAGGACTACGCCTACGCGGACGGCGCGCGCAACCAGCTGCTGCACTGGCAGCAGGTGGGTTACCTTAGTGGTTTGCCGGAGATTACCGCGGTACCGCGCAACGTGGATTTCACGGATAGCAGCGAGCCGCTCGAGGCACGCGCCCGTTCCTACCTGGATATCAACTGTGGCCACTGCCACAACCCGGCGGGCGCCGCCGATACATCGGGGCTGATGCTGGATCACCAGGAGTCCGACCGGCGCAAGCTGGGCCTGTGCAAACCACCGGTGGCGGCGGGCACCGGCAGTGGCAACCGCCGGTTTGCCATCGTCCCGGGTGAGCCGGAGGAATCCATCCTCAACTTCCGGGTGGAGACCACCAACCCCGGTGCCATGATGCCGGAACTGGGTCGAAGCCTGGAGCACGAGGAAGGTACGGCATTGCTGCGGGAGTGGGTGGCCTCGATGGGGGGCAGCTGCAGCTGACAACCCCTGCCGGACCCATGTCGGGTGCCAACAATGAAGCCGGCGGTCATTCCGCCGGCTTTTTTACTGGGCGGGAACCTGTGCCACGCCTTCGCCTTTCGGCTCGCGACATTCGGCGATATGTGCCAGCCCGCCCAGGTGCGTGGTTAGCCAGAGTGGGAGAGCAGTGCAGCTAAGGGCCCCCACCTGCTGCTGCCGCTCGAATGCCTCCAGCAGGGCGGCATAGGTCCGGAATCGGGCGGCAATCTTGCGCACATAATCATAGGGTTCCCGGCCCCGGGCATAGCCATATCGCGCCTTCTTGTAATACTTCTCCTGCGAGAGGAGCAGCATGGCTTTCTCGACGTTGTTGAACCACTCCTTGCGCTCCCAGCCTTTTTCCTCAGCCAGGTCCTGGGCATCATAGACATGGCCCAGGCCGGCGTTATAGGAGGCCAGGGTAAACCACATCTTGTTCTCGGGACTGATACCCTTGCCCTCGAACTTGCGGTACAGCCACTGCAGGTATTTCAGGCCCGCACGCACACTGGTTTCCGGATCGAACAGTTTGGTCTCGCCTACCTGCTTGCCGGTATCCGGCATCACCTGCATCAGGCCGCGCGCGCCTACCCAGGACTTGGCCCCGGGGTTGAAACTACTTTCCTGGAACATCTGTGCGACCACCAGGCGCCAGTCAAAGTCATACTCCTTGGCGTACCTCTTGACGATATTGTCGAACGGGGAGATTTCGCCCTTCTCGCTCAGCCCCTTGATTTCGTCACGGGTGCGCTTGGGCTCGTCGAAGTACTTGTGAAACAGGGTTTTTCGCAGCTTGGTAATTTCTTCATCGTTAAAGAACTGGTGTATCGTCTCCAGCAATTGCGGGTTGCTCTCCCGTACCGCCCAGGCGTAAACATTATCCTCCACGCGCAAGTCGATCAGGTTGTCCACATCGTCGCGCCAGTGGTGTTCCAGGCGCACGGTTATATCATCAGCAATTGTGAGGTCGTAATCGCCCTCGGCAACCCGGTCGAGAATCTGGGGGATGGTGAGCTCCTCCGGGACCAGCTCCACCTCGATGTCCGGGTACTGGTCCAGGATTTCCACCAGGACTTCATACTGGCTGCTGGATTCCAGAACATGGATAGTGCGCCCCTCCAGTTCACTAATATCCTCGATGGTTTCCCCTGACCGGCCGACGACACTGACTTTCTCTTCCATATAGGCGGGGCCAAAATCAACCCCGCTCTGCCGGCGTGCATCGGTAGCAGTCAGCAGGCTGGCTGTTAGATCGGCTTTACCTTCTTTCAGGTAATCCAGCAGGTCACTGTGCTTCGGCGCCACGATAATCTCGAGGCGCACGTCGAGATCCTTGGCAAATCTCTGCAGCATCTCGTATTCATAACCCATCACCCGGCCTTTCCACATAAAGTAGGTGCCGGGATGGTTGCGGGTGACAGCCCGCAGTACACCGCGCTCCCTGATCTGGTCCAGGTCACCGACAAAGCGCTGGTCGGGGGTGGTCAGTTTGATATTACGGATGGCATCGTTGATAAACTTTTTAAGCTGCGGGGAGTTCTTGCGGATGCCCGCTGCCAGCTGGTCTTCCCGCTCGAAGACAATATTTTTCTTGAGGTTGTCACGGAACTGGCTTACCAGGCCAAATATCAATTCGTCGATAATGGTGAAATCGATATGCCCCATGGACACCTCCAGGGCCAGTTCGACGTAGTTGGTGTCGACAACTTCAACCTTGAGACCGGGATGCTTCTTTGCCAGTTCCCGGGCCCGCTGCTCAAATACTGTGCCCCTGGTTACCTGTAGGGTTTTGCCTTTTAGTGACTCACCTGCCTTGATATCAGGCATATCGGTCCGGGAGACCAGGGTGTCATGGGTGGACGCTATTGGAATGCTGAAATCAATCAGCTCGCGACGCTCGGAGGTTGGAACCATGTTGTTGGCGATAATGTCCCCCTTGCCCTCTATCAGCATGGGTATCAGCTGGTCGAAGCTTTCCGCGTAAAGCACAACCGGCTCCAGGCCCAGTATTTCCGCCTTTCGCTTGGCTCGCTCGATCTCAATGTCTTGTGGTGTGGCCGCCCGGTGGAGGGAGTCGGTATTGGTGATATCAACAAGGATACGCAGCTTGCCGCGCTTCCTGATGGCATCCAGGTCCCCGGTCTCTATGTAGTTGTCATAGGCGCCGATGGGGTATTCGCCGGTAGTCTCGGGTGACCAGGCGGCTTCCGGCCGCAGGTCGCCCTTGCCGGCCACCCGCTTTGCAAAGCGGTCCCACAGGCCTGCGACTTTCCCCTTTTTGCCGGCTTTTTTTTCACTCTCGCCAGATACAGCGTTTTCTGCAGGCTCTGGTGACTCCTGTACTGGTGGCGCCGTTCCCCCTTCCGCTTCGTCTGCTGTCGCCAACTCGCTCCCACTTTCCGCGGACTCCTGTCCGGTAGCCGGTTCTGTGGCTTCACCGGGCTGAGAGTGCTCGCGGTCGCCTCCACAGCCAACGGCGAGCAGGAATGTTATGAAAAGAACACTGAACGAGAACCAGGGAAGAGTGAACCGCATTAAGTTTTATACCGGTCGATGCTTGCTTCGTTGATTACAGTCTAGTCAGGGGCAGCGCCGGGGCATTGTTGGCGCGATAGCGGACCCGGCTGGTGAAGAGGTATGTCCGTGGGTTTAACCGGGTGCCCTGTTTATTGCGGCGCTCCTGTGCCTCAAGGAGGGCGACGAATGAGCGAAAGCGCGCCTCGATCTTGCGCACGTAATCCACCGGCTCCTGTCCCCGGGCATAACCGTAACGAGCTTGTTTGAAATATTTTTCTTCCGACAACAGCAACATGGCGTTTTCCACACTGTCGAACCAGACCCTGCGATCCCAGCCTTTCTGCTCGGCCAGGTCCTGGGCGTCGTAGACATGACCCAGGCCGGCGTTGTAGGAGGCGAGGGTGAACCAGACCTGGTTCTCCTGGTTGATGCCCTTGTCGTCAAACTTGTCATGGAGCCAGCGCATATACCTGGTGCCGGCCCGGATACTGTTTTCAGGGGTGAAAAGGTCGGTCACGCCCACCTGCTTGCCGGTATTCGGCATCACCTGCATCAACCCCCTGGCACCCACCCAGGATCTGGCGTCGGGGTCGAAATTGCTTTCCTGGTACATCTGCGCGACGATCAGTCGCCAGTCGAAGTCGAACTGCTCCGCGTAGCGGCGCACAATATCGTCAAAAGGGGATATCTGGCCGCTGCGATTGAATTCCTCGATTTCTACCCGCGTGCGCTTGGGGGAATTGAAGTAGCGCTCATAGAGTTCCGGGATCCTGTCATCGGTGCTGGGCTCGGCGAAAAACTCGTTAATGGCCCGAAGTAACTGGGGGTTGGACTCCCGCACCATCCAGGCGTAGCGGTTTTCTTCCCGCGGCAGCCGCAGGGCGAATACGATATCCTCCCGCCAGGCCTGCTCGAGCCGTACGGAGATTTCATCCGCGATAGCCAGGTCGCATTCCCGGTCGACCACCTTGTCGATGACCTGCTGGATATCCAGCTCACCAGGGACCTCCTCGACTTTCATGTCCGGCACCTGCTGCTTGAGCTCTTCTGCCACCTGGTACTGGCTGCTGGCCCGGCGCACACACACCGTCTGACCGGCGAGGTCCTTGACTGCGGCCAGCTTTGCGCCGCTGCGGGCAGCGATACCGGTGGGGCTTGTCAGGTAGGGGTCGGAAAATGCCATGCCCTCCGCTTGCCGGCGCCTGGTGATGGCAAGCAGGCTGGCCGAGATATCCACATCGCCATTACGGAGCAGGCGCACAAAATCCTCGTGGTTCTCGGCCACGGTAATATCCAGCCGCACGCCGAGCGTTTTGGCGAAGTTCTCCAGCAGGCTGAATTCAAAACCCAGGATCTGCCCTTTCCACATAAAGTAAGTGCCCGGGTGGTTGCGGGTGACGGCACGAATCACCCCGCGCTCCCGGATCGCCTCCAGGTCACCGACAGAGCGCTCGCCGGGCCGGGTCAGGCGCACCAGCCGCACCTGCTCATTGATGGCCTCCAGCAGTCGCGGGGAGTCCTTGCGAATGGCCCAGGCAAGCTGGCGCTGGCCGGGAAATACACGATTGGCTTTCAGGTTATCGCGAAACTGTTGCACCAGGCCCAGCGCCTGGCGGTCGACAATGGTGAAGTCCGCGTCGCCGCTGGCCACCTCCACCAGCAGGTCGATGTAATTGTCATCGCGTACCTGTACTTCCACCCGGGGGTGCTGTTGCGCGAAATCCTGCGCCTGGCGCTCGAATTCGGTGCCGGCGGTGACGACCAGGACTTTGCCCCTGAGGCTGCTCTGCCCATCAACATCCGCCGTGTCTGTTGCCGACACCAGGACGACCTCGGTCTCGGCGGTGGGGCTGGAAAAGTCGACTTGCTCTTGTCGGGCATCGGTGACCAGCAGGTTGTTGGCGATCAGGTCACCCTTGCCGGCATTGAGCATGGGGATCAGGTCACTGAACTGTGGCACCTCGAGAATCACCAGTTCCAGGCCCAGTCGACGTGCCATCAGGCGGGCCTGCTCGATTTCCACATCCTGTTGCGTCGCCTCCCGGTGCAGCGCGGCGGAACGACTGGGATCCACCAGCAGGCGGAGCTGGCCGCGCTTCTCAATCGCGGCCAGGTCGCCGGTCTCGGTGTAGTTGTCGTACAGGTCGATGGGGATGGTATCGAGATTGCCGGGCACAGGCGCCGCGGGGCCGCTGCCGGACCCGGGAGGCTGGTCAGTGTCCTGGCCGCTGCGCTCACAGCCGCTGTTCAGCAGCAGGGCGATGGCTATTGCGATCAGTAAGCGCCAGCTGGGTGTCATGGCTAAATGGCACGTTTACAGAGTGTTACCTTGAGCCTAGCCGGCTGCGACGGTGGTGGGGGGAAGTCAGGTGAGCGGCCCCGCCGGGGCGGGGCGCCTTCAGGAAACTGGCTGGTCAGGTGGCCGCGGGGTGCTCAGTCGAGGGCGACCGGCTGGCTGGCGGTGGCCATGGCCGGGATCAGTCCCTTGATCATCATGGTGACGGTACGCTCGAGCAGTGGCGACTCGATATCCACCGCGCCGCAGAGGATCTGGTATTCCAGGTTGAGGATAGTGCCCATGGTGATCTGGGCTGCGGCCTCGGAGTCGGCAACGTCGAGCAGCTGGAAGAACTCCTCGATCAGTGCCTGGTTGGCCTGGTTGGCCATGCGGATGGCCCGTGTCAGCTGCTCATTGCGCAGGGCCTCGTTGCGGAATGCCAGCTCGATCAGGCGGAAGTCGCGCTGGCTGGCCTGGGAGCGCACGTGGGTGAGGATAAAGCGGGTGAGCTGTTGGGTCAGCAGTTTTCGCCCGCCAGCAGAGGCGCGCTCCTCTTCCGACAGGGCCCGGGCGGCGGCGAAGCTGTCTTCCTGCAGCTGGCGCGTGTGCTCCAGCCCCTGTTCCACGAAATAGGTAAAGGCGTCGCTGATCAGGTCATTGAGGTCTTTGAAGTAGTAGGTGGTGGCGGCGAGCGGCACGGAGGCCTCGCGGGCAACGGCGCGGTGGCGGATACCGCGGATGCCCTCTTTGACGATCAGGCGCAGGGTCGCTTCCAGAATCGCCTTGCGACGCTGGCGGCTGTCGGCGCGCTGGGCGCGGCGGCCGTGATATACGAGTTCAGACTTTCCACTGTCCATTGTCATGGCTGTAATCCCTTTTTATTGTGTACATATCCGATCATTCCCCTGATCGGGCGTACCATTCTAGCCAAATTGGGCCCCGTGACTAGCGCCATTTGGACGAATGTGGTGCCAACCAGCTTACAGTGTCTTACACCCCATGTGGCCGATGCTCGCTGCTGGTGCATCTCAGGAAATCTTGCCGGTAACGCGCACCCGTTTGGCTCCGGGGACGATCCTTACCTGCTGGCTGCGGCGGCGCTCGATGCCCGCGTCGATGGCATTCTTCGCCGCGATCAGCAGCCCGGCCACCAGGAAAGCGCCCGGCGGCAGTACCGCCACCAGGAAGCCCGGGTAGTCACTGCCCAGTACCGGGATGGCCCAGTCCCTGGCGACCGGTCCCAGTAACAGGTCCATGTCCGCGAACAGGGTACCCTGGCCCAGTATTTCGCGGATGGCCCCAATCGCAATCAGCACCGCCATAAAGCCCAGCCCCATCATGAAGCCGTCCACCACCGACGGCAGGACCGGGTTCTTGCTGGCGAAAGCATCGGCGCGGCCGAGAATTGCGCAGTTGGTGACAATCAGCGGGATAAAAATGCCCAGCACCAGGTAGAGCTCATAAGTGAACGCCTTCATCAGCAGTTCAGCACAGGTCACAAAGGTGGCAATGATCATCACCGACACTGGCAGCCGCACGGTCTCCGGCATCTGCCGGCGCACGATGGACACTGCCAGGTTGGAGCAGGTCAGTACACCGATGGTGGCCAGGCCCAGGCCGATCGCATTGACCACCGTACCGGTAACCGCCAGCAGCGGGCACAGGCCCAGCAGTTGTACCAGGGCCGGGTTATTGTTCCACAGGCCGTTGCGGCTGATCTCGCTATAGCCGGGTGTTGCCATCTTACTGCTCCTCCTGGCCGGACTCGGTGGGCTGCTCAACTTCCACCGCACGCTCGGAAACGGGCGCGGAGAAAATTTCCTTGCGGTGTTCGGCGACGAAATCCAGCACCTCGCGCACCTGTGTCACCACGGCCCGCGGGGTGATGGTGGCGCCGGAGAACTGGTCGAAGGCTCCGCCGTCCTTCTGTACCTTCCACTGGCCCCGCGGTGGGTTACCCAGCGACTTGCCATTGAAGCCCAGGATCCAGTCGCTTTTCTTGACCTCGATCTTGTCGCCCAGGCCCGGGGTTTCACTGTGGCTGGTTACCCGTACCCCTGCAACAGTACCGTCCCGGTTGACGCCCACCAGCAGGTTGATGGGGCCGCCGTAACCATCCGGCGCGACTGTGGGAATAATGACTGCACTGATACGGCCTTCCTCGCGCGCCAGGTTGATATCGCCACCGTCCTTCAGGCCCAGGCGCGACCAGTACTGGCGCGGGATGGGATAGGTGTCCACCAGCATGTCGTTGCTGTGACGGTCCAGCGGGATGATTTCCAGCAGTGCCTTGGCCGAGGCTTCGCGAATGGCCCGCTCGATGGGCTCGCGGGTGGTGATCTGGGTTATTGCCAGGGTGCCCGCGGTCACCAGGGCGAACAGCGCCAGGATAACCGCATTGCTGGCCATGGAGCGTTTCAGCATTACTGCTCCTCCTCGCCTTCGGTGGCCTTGCGTGGAGCCTTGTGGCCGTAGGTGCGTGGCAGCGTGTAGTTGTCGATGGTGGGCGCGGCAAAGTTCATCAGTAGCACGGCAAATGCCACGGCGTCGGGGTAACTGCCCCAGGCCCGGATGATAAAGGTTATCAGGCCCACGCCCGCGCCGAACACCAGCCGGCCCTTGTTGCTGGTGGCGCCGCTCACGGGATCGGTGATGATGAAGAAAGCGCCCAGCATGGTGGCACCAGAGAACAGGTGCAGCGCGGGGGAGCCCTCGCTCAGCGAGCTGCCGCTGTCATAGAACAGCAGCGACAGCAGGGTCAGGGTGGCCAGCATCGCCACCGGGGCGTGCCAGGTAATCACGCCGCGGTAAAGCAGGAACAGGCCCCCGAGCAGGAATCCCAGGTTGACGGTTTCCCAGCCAAGACCGGCCACCGTGCCCAGGTTCAGCATGGGCTCCATCTGGTAGAGCTGCTCGAGAAGGATCGAGTCGTTCAGCCGCACGATTTCCAGTGGGGTCGCACGGGTGAAGCCGTCGACATTGTAATTGCCGAACACCAGTGAAAAGGCCTCGCCGAGACCGGGGGTGCCCTGGATCAGCTCACCCGGCGCCACCCAGCGGGTCATCGCCAGCGGGAAGCTGATCAGCAGCACCACATAACCCACCATTGCCGGGTTAAACGGGTTGTAGCCCATGCCGCCATAGAGTTGTTTCGACAGCACGATCGCTACGGCACTGCCCACCACCGGCAGCCACCAGGCGCAGTAGGGTGGCAGGGCAATGCCCAGCAGCAGCGCGGTGACAAACGCGGTGTAATCCTTGAGGTAAAAGGCCACCGGGCGATTGCGCAGTTTCATGATCGCCGCCTCGCACGCGAGAGCCGTGACGGTGCACAGGGCGATATTAATCAGTACGCCGATACCGAAATACAGCACCAGGGCCAGCACGCCGGGGATGGTGGCTGCGGCGACCTGCAGCATCACACCGGCGGTACGGTCACCGGAGCGGGCATGGGGTGAGGACATGCGCATCAGTGACATTATTGATCCCCGCCCTGTTCCTGTTGTTGGCGCATTTTCTGGTCCAGTTTGTCCTGTAGTTTCTCCAGTGCGGTAGCAAAGGCATCGACGTTCTGGTCGTCTTCTTCCCGCGCCTTCTGTAATCGCGCCTCGGCTTTGGCCACGCGGGCCTTCAGGGCCTCGACCTCTGCGGCAAGCTTCTCTGCCGGATCCATGTTGGCCCGCGCCGCGGCGGCTGCCCTGGCCTTTTCAATTGCTTCCTGTGCCCTGGACCTTTCTCCCGGGGACGCATCCTTGTCGCTGTCACCGCTGCCCTTTGTCCCCGCCGCGGCGCTGCCGGCCTGCGCCTCTGCAGCGTCGGTGGCCGCCGAGGGGCTGGACTTGGCCTGGGCTTCGGCAAACTTGCGCCGGGCTTCCTGCAACTTGAGCTGTGCTTCCTTCAGCTGCGCCGCCAGCTGGTCGCGCTGGCCCTCGTCGGCGGCGTCGAGCTTTTTCTGCATGCGCTCGACACGGCTTTCGGCACTGGTCAGTGAGCGCCTGGCCCGGGCCAGCTGTTGCTCCGGCGACGATTGTTTCGCCTTCACCCGGGCCAGCGCCGCGGCCACCACATCGGCCTCCTCGTCGGCGGCCTTGTCCCCGCTGGATGCCGCTTCCTGCTCGCGCTGCTTGCGCGCCAGTTCTGCGGCTTCCCGGCGGGCCTTGCGCTTGGCTTCCTTTTCCCTCTCGGCTTTTTCCAGTCGCAGTTTGCGGAACTCGAAGCGCTCGCGGGCGCGATCGGACTTTTCCTTTTCCTCTTCGGCGATGCGGATATCGCCCTTGGCGGCGCGGTAATACTGCACCAGCGGTATCGTGCTGGGGCAGACATAGGAACAGGCGCCGCACTCGATGCAGTCGAACAGGTTATATGCCTGCAGTTTTTCGCGATCGTCCGCGCGCGCGTACCAGTACAGCTGCTGTGGCAGCAGAGAGGCCGGGCAGGCCTCGGCACAGAAGCCGCAGCGAATGCAGGCCTGGGCCGGAGGGGGGGGCGGCAATTCACTGTCGGTGGGTACCAGCAGGCAGGTGGTGGTCTTGATCACCGGCGTGCTGTCGTCCTCGATGGTGAAGCCCATCATGGGGCCGCCGTGGATGATCCGCTGCATCAGGCCGCGGTGCACACCGTGGTGCTTGAGAATATGGCGGATGGGGGTGCCCAGCGGCACCTCGATATTGCGGCTGCGCTCCAGGGCTTCGCCCACCACCGTCGTGACACGACTGACCATGGGTTCGCCGAAGCGCACCGCGCGGTAGACGGCCCTGGCAGTTCCGGTGTTCTGGCAGATGACCCCCACGTTGGCCGGCAGGCCCCGGTTGGGGACCTCGCGGCCGGTAAGTATCTGGATCAGCTGTTTCTCGCCACCGGAGGGATACTTGGTGGGATAGACGACGATATCGAAACGGGTGCCCTCGGCAGCCGCGCGCATGGCCTCGATTGCCTCGGGCTTGTTGTCCTCGATGCCGATCAGGACCTGGTCCGGCTCGTCGAGGATATACGCCATCATCTCCACGCCGGCGATGATCTCCCCGGCGCGTTCGCGCATCTGCATGTCATCGGCGGTAATGTAGGGCTCGCACTCGGTGCCGTTGATGATCAGGGTGTCGATCCCGGTGCCGCCGTGGGGATCCAGCTTTACCGCGGTGGGAAAGCCCGCACCGCCGAGGCCGGCAACGCCGCAGTCGCGAATTTTCTCCAGCAGTTCCACCGGTGCCAGCTTGCGGAAATCCTCGCAGGGATGCAGCTCGCACCAGCGGTCCTCGCCATCGGTGCGGATGGTAATCGTATCCACCGTCATCCCGGATGGGTGCGGCATGGGGCCGGGCTCGATGGCCTCTACGGTGCCGGAGCTGGGGGCGTGGATATTGCCGCTGATCAGTCCGTCGGCCTCGGCGATCAGCTGGCCCTTCAGTACCCTGTCGCCCAGTTTCACCAGGGGGATGGCGGCGGCGCCGGTATGCTGGATCAGTGGGACCACCAGCTTTTCTGCCAGCGGAATCGTGCCGATGGGCTCGCCGGTGGACTGGTGCTTGTTCTCCGGCGGGTGGATGCCGCCGGGAAAGTCGTTTGGTTCCAGCGCGCGCTTTTCCTCGCGCGCGATCAGGCGTGCCTCGCGGGCGGCGCGACGTTCGTCGGCGGATTCGCGTGATGACTTCAACTGCTCTGGGCTCACGCCACATCCCTCCTGTCGCTGGCAATCAGCTCCACACCATCAGCCGGCTTGGGCGGGTGCCAGTCCTGCAACGGGGTTTCCACCGGCACCATATCGATACAATCCACAGGGCACGGCTCGACGCACAGGTCGCAGCCGGTGCACTCATCCTCGATAACGGTGTGCATGTACTTGGCCGCGCCGACAATGGCATCTACCGGACAGGCCTGGATGCACTTGGTGCAACCGATGCACTCCGCTTCGCGGATAAACGCCACTTTCTTGACGTCCTCAACGCCGTGCTCGGCGTCCAGGGGCAGAGGCTCCACATCCAGCAGGTTGGCCAGTTCGTTGATGGTGCCCTGGCCACCCGGCGGGCACTTGTTGATGCTGTCGCCGTGGACGATGGCCTCGGCATAGGGCCGGCAGCCAGGGTAGCCGCACTGGCCACACTGGGTCTGTGGCAACAGGGCGTCCACCTGCTCCACCAGCGGGTCGCCCTCGACCCGGAAGCGCACGGCGGCGAAGCCCAGCAGGGCGCCGAATACCAGCGACATGCCGCCAAGCACGAGCAGGGGAGTGGAAATTTCGGGTAACCAGTCCAGCATGCTGCCCCCCTATACCAGGCCGCTGAAGCCCATAAAGGCCAGCGACATAAGCCCGGCGGTGATCATGCCAATGGCAGCACCGCGGAACGGGGTGGGGACGTCCGCCGCGAACAGGCGTTCGCGCATGGCGGAAAATAGGATCAGTACCAGCGAGAAGCCCACCGCGGCACCGAAGCCATAAAGGGTGGACTGCACGAAGTTGTGCGCTTTCATGGTGTTCTGCAGTGCCACGCCGAGCACTGCGCAGTTGGTGGTGATCAGGGGCAGGAAGACCCCCAGCACCCGGTGCATCAGCGGGCTGGTTTTCTCGATAAACATGCGCGCGAACTGCACCACCACCGCGATAACCAGGATAAAGGAGATGGTACGCAGGTAGCCGATATCAAACGGCTCCAGCAGGTAGGTATTGACCAGGTAGGAGCAGATGGACGCCAGCGTAAGCACAAAGGTGGTGGCGCCCGCCATGCCTACGGCGGTCTCCAGCTTGTTGGAGACGCCCATAAAAGGACACAGGCCGAGAAACTGCACCAACACGTAGTTGTTGACCAGAATGGTGCTCAGCAGGATGACAGCAAATTCGGTCATGGTTCTCCGGGATTGGCCTGGTGCTGGTTGTCGAAGCCCGGTGGTCCAATCGGAAAGTTCGGTAACAAAGGAGCATAGCCAAAGCGTCCAGGTCAAGGCGAGGAAGCGCAGGAATAGTGGTTCTATTTCAGGCTTTCTCAACGCAGAGCCGGGCGTTCTGGCGAAGCGAACTGTTACATGACGTTCCGCCTGGGCCACTCGCACTGGTTTACCCCACTCCCGCGCACGGGGCCGCGTCGCGACGAGGGCCGGGGGAGAGGGGTGCGGTGGCATACCGCGCAGGGGCGGTATTATGGGTGAGTCCTATGGGGGGTTCAACACGGGCTTGTCGACAGGCCCCGCGGCTGCTGGCTTTTGTCTCCACCACTGGCTTATTCTCACTCTGTATAACAATAACCTGCAAGGAGCACCCCATGGATTTCCTCTCGCGCCGGTCCCCCGCCGGTGAGGTACTCGAAAGTCTTGGCCTGGATAAAGAGGTGGAGTTGCTGTTGGCCCTGGATGGCCTGCAACGCCACTGGCCGGACCTGCAGAGCGGCACTGCCGCCAGCTCCCCCCTGGATTACCTGTTTACCCTGGAGGATGAGCTGGACTCCCAGCGCCCGCGGCTGGAACAGCTGGATATCGATCCGGCGCCCCTGGCGCAGCTGGCTGCCAGCCTGCGGGGCGCCTATGCCGACAGTGTGCCGGCACCGCTGCGCCGGCTATTGCGGCGGGTGGACAGTTTTGCCGATAGCGCAGGTGATGATCCGGGCCTGGTGCAACTGCAGCTGTTGGATAGCTCTGCCGCCACAGAAGCCGCGTTGCCGGCCGGAAGCCCAACACTGGCCGTGGGTGGAGAGGGCGGGGCGCAACTCGAGCTCGAGGCCTGCGACCGGCCGGAATTCATGCCGGTAGCTGCTGTCGGCGCGGGCGCCGGCCTGGAACCACTGCGGATCGGCCTGGCGGGCCAGTTGCACGCTCGGGGGCAGTTGGGCGGTGATGTGTCGGGTGGCGGTCCGACGGGCGGCATCGTGGCCCATGCCGACGGTGAAGCCCATGGCCGGCTCGATTACTGGTTCCATGTGCCCGCGGGCGCGCGCTTCGCTGCCGCCGCCGCCACCAGCCTGCGGCAGCTGCCATCCCCCTTCGATATAGAAGCAATTGCCGCCGCCGACGACCTGGCCGCACTGCACTGGCAGTCCGCCGGCCGCCTGGACGCCGGGCTGGAGCTGGAGTACAGCCTGCTGTCGGCCACCGGGGCGGTTGTGGCGGATGCGGGCCTGACTCTGTCTGCCAGTTACCGGGCAGAGCGGGAATTGCAACTTACCGCCTGGCCGGAAGGTGGGCGACTGGCGCTGCGGATCCGGCGCATCCGCGGCAGTGAAAGGAGTGGCAGTGCCGGGCTGGGTATCCAACTGGATATTTCCGGGCTGGTGGACCAGGTACGTGAGCGCCTGGTAGAGCCCTGTCTTCGCGACTACGAGTCGCTCTACCAGCGCTTTGGTGCGTACCTGAAGCCGGGCGACCTGCTGCAGACAGAGTACCGCGAGCTGCTGGATGCTGTGGTGGCCAACGTGACGACGGACCCGGACCTGCAGACCCTGTTGCGCCTGGCCGGCGGTGCCGAAACGGACCAGGATAGCCTGCGGCAATCGGTGGCGGAGCAACTGGTGCGCTGGCTGGACAGTGGCCCGGGGGTTTTCAGTCGCGCCACGGAACCGGCGCTGGCCCGCGAGGGGGCGGCCGCCGTTATCGAGGCCCTGCCTGCCGGGGTACCCCCGCAGTTGCGCGGGCGTATTGCCGACGAGGTTCATGGATTGCTGGATTCGCTGCAGGGCAAGCTGGCGGAAACGGTTGAGGAGCAGGCGGCGGATGCCGCCGGGGCCCTGGTGGATGAGCTGGCCGGACTGGGCGGCAGTGTCGCCAGCGCAGTAGAGTCCGCCTCCGGTCAGCTGGACGCGGCACTGGCCGGTGTCCGCGCGGCACTGGAGAAAATCGACGCGCGTATTCGCGCACTGGCCGCGAAGATCGAGGCCGTGGCACGGCGCAGGATCGAATTAACAGTCCTCGGGCGGGAACAGCGATTGCGCCGGCAGGAAGCGGAAATCGAGCTGCGCCTGGAACCGGGCTCTGCAGCCGGTTCCGAGCTCTATCGCCGGCTGCTCTCTGGTGACCTGGAGGCGCTGGCCGCGCTGGTGGACGGGACTGCGGAGTCCCTGCCGGGCCTGGAACTGGTTGCCGGCAGTGCCAGCGACCTGCTGGAGCGCCGGGAAACCCGCGGCAGTGAGATGGCGTTGCTGGGGTTGTCCCTCGGTAGCCTGTCGATCGTCGACAGTCGTGTGCAGGTGGAGCAGGACCTGGCGGGTAATGTTGCCATCCAGTCGCGGCTGGAAGTGCAGCGGGCACTGGACGGTATCCGTGAACAGCAATCAGCGGGCTTCCTGTCCCTGCTCAATATACGTCGCGGTGGGCAGCGCAGCCTGCCCCTTAATCTCACCGTCACCCAGCGTGATGAGCGACTGCAGCTCGATGAGCTGGAAATGTTTGTCGATACCCTGGTAACGAGCGGCCTGCTGTCGCCGGAAGCGGGCCGGCTTGCCGTACAGGGCTACTGCCAGTGGCAGGAACGTGCGGGTAGCGGGTTTATCAATGCACGGATTGAGGCCCGGCTTGCGCTGGAGGGAGAGGCGCTGGAATCCCTGCTGAACTATGCGGATCCGGGAAATACCTCTGATACCCAGCTGCTATCTGATGTATTACAGGCGCTGCGGGACTTTGACGTGATCAGTGAAAACCGCCAGGCAATTGCCTGCCGGGCAGTGCGGCAATTGCACCGACGCTATCGCCATTATGAGGGGGCCATCGGCCTCTTCACTGAATTCAATGCCGGCCCGCGGAGTGAGGACCGGCCCCTGGCGGGCCGCGATGATTTCTTTGCGGCGCCGTTTGCCAATTGCCTGGAAAACCCCCAGGTGCGGAGCCTGGACTCCCGTGGCCTGCGGGATGCCCGCCGCATGCATCTGTTTGCCAAGAGCTGGGCATTGATACTGCGCAAACTGCACCAGCACTACCACGCTGGTAATGGCATCGGGGACGGGACGGGGCTTGACCGGGACAACCGCCTGCTGGCGTTCTGCCTGCACCGCTGGTTGCGGGTAAAACAGCATTTCCTGTTCCACCCTGCCGACAGTATGTCAAAACAGACCATGGCATTTGTCGGCCTGCTGGCGCGGGCTGCGGGAATGGATGGCGATCCACCCCTCGCGATTGTGATGGAACTGGAGGGAGAGCCACAGTCCCTGCGGCTCTATAGCTGAACATTGCCCGATTGGCTGGGAGCGGAATTGCCGGTGATTAAGCGGTAGTTCCGGCTCAGTCCTCGGTCTCGCTTTCAGTCTCCTTACTTCGCGCCGGTTGCTTGCGCGGTGCCGGCGACTTGCCGGAGGTTGCAGTCCTGCGTTTACGCGTGGTTGTGGCCTTCTTCGCCGGTGCCTTGCCTGCGGTGGTCTTTTTCCGGGCGCTGTCCGCCGGGCCAGAATCTACCGGGGCGGCGGTTTCCCGGGTGGCTTCCTCCACCGGCACGGTTTCCGGTGAACTTGTGGGCACGGCTGCGGACCGCAGCAGGTTGAGGTTGCGGCGCAGCATATGGGCCTGCAGCATATCGCTGTAAAGCCGGATGGAGTGGAAACCGGCCACACCCTTTACGTCGGGCAGGGTGCTGAGCCAGGCGCGCCAGATACTCTGCATGCGCCAGAAGATATTCGCCGAGAAATCCACACGCATTTTGCGGAAACCGAAATTGTTCTCATCGGGATCGTTGGGCGCATGCTTGATAAACACCCGGAATCCCGTGTGGTAATAGCCCAGCACCTTCTGGCGCAGCCAGCGGGCCAGGTGCAAGGTACCGTTCAGTGGGATAAGGCGCAGCAGGGCGAGCACAGCACCAAACCCGTAACCGAACGGAACCATCGGCACAGGGTCGCCGCCCATCTCGAGTCGGTAGATGGGTGTTTTCACCCGGCGAAAGTAAGGCTGGTCACCGGTGCGGGGGCAGCCGTAGACATAGGTGGCACCGTCACCGTCCGGGTTCAGCTCCCTGGTGCAGATAAGCGCCAGCGCGCCGCCGAGGCTGTGGCCGAAAATGTACAGGGGCAACTGCGCCCTTTTCAGCAGGTCATTTTCAATCTGGGCGCGGACATTCTCGAAAGCCCGCTTGAAACCGGTATGAACCCGCCCCTGGTTGCCGGCCGGCATCAGTGGGAAACGCAGGTCGGTGATGATGTCCCAGGCATTCAATTCTGTGCCGCGGAAGCACAGCACCAGTACTTTATGGCCTCCGCCGCCATCCATTTGTGCCAGCAGTGCCTGGGTCTCTGACACATCATAAAAATTGATCGGCTCAAAGTTGTTGTCCTGCAGAATATGGCGGATATCCGGTTCGAGCCCACAGCTATTGCTGTGCAGGTGGCTGCTCCAGGCGGCCAGGACTTCCCGGCGCTCGGTATCATTGCTGCATTTGCCCAGCTTGTGCAGCAGGCCAGTCAGGTCAGCATCGGGTGTAAAAGGCTCGTAGACCAGCCTGGACAGCTCGGCACCGATATAGGCCATGCGATCGCTGTAGGCGGCGCGGCCCATGGGCAGGCCCGGCAGGCGTTTCATTCCCTCGAAGTAATCCACGGCTATTCTCCTTGATTATCATCTGCTCCCGGCACGGGGGCTGCAGTGGCAGCACGTATTATTGTGGCAGTGGCCAGCAGGTTAGCTGAGTTTAACCGGTTTACGTCGTGGTTAAAGTGCCGCCTGGCTGGTTATCGCCACAGAACATTATCCAGCCCTTCAGGAAAGCAGGGTAAGTTGTTGAATTCTTTTAGGCATGCATACTTGCCAGGCTGGAAAAAATTATTGAATGGCCTGCCGCTTACAGGGACAGCAATCCATGATCCGAAACGTCGATAATGCCGATGCCCGGCCAATTGCAGATATCTATAACCACTACATCTCCAGTAGCTTTGCCACATTCGAAGAGAAGCCAGTTTCGGAGCAGGCGATGCGGGAGCGGTTCGCCGGCATCGCCGCACAGGACCTCCCCTGGCTGGTGGCCGAGAACGACAGTGATGATTTGGTTGGCTACGCCTATGCCACCGGCTGGAGAGCCCGTTCCGCCTACCGCCACTCGGTGGAGATTACCGTTTATGTTGCGCACACCGAGCTGTCCTGTGGCTGGGGCAGGCGCCTCTACGATGCCCTGTTCAGGAGGCTGGAGATTCTCCAGGTACATTGTGTAATCGCTGGCATCACGCTGCCCAATCCGGCCAGTGTGTCCCTGCATGAGCACTTTGGTATGAAAAAGGTGGCCCACTTCGAGCAGGTGGGCAGGAAATTCGGCCAGTGGGTCGATGTGGGATACTGGCAGCGGTTACTGGATATCGCTGGAATCGAGAGCCTGCAGCCTTCGCATGGGTTGCCAGATCCTGCTGGTTGATTGCGGGTTTCCGTAAAGAAGCGTCATTTCGGTTGCCCGCTTGCCGTTGGCCCTTGAAGGTCTGTTTGCCGACCCGCACCGTAGATATCCCGGCCAGCTTTCGACAACCGGCGAGGCGGCCAACCGGACTGTCGAATCCGTCCGCAATCCATTCACAGGAGTAAAGAGTATGTCCGACACCACCTACACCCCGCCCAGAGTCTGGAAATGGGATGCCGGTAGCGGGGGCAGGTTTGCCAATATCAATCGCCCCGTGGCCGGCCCCACGCACGAGCGCGAGTTGCCGGTGGGTGAGCATCCCCTGCAGCTCTATTCACTTGCGACACCAAACGGCGTCAAGGTAACCGTGATGCTGGAGGAACTGCTGGCCGCGGGTTTCGAGGGGGCCGAGTACGACGCCCACCTGGTCAATATCCTTGAGGGCGACCAGTTCGGCAGCGGCTTCGTGGACATCAACCCGAACTCCAAGATCCCCGCCCTGGTGGATCACAGCAGCGACCCGGCAATCCGGGTATTCGAGTCCGGCTCTATCCTTCTCTACCTGGCGGAGAAGTTCGATGCTTTCCTGCCCGCGGACGCAGCGGGACGCACGGAGACCCTCAACTGGTTGTTCTGGCAGATGGGCACCGCCCCGCTGTTGGGCGGCGGCTTCGGGCACTTCTACGCGTATGCGCCGGAAAAGTATGAGTACCCGATCAATCGCTACACCATGGAAGTGAAGCGGCAGTTGGATGTGCTCGACCGGCGCCTGGCCGATCACCGCTATGTGGCCGGTAGTGGCTACACCATTGCCGATATGGCCATCTGGCCGTGGTTTGCAGCGGTGGTGCGCAACGAGGCCTACGACGCTGCTGAGTTCCTCGAGGCGCACACCTATAGCAACGTAAATCGCTGGGTAGATGAGATTGGCGAGCGCCCGGCAGTGCAGCGGGGCAAGATGGTCAACCGCACCTGGGGCGAACCCAGTGGGCAATTGCGGGAACGGCACGATGCCGCTGATTTTGCCACCCGCACCCAGGACAAGCTGGCCGAAGAAGAGGCCTGATTCCTGCCCCAACCGGCGGCGCGGCCACCCCGGCCCGCCGCCTTTGCCAGGGCAAGCTCCTACCGCTTTTTCCTGGTCCCAATTCTGCCCCGGCCTCGATGGCCGCTTTATTCTCCCGCCGGCGAGACTACAGTTAGGACACAAGTAACCGGACATTGAACTGGCTGGAGAGGGGCTTGTGAGCGACTTTACAATCCGCAATATGCACCCGTCAGAACTCTGCCTCGCACTGGACTGGGCCCAGCGGGAGGGCTGGAACCCGGGGCTACATGACGCTGCCTGTTTTTATGCGGCCGACCCGCGCGGCTTCTTTATCGGCCTTGAGGACGACAAGCCGGTGGGCTGCATCTCAGCGGTGCGCTATGGCGAGGACTTCGGTTTTCTCGGGCTGTATATCGTTGATCCGGCGCGCCGCGGCTGCGGCTACGGCGAGCGCCTGGCTGCGGCCGGGATGGACTACCTTGCGGGTCGTACCATGGGCCTGGACGGCGTGGTGGCCCAGCAGGAAAACTATCGCCAGGCCGGGTTTGGCCTGGCCCACCGCAATATGCGCTACCTGGGCCTGACCGGACAGGGGACCGCTGGAGCGCAGGATACTCACGCCGTGGTGCCTCTCTCCTGGGTCCCGTTCGCGGAGGTCGCCACCTATGACCACCAGTTATTCCCCGCCCCGCATGAGCATTTCCTGCATGCCTGGATCTCCCAGCCGGACTCGGTGGCACTGGGAGCGGTGGAAAATGACGAATTACACGGATACGGCGTGATGCGGACCTGTCGCGAGGGCTACAAGATAGGCCCGTTATTCGCCGACGACGCGGACCTGGCCGAACGCCTTTTTTTGGCCCTGACGGCCAGTGTGCCCACCGGGCGCCCCGTCTACCTGGATATTCCCGAGGTGAACCCCCAGGCGCAGAAACTGGTAGAGCGTCACAGGATGGAGATGGTGTTTGAGACTGCCCGTATGTACTCCGGGCCACCGCCGCAGTTGCCCCTGGAGCGGGTTTTCGGAATAACCTCCTTTGAACTGGGATAGACCGCCCGGGCTGGCTGGCCGGCGCCATTTCCGACGTCAATGCCGCGTGAGCCCCACTTTAGTGGTCTTTGCTGGCAGTGCGGCATTGCAATACCCGCGGCACCTGTGATGTTATCAGTTAATCAAAATTATTAAGTTTCTGCGGGTGCGTGGGCCTACGTTGCGTACTTACCCCGCTGACATAAATCATAAAACGATAAGAACTATGCCCCGCAGTCAGGGGCCTTGTGTCCCGACCATCCTCTTGCACACGGCAGTATCAGCCAGCGTAAAACGCTGCAAATCGTTGCAATAAGAGAGTATTGCCAGGAGGCATGATTAATGAAATTTCCCAGAGTCCCCTTGTTTGTAATTTTTCTGGCATTCGTTGCCGTCGGCTGCGAAGCACCTGAGGAAAACGATAATGGCACTGTCCGTGCCGGCATTGAGGCCGCCAACGCAAAATGGATGCATGCCCTTGAACAGGGCGATGCCGAAGAGCTGGCAGCCATCTATACCACGGACACCCAGCTGTTGCCGCCCAATAGCGGGATGCTGAGTGGTCGCGACGCCGTCCGTAAAGTATTCCAGGGCATGATGGATGCCGGCATCCAGATAAAGCTGCAGACCGTCGAGGTGGAAAGCCTCGGGGGCACGGCAGTAGAGATTGGCAATGCGACGGTGATCGGGCCAGACGGCCAGACCCTGGACAGTGGTAAGTACCTGGTAACCTGGAAGAAGGTCGGGAAAGACTGGAAAATGCACCGGGACATCTGGAACAGTAGCCTGCCACAGCCGGGAGCAGGCAGTTAAGGGCGACTGACGGCCGCGGTCGCGATTCGGGATCTGCACACTATCCTTCCTGCAGAATGCAGCCCTGTTAACCAAGTGCCGGGCCTGTCTTATCGCCGCACGGCATAAGCCGTGAATCCGGGGCCAGCTGCCGATCATAATAAGATTGGGGTGGTCCTGTTTCGCAGTCCCTGTGGCGCTTTTTCCCGACAGGCTCCGGCGGGAGTCGCACAGATGGCCGACGATACCTACACCCCGCCGAAGGTCTGGAAATGGGATCAGGACAGCGGCGGCAAGTTTTCCAATATCAACCGTCCCGTCGCCGGTCCCACCCACGAGAAAGCCCTGCCCCGGGGCGAGCATCCCCTGCAGCTGTACTCGCTGGCCACACCCAATGGAGTCAAGGTCACTATCATGCTGGAGGAACTGCTGGCGCTGGGCTTTGATGGGGCGGAATACGATGCCTTCCTGATCGATATAACCGAGGGCGACCAGTTCAGCAGTGGTTTTGTCGACGTAAATCCCAACTCCAAGATACCGGCCCTGCTTGACCAGAGCATGCATCCACCGATCCGGGTATTCGAGAGCGGATCCATCCTGCTCTACCTGGCGGAAAAATTCAGTGCCTTCCTGCCGCATACCCCGGCGCAGCGCACCGAGGCCCTGAACTGGCTGTTCTGGCAGATGGGTGCCGGCCCGCTGCTGGGGGGGGGCTTCGGGCACTTCTATGCCTACGCGCCCGAGCCCTACGAATACCCGATCAACCGCTACACGATGGAAGTGAAACGCCAGCTGGATGTGCTCGACCGCCAGCTGGCGGAACACCCGTATATCGCCGGAAGTGAATACACCATTGCCGACATGGCGATCTGGCCCTGGTATGGCGCGCTGGTGAAGGGCAGGGTATACGATGCCGCGGAATTCCTGCAGGCGCACACCTATCGCAATGTGCTCCGCTGGACCGATGAAATTGCCCGGCGGCCCGCGGTGCAGCGAGGACGTATGGTTAACCGCACCTGGGGCGAGCCGGAGGAACAGCTGCACGAGCGGCATGATGCAAGCGATTTCGAAAACCGGACCCAGGACAAGATCGGTGATGGTAACGGCGACGAGTGACGGCTCGGGAGGTTGCAGATGTTCAGGGCAGGCGTGCTAGCGGCTTTTCTTATCGCGTTGTCAGTTTCCAGCGGCAGCCTGGCGCAGGATTTTACCTGTGTACTCGGGGATCGTGAGCGCCGGATCGATGTGGTTTTTGCCGATCCGCCACGCAAGGTGCCCTGTGAGGTGCGTTACACCAAGGCGGGTCAGGTGCAGTCCCTGTGGAGCGCGCAGCACCGCGCCGGCTATTGCGAGTCCCGGGCGCGGGAATTTGCCGACCGCCATCGCAGCTGGGGCTGGGAATGCCGCGAGGACACCGCTGATGGCGCTGACGCGGGCGGGAAGCTGGACAACCCTGTGCAATGACAGTGCCGGTTTTCAGAGCTGTGCCAGCGTGGCATCCAGGGTTTCGCCGATACGCGCACTGAGTTTGAGGTCGATGATATCGTCTGCCCGGGTGCGGCCCAGGTTCAGGGAGGCGATGGGCTTGTTCCACTCCCGCGCATAGCGGCAGAAGCGGAACCCGGAATACACCATCAGTGACGAGCCCACCACCAGCAACCCGTCGCTGGCCTGCAGGGCATCCAGTGCAGACCGGACCCGGTTACGCGGCACATTATCCCCAAAAAACACCACGTCCGGCTTGAGGATGCCACCGCAGTCCGGGCAGTCGGCAATGCGAAAGCCACTGAAATCCACCTCCAGGTCCGCATCGCCATCCGGCGCGGTGTTGGCCTGGTACTGGTGGAATCCCGGATTGAGCGCAAAGCAGCGATCGTGCACCAGCTGCCGGTCACAGCGGTAGCCGCAGTCCATGCAGATGATCTGGTCGGCCCGCCCGTGCAGGTCGATTACATTCCGGCTACCCGCCCGCTGGTGCAGCCGGTCCACATTCTGCGTAACCAGTAGCTCACTGCAGTTCCGCAGCTCCAGCTCCGCCAGGTGCCGGTGGGCGGGATTTGGCTGCGACTGCCGGATGACCGGCCAGCCGATCAGGCTGCGGCCCCAGTAGCGCTGGCGGGTCTCGAAACTGCGCATGAAATCCTGGTGCTGCACCGGCTGCTTGCGCTTCCAGGCGCCGTCTTCATCGCGGTAGTCGGGAATGCCGGAATCCGTGCTGACGCCGGCACCGGTAAGGACCAGCAGGCGCGGGTTGCGACGGATAAAAGCTGCCAGTTTACGGCCGGCTTCTTCAACCTCGATCGGAGGGATGGGCGTTACTGGCCGCGGATCTGGGGGCACTGTCTGCTTGGTCGTAGTCATTTTATATCTGGGTAAAAACTTCCTCAGTTAACTCTAATTGAATGGCCCCGCAGCGGGAAGGATAGAAAGACAATTCTGCCAACATGCGGATAGTAGAGAGGAGCGCTTTTGAATTGGTGCGCCGGGCAAGCCCGTGAGCTGGCGGCGGGCCGCCGCTGCCGGGTGCCCCCCTCGAACCGGGCCTGGCTGCTCCCGAGGATGTCGCTCCCCGGGCTGGAAAGCCGGCACCCTGCGAGATTTCACAATACTCGAAATTATTTGTATAACGTTTTGGCATAAAAAAAGAGGTCCAGGCGTCATTTATTACAGGACCTTACATCAGGTTTCCCGCGGGTGGTTTGGCCTATTTATGCCCTGTAGCATCGGGTATCGAGAAGTGCTCACACTTATCAAATTACAGGGAGTTGTGATGACTATGATCAGGAAAATGGGTTTTTCCCTTGCGCTTATCGCAAGCACTGCAGTGTTCGCCGGGGAAAAAAACGATGAAAAATCCTTCCCCGACAGCCTTTTCGAGCCCATGGAGCCGTTCACCGGTGAGGAAATAATTGGTGACTGGTTTTACGATGCGTCTGTCGCTGACGTGTTCGAAATAACCGGAAAGGTCGACGAGGAAAAGATCATCATTCGGTCCGGGGATGCTACACCCGGCGACGTTGGACTGATGAAGAAAAAGATTGAAGCGGCCCCCTATCATGACAAGCGCATCATGCTTGTGGTTGATTACAAGCCGACAGGTGTCGAGGAATCGGTAGCCATTTATTTTGGGGCCGTCGATCAGCAGGATGACCAGGCGAAGTACCTCACCTGGGATAGCACGTTTTATTCACCAATCCGTGGAAGCAGTGACTGGAAGGCCAAAAAAATGGTCCTGCAAATCCCGGATGAGGCTGATTATATTGCCTATGGTGTCGGTATTGCGGGCAAGGGAATGGTCGAGGTCGGCGAGGTGAGGATTGAGGAGGTCGATGCCTCGGTGGCGGTGACGGATACCGAGGATATGATCCGCCTGTTCCGTGAGAGGAAATTTGAGGAATTCCTGGCCGAGCAGGGAAAGATCGATTTCGGCGGCAAGGAATCCCCTCGCTTCGTCAGCCTCAGCCTGACAAGGTATAAAGCACTTAAAGAGCTTGACCGGGATGAGGAAGCCGGTGAACTCCTGGCACAGCTGGTGTCACTGGTGGAGTCTGGCAGCTGGCAGGACGCCAATAGTTCGCTGTGGGCGGAGTTGCTGACCGCGGATGTACAATATCTTGCCGACCGGATCACCAAAAAATCCTACCTGGAAAAGATGCGCTCGACGGAGTTCCCCAAAGAAGACGGTCACAAGGAGAATATGAAGTCAACTTACACAAATATCGGTTTCAAGGAGCGGGTAAACGGTAACTATGTCGCAGCCAGGGATGCCTACGAAAAGGCAGCTTCACGGGAGTGGGGCACCGATCGGGACTATCAACTGGTTGACCGTTACGTGAAAGAAATGAAGCAGGCTGTGCTGGCAATGGATGATTGAGATTCTCACCTGTCCAGGCAGCTGCAAGGGGCCGTTATCCGGCCCCTTTTTTATTGTCCCGGGGGTGCGGCGGTTGTTCCCCTGGCTGCTATCCGGCGTCCGCTGGCCTGCAGTACCAGGCCAGGCTGCGCCTAAAAGGCCCGCCAGGTCAGGTAAAGCCGCAGAAGCTGGTTGGAGGTGGGGGAATGAAAGAACCGCTGGGCAATAAAGCCCGCTACAGCTGCCGCGCCCATTGCCAGTGGCAAGGGAATGCGTCTGGCCCGTTGGTCAATAGCGCCTTTTTGGGCGTCAACCAGGGATACAATGGCGTCACGCTGGCGATCCATTTCCCGGCAGCATTCCGCAACGCGGTTATTTAAGTGTTTCAAGGACATTGTCCATAGCCTCCCGGGCCTGCTTGCGCGTCTCGCTGAAGCCGAGCAGGGCGCGGAGTTTTTTCATGTACAGCATCATTGCCGTGAGCAGTACCAGCTGGGCCAGCACAAAAGCGGTGAAGCCGATATACACCGACTGTGAGAAGTAATAGGCAAGTAGGCCGACGCCGGCACAGAGACTCAGTAGGAAGGCGATGCCCAGTGGCAGCAGTACGAGCTGTATGGCCAGCATGCGCCGACCGGCCTCTATCGTACGGTCAAGTTCCAGCCTGAACAGTGTCTGCAGATTGTTGAGCCACGCGGACACCAGTGTCATTGTTGCTTCAACCTGTGCCAGCGGGCTGGGCTCCCGGGGCTCCGGCTTCTCCTGTGATGAATCAAAAGAAGTCCGGCCGCGTTCCTGCGCGGCCGGTTCGGAATCTCTGTTGTCCGGTGCTGGATCTTGATCTTTCTGCATCAGTATCGGGTTCCCGGAACCTTGTATCAGTTGCCTGGAAAGAGTGAACGGGCGAGCGGGGCTCGCGCGGTATCACTTCAGTAGTTTTGCAATAACCCAGCCGACGGCGAATGCACAACCCACGCTGGCAACCGGATGCTTCCTGATTGAGGACTCGAAGCGCTGCTCCAGGTCGGTGGCGCGGCGCTTGCTGTTCTCGACCGAGGAGCGTGCGCGTTCACGCAGGTGTGCAGCCTGGTCAGAAGCTGCCTCACCGGCAAGGTGGTAGGCCTGCCTCAGTTTTTCCTGGCTGGAACTGTTGGGGGCTTTTGCAGTAGCCATAAGAAATTTCCTCACGTCAGGGTTCTGTCTATGAATCGTAGAGTCGCCATCGGAAATTGGTATGCGGGACCGCGAATTAGGCTGACCGCTAATCCACAGCTTTGCAGCGCTGTTACTGCACCGGCCCTCCGGGACGCACGGCAGCGGGAAGGCGGTCCGGTAACCGGATGCCGGAATCTGGCACTGAGTGAGGTGACTGTGTGCAGGCCCCTGGTCGCAGTGGGCCACGCCGCCTGTGCGGCAGGCGATGGTCAGCGGGAAGTGATCGCCGGGCGCGTGCCGCCCGGGTGGTGACTCAGGCGGATCGGCGCCATTCCCCAATGTTGGCTACCACACCATCCAGCAGCCGCTGGCGGCTCTCGCGGCTGATCCAGGCGTTGTGCGGGGTGATGATGAGGTTGGGGATATCGCCCGCCAGCAGCGGGTGATCGGCCGGTGGTGGTTCCACGCTCAGCACATCCAGTGCTGCGCCGCCGAGATGGCCGTTCTCAAGGGCTTCTGCCAGCGCCGCTTCGTCCACCAGCCCGCCGCGGGCGGTGTTTACCAGCAGGGCGCCGGCCTTCATGGCGGCAAGGAATTCCCTGTCGACCAGTTTGTCGGTCTCGTCTGTCAGCGGGCAGTGCAGGCTGATGACATCGGCCTCCGCCAGCAGTTGCCCGAGAGGAGTGCGTCCGGCCTTCTTTTCGCCGGTAAAGGACTCGGCCACCAGGATTTCCATACCCAGCGCGCGACCCAGTTCGGCGGTTTTCCGGCCGAGGTCACCGTAGCCGATGATGCCCAGTTTCTTGCCGGCCAGTTCCATCACCGGGTAATCCAGCATGGTGAACACGGGGGATTCACTCCAGCGCCCGGCCACAACGTCACTGTGGTATTGATGCCAGCGAGTGGCGAGGGCCAGGATCAAGGCCAGGGCATGCTGTGGTACTGATGCCTGGGCATAGCCGGCCACATTGCGCACCGGGATGCCCCGTTCTTCCGCAGCTTCGTGGTCGATATTGTTGGTGCCGGTGGCACAGACACAGATCAGTTTCAGGCGGGCGGCGTTTTCGATCAGCTCGCGATCCAGTACCACCTTGTTGGTGATGACCACGTCGGCGCCGGCGATGCGATCCGCTACCTGTTCGGGGGCGGTGGATTCATACAGGTCCCAGTGCTCGAGGCTCGCTTCCAGGCCGGAGGTGTCCAGCTCTTCGAGTTTCATGGTGAGGGTGTCGAGGAAGACGCCGCGCATTCTGGCCATCCCTGTAAGTTGAAGAGTTTTCGTAGGAGCGGCCGCTGGCCGCGATCGAGGGCGAAATATAATCTCAACCCGGATCGCGGCCAGCGGCCGCTCCTACAGGGTTTACATCACACGCATGCCCGGCTGGGCGCCCGCGTGGGGCTCGAGGATCCACAGGTCCTTGCCGCCGGGCCCGGCGGCCAGCACCATGCCCTCGCTCACACCGAAGCGCATCTTGCGCGGGGCCAGGTTGGCTACCATCACGGTGTGCTTGCCCACCAGGTCCTCGGGCTTGTAGGCGCTCTTGATGCCGGCGAACACCTGCCGGGTCTCGCCGCCCAGGTCCAGGGTCAGCTTGAGCAGTTTGCCCGCGCCTTCCACATGCTCGGCATTGGCAATCAGGGCAATGCGCAGGTCCACTTTGGCGAAGTCATCGAACTGGATCTCGTCGGCGATGGGATCGTCCGCCAGCGGGCCGCTGAGCGGTTTTGTTTCCGCCTGTAGCTGGGCCAGGGACTCCTTCGCCGCTTCCAGTACCGCATCCACCTGCTTCTGCTCGATCCGCTGCATCAGCGGCTTGAACTTGTTGATGGTATGACCGGACAGCGGTGTGGTGGCGGCGTGCCAGTCCAGCTCCGCGCCCAGGAAAGCCTCGGCCTTTTTCGCGGTTTCCGGCAGCACTGGCGCCAGCCAGGTGATCAGTGCGCGGAACATGTTGACGCCCTGGGAGCAGATGGCCAGTACCTCGGCTTCCCTGTCTTCCTCTTTCGCCAGTGACCAGGGCGCCTTGTCGGCAATCCAGGCATTGGCGGCATCCGCCAGCGCCATGATCTCGCGCATGGCGCGGGCGTATTCACGGCTTTCGTAAAATTCGGCGATACGGGGCGCCGCCTCCACAAACTGGTTCCAGAGCGCCTCGTCCGCCAGCTGGTCGGCCAGCACGCCGCCGGACTTGCTCACAAACTTGGCGGTGCGCGAGGCAATGTTGACCACCTTGCCCACCAGGTCGGAATTCACCCGGGCAATAAAGTCTTCCAGGTTCAGGTCCAGGTCGTCGACACCGCCAGTCAGCTTGGCGGCAAAGTAGTACCGCAGGTATTCCGGGTGCAGGTGGTCCAGGTAATTGCGCGCATTGATAAAGGTGCCGCGGGACTTGGACATCTTCTTGCCGTTTACGGTCAGGAAACCGTGTACGCAGACCTTGGTCGGGGTGCGGAAATCGGCGGAGTCGAGCATGGAGGGCCAGAACAGCGCGTGGAAATTGACGATATCCTTGCCGATAAAATGGTACACCTCGGCATCGCTGTCTTTTTTCCAGTAGTCCTGCCAGTCCAGGCCCTTTGTGTCGCAATAGTTTTTCAGGCTGGCCATGTAGCCGATGGGGGCGTCGAGCCAGACATAAAAATACTTGCCGGGGGCGTCGGGGATCTCGAAGCCGAAGTAGGGTGCGTCGCGGGAGATATCCCATTGCTGCAGGCCTTCATCGAGCCACTCGGACAGTTTGTTGGCCACCTCGTCCTGCAGGGTGCCGGAGCGGGTCCACTGCTTCAGGAAGTCGGTGAACTCCGGCAGGGTGAAGAAGAAGTGCTCGGACTCCTTCTCCACCGGCGTTGCGCCTGAAATGGCGGATACCGGGTCGATCAGTTCGGTGGGGCTGTAGGTGGCACCACAGGCCTCGCAGTTGTCACCATACTGGTCCGGCGTCTTGCAGCGCGGGCAGGTGCCCTTGATGTAGCGGTCGGCCAGGAACAGGTTTTTTTCCGGGTCGAACGCCTGGGTAATGGTGCGGGTAGCGATATGGCCGTTGTCGCGCAGCCGCTTGTAGATCATCGCTGACAGCTCGCGGTTCTCGTCCGAGTGGGTGGAATGGTAGTTGTCCACGCCGATCAGGAAGTCGGCGAAATCCCTCTCGTGCTCCGCCTGCATATTGGCGATGTGCTGTTCCGGGGTCAGGCCAAGTTGCTCGGCTTTCAGCATGATGGCGGTGCCGTGGGCATCGTCGGCGCACATGTACAGGCAGTCGTGGCCACGCGCGCGCTGGAAACGCGCCCAGATGTCGGTCTGGATGTATTCCAGGATATGGCCCAGGTGCAGGGAGCCATTGGCGTAGGGCAGGGCGCTGGTAACAAGGATGTTGCGCTTGTCGGACATCGGTTCTTCCATCTGCTGGTTCGCTGATTCGCGCCGATTCCCTGGTGAAATCGGCGGATTCCGGCCACAGGGTTGCGGCCACGGTAAAAAGACCGGCGAATATAGCAGATCTGCGGCCTTGCTGGGAGGGCGGCGGGGCCTGCTGCCCCCGGGGCGGCTAGAATTGGGCGGACCCATCGGACACAATGCACGCACCGAACGATACCCACCGGAAAGAGGGATGATGGTGAGCGAACACGACCACGAACACGAAGACCTGCCGGCCGATGTACAGGCAGAGCTGGAGCGGCTGGCGGAGTGCCTGGGCAGCCTGCATGATCCGGGCACCGGGCGGATACTGGATGAGCTGGAGGCGGATATCGAGGTGGGCTACGAGGACGGTACCGTCTTTGTGGGCATTACCCTGGGATACCCCTGCTCCAGCCAGGAAGGCGAGTGGCGTGAGCGGATCCGGGAGGCCTGTATGCCCTCGCTGCGTGGCGGGCCGCTGGGGGACGCGGGGCTGCAGTTCGAGCTGTTCACCGATATCCCCACCACCGATGCCGGGGAGGTGCCCGTGCACATGCGTGGTGTGAAGAACATTATCGCCGTGGCCTCCGGCAAGGGCGGGGTGGGCAAGTCCACCACTGCCGTCAACCTGGCGCTGGCACTGGTGGCAGAAGGCGCCAGCGTGGGCCTGCTGGATGCCGATATCTACGGCCCCAGCCTGCCTACCATGCTGGGCACCGAGGACGCCCGGCCGGAAGTGCGGGAACAGAAGTTCTTCCTGCCGGTGGAGGCCCTGGGCCTCAAGACCATGTCTATCGGCTACCTCCTGACCGAGGATACCCCGGCCGTCTGGCGCGGACCCATGGCCAGCGGTGCCCTCAACCAGATCCTGACCCAGACCCTCTGGTGCCAGGGGGATGAGGAACTCGACTACCTGGTGGTCGATATGCCCCCGGGCACCGGCGACATCCAGCTGACCCTGGCCCAGAAAGCCACCCTGGCGGGCGCGGTGATCGTTACCACGCCCCAGGACCTGGCCCTCAAGGATGCCATCAAGGGGGTGGAGATGTTCCGCAAGGTCGATGTGCCGGTGCTCGGGATAGTCGAGAACATGTCACTGCACACCTGCTCCAACTGCGGCCATACCGAACCGGTATTCGGTGCCGGTGGCGGCGAGCGCATCGCGGCCGACTACGACACCGGCCTGCTGGGCAAGCTGCCACTGGCCATGTCGATCCGCGAGGGCACCGACAGCGGCCGGCCCAGTGTGGTGGCGGAGCCGGACGGCGAGGTGGCGCGCCACTACCGCGAGATCGCCCGGCGTGCGGGAGCGGAGCTGTGGTTGCGCAGTGGCGAGGGGGAAGGAATGCCGGAGATAGAAATCGACTGACGATCCTGCGGGGTGGTTAACCAAAAAGGCCGGCCCGGATGCACCGGGCCGGCCTTTTTTGTCCCGGCGGAACATGGGAGCTTCCCGCTCAGGCGCGCTGGCTGCGCAGTTCTTCCTGCTTTGCCTGCTCCGCCTGCTGCCGGCGCAATGCCTGCTTGCGGCGGCGGCGCTCGGCGGTGGTCTCGCGGGCATCGTGGCCGATATGCTCCTCGCCGCGCTGTTTGGCCAGCTGGATTTGCTTCTCCCGTTCGCGGAAACGCGCGCGATCGGCGTCCGAGACCTTGTCAAAACAGTGCGGGCAGCTGACGCCCTGCTCAAACTGCGGTGACTGCATTTCCTCTTCTGTGACCGGCATGCGGCAGGCATTGCACTGCTGGTACTCGCCGCGCTCGAGGTCGTGGTTCACGGTCACGCGGTCATCGAAGACGAAGCACTCGCCATGCCACTTGGTTTCTTCCTTGGGGACTTCCTCCAGGTACTTCAGGATGCCCCCCTGCAGGTGGTACACCTCCTCGAAACCCTGCTCCTTCAGGTACGCAGTGGACTTCTCACAGCGGATACCGCCGGTGCAGAACATGGCCACTTTCTTGTGCTTCTGTGGGTCCAGGTTGTCTTTCACATACTGGGGGAATTCCCGGAAGCTTTCGGTATTGGGGTTGACCGCCTTCTCGAAGGTGCCCACCTGGTACTCGTAGTCGTTGCGGGTATCGATCAGCACCACCTCGGGGTCGCTGATCAGCGCATTCCAGTCTGCCGGCTTTACATAGGTGCCCACGGTCTGGCGCGGGTCGATACCCTCGACGCCCATGGTGACAATCTCGCGCTTGAGCTTCACCTTGCTGCGCCGGAAGGGGGCGGAATCGGTGTAGGACTCCTTGTAATCCAGTTCCGCCAGCCGCGGGTCGCTTTTCAGGTAGGCGAGCAGGGTGTCGATGGCCTCGCGGGAGCCGGCGACAGTGCCATTGATGCCCTCCCGGGCGAGCAGCAGGGTGCCGCGCACGCGGTGTTCCAGCATGACTTCAAGGAGGGGCTCGCGGAGGGATTCGAAGTCGTCCAGGGTGACGAACTTGTAGAGCGCACAGACTACGTACTGGTGGGACATGGGTTTTCCTCGTTGCGGGCCGGAGCGTAAATCCGGGGCAAAACATTCCCGGCCTGGACCTGGCCAGGGCGGGGCTAAAAATCGCCGCGCATTTTAACGCACACCGGGACGTTTGTCGTACATTTAATGGGCAGTTTCGCAGCCCTGGCTCGCGATCCCGCGACAGATTTTGATTGACCGGCCGGCCGCATCTTGTCACAGTGCTGCGACCCCAGTGACCGGCCCGAAGTGAGGCACCCCATGGAAGATGAATTTGAACCCCGCGAATCCGAGCTGAGCCAGGCCTACAGCGAGGATGGGCTGAACGTCCATATCGATATTTACGAGGATGGCGAGGGTGGCTGGTTGCTGGAAATTGTCGACGAGAATGACAATTCCACCGTCTGGGAGGATGCCTTCGAAACGGAGCGTGAGGCCCTCGAGGAGGCCCTGGATGCCCTGCGCGAGGAGGGTATAGCCACCTTTGTCGGACCGGTGGAAGAACAGGAGAGCTGAAACCAGCCTTTCCTCCCGCCCGCTCCCCAACCACCACTTCCCGAATTCCCTGCTATCGTTTTAATTGGCAGGGATTCGCGACAGTGTGACAGCGCACTACCCAATCACGGGGCACCGCGAAGCTCTACGGAAAGAATGCTTCCGGTGACCCACCCGGTGACTGAGAGCGGTGCCCCTGTCGATGTCCGCAATAAAACCCCTGCTTGTATTGCTTTCCCCCCTCCTGTTGTCCCTGGCTTGCGGGTCAGTGTATGCAGTGGACGTGCGCCTGCCCGGTGACCGCCTGCTTGAGACTCACCTGGCGGAGGCCCGGCTGGTAGCCGAGCTCGATGGTTATGCGGTGATTGCGGGACGCAGCTGTATCGACTGCGATGAAAACACCTCAATCTATATCCAGCGGGTACCCCGCGGCAGGCCGGGAGAGGGCCACGGCGACAACCGTGAAACAGAGGTATCGATTTCCAGTGACCGCTTTACTTACCCGGGTCAGTACCGCGATTACCTCAGTAAGGAACTGGTGGAGAGAACCCGGCTTTTTTACGGTCGCTGCTACGAGGGCGAGCAGGCACTGCTCTGGCTGACCGAGTTCCGCACAGGTGGTCAGTGGAAAAAGGAGGAGTACCTGATTGTGTTCCGTGAGGATGGCCCACGATTCCGCTATAACCGGGATCGCCAGCCGGGTCGCTTCCATACCAGCCACGAAAAATGCCGAGAGCTCCCGGGAATCGACGCGGAAACCGAACCCTGAAATCCGGGTTCCGGGTTCCGGGTTCCGGGTTCCGGGTTGAAGTGCCGGCTATTTTTTCGCAGGCAAAAAAAAGCCCCGCGGGGCGGGGCGTTTGAGGCCGCGGTGATAGCCGCGGTCAGTTACTGTTGTTAGTTAGTGTGAATTGTTGGCTTACTTGACCGGTTGATACACGATCTTCAGCTTTTTCTTGCCCCACTTGCGGGCTTTCTTGATGTCTTTCTCCATCCACACATCGATACGGTTCTTGAAGCGCTTGTTCATCCGGTCGCGCACGGTATAGGTGCCGGGCAGGCCCTCGATCTTCACCTTGGCGCCGTTGGTCAGTCCATGCTTTTCGAGGTCACGGGACACTGCGATCACTTTCTGGCCGGGACGCAGGCGGTTGTTCCACGCCGCTACCCAGGGATCGTCGTCCGTCTGGCCGGGCACCGAGTTGTAAGCGGTGGCGTCTACAACCATGGTTTTTTCTTTCTTAACGGCGGCAGATGCATTCAGGCTCACAGAGGCCGCAAGGACGGCGGTCATAAGAAATACAAAATTGCGCAGAGTCTGTTTCAGCATTTTCCCGTTACCTCCAGGAATCAGTTGGTCACCGGCCCGGGGGCCCAGTGACATTTCCAAGTTAGTTTGGAAATAACTGATTAATAATTAATCAGTGGTGGCTATATTACGGGTTGGGTCCGGTTAATCAAATCCTTCTGTGCATTTTTTAAACAGCGCCCGCCGGTATCAATGTCAGCGCTGCCATTGATGCATTAATTCCAGAAATCATGTTTTTTGAGAACTTCATTCTTTCAAATGAATTTCTGGTGAATATGTGACTGAAAAAAATAGTTTGTACTAGCACATGGTTGCAGTGCTTTGTCGGCGCGGTGACAGCGATGTCATCTTCGGGTGTGGTTAAAAACCGAACGAAACACTCCTCCTAATCGGGAATCCGCCGGAGAAAATTCTGCAGTAAATTATTTGTGACCGCTGGTCCGAAGCGGCCGAAAACCGTCGGATTGGCGGGGCGGTGGGGTGTTGATGGGTGCTGGCCGCCTGGTCACAGGGCGGTTGCGCTGGCCCGGGCCGGGGGGTTGACCTGCTCACGCAGGGCATAGAGGTAGGCGCGGTCCTCTTCCAGGTCCGGGAATCCGTGGCGTGCGTCCAGCGCCACGGCCTTTTCCAGCCACTCGATGGCTTCCTCCAGGTTGCCCTGCCATTCGCATACCTGGCCCAGGTTGAAGTAGGTAATGGCCAGATTGTGCCACTCCTGTTCCCGGGCCAGGCCCGAAGCCGCGTCGTTGTACAGGAGGTAGGCCCGGCGCAGCATCTGCGACTGGTGCAGGGGGCTGCGGGCATAGGGGGCCTGCTGGTGGAGGGTGTGCGCCAGGGCAGAGCTGACGCGGGCCGCCGAATGCTCCAGCTCACCGCCCTCACCAAGGTAGTCGAGTACGGCGGAGAACTGGGCCCGCGCCAGTGGATAAAAGGTATCGGGATCCTCCCGTGCCCCCAGGGCATTGAGCACGATGCCGTAGCGATAGCGCAACGCGTGCTGCCGGGCCGGTTCATCGCCCAGGCCTGCAATGGCGCGCTCATACAGGGGCAGGGCGGCGTCGAAGTCCCCTTCCAGCGCCCGGGCCTCGGCGGATTCCACCAGGCTGGTGACCGGCGGGGTGGCCTCCGCCAGGGCATTGCCTGCCAACAGGCCGGCCAGCAACAGGGGTGTCAGCAGTCGATACATCGCGGTCGCTTCCCGGTTCTTGGAGTAACTGGGCCCGATTCCCGGGCTCATCTCCCCCCTAGTAAACGCTTAATTTTGTAATTGTGCCAGCAGTCCCTGCAGTGGGTGGCGCAGGCTTACTCCCGCAAAGCGCTTGGCCTGGCAGCGGCAGGAATAGCCACTGGCCAGCAGCTGGCCGGTCTCGCCGGTCAGGCGCGGCGCCCAGGACTGCTGGAAAATTACCCGCGAAGTCTCCTTGTGGGCGGTTTCGTGGCCATAGGTACCGGCCATCCCACAGCAGCCCAGGCTTTCGCTCTCCAGCTGCAGGCCCAGTGCAGCAAATACATCCTTCCAGTCCTGCAGTGAAGCGGCTGCATTGGTCTGCTCGCTGCAGTGGGGCAGCAGCTGGAAAGTGGCAGGGCGGAGGCGGGAGCGCTGCTGCTCCAGGTGTTCGCGCTGGCTCGCCATCCACTCCTGCAGCAACTTTACCTGCGGCGCACGATCCCCCAGCAGTTTGCGGTATTCGGCGCGGTAGGTCAGGGTCATGGACGGGTCCACACCCACCAGCGGCACGCCGCTATCCGCCAGTTCTTCGAGCATCTCGCTGTTGGCCACCGCCACCCGGCGGAACTGGCGCAGGAAACCATGTACATGCATGGGCTTGCCATTGGCCCTGAACGGCGCCACCAGCGGGAAGAAATCCAGCTGGCGCAGCAGCCGCAGCGCATCGGCCACCATATCGGCGTCGAAGTAGCTGGTGAAGGCGTCTTGCACAATGATCACGGCGCGCTTGCGCTGGGCCGGCCCCAGCGCCTCCAGGGTGGCGCGGCTGGCGTAGGGCACGCCCAGTTCCGCCATGGATTTCTCCAGGCCCTTGCGGGACAGCGCGGGGCTGTCGGACAGGCCCAGGCCCCGTTCCAGCAGCCAGCGCACCGGTGCCAGTTGCAGCGGCCGGTTGTACAGTCCCGGTACCCGGGCCAGGTGCGGCATCACGAACTCAAGGCTGCCGACAAAATAGTCTTTCAGCGGCCGCAGGTAGCGGCTGTAATAGAGCTCCAGGAACTTGGAGCGGAACTCCGGCACATCCACCTTGATCGGACACTGGCCCACGCAGGATTTGCACCCCAGGCATCCCTGCATGGCCTCGTTGACCTCGTGGTTGAAGTCATACTCTCCCCGGGCCCTGGCCAGGCTGTTCTTGATCCGCCCCGGCAGCCCGACAAAAAAGGACTGTTCGCGGAATTTCTGCGCCGCTTCCACCGCATCCACATCCCGTGCACTGAGCAGCCGCAGCCATTCCCGCATCAGCGATGCGCGGCCCTTGGGGGAGTGAATACGCTCGCGGGTGGCCTTGTAAGACGGGCACATGGCGGAGTCCGGGTCCCAGTTGAAGCAGGCCCCATTGCCGTTGCAGTGGACGCCCTCGCTGTAGCCCTCCCATACCTGCACCGGGATCTGCCGGTCGCGCTCGCCGCGGGTTTGCACCGCATCGATTTTCAGCAGGCCTGACGCGCGGCTGGGGGTGGCAATCTTGCCCGGGTTGAGCTGGTTGCGGGGGTCGAACGCGGCCTTGATATGTTGCAGTTCGCCGTAGAGTTCACCGAAGAACTCCGGTGCGTATTCGGAGCGCACCCCCTTGCCGTGCTCGCCCCACAGCAGGCCGTGGTACTTCTGCGTCAGTGCCACCACCCGGTCGGTGATGGGGCGGATCTGCGCGGCCTGCTGCGGGTCTTTCATATCGATGGCCGGGCGCACGTGCAGTACCCCGGCATCCACGTGGCCGAACATGCCGTAATCCAGGCCGGCCTCATCCAGCACGGCGCGGAACTCGGCGATAAAGTCCGCCAGGTGTTCCGGCGGCACGCAGGTGTCCTCCACAAACGGGATGGGCCGTTTTTCCCCGCTGACATTGCCCAGCAGGCCCACGGCCCGCTTGCGCATGGCCCAGATCCGGTTGACCTCGCTGTGTCCGCGGGCAATGGAGTAGCCAAAACTCTTGCCGGTCTCACCGATGGCGTTGTCTACCTGGGCGGTAAAGCGCGCCAGGGCCCGCTCCAGTTCCTCTTCCGAGTCGGCGGTGTACTCCACCAGGTTGATGCCCTGCACCGGGCGATCATCGCTGGGGAAAAACTCGCTGACGCTGTGCCAGACAATATCCTCCATCGCCAGCTGCAGTACCTTGCTGTCCACGGTCTCGATCGAGGTGGGGCCGGCGCCCATCAGGTCGCCGGCATCGCGCAGGGCGTCCTGGAAGTTGTCGTACTTGAGGTTGACCAGTGCCACACAGCGGGGGATTGGCAGGACATTGAGCTTTGCCTCGGCGATAAAGCCCAGGGTGCCCTCGGAACCACAGAGGACGCTGTTGATATTGAAGTCGCCGCTGTCACCGTCGCGCAGGTGGGCCAGGTCATAGCCGGTAAGGCAGCGGTTGAGCCGGGGAAACTTTTCCTCGATCAGCGCGGCCTTGTCCCGGGCGATATCGTCGCAGGTGCGGTGCACCGTCCCGATGCGGTCGTCCCGCTCGCGCAGTTGTCCCAGCCCGTCGCTGTCCACCGGCGCGGAGTGCAGCAACTCGCCGCCCATCAAAACGGTCGACAGTTCCAGCACATGGTCGCGGGTCTTGCCGTACACGCAGGAGCCCTGGCCGGATGCGTCGGTATTGATCATGCCGCCGATAGTGGCGCGGTTGCTGGTGGAGAGTTCCGGGGCAAAGAACAGGCCGTGGGGGGCCAGGGCGGCGTTGAGCTGGTCCTTGACCACGCCGGCCTGCACCCGCACCCAGCCCTCGTCCGGGTTGATCTCCAGGATGCGGTTCATATGCCGCGAAATATCCACCACGATGCCGTCAGTGAGTGACTGGCCATTGGTACCGGTACCGCCGCCACGGGGTGACAGCACCACCTGGTGGAACTCTTCGCGGTCCGCCAGCCGGGCCAGCAATTGCAGGTCGTGGGTGTCGCGGGGATACACCACTGCCTGTGGCAGCACCTGGTAAATGGAGTTATCGGTGGCCAGTACCGTGCGGCTGGCATAACTGGGGCTGGAATCGCCGCGGAAGCCGGCCTCCGCCAGTGCTTGCAGGAATTGCAGGTAGAGCGACTGTACCTCGTCGATTTCGCGCAGTGCTGGGATCATCACTTCATCCGTGGCTCTCGGCAGGGTCTGGCATTGTAGCTGTGACACCTGACAGCGCAAGCGTCTGCCGGACCCTGTTGTACAAAAAATATTGTTGTACAGGCTGGGTTTTCACGCTATAAACCTTGTACACATTTAAAAAGTGTATAGGTAGATATGAATATCCAGCTGCTGACCCAGAAGATTCCCGTTGGCATCAGCCAGTGCGTGATGGGTGACCCGGTGCGGTATAACGCCGGGCACAAGCACAGCCGAGTCTGCACCCAGTTGCTGGGGCACTGTTTCGACTATGTGCCCCTGTGTCCCGAGGTGGCCATTGGGCTGGGGGTGCCGCGGGACCCCATCCGCCTGGTCAAGAGCGATCCCGCGCCGGATGCCGAAGTCCGCGTTATCGGGGTAGTGGACCCGGACCTGGATGTGACACAGCCCCTGCGGGACTATGCGGACAGTGTGGCGCCGGAGCTGCAGCGGGTGCGCGGCTATATCTTTATGCAGAACTCACCCAGCTGTGGCCTGAAAGGGGTGCGCCGCTACCTGCCCAACGGCCACGGGCACGATAGTGACGGCGTGGGGATGTTTGCCGCGCGAATACGCGAGCACTTCCCGCACCTGCCGATGGAGGAGACCGGGCGCCTCAACAACAGCGAGATACGCGAGAACTTCCTGACCCGGGTGTTCGCCTATGACGCCTGGTTCCGCTATGTGGAGGAAGACCCGCGGCCCGCCCGGATCATCGAGTTCTATACCGCCTACAAATACCTGCTGCTCGCCCACCACCAGGTGAAGACCCGCGAGCTGGGGCGCTTCATCGCCGACGCCAGGTCCCATGACGCCGAAACCTTTGCCTTCGAGGTGCGCGGCCGATTGATGGAAATCCTCGCCCACATGGCTACCCGCAAGGACCGCACCAACGCCCTGATGCACGTGCAGGGGCACCTGAAGGAATTCCTCAGCAGGGAAGAGAAGGCCGAGCTGACCCAGTTGATCGAGGATTACCGGCTGGGCCTGAAGCCGGTGTCGGCGGTGCTGACCCTGCTGCGCCACTACCTGCCGCGCAGCCCGCACCACTTTATCCACAGCCAGCTGCTGCTGGCGACCGAACCGGCCGAGATGGGCCTGTGTGATTTTCACTGAGGGCCCGGGCCCCAATGACCGAGAGCGGTACCAAGCCGATGAGTGTGACTGACGCCAATAAAACAGAAGTCCCCGGGACTGAATCCGGCGCACCGGCCGGCCAGCACGCGATGCTACCGATCCGCGATATCGCCCAGCGCACCGGGGTCAACCCGGTCACCCTGCGCGCCTGGGAGCGGCGCTACGGCCTGCTGGTACCCGCGCGCACCGGCAAGGGCCACAGGTTATACAGCGAGGCGGACGTGCAGCGGGTGCGGGAAATCCAGGCGTGGCTGGCACGCGGTGTTCCCATCGGCAAGGTGCGGCCATTACTGGAGCGGGGCGATGACGGCGAGCGAACCGCTGGCGAACAGGAACAGGGGGATACCTGGGCGCGTTCGGTGCAGGAAACTATCGATGTGGCATTGCGGTTCCAGCCCGCCGCCCTGCAGCAGCACCTGGAGCAGCTGCTGTCGGCTTATCCTCCGGCACTTTTACTGGATTGCTGGCTGGCGCCACTGCACCGCGACCTGAGCCGCCGTACCCGGTTCGGCAGCAGCGTGCTGCGGTCTTATTTCTGGGAGCAATTGAACGGGCAGCTTGCGTTGATGCTGCGCAGCGGCCAGCGCAACCTGTCCGGCCAGGCGGGGAGCGGGCGGCTGTTGCTGGTGAGTTTTCCCGGTGCCGAGCAGCAGGCTTTTGCCGCCCTGTTCGGGGCCGGCCTGCTGGCGGCGGGCATCGACATATTACACCTGGGGCCGGTAGACGAGATGCCGGAATTGCCTTACGCCGTGGAGAAGTTACAGGCGCGGGGCGTGATCTGTTTCAGCCATAACGCCCTGCCCATGGCGGCGTTTGGCAGTGGCGCGGAGCGCGCCCTGCGCAACATGCGCGCGCCGGTATGGTTTGCCGGCGGGATCGTCGAATTACAGAAGCGCGACCTCGTGCGGCTGGCGGAGGCGGGCAGGGGGCGCCTGTTGCCCGCCAGCGGCGCGCAGGCTATCGAAGAACTCCGGGAGGACCTGTCATGAGTGGCAAGGCAGCCTTCGAACGCGGCCTGGTGTGGCTGCGCAACGATCTCCGCGTGCACGACAATACCGCCCTGCATCGCGCGGCCGGGAGTTGCAGCGAAGTTGCGGCGATTTTTATCGCCTGCCCGAAAACCTGGCAGGGCCAGGATGAGGGCGATCCACTGGTTTCGTTTCGCATGGCCTGCCTGCGGGAAGTGCAGGAGGGCCTGGCCCAGCGCAATATACCGCTGTACTTCCTCGAGTTGCGGGAGTTTGGGCAGGTGCCGGCGGCATTGTCCCAGGTAGTGGAAAAACTGGGTGCCGATGCCCTGTTCGCCAATGCAGAGTACCCGCTCAACGAGCAGCGGCGTGACAATGCAGTGCGGGAGGCACTGAAGAAAATTAATGTGCCAGTGGAATACTGCACCGACCGCACCCTGGTGCCGCCGGGCTCGGTAACCACTGGCAGCGGCGAGGCCTACAAGGTCTTTACGCCGTTCAAGCGGGCGTTTATCAGCCAGTTCGGCGGCGACAGCTACCAGCCCCTGCCGGCGCCCCGCAAGCGCAGTGCGGATGTGGACTGGCCCGCCTGGCTCGAAGTGGAGGGCAGTAACAACCTGGTGCAGACGATTCCCGGGTCCCTGGAGGGATACCCGCTGGAAGTGGATAAACGCGGTACCGTAAAGGGCTGGCAACCGGGGGAGAAGGCGGCGATGCGCCGCCTGAAGTCGTTCAGTGAGATCATTGACGGCTATGAGGACGAGCGGGATTTCCCCGCGATTGACGCCACGTCGCGACTGTCCCCTTACCTGAACAGTGGTGCCATCTCGGTGCGCCAGTGTGCGCACATGGCGCTGGAGTGCAACAGGGATCGCTGGAGCGGCGGCAGCGATGGCATCGCCTGCTGGCTGGGGGAGTTGATCTGGCGCGAGTTCTACACCCACCTGGTGGCGGCCCATCCCCGCCTGTGCAAGCACAAGCCGTTCAAGCCCGAGACCGAGGGAGTCGAGTGGTCCGGGGATGAAGTGTCGTTCCGCCGCTGGACCCTCGGCAAGACCGGTGTGCCGATTGTGGATGCGGCCATGCGCCAGCTGGAGCAGACCGGCTGGATGCACAATCGCCTGCGCATGGTGGTGGCGTCCTTCCTGACCAAGAACCTGCTGATCGACTGGCGCTGGGGCGAGCGCTATTTCATGAACAAGCTGGTGGATGCGGATTTTGCCTCGAATAACGGGGGCTGGCAGTGGGCGGCCTCCACGGGTACCGACGCCGCTCCTTACTTCCGTGTGTTCAATCCATATAGCCAGTCAAAGAAATTTGATCGGGACGGGGACTTTATCCGCCGTTTTGTGCCGGAATTGCAGAGTGTGCGCGGCGATGAAATCCATTGCCCGCCACGTATGTCGGACTACCCGCCGCCGATCTGCGATGTAAAGGAAACCCGCAAGCGGGCGATCGAGGCCTTTGCAGACCTGAAATGAACCACCGGCGGCGAACGGCCGGCAAACTGCCGTGGATTAACAGGAATTGATCGCGCCGTCCCGGGATTGTGGCGAGGCGTGTCTATACTTGGCCCATCGCGACCACCGCCAACATAACAGCGCAAAGGCGTGCGGCACATGTAAGCCCGCGTACAAGCAAAGGAGTGCGACATGGGATTCACCGCGAAATCCATCAGCCTGGCCGTGGCACTGGCAGCAGCATCGGCCAGCTTTGCCGACGAGAATGTCACCGAGGACCTCTACAGTAATTTTTATGTCTTCGGTGACAGCCTGTCCGACAGCGGCAATGCCGGCATATTTACCAGCCCCGACCCGGGTGGGGAAACTCCGCGCCAGCCGGCCATCAGCTTTACCGCCCAGCGCTTCGGCCTCCCCATGCTGACGCCGTCCTGTTTCGGCCTGGGGCCGGATTTCGGTGGCGCCATTCCCTGTGCGCCGGCCCCGGGCACGCCGGCAGAGCAGGTGGCACAGATCTCGCAATCTCTGCTGGCCAACGGTAATAACTGGGCAGTGGGCGGTAACCGGGCCGCCGATGTGTTGCTCGACGTGGTGGGTCCGCAGCGCTTTCTCGAGCTGTTTCCCGATACCACCGTCGCCGACCACAACAGCCTGACTACCATCCTGCCGGATTCCACCCGCTGCGGCCCCGACGGCATCTGCGATCCTGCCGCCGGTGAGAGCCCCTACCTGCCTCCGGCGGAGGTGGCAGCCGCCGTGGCCGCGTTTGGTGACCCGGTGGCACTACAGGCGCTGGTAAACGATCCCGGCAATGGTATCGGGCTGACCGGTGTACCCAACGCCAGTGGGCAGGGGTTCCTGCAGCGCAACAGTATCGATTCCCATGCGCTCTATTACCTGAACGGGGGTGGCAACGACATCATTGCCGGCACCCTGGCCGGAACCATCAGCCCGGAAAGTATGGAGCGGGCGGCCGGGTTTCTCACTTTCGCGGTCGCCGAGCTGAGCACGGCGGGAGCGGACTATGTGGTGGTATCGAACGTACCGCGGGTGGGTAATACGCCGCTGATGAATGATATCGGCCCGGGTGCGGTGAGTACTGCCAATATCGGCACGTCGCTGTATAACGAGGCGCTGCGTTCGCAGTTGGTGCTGCTGGGGGCCAATGTGCTGATCCTCGATTCTGCTGGGCTTGCCGCGCTGGCACTGGACAGGCCGGGATTGTTTGGCTTTGCCGATATCGACCAGGCTGCCACCTGTTATATGGCGGGTGCCTGTGCCAACCCGGACCCGGTGTTCAGTGAAAACGGCAGTGCGCCCAATGCGGACCGCCTGTATTTCAACGATGGCGTGCACCCGACCCTGGCAGCGCAGGAAGTGCTCGGTGATTATTATTATTCGGTACTGAGCGCACCGGTGGGCTTCGGCTTACTGCCCGACCTGGGTTACCAGAATTACCGCACGCACCAGACCAATATCGACCATCACCTGGTGGCCCAGCGTTTCCGCGAGCCCACCACCACCATTTTCTTCGGCGGTGCGTGGCAGCGGACCGAGCTGGGCGGCGGACCGGCCCAGTATTACGACGACAGCGCCTGGAATGGCCTGTTTGGCTTCAGCTTCAATGCCGCCGAGAATTTCGAGTGGTCCCTGTCGCTTTCCTATGGCAGCACCGAGTACACGCCGGACAACCTGTGGCTGGAGGCGGACAACCTGAATTTCAGCTGGTTTGCCCGCTGGAACGACGAGCGCTGGTTTGTTGATGGTGGCTTTACCTACAGTGATATCGATTATGACGAAGTGGATCGCCGTATCCACCTGGGCCAGTCGTTCCGGACCCGGGTCCAGGCGGGCACCGAGGGTGATGCCTCCGGTGTGTTCCTGCGCGGCGGTTACGATACCGCTCCGGCACTGCCCTGCCAGCTGGGCCCGTTCGTATCGGTGGAGTGGACCGAGGTAGAGGTCGACCGCTTCCGCGAGCGCACCGATCCAGATCTCCGCTATGTCAGCAGTGTCACCGGCGAGACCCTCGACCCGATCGGGCTCAAGGTGAAGGGCCAGGACCGGGAATACCTGCGCTACCGTGCTGGCTTTTTCTACAACGCGCCGGAAAATGCCGAATGGCGCTGGTTCGGGGAAGTCTGGGTGGAAGGCAATGACGGTGACGATACCGCCGATGTCCGCGTCGGTCTCAAGTCGATTCGTGGCAACAGTGCGTACCTGAGGGCCTATGACAGCGACGGGCGCGGTTTCTTCCAGAACGGCGCCGGTGCCATGGTGGGGCTGAATGTCACCGAAAAACTGCAGGTGAGCGGCAATATCATGCTGCGCCCGGAGGATGAGATCGGTGGCCTGAACATCAATTACCGCTTCTGAGGCTGCAGTCAGAGGGTGGGTATCCGCTTGACCAGGAACGGAGTACGGTCACCGAATTTTCTGCGGCAAAGGCGCCCAAAATGGCGCGGGAATGCGAAAAGCACCGCGCTTTAGCGCCATCGATTACCCGCCCGGTTGTTAACGTAGAAGTATCGATAACAACCGGACAGGAACGATGTACAAGCCACATTTCAGTAACGCCAGCGAGCGACTCAACCAGGCGGATGCCAATGTCTGGGCGGTCAGTGACCGGGCCCACGAACTGGCCGACAAAGGCGAGGACGTGATATTCCTGTGTGTGGGCGACCCCAACTTCGATACCCCGGAGCCGATCCTCGATTACACCCGCGCGCGCCTGGGTGTCGGCCGTACCCACTATTCCCCCGATGCCGGCGAGCCGATGCTGCGAAGTGCCATCGCCGCGATCGAGAGCAAGGTGTCGCCGCACCCGTGCAGCCCGGACGATGTAGTGGTGTTCCCCGGTGGTACCAACGCCATTTACGCCGTGCTCGCCTGCCTGCTGAACCCCGGCGAGAAAGTGCTGATCCCGGAGCCGATGTATATCGGCTATGTGCCCATCTGCAACGCACTGGGCCTGGAGATGCAGAAAGTCGCCTGCCCGGCGGAGGACAACTTCGCCTTTGACGTGGAGGCGATCAAGGCGGCGATCACCGACGACATCCGCGTGGTGATGATCAATACCCCGGTGAATCCCACCGGCGCCATGGCCACCCCGGAGCAGCTGCGCGAGCTGGCCGCCTACTGCCGCGAGCGCGATATCTGGCTGATCAGCGACGAGATGTACTCGATGATCACCTTTGCCCGCCGTCATACCTCCCTGCGCACCGCCGCCGAGGAGCTGGACAACGTGGTAGTGATTGACGGCCTGAGCAAGTCCCACGCCATGAGTGGCTGGCGCCTGGGCTGGGCGGTGGCCAGGGGCGAGCTGACCGAGCGGCTGGCCCAGTTCGCCGGCGCCACCATCTTCGGTTGCCCCCAGTTTATCCAGGAGGCGGCGGCCTTTGCGCTGGAGTTCGACTCCTATTTCGTCAGCCAGATGCGCGATGCCTACCAGCAGCGCCGTGACCTGATTGTCGAGCGGATTGCCGGGATCCCGGGGCTCAGCTGTGCCACGCCGGACGCCGGCATGTTCGTGATGGTGGATGTGTCGAAGGTGGCGGAATCCGGCGAGGCCTTTGCCGAGGCGCTGCTGGACGCGGAGCACGTGTCGGTCCTGCCGGGTGCGCCGTTCGGCGCCAGTGCGGTGAACCACGTGCGCCTGACCCTGGCCGCCGATGACGGGGACCTGCGCCGCGCGCTGGACCGTATCGAGCGCTTCGTCACCAGTGGTAACCGCCAGGCGGGTTGATTGAGGCGGCGGGCCAGTGGCCCGCCCGACCCGATGTTTCGGCCCGGCACGAATGCCGGTATCCTTGGCCCCTCCGTGGTAGAAGATCAACAACACCGTGAAAATCGACCGGCATAACCTGAAAATCCTGCAGGCACTGCAGACCAACGCGCGTATCAGCAACCTGAACCTGAGTGAAGAGATCGGCCTGTCCGAGAGCGCCTGCCTGGCGCGGGTCAAGCGGCTCACCAGTGAGCGCTACATCCGCGAGTTCCTCGCGGAGGTCAACCTGGACAAGGTCCGCCACGCAGAGTTCTACGTCAATGTGGCCCTGAAACGCCAGGATGCCCGCACCAGCGAGAGCTTCCGGCGCGCCATCAACGATATCCCGCAGATCGTTTCCTGCGTGAAGATGTCGGGAGAGTTCGATTACATGCTGCGCTTTATCTGCCCGGACGCGGCGGACTTCAACCGGGTGTCCGAGCAGTTGCTGGCCAACGAGGATGCGGCCATTTCGCGCATGACCTCGCACCTGGTGATCGAGAAGACCAAGCCGTTCAAGGGTTACCCCCTGGAACTGTTGTTCCAGGACTGATCTGTCCCTTTCCGGGCCGGCGATGGCCGGCCCCCGCCCCGGTTCAGACCAGCATCATTGCCAGGGTGCGATCCACCAGCCACCAGGCTGCCAGGCCGCCCACCACATAGGAAACCGGGGTCGCCACCAGTGCGCTGGCGGGCGCACTGGTCCGGGCCTCCCACAGTTGCACCGATGGCAACCGCCGGCCCAGCCAGTACAACGCGGCCAGCGCGCCAATAAAGGCCAGTTGTCCCGCCTCCACGCCGATATTGAACACTGCCAGCGACAGCGGGATCGCGTGCCCGGGTACGCCAATTTCCGCCAGCGCCCCGGCGAATCCCAGCCCGTGTAGCAGCCCGAAGGCAAAAGCCACCAGCCAGGGTCGCTGGATCGCGATGGTCGAGCGGCCGCGCTGTTTCTGCAGAATCTCGCTGGCGACAAACACGATGCTGAGGGCAATGATCGCCTCCACCGGCGCCTGCGGCACGGCGACCCAGCCGAGCACTGCGGCGGCCAGGGTCAGGCTGTGGGCAAGGGTGAAAGCTGTGATGGTGATCACCAGTTGCCGCCAGCCACTGACCAGCAGCACCAGTGCCAGCACAAACAGCAGGTGGTCGATACCCAGCAGGATATGCTCCACACCCAGCACGAAATAGGTCGCGGCAACCTGGGCGCCACTGGCCCTGGTATCCACCACCATTCCGGTTTTGTCCGGTAACAGGCGCGCCACCTGTTCGCGCCCGTCCTGCCACTGGATGCGCACCAGTGCGTCGGTCATGGTCTGGCTCAGCCCATCAATGGATACCTGTGCACCGGCCAGTTTTTCCGGGTGGCGGATATCCCAGGACTCGGTGTAGAAGCCATTGGCGAAGCTGGCGCGCGGTGTGCCGGTGGGCACCACGCTGTCGTCGAAGCGCGCGTTGATGGCCAGCCGCAGGTCGCCGCGGGCCGGTACCCGCCAGGTTACCCTGAAGGACTCTTCCGCGGTCTGCCGGACCTGCAGGTAGGCCGGGCGCAGTTCGTGGGAGCTGGCCTGGAATGACAGCAGCAGGGCCAGGAGGGCAAAGATCATTGTAATCTGGAGCAGCGACAGGCGATTCATTGCATGGCCACCCCGTCAGTTTCGCGCCCCGGGAATTCGTCGATACGCACCCTGTAGGCCGTGCGATAATTTTCGTACTGCGCTTCGAGTACCTGTTGCTTTTCGCTGCGCTGCCAGTCGCGCAGAACCTCTGCACGCACCTCGTCAAAACCTGCCACCCGCCGGGGCTGGCGGGCCTCGATAAAAACCAGGTGCAGCCCGTACGCTGACTCCACCGGACCGCTCCACTGCCCCCGGGGCAGGTCGAGCAGCTTCGCGGCAAATCCCCCGCCGAAAACCCGCTCCAGCCGCTCGCTGCTCTCGTCACGGTAGTGGGCCTGCAGCAGGCTGCTGTCACCCAGCTCCGCCTCCGGTACCCCTTCCCCGAGCAGTGCCCGGGCGGTCTCGACAGCCGATTCCGGGTTTTCGTGGGCCGCGCGGTCGAAATAGACCTGCCGGAAACTCATGCGTGCCGGCCTCCGGTATTGTTCGGCATTGGCGGCGTGGAAATCCCGCAGGGTTTTTTCGCCGGGATCGACGGCATCGACCAGGTCCCGGGCCAGGAACTCCATCTTCATGCGCAGGCGCCGCCTGATGACCGTGTCATCCCTGTCCAGGCCCAGGTTCATTGCCTCGCGGTAAAGCACTTCCTCGCGGATAAAGTTTTCCACGAGGTCATGTAGTTCCTGCTCAGAGGGCGGGCGCTGCCAGCGCCGCTCGAACACGGCGGCGAGATGATCGATACGGTCGCGGCTTACGACGATTTCATCCAAACTTTCATCTCTATCCGTAAATACAGCGTTGATGCCGAACAGCAGCGCCCCGATCAGGGCAAAGTGCACCAGCGGTTCACGCAAGTACGAATTACGCATACTGACGTCCTTTCCATTATTGTTGGGCCTGTAGTTCCCGGGGCTGTTAGAGCCGGGGTCATGCCAGTCGGGGGGAGGAGATGCGGGGCGCCTGCCACGGCTCCCCCACGGCGATTGCAATGACGCTCGATCGGATAGTAGTCCGGAGTGCTTCCGGTCGTGGCCGCCTGGCAGGTAAAACCGCATCCGGTACGCAAATTTCATCGACAGGGGCGGAAAGCTGGCCCGTCGGGGAGTGTGGGGCCAGACTTCAAGGGTCTTATGGGCGAACCGCTTGTAAAGGAGGCAGGCTGTGAGAAACAGCGGAACGATTTACCTGATTCTGAATGCGTTGGTGTTCGCGATCATCGGTGTGATGGCCTTTGCCAATCCAGCGGCTTTCGCCAAGACGATCGACTTTGCGTTGCTGGCACCCTCGGCCATGCCGGAGTTCCTGGCCACATTTGGCGGGTTGATGCTGGCGATCGCCGCAGCGATCGCGTTGGCCCTGGTGTTCCGGCGCCATCGACCCACCGCATTCCTCCTGCTGGCAATGGCCTATGCCGGGTTTGGTGGCGGGCGCCTGGTGGGCATGCTGGCCCACAGTGGTTTTGACTGGCGCAATGGGTTGTTCTTTGCCACCGAGGTGCTGCTAATACTGTGGGGCGTTGCCTGTTACCTTCACGGGCGTGACAAGCGCCCCCAGGCTTCCTGAAACAAAAATGCGTGGCACCGGACGCCCTGTAACGGGTGCCGGGCCACGCGAGCTTGCGGACTTCATTGCCGATCAGCCGCAATCCGGTGTCAGGCGGTCACCTGCAAATCTTCTCTCCCGTCGTCATCGCCGTTATTCCCGGCAGCGGCACGGCGGAACTCGTCCTTGTAGTTCTTAAACTCGGTGCCCATCCAGCGGTCCCACCAGGTGAAGTAGAAGCCGTAGTTGCCCTGGAATTTCTGGTGATGCAGGTCGTGATGCGTAGTGGTGGTCATAAAGTCCAGCGGGCCATCGACCCAGCTGCGCGGATGGAATTCGCAGCCGGCGTGCAGCATCGCGTTGCGAAAGATCATTACGAAAATAAACGCCAGCCACACCAGCACATGCAGGGGCATCAGGGTCAGGATCAGGGGGGAGAAGACCGCCATCAGCACACCCTCGCCCACCGAAAAACTGTAGGCCGCCCATGGCGTGGGGGTGCGGGACAGGTGGTGTACCCGATGGAAGTGCCGGAACAGGCGGGGATGATGCATGGCCCGGTGGGTCCAGTAGAAGTAGGCATCGTGGACCAGGATGACCACCGGCAGGCTCAGGACAGCCCACCACAATGGATAGTCCCCCCACTCCCAGTAGAGCTTCACCAGCCCCCAGTCGCGCAGCACGCTGGTGATGATGCCCACGGTGGCAAAAATCCCCAGGGTCAGCATGGAGAAGCTGACTTCCCGGCGGATATCCCGCCAGCGGGCACGGCGCTTCTGGATCCGCCGGCGCTCCATCCAGCCCCGGAACAGCCAGCTGACGGACAGGCTCACTGCGGTAGCAGCCATCAGGTAGCGAAACAGGTCAGTCCTGAAATGCGACAGCCATGCCTGGGCCATCTCCGCGAGAAACGCCACTTCCATAGGTTCACCTGCTTATTCTTCTTCCGATGTTTTTTATGGTGGCCGCAGGGCCGGACACAAGGTCCGCCCCCACAGTGAATCAGGGAAGAGTCTGGCGGAAAGTGCGGGTGGACGCTTACGGAAAACGAAAAAACAGCTGACGGATTCCGGAATTATGCCGATTCAGGCGGGCAGCCTTTCGCGTCGGTACTCGGTGGGTGTCTGCTGGTGGCGGCGCTTGAAAGCGGCATTGAAGGGGCTCAGGGAGCGATAGCCAATATCCAGCGCGATGGTCAGCACCGGCAGGTGGGCCTGCCCCGGATCCGCCAGCCGGGTGCTGGCCTCGTCGATACGGTACTGGTTCAGGAATTCGTTGAAGTTGCGGTAGCCCAGGTGGCGGTTGATCAGGGCGCGCAGGATATGTTCGCGGGCCCCCAGTTCCTCCGCCAGTTCGCGGATGGTGAGGCCGGTGCGGCGGTAGCCGCCGGCCTGCATGTGGGCCTCGAGCTTTCCTGCCAGTTGCCGCTGGCTGTCATCCATGGGCGACGGGGGGCGGGGCGTGGCCTCGGTGGTAACCGCTTCCTCATTGTCCCTGGGCAGGGATTCCGCCAGTGCACCGGGGGCCGGGGCCAGCAGCCAGAGGCATGCTGACAGCGACAGCAGGCTGGCCAGCACTGCATGCAGGGCCGGGATGCCGGCGGGGGCGGGCCGGTAGGTGAACAGGAATTCGGCCATGACAACCAGCAGCATATAGCCGCCGACAGCGATCATCAGGACCAGCCGCAGGTTGCGGCGGGCTTCCACCAGATCCGACTGGTAGTGGCGCAGCAGCGTAATCACCCCGGCGGACAGCAGCCCCAGCTTGAGCGGCTGGGCAAGGATATAGGTGGCATTATCCAGCGCCTGCCAGTTGTCGCGGAGCAGGCTGCTACTGGACAGGCTGTTGATCACCACGTCGAGGCCGATGAGCGCCCAGCCCCAGCGCGGGAAAGGGTCACAGTCGTGGCAGAGGGTGTGGGCGAACAGCCAGAAAGCACCGGGTACCAGGATCGACGGGAATACCACCAGGAAATCCAGTGGCGGCGGTGCTTCGGGAAGGGCGTGGCGCAGCAGGTAGAAAAATACGCCGGTGATCACCAGCAGCAGCCAGCGTGCGGCGTCGAGTCCCCGGTAATGGGTTGCCAGCTTGGCGGCGGCCAGTAGCAGCAGGCTGCAGGCGGCGCCGGTGAAGAAGATGAACGCGGTACTCACTGCCTGTCCCCTGTACCCGTGCCGCAGACTGCCATCAGCGCCAGCGCTCCGCCCAGGCGTCCAGTACCTTGCTGCTGTAGGTGTGTCGGCCGTAACTGCCGTTGTAGTAGGCCAGGGCGTTGGCCAGGTTGCCCCTGGCCTTGCCGATATAGTGCTTGAGGATGGTACAGCCGTAGCGCAGGTTGGTGTCCATATCGATCAGGTTGTCCGTGGGGCTGCCGATTTCGTTCTTCCAGAACGGCATCACCTGCATCATGCCCTGGGCACCCACGCGGGACACCGCGTAGGGGTTGAAGGCGCTCTCGATCTGGATCACCGCCAGGACGATCTCGGGGCTGAGCCCGGCCAGGGTGGCTTCCCGGTGGATCGCCTTGAGCACGTGCATACGTTCATCCGGGTCCTTGATGTAGCGCGCCAGCGGCTGGGACTTGGCCATCAGCCATACCTCCGCGTCAAAGCGGTCGGCAAAGCTGTCGGCCTGCCCGATGGCATTGCGCAGCGCTGCACGCTCCTCCGGCGCCAGCTCGGGGATGCGCACCTGGGCATTGGCGCCGGCGGTAAACAGCATGAGCAGCAGTGCAATAAGGCTTGTTCTTATCATGGCAACCGATTTTACGAGAAGGTGCGGGGAAAGGGCAGGGGGTAGTTCATGGTGACACGGCCGGGGCCGGTTGTGGGGGCGCGCGATCGGGAGCCAGCCGGCTCCCGACCCCTATCGTAGAGCGGTTAACCGCCCAGTTTTTCCAGCAGGACTTCGACCAGCTGGGACTCGGCGAAGTCCTGGCTCTCCGCGTCGCGGCGGCCCTTGTATTCCACTACGCCTTTCTCCAGGCCGCGGTCACCCACCACAATGCGGTGCGGAATGCCCATCAGTTCGACGTCGGCCAGCATGGCCCCCAGGCGCGCCTTGGGTTCGTCCATCAGCAGTACATCGACGCCGGCCTCGCGCAGGGTCTCGTAGAGGTGGTCGCACTTCTCCCGTACCAGCTCGCTCTTGTGCATGTTGATGGGCACGATGGCCAGCTGGAAGGGTGCGATGGCCTCCGGCCAGATGATGCCGGCATCATCGTGGTTCTGCTCGATGGCGGCAGCGACGATGCGCGAAACGCCGATACCGTAACAGCCCATGGCCATGGTCTGCTCCTTGCCGTTCTCATCCAGCACGGTGGCGTTCATTGCACGGCTGTACTTGTCGCCCAGCTGGAAGATGTGGCCAACCTCGATACCACGCTTGATTTCCAGGGTGCCCTTACCATCAGGGCTGGCATCGCCGGCCACCACGTTGCGCAGGTCCTCGACCCGCGCCAGCTGCACATCCCGTTCCCAGTTGACGCCGGTCAGGTGGTAATCGTCGCGGTTGGCGCCGCAGGTGAAGTCGGCCAGGTGCGCGGCGGCGCGGTCCACGATAACCTCGATTCCCAGGCCCACCGGTCCCAGTGAGCCGATACCGCAGCCCAGCTCGGCGCTGATGCGCTCCTCGGGCGCGAATTGCAGCGGGCTGGCGACTCCGGCCAGCTTTTCCGCCTTGAGCTCGTTCAGTTCGTGGTCGCCGCGCAGTACCAGGGCCACCAGGGGGGCGGTTTCGCCCTCTTCTGCCTCCCCCAGTACGATCAGGGTCTTGACCGATTGGGACGGCTCGCTACCCAGGAACTGGCTCACCGCGTCGATGGTTTTCTGGCCCGGGGTGTGTACCTCGGCCATGTCGGCCGCGGGTGCCGGGCGCTCGCCAGCCGGGGCCACGGCTTCGGCCAGCTCCACGTTGGCGGCGTAGCGACTGTCGGTGGCGAAGGCAATGTCGTCTTCTCCGCTCTCGGCCAGTACGTGGAACTCATGCGAGCTGGAGCCGCCGATGGCGCCGGTGTCCGCCAGTACCGGGCGGTAGTCCAGGCCGATGCGATCAAAGATGCGGCAGTAGGCGCCGTGCATGATGTCGTAGGTCTCCTGCAGCGAGTCGGCACCCAGGTGGAAGGAGTAGGCATCCTTCATGGTGAACTCGCGCGCCCGCATCACGCCGAAGCGCGGGCGGATTTCGTCGCGGAACTTGGTCTGTACCTGGTAGAAATTGGCCGGCAGCTGCTTGTAGCTGCTGATCTCGTTGCGGATCAGGTCGGTGATCACTTCCTCGTGGGTGGGACCCAGGCAGAAGGGGTTGTGATGGCGGTCCTCGACCCGCAGCAGTTCCGGCCCGTACTGTTGCCAGCGACCGGATTCCTCCCACAGTTCGGCCGGCTGGACCACTGGCATCAGCACCTCCAGGGCGCCGGCGCGGTCCATTTCCTCGCGCACAATACGCTCCACCTTGCGCAGCACGCGCAGTCCGGTGGGCAGCCAGGTATACAGTCCCGAGGACAGGCGACGGATCATGCCCGCGCGCAGCATCAGCTGGTGGCTGATGACCACAGCGTCATTCGGGGTTTCTTTCTGGGTGGCGATCAGGTAGCGGGATGCGCGCATAAATCGAGTCTTGTCCGGTTGGTTTTACTGGTAATTGGGTCTGGCTTTCTGGGCGGGTATTTTACGCCGGGGCGGGCTGGGGATGGTAGGGGCGCGCGGGGGCAGTTTTCCCTGCCGGGCCGGGGCCCCAGACAGAAAACCCCGCCGGGGGCGGGGTCTGGCGTCCGGAATCGGCGGGTATTCTTACTCGGCCATTTCCTTCAGCTTCTTCAGCGGGCGTACCTTGACGGTAGTGCTGGCGGGCTTGGCCTTGAATACGGTCTCTTCGCCTGTGAACGGGTTGATACCCTTGCGGGCCTTCTTGGCCGGCTTCTTCACGGTGGTGATCTTCATCAGGCCGGGCAGGGCGAATTCACCCACCGCGCGCTTCTTGATGTGACCCTCGATGATGTCGGACAACTCGTCCAGTACAGACTGGACCTGCTTGCGGGTCAGCTCGGTGTTCTCGGAGATCTGGTTCAGGATCTGGGTCTTGGTGTACTTTTCCTTGATCGCAGTAACCTTCTTGGCCTTCGGGGCGGCTTTCTTGGCCGGAGCCTTCTTAGCCGCGGTTTTCTTCGCTGCGGTCTTCTTAGCGGGTGCTTTCTTGGCTGATGCTTTGCGTGCGGCCATGAGTAGCTTCCTTTTGAGTTGTGTTTTTCCGATAAAAATGTGTTCGTACAGCGTGGTACTGCCCCGAAGTATATATAGTTTTTTTTCACGCGCACGGGGTTGAGCGGGAAAAATAGTGCTTTTTTTCACGATTTTGGCCCCCGGACTGCTGCGCCGTGCTCATTTTGGTGGGCATTGCACCCTGCGGGGGCGGCTGCGGTGGAGCGGCCTCTGCCTGCTTCTTCCCTCGCGGGGCGTCATGTATAATCTGCGCCCCTTAATGTATCGGGTACTGAATCCATGCCGATCTATGAATATCAGTGCAGTGCCTGCGGTCACCAGATGGAGGCCCTGCAGCGTATCAGTGATGCGCCCCTGACCGACTGCCCCGAGTGCAAACAGGCCGAGCTTCGCAAGAAGATCTCGGCCGCCGGCTTCCGTCTCAAGGGCGGCGGCTGGTACGAGACCGACTTCAAGACCGGGAACAAGAAGAACCTGGCCGGGGATGCGGCCAAGCCCAGGGCGGACAAGCCCGCCGGGGACAAGGCCAAGGCCAGCTGACCGGGGCCTGGCCGGAGCCAATCGGGCGGCACCTGCCGCCCAGCCAATCACTATCGACAACGGGAATTGTATTCATGCGCAGCGACTACTGTGGCGCCCTTCGTTCTGCGGACATCGACCGCGAAGTTACCCTGTGCGGCTGGGTGGACCGCCGCCGCGATCACGGCGGTGTGATCTTCATCGACCTGCGCGACCGCGACGGTATCGCGCAGGTGGTGTTTGACCCGGACGCGGCGGAGTACTTCGAGCTGGCCGACCGGGTGCGCAGTGAGTACGTCCTCAAGGTTACCGGACGTGTTCGCGCCCGTGCGCCCGAGGCGGTTAACCCGAATATGGCCACCGGCGAGATCGAGGTCTACGGCACTGCCCTGGAGATCCTCAATACGGCGGAGACTGTCCCGTTCCAGCTCGACGAGCACACCGATGTCGGTGAAGACGTGCGTCTCAAGTACCGCTACCTGGACCTGCGTCGCCGCGAGATGCAGCACAACCTGCGCTTCCGCTCCAGGCTGACCACGGCCATCCGCAATTACCTCGATGGCGAGGGCTTCTTGGATATCGAGACCCCGATCCTGACCCGCGCGACGCCGGAGGGGGCTCGTGACTACCTGGTGCCGAGCCGCACCCACGACGGCAAGTTCTTCGCCCTGCCGCAGTCGCCGCAGCTGTTCAAGCAGCTGCTGATGGTGTCCGGCTTCGATCGCTATTACCAGATTGCGAAGTGTTTCCGCGATGAAGACCTGCGGGCGGATCGCCAGCCGGAATTTACCCAGATCGATATCGAGACCGCCTTCCTCGACGAAGACGCCATCATGGCGATTACCGAGGCCATGGTGCGCAGCCTGTTCAGCGAACTGAAAGGTGTCGAGCTGGGTGACTTCCCGCGCATGAGCTATTACGAGGCCATGCTGCGCTTCGGTTCCGACAAGCCGGACCTGCGTATCCCGCTGGAGATGGTGGAGATCAAGGACCTGATGACCGAGGTGGAGTTCAAGGTCTTCTCCGGCCCGGCCAATGACCCCAAGGGTCGCGTGGCGGCGCTGAAGGTTCCGGGCGGCAACGACAAGCTGACCCGTAAGCAGATCGATGATTACGGCAAGTTTGTGGGTATTTACGGGGCCAAGGGCCTGGCCTACATCAAGGTCAACGACAAGGATGACCTCGAGGGCGGCCTCCAGTCACCGATTACCAAGTTCCTGCCCATCGAGACCCGCGCGGCGATCCTGGAGCGCATGCAGGCCGAAAACGGCGACCTGATTTTCTTTGGTGCCGACAAGGCCAAGATCGTCTCCGAGGCACTGGGCGCCCTGCGCTGCAAGCTGGGCGAGGACCTGGACCTGTACACCGCCGAGTGGGCACCGCTCTGGGTAGTGGACTTCCCCATGTTCGAGGAGGAGGACGACGGCAGCCTGACCTCGCTGCACCACCCGTTTACCGCTCCCTCCTGTTCACCGGAAGAGCTGGAAAAGAACCCGCTGGAAGCGCTGTCGCGGGCCTACGACATGGTCCTGAACGGCACCGAGCTGGGTGGTGGCTCGATCCGCATCCACAACCAGGACATGCAGCAGGCGGTGTTCCGCACGCTGGGGATCGACGAGCGCGAGCAGCGCGAGAAGTTCGGCTTCCTGCTCGACGCGCTCAAGTACGGCGCGCCGCCCCACGGTGGCCTGGCCTTCGGCCTCGATCGCCTGGTGATGCTGATGACCGACAGCGACTCAATCCGCGATGTGATCGCCTTCCCGAAAACCCAGAGCGCGGCCTGTGTCATGACCGATGCCCCGGGCACCGTGGATTCGCGGCAGCTGCGCGAGCTGAATATCCGCCTGCGCCAGAAGAAGGAAGAGCAGGTCAGTTAACAGTTGCGTCCCCTGCCGGCGCTGGCCGGCAACCAGTGCCATCCGGGTCCCGGCTGGCACCGGGGTGACGACAGGTTTGCAAAAGCCACGACGGAGAATTACCGGAGAGAGTAATGGCTGGACACAGTAAATGGGCCAATATCAAGCACCGCAAGGCGGCCCAGGATGCCAAGCGCGGCAAAGTTTTCACCAAGATCATTCGCGAGCTGACCGTCGCTGCGAAGAGCGGTCCCAACCCGGATGACAACCCGGCCCTGCGCGCTGCTGTCGACAAGGCGCTGGGTGCCAACATGAAAAAGGACACCATCGACAAGGCGATTGCGCGCGGCGCGGGCAATGCCGAGGGTGATAACTACGAGGCGGTGACCTACGAGGGCTACGGTGTCGGCGGTGTTGCGGTCCTGGTGGAGTGCCTGACCGATAACCGCAACCGCACCGTTGCCGAGGTTCGCCATGCCTTTACCAAGCGCGGCGGTAACCTGGGAACCGATGGCTCGGTAGCCTATCTCTTCACCCGCAAGGGCCAGATGTATTACGAGCCCGGCACCGATGAGGATGCCCTGATGGAGGCGGCCCTGGAGGCCGGGGCCGAGGACATCGAGACCAACGATGACGGCAGTATCGAGCTCACCACCGAGTTCCAGGACTACATGCCGGTAAAAGACGCACTGACTGAGGCGGGCTTCAAGCCGGACGGTGCCGAAATAGCCATGATCCCGTCCACCACCATCCCGCTGGAAAAGGATGGTGCGGAAAAGGTGCTGGCACTGGTGGATATGCTGGAAGACCTGGATGACGTGCAGAACGTCTATACCAATGCCGATATCCCCGAAGAGGTCATGGCCGAGCTCGGCTGACCCGGGAGGGTGGGCCGCCCGGCCCGCCCTGCCTCCCTTGACGCCTCCCGCCCGCCTTGGGACACTTCTTACCTTTCGCCATTACTATATAAACATACAGGAAGGCGCCCTTTGACCCGAATCCTGGGGATCGATCCCGGCTCGCGCAAGACCGGATACGGCCTGATCGACGTGGAGCGCGGCAAGGCCCGCTATGTGGCCAGTGGTGTGATCCGCCTGCCCGACGCGGAGCTGCCCGAGCGCCTCAAGCTGATCTTCGATGCCGTGAGCCAGATCGCCGGCCAATACCAGCCGGCGCAGATGGCGATCGAGAACGTATTCATGTCCAAGAGCGCAGGCTCCGCGCTGAAGCTGGGCCAGGCCCGCGGCGCCGCCATCGTGGCGGCCACCCACGCCGACCTGCCGGTGGCGGAATACGAGGCGCGCAAGGTCAAGCAGGCCATCGTCGGCAGTGGCGCGGCGGACAAGCTGCAGGTGCAGCATATGGTGAAGACCCTGTTATCCCTGCCGGCCGCGCCGCAGGAGGACGCCGCCGATGCCCTGGCCGTGGCGCTGTGCCATATGCACACCATGCAGACCCTGGTGCATACCGCGGGCAGTGGCCGGGGCCGCTTCCGACGCGGTCGTCTCACGGTTTCCTAGCGGGCGGTGGCAGCCGGGAAGGTTGCACGGGAACATATATAAAGAAGTAAAACCACACAGAGAACCGGATAACGATGATCGGAAGACTGAGCGGCAGCCTCGCCGCAGTACAGCCGCCGCACCTGCTGGTGGATGTGCAGGGGGTGGGCTATGAAGTGCTGGCCCCGATGACCACCATTTTTGAACTGCCGCCGGCAGGGCAGCCGGTGGTGCTGCATACCCACCTGGCGGTGTCCGAGACTGCGCAGCAGCTGTACGGCTTTATCCGTGAGGCGGACCGCGCACTGTTCCGTACCCTGATCAAGGTCAATGGCGTCGGCCCCAAGATGGCGCTGGCGATCCTGTCCGGCCTCGACGGCGCTGCGCTGTCGCGCTGCGTGTCGGAGGATAACGTGGCGGCGCTGGTGAAGGTGCCCGGGGTGGGCAAGAAAACCGCCGAGCGCCTGATCATCGAGCTGCGCGACAAACTCGCGCCGCAGTTCGGTGACAGCAACGATATCCCGCTGATGGCCACTGCGGCGGAGCCGAAAGTCGACCATGCCGGGGAGGCGGAAAGCGCCCTGGCGGCACTGGGTTACAAGCCCACCGAGGCCACGAAGATGGTGGCGCGGGCGACGAAGGAGCAGCCCGATGCAGACAGTGCCACCCTGATTCGTCTGGCACTCAAGAGCATGGTGCCGGCATGAACGGTGTCTGGCCAGCTAATGGTGTCGTAGGGGCGGGCATCGTGGCCGCCCGTCCGGAATTGGGCGAACACGAGGTTCGCCCTTGCGGTTGTGATTATGCTGGCGGAGGAAGCCATGATCGAAGCTGACCGACTGATTGCGCCCGAGCCCATTGGCCCCTCCGGCCAGGAAGATCAGCACGATCGCGCCGTGCGGCCCAAGAGTCTCGCCGATTATGTGGGCCAGCCGGTGGTGCGCGAGCAGATGGAGATCTTTATCCAGGCTGCCCGCCTGCGCGGCGATGCCCTGGACCACACGCTGGTGTTCGGCCCGCCGGGGCTGGGCAAGACCACGCTGGCCAATATCATCGCCACGGAAATGGGTGTCGCCATCAAGACCACCTCGGGACCGGTGCTGGAGAAGGCCGGCGACCTGGCAGCACTGATGACCAATCTGGAGCCGGGTGACGTCCTCTTTATCGATGAAATCCACCGCCTCAGCCCGCACGTGGAGGAGGTGCTATACCCGGCTATGGAGGACTACCAGCTCGATATCATGATCGGTGAGGGGCCGGCCGCGCGCTCCATCAAGCTGGACCTGCCTCCATTTACCCTGGTCGGCGCGACCACCCGTGCGGGCCTGCTGACCTCGCCGCTGCGCGACCGTTTCGGCATTGTGCAGCGGCTGGAGTTCTACAGCGTCGAGGACCTCACCCGCATTGTCAGCCGCTCCGCCCGCCTGATGGGCGTGGAGATGGACGAGGGCGGGGCGCTAGAGGTGGCGCGGCGCGCCCGCGGCACCCCGAGGATTGCCAATCGCCTGCTGCGGCGGGTGCGGGATTTTGCCGAGGTGAAGGGCGATGGTGTGGTGGATGCGGATATTGCCGACCGGGCGCTGAATATGCTCAACGTGGATGTGCGCGGTTTTGACCAGCTGGACCGGCGCGTGCTGCTCACCATGATGGAGAAGTTCGACGGTGGCCCGGTGGGTGTCGACAGTCTCGCCGCGGCTGTCAGCGAGGAGCGTGATACCATCGAGGATGTGCTGGAGCCGTACCTGATCCAGCAGGGGTACCTAACCCGCACCCCGCGCGGCCGGATGGTCACGGCCCTGGCCTACGAGCATTTCGGCATACCCAAACCGGACCGGATGGGCTGACCGGCGGCCGCGGGCCGCCAGCAGAGATAATAAGGACCCACGTGGCAGAAGTTTTCAGCATCCCCCTGCGTGTCTATATCGAGGACACCGACGCGGGTGGAATCGTGTATTACGTCAATTATCTGAAGTATATGGAGCGCGCGCGCACAGAATTCGTGCGTTCGCTCGGTTATGATAAGCCCGCCATGCCGCAGCAGGGGCTCCTGCTGGTGGTGCATTCGGCGGAAATCCAGTACCGGCGCTCGGCGCGGCTGGACGATGCATTGCGGGCAACGGCGGCGATTGGCAAACTTGGGCGCGCGGCAGTGACATTTGAACAAAAAATCTGGCGCGACGATGAAATTATCTGCGAGGGCGTGGTCAAAGTCGCCTGTGTCGCAGATGACAGCCGCAGACCCTGCGCGCTTCCCGAATCTATCTATAAAGCATTGAAGGCAGTGAACTAAGACATGAACGCCGGTGAACAACTTTCCCTGTGGGGGCTGATACAGAACGCCAGTCTGCTGGTGCAGTTGGTGATGTTGCTACTGCTGCTGGCCTCGGTGATTTCCTGGGTGATGATCATCCAGCGCGGCCTCTACCTGACCCGCGCCAAGAAAGGGCTGACCAACTTCGAGCGCCGCTTCTGGTCCGGGGCCGACCTGAACCAGCTGTTCCGCGAGGGCAATGTGCGTGCCGAGAAGGGCAAGGTCGACGGCGTCGAGTCCCTGTTCCGTGCCGGTTTCACCGAATTCACCCGCCTGCGTCAGCAGGGCCGCAGCAGCCCCGAGGCCGTCATGGAGGGCACCGAGCGGGCCATGCGCGTGGCCATGTCCCGTGAGCAGGAGAAAGTGGAGATGAACCTGCCATTCCTGGCATCGGTGGGTTCCGTAAGCCCCTATATCGGCCTGTTCGGTACCGTGTGGGGCATCATGAACTCTTTCCGCGGCCTGGCCACCATGCACCAGGCCACCATCGCCACGGTGGCGCCGGGTATCAGTGAGGCGCTGGTGGCCACCGCCATGGGGCTGTTTGCCGCCATCCCCGCGGTGATGGCCTACAACCGCTACTCTGCCAAGGCGGAATGGCTGCTGTCCAGCTATGAGACTTTCGCCGAAGAGTTCTCCTCGATCCTGCACCGCAAAGTGCACTCCAGCTAACGCGACCGGACGATTGTCATGAGTGTTTTTCGCAAGGGCGGCAAGCGCAAACTGGTGTCTGAAATCAACGTCGTACCCTATATCGACGTGATGCTGGTGCTGCTGATCGTCTTTATGGTCACGGCGCCACTGCTGATGCAGGGCGTCAAGGTTGACCTGCCGGACGCGCCCTCGGCGCCGATCGACGATACCGATGATGAGCCCCTGATTGTTTCCGTGCGCGCCGATGGTACCTATTACCTCAACCTGGGCGACGACGAGAAAGTTGCCAAGCCGATGGACGAGATCCGGGAAACTGTCGGCAAGGTTTTGCGTCAAAAGCCCAAGACGCCGGTACTGGTCTGGGGAGATACCGATGCCAAGTATGGCCTGATTGTCGGCGCCATGACCCAGCTGCAGGCCGCCGGTGCGCCGAGCGTGGGCCTGGTTACCGAGCCTCCGGCAGAGTAGGGGTGGCGTGAGCGAGCATTATGAATAACGCCAGCTCCTATATCTTGCCGGTGGTCGCCAGCCTGGCGTTCCACGGCCTGCTGATTGCCGTGCTGACGCTGGGCTGGGAGGCCTCGAACGAGCCCCAGAAGCGGCAGATGCCCAAGTTCGTGCAGGCCAAACTGGTTACCGTAGAGGCGACGGTCAAGCAGAAGAAGGCCCCGCCCAAGGTGGATATGCGCGAAAAGCGCCGCCAGCAGGAGCTGCAGCGCCAGCGCGAGGCGGAGGCCGAGCGCGAGCGCCGGGCCGCCCTGGAGCGCAAGAAGAAGCAGGAGGCCGAGAAAAAACGCAAGGCCGAGGCCGAGAAGAAGCGCAAGGCCGCTGAGGAAAAGGCCCGCAAGGAAAAAGAGCGCAAGGAGCGTGAGCGCAAGGAGCGGCTCGAGCAGGAGCGCAAGAGCGCGTTCGAGGAGGCGCTCGAAGAAGAAGAGGAGTTACTGGACGCGCGCGAGGACGCCCAGGCGGTGATGTCCGTGGCGCAGGCGATCCAGCAGCGGATCGAGTCCGTCTGGAGTCGTCCGCCCAGTGCCCGCAACGGCATGCTGACGGTGGTCAAGATCAACTTTGTCCCCACCGGCCGCGTCGTCGCGGCGAACATTGTAGAAGGTAGTGGTAATGCCGCGCTGGACCGCTCAGTGCTCACCGCCATTCGCCGGGTCGAGACTTTCCCGGAAGTGGCAGAGCTGGCCCGGGAGGAGCCGACGGTCTTTGAGCGCGAGGTACGAACAACCCTGTTGAATTTCCGAGTCGAAGATCTGCGCCAATGATAAAGAACCTATTCAAGCTCGTCGCCGTACTCGTCGTCGCCTCGCTCAGCCTGAGCGCCAGGGCACAGCTGGTGGTGGATATCACCAGCGGCATCGACGATCCCACACCCATCGCCGTGGCTCCCTTCAGTTTCTCCGGTACCGGGGTGCTGTCGGAGGATGTTTCCGACATCATTTCAGCCGACCTGCGCCGCAGCGGCCTGTTCGCCCCGGTCCCCAAGGAAGACATGCTGTCTTTCCCCAAGGCCCCGGACGAAGTTATTTTCAGGGATTGGCGAATCCTGGGAACTGAATACGTCGTTACCGGTCGTATAGAGCCCCAGGCAAGCGGCTACCTGCTGACCTTCGACCTGGTGAACATCTTCGGCCAACAGACTATGTTCACCAAGCAGGTCAGCGGCGGCAGTCGCCAGCTGCGGGATATTGCCCATCGCGCGGCAGACGAGATCTATGAGGCGATCACCGGTATCCGGGGCGCCTTCTCTACAGAGATGATCTACGTGCAGGAGGAACGGCGCGGTGGCCGGCCCAGCTATTCGCTGGTCAGGTCGGATATCGACGGCGCGCGCCCGAAAGTGATTCGTCGCTTCAGTGAGCCGGTGATGTCGCCGATGTGGTCACCGGATGGCCAGGAAGTGGCCTATGTATCGTTCGAAACCGGGCGGCCGGCGATTTTCCGTGAGAACCTGCGTACCGGTGCGCGCCAGCAGTTGACCAACTTCAAGGGGATCAACAGCTCGCCCACCTGGTCGCCGGACGGGAGCAAGCTGGCAATGGTGCTATCCAAGGACGGCAACCCGGAGATATACGTACTGGATCTGCGCAGTGGCAAGTTCACCCGCATGACCCGGCACTTCTCCATTGACACCGAGCCGAACTGGATGCCGGACGGTAAATCGCTGGTTTTCACCTCTGATAGGGGAGGTAAGCCACAAATTTACCAATTGACTCTTGCCACCGGTCAAGTAGACCGCTTAACCTTCGATGGCGACTACAACGCGAGGCCGCGGGTCTCTCCCGACGGTAAAACGCTGGTGATGGTCCATCGGAGCAGGGGGGTGTTCACTATTGCCACGATGGATATCGTCTCCGGCAGGATGCGGGTCCTCACGGAAACGCGTCTGGACGAGTCCCCCAGCATCGCGCCCAATGGTGCCATGCTGATGTACGCCACCAAGCGTGGGGACAAAGGTATTCTGGCTGCGGTTTCGCTGGATGCCGGGGTGAAGTACAGGCTGCCCTCTCGTAGCGGGGATGTACGTGAACCGGCCTGGTCGCCCTATTTCGACTGATTGGGACCTGCCCGATACGCTGTTTGTGACTGGCGTATCGGTCGCAGTTGTAAAAAATAGACAAAATCTGAACCTTGTGGATTTCTCGATAACACTTAAAAGCGGAGTTGCTTATGTTTAAATCAGTAAAAACTGGTCTTGGCCTGGCGTGTGTACTGGCTGTCATGGCTGGTTGTTCCAGCACCGACACCGACGACACTGCCCAGCAGCAGATGGTAGAACAGCCCACCGAGCCGGTTGTCGACACCGCGCCGGAGCCGGAAACTGCCGTGCCCCTGGACAACGTTGTCTACTTCGACTTTGACGAGTCCCTGCTGAAGCCGGAGACCCGCGAGCTGCTGATTGCCCACGCGGACCGCCTGCGTGGCAGCGCCCAGGCAGTACGCCTGGAAGGCCACGCCGACGAGCTGGGTACCCGCGAGTACAACCTGGCACTGGGTGAGCGTCGTGCCAACGCCGTTCGTGACTTCCTGGTGCTGCAGGGCGTAGACGCTGCCAGCCTGGAAGTGATCAGCTACGGTGAAGAGCGTCCGGCTCAGGCTGGCTCCAGCGAGAGCGCCCGTGCCATGAACCGTCGCGTTGTAATCGTTAAGTAATTGCCTGTAGCGATGAACTTATCGATTCGATTTTCTCCCAAGCCTTTGCTTGGGAGAGTCGCGCTAGCCGCAGCCACTATGGTTGCGGCTTCGCCCGTATTTTCGCAGGCGCCGATTGTCGAGCTGGGTAATGACAGCGGCAACGCGGCGCCCGCCTATGAGCAGGATTCCACCTACGCAGACGCGCGTACCGCGCGCGCGCCGGTTTCCGCTCGTCCCCGCGCCCAGGGTAATCCGCAGGCCGATGCCTACTACCAGATGCAGGTATTGCAGCAGGAAGTCTCCGAGCTGCGCGGCGCTGTGGAGGAGTTGCGCCACGAGGTAAAGCGTCTCAAGCAGCAGCGCACCGAGGACTATATGGACCTGGATCGGCGCATTGCACGCCTGTCTGGCGCCGCGCCGGCGGAGCAGCCTCCGGCAGCAGGCGATGACGCTAAGTCCGGTGGTGATGCCAGCCGCCCGGCGGATACCGGTAGTCCGGCCGCCAGTGACGATGAGCGGGAGCGCTACCAGTCCAGTTTCGGTCTCGCCCGTGAGGGTAAGTTCGACGCCGCCAGTGTCGAATTCGAGAAGCTGCTGGAGGATTACCCCAACGGCAAGTACGCCCCCAATGCCAACTACTGGCTGGGTGAAATCGCGTTGGTCCAGGGTAACCTGGAGAAGGCGCGGGAATGGTTTACCGCGCTGCTGGATGGCTACCCCGAGTCCAACAAGGTATGGGATGGCCGTTACAAGCTGGGTACGGTGTACCACCAGTTGGGTGATGACCAGCAGGCCAGGGAGTTGCTTGAGCAGGTTGCTGCCAGCGATGCCCGTGCTGCCAAGCTGGCGAAGAAGTACCTGCAAGAAAATCTCTGATAGCTCTTCCGGGCCGCCTGCAAGGCCGGGCCCGGGGGTTGTGGTCGCTGGTTTTTTGACCACAAAAGTTCTATGATTCCGCGCCCGGACGGTTCGCCGCCCGGGCGTTTCTTATTTCAGGGGTGGGTAAATGACAGCCTGCCGGTTGCTGGCAGCCCGCGGGTGGCCGGCTGGTCGAAAGACGAGAGTGTATGACTGATCTTTCCAACGAGTCACTGCGGATCAGTGAGATCTTTTACTCCCTGCAGGGCGAGGCCCGTGACGCGGGGTTGCCGACCGTATTCGTGCGGTTAACCGGCTGTCCGCTGCGCTGTACCTACTGTGATTCGGAATACGCCTTTTATGGCGGTGAGCGCATGAGCCTGGCAGAGATCCTGCAGCGGGTTCAGGACCATCCGGCGCGGCATGTGTGTGTCACCGGTGGTGAACCCCTGGCGCAGCCCAACTGCCTGCCCCTGCTGACTGCACTGTGTGATGCCGGCTACCGGGTCTCGCTGGAAACCAGCGGTGCGATGCCGGTAGAGGACGTGGACTCGCGGGTGTCGCGGGTGGTGGACCTCAAGACACCCGCTTCCGGAGAGCAGCATCGAAACCGCATGGCCAATATCGATGTCCTCACCGGCAATGACCAGGTCAAGTTTGTCATCTGTGACCGGACGGATTACGACTGGGCAAAATTTACCCTGGACCAGTACCGTTTGCCGGAGCGGGTGGGAGAAGTGCTTTTCTCCCCGAGCTACGAGCAGTTGCCGGCGCGGCAGTTGGCGGAATGGATCCTGGAGGACGGCCTGCCGGTGCGCATGCAGGTACAGCTGCACAAGATCCTGTGGGGCGATATCCCGGGCGTCTGAGTTGTAGGCGGGGGCCAGTGTGCCGGGACTCCCGCGTGGAAGAGAGGAAGAGATGACAGCAAAGAAAGCGGTGGTCTTGCTATCCGGCGGCCTGGATTCTGCCACAGTGCTGGCCATGGCCCGCGAAGAGGGCTACGAATGTTATGCGCTGGGCTTTGACTATGGCCAGCGCCACCAGGCCGAGCTGCAGGCGGCGCAGCGTGTGGCCGCCGACCTGGGTGCCCGTGAACACAAGGTGGTGGCCCTGGACCTGAGGACGATCGGTGGTTCCGCGCTGACCGATGAGGGGATCGATGTGCCGGAGGAAGAGACCGGCGGTATTCCCGTGACCTATGTGCCGGCCCGTAATACCGTGTTCCTGTCGATCGCCCTGGGCTGGGCGGAGGTCCTGGGGGCGCAGGATATCTTTGTCGGCGTCAATGCGGTGGATTACTCGGGCTATCCCGATTGCCGGCCTGAATATATCGAGGCCTTCGAGAAAATGGCCAACCTGGCGACCCGGGCCGGTGTCGAGGGTCACAGGCTGCACATCCACGCGCCCCTGATGCAAATGACCAAGGCAGATATCGTCCGGGTCGGAACCGGGCTGGGGGTTGACTACAGTTTGACTGTATCCTGCTACCAGGCGCAGCCTGATGGCGGTGCCTGTGGCAAGTGTGACAGCTGTCGCCTGCGGGCCGCCGGGTTTGCGGAGGCGGGTCTGGACGACCCGACAGTCTACGCGAGCCACTGAGCGCTGATCCCCACTGGTGGCGTGGAGTGCGTAAGCTGTTCAATTCCCTACAATTTTTTTCTGTCGGGTCTTGTGTTTCGGAAATAGATCAGTAAGATACGCAGCTCCTCACATCGAGGCATCGCTCGGTAAGGGAAATTAAGGGTCGTTAGCTCAGTTGGTAGAGCAGTTGGCTTTTAACCAATTGGTCGCTGGTTCGAATCCAGCACGACCCACCATATTGCGAAGGGCCGCCGACAGGCGGCCCTTTTTTATTGCCCTTCGAGCACGCCATCCACGGCAGCCGGCGCGGCGATAAAGATTTGTTTTTTTGCAACAGATCAGTAAGATACGCACCACTTTCGGGGTCGTTAGCTCAGTTGGTAGAGCAGTTGGCTTTTAACCAATTGGTCGCTGGTTCGAATCCAGCACGACCCACCATACAAAAGCGGCACCCCGACGGGGTGCCGCGTTGTTGGTTCTGCTGGATGAGAACTCCGGTTCGACTGGCGCGCGCGAAGGGGCGCCAGCAACGAGGAGCGCAGCGACGAAGCCCGCAAGGCGGGCCGTTAAGGCCTTTGAGGCCGCAACGGTTAATCCAGCACGACCCACCATCTTGACAGGGGGCTGCCGCACGGCGGCCCTTTGTGTATCTGCCCCCCCTTGCCCCGGCCGGGCTGGACGCGGCGCAGGATACGTTAAAATGGACTTGCGCGGTCGGAAGGCCCGGTCGCGGACCGCTATAATGCGCGGTTTATCGCCGCTCGAAGGTGTCTATGAGTCAGAAACCCCTCTCCACCCAGACTATCGATTCCCGTTCCGTGGTGCAGGCGCACCTGGCCGAACCGGCTGTGCACCAGTACAGCGAGGAGGAGCTGGAGTTGTGGCGCGAGCGCATCAAGCGCCTGCTGAAGGAGCAGAATGCCGTGCTGGTGGCGCATTACTACACTGATCCGCTGATCCAGGCCCTGGCGGAAGAGACCGGTGGCTGTGTCTCCGATTCACTGGAAATGGCCCGGTTCGGCGCCGAGCACCAGGCGGATACGCTGATCGTCGCCGGGGTAAAGTTCATGGGGGAAACGGCCAAGATCCTCACGCCCAACAAGCGGGTGCTGATGCCGACCCTGGAGGCCACCTGCTCGCTCGACCTGGGCTGCCCGCCAGAAGAATTCTCCGCATTCTGTGATGCCCACCCCGACCGGACCGTGGTGGTCTATGCCAATACCTCCGCTGCCGTGAAGGCCCGCGCGGACTGGGTGGTGACTTCCAGTATCGCCCTGGATGTGGTCGAGCACCTGGACGAGCAGGGCGAGAAGATCCTGTGGGCCCCGGACAAGCACCTGGGCAGTTACGTCCAGCGCGAGACCGGTGCCGATGTCCTGTTGTGGAATGGCTCCTGTATCGTGCACGAGGAGTTCAAGGCCAAGGGTGTGGCCGACCTGAAAGCACTGTACCCCGACGCGGTAGTGCTGGTGCACCCGGAATCACCCGCGGCAGTGGTGGAGCTGGCAGATGTGGTGGGCTCCACCTCACAGATCATCAACGCGGCCAGGACCCGCCCCGAGAAGCGTTTTATCGTCGCCACCGACCAGGGCATTTTCTACAAGATGCAGAAAGAGTGCCCGGGCAAGGAGCTGATCGTGGCTCCCACTGCGGGTGCTGGCGCCACCTGCCGCAGCTGCGCCAATTGCCCGTGGATGGCGATGAATTCGCTGGAAAACCTGTGCGGGGTGCTGGAGCGTGGCGATAACGAGATCCTGGTGGATCCCGAGCTGGGCAAGCGCGCGATGAAACCCCTGCAGCGCATGCTGGATTTCCGCAAACCCCTCGACTGAGCCCGTCTCCTGGCACGGGGCAATCCCGTGCCTTATCTGGCCCCGGCCTGTGCCCCCTGTAATCGATGGACTCCGATAGGTGCCTGCCTGTGCCACATCAGCGCAGGGGATGAAGATGCGCGGATACAATGCGGGGCGCACACAAGGTGCGCCCCTACGGGATCTGGGGCCGGGTGGGGCGATAAAACAAGTCTGACAGGGGCGCACCTTGTGTGCGCCCGGAAGGTCTATCTGCGCCGCGCGCCCTGCCGAAGCAGCGGAGAGAGGCGGGCCCTAGAGTTCCTTGGCTTTCTGCTGCATGCCCACCACATCCTTGAAGCGCTGCTCCAGGATCGCGTGGGTCTGGTAGTTGTTCTTGGCCAGGCGCATGCCGTGGCGGAGGTGCTGCAGTGCCTTGTCGAAAACGCCATTGAGGATGTAGTACTCGGCGCGCGCCTCGTGCACGCCGACGATATCCCCGGCAAGGCCGTGGGTTTCCGCCAGCAGGTACCAGACTGACGGGTCCTTCTTGCGGGTGCGGCTGTGCTTCTCGAGGATCCGCTCGGCCGCCAGGTAGTTGCCGGCCTTGAAGTGTGCGTTGGCCAGGCCCATGGTCAGGGCGTGGTCACCGGGGTTGCGCCGCAGGGCGCTCTCCAGTCGGCGGGTGGCACTATCGTAGGCCTGGCGGGCCATATCGATATCGGCCCGGGCGAGAACGAACGCCGCCTTGTCCGGCTCCCGGTCCAGCAGCGGTTGCAGGGTCTCGAGGGCGTTGTCCGGCTTGCCTGCGGCAGTCTGGGCCAGTGCCAGGCCGTAGCGTGCGGCGTCCTCGTTGTCGTTGATACCGCGCAGTTCCGCCTGGAAGCGCTTCACCGCCTGTTGCGGTGTGGGCTCGGCGGCCACGCGGATGCGGGCGCGCATCAGGTGGTATTCGCGGCTGTCACCGCTGCGCACATCCGGCATGCGACTGGCGCGCAACTTGGCGTCGGCGATCCGCTTTTCCGTGACCGGGTGGGTGAGCAGGAATTCGGGTGGGCGGCGGTAGTAACGGGTGGCCTTGAGCATCTGCTCGAACATTTCCCCGGCCGCTTCGGGGTCCATACCCGCCTTGGCCAGGGTCTCGATGCCCACACGGTCCGCTTCCTGTTCATTCTGGCGTGAGAAGCGCAGCTGGCTGTCCAGTGCGGCCGCCTGGGTGGCGGTCATGGCAGCCAGGCCGGCATCGCCACCGGCGGTGGCTGCGAGTACCAGCGCGCCCAGCATTCCGGCGAGGGTGGGCAGCGTACTGTTGCGCTTGGCCTCGAGTGTACGGGCATAGTGGCGCTGGCTCAGGTGGGCAAGCTCGTGCGCCAGCACCGAGGCGAACTGGTCTTCGTTTTCTGCGAACAGGAACAGGCCGGTATGCACGCCGACCACGCCGCCCGGAACTGCAAAGGCATTCATGGTCTCGTTTCTGACTACTACCACGTCCAGCGACTTGTCTTCCAGGGGGGCATGCTCTGCCAGGCCCTGCAGCGTATTTTCCACATACTGCTGCAGGAGTGCGTCATTGGAGGTGCGGACCTGACTGCGGAACATGCGCAGCCACATTTGCCCGAGCTCCTTCTCCCGCCCCCGTGATACCACCCCGCTGCTGGCATCGCCCAGCTGGGGCAGGCGGATCTGGTCGTCCTGTGCGGTGGCGGCCAGCGGCGCGCTACCCAGCACGAGACCCAGGCCCAGCGGTGCCGCCAGGGCGCACAGGCGCTGCCACAGCGAGCGCGGCCTGGCCCGGTGTTGGCATGGCGGTCGGGATCGATACTGGGGGAGGGAGAACTCGGTCATGGATGAATACTGCCCGCTTGATTGCGCCTCATACTGGTCCAACTCTATACGTAACTTGGTTGAACTGTCGAGGTTTTGACCAGTCAGACGACGAATGGTTCTCGTTTCCACTATAAATGACCGATGGGTTATTCACAGACTGCAGGGTCCAGCGTCCGGCGGGGGTGATCGCGCACGGATTTCGGCAGCTAAACCGCGTTATACTGCGCCCCGCTGAAATTGGTGGCCAGAGAGCAGATGAGCACAGACCGCGCGCGGGACAATGCCCTGCAGGGCGAGCCGGCAGTGACCGTGGATGCCCGCGGTCTGCCGTGTCCGCAGCCCTTGCTGGCCATGCGCCGGGCCCTGCGGGAGCAGCCGGCGGGCACGCTGTTGTGCGTGCTGGCGACAGATCCCGGCTCCTGGCGCGATTTCCACAGTTTTGCCGAGCTGAGCGGTCGCCCTCTCCTGAAAGCCGAGCGCGGGCATGGGGAGTTCCATTACTGGCTGCGGGCCGGTGCGCTGGGCCACGGGGAGCCGAACGCTGACTGAAGAGATTCTATGCTGACCATCGTACGCAATTGGGTAAACCGCTATTTCAGCCAGGAGGAAGTGGTCCTGCTGGTTTTGCTGCTCCTGGGCGCCCTGGTCCTGCTGGCGACCCTGGGCCAGGTGCTGGCACCGGTGCTGGCGGCGCTGATCATCGCTTTCCTGATGCAGGGCATGGTGCAGCGTCTCAAGTCGTGGGGCGCACCCCACTGGGCGGCGGTGACTACCGCCTGTACGGTGCTGGTGGGAATCATCGCGGCGCTGGGGTTTATCGTCCTGCCGATTATCTGGCGCCAGCTGGTGCGCCTGTTTGCCGAGCTGCCCAATATGGTGGAGCAGGGACAGCAGCTATTGCTGCTGTTGCCGGAGCGTTTTCCCACCCTGGTATCTGCAGCGCAGATCCAGGAGGTCTTCAATACGCTTGGCAGTGAGCTGGGCACCCTTGGCCAGACCCTGCTGACCTTCTCCATCGCCAACCTGCCGATTCTTGCCGGTATCCTGATCTACGCGGTGGTGGTGCCGATCCTGGTGTTCTTTTTCCTCAAGGACTCCGATCGGCTGGTCAACTGGTGCGCCTCATTCCTGCCCAGTCGCCGGCCGATGTTGCGCCAGATCTGGTACGAGATGAATGAGCAGGTGGCCAACTATGTCCGCGGCAAGGTGATCGAGATCGGTATTGTTGCCGTGGTCAGCTATATCGCCTTCCTGATCCTGGGGGTCAACTATGCGCTGTTGCTGGCAGTGGCCGTGGGCCTGAGTGTACTGATCCCATACATCGGTGCCGCAGTGGTCACCATCCCGGTGGCGGCGATCGGCCTGTTCCAGTGGGGGCTCAGTAGCGAGTTCCTCTACCTCATGCTGGCTTACGGCATTATCCAGTTACTGGATGGCAACGTGCTGGTGCCCCTGCTTTTTTCCGAGGCGGTCAACCTGCACCCGGTGGCCATTATCATGGCGGTGCTGGTATTCGGTGGTATCTGGGGTTTCTGGGGTGTTTTCTTTGCCATCCCGCTCGCGACCCTGGCCAAGGCGATTATGAATGCCTGGCCCACTTCGGAACACCAGGCCGAGTGGCAGGCGAGGGAAGAGGCTGAAGAGGAAGAGACTGCCGACACCACGAATTAACCCTATGTTTAGCAGGGAGTTACGGGCCGGTTCGCTCTCTATCATTCAAATCAGGAAGAAGGTCCCGCGCACAGGGGAGCTGTGCGCGGCGCGGACTTTTGTTAGAATCCCGCGCTTTATTTTTGCCCACCCGCACAGGTAATAGGAAAGATCCATGAGCCTTGCTGATAAAGTACTGGCGGTCAATGATGATCTGCCGATCCGCACCGACAAACCCATCCACAGCGGCAAGGTCCGCTCGGTTTACTGGCTGACTGAAGAGGACAGCCGCCGCCTGATCGAGGAGAAAGGCTACCCGGTAGCCCCGGATGCTCCGCTGGCGGTCATGGTGATCTCCGACCGTATCTCCGCCTTCGACTGCATCTGGAAAGGAGAGGGTGGCATGCGCGGTGTGCCGGGCAAGGGTGCGGCGCTGAACGCGATTTCCAACCACTGGTTCCGGTTGTTCCGCGAGAACGGCCTGGCAGACAGCCATATCCTGGATATCCCGCATCCGCTGGTGTGGATCGTGCAAAAGGCGCGCCCGGTCATGATCGAGGCCATCGCCCGGCAGTACATCACCGGTTCCATGTGGCGTGCCTACGCCAAGGGCGAGCGTGAGTTCTGTGGTATCGAAATTCCGGATGGCCTGCAGAAGGACCAGAAACTGCCGGAGCTGTTGATCACCCCGTCCACCAAGGGCGTGCTCAAGGGCATTCCGGGGGTACCGGAAGCGGACGATGTGAACATCACCCGCAAGAATATCGAGGACAATGTCGAGGCATTCAATTTCCGCAGCGAAGAGGATATCGACCTCTACGAGAAACTGCTGAAAGAAGGCTTTGACATGATCTCTGCCGAGCTGGCCAAGCTCGACCAGATCTTTGTCGACACCAAGTTCGAGTTCGGTTACGTGACCGATGCCGACGGCAAGGAAAAACTGATCTACATGGACGAGGTGGGCACGCCCGATTCCTCGCGCATCTGGGACGGTGAGCAGTATCGCCAGGGCAAGATCGTCGAGAACTCCAAGGAGGGCTTCCGCCAGGCCCTGCTGGATTACTTCCCGGACCCGGATATCCTGCTGAACAAGGAGCGCATGGACGAGCGCCAGGCGCTGGCTCGTGACAACGAGCTGCCGGAGTCCATGCTGATGGATGTGTCTGCCACCTACGTGGGAATTGCCGAGAAAATCATCGGCAAGAAGCTGGAGCTGTCCGACAATCCGCGGGCGGAGCTGATCGATATCCTCCGCGACCAGTACGGCCTGGTCGACTGAGCCGAAAGGATCCTGGCAGTAAAAAACCGGCGCTTGCGCCGGTTTTTTTATGGCGGGAATCACGTAACTTGCCGCCTGCCACAATTCGCCATAATTCTCCCCCTCTCCGCCATATGGCGGCCCCCTGATTGCCCGGTTGCCCCGTTGTAATGACCTCCATAGAGAAAATGAAATGGAGGGATGGCCGTGGACAGGACAATTTTTTCCGGACAGCGGATACCGCGCGAACTGGTGGTGTTGCCCACAGAGGAGTATTACCGGCGCCGCTACCGCAGTGACCGGCGTGGCCGCTGGCTGCTGTTACTGGTTACCGCCCTGGCGGTGGTGGTGGGCGCAGCCGGGAGTCGGGCGAATGTGCCCGGGGACACAGTCACCCGGGAGGTGTCCCTGGAGCAGGCCGGCAGTGGCGACCTGCTGTTCAAGGCCACCGGGCAGGGTAGATACCAGCCCGCACTGCACCTGAACAGCCGCGCAGAGTTGCGGGTGCGCGGCCTGCTGGCGGAGGTGGAGCTGGAACAGATGTTCGAGAACGCCACAGGCCGTTGGCAGGAGGCGGTTTATGTTTTCCCGCTGCCACCGCAGGCAGCTGTCAACGGACTGGAAATCCGTGTGGGCGAGCGCCGGATTGTGGGCAGGGTCAGGGAGCGCCAGCAGGCGGAGCGAATCTACCGGGAGGCCCGGGCGGCGGGAAAGCGGGCGGCGCTGCTGGAGCAGCAGCGCCCGAACCTGTTTACCAACCGGGTGGCCAATATTGCTCCCGGGGAAAAAGTCCGTGTGAGCGTGCGGTTCCTGATGCCGGTGGGTTTCGACAGTGGCAGCTTCAGCCTGCGGCTGCCCACGACCCTGACGCCGCGTTATATTCCGGGCCGGGCCGATGCCCCGGACGAGGCAGTGAAGGAGTTGCAGCTGGATGGCAATGGCTGGGCGCTGCCCACCGACCAGGTGCCGGATGCGCACAAGATCAGCCCATTTATGCAGCCGGCGGCAGTACTGACGGACAGCGGCAGTCATCGAATCGCCATCGAGATGGATCTGGAGGCTGGCCTGCCCCTGGCGGATATCCACAGCCCCTACCACGATATCGATTTTAAGCAGGTTGGCGGTGGCGCCTATTCCGTATCGCTGCGCGGCGGGGATGCGGTGATGGACCGGGATTTCGTGTTGCGCTGGCGCCCGCGCCAGTCGGCCCTGCCCCGGGCCGCACTTTTTACCAGTGTGGTCGCGGATGACGCCGGCGCGCCGGAGGAAGGTGCGGTCGGCGAGGGCGGTGCGGACCGTGCGGGCACTTACCTGCAATTGCTGTTGTTGCCGCCGGACCTGTCCGGTAAAACCCGTCGGCTGCCCCGGGAAGTGGTTTACGTAATCGATACTTCCGGCTCCATGGGTGGCTCTTCCATTCGCCAGGCGCGCGATAGCCTGTTGCTGGCGCTGTCCCGCCTGCAGCCCGGGGACCGCTTCAATATCATCGAATTCAACAGCATCACCCGCCCGGTGTTCCCCCGGCCGGTAGCTGCCACTACCGATAACCTGCGCCTGGCGCGGTCACAGGTGGAAGCATTGCAGGCACGTGGCGGCACGGAAATGGCGCCGGCCCTGCGCAAGGCGTTCGGCCAGCAGCTGCCCGGGGACGAGACCCTCGTGCGGCAGGTGGTTTTTATTACCGACGGCGCGGTGGGCAATGAGGCTGCCCTGGTCGAGCTGGTGCGCCAATCGCTGGGGGATGCCCGCCTGTTTACCGTCGGTATCGGCTCGGCCCCCAACAGTTATTTCATGCGCAAGGCGGCGCAGATTGGCCGGGGGGCGTCGATCACCATCGGGGATATCGGTGAGGTCAGCGCACGGATGCAGTCGCTGTTCGCCAAGTTGGAGAATCCGCTGGTTACCGACCTGCAGGTTACCTGGCCGCAAGGCCTGCACGTGGATGCCTATCCCAAGAAGATGCCCGACCTGTACCGGGGCGAGCCGCTGCGGCTGGTGGCCCGGGTGCGGGGATCGGCCCTGCGGGGCAAGCTGATGGTGAGCGGCCGCCTCGCGGGCCGGCAGTTCCATCGTGAGTTGGCGCTTACCCCCGGCAGGGATGCGGAAGGGCTGGGCAGCCTCTGGGCGCGCAGCCGGATCGAGGCGCTGCGGGACCGACAGCGCGCCGTGGGGAAAAGCAGCGCTGCAGGGAAGGCACTGCGCAGTGAAATCCTCGAACTGGCGCTGGCGTTCCAGTTGGTCAGTCCTTACACCAGTTTCGTCGCGGTCGAGGAGGCGCCCGTGCGCCCGGAAGGTGAGGAGCTGGCCGAGAGCCCGGTGCCCAATGCCGTGGCGCGCGGGCAGGTGCTGCAGCGCCAGAGCTATCCACCCACGGCTACCGGGGTCTATGCCCAGCTGCTGGCGGCACTGGGTCTGCTCGGCCTGGGCGCAGGCCTGGGATGGGGGGGCCGGCCGCGGCGCAGTACCTGGCGGCGTTCGCGCGCCGCGACTGGCCGGTGGTTGCGGCGCTGGTTGCGCCGGCGCCTGCCCGACCCGCGGCGCGCGCGCCTGTCACTGGAGCGGCAGTTGGTGAGGGCCGGCTGATGCTGCGGGCCCTGCTGGTGATGTCGTTACTGCTTGCCGGTGCCTGGCAGCTGGGAGACGCCGCCTGGCTGCTGGCCAAGGCCCGGCTGGCCCACCACCTGATCGACGATGCCTGGGAGGAGCAGCTGCGGCAGGGTGAGCCCGTCCGGCCCTGGCCCTGGGCGGATACCTGGCCGGTGGCGCGCCTGCGCCTGGGCGAGGCGCGTGCCCTGCCGGTAATGGCGGGAAGCAGCGGCCAGGCACTGGCTTTCGGTCCCGGGCTGGTGGAGGGCTCCGGGGAGCCGGGCGATCCCGGGCGCACCACGGTCATAGCGGCGCACCGGGATACCCATTTCCGGTCCCTGCAGTCGCTGCGGGCCGGCACCGGGGTGTCCCTGCAGGGCCGGCACGGACGCTGGCACCGCTACCGGGTTACTGAAACCCGGGTGGTGGACAGTCGGCGGGAGCTGATGCCGGTTTTCGCGGGCCCCGGCCTGTTGCTGGTAACCTGTTACCCGTTCAATGCGCTGGCCGCCGGCGGGCCCCTGCGTTTCGTGGTCTATGCGGAATATCTCGGCGCCGGCAGGGCGCCGGAGGTGTGACTCAAATGACAAATTTGGACTGCATTTTGTAATTGATTTCCGCTTTTTTGCCGCAATATCCTCCGCTAATGCGCCAATTTAGAGCAGAATTGTTTTAGAAATTGGTTTTAATTGTTACTAAATGTCCTATCTGGAAAAATTCTTGTAGTAATACTACAATCCCCCGCGCTCCGGCTCCCGATTGACCGGCTGGCCACAGAAAGCCGCCGCCCGGGGAGCCGCTTCACAATCGAAAAAAGACATGTTTGCCGGCAGGCTGGCGCAGGATCATCCTCGATTGCCGCTGCAGAAGTGGATAATACTGGGGAAGCTCTGCACAAGTTCATAACCTCTCTGCGGTCCCTGAAGGATGCAGATGCGAGGCGCAGTGCGCAGTGAATGGCAGGGTCCTTTACAAGCGCTGCAACGCAGCAGGTGTATTCTTCAGGGACCGCCCTTTGGGGCATTCAGGCATGCACGCCCCCGGCGTTGCAGTCCCTTGACGGGCAACCAGCCCGCCATCGTGACCGCGCCCTGATTGCGAACATGCCTGAAAGCCAGAGAGATCATGGACTTGTTTAGAGACTCCCAAGACTCTGCATTTCCGCCAGCGTTGGCGGTGAATTGGCGCAATTGCTGAAAAAAGGAAGCAATTTTCTTCCCGCAAGGTACTTTGCCCGATTGCGCCTGATTGCCAGGAAATTACCTGAGAAAGAACAGATACCGACTCGACGTCGCATAAATCGCCGAGGAGCACTTGATGCACGAAGAAAACGACAACCAGGAAACGCAGGAATGGCTGGATGCGCTGCAGGCGGTAATCCGCTACAGCGGCAAGGAGCGCGCAGCGTTCATCCTGAAGCAGCTCTCCGATCGCGCCACCGATGTGGGGGTGAAACTGCCGGCGGCCATCACCACGCCGTACCGCAACACCATCCCGCCCAGCGCCGAGAAGCGTATGCCGGGCGACCTGTTCATGGAGCGCCGGATCCGCTCGCTGATCCGCTGGAACGCGCTGGCGATGGTGGTTCGCGCCAACTCCAACAGCGACAGCCTGGGCGGCCATATCGCGAGCTTCTCCTCTGCCGCGACACTGTATGACGTCGGCTTCAATTACTTCTTCCGCGGTAATGAGGGCGAGGAACGCGGCGACCTGATTTTCTTCCAGGGCCACAGTGCCCCGGGTATCTATGCCCGTTCTTACCTGGAAGGCCGCTTCGACGAGGAGCAGCTGGACAATTTCCGTCGCGAAGTGAACGGCAACGGCCTGTCCTCCTACCCGCATCCGTGGCTGATGCCGGAGTACTGGCAGTTCCCCACCGTCTCCATGGGCCTGGGCCCGATCCAGGCAATCTACCAGGCGCACATCATGCGTTACCTGTCCGCGCGCGGCCTGTCGCCGCGCGGTGATCGCAAGGTCTGGGCATTCCTGGGCGATGGCGAGTGCGATGAGCCGGAAACCCTGGGCGCCATTTCCATGGCCGGCCGCGAGAACCTGGAAAACCTGGTGTTCGTGGTCAACTGTAACCTGCAGCGCCTTGACGGCCCGGTGCGCGGTAACGGCAAGATCGTGCAGGAACTCGAGGGTGTCTTCCGCGGTGCCGGCTGGAATGTAATCAAGGTGCTGTGGGGCCGCCTGTGGGATCCGCTGCTGGAGAAAGACGACAAGGGCCTGCTGCAGAAAGTCATGGACGAGACCGTCGACGGCGAAATGCAGAACTTCAAGGCCAACGGCGGTGCTTACACTCGCGAGCACTTCTTCGGCAAGTACCCCGAGCTGCTGGAGATGGTCAAGGATCTCTCCGACGACGAGATCATGAAGCTGAACCGCGGTGGCCATGACCCCTACAAGGTCTACGCAGCCTACGCGGAAGCCATGGCCAGCAAGGGCAAGCCCACCGTGATCCTGGCGCAGACCGTGAAGGGCTATGGCCTGGGTGCCGCCGGTGAAGCGGCGATGGATACCCACAACGTCAAGAAGATGGACACCGAGGCGCTCAAGCGCTTCCGCGACCGCTTCGCGATCCCGATCACCGACAAGGAAATCGAGGAAGTTCCGTACTACCGTCCGTCTCCGGACAGTCCGGAAATGAAGTATATGGCCGAGCGTCGCAAGTCGCTGGGTGGGCCGGTTCCGTCTCGTAGTACTGAGGTGGCGAAGCTGGAAATTCCTGAACTGGATGTCTTCAGCGCGCTGACCAAGGGCTCCGGGGATCGCGAGATTTCCACCACCATGGCGTTCGTGCGCGCGCTGTCGGCGCTGGTGAAAGACAAGAAGATGGGGCAGAACGTGGCTCCCATCGTGCCGGACGAGGCGCGTACCTTCGGTATGGAGGGCCTGTTCCGGCAGCTGGGTATCTACTCCTCCCAGGGGCAGAAATACACCCCGGTGGACCATGGCCAGATCATGTATTACAAGGAAGACAAGAAGGGCCAGGTGCTGGAAGAGGGCATCAACGAGGCCGGTGCCATGTCCGCGTGGATGGCCCTGGCCACTGCCTACAGCAACCACGGCGTGCCGATGGTGCCCTTCTACATCTACTACTCGATGTTCGGTTTCCAGCGTATCGGCGACCTGGCCTGGGCTGCCGGCGATATGCAGGCGCGCGGCTTCCTGATCGGCGCCACCGCCGGCCGCACCACCCTGAACGGTGAGGGCCTGCAGCACCAGGACGGCCACAGCCACGTGCTGTCCGCCACCATCCCGAATTGCAAGAGCTATGACCCGGCCTACGGTTACGACCTGGCTGTGATCCTGCGCCATGGCCTGAAAGAGATGTATGAAGAGCAGAAGAACCTCTTCTACTACGTCACCATCGAGAACGAAAACTACCTGCAGCCGGAAATGCCGCAGGATGTCGAGGAAGGCATCATCCGCGGTATCTACAAGCTGGAAGGCAATTCCCGCAAGGCCGGCAAAGGCAAGGCGGCCAAGAAGCACGTACAGCTGGTGGGTGCTGGTTCTATCCTGCGTGAGGTGTTGGCCGCGGCCGATATCCTCGCCGACCAGTTTGGCGTTACGTCTGACGTATGGAACCTGACTTCTGCCACTGAAGCGGCCCGTGAGGGACAGGATGTGGCGCGCTGGAACATGCTGCACCCGACCGAGGAACCGCGCAAAGCGTGGGTCAGTGAGCAGTTCGAAGGCAACAAGACGCCGGTGGTCATTTCCACCGACTACATCCGCGCCTACGTCGAGCCCCTGCGCGAGTTTATCGACGGCGACATGGTTGCCCTGGGCACAGATGGCTTTGGTCGCAGTGATAGCCGCGAGCAGCTGCGCCGCTTCTTCGAAGTCGACCGTAACTATGTGACCATCGCCGCGCTGACGGCGCTCGCCAAGCAGGGTGTGATTGAGGCCAGTGAGGTTGCTGATGCGATCAAGAAACTGAATGTCGACGCGGAAAAAGTAAACCCGCGTCTCGTCTAAGGCTCGCTGGATAAGGAAGGCAGAAACATGGCAAAACAAGTCATTAAAGTGCCTGATCTCGGCGGTGCCGATCAGGTAGACGTGATTGAAATTTCCGTAGCAGTGGGGGACACCGTTGCGGAAGAGGATTCACTGATTGTGGTGGAGGGCGACAAGGCCTCCATGGATGTGCCGGCGCCCTACGCCGGCAAGATCACCAGCATCTCTGTGTCCGAGGGCGACAAGGTCTCCGAGGGCGATGTGATCGGTGAAATGGAAACCGAGGCCGAAGGCGAGAGTGGCGAGGAGGACGCGGAACCGTCTGAAGAAGCCACCGAAGAATCGCCCTCCGAAGCGGATGAGGAAGCCGGTGAAGAGCCCGGTGAAGCGTCAGCAGGGGCCGGAGAAGAGAAGGAAGAAACCGTCACGGTTCCAGACCTTGGTGGCGCCGATGCCGTGGACGTGATTGAAATCACAGCCCAGGCCGGTGACGAGGTGGAAGAGGGCGATTCCCTGATCGTGGTGGAGGGTGACAAGGCCTCCATGGACGTGCCGGCTCCCTTCGCCGGCACCGTAGTCTCCATCGACGTCAAGGAAGGCGACAAGGTTTCTACCGGCGATAAGCTGGGTGTGATGAAGGTGGTTTCCGGCGGCGCGCCGTCCGGCGCCAAGCCTGAAAAGAAGGTGGAGAAGAAAGCCCCGGCCAAAGAGTCCGCCCCTGCTGCGCCGGCGGAAGAATCTGGTGCTACCTCCGAGCCGCCTGCAGCACCGCAGAAAGACCACGCCCTGCACCGGGACCTGACTGTTTCGGCGGAAGTGTACGCCGGTCCGGCGGTGCGCAAGCTGGCGCGCGAGCTGGGTGTTACCCTGACCAAGGTAAAACCGAGCGGACCCCGCAACCGTGTTACCAAGGATGACCTGAATGCCTATATCAAGGAGCAGGTGAAAAAGGCCGAGAGCGGTGCCGTGGGTGTTGGCGGTGGCCTGGGCGTGGCCAAGATGCCGGAGATCGACTTCTCCCAGTTTGGCCCGGTTACCACCGAGCCGATGAGCAAGATCCACAAGCTCACTGCGGCGAACATGTCCCGTAACTGGCTCAATGTGCCGCACGTAACGCAGTTCGACGATGCCGATATCACCGAGCTGGAGGACTTCCGCAAGTCCATGAAGGCGGAGGCCGAAAAGCGCGGGGTGAAGCTCACGCCGGTGCCGTTCCTCCTGAAAGCGGCGGCAGCCGCGTTGCGTGCCGAGCCGAGTTTCAACGTGTCGCTGCATAATGATGGCGAACATATTGTGCGCAAGGACTATGTGCATATCGGTATGGCTGTTGATACGCCGAAAGGCCTGATGGTGCCGGTCATCCGCGATGTGGACAAAAAGGGACTGTATGAGCTGGCGGAAGAGGCCAGTGCCATGGCCGCTGCGGCACGCGACGGCAAGCTCAAGCCGAAGGATATGCAGGGCGCCTGCTTCACGATTTCCAGCCTGGGCGCAATTGGTGGCAGTGGTTTCACCCCGATCGTCAACTCTCCGGAAGTGGGGATCCTGGGTGTTTCCAAGCTGAGTGTGAAACCGGTCTGGAATGGCTCGGAGTTTGTCCCGCGCAAGATGCTGCCAGTGGCGCTGTCGTATGACCACCGTGCGGTAAACGGCGGTGACGCCGGTCGCTTCCTCACCTATATGGTCAGCGTCCTCGCGGACGTGCGGCGCCTGCTGCTGTAACGGCGTCGTTTTCCACTACTGCCCGAGGCCGGGCAACCGGCCTCGGGCAACCGGCACATGTCGTGCCGGTTGCCTTTGTCCCTGCTTTCTATTTTCTCTCCTCTCCATTCCTCCCCTCTACTGCACGTTCAACCTGTTGGCCATTGTCCGTAACTTGCGTTGACTGCCAGCGTTGTATACCTCCTTACGTTGAATCCCGCGCAAATCTTGCCCCCTGTGGCGCGAGCCCAAACATACGCCAGCTAAACTGAGGGTGTAACAGCGGAAAGCGCCGTTCGAAAATCAGAGGTATTCGGAAATGAAGCGCATAGGGATGTACGCTCTGTCTGTGACACTGGCAGCGGCCCTGCAGGGTTGTATCTTTGTTCCGGTCGAATCCGGTGATCGCGATGACCCCTTTTACTTCAACCCGGACGATGTCCGGCCCAGTGCAAATTTCGTCGAGGTGGGGCACTACATGCCCAATACTTACCTGCCTCCCGCCAGCAGCCGGCAGTGCTCGACCGAGTCGGAGCTGCGGAAAGTAGGGTCGCCCTGTTGGTTTTTCCCGATAATGCGGGTTTACTGAGCGCAGGGATATACCTGGCAACTTTTTGCCTGGCGGGACGCAATTGCCCGGAAGCCGGCTCGGGACAGCCGCGAAATACATGCATGGACGATGTTCAGGAAAATCACAGCGGGACTGTGCAGGCGTCGTTGCCCGTCAGTGGTCCTGCTGCAATGTTGGAGGTTCAGGTTCATGCAGGTTAGAACGCTAGCTGTATCCGTATTTGCTGCTGCGCTACTGGGCGGTTGTGGTAGTACCGACCCCCGTGACGACGTTGTCTATCCCTATAGCCAGCCGGTTCCCCGTGCGGCCGAGTATCGTGCGCCGGCACCGACCAATGCCGAGCCACGCAGCAACTATGGTTCATGCCCCGGTGATGCCGAAGAGCTGGCCCAGGGGTCCATCTGTCCGCCAACGGCACAGTGTTTCGATATTTCCGGTGGCAAACGGTGCATTGTCTATGAGAAATAAAATTCCCGGTATCGTCGCGCTCAGCCTGGTGCTTCCGGGTTGTGCCGGTACCAGTTTCGACGGTTTCTGGGGTGACCTGCGCGGTACACCGCAGGTTTATGGTTACCGCTCGGTGCCGGTAGAGGAGATGCCCGCGTTCCCGCGCTATTGCCTGGCCAGTGATCCGCTGGTGGGGCCGCTGGGCCAGTGCCTGGAGGCTGCCCCGCACTGTTACCAGCTGGATACCGGCGACTGGTGCGCGGGTCCCTATTCCCCATTCGTGCTGGAGCCCTCTTACCACGCGCATCTATACCAGTCCAAATAGGTACTTTGAGTCGTTCGCGCGGTATAACTGGTACTGGAGGCTGGAGCGATTGAATCTTCTTGCCCGTGCTCTTTCGGGGGCTGCCGGTTTATTGGACCCCCGCCGGGTCGTGGGCGAGAGATTGTTTCGCCGGGGTAAATTTGTCAATTGCCCGGTGATAGTGGAAACCGTGACGTCTGGCAGGGCGTTTTGGGGCCTCAGTCCGATATGCTATCTCCAAAGCAGACCATTTCGCTTGGAGGTGCAAAATGTTATCCGCCCATGAGGCCCTGCGTCGCCTGCAGGAAGGGAACCGGCGTTATGTCGAGGGTGCCCCGCAGAGTTCACTGGAGGTAGACGAAGGCCGCCGCAATGAACTGCTGGAAGGTCAGGCGCCCCATACCATTGTCCTCGGGTGTTCGGACTCGCGCGTGCCGGCCGAGCTGGTCTTCGACCAGGGGCTGGGGGACCTTTTCGTTATCAGGGTCGCCGGGAATGTGGTTGCACCGTCGCAGGTCGGCAGTATTGAATTCGCGGCGGAAGCCTTCGGCACGCGTCTGGTAGTCGTGCTGGGGCACTCCAACTGCGGTGCGGTGGCGGCGACCATCGACCAGCTGCACCAGCCCAGTGAAACCCGCTCGCCCAACCTGTATTCCATTGTCGATCGTATCCGCCCGGCGGTGGAGCCGTTGCTGGAGAGTCATGTTGCGCCCGATGAGCTCGCCGCACGGGCGGTGCGCGCCAATATTCGTGCCTCGGCGAACCAGTTGCGCCACGGTTCTGCGATCCTGGAGCGCCTGGTGGAGCAGGATGGGCTGCTGATTGTAGGCGCCGAATATTCACTGGAAACCGGCTGCGTTGAGTTCTTCGAGGGAATGCCGGCCAGTGGCACCTGATGTCCCCGGTCCGGAAGAACCGCGGTCACGAAACCCGAGCTGGATCGGTGGGGTACTGGTAGCGATCGACCAGCTCGGCAACGCGATTGCCGGCGGTAACCCCGATGCGACCATCTCTGCCCGGGTCGGCTATTTCGCCAGCCACCACAAGCGGCCGTTGTGGCCCTACTGGCGGTTGCTGGAAAGGGTCATCGATTTCACTTTCCTGCCCATCGACGGTCCTCGCCACTGTTACTTCGCTTACCTGAAAGACCGACAGGAAATGCGCGAGGGCAGTGACCTGATGCGCCTGGTTCTCAGTCTGTTGATCATCGTAACCTGTATCCCGCTTTCGGCAATTACCCGCCTGTACGTGCTGGTATTTCCCCGCGCAAAACCCGATCGGGAGGGGCGGGGCTGACGTATAGCCGGCCCCGCTTGTGCCCGGGCGTTTTCCTGCCAGTTATTGTCCCCGCCCTTGCGCGTAGTGTGCCGCGGGCGCCGGCGCCCCCGCCAGGGCCCGGTACACGTTGACCATCGATATCACTTCCTCTGTGCGTCCGCGGACTTCCGCGTCGCGTGCCGTATTGGCCTGGCGCTGGGCGTCGAGGACTTCAAAGTAACTGTTGAAGCCCTCCTCGTAGCGTTTCCGGGCCAGTTGTTCTGCCTTTTGTGCCGCCGACCGGGCTTCACGCAACTGCACCGTGCGTTCCCGGTTGCGCCGATGCTGCACCAGGCTGTTCTCCGTTTCCTCCAGGGCGTTGAGCACGGCCTGGCGGTAATCGGCCAGCGCTGCCTGGGCGTCCGCGCCGGCAGCATCGATACGGGCGCGTACCCGGCCGGTATTCAGGAACGTCCAGTCGATACCGAGGGCGACGTTGCGGGATTCCGCCGGGCCCGAGAACAGTTCACCCGTGTCGCCGGCGACCGAGCCCAGCAGGGCGCCGAGGGTAAAGCGGGGGAACAGGTCGGCGGTGACGATACCCACGCCGGCAGTGGCCGCCGCCAGGCGTCGCTCTGCCGCGCGCACGTCCGGGCGCCGGCGCAGCAGGTCGGAGGGGCTTCCGGCGGGGATAGCGGGTTGTGACCGCGGCAGGTCTGCAGCCGGTTGCAGCTTTTCCACGAGCGCGTCGGGCTGCTGGCCACTCAGCACGGCGATGCGGTGCATACGTATGCGGATTGCGCCCTGCAGTTCGGGGATGGTGGCACGGGTCTGTGCCAGTTGTGCCTGTGCACGGGTCCGGTCGAGCTCGGTACCCTGACCTGCCGCCAGCCGCGCCTCGACAATATCGAGCGAGTCACGCAGGTTGTCCACGTTCCCCTGGGCTACCAGTAACTGCTGTTGCAGGCCGCGCAGCTCGAAATAACTGGCAGCCAGCTGGCCGATCAAGCTCACCTGCAATGCGCCCAGGTCGGCTTCGGCTGCCTGCAGCCGGGCGCGGCGGGCCTCGCTGGCTCGCTCGAGCCGGCCGAACAGGTCCAGCTCCCAGTCGAGCGCGATACCGGCTTCATAGCGTTCGCTGCGGAGTCCTCCCGGGGCTTCTGCCAGCGCGGGTTGCGATTCGCCCGCCGACGCAGCCGCGGTCACTCCCGGCAACTGTTCTCGCCGGGCCAGTCGCAGCAGGGCGGCCGCCCGCTGGTAGCGCGAGACCGCTGCCTGGATATCCTGGTTGGCATCCAGGCCCTGGCGTACCAGGTCTGCCAGCATCGGGTCACCGAAGCCGCGCCAGAATTGTTGCTCCTGGCTCGCGTTAAATGATTGCCGGCCCTGCCCGGCTGCAAAAGTCTCGCCGACATCGGGGACCGGGGCACGATAATCAGGCCCAACCGCACAGCCGGCGATAAAGCCGGTGGCAATCAGGCCGCTGACCGCAAGACCGGATTTACGCATGGGTTTCCTCCTGTGCCTGCTCCCGGGTACGTTGGGGCAGGGGGGCGTCCCTTTTGCTGGGGGGTGGCGTGCCGTTGCCGCCACGGTCACTGAGCCGGCGCAGAGCCACATAGAAAACCGGTGTGAGGAACAGGCCGAACAGGGTCACGCCAATCATGCCGGTAAATACGGTGATTCCCATGGCGTTGCGCACCTCGGCACCGGCGCCACCGGCCAGTACCAGGGGGACGACACCTGCAATAAAGGCCACGGAAGTCATGATGATCGGGCGCAACCGCAGGCGGCAGGCTTCCAGTGCGGCGCTGACGGTATCGCGGCCCTGCTGCTCCAGCTCGCGGGCAAATTCCACAATCAGGATGGCGTTCTTGCAGGCCAGCCCCATCAACACCACCAGCCCCACCTGGACAAAGATATTGTTGTCACCACCGGTGAGCCATACACCGAACAATGCGGCAAGCAGGCACATGGGCACGATCAGGATCACAGCCAGTGGCATGATCCAGCTCTCGTAAAGTGCCGCCAGCACCAGGAATACCAGCAGCACGGCGAGCGGGAACACCACCGTGGCGGCGTTGCCCTGGTTGACCTGCTGGAAGCTCAGGTCGGTCCATTCGACCTGCATGCCCGGCGGCAATACCCCGGCCGCGACCTGTTCCACTGCGGCCAGTGCCTCTCCTGAAGAGAGCTGGGTTGGATCGGACTGGCCCATCAGGTCTGCAGCCGGGTAGCCGTTGTAGCGGATCACCGGATCGGGACCGTAGCTCTCCTTCAGCTCGACCATGGTGCTGAGGGGCACCATCTCCCCGTCGCGGTTGCGCGTGTAAAGGTGGTCCAGGTCCCCGGCCTCATCGCGGAAGGGGGCATCCGCCTGGGCCAGTACCTGGTAAGTGCGGCCGAACAGGTTGAAGTCATTGATGTACATCGAACCGAAGTACAGCTGCAGGGTGCCGAACAGGTCGTCCAGCCGGACCCCCTGCGCCTTGGCCTGCAGGCGATCCACTTCTGCATCCATTTGCGGGACGTTGGCCTGGTAGGAGCTGAACGGGTAGCTCAGCCCCGGTGCCTGGCTCAGTGCGCCGGCCAGCTGGTTGGTTGCCACCTGTAGTTCACCGTAACCGGCACCGGCACGGTCCTGGACATAGAGTGAGTAGCCGGATCCCGCACCCAGCCCGAAGATCGGCGGCGGCATAAAGGAAACGGCGAAGCCTTCCTTGATCTGTGCCAGCTTGCCGTTCAGCTCCGCGGCAATCTCCGGCGCGCTGCGATCGCGTATGGCAAAATCGTCGAACAACACGAACACGGTACCCACGTTTGGGGTATTGGTGTTCTGCAATGCATTGAATCCCACAAAAGCGGCCGCGTGGGAAACCCCCTCGGTATCCAGCGCAATCTCGCTTACCCGGCGCGCAACGTCCTCGGTGCGGTCCAGTGAAGCACCCTCCGGCAGGCGGATGCTGCCCACCAGGTAGGTCTTGTCCTGGGTGGGAATAAAACCGCCCGGGACCTGGTTGAACATAAAGACAGTACCCGCCAGCAGCAGCGCGTACACGGAGAAAACCACACCGCGACGCTTCAGGCTGCGGCCGACGACCCGTTCGTAACCCTCCGAGCTGCGCTGGAAGAAACGGTTGAACGGGCGGAAGATCCAGCCGAACAACCTTTCGATCAGGCGCGCCGGGGCATCGGGCGTGGCGCCGTGGGGTTTGAGCAGCGCTGCCGCCAGCGCCGGCGACAGGGTCAGTGAGTTGATTGCGGAAATAATCGTGGCAATGGCGATGGTTACGGCAAACTGCCGGTAGAACTGGCCGGTAATGCCGTCCAGGAATGCCATCGGCACAAATACGGCACACAGCACCAGGCTGATGGCAACAATGGGACCACTGACTTCACGCATGGCCTGGTGTGCTGCCGCAAGCGGTTTGAGTCCCTCCTCGATATTCCGCTCGACGTTTTCCACCACCACAATGGCATCATCCACCACGATGCCGATAGCCAGCACCATGGCAAACAGGGTCAGGGTGTTGATGGTAAAGCCGAGCATCAGCAGCATGGCAAAGGTGCCGACAATGGAAACCGGCACTGCCAGCAGGGGAATCAATGACGCACGCCAGGTCTGCAGGAACAGGATCACCACCAGCACCACCAGCAACACGGCCTCCAGCAAGGTCTGGATAACCGCCTGGATCGAAGTGCTGACGAACACGGTGGGATCGTAGGCGACCTCCCATTCAAGTCCTTCCGGGAAGCGGTCATCCAGCTCGGCCATGGTCGCGCGCACGGCGCTGGAAACTTCCAGCGAGTTGGAGCCTGGCGCCTGGAAAATGGGAATGGCCACCGCCTGCTGGCCGTTGAGCAATGCGCGCAGGGAGTCCTGGGAAGACGCCAGCTCGATACGCGCGACGTCGCTTAACAGGGTCATCTGGCCATCGTCGCCGGTCTTCAGCACTACATTGCCGAATTCCGCAGCGCTCTCGAGCCGGCCCTGCGCATTGATGGAGATGAGGAAGTCGGAATCCATGGGCATGGGCGGGGCACCGAGCTGGCCTGCGGATACCTGCACGTTCTGCTCCCGCACTGCAGCGACGATATCCGCTGCAGTGACGCCGACGGACGCGGCTTTCTGTGGGTCTACCCAGATACGCATGGCGTAGTCACCAGAGCCGAATACCCCGGCCTGGCCGACACCCGGGATACGGGCGAGCTCGTCGCGGATGTTGAGCACCGCATAGTTGCGGATATAGGTGGCATCCAGGCTGTTGTCCGGTGAGATCAGGTGCACCGCCATCATCAGGTTGGGCGATTGCTTCTGCGTGGTGACGCCCTGGCGACGCACATCCTCCGGCAGCCTGGGCAGGGCCTGGGATACGCGATTCTGCACCTGCACCTGGGCCTGGTCCGGGTCGGTGCCCAGCGAGAAAGTCACGTTGAGAGTCAGGCTGCCGTCACTGCTGGCTACTGACTTCATGTAAATCATGCTCTCCACGCCGTTGATGGCTTCCTCCAGCGGCGTGGCGACAGTCTCGGAAATGGTTTTGGGGTTGGCGCCCGGGTAGCGGGCTGTTACCTGCACGCTGGGCGGTACCACTTCCGGGTATTCGGTAACCGGCAGGATCGGGATACTGATCAGGCCGACGACAAAAATAATGATCGACAGCACCGAGGCGAAAATCGGTCGATCGACAAAAAATCGGGAAAAATTCATGCGGTCTCTCTCGGGCTCATCGGGTGTCAATACGGCATTCCCGCCGACAAGCTGGCACCTTGTGGGAATGATGGGAATGCCACCGGCAGGCTCTGCGCCGGTGGCTCATCCGGTCAGTGCAGGGCGACCTGCTGTTCCGCCGACTGGCTGCGCATGGCGACCAGTTGCGGCTCTACCGGCATACCCGGCGCGAATATTTTCTGCAGTCCATTGATCACCACTTGCTCGCGATCCTTCAGTCCGTCGCGGATCAATACCAGCTCTCCCTGCTGCGGTCCCAGCTCCACATCGCGGCGTGCGACAGTGTTGTCCTCGCCAATCACGTAAACGTAGCGTCGGTCCTGGTCAGTCATCACGGCCTTACGATTGACCAGGATGGCCCGCCGGACCTGTTCCACTGGCATCTGCACCCGGGCAAATTGCCCGGGTCGCAGTGCGCCGTCTGGATTGGCTACCTGCGCGCGGAACTGCACAGTGCCCGTATTACTGTTGAGGCGGTTGTCGACAAAGTTGAGCTTACCGCTGAGGGAAAAATCCCCGGAGTGCCCCAGTGCGATGCGCACGGGTGTTTCATTCCCGGGCCGGGCCAGGGCCAGGTTGCTATCGAGGGCCTCCTGGTTGCCCTCGAAATAAACGTACATCGGATCCACGGATACCAGCGTGGTGAGCAGGCTCTGGTCGGCGCTGGCCAGGTTTCCGCGGGTGATGAAAGCACGGCTCACACGGCCGCTGATCGGTGCGGTGACCCTGGTGTATTCCAGGTCAAGCTTTGCATTTTCCAGTTCGGCGCGGGCAGCATTGACGGCGGCCCGGGCGGATGCCGCGGCTGACTTGCGCCGGTCGTGCTCCTCCCGCGAGATGGCGCGGCTCTGTAGCAGCTGTGAGGCACGCCCGGCCTGGCTGTCAGCCAGTTCCAGCTCGCTGCTGGCACGTGCCAGCTGCGCCTCGGCAGCGCGAACCCGGGCGCGATAGGGGCGCGGATCGATCCGGAACAGCAGGTCACCTTTCAGCACCAGGTCGCCCTCGGTAAATGCAACCTCTTCGATATAGCCGCTGACCCGGGGGCGGAGCTCCACAGTTTGCGGCGCTGCCACGCGGCCGGTGAAGTCGCCCCAGATGGTGGTGGTTTCCTCGAGTACCTCGGCCACTTCCACGGCCGGGGGCGGCGCCTGCTGGCCGCCAGGTTCACCTGTACCGCAGGCGGCAAGTACCACCGCCGGCAGGAGCGCGGAAGCAAGTTTCAGGAGCTTGGTCATATCGGGTTTCCATCCTCGAAGTCATGGTCAGTAGGGGAATTTGTTCCCATGGCTGGTCGGGGCTTTCCCGTGCATGGGGGCACTTCCGGAGGCTGTGAACCTTAGGGGAGGGTGGCTTTGCGGCGGTATCCGGTTACTGGCCGGTGATTGCCTGATTCTGTTTTCGGGATATTGTGAAACTACTGGGTTGCATCGGGCTTCGTGGGTATGTGATACCCAGAGTCGCACTGTAATAAGGAATTTTTCAGCCTTTTTTCTGCAGGATTAACGACACCGTTGCTTATTCCTGTTCCGTGCTTGCCTAATTCTGCATTGTTCTAAGCCGGTTGCTCAAAACTACGTATACTGGGCGTCCCTGAAATTACGGGCTGTCGTCGTCCGCGGAGGAGTATCAATGGGAGCCATGCAAAAACAGTTTCCGCAGTCGAATGTCATCGACGCGGGCATTGAGCCGGCGCGCAGGCAGCTGGCGTCCACTATGCTGCGGCTGATGCCCACAGAAGGCATGCTGGAGGCCTCCCTCGATGGCCTGGCCATGTTCCGTGCCGATACTGACCACTCTTTTACCTCATCGGTTTATGAGCCGAGCATGTGCTTTGTTGTGCAGGGCAGCAAGTCGGTCCAGTTCGGCGACCGCGAGATCAAGTATGGACCGCTCAATTTTGTCGCCTGCTCGGTACATATTCCGGTAACTGGCAAGGCCATAGTCGATTCACCCGAGTCCCCTCACCTCGGTATCAGGCTGAATGTGGATCCCAATGAAGTGAGTGACCTGGTGCTTGAACTCGGTGAACGTGCTCCTGCCCTGGAACCGGGCTTTCAGTGTGAGGAGAGCTCCTGCGGTATGCGGGCTGTGACCATGAATCGGGGTATTCTCGACGCCCTCGGCCGCCTGGTGGCCCTCGCGGAATCACCGGAGGATGCACCGATCCTCGCGCCACTGGCGCGCCGGGAACTGCTGTATCGTGTGCTGATGAGCGAGATGGGCCCGCACCTGCGCAAGCTCTCGGTGGCAGACAGCCAGTCGAGCCGGGTCTCGCGGGTGATCGGGATATTGCAGGAGCGCTATGCCGAGCCGCTGCGGATCCGCGAGCTCGCGGATCATGCGAATATGAGCGAGTCCTCCCTGTACCACAGCTTCAAGCAGGTGACCCGTATGTCACCATTGCAGTTCCAGAAGAAGCTCCGCCTGCATGAGGCGCGTCGCCTGATGCTGGCGGAGGGGCTGGAAGCCGCCTCGGCCAGCTACCGGGTGGGGTACGAGAGCCCGTCACACTTCAGTCGCGAATACAGCCGCATGTTTGGTGCACCGCCGCGGGCCGATGTGAACAAGCTCCGGGGTGAGACACCGATCCCGGCCTGAGGGCCGGGATCGCGCCCGCCTACTGCTTCTTGACGTAGAGGTTGCACCAGCCTTCGGGGCTGATTTCGCCTTCGACTACCTGGCAAGCGTTGGGATCGGTCCAGAACTGGCAGTCCTTGCACTTCTGGCCGTCCTTGGGACTATCCTGGTATTTCACCGCTTCTTTGCTCGCCTTGCCCTGGGCAACGGTGCGGTCGGTGGCGATGATTGCCGCCGGCAGCAGGATGGCGGCGCAGCCCGAGAGCTTGAGGAATTTCCGGCGCGAGATATCCCGCTTTTCATTACTCATGATCGAATAACCTCTTCGGAAAAACGACGTAAAAGTGGAGTTCCGGTTTTAGGTTAGTTCATGTTGGGGGTAACAAGTAATCAGCGTGCACTGGTTGCGAAACTCGGTGCAATTGCAAATCGCTCGCGTTTATTTTTCTTCAAGGGGAAAGGTGGGGCGGCACAGGTCGTGCCGCCCCGGAAGGGCTTCTGCGAAGCTTTACCGGTACAGTAAAACCTGGCCCACGGACTTGTCGTCACTCTGGGAGGTGACGCGGACCTTGAGCCCATAGGTGCTGATCGCGCGACCTGCATCGGGGATGGGGCTGTTACTGTAATCCTTGCTGTCGTCAAACAGTGGATTACGCGCGGTGAAGTTATCCCGCAGCAGCAGGTTGTAGCCCGACAGCAGATCCAGGGTTTCTTTTGCGGCCTTGTCGATACTGAATGCGGCATCGTGTACCTGGTAACGGGTCGAGGCCACCTGGCGGTCATTCCAGGTATTCACGTGCTGGTCTGCGTCCACTACACCGAGGAAGCCATTGCCCGGATGGATCCCGACCCAGTTGTCCGCGTAGCTGGTATCCGCATACCAGATCAGCAGTCCCTCGTTGAACTCCAGCAGTTCCCCGGCCACATTCACGTGCTTCAGGCCCTGGTCCACACCTCGGTGCGTGCGCCACTCGAGCAGGTAGTAGTGGTCGTGCAGGCTGTAGCCCGGGTCGCGGGTAAAGCCGGCCAGGTTGAAGGCGCCGGTGGACTCGGCATCGTCGAGCAACAGTGTCGTGTCATCAGCGCTAACCCGGATGTCATCAGCGAAGAAGCCCGGGTTGGCGACGTAGCCGTCTGTCCAGTAATTCAGCAGCAGATATACCTGCTTGCCGGCATACGCACTCAGGTCAAACTCGGCATCGACCCAGCCGCCGGAGGCGCCGGTGATACCGTGGCCCGGGTTCTGTCCGTAGGGGCTGCTGTCAGTGGTGATATTACCCGCCAGTGGGACAGGGATTTCGGTGCTGCCATCGAACACTGAAACATAGGCGTAATCCCAGTCCTTCTCGATGTCGTACCATGCCTTGAAGGCGAGACTGGCACTGCTGGCGTTGCTCAGGTCGAGCGGTACCAGCATATAGTTGGACAGTCCGTTACCGCTGCCACTGAAGTAGGCATATTCACCGCTCGTGGGAGTAGTAATAATCTTCTTTTTCTGTGGCAGGTCGATGCGGACGGCATCGTTGTTGCTGCCCTTGCTGACCGCCTCATCCAGCAGTGCCTGCACGCCCTCAGCGGGGATGTCGGCGAGATCGATGGTGGCACCGTGCAGCCAGTTGCCCCCCATGCTGTTTTGCAGGAACTCCTTCGACCAGGCGGAGAAGCCCGTAGGCTCGGAGCCGGGAATGACACCGGCCCAGCTGCCATTCGACATCACAGACCAGGAGGACACCGGCTCACCGCGGCCTGTGTACTGGGTATCGTACTCATCCGGCAGTCCCAGGTCGTGGCCATACTCATGGCTCACCACCCCGGCCGCGGCATCGGCCGGCTGGATGGTGTAGTCGTAAGCCGCCATCGGCATGTCCTCGCCCCAGTAATCCACCGTGGCACTGGTGCCGGGGATCGGGAAGGGGGCCGCTCCCAGCGTCCAGCGGTGGGCCCAGATGGCGTCCTCGCCCAGCTGGCCGCCGCCGGCTTCCTCGCCAACGGAAGAGTGGAAGATCATTACATGGTCGACAAGGCCGTCGGCCTCCCAGTAATTACCATCGCCGTCGAGGTCGTAGCGATCCTCGTTGTCAAATTCCGACAGGTTAACGGTCGGGTCTGCCGCCGCCGCCAGCAGAGCCTCGCGTACGAGGGCCCTGGCATCGCCGTCAGCATTGTTGCCGTAAAACGCGGCGGGCTGGCTGGCCATGTACCAGCCGGCGACTGAGCCCTCAACGCTGTAGCTGTTGCCGGATTGCTGCCAGTAGAACTGTTGCATCGAGAGGAGCTTTTCGCCGGCGGGCCCGGTGAAACCGCTTTCTGAGAAGAGCAGGTCCGCATAGTGGTCCGGAGTGTAATCCGGGTAGTACATGTCTGACTCCCCGGGCTGGATGCTGTTGTGGGGGAAGTCCGGGAATTCCATCAGGATGGCCAGCACGCGGGCGTTGTTGGCCTCGCCATGATAGGTATCCGGGCGCAGCGGGGACGGTTTTTTCTGTTTTGCGCGGCCGAGCTTGTTGCCGTTGCCGTTCTGCAGTGCTTGCGCGAAGCTGTGTTCGCTGTGGTTCGCGAGTACACTGGAGTTATTGCCGGCGAGGCCAGCGCCACGCTGCTCGGTGGCCTGTTGGGCACGCTCCCTGAGGTATTCCCGCAAGGCCTGTTCGGCTTGGGGCAGGTTCGCATTCGCATCGATTCGCCCGGATTTTTTCAGCATCTCAATCAATTTGGATTCATTGGCGATGGCGAGATCCAGGGGACCACCGTGGGCCGGCCGGTCAGCGGCCTGGGCGGTGGCAATCAGCCCAAGGGCCAGGGCCCCGGCAGAAAATAGCTGGTGGGTTTTGGACATAAATTCCTCATTATCTTTAGTGCTATTGGGAATTCGGGCGGGAAAACCTCATCGGAAGCTGACTGCATGCATTGCGCAGGGCGAAATCCGTGAGCCATCCATGGCCCCGGCGGTCAATTCTTTTGACCGCTGGAGTTTATGACGAACGGGATGCGAAAGGACGCAATAAAAATCGTGACCAGGTTGTGGTAATCGTCAGATAAATGGTAAGGCGGGATGGTGCGGGGAAAGAGCACCGGCTTTCTACCTTGGTAAAAAGTACTAACCATGCAGTGTTATCAAGCCCAGGGTGGGGGTGATGAACCTTACTAGGTACAAAATTACTTGTTGCCGCATTTTTTATGAACGTTAGTACCGACGTAAAATTAAATTCTAGTAAGGTGCGTCGATATTATCTGGCCAGGGCAGGAAAAGGTTTACCTGCAGGCCACCGCCGGTGCGGTTATGCAGCTGAATAGTGCCATCGTGCGCTTCGACAATCTCGCGACACAGGGCCAGGCCCAGGCCCATGCCGCCGGGCTTGGTGGAATAGAAAGGCAGCAGTGCCTGCTGCAGTACTTTGTCTCCCATGCCTGTGCCTCGATCACGAACGGTGATCCTCTGCCCCTGGCTATCCGTGCGCACCTCAATTTCCGTTTCCCCTGGCGGGCTGCCGGCATCGCCTGCGTTTTTCAGGAGGTTGAGCAGGGCCTGCTCCATCTGTACCGGGTCGAAATACCCCGGCCGGCTGGGCAGCGTGCCGCAGAGTAAAAATGGTTGCAGGGGTTCCACTCTTTCCATGAGCTGTTGCCAGTTCACCTCTTCCCGGCTCGGGGCAGGAAGTTTTGCGAAGCGCGCATAGCCCTGGGTGAATTCGGTCAGGTGCTGGCAACGTTCCGCAATGGTATCGAACACCCGAACAAGCTTTTCTGTCTGACCCTCCTGGGTGGCCAGTAGCTTGCCGCTGTGTGCCATGGAGGAAATGGGTGCGAGGGAGTTGTTCAGCTCGTGACTGATCAGGCGAATGACTTTTTTCCACACCTGCACCTCGGCGCGGGTGAGTTCCCGCGTCATCTCGCGAATCAATACCAGTCGGTGTTTCTGCGCATTCAGGACAAACACGCTGTTGCTGACATGCTGGGAGTGACCGCCCTCGTCATCGCTGTAACTATACAGGCCATCCTCACCGCTCTCGATGGCTGTCGCCAGCTCTGCAGGGCACTCCTGCAACAGGTCGGCCAGTTTCATGCCATTGATCGGCCTGCCAGAGTGAAGCAGGTGGCGGGCACTGGTGTTGGCGTAAATGATACGACCGGTCTGGTCCACCAGCAGCAGCGTGTGGGGCGAGCTCTGGATCACTGTATCCAGCAGCAGTTCGCGCTGGTAGATATGGGTACGTTCCCGCCGCAGGATTTCACTTACATCGTTGTAGAGTCTTGCGATCTGGCCCAGCTGGTCGTTGCGCTTGAGGGCGAGGGATATGGAAAAATCCCCGTCGCGAAAATTCAATAGTCCTCCCTCAAGCGCTACCAGGTCGCGCTCCAGGGGGCCGGTCACCAGCCGCACCAGTGCAATTACGGCGACCACTCCCAGAAGCAGGCCGCCAGCCCAGGCGAGCCCGGGGTCGAGTTCAAAGGCACTCAACAATACAAAGGGAACGGTCGTGGCGACGAGTACCGCCAGCAGGCAGCTGGCAACTATCCGTCCCTCCAGCGAAATTCTCAGCGCCATCAGTAGGGAATCCCATATTTATCGAGCCGCCGGTAGAGCGCCTGGCGGCTCAGGCCCAGCTCCCGCGCAGCCTGGGCAATGACACCATTGCAGCTGGCGAGGGTCTGCTCGAGCAGTTCGCGGCTGGGTTCGAAACCCAGGTCCACGCGACTGGCAGTATCGGGCTCGGGCAGGTTGAGGGTTTCCACCTCGACACTGTTTCCGCGGGTGAGGACTGCGGCGCGCTGCATGGTGTTCTGCAGTTCACGTACATTGCCTGGCCAGTCGTAACGAACCAGTGCCTGCTGCGCCGGGGCCGATAATTGCCTGGCATTGCCGGGGGCCTCCTGCAGGAAGCGGCGCGCGAGCGGCAGTATGTCTTCCGGCCGCTCGCGCAGGGGAGGCAGCTTCAGCTCAATAACATTCAGGCGGTAAAAGAGATCCTGGCGGAAATTGCCGGTCGCGATCTGCTGTGGCAGGTCACTGTTGGTGGCGCTGATTACCCGCACGTTTACCCGGCGGGTCTGGCTGCTACCCAGGCGCTGGAATTCGCCGGTCTGCAGTACTCGCAGCAGTTTTACCTGGCCACTGGCGGAGAGTTCACCGATTTCATCCAGAAATAGCGTGCCGCCGTCTGCGGCCTCGAAGCGGCCCTGCCGCACCTTGTTGCCGGCACCGGTGTAGGCGCCGGCCTCTGCCCCGAACAATTCGGCTTCCATCAGTTCCTCGGGCAGGGCGCCCACATTGACCTTGATGTAGGGGCCGTCGCGCAGGGAGGAGTTGGCCTGCAGAATATCGGCGATTTTCTCCTTGCCGGCGCCGTTGGGACCGGTGATCAGCACCGGGATGTCGGCGGCTGCGACCTGGGCGGCCATCTCCAGCAGCTTCTGCATGGCATCGCTGCGATACACGATACCCTGCAGGTCGTAATCCTGTTCGAGCTGGGCGCGAGCCCTGAGAGCTCGCTGGCTGGCACGCTGTTGTTGTTGCTGCAGCTCGTTCAGCTCCAGCAGGTTCTTGACCGTGGCCACCAGCTTGTTGTCGTCCCAGGGTTTGCCGAGATAATCGGCGGCCCCGGCCTTGACCAGCTCCACGGCCATCTCCAGCTGGGTCCAGGCCGTCAGCAGGATCACCGGCAGGTCGGGTGCGATCTCGCGAATGGCAAAGAAAAGCTCCCGCCCCTCCTCACCGGAGGTAGTGTCCGCGGTAAAGTTCATGTCCTGGATCACCAGGCTGATATCCCCGTGTTCACGTAACAGCTGCAGGCCCGCCTGCGGGGTAACCGCGCTGGCGGTCTCGATATTGTGCAGTGACAGCAACAGCTCCAGGGCGGAGATGATGCCCGGGTTGTCATCGATAACGAGAACTTTATCCATGTTTTCAGTCGTATCCGCAAATGGAAAACGGGCGCGAGCGCCCGTTCCGGGGAGGATAGTTTACCGCAGTTTACACACTGCGAGTGGCGGTTGCCGGTGAGATATTGGCGGCCCGCAGGGCCGGTACCAGGGCCGCTCCCAGGCTGACACCCAGTAGTAACAGGGCACAGGCGAGTGTCACCATCGGCGGCAGCGCCGGCTGGTTGAATTCCCGGGCCAGGAACCCGTTGAAGACCTGTGCCGCCGCCGCCCCCAGCAGGATACCGGCGACTGCAATGATCAGGTTTTCCAGCAGGAAGTAGCGACTGATGGCACTGCGGGTTGCGCCCAGGGCGCGGCGTACGCCGATCTGTTTCTGCCGCTGGGTTATCCAGAAAACCGTGAGGCCAACGATCCCCAGGGCCACGATAAACGTCAGCAGGATAATAACACTGGTCAGGACCTTGACCATTGTATTATCACCGGCATAGTACTCGTCCTTGTCTTCTTCCATGGTGCCCGAATTGATTACCCGGTTGGGGTCGCGTTCGGCCAGTTTCTCCTCCACCAATTTGAGTACCGCGTCCCGCTGGCCCGGCTCGGCCCGCACGATATAGTAGAACCACTGATCCAGGATTGCGGGGTAGAAGACACCGCGGCCGGCGAGGGACGAGTTCGGCCAGGGACCCAGGTTGCGTTCCACGATACCGACGATCTCGATGGGATGGTCTTCACCGCCAAGGAAGAACGCCTTGCCGAGGGCATTGCCCTCCGGAAATACGTCGTCGGCAAATTTCTGCGTGACCACCGCAACCTTGGGACGCTCGCTACTGCTGGCGCCCAGCTGCTTGACCTCTTCCGGTGAGAAACCGCGGCCGGCAACCAGTTTCATACCCATGGCATCGATAAAGTGCTCGTCCACGGTGTAGTAGTTGGCACTGGTGCCCCCGGTCTCCTTGTTGGGCTCGGTATAGAAACCGCTTGCGGAGCCACTGCCGGACAGGGGGACATGGTTGCTGATGGTGGCACTGGCTACTCCTGGCAGTGCTCGGATCATGTCCAGGTCGAGCCGGAACGCCTCGAACATGTCGTAGTCTTCCGGGATGGCCATAAAGTGAAACTTGTTGATGTCTTCAACGGCCAGGCCGGTCGGGCGGGAGATACGCTCGGTGCGCTCGTCGATCACCACCAGCGCATTGCTGACAATGGCCAGGGTCAGGCCCAGCTGCAGGGCAATCAGCAGGGCGGAGATCTTGTGGCGCCACAGCGCCGATAAAATGGGTCTCAGTTCCAGCATGGTTCTTTCCTTTTTGCGCTTGCGGGCTTCACTGGGTCTTCAGGTAGATCGACGGGTTGGTACGGCTGATACGCCACGCCGGATACAGGCCCGCCAGCAGGCTGGACAGGATGGCCAGGCCGATGGCAGCGAGCATCATAGCCCAGTCCATCGACGCGACACGGTCCATATAGCCCATCTGCAGCTGGCGTATCAGGCCCAGGCCGGCCAGGGTCAGCAGGATGCCCACCAGCCCACCGGCCAGGCCGACACAGCCGCTCTCCACCAGGTGCTGGCTGAATACGGCCTTGCGGCTTGCACCCAGCGCACGGCGCACACCAGCTTCGGGCGCCTTGCGCAGGAACTTGGCCAGCAGAAGTGCCACCGCGTTCACCAGGCACACCAGCAGGAAGGCCAGTGACAGCCAGCTGAGCATGCGGTCATCGCCATCGACCACCTCATTCAACTCCAGCCACTCGGAAGGGCTACTGAGACCGTATTTCACTGGCCGGGGGAAGCGCCCCTGCTCTTTTTGCTCGCGGATATAACCGGTGAGGAAATCCCCGTAACGCTCTACATCCTCCGCGGTGTCCAGCTGTACCCAGTACTGGATCCAGACCATGTCGCTGTTGAGTCGGTCCTCGTAACTGTTGATTTCCTCGGATTTCCAGCCATTGGTGTTGCCCCAGGGGTAGATCTCGAACTGGCGATGCAGCCCAAATGGCAGAAACGCCTCGGCTGAGTCATTGAAGTGGCCGTTGTTCAGGTCGTGCACTTTGGGGCTGGGTTGCCAGTGCTCGGTTACACCCACGACTGTAAAGGGGGTACCGTTGAAATTTACGCTGCGGCCCACGCTGTTTTCACCGCCGAACAACTTGTTATTGGTTTCCTCGGACAGCACGATCTGCTGGGTGTGGTTTTTATCCGCTTCGCTGTTCCAGGTGCCGCCGTAAATAAACTGCACATCAAAGAGGCTGAAAAAGTCCCGGCTTGTAACCCTGGCATCGGCGATAAACGGCCGAATTTTTGAATTCTCCAGCGTGATGGGGCCACCCCAGCGATGCATGGCAACCTGTTTGCTGGGGATGTCGGAGCGGAGCAGGGCGACGGCGTCCTGGTAGGTGACCTGCCAGGGCATTTCGCTGGGATTTTCTACGGTGTCGGTACTGCTCCAGCTGTCCAGCTGCACTGCGTAGAGAACATCGTTTTTTTCTGCCAGCGCATTGCGGGACATCATGTAGTTGAGAGTCAGTGTGGTCATGGCTGCGCCTACACCGACGGCAATGGCAGCTACCATCAGCGCACTCAGGATAGGAGTGCGTCGCAGGCTGCGAACGGCGAGGGAAATGTAGTATCCGATCATGGCTGCAATCCCCTTATGCGATGTCCGCGGCTGCCGGTACCATGGCCCGTTGCAGGTCGGAAACCTGGCCATCGACAATCTGGATGTTGCGGTGGGCGCGGCGGGCAAGGTCCGGGTCGTGGGTCACCATCACGATGGTGGTGCCCCACTCGTTGATAAATTCCAGCAGCTCCATCACCTGGCGGGCCATCAGGGAATCCAGGTTGCCGGTAGGTTCGTCCGCGAGCAGGAAGCGCGGCTCACCGGCCAGGGCGCGGGCAATGGCCACACGCTGCTGCTGGCCGCCGGAGAGTTGGGACGGCAGGTGTTTGGCGCGGGCGGACAGGCCTACCTGTTCCAGCACTTTTTCAATACGGCGGCGGCGTTCCTTGCCGTCGAATCCGCGATAGCGCAGCGGCACATCAATATTGTCAAAAAGGTTCAGGTCGGGAATCAGGTTGAAGCCCTGGAAGATAAAACCGATTTTTTCATTGCGCAGGCGTGAGCGCTGGCGATCGTTCAGGTGACTGACATTATCCCCGTCCAGCAGGTACTCGCCCCCGGTGGGGGTTTCCAGCATGCCGGCGATGTTCAGGAAGGTGGTCTTGCCGGAGCCGCTGGGGCCGGTTACCGAGACAAACTCCCCCTCGTTGACCTCGAGGCTGAAGTCGCGCAGGGCGTGGGTCTCGATGGTATCGGTGCGATAGCTTTTGCGGATGTTGTGCATCTTGAGCATCGTGGGATTCCCTTTGTCATTATTTATCGATTGTCAAAAACTTCTGTGTTTACTGTTTCAGTGCTACCAGCTGTGCATTGTCGAGCTCTTCCGTGGCGGAGGTGATGATCTGGTCACCTTCCTGCAGTCCCGAGATGATCTCCACCTGGTTCAGGCCCAGGGCGCCGATCTGGATCGGAACCCGAACGGCCTGGTTGTCATCGGTGAGTTTCCATGCGTAACGCCCACCGGTCTGGTCGAGGAAGGCACCGCGCTTGACCAGGATCACGTCATTGCGGTTTTCCAGCAGGATCCGCGCAGTGAGGCGCAGGTTCTGGCGCAGCTTTTCCGGCTGGCCGTCAGTAAAGCGCACCCGGGCTACCACCTGGTTGTTAATGACTTCCGGGGAGATTGCGGTGATTTCACCGGGCACTTCGCGGCCGCCCAGGTTGATGGCCACGGACATGGACAGGCCCAGGTCATCGGCATAGTTTTCCGGCACGGCGGCCTCCAGCTCGAAGCTGCGCAGGTCCACCACGGTCATCAGCGGGGCGTTGGGGGGAATGGCACTGCGCTGTGCCACGGCCAGGCTGCCGACGGTGCCGGCGACCGGTGAGGTGATCCGCAGGTCTCCGACGCGGCGCTTGAGCTCTTCGACCTTCAGCTTCTGCTGCGATACCTGCAGCTCCAGGGTGCGGGTCTCAAAGGCCAGTGCCTCTTTCTCCAGCCCGCTATTCTGTACCGCCTGTTTGTACTCCAGCTCGGCGCGGGCCAGGTCGTCCATGGCTTTTTCAAAGTCGAGGCGGGAGATGATCTGCTTCTCAATGGAGAGTTCTGCGCGGCGTACCTCGCGCTTGGCTGCCGCGAGGTTGACACTTGCCAGGTCTGCCTTCTGCTGGTTCTCCAGGCGTTGGCGCTTGGCCTGGATCTTCTGCCGCTCAAGCTCAACGGTCAGCTTGTTCAGCAGGGCCTCCTCCTGGGCCAGCTGGTTGGAAAGCTCGGGGCTGTCCACCTGGGCCAGTAGCTGGCCCTCCTCGACGATATCGCCGGCCTTGACCGTAAACCTGACGATGCCCTGGGCCGGGCTGAACAGGGTAGGGCTGTTGGCGGCCACCACCTTACCCTGGACCACAAGGTCCCGGACCAGGTCCCCGCGCTGAACCTCTGCCACGTTGACCTGTGACAGGGACACGATGCCGTCCACGCTGCCGGTGTCGTGCCAGGACTTGATTCCCCAGCCCACCAGGGCCATGGCCAGCAGGGTGATGCCGGCGGCCTTCAGGGCCTTGGGTTGTTTCCAGAGGGGGGCGGCGTCCAGCTGGATATCCTGTCCCGAGGTATCTCTTATCATTGTTCTGTTCTGGTCCTTTATCGCTGCTTGCTAGGTTTTTGTCAGTTGGCGCCGGTGCCTGCAGGCCTTTGACGCAATGAATTCCCGTTGTGGATGCAGTCGGTGTTATCGGTATCCGCTGGTGCAGATGACTGTCACAAGCCATTAGAGCAAGGGCTGTGCCATGTCTGAACATTTTTGTAACTTATTGAAATGAAAGGATTATTTTGATTTTCCTGGTGGGTCGTCGGGGCGCCAGGTGTCCGCTGCAAGTGTCCGCTGTCCGGCCGGAGAGTGGCCCGGACAGGTGTGCCGTGGGGCGCCGCGCCTTTATGTGGAATCTGGCCCGTGGTAGAGTGCGCGGCCTTTTTTTGACCAGTTTTTAACCCGACTGATTACCCGATTCCGCCCTGGAACCCGACTGCTATGCTGCTCTCCTCGACCAAGGCCGACTGGTTCGGCAATATCCGCCGCGATGTACTCGCGGGCCTGGTGGTGGCCCTCGCCCTGATCCCCGAGGCCATTGCTTTCTCCATCATCGCCGGGGTGGACCCGCGCGTGGGGCTCTACGCCTCCTTCTGTATTGCCGTGGTGATTGCGTTTGTGGGCGGACGCCCGGGGATGATCTCGGCAGCCACCGGTGCAATGGCGCTGCTGATGGTGACCCTGGTGAAAGAGCACGGGCTGCAATACCTGCTGGCGGCCACGTTGCTGACCGGGGTGCTGCAGATCATCGCCGGCTACCTGAAACTGGGCAGCCTGATGAGTTTTGTCTCCAGGGCCGTGGTGACGGGGTTCGTGAATGCGCTGGCGATCCTTATCTTTATGGCGCAGTTGCCGGAGCTGACCAATGTCACCTGGCACGTGTATGCGATGACCGCGGCTGGCCTGGGTATCATTTACCTGTTCCCGCGTATCCCGGTAATTGGCAAGGTGGTGCCGTCGCCGCTGGTCTGTATTCTCACCCTCACGGCGGTGGCGGTGTATATGGGCCTCGATATCCGTACCGTGGGTGACATGGGTGACCTGCCGGATACGCTGCCGGTGTTCCTGTGGCCGGAAGTACCGCTCAATTTCGAGACCCTGCAGATCATCTTCCCGTATTCCGCCGCGCTGGCAGTGGTAGGCCTGCTTGAGTCCCTGATGACCGCCACCATTGTGGATGACCTGACCGACACGCCCAGTGACAAGAACCGGGAGTGCAAGGGCCAGGGTGTCGCCAATATCGCCACCGGCATGATGGGTGGCATGGCCGGTTGCGCGATGATCGGCCAGTCGGTGATCAACGTGAAATCCGGTGGTCGCGGGCGGCTGTCTACACTGGTGGCGGGTGTCGGCCTGCTGACCCTGGTGGTGTTCCTGAGTGACCTGGTGGCGGTGATTCCCATGGCGGCACTGGTGGCGGTGATGATCATGGTGTCCATCGGTACCTTTAACTGGGACTCCATCCGCAACCTGAAGGAGCACCCCCTTTCCACCAACCTGGTCATGCTGGCGACCGTGATTGTGGTAGTGTGGACGCACAACCTGGCATATGGTGTATTTGTCGGTGTACTGCTGGCATCCCTGTTTTTTGCCAACAAGGTCGGCCACTTCATGTACGTGGCCTCAGAGCTGGATGAAGAGTCCTCCACCCGCACGTACCGTGTGGTAGGACAGGTATTCTTCAACTCTGCTGACAAGTTTGTCGCTGCCTTTGACTTCAGGGAGGTGGTGGACAAGGTGGTCATTGACCTGAGCCGGGCGCATTTCTGGGATGTTTCGGCGGTATACGCACTGGACAAGACCGTGGTGAAGTTCCGCCGGGAGGGCTCCCTGGTAGAGCTGGTGGGACTGAATGCAGCCAGTGAGACTATCGTCGACCGCTTTGGTGTGCACGACAAGCCGGAAGAAATCGAGAGGGTCCTGGGAGGACACTGATGACCGAGAGTCCAGAAAACAATAACGAAAAACAGGTTAACGGAAAGAAGCGCGAGCCGGTGGTGCTGTCCTGCATCGATGGTTCCCGCCATACCAGTGCCGTATGCGATTACGCTGCCTGGATTGCGTCGCGCACCGGGGCGCCACTGAAGCTCCTGCACAATATCGAGCGCGGCAATGTGCCGGCAGTGGCTGACCTGACCGGCAGTATTGGCCTGGGGAGCCAGGAGGAGCTGCTGGAAGAACTCACCGCGCTGGAGCAGCAGCGCGCACGCCTGATGGTCCAGCAGGGCAAGCTGATGCTGCAGGCGGCGCGTGAGCGCGCCGCCATGGCCGGCGTGCAGCAGGTGGAAACCTGCCAGCGCCACGACAGCCTGGCGGAATCACTGATCGAGCTGGAAGAGTCCATCCGGGTGCTGGTCCTCGGCATCCGCGGTGAGGAGCATGGCGATTCCGAGCAGGGTCTGGGTTCGCAGCTCGAAAACGTGGTGCGTTCCCTGCACCGGCCGATCCTGGTGGTCAACCGGGAGTTCGCCGAGCCACAGCGCATCATGCTGGCCTACGACGGTAGCGAGGCTGCCGGCAAGGCGCTGCAGATGGTCGCCGAGAGCCCGGTGTTCCGTGGTGTATCCTGCCACCTGGTGTTCGTGGGCGAGCCCGAAAAAGCGGAGGCGTTGCTGGCCGAAGCCAGTGCACAGCTGGACGCTGCGGGCCTGGCAGTAACCGCCAGTAACCTGAAGGGGAACATTGTCGAGGCCCTGACCGCCTACCAGCAGGAAAACGACATCGACCTGACCGTGATGGGCGCGTTCAGCCACAATCGCCTGCGCGACCTGTTGATGGGCAGTGTCACGGCGAAGATGCTGCTCAAAACCCGGCAGCCGGTATTGTTGCTTCGCTGATTACCTGACATTACCCGCCGCGCTGTAGTTGATGCGCAGACCCCGCCCGCCCGGTGCCGTTGCCCGGGCCGGCATGCAAAATGGAGCCGAGGGTCGCCATGAGCCAGTTTTATTCCCCCCACCGATCAGGGCCAGCCAACCCCCCCGTGCCGGCCAGGGTCCGCTCCTTTCGCCACCGCTATCGACAACGCCATATCGGCCGCCTCTACAGCGGCTGGCTGCACCTGGCATTTACCGTTTGTGCCACGGTGGCCGTCTGTATCCTGTGCCTGCTGCAGCTGCGGGCTCCGGCCTGGTATGCCTGGCTGGCAGTGCCCCTGACGTTTGTGTATGTGAACCTGATGGAATACTGGGGCCATCGGGGACCCATGCACCACCCGCCCCGGGGCTGGCGCCGGAAACTGTTGTCCGGCGTCTACCGTCGCCACACGCTGCGCCATCACCGCTTCTTCCACAGTGACGCCATGGCCTTCGACGGCAGCCGGGATTTCCATGCGGTACTCTTTCCGCCGGTGCTGGTGGTGTTTTTCCTGCTGGTGACGGTGGTGCCGTCGGGCATCCTGGTGGCGTGGCTGGGAGGCGCCAATGTGGGCTGGCTGTATGCGGCGACGGTGTTGGCCTACTTCCTGAATTACGAGTTACTGCACTTCGCCTACCACACCCGTGAAGATGCGTGGATCGGGCGCCTGCCGGGAATGGCGCGACTGCGTCGCCTGCATACCTGGCACCACGACCCGCGCCTGATGGGGCAGTACAACTTCAATATCACTTATCCGATCGGGGACCTGCTGTTTGGTACCCTGTACCCGGGCGACGGGGTACGGCAGGGCAAGCCCGTGGGGGGACCCGCGCGCTGACCGGCACGGGCCCGGGGCCTGGTCAGCTCGCCAGCCGCTGCTCGCGCTCCGTGGCCTGCCGGGCCTGCTCCACGGTCATGCCGGCTTTCCGGTGCGGGGTGGGCCTGCCCTCGGCGTCCAGTGCGACGAAGACGATACGGTCCACCTGAAGGATCAGTTCCCGGTCCTGTTTCCTGCGCACCTCGCAGTGGATGGTCAGCGAAGTGCGGCCGATGCCTACCACCTCAAAGCCGAATTCCACCACGTCGCCACAGGATGCCGAGCTGACAAAATTGATTTCCGACATCAGCTTGGTAACCACCATCGGGGTGCCCATCTGGCAGCCGGCAAAAATGGCCGCTTCCTCGTCGATCCAGGCCAGCAGCTGGCCGCCAAACAGGCGCTGTGCGGGATTGAGATCTCCGGGTTTTACGAAGTGGCGGGAATAGTATTTCATGATTACCTCTCTTTACCTCTCGGTGCTGCCAGTGGGTCCCACTGCGCCTGGTGTAGGGCGATGGGGCCCGTGAAATCCTGGTCGGTGACGGTGGTGCCAGTGCAGGGGCCACGGACCATTTACCCCGGATGGTGCACAGAGTGTGCCAATGGCAGATGACAGCAGTAGCGACGCTGCCGGGGAACCGGGTGACAGCTGGCGCGGCCCGATGCATCCCCTGGTGGCAGCCGGCCGGACGGTTGCACCATGAGCCGGCAGGGGCCAGGGGTGTGGGAAGGGCAGCGAGGCGCCGGGACGCCGCTGCCACAGGAGGTGGACGGCTTGGCCAGTTTGGCCTGCTATCGGGATATTCTGGACAGGTTGTTGCGGTGGCAGAGCTGGTTGCTATGGACTGGGACCGCAAGGCCGATAGAATGACTCGCCTCCGTGACCCGGGCGTCGTAGCGCCCGACCGGTAACTACCGGAACAGAATAACCGGCGTGCGGCAGCCACAGGGCCCGCCGCCCCCGCATCCCAGAGCTGAAGGGAGAGACTCAGGCATGATTATCCAGCCCAAAGTACGTGGCTTTATTTGCACCAACGCCCACCCGCAGGGCTGTGCCGCCAACGTGCGTGAACAGATCGACTATATCAAGTCACAGCCAGCCATCGAGGGTGGTCCCAAAAACGTGCTGGTGGTGGGCGCCTCCACCGGCTACGGCCTGGCCTCGCGCATCACCGCCGCATTCGGCTGCAAGGCCGGCACCCTGGGCGTGTTCTTCGAGAAACCGCCGACCGAAAAGCGCACCGCCTCTGCCGGCTACTACAACTCCGCCGCCTTCGAGGAAGAGGCCCACAAGGCGGGGCTGTATGCCAAAAGCATCAATGGCGACGCCTTCTCCGATGAAGTAAAGGCCCAGGCGATTGACATGATCAAGGCGGACATGGGCAAGGTCGACCTGGTGATCTACAGCCTGGCCTCGCCGCGCCGCAAGGACCCGAAAACCGGTGAGCTGCACTCCTCGGTACTGAAGCCGGTGGGTAAGTCCTACACCGCCCGCAACCTGAATACCGACAAGCTGGAAATTTCCGACATCACCCTGGAACCCGCCAACCAGGAAGAGATCGATGCGACGGTCAAGGTCATGGGCGGCGAGGACTGGGAACTGTGGCTGCAGGCCCTGGGGGACGCAGGCGTACTGGCCGACGATTGCAAGACCGTGGCCTACACCTATATCGGCGAAAAGCTCACCTGGCCGATCTACGGCCACGCCACCATCGGCAAGGCCAAGGAAGACCTGGATCGCGCGGCCAAAGAGATCAGTGGCAAGGGGCAGGCCGACGCCCACGTGGCGGTGCTCAAGGCCCTGGTGACCCAGTCCAGCTCCGCAATCCCGGTGATGCCGCTCTACATCTCGCTGGTCTACCAGGTGATGAAGGAAGAGGGGACCCATGAAGGCTGTATCGAGCAGCTTTACCGCCTGTACACCGAGGGGCTGTACAGCGACAGCCCGCGCCTCGACAGCGACAACCGCTATCGCATGGATGACAAGGAGCTGCGCCCGGAGACCCAGGCCCGCATCGAGGAGCTGTGGCCCGAGGTTACCGAAGAGAACCTGTTCGACCTGACCGACTATAAAGGCTACCAGGCGGACTTCCTGAAACTGTTCGGCTTCGGCGTCAAGGGTGTCGATTACGATTCCGAGACCAGCCCGGTTGTGGAAGCGGATTTCAAATAATCCCCCCTCCCGGCCTGTAGGGGCGAACCTTGTGTTCGCCCTGGTCCCAGGCGGCGCTGGAGCATCAGGACAATTCCCTGATCCTGGCTCTGGCCGCGATTAACGCTACCGCTTTTCCCTGGCTGTAATCGCGGCCATGGGCCGCTCCTACATTTACCCTCCCCGAACCTGCATAATTACTCCTTTGGAGAAACTGCAGGAGCACTCCCATGGAATACCGCCAGCTCGGCACCACCGATATCCAGGTCAGTGAAATCTGCCTGGGTACCATGACATTTGGTGAGCAGAATACCGAAGCCGAGGCCCACGGACAGCTGGACTACGCACTCGCCAACGGGGTGAATTTTATCGACTGCGCCGAGATGTACCCGGTGCCGCCGCGCGCCGAAACCTGCGGGCGCACGGAGGAATATATCGGCAGCTGGATCGCGGCGCGCGGCAACCGCGACAGCTTTGTCCTGGCGAGTAAGGTCACCGGGCGCGGCGCGTCGAACTCCGGCGTGGGGCATGTGCGCGGCGGGCCGCGCCTCAGTCGCGAGCAGGTGCTCGCCGCCTGTGACGAGTCCCTGCGGCGCCTGCGCACCGACTATATCGACCTGTACCAGGTGCACTGGCCCGAGCGCCAGGCGAACTTTTTTGGGCGCCTGGGCTACGAGCACGGCAATGACGACGGCATTGCAATTGCGGAGACCCTGGATACCCTGGAAGAACTGGTAAAGGCCGGCAAGGTGCGCCATATCGGAATTTCCAACGAGACCCCATGGGGAATGATGGAGTACCTGAAGTTGTCCGCTGCAGCGGGCAAACCCCGCATCGCCAGTATCCAGAACCCCTACAACCTGCTCAACCGTACCTTTGAGGTGGGTTGCGCGGAGATGGCGATCCGTGAAAAGTGCGGGCTGCTGGCCTATTCACCGCTGGCTTTCGGCGCCCTGTCCGGCAAGTATCTTGGTGGCCGCAAGCCGGACGGCGCACGACTGGCGCTGTTCGAGCGCTTCCAGCGCTATACCGGGCCCCGCGCCGTGGCAGCGACGGAAAAATATGTGGCGCTGGCGCAGGAAGCGGGGCTGGACCCGGCACAGATGGCGCTGGCATTTGTTAACCGGCAGCCGTTTGTTACCTCGAATATTATCGGCGCAACCACCATGGCGCAGCTGCGAAGCGATATCGAGAGTGCAGAACTGGTGCTCGCTGAGGACCTGCTGGAACAGATAGAGGCGGTCCACGCCGACAACCCAAATCCCGCACCCTGATACAGTTCTGTCCGGTTTCCACGGGGTGAAGCCAACAAAAAAATCCCGCCACTGCCTCAGGGCAGGGCGGGATTTTTCTTTTGCCCGGTATTCAGGCCGGGCCAGGTTCCGGTCTAGAAGGTATAGGTGGACGAGAGGTAGGCAAAGCGCCCCTGGCCACTGTGTACGCTGGGCGTGAAGCCCATAAAGTCCGAATAGTCCATGGGCGGTTCCTCATCCAGAAGGTTGGTGACGCCCAGGGTCACGGTAATGCTGTCAAAGCCGAAATAGTTCACGGTGGTATCCACGGTGGTCATGGAGTCCACGTCCCCCATCCCGGGCTGCTGAACCGACGCATCCTGGGCGAAGCTGTCGATAAAGTTTACTGCAACACGGGCTGACATGGTGTCGCGGCTCCAGTCCACTGCTGTGGTCCAGCGCATTTCCGGCAGCTCGTAGTCGCCCGCCTCACGGTTGATGCGGGTGCCGCCATCGGCAGCCGGACGCAGTTCCTCGTATTCCAGCATATAGTTCAGGACATAGGAGAAGCCGAAGCTGCCGTAGTCTGTGTCCAGGTTATAGCGCAGGTCCAGGTCGATACCGTTGGTGGTCAGGTCACCGAGATTCTGGAAAGAATCATTGATGTTCACCACCTCGCCGGGATCCCCGGGTATGCCGGTGGGGCGGCGCACTACCACGCCGGGATCATTACCGAAATTGCTGAAGACATATTGGGTATCGGAATCGATGATGTTCTCGATATCGTAGTTGTAGTAATCCAGGGTCATTACCAGCTTTTCGTCCAGGTTGACGATCATGCCCAGGTTATAGCTCTCCGACTCTTCCGGACCCAGGTCCGGGTTGCCGGAAAATACCGCGGTATATTCCTGCGGTTCACAGGCCTTGTTGATATTGCCCACCGCCTCACAGCGGCTGCTGTCCACCAGGTTGGGGGACTCATCGGTACGGCCCAGCCCCAGCTGTGACAGCGACGGTGCACGGAAGGCGGTGCCCCAGGAGCCGCGGAAGGACATGGTGTCCATTGGCGACCACAGGAAGGAGACCTTGGGATCGGTAGTGGTGCCAAAGTCACTGTAGTCCTCGTGGCGCGCTGCCACTTGCACTTCGAGCGTATCCAGTACCGGCACTGCCAGTTCGGCGAAAACAGCGGTGTTGTCCCGGCTGCCGTTGGCCTGGGTGGCCTCGGTACCGAAGATGTCGCCGCGCAGGAACTGGTCATCCGGGTTGTCACTGATGGAGTCCTGGCGGTGCTCGGCCCCCAGTGCCAGCATCAGGTCGCCGCTGGGCATGGCGAGGATGGGACCGGACACCTGGCCGTCATATGAGCGGGTGGTGGATTTACCTACCCGGGTAGTGGTGGTCTCGATATAGGCGAGCGCCTCGGCGGAGTTGGAGGAGGGCTCAAATGGATCCCACAGGCCGCTGTCGATGGCTTCCTGGGTTCGGCGCGCATTCGGGTAGCCGTCCACGCCGCGCTCCACGGCGTCACTCTTGATATAGCTGTAGGCCGCCTCCCAGGTCCAGTCTCCCAGGTCTCCCTCCAGCCCGACAACACTGCGGAAGTAATCCGATTCAACCTCCTTGAGGCGATTGCCGATATCCACCGTGCGCCGGCGCATGGTCAGGTCCTGCTGGTAGAACTGGCTGGTGGGCATATCGGCAAAGGGATGGTTGGGGTTGTCCCCTGCCATGAACAGCTCCTCAAAGCTCGGGCTGCCTGCACCCTGTACGGTGGTCTTCGAGTTCTGGCCATTGATTTCTGCAAAGGCCTCGACACTATCGGAGATATCATAGCGGCCCAGGTAATTGAAGCTCACGCGTTCGGTGGAAGGGATCATGCTCATAAACGGCGCGTAATCGTAACGGCACAGGTTGTTGGCCGCGTCGATATCCTCGGGGGCGCAGACGTCGTTTCCGAAGGTGTCCGGCACGCGCACCGTGGGGTCAGAGGCCAGCTCGATGGTGCCGGGAATGCCCGAGGAACTGCGGAAGTCGGTGGCGAAAGGGTCGTTCGGGCGCAGCGCCGACTGGTTGGCGGAGCGGGAGTAATCCCGGTCGGCGTAGAGGGTTTCCTCACGGTTGAAATAATCCACGATAAAGGTGTGGCTGCTGTTCTCGGTGACGTTACCCCATACCATGCTCAGGTTGCTCTCACTGCCGCCGCCGGCGGAGGTTCCCCCCACCTTGCCGGACAGTTCCACACCGTCGAAATCATCGCGCAGGATAATATTGATTACGCCGGCGATAGCATCGGAGCCATAAGTGGCCGAGGCACCGTCCTTGAGCACATCGACGCGCTCGATGGCGGCAAGCGGAATATTGTTGATATCCACAAACGCGGTATCGATATTCTTGGCAAACGGGCTCACCGATACCCGGCGGCCGTTAACGAGGATCAGGGTGGAGTCGGCACCCAGCCCACGCAGTGAGACACTGGAGCCTCCGTTGGCGGTATCGTCACTGCTGTTGGCCTGGGTAGAGAAGGTCCCCTGGCCAGAGATGGGCAGCTTGCTAAAAAGGCCGATCAGGTCGGTGACACCGGTGGCGGCAATATCCTCGGCATTGAGGCTGGCTACGGGGGATGGCCCGTCCAGTTGCGCCCGCTTGATATGGGAGCCGGTGACCTCCACCAGCTCCATTTCCCGCTCAGCGATATCGGCGTCGCCGCTGGTCGGGTTCGATTGCGCCAGTGTCGGTGCGCTGAACACAAGTGCCGACAGGCAGAGTGCGATTGGGGTTTTCTTGAATTGGTACCTTTCCATAGGTCTGTCCTCTTTATGCATTTTTATTGAGAAAACTATTTTTATTATTACAGCGCTTCGAGACTATCAGTCTACTCCCCTGTCGGGGAGATGCCGAGCGTCAAAGTGAGACCAGTGGGCGACCAAATTTGTGAGCTGGGTCAAGACTGGCGCAATCAATGGGGCGGTAATTCAAAAAGTATTGAAAAATAAACTGTCCGTACCCAAGTCAACGTGAGTACCAGTTTTGATGGCACACTGTGTCAGCCTGCCGGTGCCCGGCGCGGAGATGACCAGTAGTTACACCGTGCTGCGCCGGGCTTCGCGGGCCTGACGGCACTATACTCAGGGAACTTCCCGATGCTGGGATCGCTAGTGGCGTTTTCTTTGGCGCCCGCGAACTTCAACAGACGGAGCAACAACGACGGAGCAACAATGGATACTTCGACTCATCACAACCTCAATGACCTGTTCGCACAGTTGGGACTCGCGTCCGAGGATGCGGCTATCGATGAATTCCTGGCGCGCCATCATCTTTCCGGGGATGAAAAACTCGCCAGGGCGCCGTTCTGGTCTGACAACCAGCGCCGTTTCCTGGAGCAGGCGATTGAGGACGATTCCGACTGGTGTGAAGTGGTGGACGAGCTGGATACGCTGCTGCGTCACTGACGAAGAAAGGCCCGGGCATGATTCAGTGGCATCCGCTGGGCCTGCCGCCCCTGCCCGGGCGACGCATTGCCGGCCAGTAATGTCGCCGGGCAGCACGCCCGTGATTCACTCTTTTCCGCAACCGTTGTTGCCGTGAATTTTTCAGGCACGGGCATAGACCTCAGAACGCGATCCTGAATCGCAGGCCCATTGTCCACAGGCTGTCTTCAGCCGGGTTCAGGGAGGGATCGAAAATTACCTGGGCATTGGGCGTGATCGCAAACTGAGGTGTCACATGATAACGGTAAAAAACCTCGGCAGTGGTCTGGCTGTCGAGGAATTCATTGTCAGGGCGCGCCCAGCCCACACCGATGCCGAACAGGTCTGAATATTCGGCACAGGGCCGCCAGCCCACGCCGGCGGTCAGGTTGCGATCGACAAACCAGCCGTTTGACCAGCCACCGCGCAGAAATGGCATCAGGTTCCCATTAATCAGCATGTTCCAGTTGAACGCCATTCCATAGGCGCGGGGGCTGCCGTCCTCCAGGGAATTGCGGTACCAGAAGTCAATGCTGAGGTTGTCGGTATCCATGGGCCCGCGGGCCTGGATAGGGGTGCCGCTACCGGCCAGTGCACTGCGGCCGACCTGGATATGGTAAAAGCGCTCATTCTCACTGAAGAAATCATCGGCGGTAAAACCGGTGTCATCACTGCGGGCTGTGTAAACCCCGCCCAGGAAGTACAGGTTGTCATAGCCATAGGGGTAGGCGGCGGCAACCGCACCGAACCCCCGCAAAGGCGATGCAATAGTGGGGCTGGTAGAAAACGTCTGGCTGAGGAACTGCCGGTTGTCATCAAAGAACGGGTAGGCATTGATGTAGTTCGGTGCAAACACCTTTCCAACAGTCCACTGGAAACGGTTGTCGGCGAGGTCCTGGCGCAGGTATGCCTGGGTAATGCCCAGGTCGAATTCGCCCCAGGTGGCGGCGGTGGGGACAATCGAACCGGCGGCAATACCCGCCTGCAACGGCGGCAGTTCCGTTTCCAGGGGGCGTCGGTCCTCGATGGCCATATCGAATTCCAGTGAATTCGGCTGGCCCCGGTTGGCCAGCTCCAGGCCCAGGTTCAGGGTGAATTTCTGGCCGACGGAGTTCTCTTCATCAACCAGGCTGTCCGAGTAGCGCTGCCCCAGAACCTGGTAGGAGCCGCCAATGGAAAACCCGTATTCCTCGCGCCAGCGTTCCTTGCGCTGCAGCCAGTTCTGCAGGCCGCTGGGAAAGCGAAAACGCCCGCCCCTGGGGCGATCGATCTCCTCCAGGTCACCGCCGGCTGACAGGGTCCCGTCGAGGAGATCTGGCACCTCCTCTGTATAGGTACCGGTGGTGCTGTCCTGGTAATAGCCGGTGTCGGGACCTGGCGGCGGGGGAGTGCCCTGGGCACTGGCAAAGGCCGGCAGCAGCCATATCCACAAGGCAATTCGGCGGGCCGGAGCAGGCACTGTCACTCCTGCCACCGGGGCAGGTCGCTGCCGCGGACGCTCACCAGCGGCTCGCGCCACCGCCCCGGTGTTTTTGAAAACTTCACCTGCGGCGCGAGCCGGTATACCTCGCCGTAAGACGAGGCAGCGGTTAACGTTTCCGGTGCCTGCATACGGTGCTCCGGCGCGCTGGCATCGAATTCCTTGTCCGGGAACATGCCCAGGCTCTGGTACCACATGGCGGCCCGGGACAGACTGACGCGCACGTGGTAACTGCCACCGGATTCGGCGCGGCGTCGCAGCGCTTCGGTGACACCGGCGGCGCCCAGGTAGCCCGCGATATAATCGTTCAGCACCAGGGTAGGGGGGAACTGTGGCGCTTTCCCGCCCCCTTCGGCCATGGTGTAGCCGGTGACGGTCACCGCCTCCATGTCGAAAGCGGCCCTATCTTTCCAGGGGCCGTCCCAGCTGTACCCGCGCAGCGACAGGTAGATGATGCCCGGGCGCTTCTCCGCCACTTTCTCGACGCTGAAACCCAGGTTGGCGATGGAGCGCCCGCGGAATCCCTCGATAAAGACATCGGCACCGGGGACCAGCCCCGTCAAGGTTGCGTTCTGTTCCCGGTTCCGCAGGTCGAGCCAGGCAGAGCGCATGCCGACGTTAACGTCGGTAATCAGTATTTCATGCTCGAAAGATTGATCGCGGGCAATATGCAATACCTCTGCCCCCTGTTCGGCCAGTGTGCGGGCGGCACAGGTCCCCGCGATCACGTGGGTGAGAGACAGGCAGCGGACGCCGGAGAGGGGTTGTGCCGGGTTTTCACGGAAAGGTTCCGGTTCCGATTCACCGACCTTAACAATTTCGATCAGAGGCCGCCCGGCCAGGTATTTGCCCTCGGGATGCGCAAGCCACTCCCCGGTAGTGCGGTGCATTGCACCTACCGCGCCGCCGTCTGCCAGGGCCTGCTCCAGCTCCTCCCCGTCGCGCCGCTTTACAGCCCCGGCAATAGACTTCCGGTTTGGTTCTGCCCCGAGCAGATTGAGGGCGCGATGGTAGAGGTGCGGGTAGACGCCGGTGATATTCATAAAGCGACCGTCTCGGGTCTCGAACGGCACAAATGACATCGGGTTGCCGGGGCCAAGAGGCGCCTGGTACCAGAGCCCGTTCACGGTCGGCACGAAGGAAAAACCATTGGCAACTGGGTCATCGGCAGCCAGGTCACCATTCTTCTGGCGCTGGCGCATCACCAGCGTCATGATGGGGTTGATGTTGTAGATGGATTCCCGCAGGTCCACTTTCAGGTCCTGGCCCTCACCGGTGCGTTGTTTCCAGATGGCTGCGGCCCCCACTGCCGCGGCCATGGCCGGCAGGGCCATACAGGTGCCGATACGGAAATGGCTGCGCAGAATCGGGTCGCGGCCGGTAAAGGTCACCTCGCCGCCGCCGTCAGCAGGACTGCGACCCAGTTCCTGCATAAAGCGGGAGAATGCCTCGTCGATATCAAATGGGGAGCTGCCCGGGCCCTGGGCTCTCCTGATGGATGCGGCCAGGCCCTGTTCCGGGAACATGCTGCCGAGTGCCGGGAAGAGTAGGGCGGCGCCACCGGTGCGAAGAAAGTCCCTGCGACTGACAGGCATGACAACCCTTCCTCTAGAATTATGAAGCATCGGGCCGAGCGGCCTTCAGGCTAAAATCTGGCACAAACATTCCGGTTTTCCTGAACCCCAGCGTGATTATGTCGCCCTAAGTTCCACGTCATGAATGGATTCGGATTTGCAAAGTTCCGCGCGCCAACATTATTCCGAAGTTGGACGGCTGGTAACGGTGGGCGTAACCGGCCAGCTGGTGATTTTCGCGCTGTCCGTTGCGATGGCACGCAACCTGTCTGTCGCGGACTTCGAAGCCTATGTGGTGGCGGCGGCCCTGTTCCTGTTGATGGTGGCCATTGCCGCGCAGGGGCTGGACAAGTATGCATTGCGATTGCTGCCCGGTAAGTTCGATCGGGGTGACTGGCAGCTGGCGGCGGATTACGTTGTCTTTGCGCTTAGGCGGGTTCTCGTCGGTGCGCTGGTGGTGGGCCTCGCCGGGGCGCTCTGGGCGCGGTATGTGCGCGAATTCCCGCCGGGCACCCTGTATGCGGTTTACCTGGCCTGCGCGGGGGTGCCGCTGGGGGTGCTGGTCTGTTTCCTGGGCGCGGTACTGAGCGCCACCGGCGATTGTGCGCGGGCGGCCTTCCTGACCCTGCTCTTGCCCCCGGCGGTGGCGCTGCTGGCCCTCGGCGGTGCAATTTTGCTCCGGCTGCCCCTGAGCGGCGCGGTGGGCATTGCCTGCTGGGGCGTGGGATGGCTGGTGGCACTGCTGGCTGTGGTGGCCCGGGTGCAGCGTGCCTGGTCCGGGCCGCGCCGGGCCCTGGCCCGGGGTGTGCCGCGGCCCGGGTGGCGCGCTGCGGCCATGCCCTTCTGGCTCTATCGCCTGGCCATGGGGGCGGTGGCGCATATGGCGGTGATACTGCTGGACTGGCTGCAGCCCTCTGCCGCGGCAACGGGGGCATACGCCGCGGCCATGTCGATGGCCGGCGTGGCGGCGGTGCTGGCAGTGGCCACCAACCGGGTTTACGCGCGGGAACTCTCAGTCCTGATGGAGCGGGGCGATTACACCGGGGTCGACCGCTGCCGGCGCCAGCGGCTGCTGTGGCTGGTGCCGGTGCTGGTGGTATTCCTGCTGGGCGCCTTCCTGTTTACCGATGACCTGTTGCGCCTGTTCCGCCCGCAGTTCGTGGAGGAGGGAAGGGCCGCCTTCCGCCTGCTGGCGCTGAGTACTGCCGCCACGGTCTGGCTGGGGGTGGCCCCGACCTACCTCAAGTACCAGCGCCACCACCGCATTACCTTCGCGGCCCTCACTGCCTGTGCGGTAATCCAGTTGCTGTTGCTGGTGATACTGGTCCCGGGGCTGGAGGCCAGCGGTGCCGCTATCGCCTATATGGTTTCGATGATGGGCATGTACGGCTTTCTCGCCCTGTATGCCCTGCGCCAGCTGCGCGCCAGGCGGCACCAGGAGCAGCCCCCGCAATCCGGGTGAATTCCCGGCACCCGGCGGCGCAACAGTCGCCGGTTATCCGCTATAATGCGCCGCTTTCTACCACCTGGCGGCGAGTACACTCCCTGACCCATGGAAAAACCGCATTTTCGCGCGGCCCTGTTGCACCCGCGTTACTGGCCTACCTGGCTGCTGTTCGGACTCTGGTTCCTGGTGGCGCAGCTGCCCTATCGCTGGCAGCTGGCCTGCGGCCGCGTGCTGGGCCGCGCGATGCTGCGACTCGCGCCCAGCCGGCGCCTGATTGCCGAGCGCAACCTGGCATTGTGTTTCCCGGAATTGTCGGCTGAAGAACGGGCTTCCCTGCTGAGGCGCAACTTTGAGTCCAACGGTATCGCGCTGATGGAAACCGGCATGGCCTGGTTCCGCAGCAGCGACTGGCTGCGCCGGCGTTTTACCATCGAGGGGCTGGAGCACCTGCAGGGACCCGCGCAGCGGGGGCAGGGTGTGGTGATGCTGGCCATGCACTTCACCACCCTGGAGATCGGTGCCCAGTTCATGTCCCTGTGCCACCCGGTGGATGGCATGTACCGGCCGCACAAGAACCCGGTGTACGACTATATGCAGCGCAAGGGGCGCGAGCGCCATGGTGCGGATTCCGAGGTGTTCCAGCGCAAGGATGTGCGCGGCATGCTGCGGGCACTGAAGCGCGGAAGGGCAGTCTGGTATGCACCGGACCAGGATTACGGCATCAAGCAGGGCGTGTTTGCCCCGCTGTTCGGCCAGCCGGCCGCCACCGTCACGGGCACTTCGCGCTTTGCGCGGGTGGGACGGGCCCAGGTAGTGCCCTATATTGTCCGGCGGCTGGATAATGGCGCCGGCTACGCGGTCAAAGTGTATCCGCCGATTGCAGAAATCCCCTCCGGCGACGAACTGCGGGACGCGACACTGGTCAATCAGTTCGTGGAAGCGCGCATGCGCGAGCTGCCGGAGCAGTACATGTGGGTACACCGGCGGTTCAAGACACGCCCGCCGGGAGAGCCCGGCATCTATGACGGGGTTCGCAGGCGCAAGAAGAAGCGGCGCCGCGAGCGCCGTTAATCCCCGGTCGCCCGGCTCTGGCATCCGCCGGGCGCCATCAGTAACATACCGGTTTCTTTGCGGTGCCCTTCCCGCGCGCAAACGGGGCAGAATTTAAGGAGTTAGGATGTTTTCCGGCAGTATGGTGGCCCTGGCCACCCCGATGTATGCAGACGGTGGCCTGGACTGGGACAGTCTGCACAACCTGGTGGAGTGGCATATAGAGCAGGGCACCCGCGCGATCGTCGCTGTGGGCACCACCGGTGAGTCAGCCACCCTGAGTGTCAATGAGCACCTGGAGGTCATCCGCCGCGTGGTGGACCAGGTGGCGGGCCGTATTCCGGTGATTGCCGGTACTGGCGCCAATTCGGTGACCGAGGCCATTGAGCTGACCGAGAATGCCGCCAAGTGCGGTGCCGATGCCTGCCTGCTGGTGACCCCTTACTACAACAAGCCCACCCAGGAGGGCCTGGTCCTGCATTACAAGGCCATTGCCAAGGCCGTGGCGATTCCACAGATTCTCTACAATGTGCCGGGCCGTACGGCGGTGGATATGAAGCCGGAAACCGTGCGCCGGCTGGCCTCGATCAGTAATATCGTGGGTATCAAGGAGGCCACGGGCGACATCGACCGCGCCCGCGAGCTGCTGGAGATACTGCCGGAGGATTTCGCCATCTATTCCGGGGACGATGCCACGGCGCTCGACCTGATGCTGGCTGGCGGTCATGGCAATGTGAGTGTGACTGCGAACGTGGCCCCGGCCGCGGTGTCCCAGGTGTGCGAGGCGGCACTGCAGGGCGATGCCGAGAAGGCCCGAGCCATCGACCAGCGCATCCAGGTGCTGCACAAGGCGCTGTTCCTGGAGTCGAACCCGATCCCGGTGAAATGGGCCCTGCGGGAAATGGGGCGGATCGACAGCGGCATTCGCCTGCCCCTGACGCCGCTCTCACCGGAACACCACGCCGCTGTGCGCGAGGCCCTGCGCAGTGCCGGGGTACTCTGAGCCTGGGGCCCGGACAATCTCCGGTGGCCACCGGGCGGCCGGCGTAACAAGCTTTAATGCATAGGAACCAATAATGACAAGACTGACTGCCGGAGCTGCGCTGTGTATCGCCAGCGTGGCGCTTTCGGGTTGCGGGATTTTCGGCGACGACGGTTACTTCCGCGATCGCAGCGATGACTATCAGATGGCTGACAGCCTGCCGCCCCTGCGCATGCCCGAGGGTGTGGCGCCGAAGCAGCAGGAGGAACTGTACGAGGTTCCGCAGATCAGCAGCAGTGATGTGGAGGTGGACGAGTTCGAGGTGCCACGACCGCAGGCGCTGTCGGTCAATGTCGGCCTGGACCGGGTCAAGATCCAGAAACTGGGTAGCCGGCGCTGGGTCCTGGTGTCCCAGCCCCCGGAAGAGGTCTGGCCCCAACTGCACTACTTCTTGCGTACTTCTGGCCTGCAGCTGGCCAGTTCCGATGCCAACGCCGGGATCATGGAGACCACCTGGCTCAGTTTCCGCGAAAGCCCGGAAACCAAGGACAAGTACCGCCTGCGGGTGGAATCCGGTGTGCAGCCGGATACCACTGAGATCCATGTACGGCATTACTCCCTGCCCAGGGATGACCCGCGCAACGAAATTGCCTGGCCGGAGCAGTCCACCAGCCCCGAGCGCGAGGGCTGGATGATCGACGAGATGTCCACGGCTCTCGCCGCAGAGGCTTCCGGTGCCGCGGCATCGCTGGTGGCACAGGCCATCGGTGGCGGCAGCGTCAAGGTACAGCTGCGCGAGCCGGCCCGACGCGATCCCTTCCTGTCCCTGGACCTGTCGATGGACCGGGCCTGGGCCACTGTCGCCCATGCCCTGAACTCCGGTGCTTACCGCCTGCATCTCGAAGATGAGGATCGCCGGATTTTCTATGTGACTTTCGATCAGGATCGCGAGCTCACTGAGGAGGAAGACGGCGGCTGGTTCTCCTGGGGCTCTTCCGACGACGAGGACAAGCTTGCGCAGTCAGCGTCCAAGGTCACCCTGCCGCAGGTGCTGGGCAATGTAGACCCGACCACTGACCCGGCCCTGTTCGGCGGAATGTCTGGCCTGGGCGGCGCCACCGGTGCGGATATTCCGGGCTATATCGTCGTCGTGCGCAGCACGCCGGATGCGGTGGAAGTGCGGGTACGGGACACCAGTGGCAAGCCCCTCAAGCGTGGGCGGGCGTCTGACCTGTTGATGGCAATTCGCCAGAACCTGATTTAGGGCCCGGCTTATGTCAGCCGGTCCGTCTCTTCGTTTTGCCTCCCTGGGGAGCGGCAGCAAGGGCAACGGCACGCTGGTCGCCAGTGGCGACCACTGCCTGTTGGTGGACTGTGGTTTTACCATCAAGGAAACCGAGCGACGCATGGCGCGGCTCGGCATGTCCCCGGCAGACCTGTCGGCGATTCTCGTCACCCATGAGCACAGCGACCACCTCTCCGGGGTGGCACCGCTGGCCCGTAAATACAAGCTCCCCGTCTACCTGACGCCGGGCACCCTGCGGGCCAGGGATATTGGCAAGCTGCCACAGGTGCACCTGATAGAGGGGCACAAGCCATTCGCGGTGGCCGATATCCAGGTCACCCCGGTGGCTGTGCCACACGATGCCCGGGAGGCGGCACAGTTCGTGTTCCGCCGCGACGGCCGCAGCCTGGGCCTGCTTACCGACCTGGGCACCGTCACCCCGCATGTCGAGGAGCACTACAGTGGCTGCGATGCCCTGGTGCTGGAAGCCAACCACGACCCCCTGATGCTGGCCCAGGGTCCCTATCCGCCCTCGCTGAAGCGGCGTGTCGGCGGAGCCTACGGCCACCTCAGCAACCAGCAGGCGGCCGGGTTCCTGCAGCGCGTCGGCCACGAGCAACTACAGCACCTGGTGGTGGCCCATATCAGTGAAAAGAACAATACCGTCGAGCTGGCGCGGACTGCGCTGTCGGGGCCCGCGGAGCAGGTCGACAACTGTATTTTCGCCTGCCAGCAACAGGGCTTCGACTGGCTGGAAATCAACCGCTAGGTACCTGGTTGCCGTTTCTGGTAACCACGACCGGTGGCTGTAGGGGCGAACCTGGTGCTCGCCCGCATTGCCTGGATCCAGGCACCCGGGCAAGTCTATTATTCGCTCGCCGTGACTGGCTGCTGCCGCCAGCCGGGGGACAAGGAATTCAAGGGGGAGAGCAGTAATGGAAACACTCCTGGTATATCTCGCCGTGGGCGCGGTGGCCGGCACCATTGCGGGCCTGTTCGGCGTCGGTGGTGGACTTATCATTGTCCCGGCCCTGGTGCTGGTATTTACGGCACAGGAACTCTCCCCGGAAATCCTTACCCATATGGCAGTGGCCACCTCCCTGGCCACTATCGTCATCACCTCTGTCAGCTCGATCCGCACGCACCACCTGAAGGGGGCGGTGGACTGGCGGGTTTTCCGGTTGATGGCGCCGGGCATCCTGCTGGGGTCCTGGCTCGGCGGTGTGACAGCTCACCTCTTGCCGGGCGCCTGGCTGCAGATGCTGATCGGCGTGTTTGCCGTGGCCATCGCCTGCAAAATGTGGCTGGATGGCCTGCGCTCGGTGCCTTTGCCGGAGGACGGCGGGAAGTTGCCGGGGGCCGTGGCACTCAGTGGGGCAGGGGGTGTGATTGGCTGGGCGTCGGCGATCTTCGGCATTGGTGGTGGCTCACTCACCGTGCCGTTCCTGTCCCGCTGCCATGTGCAGATCCAGCGCGCCGTGGCTACCTCTGCGGCCTGCGGGCTGCCTATCGCGGTGGCGGGTGCAATCAGTTTTGCCGTCCAGGGATGGTCGGACCCGCTGCTGCCGGACTGGAGCACCGGCTATATCTACTGGCCGGCCTTCCTGGGTATCGTTATGGCCAGCGCAATTTTCGCTCGCTTCGGTGCGCTGCTGGCCCACCGGCTATCCCCGCCCCTGCTCAAGAACTGCTTCGGTGGCCTGCTGTTCGTGATCGGGCTGCGGTTTATCTGGCTCAACCGGTCCCTTTTGCTGGGGTGATAATAGTCTCCCCTCAATCTTAGGTAGGAGCGGCCGCTGGCCGCGACCGTCGCGCCACAAGGTGCCCCAGGCGGCGCAATCCGCTGTGCTTATTGCGCCCTATTCGCCACGCTTGATCTCAGTCTTCCTCGTTGTTGGCGCATCTCGACCGCCTCCCCGCTACATTGTCGAAAGGGGCCCGAACCGGCTTCCCGCTTCCCAATACCACGAAGCCTGGCTGGGCTGGGACTGGATGGGGATGCCGTTCCGGGGGGCATCGTCGTAGGCCGGCCATAAAAAAGGGCCGCTGTTTCCAGCGGCCCTTGATAGTGTGGAGCGAGCGAATGTCGCCCTTGCCCGGAATCCGGGTCAGGAAGTGGTTCTGGCGGCGGTCTCGGCCGGCTCGACCGGCTGGGATACCTCGCTGTGTCCCTCCCACTTCTTGGACTTCAGGCTGATCAGTGCGATCACGGCACCGATGCCGATGCTGAATACTGCGATCTGCAGGTACAGGTTAGGCAGTTCGGAGACGTTGTTGGGGTCGAAATTACCCGCGAGCAGGCCGGCGATGATGTTACCGATAGAGTAGGTGAGTACGAACACACCCATCATCTGGCCGGCGAAGCGGCGCGGTGACAGCTTGCTGACGGCGCTCAGGGCTACCGGGCTCAGGCACAGCTCACCGACCGTATGCAGGAAGTAAGTGGTTACCAGCCAGTAAGGCGCCACTTTCAGGCCCTCGGCCGCATACTGGGCGGCAAAGAACATAACGATAAAGCCGCTGGCCATGATCATCAGGCCGATGGCGCACTTCATGCCGTAGGACGGTGTGATCATGCGCTTGCCCAGGTTGATCCACAGGGCGGCGAAGAAGGGCGACAGGATGATGATGAACATCGGGTTGACGTTCTGGAACCAGGACGCCGGGATCTCGAAGGCGCCGATCATGCGGTCGGTGTAGTCACGGCCAAACAGGTTCAGGGAAGAGCCCGCCTGCTCAAAGCCGGACCAGAAGCAGGCCGAGGCTACACACACCAGGAACAGGGCCCACATGCGCTTCTTCTCGGTCTCGCTCAGGCCACCACCGAAGTAAATGTAGGCATAGTAGGCGAAGAAGATCAGGGTGAAGGCCACAGCCACGTACTGGGCCACGGCTACCGGGTTGATGGTGATGGCGCCGGTCATGGTCAGGGCTGTGACGACCACTACCGCGGCGACAACCGCCCAGATGGTGCTCCAGGCCTTCTTGGCACCCTCGGTAGTCATGGGATGCTCAGGCTTCAGGCTCGCATCACCCAGGTTGCCGATAGTCTTGCGGTATTGGATCAGGCCTACAGCCATACCCACAGCGGCAGCACCGAAGCCCCAGTGCCAGCCCACTTTTTCACCGAAGTAGCCGCAGATCATGTAGCCCAGCACGGAACCGATATTGATACCCATGTAGTAGAGGGCATAGCCGCTGTCGCGACGGACATCATCGGAGGCGTACAGGTGACCGACCAGGGCGCTGATGTTGGGCTTCAGCAGGCCGGTGCCGGAGGCCACCAGGATCAGGCCAATAAAGAAAGTGCTGTCGCTGGGGATGGCCAGCACGATATGGCCACACATAATGATGATGCCGCCATACCAGACCGTTCTCTGTCCGCCCAGCAGGCGGTCGGCGATCCAGCCTCCCGGAAGACCCAGGAAGTAAACCGCGCCGGTGTACAGGCCGTAGATGGCGGTTGCGGCTGCCACGGTGAAGGCAAGGCCCTCTTCCTGCAGGCTCGCGGTCATGAACAGTACGAGCAGGGCGCGCATACCGTAATAACTCATGCGCTCCCACATTTCGGTAAAGAACAGGGTCGAGAGCCCTTTCGGATGGCCGAAAAAGCCATCGCTGTTCTGGTGTGTGTTGGACGACATAACCTGAAATTCCAGTTGTTATAGCTTTAGGCGTGAGACCCGGGGCCGGTGTCAAACCGGGCCGGTTGCCAGTTATCGAGTGGCAGGATCCGGGAGCTGGCCAATGCGGACCGCCGGTAGTAGCCGACTGTCTCGTCAGCACCGGTCGCGTTTGCGACAGCTACTGGTGAATGCATGGTACTCCTCAGTCTGCAGTGGTTATCGGCAGCCCCGCGGGACCAATGGCTATCCTGTGGCGCCGGCGGCGTGGACAGCGAGTGTCACGGGGACTTCCAAAACAAGCCATCGCAGTTTAACAGCAGTCTGTTAGGCAGGCGACTCGTTGCAATTGAAACCGCCCATTTTGGTATTCGGGTATTCAAACAGGGGAAATTTGGTGTTAAATGCTGTGTGACAGCTTTTTGACAGGGGAAAATGACAATGAGAACCCCACTGATCCTCCTGGCGCTGGTGACTCTCGCGGGCTGTGCCAGCCTGCCAGAGCCCGAGCCGCCTGCAAATATCACCGGAATCCTCTCCGGAGAGAGCATCCTTGGCCGGCCGGTCAGCACGAGCCGGCTGCCAGACCAGGACCTGCTGGCACTGTCCCCTGAAATGCATGATTACCTGTCCGGAATCGCCCCGGGGGCGCGTCCGGACAGTCGCCTGGCGGCGCTGATCCGCGCCTTCGAGCAGCAGGAGTTCGCCGTACAGTACGACGCGAACAGCACCCTGACGGCAAGCGATACCTACCACCAGCAGCGTGGTAATTGCCTCGCCTTTACCCTGATGATGGTGGCGATGAGCCGGGAGCTGGGGGCCGATGCCTACTTCAACGAGGTGGATGTGCCGCCGGTCTGGGACAGCGCGGAAGACCAGACCTTCGTGGTCTACCGCCATATCAACATGGTTTCGGAAAGCCGGCGTGGTCGGCGGGTCGTGGATTTCAACCTGGAGGCCTATGACCCGGTTTACGACCAGCGCCGCCTGACTGACCGCGAAGCCTTCGCCCAGTATTACAGCAACCGTGGCATTGAGCTGATGCAGCAGGGCAACATCGAACTCGCTTTCCTGCACCTGCGCAAGGCAATCGACCTGCAGCCGGGAAGTGGTGACCTGTGGTCGAACATGGGGGCGCTGTATAGCCGCGCGGGGCAGAGGACCGAGGCGGAGAACAGCTATCGCCAGGCGTTGGTGCTGGATGCAGGGCACCTGGTGGCCATCAGTAACCTGGAACGCCTTTACCGTGCTGGCGGGCGCACGCAGCTGGCCGACGCCTATGCCCGTAGTGCCCGCTACCACCGGGAGCGCAATCCCTATTATCTCTACCAGAAGGCTCGCTCAGCTTATGAAGAGGGAGAGTATGAGCAGGCGCATCACCAGCTTAAAAGAGCCCTCTGGAAGCATGAGGAAGATCACCGTTTCCACTTTCTCATGGCCCTGACCAGTCTGCGCCTGGGGGATGTTAACGGTTCCCGGGAGCACTTTACCCAGGCATTCCTGTTGGCGGAAAACCCTGGTGCAGAAAAGGCCTATGCGCGGAAGTTGCGCGCTATTTCCGGGGGTAAAGCGCAATTCGAGTTTCGTGGGGGAGGGGAAGCCACACAGCGCGATTCCTGGTGGCAGAGAGTCAGCCCCGAGAACGCATTGCCTTTCTTTTAGAAAGTAACAGGGCTGTCAGCTCACAGCAGGTGATCGAACCTGGGGAAGCCGGCCCGGTTTTTCATTACGTCCATCGCACGGCTGAATACGGCTTCCCCGGCAATCCGGTCCAGTTCGTTGACCAGCCCTTCCATATCGTGCGCCTTGGTCCGGCAGCATGCCAGGTACTCCCGCAGGATCGCCTGCAGGGATTCGCCATTGCTTTGCAGCTCCCGATCCACGGCAAGAAAATAAACCGCACCTCCCCAGTACATCGTCGGGTATTGCCTTGCTTTGCGCAGCCTGGGTGCAGCACGGGCAAATGGTTCGCCGGAAACAAATCCACTGCGCTGGTATGCCTGCGATGCGCGCTCAATCCTGGACTGGTAGCGCTGCTGCATTTCCTCCGGGGAAATCAGCTTCATGCTTGCCATCACCTGATACTGCATATAACTGGCAAAACCCTCAGCAAACCAGGCATGTTCACGCCCCAGGTAAGGGATTAACAGGTGACTGAGCTCGTGCGGGGCTGTCCAGTCGTCCAGGAAGTCTTCCAGTGAAAACGCAGGGTCAACATGGAAGTCTATTCCCTGAATACCGTGTCTTCTGGTGTTGGCCCAGGGGACTGGCTCGCGCTGTTGGTCGCGGCGATAAAAAGATACATGAATATCAAAAGGGTAGGTCGTGACATGTTGCTCTATACCGGACACTGTCCGGGCTACCCATTGCCGGAGCTTGCGCTTTTCTCCGTTACTGAACTGGTCTTCCCAGCTCCATATGATTTCGGCATTGGCTGACTGACCGAAAATTAAAAGGATGAATATTGCGCCATAGCAGAGTCGTGCCAGTCTGGAGTAAACGGTGAATTTCATTGACGCCTCCTGGATTGGTTCTGCTGGGGTATGCGGTAAGTATTGCATATGAAAACCAAATAAATTTGGTTTGCAGGAGGGAATATCTAACTGGTTCTTGGGTCCCAATTCTGGGCTATATCAGGTTTGTCAGCGCTCGTTTATGAATAAATAATGACACTTTATTATTCGAGACAAAAAAATATCCTGACAAGTATAAAAAAATTGAGGGCCAGCCTGTTTCATTCGTCCTCTCAATGCAAACGGCCGTTTTACTGTGCCCGCCATGAAGGCGGGGCTTGTAATAGAGGTTGGCCGCATAACAAAAAATGAAACAGGAAGGTTGAATCCATGCATAAGAAAATACTCGCGAGCGCAATCAGGACTGCCATCGGGTTTACTGCGGCTACGATGATGCTGCCAGTCATGGCCCAGGACGATGCAAGCAATAAGGAGATTGACGCGAAGAAAACCGGGGAAAGCGAGCTGATTGAAGAGGTTTACGTAACGGGCTCACGTATCGCTCGTGCCGGTTACGACACTATGCAGCCAGCTTCCAGCCTCGATAAGGATTTCTTTGACGCCAACGGTTATACCAATGTGGCTGATGCCCTGAACAGCCTGCCCATGATGGTGCCGTCCGGCACCAGCCTGGCTGAGTCAGACCCGAATAACGTGGGCCAGAGCTTCGCTGACTTTTATGGCCTGGGCTCCCAGCGCACACTCACCCTGGTAAACGGTCGTCGGGTGGTGGCTGCCAATGCGCCCACCGCATTTGGTGCGACTGGCGGCCTGCAGGTGGATCTCAACTCCCTGCCGACGGCGTTGATTGAACGCGTTGACGTAGTCTCAGTAGGCGGCGCCCCCATTTATGGTTCTGATGCCATTGCGGGCACGATTAACGTGATTCTCCGCGACGATTTTGAAGGCGTGGAGACCGAGTTCTCCAGTGGTTTCGCCCAGGGCGAAAATGACGCAGGTGACCACAAGGCCTCCATTACCTTCGGCCAGAACTTTGCAGAAGGTCGTGGTAACGTGGTGGCAAGTTACGAGTACAACAAGGCTGATGCCGTACTCATGAACGACCGTGCTTTTACCGGTGACTACTACTACTTCTTTGAGAACCCGGAAAGTGAGGGGCCTGACGACGGCATCGTCGACAAGATTTTCGATAAAGGCCGTTCCATTGCCGTTCTGACCGAGGAGGGTATCCCGACTGCCACCGGCGGACTGCCCCTGTTCGCCTTTGGCCTTAACATGACGGATGAAGACGGTAACCCGATTGGCTTTGGTGCCGATGGTCACCTGACGCAGATCAATATCGGTGAGCCATCCGGTAATATCATCAACTTTATTGGTGGTGATGGCCTGCTGCTGCAGAACTACGATTCAGTTCGTGCGCCGATTGAGCGTAACCTTTTTAACACCATGGGCCACTACGACCTGACTGACCGGGTCCAGGCCTATGCGGAAATAAACTACTACACTGCTGAATCCAGCGACCCCAACGCCCAGCCGTTCTACCAGTCCGGTATTTTCGGTGGTGATTCAGCAGCCTTGCCTCTGTCCATTGACAACCCCTACCTGAATGCTCGCGACCGTGAGCTGCTAACCGCTAACGGCATTCCTGCCGGTGGTACCTTCTACCTGCACAAGGGGATGAATGATCTCTCCCAGAGTGGCCGGACCGGTGGCGAGAACGAAATGTTCCGCTATGTGCTGGGCCTCAAGGGTGACCTGGACCTGGCGGGAAGGGACTGGACCTGGGACTTTACCTATAACAAGGGTGAAACCTCTTCCACCACCAGCAGAACCCAGCTGGTGCAGGCGAACTACGAAAAGGCAATCGATGTAACCACCGATGCCAACGGTAATATCGTCTGTGTTTCGGCTGATCCTGACTGTGTGCCGTTGAATGTTATGGGTACCGTCACTGACCAGGCCGCGATCAGCTATGTGACTACCCAGGGCGTAACCTGGGGGGATCTCGAGCAGGAGATCATCAGCCTGAATACCAGCGGTGATGTGATCGACCTCCCGGCGGGTCCATTGTCCATGGGCTTTGGTTATGAAATGCGGGATGAGTTTTCTGCTTTCCGTCCCGATGACTTCATGCGCCAGGGGCTGGGCCGGAGCGCTGCGCTGTCCCCGCTTTCCGGTGGCTTCGATACCAAGGAGTTCTATACCGAAGCGTTGATCCCGGTTCTCCCGGCAGACCTGATTCCCACCCTGGAAGGTATGGAAATCGAGGGTGCTTGGCGGAACGTGGATCATTCCCAGGCCGGGGATGATGACACCTGGAGCGTCGGTACCCGGATTATGTTCGATATCCCGGTTGTCGGCGCGCTGACTCTGCGTGGTAACGTAACCGAGTCGATCCGTGCCCCCGCTGTTACCGAGGCGCTGCTGCCGCTGTCCGAAACTTTCTCCTCGGCTAACGACCCCTGTGACGAGCGTTATGTGGGCCAGGGTGAGAATCCCGCCCAGCGTCGTGCGAACTGTGAAGCCGAAGCGGCGGCAGCCGGTTATACCTACGATCCCAACTCTTACCAGTCCGAGATTGTCAATGCCACCAAAGAAGGTTTTACTGGCGGCAACCCGGATCTGCTGAATGAGCGCGCCGATGCATCAACCTGGGGCTTTGTATGGGCACCGGGCTTTACCGAGGGGCTCGAGTTGACTGTGGATTGGGTCAATATTGATATCGAGGATGCGATTGAACAGCTATCCCTGACGGTATTGATGGAAGCCTGTTATGACGGTGACCAGGGTAATGTGGCGTGTGATAACTTCACCCGCGATGAGAATTTCCAGATCAATGGTTTCACCACTGGCTTCCGCAATGCGGGCTTTTACAATTTCCGTGGTGTCCAGTCTGACCTGACCTATAACTTCGACCTGGCAAACTGGAGTGTTCCGGGTTCCTTTGATGTGAGCATGAAGGCATTCCATATCAAGGAGCAGCAGTTCTCTGTAACTGGTAAGGACCTTGAAGTGGATGCCGGTGAGATTGGTTATTCTGATTGGCAAGGGCAGTTCAGCCTGGCCTACAACCTGGATAACCTGACGGCCAGCTGGCAGACGCAGTATATCGGTGAGGCGAATGTCGATAATGACGATACCGCTGAATCCCGCGATATCCCGGTCGTTCCTGAGTACTGGCTGAACAACGCCTACGTGGGGTACCAGTTCAATGACAACCTGCGGGCCAGCCTGTCTGTGCGTAATGTCTTTGATGAAGAGCCGCCGACAGGAGTGAACTCATTTACTGCCATTGGTCTCTACGACATCCTGGGACGTTATGTAACAGCCGGGGTCAGCTATAACTTCTAACTCTTGATCTAAGAAACAAAACTATAGGTAGTTAGGACTTTGAGCCCCCTTGCTTTGGCAAGGGGGCTTTTTTAATTGTCCGGAAGAAGTTTCTGCAGTGAGAGAAGGCGCTGCTTTTTCAAGTTGCTTGCAAAAAAAAAGGGCCAACAACGTTGGCCCTTTCCTTTCTCGAGTTACCTCAAGAATAGTGCAGCTTTCTTAGAACGCTACGGTGTACTCGGCGTAAACCATGCGACCGGTGTTGTCGTACAGGTTGTAGTGCTCGCGAGCAAACTTGCCATCCTTGTCCAGTACCGGATCTTCGTTGGTCAGGTTGCGTGCGCCAACCTTGACGGAGCCAAGTGACTCGGTGTCCAGGCGATAGGACAGGTTCAGGGTAGTCCAGTCGTCCAGGTCGTCGCCGCTCTTGACCAGGGTACCGGCGTCGGTGACATCGGTGAACTCGTCGTGAGCCGCTACGTAATCAACGGTCAGGTCAACCGCGTGCATGCCCATGCTCCAGCCCAGGATAAACTGGCCGCGCAGGTCCGGGTACAGGTTGAAAGTTGCAATGTCCTGTACCGGGCCCTGGTAGTAGGCGTCGGTCTCGTAGGACATCTGGTGGCTCACCAGGCCGCCTAGGGAGATCAGGCCGAACTCGGTGTCAAAGCCACCGTCAACCTTGATGTCTACACCGGTAACATCCAGGATGCCCGCGTTGGTGGTCTGGGAGAAGAACTCGCGCTGGGCGCCAGTGCCGGTGGTGTAAATACCGGTAGACGGATCCAGCTCAACACCGGAAGCCAGGGCGTAGAAGATGCTCTGGGCGGAAGGCTGGATGATCACGTCTTCGACTTCCACGTTCCAGAAACCTACGTCCAGGTTCCAGCCGTCCACGAATTCCCAGTTACCGCCCACGGACAGGGAGGTGGAGGTTTCCGCGTCCAGGTCTTCGCTGGTGGAGTAGTAGGTGTTGTACTGACGGGACAGGCCGGTTTCGGGATTGGTAGCGTCTTCCGCGGAGAACGCAGACGGGCCGTATAGCTCATCCAGGGCCGGGGCGCGGAAGCCTTTACCGGCGCGGGCGCGCAGGCTCAGGGTATCAGTCACCATGTAGGTGGCGGACAGGGACGGCGCGACGTTGGATCCGAAATCGCTGTAGTCATCGTAACGAACAGCAGCGTTCATCTCGATCTGGTCGGTAACCGGGATGATGGCCTCGGCGAATACCGCGGCCACGTCGCGCTCACCAGCGGCGGAGTTGCCGGAGCTACCGCCTACCAGGCCGGCCTCGGAGGCGGCGTCGTACTGGTTGGCATATTCGATGGTGTATGCCTCGGCACCACTCAGGACAATGGTCTCGCCTGCGCCGAACCAGTCACCAGCGTCAAACTGCAGGTGGCCGTAGACCTTTGACAGGTCGGTGAAGTTGTCCTGGGAAGTAGTGGCGCGCATAGCGGCGGCACCTTCCGGGGTGAACGGGTCGATATCGTTGGCCAGGACGTAATCCAGTCCCGGGTAGGACAGGTAATACTGACCACTTTCCTTGGACTCGTAGCGGCCTTTCTGGGCATAGGTCTCGTAGCTCATGCCGTTGGGCAGGTCGCCGCGGAAGCCGGCGGTGAAGTCGTACTGGGTGTCGGTCACGAAGTTATCGCGCGGGCCGATGTTGGTCCAGCGGTAGTAACCGGTGATTTCGTAGTCTTCAGTGATATCGCCGTTGGCCAGCAGTGAGTCCACGTCGAACGGTACATCGCTGTAATCAGCGGGCATATCGTTCCAGGCTGCTGCCGGCGGGGCGTAACGGCCGAAAGAGTCAACCTTGGAGAACAGGATGTTGGAGAAGAACTCGACGTTCTCGGAAAGATCGTAGCTGGCGCTCAGGAAGGTATTGACGCGGCTCAGCTCGGCCTTGTTGGCGGAAACCGCTGCGTAGTTGTAGTTGCACAGGGTGCCGTCGGGCTCATTGAACGCGCCCGCACCGGTCTCGAGGAATGCATCACCACCGCAGCTGTTGGCGGCCTGGATGTCGTAGTACTCGGTGTTCGGGTCGTAGATCTCGATGGACTTACCGAAGTAGGAATAGCCGTCGGTGTCCAGGTAGGAGTCGAGGCGGCCGTCGCCGTTGTCGCGGATCCAGGCAGCGGTGTAGTCGCGGTCGGCGTCGAAGATCGGGTCGCGACGGTTGTACTCGGCGGAGAAGGTCACATTACCGCGATCACTGGTGATACCGGAAACGAAGCCAAAGGATTCCTCGATGCCGTCGTCGTTGGAGCGCTCACCGCGGCGGGCAGTAAACTCCAGGCCCTCGAAGTTTTCGCGCATGACCAGGTTGACCACGCCGGCAACAGCGTCGGAGCCGTATACCGCGGAGGCGCCATCGGCCAGGATATCGATGCGCTCAACGGCAGTCATCGGGATCATGTTCAGGTTGACGGAAGCGGCGCCCAGGTTGGGGGAACCCGGCAGGCGGCGACCGTTGACCATGACCAGGCTGCGCTGGGAGCCCAGGCCACGCAGGTCAACGGTAGCGTTGGACTGTGCGGAGCTGCCGGAGCGCTCATTGAAAGAACCCAGGGAGTTCAGCGGGGTGGCGCGCAGGGTGTCGGAGATCATCAGGCTGCCGGATGCTTCGATATCGGCGCGGTCCATGCTGACAACCTGGGCGGACTGGTCAAAGTTTGTGCGCTTGATGCGCGAGCCAGTCACAACAAGCTCTTCGACCAGGGTGGCGTCTCCACTCTGGGCAAAGGCGGGCATAACGGGAACCATTACTGCGGCTGCAGTGAAGCCGATGGCTCCCTTTACAGCGACGGACAGGAGGTTCTTTTTCATTGTAAATCCTCTTTTGAATCGTTGGATTTATAGTGATTCAGCCTCATGAGGCGATTGATCAAAACGGCACCCCGTACAGTGAGGACTGCTTGCCGTTATTGCCGCCGCGCTCGGAGGCGGCTTTTATTGCGCTACAAGGTAAGAAGTGCACCTTGCGCGGTTCGTGCCTTAAATGCGCGAGCTGACTTTAATGTATCAAAATGATTAATGGAACTTACCTGACTAAGAGCGAAGGGGGCGGAACAAGGTCGGGTTGATTGCAAGTTAACCAGAAAGGTTGAAAAATAAACTTCTCAGAGGGATGTGTATATTACAAAATCTACACAATTGTTATTTTTATCTAGGAAATATTATTTTATTAGGATGTTCAATTCGTTTTTTCGGGGAAGAAATCGGTTTGTCGAATCGACTAAAAAGTGAGCTTTCGGGTGGGCCAGAGTTGCCGTTTCCGACAACCCTGGGAAATGTGTGGGCAAAGTAGCCGTTTGTTTGCGTTTTCAGTGGTCACGCAAGGCTTTGCTTCATCCCATCGAGGAATAACTGCACGGCGAGCATAACCAGTACCATGCCCATCAACCGCTCCACTGCAATCAACCCCCGGCCGCCAAGGAGTTTTGCCAGTGGTGCGGAGGCCAGCAGAATAACTGCTGATACACCCCAGGCCCCGAGTAATGCCAGTGTCCAGCCCATCAGCCGTTCGCCTTCACTGTTGGTCATCAGCATCAGGATTGCCATTGTAGAGGGGCCGGCTACCAGCGGGACCGCCAGGGGTACAAAGAAGGGCTCCCCCTCGAGACGCTCGCCCATGATGCCGCCCTCTATGGGGAACACCATGCGAATTGCGATCAGGAAGAGAATGATCGCGCCTGCAATACGGATTGCCTCCTGGGAGAGACCGAGCCAGGCGAGGATAAACCGACCGCCATACAGGAATACCAGCAGTACAATCAGAGCGAAGATGAGTTCGCGCATTATCACGTAAAGCTGCCGTCGCTGGGGTACGTTCTTGAGCGCTGCCAGGAACACCGGGATATTCCCCAGGGGGTCCATGACGAACAGCAGGGTCAGGAAAGCGGTAAAAGTATCCATAACATCTCTTCATCGATGGTTGCGTGCAGTTGGGTGAGTTACGCACGATTGAATGGTCCGGCACCCGACTGGCAGAAGAGGCGCGGCACTTCGTGAAGCGGCGCATTGTAGACAAGTATTGGCCATTCTGCAGGGCTTCGCCGCCAGGGATCGCAGAATAGTGCGGTCGAAGGCGTGGCTTCCTTGAAAGCGCGCCGCATTAACCCCGACAGTTCACAGGTCCGTAGCAGTCGGGCGTTCAGTTGTGCTTCCGGTCATGGAACCAGCCGCTGATTGCCAGGCGCACTCTGGGCGCGAATGGTGCGACCGTGGTTACGGAGTGCACATGCTTGACGTCAAACAGGCACAGGCTGTTGAACTCTGGTGACCATGCTTCCCGCGTGGCGCCACTATCCTCAAAAAACTGTAGCAAGCCGCCCCAGTCAGGATGCCAGTGCTCAGTCAGGTTCAGGACGAATGCCACCCGTCGGCCCTCGCTGGTGACGTCATCCCGGTGCCGGGTGAGGAAATCACCGGGAGAAAAAGACGTCGCTTGTGCGGAGGTGGAGGCCAGTTCCTGGATGCCGGTTATTTCCCGCACCTGCTCCAGTAGGGGCTCGCTGTTTAGCCAGGAGACAAGCTTGTCCAGGGGTGCAGCAGTATTACTGTCGAGCCCATGGCGTCCATACCAGAAGCCCACGCCACGGCTAGCCATGTCATACACTTCCCGCACCAGCTGTTGTCGCGCAGCTGGAGGAAGTGCGGAAAACTCCTCCCGGGAAATTTCACGGTATTCCCCGTTGGCGATGTGGGCCTGGCGAAACCTGGCATGATGGGTGAGTGACTGCGCAATGTCAGCTGCTGCCGGAGGGGCCAGTAAGTCTTTCACGCGACAGCGCAGGTCGTGACGGTATTCTGCCGCCCAGTGCCCGGTGTCCAGGTTTGTATTGAGCTGATAGGCCATTTTTTCAGTTGTCCCCTCTTACCTGTTACTGGTTTCCGCCGCTGGAATTGACGGACTCGTCTTCCAGTGCCTGCACCAGGTCACTGGCAACCTCCCGGTATGGCTGCCACTTGCTGGTCCCGGACTTGCTGATTGGCTTGCGGACCTGTAGCTCACTGAAAGTGAAAGCCTGGGATGAAACTGGCCTGGCCTGAAGGTAATCGTTATCCCACGCATACCCTAGAAACCCGAAAAGACTTCGCGCGAAATTTTCGGGGTGTTCCAGGAAGCGATCAAAGTCCAGGTCGTATACCTGCTGCGGAAAGGTCTGCGACCAGAAGTCCATTAATTTTTGTGAGTGATGGTAAAAGTGGGCAAGGTCACGGACATTGCAGGCATAGCTGTGGCCCTCCGGGAATGGTTTGGCCAGGATGGACATGCAGACGTCGAAGGGGTTTCGCCGTAACTGCACGATGCGTGCGCGGGGAAACATCGACAGGATCATACCCACATACAGGAAGTTATGGGGCATCTTGTCGACCACGTCCCTGTCGCCCGCACCCGCCCGTTGCAGGTAATTCGAAGCCAGTTGGTCCCAGTCCGCCTCACCCAGCTCTGGAGCCAGCGCTTCCGGAATTTGGCCCAGCCGTTGCTGCAGTTGTGCATACACGAAGGGCAGGGCCTCGCTTTCGCCAAGACACTGTAGTTCACCGCAGGCGTCAAGCAAGCGGTGGATGACCGTTGTGCCGGAGCGCGGCATGCCAACAATGAAAATGGGGCTGCATTGGCTGCTTGACACTTTCGGGACCCGTGTCCCGGAAAAGCTCCGCCGGGCGATTCCTAACAGAGCCTCGGTGGACTCCCGGCTATAGGTCATGCCGGTATCCCGCAATAACTTTTCCTTGGTGTTATTAGCGCATTGGATCTGGCCGTAGGCGGCTTCGAAATCGCCGCTTTTGGCCTGGAGCTCGGCCAGTGCGAACTGCGCCAGCTCGAGGTCGTGGGGCGCCATTCCGGTACCTGTTATGGCACCGGCTAGTCTATTGGTCAGGGCAGTGTCAATATTGGTTCGCTCGCTAAGCTCGGCGATAATACTCCAGGCAGTACCAGAGGCAGGATCCAGCTCGACGGCAGCCTTTGCCCGTTCCAGTGCGCCGTTATAGTCTGCGGTCAGCCTTGCGATCTTTGCTTCCAGTAGCCGGCTATCCGCAGAGTCCTCTCCCCGGGTGATCGCCTCGCCGAGTAGTTCGCGGCTGGCTGTCACATTGTGATTCATCAGCTGCAGGTCTGCGAACTTTACAAAATCGCTGGCACCGGGCTCGATCAGATTCATATAGCGGGTAAATGCTTCAACCGCTGTGCTGTACTCACGGAAAGCGGCCGCAACGAGGGACAGCTCCCGGGCAATGGCTGGGTTGTCCGGGATGCTGGCGAATAGCCGTCGGTAAATTGGCAGGGCCTTGCCGATGTTCCCGAGCCTGAAGTGGGACAAGCCCAGGTGATAAAAGCTCTGTGCATCCATTGGCTCCACCCGCTGCAGGGTTTGTATCACCTGCTGATAGGCGCCAAGGCCAACAAATTCCGCGGCGATGAACCTGAGCTGGGCCTGGCTGGCCTCCACAGCACTGGCGAGTGGTGTCAGCAGGCGGTTCGCCTCTCTGGCATGGCCCTCGAGTCGTGCGATATGGGCTGCCAGCATCCGGCCCGGCAAGTGGCCCGGGACCAGTTTATCCAGCTCCCGGAGCTGGTCCCTGGCTGCGTCGAACTGCCGCCGCTCAATATAGAGTTCCGCCAACATCTGCCGTGCCTCAGCCATGCGTCCCGCCGGGACCAGGCCGTCGTTGATGCCAGACTCGAGGATCTTGCAGGCCCGGCTCTGTTCACCGTTGTGGACAGCCTGGCTGGCGATGGTAAACGGGTCGGGTTGATTCATGCCGTTAGGGCTTCTCTGCTACAATGGACGACGTTTTCAGCTACTGTTTCGCCGGACAGATCCGTTTCCGGGAAAGGTTTTTCTGGTTTTTGATCCCGGTAATTATTTTCATACGGGGCCTAGCAATGTATCACATCTCAACATCCCTGGACATTGAGCCATACCGGTCTGCATTTGCCACCGAGGGTGTTGTACAGGTGCCGGATTTCCTACAGGGATCATCCGCTGAAGCCCTGTACAGACTGCTGGCCGACCAGCCCGAATGGAACCTGGCCTTCAACAAGGGTGGGGAGCATGTGGACCTCAGTTACCGCGACTACGCCGGTTGGACGTCACAGCAGAAGGAGACGCTTTCGGAGGTCGTCTGGGCCCAGGCTGAGGTGGGTTTCCAGTATTTCTACAAGACGATCCCCGTATACGATATCTATACACAAAACTTATTACCGGGTAACGCACTGAACAGTATTTATGAGCTGGTGAACAGCAGTGCCTTCCTGGGCTCCATGCGCCGGCTGGTGGGGGATGATTCGATCAGCTTTGCCGATGTCCAGGCCACCAGCTATGAGCGGGGCCACTTCCTCCGCGAACATGATGACAATGTACAGGGCAAGAATCGCGTGGCGGCCTACGTGATTAACCTGACCAGGAACTGGCAGTCGGACTGGGGTGGGATTTTCCATATCTTCAATGAGGATGACTCTGTTGCACACAGCCTGGTACCGGCTTTCAATGCCATCAACGTTTTCCGGGTGCCACGTAAGCATTCAGTCTCCTATGTGACACCATTTGCCGGGGGCAGCCGCTTCTCTATCACCGGGTGGCTAAGGCGCGGTAGCCCCAGTGCCCGATAAAACGAATGGAGCTACTCTGCCGGGCCGCGATGGAGCAACGGATGCCGCTGCATTCAGGCGGGGACAGCGTCGAACGGCGCCGTAAGCCGTTCCCCCTTTTCCGTTGCTGGCAGTGGCACAGTGCCGTGCCAGGTGAAAGATGGGAAGAGCACCAGCATACCCGCTTCCGGAGTGATTCGCTCCTCAACCATGTCGGCATCACCAAGTTCGTAAGGAGACTGCCCGAAGACAATATCCCCTCCCTGGAGGGCGCTGCCTCTATTTTCGGAAGCGGACGGCACGCTGACGTAAAAGGCCGAACTGATCCAGCCCTGCGGATGCACATGGCTGACATGGTGGCCGCTGCCCCTGAGGAGCACTGACCATGAGCCCGAGAACCGGAATTGCGATGATCTGCGCCGCATTAGCGGGTGGTCGTCCTCTGCGGGCATTCCCGCAATATAGCTACTGACCACTTCGGTAAGGCTGTTTCGAAGAGCCTGGATCACCGGGTCGTGTTTGTGCAGCAGGCGACCGGGTGTCTGGATGCCAGCGCGCACTGACTGGTTCAGCGGTTGTGCCCGCAAATTGTGCATGCTTAGCAGGGTTTCCCGCAGTTGGGCAAGAAACTCGGTACGGCTGCTAAACCCCCTGGGTGTTGGGATTTCGAAGGGCTGGATGAAGGCATTATCCCGGGTCAGCCAACGGTAACGATCGTCGCCGAGCATCTTCCAGCAGGTGCCGCGCAGGGCCCATAGCAGTTGATCGTCGGGCGACTGCTGCAGGTAGCGGCCGATTTCTGATTCGGCCCGCTCAAACTGGCAGGCGCGTATGAGAGAAATAAAAAACTGTTTGGCGACGCTGATTTCCGGAAAGCCCGTATAAGCGCGTTCGAAAAACGGCAAGGCGTCACTGCTGTTACCCTGTGCCTCGGTGATGCGTCCGCGCAGGAAAACGATGCGTGGGTCATCAGAGCTTTTCCAGCCGGCCTCCAGCTGTTGCTCCGCTTCTCCCACTCGTCCAGCTGCCAGGAGGTCCTCAACCTGCGCCATGGCGACGCGGATATCCGACCGCAGTTGAGTGGGAATTTTTCGGTAGCTCTGGCCAAATTCCGAGTGCTTGCCCTGTTGCCAGAAAATTTCGTTCAGGGTGCGGTGTGCATCAAGGTACAGGGGGGTGTCGGTGAGAAGCTCGGACAGCGCTTCCTCTGCCCGGGAGTATTGGTTCTGGCTGAGCAGAGCCATTGCCCGGCTGTACCGAATCTCCGGGGAGCGTGGTTGTAGCTGCAGAGCCTTTTCCAGTAGCGGCAGGGCGCGTTCACCCTGTTCGAGTGCTGAATAGACCTGGGCCTTGCCGTACAGCGCGGTCAGGTGTTCCGGCTTCACTGACAGGGCGCTGTCAAAGTAACCCAGTGCCGCGTCGTGGTGTTCACGTTTGCGCTCGATATTACCCAGTAGTGTCAGGGTGGCCGGTCGCTTTGGCGCCAGTTCATCGGCTTTACGGGCGAGCCGCTGGGCATCCTCGAGGTTGCCCTGTTCGTACTCGAGAACAGCGAGATTGCGCCAGCCGTCCTCAAAGCGCGGGGCTGATTCGGTGGCATGCTGGTAATGCTGCCGGGCCCTCGCTATATCCCCGGTACTTTTCAGGAAGTTGGCAAAGTTGTTGTGCACTTCAGGTTGGCGAAAATCAATCTCCAGGGCTCGCTCAAAGCTCGCAATGGCCCGTTGGTGATCTGCCATTGCCGCATGTGCCAGGGCTGTCAAGTGCAGGACGTTGGTATCACGCGGGTTCCGTATCGCCAGCTGGTCCAGGAGGGGCAGGGCGCGTGCGGCCTGGTTGCTGTTGATCAGCTGGTAGAGCTGGCTGAGGGTCTGGGGATTGGCTTTGATCGTCTTCATGGCGTACATCAATACCATATGGGGCGTAAAAGAGAAACGGCGGGCAAAGCCCGCCGTTTCCTTACCTCTAGAGCTTACAAGCCTGACTTAGTCAAACTTGTAGCTGGCGCTCAGGAAGTAGCGAGGTCCCATCATGTCGTAAGTCGACGGGAAGGTATTCGCCTGTTCCTGGGCATCGCCGAGAGCATTGGGCTCGGTGTCCAGGGCATTCTTGATGCCGAGGTTCAAGTCCAGGTTCTCGTTGAATGCATAGCCGACAGTGAGGTCGAGGTAGTACTGCTCGTCCAGGGACTCCACTACCAGCTGGTTGCGTGCATCGAACGGGTTGGTAACGACGTCGCCAACAGCGATGTTGTTGAAGGCAGAGCCTGCGTCCATCAGGTCGTCAATGTTGCCGTTGGTCACGGTAACAGTGCGCGGTCCCTCGATGGCCTGCAGGGTGTCGTCGTCAGTTGCGCCGATGTAGCGAACCAGGGCAGACAGGGTCAGCGGGCCGCTGGACCAGGTAATGCGGCTGTTCCAGTTGAAGTCCTGACGCGGTGAGCCGCAGATGGTGCCGAAGTAGCCGGCGCAGTTATCTACGCGGTCTTCCAGCTCTGCGATCGGGGTTACGTCAAAGTCCATCAGGTAGGTGCTGTTGAACGCTACGGTGAGGTAGGAACCACCGTCGATACCGAAGGCCAGGTCAGTGCCGTAGTTCACGTTGAAGTCAACACCGCGGGTTTCGATCTTACCGATGTTTTCGTTCAGTACGTTAACAACGTCGACGTTACCGTCGCCGCGGCGGCTGATCGCCTGACAGAACGGGGAGTTGATGTCCTTTACAACGTTGTAGCACAGGTCCAGAACGTTGCTTACACCACCGCCCAGTACGTCAATGGCGTCTTCGATCTCGATATCGTAGTAGTCGATAGCGACGTCGAGGCCGTCCATCGGCTGGATAACAGCACCGAAGGTAACGGTGTTAGAGGTTTCTTCCTGCAGGTCCGGGTTACCACCGAAAACACCCTCGATCTGGCTGTTGGCCTGGTTGAAGGAGCCGGCAGAAGCACCAGTGGCGCTACACAGGCTGGTGTCAGTTGCCGGAGTCACATTGCCTGCGGCACAGGGGTCGTCAGCCGGCGGGAAGCCGTTGGACTGGCCCAGGAACAGCTCGGATACGTTCGGCGCACGTACAGCCTGCTGGAAGCCGGCACGGAACTTGACCATCTCGATCGGAGCATAGTTCAGCGCGGTTGCGAAGGAATCCACAGCACCGATATTGGAGTAATCGGAGTAACGGAATGCACCCCACAGGTTCAGGCTCTCTACGCCAGGCTGGCCGGCCAGGAGCGGTACGTTAATTTCAGAGAAAACCTCGGAAGCGCTGTAGCCACCAACGGTTGCCTTACCGGCGTTAAAGCCCAGTACGTCACCGGAGGACAGGAAGGAGTCCGGACGATAAGTGGACTCATCATCACGGTGCTCCAGGCCGAACACAACAGCGACGGGCTCGTCGGCAGTCGGGATGGTTGCCAGGGTGCCTGACAGGCTCGCGGACATTACTTCCTGGGTGATGCTGGTGACGTTGGAAGCGCCGACGTTGATGAAGTCGATGGCTTCCTGGGAAATATTACCCGGCCCCCAGATGTTCAGCGGTACACACCCGCCGGAAGTATCCTGACACGCATTGCCGGCATCGTTCACCAGCAGCGCCTGACGGAAACGGGAGGCAGCCACGTCGTTGTTCAGCAGGTTGGTGTTTTCCAGGTTGCTGAGGCTGTAGTACGTGTCGAATGACCAGTCTTCGTTGATGTCGCCACGGAAGCCGGCCAGTATGCGGAAGGCATCGCGGGTATCCAGGGACTGGCGAGAACCATTCTCAACCATGCGGCGACCGATGAACAGGTCAACCGGATCGTTGGGGTCCAGGCCCGCATCGATGTTCATCTGCTGCAGGGTCTGCTGGTAAGCAGCGTCGAAGAACGGGGTGTTCGGGTTGACGGAAATGGTGGTGAACGCCGGGGTCGGGGCCAGTTCCTGCGGCACTTCGTTGTGTGAGAATGCCATCTCACCGTAGGCGGTGACATTGTCGCTCACATCATAGTGCGCAAATGAGGAGATCAGGAAACGTTCCTGCGGCAGCTGCAGGTAGTTGTCCGGCGCATAGTTAAAGCGATCAGCCGGGTCCTGGAAGCCACGGGAAGTGCCGTCGGCATTAAAGGTCGTGCCGGTATCGAATACCAGGGTTCCGGGGATGCCGGAAGAACCGCCTGGTACCAGGGTGTCGGCAAAGCCGTCACCGTCAGTGTCGCTCTCACCAAGCGCAACATTGGTAAAGTCGCGGTCGCCCTGGAAAACAGCTTCACGCTCAGACCAGGAAGCGTAAACGGTGGCATTACCACGACCGTCGGCAAAGTTGCCGCCCATGGTCAGGTCGATGTTGTTCTTGGCGCCATCGCCATCAGCGGTGACGTCGTGCAGGGAGGTGATCTGTACGCCTTCAAAGTCGTCAACCATCTGGAAGTTAACAACACCGGCCAGGGCGTCAGAACCGTATACGGCGGAAGCACCACCGGTCACCACGTCAACACTTTTGATCAGCGTGCCCGGGATGGTGTTCAGGTCGACCACACCGGTCTGGGTGGCGGGGATATAACGGCGACCGTTAACCAGCACTACAGTGCGGTAGGAACCGAGACCGCGCAGGTCGACACGGGCAGTACCGTCACCCGGGTTGTTGGAGCTGGGACCGAAGCTGGGCAGGGTCTGCGGCAGTTCAGCGAGCTTCTGCTCTACGTTCAGGTTACCGGAGATCTTGAATTCCTCGGCGCCGATGGAAGTCAGCGGCGTTACGGACTCGAGATCCGAGCGCTTGATCCGCGAACCGGTGACGACAACTTCTTCTACGACAGTTGCGTCTTCCTGCGCAAAGGCAGGCATCGCGGGAACCATGACTGCGGCTGCAGTGAAGCCAATGGCTCCCTTTACAGCGACGGACAGGAGGTTCTTTTTCATTGTAAATCCTCTCTTGATCGTTGGATTTATTGGTGTTTTGCCAGAAATGGCGATGCAGAAGCGGCTACCCCCAAGCGGCCGCTTCCCTCCCAACAAGAGTATGACGTGCAGGAATTACGTAGCCTCAAAGAGAATTGACTGTAAAGTGCTGTTAAATATGCATTAACGACAGGTTAAAAATAATTGACCGGTATTTGCTGGCAGGTGGGGGAGTTTGCAGTGTCAGGATTGAGTGAATCGAAATGACAGAAAGAAGTTTTTTACGCCATCCTGACTTTTACCGAATTACTATTCGGTTTGCGCCGGTATGGGTACAGCCACCCGTCTGCATGAGTGGTGACTGTTAAGGGGCGGGGTTGCCTTCTGTTTTGGCTGCCAGGAAGTGGGTATATATCATCCCTTTCCTGTCTTTCGTGCCGATAAATTATTTTGTCTCATTTAAGATTTTGTCCCGCGGATTCGCCGGTACCGGTTTTTCGTCGGGGCGCAATCTGTATCCTCCCTGTCGAAGCCTTAGCGGGTGAGGTGCAGGTGGGTTCCGAGCTTTTTTCCCTGTTGGAAAATTTGCTGTTCTTCAAACGAGGAAAAGCCGGCGTTGTAGGCGAGGTCTTTTATGATATCGAAATCCGTTTCAGCCAGGGCCGCCGACTCCATGTCCATGAGCCGTCGCAATGCTGAATTATATTCACTTTTCCTGGCTCCAAGCTCGTCGGTGATCTTTTGCGCGGGTGCGGTTTTCAGTTGTCTCAGGTGGTTTGAAATATCAGCAATCAGAATACTGCCGAGCTCGTCACCGCCATGGACCTCCCGAAACCCGTTGATGACCCGGTTCAGCTCTTGTGATCGGTCAGCCGCTTGTTTGGGGGCACTGTGCGAAAAGTTTTTACAGAATTCCATGGCCGCGTCGAAAATCTGGTACTGCTGAAGCGCAGACTTGTAGATGCCAATTTCACGCCTGGAGTTTTCCAGTAGTGAGGAATCTGTCGTATGGCAGACGAAGTGAGCACTCATGCCAGGTTTCAATACTCGGTACACCTCGGGCAGGGAGTACTGCCAGTCGCTGTATTCGATACCGTACTGGGAGGTCACCAGGTCAAAGCTGGCGTCGGCGAATGCCAGTTGTTCGCAGGGCATATTGCTGTGAAAGGAAACGCACTCGCGCAGGGCCAGGATCGGCCTGGGCGCGCTGATCTGTGCAGGGATCACGGCCTTGTCGGCAGCGACCACCCGGGCATCGATGCCCTTATCCCGGAATGTCTCCACCGCGATGCATGCCAGTGCCCCATTGCCTGTGGCGAGATCCAGTACCTGGCTGCCCGGCTTCATGGTCGCAAACAGCGATTCCCACAGCTGGCGCAGCTCACCGATATAGTTGCTTTCCATGGCGCCACCAAATGTGGTGATAAAGCCCTGGCGCCAGAATTGATCCCATTGATCAGCCATTGATTACCTCTTAACCAAAAAAAAGGGCCAACAGAGTTGGCCCTTTCCTTTTCTCGAGTTACCTCAAGAATTTTGTCGCTTCTTAGAAGCTCATGGTGTACTCGGCGTAAACCATGCGACCGGTGCCATCATACAGGTTGTAGTGGTCACGCGCGTACTTGCCATCTTTATCCAGTACCGGATCTTCGTTGGTCAGGTTACGTGCGCCAACCTTGATGGAGCCGAGAGACTCGGTGTCCAGACGGTAGGACAGGTTCAGGGTAGTCCAGTCGTCCAGGTCCTCGCCGCTCTTGACCAGGGTGCCAGCGTCGGTCACGTCAGTGAACTCGTCGTGGGCCGCGATGTAGTCCATGGTCAGGTCAACAGCGTGCATACCCATGCTCCAGCCCAGCATGAACTGGCCGCGCAGGTTCGGGTACAGGTTGAAGGTGGATACGTCCTGTACCGGGCCCTGGTAGTAGGCGTCGCTCTCGTAAGAGATCTGGTGGCTCACCAGGCCGCCCAGGGTGATCATGCCGAATTCGGTGTCAAAGCCACCGTCGACCTTCACGTCCACACCGGTAACATCCAGGATGCCCGCGTTGGTGGTCTGGGAGAAGAACTCGGTCTGCGCGCCAGTACCAGTGGTGTAGATGCCGGTGGACGGATCCAGGGTTACACCGGAGGCCAGGGCGTAGAAGATGCTCTGGGCGGAAGGCTGGATGATCACGTCTTCCACTTCCACGTTCCAGAAGCCAACGTCCAGGTTCCAGCCGCTTACGAACTCCCAGTTACCGCCGAAGGACAGGGAAGTGGAGGTTTCCGCATCCAGTTCTTCGTTGGTGGAGTAGTAGGTGTCCCACTGACGGGACAGGCCGCTACGCGGATCGGTAGCGTCTTCCGCAGAGAAGGCAGACGGGCCGTACAGCTCGTCCAGGGCCGGTGCGCGGAAGCCTTTACCGGCGCGGGCACGCAGGCTCAGGGTGTCGGTGACGTTGTAGGTGGCGGACAGTGACGGCGCCACATTGGAACCGAAGTCGCTGTAGTCATCGTAACGAACGGCAGCGTTCATCTCGATCTGGTCGGTAACCGGGATGATGGCCTCGGCGAATACCGCGGCTACGTCACGCTCACCGGCAGCGGAGTTGCCGGAGCTACCGCCCACCAGGCCGGCCTCGGAGGCGGCATCGTACTGGTTGGCGTACTCGATTTTGTAGGCTTCGGCACCACTCAGGACGATGGTCTCGCCTGCGCCGAACCAGTCACCAGCGTCAAACTGCAGGTGGCCGTAGACCTTGGACAGGGCAGTGAAGTTGTCCTGGGAGGTGGTGGCCTTCATGGCGGCCGCACCTTCCGGGGAGAACGGGTCGATGCCGTTGTTCAGGACGTAGTCCAGGCCCGGGTAAGACAGGTAGTACTTACCATTTTCCTTGGACTCGTAGCGGCCTTTCTGTGCGTAGGTCTCGTAGCTCATGCCGTTGGGCAGGTCGCCACGGAAGCCGGCAGTGAAGTCGTACTGGGTGTCGGTCACGTAGTTGTCGCGCGGGCCGATGTTGGTCCAGCGGTAGTAACCGTTCACTTCGTAGTCTTCGGTGATTGAGCCGTCGGCCAGCAGGCTGTCGACGTCGAACGGTACGTCGGCGTAGTCAGCCGGCATGTCGTTCCACGGGGCAGCCGGCGGCGCGTAGCGGCCGAAGGAATCTACCTTGGAGAACAGGATATTGGAGAAGAACTCAACGTTCTCGGAAATATCGTAGTTGGCGCTCAGGAAGGTGTTGACGCGGCTCAGCTCGGCCTTGTTGGCGGAGATGTTGGCGTACGGGTAGGTACACAGGGTGCCGTCAGCTTCACCGAAGGCGGCCGCACCGGTCTCCATGAAAGTGGAGTCGCTGGAGCAGCTGGTCGCAGCCTGGATGTCGTAGTACTCGGTGTTCGGATCGTAGATCTCGATGGTCTTGCCGTAGTAGGAGTAGCCATCGGTATCCAGGTAGGCGTCCAGGCGGCCGTCGCCATTGTCGCGGATCCAGGCAGCGGTGTACTCGCGGTCGGCGTCGAAGATCGGGTCACGACGGTTGTACTCGGCAGCGAAAGTCACGTTACCGCGATCGCTGGTGATGCCGGAGATAAAGCCGAAGGATTCCTCGATGCCGTCATCATTGGAACGCTCACCGCGGCGGGTGGTGAATTCCAGGCCTTCGAAGTTTTCACGCATTACCATGTTGACAACGCCGGCAACGGCGTCGGAACCGTATACAGCGGAGGCGCCGTCGGCCAGGATATCGATGCGCTCAACGGCGGTCATCGGAATCATGTTCAGGTTAACGGAAGCAGCGCCCAGGTTCGGGGAACCCGGCATGCGGCGGCCGTTGATCATTACCAGGCTGCGCTGGGAACCCAGGCCGCGCAGGTCAACGGTAGCGTTGGACTGTGCGGAGCTACCGGAGCGCTCGTTGAAAGAACCCAGGGAGTTCAGCGGAGTTGCGCGCAGGGTATCGGAAATCATCAGGCTGCCAGTGGCCTCGATGTCAGTGCGATCCATGCTGACAACCTGGGCGGACTGGTCAAAATTTGTGCGCTTGATGCGTGAGCCAGTTACTACAACCTCTTCTACCAGGGCGGCGTCGCCACTCTGGGCAAAGGCGGGCATTACAGGAACCATAACTGCGGCTGCGGTCAGGCCAATGGCCCCTTTCACAGCGGCGGACAGGAGGTTCTTTTTCATTGTACATCCTCTCTTAAATCGTTGGATTTATGTGTACTTCTGCCTGTGAAGGCGATTTGTAGAAGTGGCTACCCCCAAGTGGCCACCTCTCTCCCAACGTTGATTAAGACGATCCATACGCCAGACCCCTCAAAAAAAATTCATTTTTTTCCCGAAAAAGCTTAATGACAGCTTGGGGACGTAGGGTCGCGAACAACAAATAGACATGATGATCAAATTATGATCATAGATATCGTTAGGACAGGTAAGGGGGGTTGTGGCGAAGGGAGGAAGGCTGCCCCGCCCTTTTGGGCGGGGCAGGAGGGGCATGTCAGAAGGAGAAAGCTACGCGGCCATAGAAGAAGCGGCCCACGGTGTCGTAGTTGAGCGGCAGCGTGTTCATGTCATCGTAGTTGGTGACATAGGGCGGCTGCTGGTTCCAGACATTGCGGATACCGCCGGACAGGGTCACGTTCTCCCAGCGGAAGTAACGGAAGTTGAAGTCGGTATACCAGGTTTCGTCCACCCGGGTGGCCAGGTCAACGTCCCGCGGGTCGATATCATCGACCGCACCTTCCATGCGTACGATCACATTGGTGGACCAACAGTCATACTCGTAACCGAAGCTGGTGTACAACTTCCATTCCGGGAAGGCTGCGATCCGGGTGGTGACCGGGTCAACCCCGTAGTAACCCGCCAGGTCTACCTCCGGCTCAAACTCACTGGCCTGGAACTTCCACTCGTCCAGCCAGGTGGCATTACCGGTAAAGGTAAAGACACCCGGGCCCAGGTCCTGGCTGTACTCAGCACCCAAATCGACACCCGAGGTCTCGAAGGTCGAGATGTTCTGGGCATTCAACAGCTGGCCGGCAATGGTGCCGCTCTGGTCGCGACGGGGGCTGGTGGGTAGCGAGGACAGGCCCACGGCACCGGCGCCGGTGATCAGGTCACAGGAGGGCGAGCTGAAGTTCGGGCTGGTGTAGCAGTTGCTGACGATGGTATTGGTGTTGAACGTGCCGATAGCGTTGTCCACCGAGATATCGAAGTAGTCGACGGAGAAACTCAGATCCTCGACGAAGGTCGGCGTCCATACGATACCCAGGGTCCAGCTCTCAGATTCCTCCGCTTTCAGGTCCTCATTACCACCAAAGAGACCGGTTGCCTGGGAGTTGCCCAGCTCGAAAGTGGGGGGCAAACCATCGGCGGCGCAGTTCGCCCGCACGTTGGCGTTATTGCTGCCGCCCCAGTTCACACAGGGGTCGGTATAGGTTTCTGCCGACTGCGTCGGAGGGAGGAACAGGTCATCGAGGCCCGGCGCGCGGAAGCCCTCGGCATAGGTGCCGCGGAAGCGGAGCTGCTCTATGGGCGCATATTCGAGTACACCGGCCCAGGTGGTGTCGCTGCCGATGGTGTCATAATCGGAGTAGCGGAACGACAGTTCGGCCGCCAGCAGGTCTACCCAGTCACGGCCGTCCATAATGGGCAGGCGCACCTCACCGTAGAATTCATCCACGTCATATGCGCCGCCCCAGTCCACACCACTGACAAAGTAGATCTGTCCCAGTGACGCGGCGCCGTCGACGGTGACTTCGGTGCGCTCCCGGCGCCGCTCATAGCCCACGGCCCAGGCGGGGGCCTCGCTGGCCCAGGGGATCGACCAGTCATAGAAGTCGCCGACCAGGTTGGCCTGCAGGCTGTTGAGGGTGGCTTTTTCCACCGGCGAATTGACCACCAGTGCGTAGTCCTGCAGCGGTTGGGTAAAGGTGCCCGGCCGGAAGGGGTCCCAGGCGGTTACCCCGGCTTCGTCCACCGCCGCAGCGCAGTCCTCGTCGGCCGCACAGAGGGCCGGATCCAGAAGGGTGGTAAAGCGTCCCGGGTTAGAGCGGCCGCGATCGATCTGCGAGTCGACCCAGCGGGCGTAGTTGTAGGAAATATCCCAGGTCCACTCATTGCAGATTTCGCCGTCGAAACCAACCACGCCCCGCCACATGCTCAGGTCCTGGTTGAAAGAGCGTCCGCCGGTTTCCACCAGCCGGCGGAGGATGATGGCGTCCTCTCCGGTTGGGTTGCCGGGGTTGGTGGCCGGCGCCGTGGGCTGGAAGAAGGTGCCTTCCGGGGCCAGTAGCTGGTCAGATTGCCGGTTCGCATAGAGGAGCTCGCCGAAGGTGCCAAACGTTGTGAAGTTTTCCCAGTCCCACAGTTCCTTGTCACCGAAACCGTAGAAGGTAACCACTTCCTGCGGGGTAATCAGGTAACTGACTTCCGCGTAGTTGAACGCGTCCCCGGCCGGGTTAAAGGGCCGGATCTGTCCGGTATTGGCATCGAGGATGGGGCCGCCGGGGAAGCTCTCACTGAAGAACCGGGGGGGCACGGTATAGCTGCTGCCACCGCAAAGCACTGAGCCGCCGCTCTCAAACAGCGGGCAATCGGAGAACTTGCGGTCGCCCTGGAAAATATCATGGCGCCGCGTGTACTGGATGTTCAGCATTACGTTGCCATCGCCGTCTTCCGAGGCCGCGCCAAACGTCCAGGCGGCAAGGTATTCCTGGCCATCGTTTTCCTGGGAGGTGCCCGCATCAAAAAACGCTTCTGCGCCCTCGAAATTCTTTTTGGTGATGATGTTGACCACGCCGGCGATGGCGTCAGAACCGTAGATGGTGGATGCACCATCCCGCAGGATTTCCACGCGTTCGATCGCAGTGGTGGGGATGGTATTCAGGTCCACCACGCCGGTGGAGGGGCCGGATGAGCTGAGGCGCCGACCGTTCAGCAGGATCAGTGTCCGGGAAGAGCCCAGGCCGCGCAATGAAACAGTGGCGAGGCCGGGGTTGCCGTTGTTGACCGAGGAGCCCAGCTGGCCGCCGGTCATTGATGGAACTTCCTGCAGGAAATCCTCCAGCGTTGTCTGGCCGGATGCTTCCAGTGCCGCGGCGTCGAAAACGCTGATTGGGGTGGCGCTGGTGGCATCGGTGGCACGCTGGATGCGTGTACCGGTAACGACAACTTCCTCCACTTCCTGAGCAAACGACAAAGTGGCAAAAAAGCTTGTAGATACGGCGGTGGCTGCGATTGCGCCCTTGATTGCCCGGGATAGACGGGATCTGTCCATGGTATACCTCTCCTGATACCGGTTCTAAACGCCGAATTCGGCAGTGCCCTCCATGACAACTGCAAACTTCTATCAACAGAGGCTTGCTAAAACACTAGAACATTTTTTCTACATGGAAAGTTTGCTTCGAACATTCGTACGCCGAAGGCGCGGCAGATCGATAAATAAAATGCCACAGGCAGGATTTAAGGCCGCAGGTTCATCATTTGAGGATGACCCGGTTGGGTGCCATTACAGGCTGTAGGAGAGGGTGGTATACCAGTAACGACCGCTCAGGTCGTAGGTGCGACCGTCGTGATTATCGTTGAAGGCGGTGGCGGCAAAAGGCGGGGCGCGGTCGAAAAGGTTGTCAATTCCCAGCGCCACGCGGAAACCGCGCGGCACCGCATAGGCCACCTGCATGTCGTGGCTGGTCCAGCTGTCGATCTTTCGCGTTACAGCAGTGGTACCGCGGGTAAAGGTTTCCTCCAGCGCATCCACGTAATGGATGGTGTAGCCGCCTTCCCAGCGCTTGCGTTTCCAGTAGATGCCGGTGTTGGCTTTCCATTCTGGAAGGGAGCCGGCGCCACCGCTGGCGGGATCCACGAAAGTCCCGGTGAGGTCCTCGGTTTCCGCCCCGGGGGCGGCCTGGTTCAGGTACCGTTGCAGGTGGCTGGCGTTGAATGACCAGCGCAACTGGCCGAGTTTCTCGGAGGACTTTTCATAACGCAGGGCCAGGTCGAGTCCGCGGACCTCGCGCGCCCCGATATTGAGGCGGGTGGCGATGATCTTGGTGATATCCCCCTGCGCGTCGCGCAGCACCCGGTTCGTGAACAGGCCCCGATTGGCGTTCTGGTCGATCAGGTACTGCGGGCTGGTATCGATAACATCATTCTGGCGGATGTCGAACAGGTCGAGTGTCGCAGCGAAGCCCTCCACGACTTCCGGTGTCCAGACGATACCGATGGTGCGGTTGTCGGAGGTCTCAGGCTGCAGCTCACTGTTGCCGCCGAACTCGGTCAGGAACTGGATGCGCGAACTGTCAGACACGCCGGTACAGCCGGGCAGGGTGTCTGCGTCCGCCCGGCTGCAGGGATCGAAAAGGAACTCCTGGCTCTGGTAACCGGTCTGGTTCATATCCACAAGATTGGGCGCGCGAAAACCGGTGGCATAGGTGCCGCGGATCATCAGGGATGGAATGGCCTTCCAGCGCAGCGCCATTTTAGGGTTGGCAGTGCTGCCAAAATCGTTGTAATCAGATACCCGCAGGGCAGCATCAAACCAGAGTTGCTCGTGCAGCAGCGGAACCGATATTTCGGTAAATGCCTCGGCCACCAAGCGGCTGCCCTCGGCGGCACCGGCGGCGATGCCGCCAATTTTTGACAGCCCGCCGGCATCGCTGGAGCGGAAATCAATGGCTTCGCTGCGAAGTTCTATACCCGCGGCGGCAGGGATGTCGCCCTGGTTGTAACTGGCGAGGATGCCGTCGGTGATGTAGGTCAGCGACATCATTTCGGTTTCACCGGTAACGCGGCTTTGCGCGCGGATGAAGTCCAGTTGGCTGCCGTCGATGCTGCCGCTGGGGCCCAGGAGGTTGACCGGAACACAATCCTGGTTGTCAGTGCAGCTCGCCCCCTTGAGTCCGGCGGACAGGCGCTGGGGGTCAATCAGGTTGCTGAGGGATTCCTCGGCCCTGGTGTAGTGAAGCCCTACGGCCAGTTCCCACTGCCAGCTGTCCCAGGAGCCCTTGAGGCCGGTGTTCGCCCGCCAGGTGTCGGTGCGGTTCTCCTGCTCGCGCGGGCCCAGCTCCAGTACCCGTTTGCGCACATCGGTAAGAGGTTCACCGAACGGGTTGTAAATATTGTCGGCGCTGATTTCCAGGTCGCCATTATCGAAGCGGGTGAAAACGGGCGTCGGGGCAAAAACCGTTTCGGCCTGGGTCTGTACGCCCATGATTTCGGCGAACAGGGTGCTGTTGTCCTGCAGGACCAGCTCCCCTGCGGTATAAGCGGACCAGCGCTCAGATGGCACTACTGCGGTGGTGAACTCACTGTAATCGTAGCGATCTTCCTGGGTCCACTGGCGATATTCACCATCACTGGTGGTGGTGACGATATTCCCACCAGCGAGGCCGATAAAACCGTTGGGCGAGGCTGCCGAGCGCAAGTCTGTGCCGCCCCGGTCACGGTTGTCCGCAGTGGCGGACAGTATACGATCACGGCTTTTCAGTTCGCCCTGCTGGTAATGGGCGAGGCTGAACATCAGGTGGCCGTTCTCGAATGCCTGGCCCCAGGTCAGGTGGTTCGATGTGGTCTCCTGGTCGCCCTGCTCGGCGGCGCCGTAATAGGTGTTGAGCGACAGGCCCTCGAAGTCGCGGCGCAGGATGATATTGACTACGCCGGCGATGGCGTCTGAGCCATAAACAGCGGAGGCGCCATCTTTCAGGATTTCAATCCGGTCCACGGCAGAGAGGGGGATGGTGTTCAGGTCGGCGGTCTCACCGCCAAAGCCGTTGCTCACAATCCGCCGGCCATTGATCAGCACCAGCGTGTTGCTGGCGGGCAGTCCGCGCAGGGTTACATTGGCGGTGCCATCGCCGCCGTTACTGACCGAGGTGCTGGTGGAGTTGCCGGAAACCGCCGGCAGGAATTTCAGCAGTTCTGAAATCGTCTGTGCGCCGGTGATCTCGAGCTCCGGCTGCGCAAGGATATCGATGGGGGCGTAGCTGCTCAGCCGCTTGTGCCGCAAGTGGGTGCCGGTGAGGCTGCGACCGGTTACCGTAATCTCCTCCGTGGGCGATGGTGGCTGGTCGCCGGAGGACTGCTCGACCGGCGCTGCCCGTGCCACCACGGCCACGGCCGCCGGGCCGATACGGCGGTAATCGAAGGGGGAGCCGCCCAGTAGCTGCTCCAGTGCCGCGACGAAATCCCCATCTTTCGCAGGGAGCTCCTGCTTCGGCACCGTATAGCCGTTTACTGCAGAAGCGTGCACCAGCACGGAAATCTTACATTGCTGGCCCAGGGTGATCAGGGCACTGGAGAGCTTGCCGGCGGGTAGCTGGATCCCGGAAGTCGGGCAGGCAGCACCAGCAGACGCTGGAAGCGCTGCAAGAGTCGCCAGTGACAGTGTGGCCCAGAGCCGTCTAATCAATCTGCTTGCCCGTTTCGCACCAACGGCGGCCGGCCTGGCCGGATATGCCGCTGTTTCTTATCTGGATTTATCGGTGAACGGCGGGACTCAGCGGGGAGGCTGTTTAATATTTGTCCGCCCGGGCAGTTTTATAACTTAGTTAGGCTTGGGAGACAAGAGAGTCAGGTCTGGATTGCTGCGATCCTCCTGGAGGTCCAGGGCCGCGGCTATGGCTTTCAGGGTGTTATCGGGGTCGGACAGCTCGAAAGTGCCGGATAGCTTGCGCTCACGCACGCTGGCGTCGGCCGCAGCGGGTATTGGCAGGTAACGATTCAGCTCCTCGAGAGCCTCTTCCAGGGGGGTTCGGTCAAACACCAGCACGCCGCGGGTCCAGTCCAGGGCCTCGTCGGCGGAAGTTGCGCTTACCTGGCCCAGGCCGCTGCCCGAAACACTGACTTTCTGGTTTTTTACCAGTTTGACGGACTCGGGACGCAGGCCGCTGGCGCTGCTGGACTCGCTCACCGAGACCACCCCGCCGGTGACGGAAACCCGGGTATTGTCCGGGTTGCGCTCAACATTGAATTCTGTGCCCAGTACGCGGATCTTCGCCTTGCCGGCTGCCACGGTAAACGGGCGTGCGGTCTGGCGCTCTACATCGAAGAACGCCTCGCCGCGCAACAGGGTGGTGCGGCGCTCTTCGCGGCTGTAGCTTACCTGGAGTTCAGAGTTGGTATTCAGTTGCACCCGGGTGCCGTCAGTCAGGGTTACGGTTCGGGTTTCGCCAACCACAGTGGTGTACACCTGCTGGTTCACGGCGTCCTCGGCCAGCCACTGGTTGCCGACCCAGAGGGTCACCACCAGGCAGGCCGCGACCAGGCCACCACCGCTGAGCCACTGCGCCCATCCCCAGCCACCGTTGTCCGCGCTGGCTTTGCGGCGACCTTCCGGGGCCGGGCGGGTCGATACCGTGGGCAGGCTTTCCGGAAACAGCTGGTCGATCGGCATATGGCCGAGAGCACCAAGGTCGCCCCAGAGACCGGACATTTCATCGAAGGCTCGGCGATTAGCCGCAGAGCCGCCGATCCAGCTGGCAAACTCGCGCCGGTCGGCCGCGGAAACGGCGTCCGAGCGCAGGCGCGCGATCCAGGCACATGCCTGGTCGAGCTGCTCTTCGCTGGGATTGATCTGTCCGCCCGCTGAGTTCACCACTGTTTAACCTGTTTAAGTCCAAATCCTGTTATGCCTGTTGGCGGTTTGCGTCGCTGAAGCCGGGCGCCTTGCCGGGCGCCCCAAAACGGCGCATTCTATCGATAATGTGCACTGTTGGCGCGTTTTTCCGCGCCTGGGCGCTGCTTCGCGCAATAACTGTTAGCAGTTGCGCTCAATATTAGCGTTTTCTGTGCTGCTGGGCCTGTTTTTTGTGTTCAGATGACCAGCTCTTGAGATGAGACGACCGACCAGGGGGATCCCTCAAGAGTTTTTGTAAAAAAATTAGCGCACTGCGCACAAACGTTGTGCGCCAGGTCTCGGCTAGCCCCTCCGGGGCAGCGTGGAGAGAACTTTTTCTCGTGAACGCCCTCCACTGTTGCCGGTCAAATCCCCGCAAATCTGCTGGCTGGCGCATGTTAACGGTGGATCGTGAAGGTTCCCTGACAGTTTCCCGGATGTACTGTTGCAGGGGCGGGGAAAAGTGTAGTCGCCCGGGTGCAGGCTGCTGTCAGGGTGGGGTGACTTTGCGACGGCAGGCCTTGAGTGCCTGGAGGATGTACTTTTCGACGCTGCTCACCGAGGTATTCATTTCCCTGGCAATCTCGTTATAAGAGAGTCCGCGCGTGCGGTGCAGCAGGAACGCCTGCCGGCATTTCAGTGGCAGGCTGTCCATTGCCTCGTAGATGGACTGCAGTTGCTGTCGGGCGGCAAGGACCCGTTCCGGGGACTGGTGATCGGCGTGGTCGTCAGGCAGTGCTTCCCCCTCGGCCGGAGTCTGCTGGCTGACATAGTCCATGTGCAGGCGGCCACGGCGCAGCTGGTCTACAGCCAGGTTGTTGGCGATCTGGTAGAGGTACGCCCGGGGGTTATCCAGCTCTTTCTCGTCGCTGAGCTTTTGCAGGCGCAGGTAGGCGTGCTGGGCAATGTCCTCGGCATCCTCAGTATTCCTGACGATCCTAGTCACAAAGCGCACCAGCGCCTGGCCGTGTTCGGCAAACAGCTTTTCGAGAAGCGTTTTCCGACTTTTATTCATCGATAAGTGGGATTCCTGACTGCGCTCGTTGTGATTTTGTTGTGTTGCGAGCTGGCGCACAGTTATATCACAGGCCTCTCCCCGGCGACGAGGGGGCCGGGGGAAATCCCTGCCCCTGCCCGGGACATCCGGTTGGCCACGGCGTGGCGACGCTATTACTTGGCGGTGATCCCGTTATAATGGGGCCCGCGCCGTGGGCGCGTAGACCGAATGAATTCACAGGGCGCCGGGAGCGCTGGAGAGCGGATGAGTTATCAAGTACTGGCTCGCAAGTGGCGGCCGCGGTTGTTCCGGGAGATGGTGGGGCAGGAGCACGTGCTGCAGGCCCTGATCAACGCCCTGGATAACGGTCGGCTGCACCATGCCTACCTGTTCGCCGGTACCCGGGGGGTGGGCAAGACCACCATTGCCCGCATCCTGGCCAAGTGCCTGAACTGTGAAAGCGGGGTCAGCTCCGAGCCCTGCGGCCAGTGCGCGGCCTGTACGGAAATCGCCGAGGGCCGCTTTGTCGACCTGATTGAAGTGGATGCGGCCTCGCGCACCAAGGTGGAGGACACCCGCGAGCTGCTGGAGAATGTGCAGTACGCTCCCACCCGGGGCCGCTACAAGGTGTACCTGATCGACGAGGTACATATGCTTTCCAACAGCTCATTCAACGCCCTGTTGAAGACGCTGGAGGAGCCCCCGCCCCACGTCAAATTCCTGCTGGCTACCACCGATCCGCAGAAACTGCCGGTGACTGTCCTGTCGCGCTGTTTGCAGTTTAACCTCAAGAACATGAGCCCCGAGCGGGTGGTGGAGCACCTCCGTTTCGTGCTTGAGCAGGAAATGGTGCCGTTCGAGCAGGGGGCCCTGTGGCACCTCGGGCGTGCTGCGGATGGTAGTATGCGCGATGCCATGAGCCTGACCGATCAGGCAATCGCCTTTGGCGGCGGCAAGGTGGCCGAGGCCGAGGTCCGCGCCATGCTGGGCAGCATCGATACCGGGCTGGTATGGAAGCTGCTGGAAGCCCTGGCCGATGAGAGTGCCCCGGCCCTGTTCGCGGCGGTAGAGGAACTCGCCGGACAGGCGCCTGACTACAGCGCCGCCCTGGCTGAACTGGCCAACAACCTGCATCGTATCGCTGTGGCCCAGGTCCTGCCGCAGTCGGTGGACAACACCCTGGGGGACGGGGAGCGCCTGCAGCAGCATGCCGCGCGACTGGCCCCTGAAAACGTACAGCTGTATTACCAGATGGCCCTGCTTGCCCGGCGGGACCTGCCGCTGGCGCCAGACCCGCGCAGTGGATTCGAGATGGCCCTACTGCGGATGCTGGCTTTCCGGCCCCAGGGCGTGGCGGATATTCCCAGCGCCCGGCTGGAAGCGGATGCCGGCAACCAGCCCGCAGCGGGAGATCCCGGCGTAAAAAAGCCGCAACAGGACCCGGCGCCGGCTGAAGCCGGCACTTCTCCCGTACAAACGCAACCCGAAACCGCGGCTCCCGGAACAGCGTCCATGCCCGCTGGTGCGCCCGATCATGCAGGGCCCACCTGGGCGGAAGAGCCTTCCAGCCCGGCTGCTCCTGCGCAGCAGGCCAGCAGCGGCCCGCAGCCGGCTGGCGCTTTCCCTCAAGCGGCGAGCACTCCACCCGCGCCTGTACCTGAAGCGGCCGCCGCTACTGACAGCACACCGCCCTGGGAGGAAGTCCCGCAGCCCGGGCCGGTAGAGAGCCCTCAGCGCGTAGCCACGCAGGGTCCCCAGCCTGCGGCTATGCAGAGCCAGCAGCCTGTGGGCGTAGAGAGCCATCAGCCCGAGGGTATGCAGAGCCATCAGCCCATGGGTGCGGAGAGCCATCAGCCCCAGGAGATGGAGAGCCATCAGCCCGGGAGTGTGGGGAATCCCCAGCGAGGCAATATAAACAGTACCCAGCGGGCGGATAATCATCAGCCGGTCGAGAGCCCTCAGCCGGTTGAGAGCCCTCAGCGGGTAGGGAGCCCTCAGCGGGCAGAGCCCCCCGGGCCAGCCGGAAATCCCCAGCCAGCCCCGGCGGCGGGACAGGCCGGCCCTGGTGGGCCCGTCCAGGATGGCCACGATTCAGGGGCCGCAGCGGCGGGCGGCGCGACGGAGCAGCGCGCGGCGTTGCGCGAGCAGTTGCGCCAGCAGGTAGCCGCGGTGGAATCCACCCCGGTGGCCGGGGTTGAGGCGCAGCCGGCGGCACCGGAACCGGAGCCCGCACCGGCCGCGCCGCGGGCCCGCCTGGAAGCCCTGACTCCGGGTAACTGGCCGGCGCTGTACCCGCAGCTGGGGATTACCGGCATACTGCATTCAATTGCCATGCACCTGGAACTGGTGGGGCGGCAGGACAATATACTGTCTTTTACCCTCGATGAGTCCTACAGCAGTCTGTATGACGAGGTGCACCAGCGTCGCCTGGCGGATGTCATCGGTGACTTTGTTCAGCAGCCGGTCAATGTGCATATCCAGGTGGGCCAGGTACATGGCACCACCCCTGCGCGACTGGTGCAGGCCACTCGCGAGGCGCGCGCGGCAGCGGCCCGCGACGCCCTGGCGCAGGACCCGCTGGTGCGGGAACTGCAGGAAGAACTCGGCGCCGAACTGGTGGCCGAGTCGGTCGAATATCTGAAAGAGAGTGAGTGAGACAATGAAAGGTTTGGGCGATTTGATGCAGCAGGCCCAGAAAATGCAGGCCGACATGCAGGAGAAAATGCAGAAGATGCAGGAGCAGCTCAACGAGCTGCGCGTGGTCGGCGAGGCCGGAGCCGGGATGGTGAAAGTCACCATGAACGGTCGTCACGACTGCACCGGGGTCGAGATCGATCCCGACCTGATGGGTGAAGACAAAGAGATGCTCGAGGACCTGCTGGCAGCGGCCGTGAACGACGCGGTGCGCCGGGCGGAAGAGCAGGCGCAGAAACTGCAGAAAGAGCAGCTGGGTGGCCTGGCCTCTGGCATGAACCTGCCGGAAGGCTTCAAGTTCCCCTTTTGATGGCCTGCGGCACTTATGTTTAGTCCCCTGATTGAAGAGCTGATCCGCGCACTGCGTTGCCTGCCCGGTGTCGGCCCCAAGTCTGCCCAGCGCATGGCCATGTACCTGCTGGAGCGTGACCGGGATGCGGCCGGCCTGTTGGCGCGGACCCTGGAACAGGCGGTGGAGAAGGTCGGGCGCTGCACGCAGTGCCGTACCCTCACCGAGCAGGAACGCTGTGCCCTCTGTGCCAGCACCCGGCGCGATGACAGTTCGCTGTGCGTGGTGGAGACCCCGGCCGATGTGCTCGCAATCGAGCAGGCGGGCAACTACCACGGGCGCTACTTCGTCCTGCACGGCCACCTCTCCCCCATCGATGGCGTGGGCCCGGCGGACCTGGGCATCGACCTGCTGGAGCAGCGGCTCGACCGCGAGCCGGTGCAGGAGCTGATCGTTGCCACCAACCCTACCGTCGAGGGCGAGGCCACGGCCCAGTTTATTGCCGAGCGGGCACGGGACCGGGGAATAGCGGTCACCCGCATTGCCCACGGTGTACCTATCGGCGGTGAGCTGGAATACATCGATGGCGGCACCCTCGCACACGCTTTCAACAGCCGTACGGCGTTTTTCTCCGGTAACTGAGGTCCCGATGCTGAATGTGGACACCACACCCGTCTGGGTGGATGACAGCGCGCAGCTGGCGCAGCTGTGTGAAAAGTGGCGCGGGCAGAAAGCCCTGGCACTCGACACCGAATTTATGCGCAGCCGCACCTTCTATCCACAGCCGGCACTGGTCCAGGTGGGGGATGGTGAGCATGCCTACCTGATCGACAACCTGGCGATCGATGACCTGGAACCGCTGCGCGAGCTGGTGCTGGATAGCCGTGTCACGAAGATCATGCACTCCTGCAGTGAAGACCTGGAAACCCTCGAGCGGTTACTGGGGGCGATACCCGAGCCGATATTCGATACCCAGGTTGCTGCGGCCATGACCGGTATGGCCGCGGGGCTGGGCTATGCCGCTACGGTCAACGAGCTCCTGAACGTGGAGCTGCCCAAGAGTGAAACCCGTTCCGACTGGCTGCAGCGCCCCCTGAGCGAGGCGCAAAAGAACTATGCCGCCCTGGATGTTGCCTGGCTGCCGCCGGTTTACGCGCTGTTGCGGAAACGCCTGCAGGAGCAGGGGCGGCTAGAGTGGTTGCAGGAGGACTGCGCGGCGCTGGTCCGCGCGGCGCGCAACCCGCAGCCGCCGGAACTCTATTACCAGCGCGTGAAGGGTGCCTGGCGCCTGCGCGGCTCGCAGCTGGCCGCCCTGCAGGATCTCTGCGCCTGGCGCGAGCGCGAGGCCCGCCTGCGGGATATGCCGCGCAACCACCTGCTGAAAGAGAGCATTTGCATGAACCTGGCCGAGCAGCTGCCGGCGCATGCCGCCGCCATGGCGCAGCCGGGGCTCGAGGGCAAGACGTTGCGGGAATATGGCGATATCCTGCTGCAGGTCATCGAGCGCGCAGCCGGGCGTGATGACGTCCCGCCGGCATTGCCCCGCCCGCTGGACCGGCGCGAGGGTGAATGCCTCAAGCAGTTGCGTCGCCGGGTGCGGGAGGTGGCCGAGGAGTACCACCTGCCGGCAGAGATCCTGGTGCGCAAGAAAGAACTGGAAACGCTGGTGCAGGCTGACAGGCCCTCTCTCGAGGGACGCCTGGAAGGTTGGCGCAGCGATGTCATTGGCCAGCCCCTGTTGCAGGAGTTGCGGGCGCTGCGTGGCGAGAAAGTAGGGTAAGTACCAGAGTGAAGACAGTTTGTGATATTTACCGCAGCCCGCGGGAAGAGGAAATGTATCTTTACGTGGAGAAGCGTGAGGGGATCGCGCGGGTGCCGGAAAAGCTGCTGCAGCTGTTCGGCAAGCCCGAGCATGTGGTGACCCTGCTGCTCACGCCGGAAAAGCCACTGGCGCGGGCCGACGCGGCGCGGGTGCTGGAAGAGATCCGCGAGCGCGGTTTCTACCTGCAGATGCCGCCGGTGGTCGATGATGAGATGCGTGCGATCTCGGCGCAGAACAGCAAGTTGCAGCGCTGAGCCGTGAGCGGGCAACCCTTCTGGCAGCGCAAGTCGCTCGAGCAGATGAGCGACAGCGAGTGGGAGTCGCTCTGCGATGGCTGCGGGCGCTGCTGCCTGCACCGGCTCGAGGACGAGGACACCGGCGAGATTTACAGCACCAGCATCGCCTGCCGCCTGCTGGATACGCACAGTTGCCAGTGTGGCGACTACCCGAATCGCAAGCAGCGGGTGCCGGACTGTATCCAGTTGCGCGCCAGCGACCTGGCGGATTTCCACTGGCTGCCGCGCACCTGTGCCTACCGCGCCCTGTCGGAGGGGCGCCCGCTGGAAGACTGGCATCCCCTGGTATCGGGCCGTGCCGAATCGGTGCACGAGGCCGGTATCTCGGTGCGCGGCTGTGTAATCAGCGAGGAGCTGGTGCACCCGGATGACTTCGAGGAACATATCGTCACCTGGGTGGGTGACGATCCCGTTTAGAACAACATAACCAAGAACTGGACACTATGGCGGAAGAGTTTCGAATTGCCTGGATGATTTACGCAGGCGGGACCCTGGTACTGTTACTGGCGGGCTGGTGGTTTATGCGCAATTGGCGCTGGTCCTGGCCGCGGCGGGCCCTGCTGCTGGTGGCGGCTGCCGCGCTGCTGGTTCCCACCGTCGGCCGCACGCCGGACTCGGCGCCGCTGCCGGTACTGCCAATGTTTGCCTACCAGCTGCTGTTCGAGGAGGAGGGGCCGGCCCCGGAAGTGACCGCCAACCTGGTGTTCGCCACCGGCGGAGCGCTGGCACTGGTGTCCCTGTGGGGGCTGGTGACGTTGATCCTGCGCCACCGCCGGGAAAAGCGCCGCGAGTTTGAGGACGATCCCTACTACAGCAACCAGTGACAGTACCGCCTGGCTGCGCCCGGTCGAGCAAAGGCGCGTAATACGTCTTGGTGCTGTCCGCGCCCGGCGGACAGCTGCTATATCTATAGGGCTGGCCCCGCAGCGAAGCGGGGCCCGGTGACTACAAGAATGTGGCCTGGTACCCGGGAATCCACCCCCTTCCATACAGCCTCCCGGGCCTGCGGGAGTACAGGGGTTTCCGGCCCTGCCCGGCAGAGGAACCCGGATGCTCGATCATCTGCTAATTCTGAGTGCTGTCATGCTGGTCTCCGGTATTCTCGGTGGCCTGGTGAATTACTACCAGATGCTGTTCACCGAGGAGGACCCGGCCGGCCTGGCGCGCTGCCTGATCATGGGCCTGTGCGGCGCATTGATGGTGCCCATCTTCCTCAAGTTTACCCAGAGCGACCTGCTGATCGAGATCCAGGGGGATCCGTCGCGCCTGTTGCTGTTTACCGGCTACTGCCTGCTTGCGGCCATCGCCTCACGCATGTTCGTGTTCAACGCCGCGCGCCGCCAGCTGCGGGACGCCAGTATCGCCCGGGCCCGGGTGGAGAACCTCGAGCAGGAATTGCGCGCCATGCAGCTGGAGATGATGCCGCTGCTGGAGCATGAGATCGAGGGCGACCCCGACCAGGGGCCGACCCTGGATTTCAACGAGATCCGCAAGCTAGACGAGAACGCCCTGCATGTGCTGAAACTGCTCAACACCGGCGAGTGCGTGTTCCGCTCCCTGGGCGGCATGGTGCAGGAGGGGGGCATGGAGACCAACTCCGCTGCCCGGGCCCTGAACAGCCTGCTGGTGCTGGAGATGGTGGGCAAGATCCACAGCCACCTGGGTATCCGCTGGTATATCACCGACAAGGGCCGCCAGGTGGTACGCCGGCGCAGTGCCCAGGCCGTTGCCGATGAGCGTGTGGGCGAGTGACCGTCCATTCCTGAACCCACCGCCCGGATACTGCGAAGTCCGGGCAAGCGATCCATGCTGAATTGTCATTGATCTCCCGTTGCCATCCCTTACCATGCTGCCCATCTCTGTTTTTTCGCGATGGGAGTCACCATGAAATTTACCGGCACCGACAATTACGTCGCCACCGACGACCTGCAACTGGCGGTGAACGCAGCGGTCACCCTGCAGCGCCCCCTGCTGATCAAGGGCGAGCCGGGTACCGGCAAGACCCTGCTGGCAGAGGAGGTGGCGCAGAGCCTGGGCCTGAAACTGATCCAGTGGCATATCAAATCGACCACCAAGGCCCAGCAGGGCCTGTACGAGTACGATGCTGTGTCGCGGCTGCGGGACTCCCAGCTGGGGGTGGACCGGGTGCACGACATCGCCAACTACATCAAGCGCGGCAAACTTTGGGAGGCATTCGACTCCGACGAGCGCGTGGTGCTGCTGATCGACGAAATCGACAAGGCCGATATCGAGTTTCCCAATGACCTGCTGGTGGAACTGGATCGTATGGAGTTCTTTGTCTACGAGACCGGCGAAACTGTCCGCGCGAAACAGCGCCCGATCGTGATTATCACTTCCAACAATGAAAAAGAGCTGCCCGACGCTTTCCTGCGCCGCTGTTTCTTCCACTACATCAGCTTCCCGGACCGGGATACCATGCACCGGATCGTCGATGTGCATTACCCGGACATCAAGCAGCAGCTGGTGAAAGAGGCAATGGATATCTTTTTCCAGCTGCGTGAGGTCCCGGGCCTGAAGAAAAAGCCCTCCACTTCCGAGCTGATCGACTGGCTGAAGCTATTGATGGCCGACGACATCCCCGAGGAAGTACTCAAGAACCGCGACAGCACCAGCGCCATCCCGCCGCTTTATGGCGCACTGCTGAAGAACGAGCAGGATGTGCATATGCTCGAGCGCCTCGCCTTTATGGCGCGCCGCGAAAACCGCTGAGTTGACGCTTTCCCATGCTGATTGGATTTTTCCTCAACCTGCGCCGCTATAAACTGCCGGCGTCCATCACCGAGCTGCTGGCCCTGCTGGAAGCGCTCCAGCAGCGGCTGGTGTTTGCCGACCTGGAGGAATTCTATTTCCTCGCGCGCACCTGCCTGGTGAAAGACGAAAAGCATTTCGACAAGTTCGACCGGGCCTTCGATGCCTATTTCCAGGACCTGGAAACCCTGGATGACCTGCTGGAACAGATGATTCCGGAAGAGTGGGTGCGGGCCGAGTTCCTCAAGCAGCTGAGCGAGGAAGAAAAGGCAAAAATCGAGAGCCTGGGTGGGTTGGAAAAGCTGCTGGAAGAGTTCCAGAAGCGCCTCGAGGAACAGAAAGAGCGCCACAGTGGTGGCAACAAATGGATCGGTACCGGCGGTACCAGCCCGTTTGGCAACAGTGGTTATAATCCCGAGGGTGTCCGGGTGGGCGGCAACAGCCGCAACCGGTCGGCGGCCAAGGTGTGGCAGAAGCGCCAGTTCCGCAACCTGGATGACAGCGTGTCCCTGGGCACCCGCAACATCCAGGTGGCTTTGCGCAAGCTGCGCAAGTTCGCCCGTACCGGCGCCGCCGAGGAGCTGGACCTGGATGACACCATTTCCTCCACGGCCCGCAATGCCGGCCTGCTGGACATCAAGATGGTGCCGGAGCGCCACAACGCCATCAAGGTGCTGATCTTCTTTGATGTGGGCGGCTCCATGGATCCTTACGTGAAATCCTGCGAGGAGCTGTTCTCGGCCTGTCGCTCGGAGTTCAAGCACCTGGAGTATTTCTATTTCCACAACTTCATTTACGAGCATGTGTGGAAGGACAACCAGCGCCGCTACCAGGAGACCACACCGCTGCTCGAGGTGCTGCGCACCTACGGCAATGACTATAAGGTGATCTTTGTCGGCGATGCCTCCATGGCGCCGTATGAGATCACCCACCGCTACGGCAGTGTCGAGCACATGAACGAGGAGCCCGGTGCTGCCTGGATGGAGCGGGTGACGGATACCTGGAGCAACCTGGTATGGCTTAACCCGGTGGGTGAGGAATACTGGCAATACACACCCAGTATCGGCATGACCCGGCAGCTGGTGGAAGGGCGCATGTTTCCCATGACCCTGGAGGGCCTGGACCGTGCTATCGGGCGCCTGGTCAAGGGGCGTTGAACCCGGGCCCGTACAGTCCATCGCGGCCATGGGACGCTCCTGCAGGGGAGCGGCCCGGCAATCCCCTCAAATCATTCCTTGAAGTGCCGCCGAGGCGCCCCCTCGTGGTCGGCGGTGATGCCGATCTCTTCCTGGGTGGTGGGGCCAATTTTCGTGTGCTCCTCCTCGGCGCCGTGCATCCAGTCCACCAGTCGGTTGCGGATCAGGAACAGGATGATCCCCGCTGCAATCGCGGCAATGGCGACGCCGCCGAAGGTGGCCAGTGGGCCCGATTCCCCCACCAGCTTACCGATTTCAGCGGCGCCCTTGTTGGCCACGCCAATAAAGGCGAACCACAGCCCCATCATCAGTGACAGGTAGCGCAGTGGTGATAGTTTGGTGACCATGGAGAGGCCGATCGGTGACAGGCTCAGCTCACCGATGGTGTGGAAGATATAGGCGAATACCAGCCACCAGATGCTCGCCTTGATGGTTTCGGAATCGCCGATCTGCAGCGCCGCGCCGCACATGGAGACAAAGCCCAGCCCCAGGAACACCAGGCCCATACTGAACTTGGCCGGGGAGCTGGGCTCGCGCGCCCCGAGTCCCACCCACAGGCTGGCCATTACCGGCGCCAGGATAATGATAAACAGCGGGTTCACCATCTGCAGCCAGCTGGCCGGGATCTCGAAGCCCATCACGTTCAGGTCGGTGTTGTACTTGGCGAACAGGTTCATAGAGCCCGCCGCCTGCTCGAAGCCGGCCCAGAAGATTACCGTGAATACACCCAGGATCAGTATCACCTTGATGCGATCGCGCTCTTCCGGCGTCAGTGGTTTGTGCTTGTCGACCGTGTCCTGCTTCAGTCCCAGCTTGGCCGAGGGCTCTACGCCGATATCCCCGAGGAATTTTTTTGCCTGGAACATCTGCAGCAACAGGCCCAGCAACATGCCGATACCGGCAGTGAAGAACGCCAGCTGGTAATTCACCTTCTCGCCGATCCAGCCGATTACCAGGTAGCCGAGGATCGAGCCCAGGTTGATCCCCATATAGAAAATGGTGAAAGCGGTATCGCGCCGGTGGTCACCCTCGTCGTAGAGGTCACCCACCATGGTGGAGATATTCGGCTTGAAGAAGCCGTTGCCCACGATCAGCAGGGCCAGGCCCAGCCAGAGCATATAGATCTCGGTGCCGTCCGGCAGCCAGCCATGGGGGAAACCCAGGGCGAACTGGCCCAGCATCATCAGCGTGCCGCCAAACATGATGCAGCGGCGCTGGCCCCATTTGTTGTCCGCCATCCAGCCGCCGATGATCGGTGTCAGGTACACCAGCATCGCGTACCAGCCCAGGTAACTCAGGGCCTGGGACTGCAGTTCGGTATCTGACAGCTGTTCCCAGCCAAAGGCCGCCGCGGCGGCAGCGGAAGTCAGGTAAAAGACGAAGATACCGCGCATGCCGTAATAGCTGAGCCGTTCCCACATCTCGGTGCCGAACAGCAGGAACAGCCCCTTGGGGTGGCCGAGCATCTCCCCGGCGGAGGAGGGCGGTTTTGGCTTGAGATCTTGCATGAAGGTACCTCTGGCAAGTCCCGGGCATAGGAAAAGGTGTCGCCCGGACTGGATATCCGGGGACGGTGTTGCCTTGAGTATAGTTCAGCGCCATTTTTTACCTACTGGTCTTCGCGGTCGTCCTGACCGCTCAGACCGTCGCCCGCCGTATCCTGGCGCAGGTGCGTGGACCTGCTTGTCTCCGTCGGGCTCGCGCCGGCTTTGCCGGCGTGCGGCACATCCCTGTGCTGCATTCACCTGCTGGTCTTCGCGGTCGTCCTGACCGCTCAGACCGTCGCCCGCCGTATCCTGGCGCAGGTGCGTGGACCTGCTTGTCTTCGGTGGGCTCGCGCCGGTCATTTAGTCTGTCACGGCCCAGCAGGTATAATCGCCCGTTTGCAGTCAGTCCCCGGATTATGAGTCACACCGAAGACACCGCCGCCCTGAAAGTCCTGAGCGAAGAGTTCGAGCCCCGCGTCGCCGAGTGCATGGGGCGCGATCGCCATCGCCTGCGCAAGGGCCTGGACAGCGCGCGCCGGCGGCTGAGGGAGGGCAAGCCGGCGGACCGGATGCTGGCCCAGCTGGAGAGAGACCTGGGGGCATCCCGGGCGCTGGCGGCCGCCCGGCGGGACAAGCTGCCTACTGTCAGCTGGCCGGAAGAGCTGCCGGTGGTGGCGCGGCGCGAAGAGATCGCCAAGTTGATTGCGGAAAACCAGGTGGTGGTGGTGGCCGGTGAGACAGGCTCCGGCAAGACCACCCAGCTGCCCAAGATCTGCCTGGAACTCGGCCGCGGCGTTTACGGACAGATCGGCCATACCCAGCCGCGGCGCATCGCCGCGCGCACCGTGGCCAACCGTATCGCCGAGGAGCTACAGCAACCGCTGGGGCACTCGGTGGGCTACCAGGTGCGCTTTACCGATCACAGTGACGAGCACACCCACGTCAAGTTGATGACCGACGGTATCCTGCTGGCGGAAATCCAGCGGGATCCGCTGCTGAACAAGTACGACACCCTGATCATCGACGAGGCCCACGAGCGCAGCCTCAATATCGATTTCCTGCTGGGCTACCTCAAGACCATCCTGCCGAAACGGCCGGACCTGAAGCTGATCATCACTTCCGCCACCATCGATCTGGAGAAGTTTTCACAACATTTTGATGATGCACCGATCATCGAGGTGTCCGGTCGCACCTATCCGGTGGAGATTCATTACCGGCCACCAGCGGACAGCGACGCCGATCTGTCCGAGCAGGTGATTGCGGCGGTGGAGGAGCTGCTGCACGACGAGAAGGGCAGCAGTCGCCGTGGTGGCGATATCCTGGTGTTCATGAGCGGCGAACGGGAAATCCGCGAGTGTGCCAGGGCGCTGCGGGATGCCCATATTCCCCAGCTGGAAGTACTGCCGCTGTATGCGCGCCTGAGCCTTGCCGAGCAGAACCGGGTCTTTCACGGGCACAAGGGCCGCCGCATCGTGCTGGCCACCAACGTGGCAGAGACTTCCATTACCGTGCCTGGCATCCGCTATGTGATCGATCCGGGGACGGCGCGTATCAGCCGCTACAGCTACCGCAGCAAGATCCAGCGCCTGCCGGTGGAGGCCATCTCCCAGGCCAGCGCCAACCAGCGTGCCGGCCGCTGTGGCCGGGTGAGTGCCGGTGTCTGTGTGCGCCTGTATGAAGAGCGTGATTTTGAGCAGCGGCCTGAATTCACCGATGCCGAGATCCTGCGTACCAACCTGGCGGCGGTAATCCTGCAGATGCTGCAGATGCGCATCGGCGATATCCACAACTTTCCCTTTGTCGACCCGCCCGATGCGCGCCTGATCAACGACGGCTACAAACTGCTGGAGGAGCTGCAGGCGGTGGACAGCCGCGGGCGGGTAAAGCCGCTCGGTCGGGCACTGTCGCGCCTGCCGCTGGACCCGCAGCTGGGCCGCATGCTGCTGGCGGCGGGCGAGCAGGGCTGCCTGCGCGAACTGATGGTGATCGTCAGCGCGCTGGCGGTGCAGGACCCGCGGGAGCGGCCGGCGGAAAAACGCCAGGCTGCAGACGAGAAGCACCGGCAGTGGCGCCATGAGAAATCCGATTTCCTGTCCTTCGTACAGTTGTGGGACGGCTTCGAGGCACAGCGGCAGGAACTCAGCCAGAACCAGCTGCGCAAGTGGTGCCAGAAGAACTTCCTGTCATGGCTGCGCATGCGCGAGTGGCGGGATATCCACCACCAGCTGCGAGTGGCCAGCCGCGAGCTGAAACTGAAGGAGAATCGCGAGCCCGCCACCTACGAGGCCGTGCACCGGGCAATCCTGCCGGGGATGCTGGGCAATATCGGCGTGCGCGACGAGAACAAGGAATTCACTGGCTGTCGCAACCGGCGCTTCCACATTTTCCCGGGCTCCGGCCAGTACAAGAAACCACCGCGCTGGGTGGTGTCCGGGCAACTGCTGGAGACCAGCCGCCTGTTCGCCCATACGGTGGCCAAGATAGAGCCCGACTGGGTGCTGGCGGCAGCCGAGCACCTGGTGAAGCGCCACTATTTTGAGCCGCACTACGACACCCGCGCCGGACAGGTGATGGCCTACGAGAAGATTTCGCTGTACGGCCTGGTGCTGGTGGAAAAACGCCGGATCCATTACGGCAAACTTGACCCACAGACCGCGCGCGAGGTTTTTATCCGCCAGGCACTGGTGGAGCAGCGCTACGACAAAAACCGCCGTGGCCGGGGCCGCTTCTTCCGTCACTACCTGGAATTGCTGGAGGAGCTGGGAGACCTGGAGGCCAAGTCGCGGCGCCGGGACATCCTGGTGGACGACGAAGTGGTGTTCCAGTTCTTCGATGAGCGTCTCCCGGCGGAAATCGTCAACCTGGCCGGCTTTGAGCACTGGCGTAAGAAGGCGGAGGAAGAGGACCCCGAACTCCTGTTTATCCCCCGCGAACTCCTTATGCAGCAGAGCGCCGATCATGTGGGAGAGGCGCAGTTCCCGGATCAACTGCGTGCGGGGGGCATCGAATTCCCGCTCGGCTATCACTTTGAGCCCGGTGCCGCGGATGACGGTGTCAGTGTGCTGGTGCCGGTGGGCGCCCTGCACCAGGTGCCGGCGGCGCGGCTGAGCTGGCTGGTGCCGGGGCTGCTGCGGGACAAATGTATCGCGCTGGTGAAGGCGCTGCCCAAGCAGTGGCGCAAGTACTTTGTACCTGTGCCCGCCGCCGTCGATCGCGCGTTGTTGAGGATGCAGGCCGGTGACACACCCCTGTGGCAGGCACTGGCGCATGAGTTGCACCGCCAGACGACCATTGAACTGCCAGCCGAGGTCTGGGAGTCTGCCGAGCAGTCGCTGGAGGATTTCTACCGTTTCAACATCCAGGTGCTGGATGAGGACGGCGAGCTGATCGACCAGGACCGTGACCTGCCCACCCTGCAGGCGCGTTACAGGGACCGGGTACAGCGCGAACTGGCCACCGCCGGGGATGACTTCGAGCGTGACGGAATTACCCGCTGGGACTTCGGCGACCTGCCAGAGACCCACACCCTGGTGCAGGGTGGCCTGAAGGTGCGTGCCTACCCGGCGCTGGTGGAAGAGCGTGACAGCGTATCCCTGAAATTGCTCGACAATCCCCGCGAGGCCTGGCGATTGTCCCGGGCCGGCACCTGCCGCCTGGCGCTGCTGCACCTGCCCGAGCCGGTCAAGTACCTGCGCAAGGAACTGCTGCGCGGCAAGGAGCTGGGCCTCAGCGCGGCCGACCTGGGACGCCGCGAAGAGGTGGCCGACGATATCCTGATGGCAGCGGCGCGTGAATTGTTCTGGCCCGGCGAGGAATGGCCCCGCACCGAGGCGGGCTTCCTGGAGGCACTGGAGCGCAGCGGCGAGTTGGTGGGGGTGGCGCAGGAAATTGCCGACCTGCTGGTGAAGGCGCTGGGCCAGCTGGTGCCCCTGCGCAAGCAGATCAAGCAACAGAAAAACCTGGCGGTGGCGATGGCGGTGGGTGATATCCAGCAGCAGTTGCAGCGATTGTTCTATCGCGGCTGCCTGTTTGATACCCCGCTGGAGTGGTTGCGCCAGTATCCCCGCTACCTCAAGGGCATCGAACTGCGGCTGGAAAAGGCCGCGCTGGACCCCAATCGCGACCGGCGCCTGCAGGCGGAGTGGCACAAGGCCGCCGAACCGTTCCTGGCGCAGGTCGAGAAGCACTCGCCACGCATCGTGGCCGCGGAGCCGCAGCTGGCCCGGTATCGCTGGATGCTGGAGGAATTCCGCGTCTCCCTGTTCGCCCAGTCGCTGAAAACACTGTTACCGGTATCCAGCAAGCGACTGAACAAGCTCTGGAGTGAAATCGATCAATCCATCTCGCTCTGACCGGCGTATACAGGGGTGACGGAAACGGCCGTCGGGGTCCTGGGAGCGTGCTCGCCAGGGAGGGTGGCCGCTCTCAATCGTGGGCACGCGGCTTCCGTGGGTTCTTTTTCATGTACTGTCCATCCGCTAAACCGGGATTCCGGTGGCCGGTCCGCTGCGTGCAGTGCGCGGACCGGCTTTTCTTTATCTGTTCTTCCCTGCTCCCGTTCCCGGCTAACCCCGCTTGATCGCCCGGATGTGACCGCGTTTGCCGGGGAAACCTGCCCTGGCGCACACGGCAGCTGGAAATAGCGTGCTCACGTGTGTAATAAACAGCAGTATGGCGCGACTGAATCCACGAGACGCAGGAAAACGTACCCGGATGTGTTGAACGCTGATGGGATACGGCTGGTCTCAATGCGTGACCGTCCGATGGGATTGGTGGTTATAATCCCGGCAGGCGGCCGGCAAAGCGCCGTCGGCGTAAACTGCTACAAGTTAGGGTATTAAAAGGAGAGTTGTTATGACTAAGAAGAATCTGCCGCTTGCTGCCGCAGTAGGTGCGGCGTTTATCGCCTCGGCGTCCATGAACGTTTCTGCGGGCGTTGGCAATGCCAACCCGTTCGCCGCTGAAGAGCTTTCTTCCGGTTACAACCTGGCCATGCTGAGTGAGCACGGTGACGAGAAGAACAAAGAAGGTAAGTGCGGCGAAGAAGGCAAGAAAAAAGAAGGTAAGTGCGGCGAAGGTAAGTGCGGCGAAGAAGGCAAGAAAAAAGAAGGTAAGTGCGGCGAAGGGAAGTGCGGCGAAGAAGGCAAGAAAAAGGAAGGTAAATGTGGTGAGGGTAAGTGCGGCGGCTAATCTCCGCATTGTTCCCGGGCGGGGGTGGGGTATAGCCCTGCCCCTGCCACTCTCACTGCTGGCGACAGCAGAAGTAAGAACATGAATACGACCAAGACCGTTGAATATCCCGTCCGGGGTGCCGGGCTGGGGTTGCGCCGCTCCATGATGGGAGAGGATATGCCTGCCAGTGCGGTGGATTTCCTGGAGGTGGCGCCGGAGAACTGGATAAATGTTGGCGGTCGTTATGGCCGCTGGTTCCGCGAGTACACTGAGCGTTACCCGTTTGTGATTCACGGTCTCTCATTGTCCATCGGCTCACCGTCCCCGCTGGACCTGGAGCTGGTGAGATCCGTCAAGCAGTTTATCCGCGAGCACGGTATCCGCTGCTACAGCGAGCACCTCAGCTACTGCTCCGACCACGGTCACCTCTACGACCTGCTACCGATCCCCTTTACCGAGGACGCCGTGCACTATGTGGCCGGACGTATCCGCCGGGTGCAGGATGTGCTCGAACAGCGAATCGCGATGGAGAATGTCTCCTATTACGCGGCACCGGCCCGGGAAATGACCGAGCTGGAATTCCTCAATGCCGTCCTCGAGGAGGCCGACTGCGACCTGCTGCTGGACGTCAACAATATCTACGTGAATGCCATCAATCACAGCTACGACCCGGCAGAGTTCCTGCGCGGGCTGCCTGCCGAGCGTATCCGCTATGCGCATGTGGCCGGCCATTTCAACGAGGCGGATGATCTCAAGGTAGACACGCACGGTGCGCCGGTAATCGACCCGGTGTGGGAGCTACTGGAGCAGGCCTACGCCCATTTTGGCGTTTTCCCCACATTGCTGGAGCGGGACTTCAATATCCCGCCACTGCCGGAGCTGGTGGGAGAGGTGGCGCATGTCCGCGAACTCCAGGCCCGTGCGGCCAAAACTGCTTCCGGCGCCCGGGGCATTGCCGGCTCGCCTGGTGAGGTGGTTTATGCGCAGCGATGAAAAACGCCCCGGAGGGGCTGGCCGCGGCCCGCACGAAGCACATTTTGCCCGTGAGCAGCGTCAGTTCGCGGCGCATCTGCGCAACCCGTTGGTCAACGAGCCTCCGGCGGATATCGAAGACCGCCGCATGGCCATTTACCGTGACCTTATTTACAACAATATCGAATCCTTTATCGCCAGCGGGTTCCCGGTGCTGCGCAGCCTCTACAGTGACGATGCGTGGCACACGATGGTGCGGGAGTTCGTCCACCGGCACGCCTCCCGGAGTCCCTACTTCCTGCAGATCAGTGAGGAATTCCTGCAGTACCTGCAGGAAGAGCACGTTGCGCAGGAGTCTGACCCGCCCTTCCTGCTGGAGCTGGCGCATTACGAGTGGGTCGAGCTGGCGCTGGACGTGAATCCGGCGGAGCCCCCACCGGGGCTTGAGCTCGAGGGGGATGTGCTGGCGCAGGTGCCGGTAGTCTCCCCGGTCGCCTGGAGCCTCAGTTACCGCTTTCCCGTGCATATGATCGGCCCCACCTTCCAGCCCAGTGAACCACCGGACAACCCCACTTTCCTGCTGGTTTATCGCAATCGCGAAGATGAGGTGGGCTTCATGGAAATCAACGCAGTAACCGCGCGATTATTGCAATTGGCGCAGGCGGGGAACCAAACCGGCCGGGCACTGCTCGAAGACCTCGCCGTGGAAATGAACCACGGGGACACCGGGGCGGTGGTGGATTTCGGCCAGTCCCTGTTGCAGCAGCTGCTGCAGGCCGGAGTGATCGCGGGGCTGGAGCCCCGTCGATAGCCCGGGCAGGGTGTCCCTGGCGCTTGCCCGATACTGCCTTATCTTTGACCGAAACCGTAGCGGGGGCAGGTGCTATGCTGCCAAGGGTGGCCCGCATTCCCGGGGGGCGGTAGAATTCGCGCAACTTCAGGGTGAACCTATAACGAGGAGCAGTGGCTTGCTTGGACGCACAGTAAAATCACCATGGTTGCTGGCAACATTGCTGGCAGCCAGCCCAATGCTGGTGCAGGCAGCCCAGGAAGACCCCTTCGCAAACGGCGGCGCGGCCCCGGTTGCAGAGCAGCCGCAGGGCGGGGCAGCCGAGTCCGGTAGTGAGGCCTCAGGTCCGGCACCCGCTTCCCCTCCCGCCGAGTCCCCTGCCCCCGATGCAGGGGCAGCCGACCCGGACGACTCCGATCCCTTTGCCGAAGGCGGGGAGGGCAGCAGTCCCGCAGCGGAGGAAACAGGCGACTCAGGTGATTATAGCCTCGAGGATGAGTACGGCTTTGACCCGGCGGAAGAGTTCTCCAGTGAAGAGGGTGAGGAGCCGGGCGAGCGCGATCCGTGGGAGGGATTCAACCGGGCCGTGTTCCGTTTCAATGACACCGCGGATCGCTGGGTCTTGAAGCCGATGGCGGTAACCTATCGCCAGGTAACCCCTATTTTCATGCAGCATGGTGTCAGCAACTTTTTCGGCAACCTGTTCGAAATCACCAATTCCTTCAACAGCGTGCTGCAGTGGAAGTGGGGCGAGGCGGGTAACGGTGCCGGCCGCTTCCTGATCAACTCCACTGTTGGCGTGGCCGGGCTGTTCGATGTCGCCGAGCATGTGGGCCTGGAACCCACTGACGGCGAGGACTTCGACCAGACCCTGGCAGTCTGGGGCGTGCCTTCCGGTCCTTACCTGGTGCTGCCATTCTTTGGCCCCTCGACGGTGCGAGGCGTGCCGGGTATGGCAGTGGATTACTATACCGATCCCCTGAATTACATTGACCACAGCCAGACGCGCTATAGCCTCCAGTTTACCGACCTTATCCAGACCCGTGCCAGCCTGCTGAAGACCGAATCACTCCTGCAGGGAGACCGCTATGTGTTGTTGCGCGACGCCTACCTGCAGCGCCGTGACTTCCTGATCCGGGACGGTGATGTTGAAGACGATTTCGGCGATGATGCTGATTCGTTCGGCGGAGATGATGACCCGTTTGGCGGTGGTGCTGAGGCTGACGCCGATACTGCCACCGGTGAGAGTGATCCTTTTGGCGGTGATCCCTTCGGTGATGGCGGTGAGGATGCCGGCGCCGACGAGCAGCCGGCCGCACCTGCGCCTGATTCAGAGAGCGGTACCACCGGGAGCAGTGGCGATGCCGCAACCGAAGCCGATGTCTTCGACAGTTAAATCCAACCAGTGGGGGACCCTGCACCTCCCAGATTCATGCCTGACCGCCAGCGTCTGTTACTGATTGAGTCCGACGGGGTGTCGCGCGAATTCGTGCGGCGCAGCCTCGCGCGCCTGGGCTTTGAGGTGGACGCGGCGGAAACCGGCCTGGAGGGCATCAGTCGGTTTGCCCCCGGGCTCTACCGCCTGGTCGTCACCGACCTGCATCTCCCGGATATGGGCGGCCTGGAAGTCCTGCGCAAAATCAAGCACCGGGCCCCCGATGCCGCAGTAGTGGTAATCGCCTCCAACAGTGGGGTCAGTGACGTGGTCGAGGCCCTGCGCCTCGGGGCCAGTGATTACCTCCTGAAGCCCATCGAGGACGAGGCGGTAATCCAGCATGCGGTAACCCGCATCACTGAGTCCGAGGCCCTGGAGCGACAGAATCGCGAATACCGGGAGCAGCTCGAGGAGCGCAATCGCGAGCTGCACGAACACGTGGAGGTGCTGCAGCGGGACCAGGAGGCAGGGCGGCTGTTGCAGCAACACCTGTTGCCCCGCACCCCGTTTCAGTACCCCGGTAATATCGAGGCCGCCTACCGGCTGGTGCCCTCCCTCTACCTGAGTGGCGATTTCATTGACTACGGCCTGTTCGGCGAGCGCTTTGTGGCCTTTTACCTGGTGGATGTCTCCGGGCACGGGGTGTCATCCGCACTGGTCACGGCCCTGATCAAGCACAGCATCATGCACCTGCTGCGTGAGCGGCCACTCTTTTCCAGCCTGGAATCCCTGGATTCCGATCTCATCGATATCCTCCAGCTGATCAATCGCGAGTTGCTCTCCACGCGGCTCGACAAGCATGCCAGCATGTTCGTGGGGGTGGTGGACAGCCGGGCACGCCAGCTGCATTACGCGGTGGCCGGGCAGGTGCCGATGCCCGCCCTGGTAACATCCTCCGGGGCAGAGTGGTTGCCGGGTAAGGGACGGCCCCTGGGCCTGTTCGAGCAGGGCAACTGGCAGGTGCTGCATGCCAGCCTGCCGACCAGCTGGCGGCTGGTGGCCTGCTCCGACGGCGTGCTGGAGCTGTTGCAGGGGGACCTGCTGCAGCGGGAGGCACAACTGTTGCAGAAGATAGACGAGAGCAGGGGTGACCTGGATTCCCTGTGTGCGGCCCTGCACGTGGATACGTCCGAGGAACTGCCCGACGACGTCACTATACTGACAGTCCGCCAGGGCTGAAGCCTGCCAGCCCGGCCTGCTGTGACCGGTAAGTCCGTGATGCTGGCGGCCAAAGCTTGTCAGTGCCTGTACGCAGGAGTAAGCTCCGCTCGATTTATGCATCAAAGTTGCACTGTGGTTGCAGCGCGATGAAAAAGCGTTGCCACCGGTGCTCTGTCGATAAACTTTCGCCGCCGGAACAGTTGTTTTGTGTCTCCTGACCGGCGTGCCAGAGGTTGCTATGCAGTCCGGGCAAATTATGGTCGGCGCCCACGAGGGTGTTTACGTCATCAAGCTGGTTGGCGACGTGCGACTGAATCTGTGCACATCTTTCGATACCTTCATCGACAAGATGTTCTCACACGATGATTTCAATGATGTGGTGTTCGACCTGCATGGCGCCAGGGGTGTCGACAGCACCACCCTCGGCCTGATGGCCAAGGTCGCGATCCGTGCCCTGGAGCGGGGCTGCGAGAAGCCGCTGGCGCTGAGCGCCGATCCGGGCATTCGCCACCTCCTCGATGCCATGGGATTCGATGCGCTGATCGAGGTCAGCGACGAGCAGCGCGATTACGGCAGTAACCCCCAGCCCCTCCAGTGCAATACACCCGACGAATGCGCGGCGCGTGAGAAAGTGCTGGAAGCCCACCGGGTGCTGATGAGCCTGAATGAACAGAACGCGGAAACCTTCCGCGACCTGGTGCATACCCTGGAGCGCGAGTGCGAACCGACGCGCAAGCCCTCGGCGCGCATGCACTGATACCGTTCCCCTTCTTAATCGCCTCCCCCCAGCCCAAAAACTGTTTAGATCCCCAAATTCGCGGCCAGCGGCCGCTCCTACGGGGGCGAGGGTTGTGGAAACCGGTTGTAGGGGTGAGCTTTGTGTTCGCCCGGCTCTGGCCCATTAGCATCATGCCGGCACTCACCGCATTCGCGGCCATGGGCCGCTCTTACAGGGGAAGGGGTTATGGAAACCGGTTGTAGGGGCGAACCTTTTGTTCGCCCGGCCCATCCCCCTTCACCGCGGCGATTGCCGCAGGAGAGGCCGCTGGCCGCGACCGGCATCGGCGGGCGGTAGGTTGTAGCGGGGTCAGGCCTCCCCGCGGCGCATTTCCCGGGCCTCGGCCCGCGCGCGGGTGAAAAGCCCGTGGGGCAAGTAGATAAGCTCCGCCACGCGTCGGATCAGGTGCTCCTCGAATGCCTCGATCACATCGTCGGAAAACGCCACTTCCCACATCTGGCGTACCAGCAGGTACTTGTTGCGTTCATCAAACTGGTCGTTTACCACCTGGGTGAACTCATACAGGGAGGTCGCTTGCTCGCGGTGGGACAGGGCGTGCTCGACCATCTCAGTTGCCTCCGCCTCATCGAGCCGGTAGTGCTCCTGCAGCAGGCGCACCAGTGTCGCCTGCTCGCGATCGTCCAGCTTCTGGTCCACGGTGGCCACCTCGGCCAGCAGTGCGGCGCTGATCATGCGCACATCCCGGTCATTGTTGACCTCGACATCCTCGCCGCTGCCGATCTGCTCGAAGAGTTTACGTATTTGTCGCAGCATTCCGGTTTTTCTCTCCCGTGGTCACCTGCCGGGCCAGCATGGCTTCCAGTTGCTCCTGGTCGTGTACGAAATTGCGGATACCGTCGGCCAGTTTCTCGGTGGCCATGGCATCACTGTTCAGCTGGAAACGGAATTCCGCTTCGTTCAGTGGCTCAGCCGGGCGCGCCTCGCCCGCAGTACCGGCCTCCAGGCCGGCGGCCAACTCGCCGTTGTCCTGTTCCAGTTCATCGAGCAGCTGTGGGCTGATAGTGAGCCGGTCGCAGCCGGCCAGCGCCTCGATCTCCCCGGTGTTGCGGAAGCTGGCACCCATCACCACCGTCTGGTAGCCCCGCGACTTGTAGTAATGGTAGATGCTGCGCACTGATGCCACCCCGGGATCCTCGTCGGCGGGGATGTGCTCAAGCCCGCTTTTGGCCTTGTGCCAGTCCAGGATGCGCCCGACAAACGGGGAAATCAGCGTGACACCGGCTTCGGCGCAGGCTACCGCCTGGGCGAAACTGAACAGCAGGGTGAGGTTGCAGTGGATGCCCTCGCGCTCCAGCACCGACGCGGCGGCAATGCCCTCCCAGGTGGAGGCGACCTTGATCAGCACCCGTTCGCGCTCCACGCCGGCCTGCTCGTACAGGGCGATCAGGCGGCGTGCGTATTCCACCGACGCGCGGGTATCGAACGACAGGCGCGCATCCACCTCGGTGGAGACCACGCCGGGCACCAGGTCCAGGATCTCCCGGCCGACGCTGACCGCCAGTTTCATCGCCGCGAGCTTTTCCCGATCGCCGGTTTGGCGGTCCGCCCATTGCAGGGCCTCATCGATATAGCCCTGGTACTGCGGCAGTTGTGCCGCCTTGTACAGTAGCGAGGGATTGGTGGTGGCATCGTGGGGACGGTAGCGGCGGATGGCCTCGATGTCGCCGGTATCGGCCACCACCTGGCTGCGTTGCCTGAGTTGTTCGAGCTTGTTCATGACGGGGCTCCCTGAATTACCTGATTCCTGTACCTGGTTCCTGCTGCCGCTGCTCCCGGTGTCCGTATCCATTGACGCCCGGCACGTAAAAAAGCGGATTACCATCATGGAAGGGAAAGGTGCGCTCGGCAACCCCCGTCGCCGCGCCCGATGGTACTCAGGCGGCCTGGGTGACCAGAGACAGGGCCTGTTCCACCACGTCCACCCCCGCCCCTTTCTTGTGGGCGTTCTCGCTCAGGTGGCGGCGGAAGCGCCTGGCCCCCGGCAACCCCTGGAACAGGCCCAGCATGTGGCGGGTAATATGATTGAGCCGGTGGCCGGCGGTGAGTTCGCGCTCGATATAGGGCAGCATCTGCTGCACCACTTCCACCGGACCGGGACCGGGTGCTTCCCCGAACAGTGCGCTGTCCACCTCCGCCAGCAGGTTGGGGGTCTGGTAGGCGGCGCGGCCCAGCATTACACCGTCCACATGCTGCAGGTGCTCCAGGCACTCGTCGATGGTGTTGATACCGCCATTGAGGACGATCTCCAGTTGCGGGTAGTCCCGCTTCAACTGGTAGACCATCTCGTGCTTGAGCGGCGGTATCTCGCGGTTCTCCTTCGGGCTCAGGCCCTTCAGCCATGCCTTGCGGGCATGGACGATAAAGGTAGTGACCCCCACCGCCGCCTGGGCCTCTACAAAGCGGGTCAGGCCGGAGTATTCCTCCATATCGTCGATGCCGATGCGGTGCTTGACCGTTACCGGTACCGATACTGCCGCACGCATGGCTGCCAGGCCCTCGGCCACCACTTCCGGCTCCGCCATCAGGCAGGCGCCGAAACGGCCGGATTGCACCCGGTCGCTGGGGCAGCCGCAGTTCAGGTTGATTTCGTCATAGCCCCACTCCTCGGCGATGCGTGCGCACTGGGCCAGCTCCGCCGGGTCACTGCCACCCAGTTGCAGGGCCACCGGCTGCTCGGCCGGGTCAAACTGCAGGTGACGGGGCTGGTCACCGTGGATGATGGCCCCGGTGGTGACCATTTCGCTGTACACCACCGCGCGCTTGCTCAGCAGCCGCCACATATAGCGGCAGTGGCGATCGCTCCAGTCGAGCAGGGGCGCGGTACAGAAGCGGTGGGTAAAGCTTGTGGACATAAAACAGCGTGTCGGTTTGTGGCGTAGTAAAACGGCGCATTATAGGGGATGGGGACGCCAATCCATAAACCGGTCGCCCGGGCAGCTGTTCAGAGGTTGCGTTCCTTCTCGGAGGCGCCGAGGGGGTCATTGACTGCTCGCAGTGGCCCGCCGCCACCGGGCCCGCCATCCAGGGTCGGCTGCAGTTTGCGCAGGATCTTGCGTGCGGTGGCACGGTAGCTGGTCAGCTTGCCGCCGGCCACGGCGAGAATGCGCGGGTGGCGGCTGTCATTTCCGGTGATCAATACCTCACGGGTGCGCGAAAACGGACTGGCCTCGGTTTGCGGCAGCACCCGCAGGCCAGCCCAGCTATCGCAGATATCGCTCAGTAACAGGTTGCGGGTGCGCGGGAAGTAACGCTGCAGCGTGTGGAGCAGGTAGCGCTCCTCCTCCACGGTGGGGCCGACGTCGCGGGGGTCGCCGTGATAACTGCGCTCGGTAGTACCTACCAGGGTTCTGCCGCGCCAGGGCATGATGAAAATGGCGCGGCCGTCCTCTGCCTCCACATAAAAGATGCTGTCGCCGAGGATAATCGGCAGCTCGATATGGGTACCCGCCACCAGATCCAGTCGCGGCAGGGGCGCCGCCGGTGAGCAGCGTTCATTGGTGGAGGCCACCCAGGGTCCGCTGCAGTTCACCAGGGCACGGGTATGCAGGGTGCTGAGCTGCCCATCGGCTACATAGTCCACCAGCAGCCCGTGGTCGGTAAGCTCCGCCCCCACCAGGCTGGCGGGGCAGATCAGGCGCGCGCCACCATGCAGGGCGGAATTGATAACTTCATGGGTCAGGGCGGCGTCGTCCGTCTGGGCATCGAAGTAACGGTAGACCGCCAGCAGGTCTTCCTGGTCCAGGCCCTGTAATGTATGCCACTCATCGCGGGGAACCTTGCGGAAGCGTGCGTACTCGCGGGTAACGCCGGCCAGCAGGGAGTATAGCGTCAGTCCCAGGCGAATCTGCCACGGGGGGCGTTTGCTATGCCGGTAGACCGGCAGGTAGAAGGGCACCATATGGACCAGGTGCGGTTTGTGGTCCAGCAGCCACTGGCGTTCGCGCAGGCATTCCCGCACCAGCCGCAGCTGCCCGGTCTCCAGGTAGCGCAGGCCGCCGTGAATCAGCTTGGATGAACGGGAAGAGGTGGCCGCGGCAATGCCCGACTGCTCGAGGATGGCCACGCTGTAGCCGGCATTGACCAGGGCCTCGGCGGCGCCGGCGCCCTGGATACCGGCCCCTACTACGAGTACATCAAAATCCGTAGACATCACTGGCTTCCCGGGAGCGCATCAACAGGGCGAGGTTACCGGTCAGGATATGGTGCGCCCCGCGCCGGCGCCAGCGTACGGCTTCCTCCGCAGAATTGATTTCGAAAACCACCCACTGCCAGGGTCCCGGGGGGAGTTCCGGGCAGTCCACCTGGCTGTCCTGGATCAGCAGGTAATCCGGTGCCAGGGTCAAAACCCCGACAGAAAGGCTCTGCGCCACGCTTTCCACTTTCAATGCCACCTGGTGGCAGCCCAGGTTGCGGGCCATCCGCAGGCTGCGGATATCGGTACTCACCAGGGCAAAGGAATCGCTCTCCGGGCGGATCAGCCGCGCCACCCGGCCTATGGTGTTCTCAACCCCCATACGCTCCATTTGCGCGTGGTCCACTTCCACAAACCAGTCCAGGTGACGGTGACGACTGGCCCAGTCCACGACATCGGCCAGGGTATTCAGGCCGAAACCGCGCAGGTCGCCGTCACGTAACCGGTCGATGGCCACCGGCTTGCCACCCGGTACCTGCAGGTTGGGAGCATGGTGGCACCAGGGCGTGCCGCTCGCGCTGAACTGGATTTCCGTGTGGATCGCGCAGGCACCGAGGCCGTGGGCCGCCTCGAAAGCGGCGATGGTATTGGCCTGCTGGCGTACGGTGTCGCCTCGGTGGGCAATGAGCATGAGCTTCAGACCTGAGTAGCGGCGTTATTGTCGTCGACCCCAGGGGGATTCCACATCGGTCGAACGGTCGCCCCATGAGAGCGGCCCCACTGAAAAAATAGACCGTACACCGGCGGTTGCAAGCCTGCAGCGCCGGGAAAAAGCCGTATCAGCATGGGCGATCAGGGCGCCCCGTGGGGCGCTGGCTAGACTGTCTTCATCAGTGGTGCAGCTACCCCAGAGCCGGGGTGGAGGTAAATATGTCGCGCAGCGCGATGACACGGGCCCTGTTGGTGTCATTATTGGCCTGCCCGCTCGCCCTGGCGGACCACGCAACCGCCACCGGCAGCGTGCACATCGCCCTGCGTTTGCCGGTCTCGGTCGAATTTGATGCCCCGGACCTGCAAAGTCCACGGCCTCGGGTCTGCATCCGTCGCGTGCCGGCGCGGCATTATTCTGTGCGGGTGGGGAGCGGTTCGAGCAGGCCAGCGATCACGGGCGACGTGGTGGGGGCTGGCAGCTGTATCCCGGTCCGTCCGGGTTCAGCCAATACTGCTCCCGGCCACGGGCACGAGGGAATCCTCACCGTCATCATCGCTGCGGAGTAAGGGGGCGCTTGCGGGGGAATTCTGGGCTGTCGCCGGTACGCTTGTTCGGCATAGAATGGCGTCATGAACTACTCCCGCTCACCCGTGTTTACTGTTGCCGCCATGAAACGCTTTCTCGTCGTCGCCCTTCTGATGCTGGCCCAGCCTGCGCTGGCTGCCATGTCGCTGGACAAGATCATTGTCTACCTCAACGACCAGCCCAACTCCCGTGACGATATTGTGGTCTCAAACCCGGACGAGGAAACCCTCTACCTGCAGACGGAAATTTACCGTGTTGAAAAGCCGGGTATGGCTGATGAGAAACGTGTGCGGGTGGTGGACCCGAAAGAATTCAGGCTGCTGGTGAACCCCGCCCGCGCGGTATTGGCCCCCGGCGAACAGAAGCGCTTTCGCCTGATGTCACTTGAGCGGGACCTGGAACAGGAAGTGGTTTATCGGGTGACTTTCAAGCCGGTAGTTGGAGAGGTCAAGTCAAACCGTTCGGCGTTGAAGATTCTGGTCGCCTATCAGGCGCTGGTGTTTGTGCAGCCGCACACGGCTGAATACCGATTTGAACTGGAGCGGAACGCCGGCGGATTGCAGCTCGTTAACCGTGGCAATATCAACGGAGAAGTGGCGGTGATGGAATATTGTGAATCGCCCGGCAATTGCCGCAAATTGTCTCACACGGGACGCGTTTATGCTGGCGCCAGCCTGCCTATCGATGAAGCGCTAGCGGACGGAGAGTTACGACTGCTTGTTCGCGGGCAGCAAAGTGAGCGTCTGTCACTGCCGGTGCCGGCCGTCGAATAATTCGCTACTGAAGTTCTACGGTCAAAATAAGAGTGTCTGTATAGGTGGTTGATTTCGCCCCGGCCAGCTCGCTGGCCGGTACCCTGATCAACAGCTGCATATTGTCCGAGCCGCTGCACAGCGGATCCCCGTTACCCGGCCATGAGCCCGTGACTGCCTGGTTATTGCCGAGGGCAACCAGCGTGCCCGCACCAAGGTCGCCCACCTCCACCTGGTAATTAATCCCGTCGTCCGTGGGAGCAAACACGAAGGCCCCGCTGCCACCACTATTCTGGCTTTCCGCCCGGATACTGAAACTGGACTGCCCCTGGGTGAACACGCAAAAGTACTCGGTGCTCTGTGCATCGTTGCCGCTTGCGGCAGAAGGCGTGATGGGGATCGGGTCCAGTCGGGCGATCTGGATTGCTGGCGCAACACTCAGTTGCAGGGTAAAGGCCTGGCTATCAGATTGGCCCTTGCCACTGCGGATTGCCGTAAAGCGGAACTCACCGCTGTATATGCCCGGCGCGAGCTGGTTCAGGGGGGAGCTGATTGATGCATCGAGCCTGACCGCTTCCAGCAGGTTAGACCGTCCGGTTGCTGAGCCGGTGGCGGTGCCTGTTGCGTCAGGCCTCAGCGGGTAAGTTGCGTTCTGGGAATCAGTATAAGTGAACTGGATGTTAACCGGTTCCCCTGCGGCGTTGGTCAGTGTGTAGCTGCTGCTGTCAGGCGACGCCGTGCCTTCAAATTCAAATGTATATGGCTGAAGCCTGATCTGGTTGCCCTGGATTACCTCCAGCGAAAAGTTTACTGGGTTAATCATGGTAGAGCCGAGGTTGTAAGTTCGGCTGAAGGTGTGGGCAAGGTTGCAGACCCGGATTTTTGCTTTGGCGGAATTGTTGCCGCAGTTCTGCGCTGAAGCATTGCCCGCAAACAGGAGCACCAGCATGAGCAGTATCCAGTCGGCCGCTGGTCGACTGAAACTGTACGCCTTGCGAGCTCGATTGCTAGAGATCAATGTTGGTCGCACTGTGCGGTTTCCAGGTCAATAGTGCCGAGATTCAGCCAGCCATCACCGAAAGACTGTTCAGCAAGTCCCACGCGGCAATCCCGCCAGCGGACGAAGGACGCGGGTAGTGGCTTGCCATCGGTGGGCATTTCAAGCTGGAAAACCCCGTGGCTATCGGTTTGCGTGGTGAACCCGCCGATGGTGATGCGCGCGTTCTGCACCGGCTTTTGCCCGCGGGTAATTCGCCCCAGGGCGAGGATAATATTCTGGACCCGGTACTCCGCGGAGGCCACGTTGCCGGGGTAAAGAGTGATGGTTTCGTGCAGGTCACTGAAATCATGGAAACCATTTTCCAGGGGTTTCAGTTGGACTTCGTAACTACCAAAAGCGGGCAGGTTAACGAGAGAGCGACCCCCACCAGTCGCATAACCACGCCGGGATCCATTAACGAGTATCTCAAATTGCTGCTCAGCGCTGCCGTTTATATCCACTAATACGGCACTCTCGTAGCTTTGCTCGCCACCCCAGGCGAGTCGGTTACCATCGCTCACCAGGTTGGTGCTGAAATTACCGAGGTAATTGAGGGCCTGGCTTTCACCCCCGCGCCCACCATGGCTGCGGTAATCCAACGTGGAGTTCAGTTGCCCGCGGCGCCCGGCAACACGGGTGTGGCTGGCCAGGTAGCTTTCATCATCCCCCGCCTCCAGCGCCAGGCGCTGGCTGACCTCCATGGGCCACAGTTCCCGATCCTGCCAGCTTGCTTCAACGCCACCTCGCAGGCTAGTGCCGGATTCGCTGTCGTGAGAGAGCAGGGAGCGCCCACCGTAATTCCAGTGATTGCCCCGGCGGCGAAACTGGAAACTGGCGGTGGAAATGGACTGACCATCCGCATCGCTGTGAGTCAGGCGCATCTCCCCGTGCCAACTTTGACTGCGCAGTATATTGCGCCGGTATTCCAGGGTGGCCAGGGAGTTGGCTCCAGGCAGCTCATCCTCGAGGACGAACCCCGGGAGGCTGTAAGCAGTACCTGTATCCCTCTCGCTGTAGCGCAGGGAAAGCTGGCCGCCGAATACCGGGGCAGTGATGCTTGCACTGCGCTGGTTGAAACCGGTAGCCAACATAGAAAATTCCTCGTCGGCGCCCTGGGGCTCCGCGTCCAGCCGTGACTGCTCCAGCGCAACACTGAACCAGGGGGTGAGAAGCTGGCCGTACAGGCGGTATCCCTCGCGCCCATCATCGCCATGGAGGACCTGGGGAGAAAACTCCAGATACTCGCCAATCCAGCGAGCGCCCAGCTCCAGCATTTGCTCGGTTTCAGTGCCTGCCAGGTTTACGGTCCCGCCCAGGTTGTCCCAGAGGCGACGGGCAAAGCCTGCCTGCCAGTAGTAGGTGTTGTATCGCTCCGGTAATACCTCATCATCGATCAACCGGGCAGGCTGGCCCACTTGCACGTTCCATCCCCACTCCCCCGGAGGCGGTAACTGTGAGTCCTTGGCAAAGAACTGGCTGTATTCCGCCAACAGTCGCCCAGCTTCATCGAAAGTGCGGATCTCCAGTTCATAGGCGCCACCGGGCAGGCTGGAGGTATCCAGGAGCCGGTTGCCTGCCTCGAGGATTTCGCTCATCAACAGCCGATTATCCCGCCGCACCTCTACCCGGCCCCGGACCGGCATATTGACCTCCAGCAGCGTGCCCTGCCGGTAGCGGTTATCTGTGCGGCTGCGGTTGGAGCTCCGGTACTCGACGCCATAGAGGAATGGCGATGCACCGAAGAGGCTGACCCCTGACCTGGATTGCAGTAGTCCTGCGGCATAGGCGTGACCGCGATAATCGCGGGTCCAGTTGAGGGTATACACACGCTGATCGTCCCCGAGGGCCCAGCGACTGTGCAGGCCACTCTCGCCGAAGCTGACGATAGAGTGGCCGTACAGCGACACGCTCTCCTGGTCACGCCCGTTATCAGTGCGCACTCCTGACCAGTTGCCGGACAGGTTCTGGACTACCGCAAAGCGGCTGCTGGAGGCTGGCAGGTAAGGGTTGTCGACAGCCGCATCGCGGGGCAGCAGTTGTGGTGCAAAGAACACATCAACCCGGTAGCGGTCAGGGTCGTAAATCAGGCCGAACTCAGCCGGAAAGAGCAGCCCACAGTCGCGCTGCTGCCGGGACTGGCACACCAGGTTTGAATTGCGGCGAAAGGGACGGTGGAGCCGCTCCAGTAACAGGGCTGGGTTGTTGGTGTCCGGCAGCAAACCGAGCAGCGCATCCGGGTCCTCGAACCTGACCGTGCCCTGGTCAATCGTGGAGGTGGCTGCACCCAATTGGCGCCCGCCGTAGTAGATATCCACCACAAGTTTCTGCGGTGCAGTGAGGTCTTCAAAGCCCGCCGGTGCCGATGTCTCAAAGGTCAGCGCCGCACTGGCCGCGGCAACGGCGACGTCGCTGCAGCAGAGTAGGGTAACCAGGAGGAGACCGGTTGGGCGGGCAGGCATGGCGATTACCGGGCGCCGGCACGGTTGTCCGGCGCCTGGGCCCTTTACTGTCCAGACACCTGGATCGTCAGGGTATCGGTATAGCTCTGTTCAGTCGCTGACAGCCACTGGCTCTCTGCGACGTTCACGATCAACTTGGCATTGTCGGCGCTACAGGTGAGCCCCTGGGCAGGGACGTATGGGGCCGCCGGCTCCACAATACCCGTGCCATTTGGGGCATCGCCGGTATCCAGGGCCGTGTCCGAGGTATATTCGACCGAGTAGGGCAGGTTCTGGCTGGTGCCCGCAAGCTCGTAAGTTCCTGCACCGGCAGTGCCACTGGTCAGGGTCACTTCATAGTTTGAGAAGCCGATGGAAGCTACGCAGAAGGTATCGCTACCTGTCAGGTCCCCCGAAGTGCTCGCGGCGTCCGCAGAGAGGTCAATGGTGGTCAATCCACTGATGACAATCGCCGGCGTGATGTTCAGGTTGATGTCGACCGTGCCGGAAGAGGCTGCAGAGTCAACCGAACCATCCTGGGTGACAGCAAAAGCGGATACGGTTATGGCGGCAGTTACGGCGGCGATAAGCGCACGAAGTCCTTTTTTCATTGAGGTTTCCCCGGAAAAGTCTTGTCTTGATAAATGGTGTTGATAAGGCGTTTTTTATTGGCTGTGCCATTTTCGATACGTACATGGGCACCAGCTGGATCCTCCGTGAAACCTGAATCGGGGGCGCTGGTACCGACCAAATCGAGGAGCAGATCATACTGATTTTGTGATGCCAGTCACTATCTGGCGGTCTCTTTTTTGGGCTATTTGCGATTATTTTGCACGCATTGTCAGGTTGGGCAGTTTGCGCTGCCCGACTGTGACCCGAAGCCCCACAGCGATATAATGCCGCGCCTCAAAAACACTCCCATTGATCTGGACCAGGCTTGTCATGACCGTAAGAACCCGTATCGCGCCGTCGCCCACCGGCGACCCCCATGTAGGTACCGCCTACATCGCCCTGTTCAACCAGTGCTTCGCCCGCGCCCAGGGCGGCAAGTTCGTGCTGCGGATCGAGGACACCGACCAGCAGCGCAGCACCCCGGAATCCGAGCAGGCCATCCTCGACAGCCTGCGCTGGCTGGGGCTCGACTGGGACGAGGGCCCGGACGTGGGTGGCCCCCACGGCCCCTACCGCCAGAGCGAACGCGGCGATGTCTATAAAAAATACTGTGACGAGCTGGTCGAGAAAGGCCACGCCTTCCATTGCTATCGCACCGCCGACGAGCTGGAACAGCTGCGCGAGGAACTGCGCGAGGCCGGCCGCACCGCGCTGAAGCCCAGCGACCTGGCCCTGCCGGAAGAAGAGGTGGAGAAGCGCCGGGCCGCCGGCGAGCCCTACGTGGTGCGTATGAACGTGCCCGAGAGCGGCACCTGCGTGGTGGAAGACCTGTTGCGCGGCCCCATCGAGATCGACTGGGGCCAGGTGGATGCGCAGATCCTGCTCAAGTCGGATGGCATGCCCACCTATCACCTGGCCAACGTGGTGGACGATCACCTGATGGAGATCACCCATGTCCTGCGCGGTGAGGAGTGGATCAATTCCGCACCCAAGCACAAGCTGCTGTACGAGTACTTCGGCTGGGACATGCCGGTGCTGTGCCACCTGCCGCTGCTGCGCAACCCGGACAAGACCAAGCTGTCGAAGCGCAAGAACCCCACCTCCATCCTTTATTACCAGCGCGCCGGCTTTATGCCCGAGGCCCTGCTGAACTACCTGGGCCGCATGGGCTGGTCCATGCCGGACGAGAGCGAGAAGTTCAGCCTGGACGAGATGCTGGAGCACTTCGACATCATGCGCGTCTCCCTGGGTGGGCCGGTGTTCGACGTGGAGAAGCTGTCCTGGCTCAACGGACTGTGGATTCGCGAGCTGGAAGACGAGCAACTGGCAGACCGCCTGCAAAACTGGCTGCTCAACCGCGAGAACCTGCTCAAGGTACTCCCACACGCGAAAGGCCGCATGGAGACCTTCGGCGACTTCGCCCCGCTGGCCAGTTTCCTGGCCGCCGGCCAGCTGCCGCTCACCGAGGCCAGCTTCAGCGCCAACAAGCTGGAACTGGACGAGCAGAAGAAGCTGCTGCAGTTCGCCCTGTGGCGCCTGGAGGCCCTGCGCAGCTGGGACAAGGACAGCATCTTTCAGAGCATGAAAGCCCTGTCCCAGGCCATGGAGATCAAGCTCAAGGACTTCAATGCGCCGCTGTTCGTGGCCATCAGCGGGACCACTGCGTCCTTCTCGGTCATGGACGCCATGGTCCTGCTGGGCCCGGACCTCAGCCGTGCCCGCCTGCGCCAGGCCGTGGACGTCCTCGGCGGTGCCGGCAAGAAAGTGCTGAAACGCTGGGAAAAGGAATACGCCAGCCTGGCGTAACCGCCCGTACCGGTCAGGGCGCACACAAGGTGCGCCCCTACGGCCAATACCGCCCGCACCCGTATACCGGAACCCCAGTAGGGGCGCACCTCGTGTGCGCCCGGATTCACGACCAGGCTGGCACAGTGACTCCCGGCCCGGGGCGCACAAAAGACCGATCTCGACGCACCGGTCGTAACTGGTTGATTAAAAAGTTATTTTCCCTGTTGACAGGCGCCGGCCCGCTGTTAAAATGCGCCTCGCTTTCAGGGGAAACCCACGAGAAAGCAACCCAATTTGGGGCCTTAGCTCAGCTGGGAGAGCGCAACACTGGCAGTGTTGAGGTCAGCGGTTCGATCCCGCTAGGCTCCACCAAATTATCGTTGTAAATCAACGACTTAGAAGCCCGCCATTGAGTGGGCTTTTTTGTGTCTAAAATTTAAGTCCCTATTAAGTCCAGAGAGTCGGCAACGCAAGAGTATTAGAGTCAGTGGGGTGATACCCCTCGCTCACCCTGCATCTCAGTCTTGAGATCCCTCCAAGCTGCTCCTCTTTGTGGATTCCCAATCCATCCCTCTTCCAGTGATACCATGTGGCAGCTGCTAACGGAGCATTAGCCTCAAAAGCGGCTGGTATGGACTGACTTGGATGCCTAAGTAGGGAGGCAAAAAATGAGCATTAAGCAGAAGGTCAAAGTCATTGGCTCCAGCAATCAGATTTCGCAGAGCGCCAATACTTCTTCAGGATCCGGTGGCAGTGGTTGGATGGCCTTTTGGGCAACAATCCTCGCAGCGTTAATTGTGGGTGCCGCAAGCTTGGGCGCGGCATACCTAGAGTCGAGAGCGGTTTCTCATGAATCCTCAGACTAAAAGTGAGCCTGATTAAGCTACAAGTTAGCCATATTTGATAACACCTGCCTGGATTTTTTTGGAATGTACGACTCGACTCGAAAAAATATTAATCAATCAGTCGCTATCGAGGGTGACCAGAATAACGTTAATCTGACAGTCAACGTCTCGCCGGGATTAGCAGGTGTCTTTGGTCTCGGTAAGTGGCTCGGTAATTTAATGAGCCGACCTGTCCCCGTCCACAATCCGATAGGAGAATCCCTCTTAACAGCACCCAGAAAGGCACTCCGATTAAATCGTTATCAAGAGGCAATCAGTCTCCTTGAAAACTTGGTTTTTGACCATGATCTGTCAAATTTTAATTCTGAAGTGCTGTCAGATGCGATATCGCTATATTGCTGGGCACTGTATTCTCTGGAGAAGCTCGCTGATTGCCTCCAGTTTTTAGGGCAAGTTGAGGGGGCAGTTGGCTGTCACCGAGCTATTGATGTATGGCGTGCCATTACCAAGGACAAAATCCAGGGTGTGGAGGGAGACGTTTTCAAGTCGCTCATCGAAAAGTACCAAGATAGTGCCGTACTAATTTACTACTTGATGGGGTGTGATAAACCTGAGTTTCAATTGCTGGCTAGAGAAAAAATCTCACACGCCATTGAGGACGGCGATTCGGAAAAGTTGAAGAAGCTTTCTGGACCTATTCAACTTTTAGTTCTAGATGCAATTGCAAGGGAGAGCTTTGATGAGGCGAGAGCGTACTTGAGTCATGTTCATTTGGATATAGTTGAGGACTATTTGAAAGTGATGCTTCCAACCTACTTAAGGTTGAAGGAAATCATCGCTCTAGAGCTAGTATCTCATAATGTTCATATTCCTGCTTCCGTATTGCGTGAACTCCATCAGATAAAGAGGGAGCTGCTCGAATCTGTTAAGGAGGCTGAAGGTGATGGTTATGATTACTTGGAGGGTAAGTCACTTTTAGTACTGGCTTATGCTTTACTTTCCGAATACTCAAAGGCTGTAGATGTACTTAGTTTAAATCAGCTCCTATCCAGCCCCGTTGACGTGGTAAGAACAGTCGCTCTTTGTTATCAAGGTATGGAAGATTGGCAGGGAATGGTTACCTTTATTGACTCCCTTCCGTCTGAGATAACTGATAATCTTCATAACGAAAAATTTGTTGCTCTGATGAATTCTGGCCGAAAATCTGAGGCGGAAGGGTTGGAGGTTAACCCGAGTGTCGGAGCTGCGCTCAACGCCGAGTCGGCAGATTTGTATTCTGTAACTGACAAGCATTATGCAATTCAGCTCGCAGTAGCAAAAATAATTAACTTTGATCAGAGAGAAGAAGGTGTAGGCTACTTAAAGCATTTGCTAAGTCAAGAAACATCAATTACAGAGCGTTTTTACTTAGCTATTGCTTTGCACTCGGTGGGGTTGAGTGATGAATCCTTTAACCTTTTAAGCTCGGTATTTGAGGGCGTCGAATTTGGTCTTGGTCATGCTCAATGGATATATTTGAAGTTGCTGCTGGAGAAAAATTTTCAGAAATCTTTATCGAGAGCTTTTGGTAAGATTGGTGAGGATATAATTTTTTCTGATAAGAATGTGGCTGATATTTTTCTCAATTTTACACTTTCCACGAAGGGGCCATCGGAGGCCCTTGAAAAGCTTGAAGCAGCATCTGAGAAAGTTGATTCGGTTTTTATAAAGTTCCACATATTGCATTTGTGTTACCTGCTAAATAACCATGAAAAGGTTCGGCAATGGGTGTCGGAGTGGGGGGTCCCAGAAAATGCAAGCGATTATCAGGTTTTATGCTACTTACAGTTTTGTGGCGGAATTATTGATACCCTCTCAATTTATGAAAGGCTCTATAATATCTATAAGCGAAATGGCCATAGGCATGAGATTCAAAAATTGGTCATGGTCTTCTTTTTTAATCCCATATGGCTTGATAGATCTGCTGTTCTCGCAGATCTCAAGCCTGACAAGGAAAGCTTTGCTGCATATGTTCTTGATGATGCCAGTGAGATTATCCTCATTGATTCCCAGGTCGCTAATGGCCCCTTAACTTTGGCTAAGGGGCCGGATGACGTCCCAGCCTTAAAAAGCGCCTCTGTGGGGGATGAGGTAGAGCTAGAAGGTGCTACCAGAAAGGTTTCAGCAATTATACATCCGTATCTCTGGATGCGACGCCATGCAATGACATCTCTGTCAAAAAGGCCTGAAGAGACTGGTGTTTTTCAGTTGGCTGTGGGCGCTGGAGGTGAAGTTGTTGAAGAATTCAGGAAATTTATTGCAACTTCTGATGAGCAGAGAGAGTCAGTGCTACAGGAGGTGCTTGATACGGGTTTCCCTTTAGCTCTCTCACTAGTGGGGTCAGATGGAAATCATCTTCGTGCCTGGAGAAGTGTGCATGAGTTTGCTCCTAAGCGTTCGGTGAATGTTGTTCATAGAGATCTTGAGCTTGATTGTCTCGAAGGGAAAAAGCTAATTTTAGACCCAGGTGCGATATACACGATTTTTTGTCGAACGTCTCTTTGGGAAAGACTTGAGGTTAGTGTTGTCCCTTCTGCTGCTTACATGTGTCACGAGTTCTCTGAACATCAATCAGTGACGAGAGGGTCAGGGATTGATGATTTAACTAAAAACTTTGATAGATATGAAATTTCAACTATTCCTGCAGAAGATCCAAAAGAGGAAGTTGTTGAAATTCTCAATAATTTGGACGTTGTGACTAAGGATTCTTTTTTATCGTGCCTGGGATATGGAGATAGAATTTTTGTAACGGACGATCCTGCGATAATAGAGGTGGCAAATCACGTTGGTTTAGAGGCGGTAAGTACATTTTCTGTGATTAAGGCGAAAATGCTTGACTGTCATCAGTCTGGAGTGAGTTATAATGATTTCGCTCAGACCTATATTGAGCTTTGTGACTCATGTTTTTCAGTGAAATCTTTTCCTGTCATGCTTCTTTCCTACCTCTTGGGCGAAGAGTGTCCGAGAGATGTTGCCCTCCGATTTATTGATAGCTCCTTACGGGAAATACCTTTAACTGAGGATAATGTCCGGAATCTGGCCTTTTCAATTCTTATTGCAGGCCCACAAAGTTCGACCGCGATGAAGCTATCACATATGTTTAGGCATCTGCAGGAGGCGGATCGGAGAGGGTTTGCAAAGCATGCATCGATAGATATATTTCGTGCACAAGCAGGGTTCTCCGATAGTGCTAAGATCGCTGCGATAATGCTCTTGGTTGAGGCCTTTTCTATTCCCGGGGTTCGTCCTCTAGGACCTCCGTATGGTTCCGCGTACTGCTTAAAATATCTTGTGCATTGCTTACAGAATAGCTAGTGGTAAGTGATATTCGTACACTTATTGACAGAACTCCAAGGGCGGGGCGTTCGCCCCGCCTGAAGAGAAGTTCAGGGGCGAATATTCGCCACCTTGCTCCGATACAGCCATCGGCCGGATGGTCCAGTCAAAGAACCGAGTCCTGACCTTTTCGACTCCGCGGTATAGCAGCCCCAAAAGCTTCTTGGCTTCTTCCCCATATTTGTTGAGAGCCGGCTTGGTGACCTGGTAAGCCCGCAGAGGCTGGTCCTTGCGGGCAACAGTGGGCCCGCCGGACAGGTCCACAAACCGCTCCCAGTCTCCCTCATCAGCGGCCTTGACGATCTCGGCCAGCTTCTCGTCCCCCACAGAGTCCAACACGGCTTCTTTGAGGTCACTGTGAGACAGGCGTCGGCACTCCCGCCAAGCGGTAACCGCCGGACCGCCGAGCTGCTGAAACTGCCGAATTCCCCAGGTTGATGCCCAGGCGCGAATACGGGTGGCACTCTCTATTGCCTCGTGGCCATAGAGGTCCTCGCCCACGTCCACTCCGTCGATGTTCTTCGCTATGTATTTGGCGATATAGCCGGTCGCAGTGCCTTTGTCTGGGTCGATGTATTCGACCTTCAGACGGTGCTTGTCAGCTCCTGTCTCATGGCCATCCACCTCCAGGGCATAGTGGCGCATGACTTCAATGGCTGGCTTCACCTCTGTTTGCGGCAGGAACAGGAGCAGGTGCCAGTGGGGGCACCCGTCGTGGTGGGGTTCTACCACTCGGAACCCATAAGGCTTGATTGCCATGCGGTCGAGCTTCGCCCGGACCTTGCTCCACTGGCGGTTGAAGTAGGCCTGGGCGTCGGCAGGCGTATAGCCCTGATACTTGGGGTTGGGTATGCAAGGTTTGGACAGGAAGCTGTGGTACTTGGACGGAGCGGTGAGGGTCACGAAGATCCCTACATCTCCCCGTTTGGCTGAGGTGGCCTCAAAGCCAGATAGCCGGGTCATCAGCTCGTTTCGGCGGTTGGTCAGGTTGGAGATGCCTCGCTTGCTGATATCCAGGAGGCTGAAGACCTGGCCTACATCATTCTCGGCAACCAGCTTGGCCAGCAGGCCCTCATTCCGGTTCCACTGGGAGAGCTTGCGCTTCACACCGTTGTTGCTGGCATAGATACCGGATTGCTTGTTAACCAGTCCCAGCTTGATATGCACCGTCTCCAGGATGGTGTCCTGACGCCTGCGGATCTGCCGGCGCCACCACTGCTCGCAGAATGTGCGCGCGAGGGCCGGTGCCAGCTCATCATGGCCCGCTTCGTACGGAGCGGGGTGTGGGAACTCAAACCCACAGGTATCCAATACGGAAATAACCTTCTCAAGAGCTTTCCTGAAACCGCGAGTCTTGAGTATGTGGATAAAGGCCCTTTTCAGTTGTGGGGCCTTGCGGCTGGCGAAGCTCTTCACCTCGTCATCTGATGAAGTGATGAACAGCCCCTCAAATGATCTGCCAAGGGTGAGCTGCTTGTGTAACTTGCGCAGCTCTGTATTCGCGGCCACGTGCCCCTCTTGGAGTGCGAGGCGCCTGTAGTGGTGAGCGAGGGGCGGGCAGATGTACTCGTGTGCGCGGAAGATCCGCTCTCGGAACTGGCGACACTCACGAGTCCCGAAGCCTTCGGTGATACCCAATGCCTTATCCAGGGCAAACTCAGCCATGATGGAAGCCCCTTCTTGGCTCGCCCCGAGGATCTATAGGTAGGCCCAGAGGGATGATCCTTTGGCCTATAGGCCGGATAACGCCTATAGGTCCCCTTGTGAGGGCTGAAAGGGTTAGAGCGGGGTGCGACCTATAGGCTGAACAGGGTTCAGGACCCTGTGGGCTATAGGCTCGGTCCGGTGTGGCGACCATGCTATAGCCCCAGCTGGCCCAGGTGGTCCAGCTTCTGCTGCTCGTCCAGCCACCGGTCCAGGTCTTCCCGCAGGTAGCGGACGGCACGACCGATCTTGATAAAGGGTGGTGCTGGCGTCCGGGAGTCTCGCTTACCGTCCATGCGGGATTGGCGAAGAAATGAGCGGCTCATGCAGATGTACTGCGCCGCTTCCTGTTCGCTGAGAGCGCGAGATTGGAGTGTTTCGCTGTTGTGCCCCATGTTTGCCTCATGTCTATCAGTGAGCATGTGGCCACGTTAAAGGGCGGAAATGGTTGATTAACGTTAGCGTTAATAAATAGGGGGTTGATTAACCTTAGCGTTAATTATTTACCGCTTCGCTTAACTTTTCTGCTTAATTTCGGTTGCCCAGTTGGCTAGGGTGCTTACTCGGGGCACTCCGCGGCAAGCCTACTCCTTATCTTAGCTAACGTAGGGCCAAATGAATTCCAGGTAAGCGATAGGGACTTGCCACTCCGGTTACACCACTCGATACAGTCGGAGTCCACACGAACTAGTATGTGGTCAGTGTCGAATACCGGTTCGTCAAGATCGGCGTCTTGTTCTATGAGTCGCCAGATCGCTTTGGCTTTTATGTGAGGGTCGGCACGAACTATACGCTCGATCAACTCGTGTAATTGGCTGCTGCGAAGACCTCGAGTTTGCGCCTTTACATCACCAACTGCTGCCGTTCTACGAACTTCGAATCTGGCTTGAGACTGTCGATCGCGAAAACGCTCTATTTCGGAGGCGGGAATTCTTAGGGATTCCGGCTCGAATCTGGAGTTGCTTTTAAAATCGAGGATCGGTCCTTCTTTGCCTGGTAAGCTCTTTCGAAAGTCCTCAAATTCCTTAGGTACCGGCTCTGGGCTGGCCATCTTGTCGAGCATGTCGGCGAGAGTGTCCGTCCATGGCGTAGCTTCTTTGGGGAGGGGGGTAGCATAGAATTTGTGTAGCGGAAACTTGTCTTTCTCGACAGGCCTCCACTCTCTAATCGGACCGTGGGGTAGTTCACGCTCAAATGGGTATTGGTGGCGCCAGTCAGAAACGCCAAAGTCCTCCCACACGTAACCCCAGCCTTGGCCCACATGAATGATTTGTCCGTCCAGCAGACTAGCTATGGTATCCACATGTAGTGACATGTGGCCGCGATACCGGATTACTGCACAGCCGATCCAATGGTCAGTCTCTTTGGGCACGAACAGCAGGATCTGCCTATGGCCTGTATATACGACCGCTTGGATTTCTTTGGATCTTATGGCATGGGCTAGCTCGGAACCTCTTAAAGACAGCATCTCTTGGGCTTCAGCTAACGTATAGCAGGGGCTTGAGTAGTGGGTCATTTCTATAGTCCTTGCTGCTTAACTATCTGTTTTCATCCAATCAGGGCGACGGCGTCAGCTTTGTGGTCCGGGGCTAAATGCGCATAACGTAACGTAGTGTTCAAGCTGGCATGGCCACATAGCTCCCGGACCGTGTTTAGGGGGACTCCATTCATGACGAGCTTAGAGGCGAAGTCGTGGCGCATGTCGTGCCAGCGGAACTTCTCTATGCCGGCCTTCTTCAGGATGCTGTTCCAGGAGCTCTTAACATTGTCCAGGCGGCCACCGTCGTCGGCAGGGAATACCAAGCCATCCGGTAGTGGTGCCTGGCGCAGCCAGTCAACCAGAGTTTGATGGGCAGTAGGACTTAGCGGGATATGGCGGGTCTTGCTGGACTTGGCTGTCTCTCCCCGCACGGTGATGACTCTCTTGTCGAGATCGACACATGACCATTCCAGGTCGAACAGCTCCCCGCGTCTCATGCCTGTCTTGAGGGAAAGGGTAATCAGCGGGGTCATGCGGTCGGCGAAGGCATGACCGCTCAGGTCGGGCAGGAGAGGGTAGCCCCGCGCTCTGCGGTGCTGGTTTCCTCGCTCCCGTCCTTCTTTCAGCTCACTGTCCCGCTGTTCCAAGGCCTTGAACAGCCGCTCTTCCTCTTCTGGCGACAGGTAGCGGGCCTTCCGGCCCTCATCGACTCTCAGGGCCTTCAGTTTCTTCAGGGGATGCTCTTCCAGCACCTCCCATTCCACCGCCTTAGTCAGGACCCCACGAAGGGCATTCACACAGCGATTGACGTAGGAGGGCTTACGGCCTGCTTGGAGTCGGTCGGTTCGCCAGCGCTCGATCTTCCGGAGCTGGATCTGGCTCATAGGTAGGTCCAGGAGGTCGGGGAAGGACGCGCGGACAGTGTTGATCGTGTATTGGCCGCTCTTCTGGTTAGAAAGTGCCCAGGGCTCGTACTGGTCGGTCAGAAAGCGTCCCAGAGTACCCTTTAGGGCCTCTTTGGCTTTCTGGCGACCCTCAATCTTCTCTCCCTGGACATCAATTCCCTCTGCGACCTTGCCGGCCATGCTTGTAGCCTGGTCCCTAGCCTGGGCAATGGTTAGCGAGGGGCCCAGCGCACCAATCTTGATCCGCTTGCGCCGGCCATCATTTGTACGATAGGAGAAATAGAAGGTCTTCCGCCCGGTGGGTTGGACCCGGAGCAGGAAGCCCCTCAGCTCGGAGTCCACGACCTCGTAAGCCCTCTCCTGGGGCTCAAGGCCTCGGACCGTTGTGGTGGTAAGCTTGGCTTGCATGAATCCTCCTAGAATCCCCTGATCCTAAATTTAAGTCCATATTAAGTCCAATCTGAATGAACAGGGGAGGGAGGTGAAGATTAGCAGTGAACAAGGGTGAACAATGTAAGCTATTGATTTGTATAGGTAAAGGGCGATTTTACTGCTTATAATTGTTCGTCGTGGTTCACTGGGATTTACGCATTTTTTACACTGGCAGTGTTGAGGTCAGCGGTTCGATCCCGCTAGGCTCCACCAAATACGAAAAAGGCCGCATCCGAAAGGATGTGGCCTTTTTCGTATTTGGTGGAGCTGCGGGGTGGAGGTTTAGCTTCCGGTTTGCAAGTAGCCATTTCCCTGGCGACTCCAAATGCCCGAATGCGCGCCTATTCAGGAGTGGGTTGGCTGGCTTCCGGGGCCGACCACTTGGATACCGGGCACGGTGTGCATAAGACCGATGGTGCAGTTCCACTCTGCCTTTGTTTTCGGGGATAATTTGCCGGAAACCGGGTCTAATCTCTTACTGGGTGGGGCTAAATCCTGTTGGCCGTCCATCAGGAGGCGCGTTAACAGGGCTGGTAGCATCGTGCAGGCAACATCTCCGCCGGAGAGAGATGCTTCAGGGCAGCCTGCCGGAATCGGGAAGCAGTGTTCGCCCAGGTAGGATAATCATCAGCGGTCAAAGAATGGCCAAAAATGTCTTTTGGTTGCTGCTGGCAGATTTGGCATAATTGAGACTTTATGCACTGAACAAAAAATAATCATCTGTTTTCGTTGATCCGACCGGCAAGATAATCACATGAATTTCGCCCAGTTAGTCGTTGCCGGTATATTTCTGCTGGTTATTGTCTCCCTTATTTTCACTCGCTTCAGGCCGTCGCTGGTTTTTGCCTGCGCAGCAGCGGTTTGTTTCCTGACAGGGCTGGTGCCAGCCGAATCGGTGCTCCAGAAGGCGGTGAATCCTGGCCTGGTGACTCTGGTGGCTTTGATCCTGGCTTCCATCGGCCTGGAAAAAGCCCGTTGGCTTCGTGCAATCTCTGATGGATTGATTAATGGGTCCCTGAAGGGAAGCCTCTTGCGCCTGACCGGCGCCACGGCACTGAGTTCGGCTTTCCTCAACAACACGGCTGTGGTTGCGGCGCTCGCTTCCAGTGTGCGAAACCAGAGGCGCTATCCGCCGGCCAAGCTGCTGTTACCTTTGTCTTATGCTGCGATCCTTGGCGGTACCCTGACGTTAATAGGTACTTCCACCAATTTGATTGTAAACAGCTTTGTACTTGATCGAGGCCTGCCCGGGCTGGATTTTTTTGCGTTCTTGCCCGTGGGCCTTGGAGCCACATTAGTAGGACTGGTGGTCCTGCTGCTAGGCAATCGTCTGTTGCCGGAAGGGCGCACCTCGATTGAGCCGGTCAAGGAATACCTGCTGGAAGCCAAGGTTGTCGAGGACTCGCCCCTGAACGGTAAAACCGTCGAGCAAAACGGTCTGCGCCAGCTGGAAACGATGTATCTGGTGGAGATTGTCAGGGGGGGGCGGGTGATCAGCCCGGTCGCGCCAACGGAAATCATTCGTAGCGAAGACAAGCTGATTTTCAGCGGCGATGTAAAAGATCTCGGGCGGTTACAGGATATTGAGGGGCTCCGGGTCTTTGCGCTGGAAGACGAACAACTGAAGCTGGACCTGACCGAGGTGGTATTGACCCCCAATTCGAGCATCCTTGGTGAATCGCTGAAGAGCAGCCAATTCCGGACCCGGTTTGATGCGGCTGTAGTAGCCATGCGCCGTGGTGGCGAACGGCTTTCTGGAAAGCTGGGGGAAATCCAGTTACGTGCGGGGGATGCGTTGCTCCTGGCAGTGGGACCGGACTGGAAACACCATCGCAATATCGATAAAAACTTCTATGTTATCAGTGGCGGCAAGGTACAGCGCCAGCTGTCCCGGCGGGATAGCTGGCTGCTGGGCTTCGGCTTTGCTGCTGTGGTGGCAGGTGCGGCACTGGAGTATTTCTCGCTACTGAAAGGACTGGTGGTGCTCCTGGGCGGTATGATCAGCCTGAATATTGTTTCTACCACAGAGCTGCAGCGGCGCTTTCCCTTCCAGATATGGCTGATTATCGCCAGTGCCCTGGTATTGGCTGAAGCATTCTCTGGCAGTGGCCTGGCGGATCTATTGGCGTCGGGCCTGCGAAATACGGTGGCGGGCGCAGGTCCCTACATTGGGTTGATAGGGGTGTTTTTCCTGACTCTGGCCCTGACCGAACTGATGACCAATAACGCAGCTGCAGCACTGGCATTCCCGCTTGCGTGGAGTTTGGCCGAGAGTTTCGGAGTGAGCTGGATGCCGTTTGTGATGGCGGTCGCTTATGGGGCCAGTGCCAGTTTCCTGACCCCATTTGGCTACCAGACCAACCTGATGGTCCAGAACCTTGGTGGTTACCATTTACGGGACTTTGTCCGTGCCGGGATGCCCCTGACGGTTGCCTACTCGGTCACTGTCCTGCTCCTTCTTCCCCTGGTGTTCCCTTTTGGTGGTTGATCCAGTGTTGTGCGAAGTGTAATCAGGCTGGTCGCGCTTGGCGGAAGATTCCCGGCTCTCAGCGATATGGCGTATGTAATCATTTGTAAGCGTTTCCGGGTTGTCAGGCCGGCGCGTATCTTGCAAGCTCAAAGGAAGCCTTCCGCCGGAGGGAGGGTATGTATACAAGAATTGAAATACTTGAGTGATATCCAGGTGACAGTGAGTCACGGCTGCCATTGGCATCCAACGAGTGGCGGGCAGGGCCCGCGCAGTGAAATGGAATTCCGATAGTAAGCATCAGGAGTAAAAAAAATGAACAAAGTGAAAAAAGCAGTCATCCCGGTGGCTGGCCTGGGGACTCGTATGTTGCCTGCCACCAAGGCCATCCCGAAAGAGATGCTGCCGATTGTGGACAAGCCGCTGATCCAGTATGTGGTCAATGAGGCGGTGAGTGCCGGGATCAAGGAAATTGTCCTGGTCACCCACGCCAGTAAGAACGCCATCGCCAACCACTTCGATACCTCTTTTGAGCTCGAAGCGCAGCTGGAGAACCGCCTGAAGCGCCAGATCCTGGACGATGTACGCTCGATCGTGCCCGAGGACGTTACGGTGATTTCCGTGCGCCAAGCGCAGGCCAAGGGCCTGGGTCACGCTATTGCCTGCGCCCGCCCTGTGGTAGGGGACAATCCCTTTGCAGTACTGTTGCCGGATGTGCTGGTGGACCAGTATCGGGCTGACCCGACGGTCCATAACCTGGCGGCCATGGTACGCAATTTTGAGCAGACCGGTCACAGCCAGATCATGGTGGAGCCGGTGGCCTGGGAAGAAGTCAGCAAATATGGCGTGGTGGATTGCCTGGGTGCCGAGCTGCACGCCGGCGGCACCGCCAAGATTGACGGCCTGGTCGAGAAGCCCAGTGTCGACGCAGCCCCTTCCAACATGTCCGTGGTAGGTCGTTACGTGTTGCCAGCGGAGATCTGGAACCTGCTGGAGCAGACCCAGCCCGGCGCCGGTGGCGAGATCCAGCTGACCGACTCCATCGACCAGCTCCTCACCCGCCAGCGGGTCGAAGCCTACCAGATCGTTGGCTGCAGCCATGACTGTGGCAACAAGCTGGGCTACATGAAGGCCCAGATCGAATACGGACTGCGCCACCCCGACCTGGGCGATGAACTGCAGGGCTTCCTGGCTGCGGCGAAGCAGCCGGTAGCGGAGGCGGTATAGCCCGATTCCGTAGAGTGATTGCCAGTGTTGGACCCAATCCAGGGTCCGACCTGAATTCCTCCTGTACGTTGTTTCATAAAATTGCCGCACTATCCAGCGTAAACTCTGGAGCAGCGATGCCTGCACGGTGGTTGGCGCGACGAATCAACGGGTTTCAAGGGACTTCAACATGAAAATCGCCGTGGTCGGTACGGGCTATGTCGGGCTCTCCAATGCCCTGCTGCTGGCGCAGTATAGTGAGGTGGTAGCTCTGGACGTGGTGCCCGAGCGCGTAGATGGACTTAACCGGGGAGTTGCCCCGATAGTTGATGCGGAGATCGAGTTGTTCCTCCGCGAGAAAGAGCTGCAGTTTACCGCCACGTTGGATAAGCGGCAGGCCTATGGGAATGCCGAGTTTGTCATCGTGGCCACGCCCACCGACTATGACCCCGAGACCAACTACTTCAATACCAGCACCGTTGAGTCTGTGATTGAGGATGTTACGGCCATCAACCCGGACGCCACCATCGTGGTCAAGTCAACGATCCCGGTGGGCTTTACGCGGGAAGTCCGCGAGCGATTTGGCAATGATAATATTATTTTCGCTCCGGAATTCCTGCGAGAGGGCAAGGCGCTGTATGACAACCTGTATCCATCGCGAATTGTGGTCGGCGGGCAATCGCCGAAAGCGGAGCTGTTTGCAGAGCTGATGCTGCAGGGCGCGCTCAGCAAGGATGTGACGGTCCTGATGACCGGCTCCACCGAGGCGGAGGCGATCAAGCTATTCTCCAATACCTACCTTGCGATGCGCGTGGCCTACTTCAATGAGCTGGATACCTATGCCGAGACTCATGGCCTGGATACCCGCCAGATTATCAGCGGTGTCGGCCTGGACCCGCGTATCGGCGATCACTATAACAACCCCTCATTCGGCTACGGTGGCTACTGCCTGCCCAAGGATACCCGGCAGCTGCTGGCCAACTATGAGGATGTGCCCAACAACCTGATCAAGGCCATTGTTGATGCCAACTCGACTCGCAAGGACTTTGTGGCGGAATCCATCCTGAAGCTGCAGCCGAAGGTTGTTGGTGTGCACCGGCTGATTATGAAGGCAGGTTCCGACAACTTCCGCACCTCCTCCATCCAGGGAATTATGAAGCGGATCAAGGCCAAGGGGATCGAGGTGATCGTCTACGAACCTTCATATGAGGGTGGCAGCTTCTACAACTCCCCGGTGATCAACGATCTCGAGGCGTTCAAGCAGCGTGCCAATGTTATTGTGGCCAACCGCATGTGCCCGCAACTGGAAGATGTTGCCGGTAAGGTCTACACCCGCGACCTGTACGGACGCGACTGACCGTCCGCCTGACTGGCATTCCCCGGTTGTCTCTGGCGCCGGGGAGGCTCCGGGCTTCCTTCAAATTCGATTGGTTAAAAAATAAGCTGCCAATCTGCCCGCCACTCTGCTAGACTGCGCGGCCTTCTGCCCCCACCACCTTACGTGGTTGCAAGCGGGACATAAGCCTCATGGGTAACAGACCTCCTCGCCAAAGGCCCCTGTACTGCGTTGAATAAGCTTGAAGATAGCGGGTTGCTATTAATGGGCTTTTTCGCCTGCCCAGCAATGTGCGGCTGTGCGCTATGGTTATCCCACCGGGAACCTGGCCACGCCTGGCCCCCCTATGTAGATTCAAGTGAATTCCAAAATGACCGATACCCCCGAGCCGATTGGCTTTGACCAGCTGGACTTGCCGTCCGAAATCCTCAGTGCCGTGCAGTCCCTGGGCTATGAAACCCCGTCGCCGATCCAGGCGCAGACTATTCCCTCATTACTGGCCGGCCACGATGTGCTGGGGCAGGCGCAGACCGGCACCGGCAAGACCGCGGCCTTCGCGCTGCCGCTGCTGGCGCAGCTGGACCTGAAGGACCGCCGCCCCCAGGCGCTGGTGCTGGCGCCCACCCGCGAACTGGCCATCCAGGTAGCCGAGGCCTGCCAGTCCTACGCCCAGAAGCTGAAAGGCTTCCATGTGGCCCCCATTTACGGTGGCGCCGATTACCGCGGCCAGATGCTGCAGCTCAAGCGCGGTGTGCAGCTGGTAGTGGGAACCCCGGGCCGGGTCATGGACCATATGCGCCGCGGCAGCCTGGACCTGTCCAACCTGAAGACCCTGGTCCTCGATGAAGCCGACGAAATGCTGCGCATGGGCTTTATCGACGACGTGCAATGGGTGCTGGACCAGATTCCCGAGCAGCGCCAGATCGCGCTCTTCTCCGCCACCATGCCCAAAGAGATTGCCCGCATTGCCCGCGAGTACCTGCGCGAGCCGGTAGAGGTGAAGATCCGCGTCAAGACCGAGACCGCGGAGACCATCCGCCAGCGCTACTGGCCGGTGGGTGGCCTGCACAAGCTGGACGCGTTGACCCGTATCCTGGAAGCAGAGCCGGTGGATGCCACCATCATCTTCGTGCGCACCAAGAACAGCACCGTGGAGCTGGCCGACAAGCTGGCCGCGAGAGGGTTCGCCAGTGCCGCCCTGAACGGCGACATGGCACAGAACCTGCGCGAGGCGGTGATCGACAAGCTGAAAAAGAAAAAGCTGGATATCGTGGTGGCCACCGACGTGGCTGCGCGCGGCCTGGACGTGGCGCGGATCAGTCATGTCATCAACTATGACATCCCTTACGATGCCGAGGCCTATATCCATCGCATCGGCCGTACCGGCCGCGCTGGCCGCGAGGGTGATGCCATCCTGTTCGTGGCCCCACGTGAGCGGCGGATGCTGCGCACGATCGAGCGTGCCACCAAGAAGACTATCGAGCAGCTGGAGCTGCCCAGCGCCGCCGCGGTGAACGACGCGCGCATGCAGCGCTTCCGCGACCGTATCACCGGGACGCTCGACGGTGATATCGACCTGGCGCCGTATCGCCTGCTGGCGGAGAAGTACCTGGAGATGAACGAGGTGGACCCGCTGGACCTGGCTGCTGCCCTGGCCGCCATGGCCCAGGGTGACCAGCCGCTGCTGGTCAAGGAGCAGGAATTCAAGCCGCGCGAGAAGCGCGAGCGCCGCGAACGGGATGGCGATTTCGAGAGCCGCGGCCGCAAGCAGGGTGGCTACGAAAAAGACAAGAAAATGCCGCCGCCGGATGAGGGGATGGAACGGTTCCGTATCGAGGTGGGCCGCGAGGCCGGCGTCAAGCCGGGTAACATCGTCGGTGCTATTGCCAATGAAGTGGACCTGGATAGTTCCTACATCGGTCGCATTGAAATCTACCCGGAATACACCACCGTGGACCTGCCCGAGGGCATGCCCAAGGAGATTTTCAGTCATCTGAAAAAAGTGCGTGTGGCAGGCCGGGAGATGCGAATTTCACGGTTTAGCGACAAGCCGGCGCAGAGCAAGCGCAAGCCCAAGCCCAAGTCCGGCCCCAAAACCGCGGACAAGCCCCGTAAGAGAAAACAGTAATCCGTTGTTGCTGCGCAGTCCCGGCTTTATGGCCGGGCTGCGCCAGTAAGAATTGTCAGCTCTTTCCCCACGGCAACATATGCCGCAGCGTCCCGTCCCGCTTGCCGAAGTGATGCCAGAGGGCGCCGGCAATATGCAGCACCAGCAGCACCAGGAAGGCGTTCCAGATCAGCTCCTTGTGAAAGAAGGCCAGTTGCTTGGCGATGTCGCTGTTCTCTTCTACCAGTGTGGGTATTTCAAATAGCCAGAAAACCGTGGTTTCCTTGCCGGCGAATTGCCGCATGGCCATCCCGGTGATCGGCATGGCCAGCATGATGACGTAGAAAAGGCTTTCCACAAGCTGTGAGAGCTTGCGTTGCCAGCGCCCGCCGTAGAGTTCCGGGCGGGGGTAGATGGCCCGGAAGTAGATGCGGGCGATCACGAACACCAGCACACTCAACCCGATCGAGAAATGCAGCACCATCCACCAGCTACGCATGGGATCTTCCTTGTCGTACCCTTCGTGAAGTTCGACCGAAGCCCAGGCGCACAGGAACAGGATGGCGATCAGCCAGTGGAGTCCACGGCTCAAGGGGTGCCATTTCTGGGGGATGGTGTCGGTCATAATATCTCTCCCTGAATACCGGTTTAGTCTTTGTGAAAGATTACCGTGTTTTCTACTTCCGCGTGAATCCCCTGTCGGTCGACAGGTGGTCCAGGACGTTGCTGCCTCCCCTATGCTTCCAGCCCCTGATTACTGTTCTTCCCAGTAGTTCTGCTTGCGATTCTCGTTTAAAGGCTGTGCCCCCCGTTTTCTGCAGCGCGAACACCGTTCAGGTTGGCAAAGCAGGTATCCCTTGCGGTTTGCAGAAAGTCCGCCAGATAGGCCTGCCCCAGCATCTCTTCCCTGACTGCCGCGTAGAGCGTGCTCCACAAACCCTGTTCTCCCAGGCGTAGCTGTGCAATCAGGCCTTTTTGCAGGTATTCGTGCAGGGCCCAGTTGGGCAGGGCGCAGATACCGCGGCCGCTGACCGCCAGCTGCACCATCATTACCGTGAGCTCAGCCGTGCGCACATCTGCCGGCTCCACACCGGCGGGATCCAGGAAGTGCTGGAAAATATCCAGCCGCTCACGCTCCACGGGATAGGTGATCTGCACTTCGCCGGCCAGGTCTTCCGGCGTCACCCACTTCTTTGCCGCCAGCGGGTGCTTGCGACTGGCGGCCAGCACCATTTCGAAACTGAACAGCGGGGCGTAGTGGATGCCCTGGAGCTCCGGGTCCGGGTTGGAGGTTACCACCAGGTCCAGGTCTCCCCGGGTCAGGGCCGGCAACGGGGCGAAGTGAAAGCCACTGGACAGGTCCAGTTCCACCTCGGGCCAGTTGTCCCGGTAGGTGTCCAGAGTAGGCATCAGCCATTGGTAACAGCTGTGGCACTCGATGGCGATATTGAGCCGCCCTGCCTGGCCCGAGGCCAGCCGGGCCAGGTCCCGCTGCGCCACTGCCACCCGTGGCAGCACATCGTCCGCCAGTTGCAGCAGGCGCAGGCCGGCGCTGGTAAAGCGCAGCGGCCGGGATTTGCGCACAAACAACGCCTGTTCGTGGCGGTCTTCCATCTCCCGGAACAGGTGGGAGAGGGCGGACTGGGTCAGGTGCATTCGCTCCGCAGCGCGAACCATGCTGCCGGTCTCCCGCAGCACCGTCAGGGCCCGCAGGTGGCGTAATTCAATCATCTTTAGAAATATTCATGTTCTAGGCAAGAAATATGAAATTGATTGAATATCACATGGATCGCAGAATCAACCCTCGGTTTCGCGCCTCGGCTGATGGCCGGCTACAGGGCGCTTCGCTATGGCCAATGGCCGCGATGGGTCCGGCTTTCCCGGCAAGATGACTCTCCCGCCCTCGTCACCCGGCTCGAGCCGGGATCACGAAGTTCAGGGGATTTGCCGGAACAGAGGGAAACAGAGCGGGGCATGTAGGGGCGCACCTTGTGTGCGCCCGGGCAGATGCAGGCTCACTGCCGTGATGACGGCAAGAGTAAGTATCAGCGAATGGCAAAAGAACAAGCACATGAGGGAAACGTAATGGCACAGACACATATTCTCGGTTATCCGCGCATTGGCGCCAATCGCGAGCTGAAGCGGGCACTGGAAGCCTACTGGCGTGGAGAGATGGCGCAGGAACAGCTACTGGAAGCCGGGGCAGTGGTACGTCGCGGGAACTGGGAGGTGCAGGCCGAGGCAGGCCTGGGCCAGGTAACCGTGGGGGATTTCGCCTGGTATGACCAGGTACTGAATCACTCCCTGATGTTCGGCGTTGTGCCACAGCGATTTACCGTGGGTGCGGCGGACAGCAAGCTTGACCAGTACTTCCGTATGGCGCGTGGCCGTGCACCGGGTGGCGAGCCGGTGGCTGCCAGCGCCATGACGAAATGGTTTGATACCAATTACCACTACCTGGTGCCGGAGTTCGAGGCCGGGCAGCAGTTTTCGCTCGACAGTGAGTGGTTGCTGGCGGAGGTGGCAGAGGCCCGTGACCTGGGCTTTCAACCGAAACCCGTGGTGATCGGGCCGCTCACTTACCTGTGGTTGGGGCGTGCGGCCGGGGACCGGCTGGAACTTTTGCCACGACTTCTGCCCCTGTACCGGCAGCTATTGCAGCAGCTGGCAGAGGCCGGCGTGGAATGGGTACAGCTGGATGAACCGATCCTGGGTCTGGACCTGCCGGGGGATTGGCGCGATGCCTTTACGCCGGCCTACGCAGCGCTGGCTGAAGGGCAGGGCCCGAAAAAACTGCTGGCCACGTATTTCTCCCCACTGCGGGAAAACCTGTCGCTGGCCTTCGGCCTGCCGGTGCAGGGGGTTCATATCGATGCGGTACGGGCACCGGAAGAGGTCGGCCAGGCGGTTGCCGCCTGCAGCGGCGGACAGGTGCTTTCAGTGGGGCTGGTAAACGGCCGCAATATCTGGCGGGCTGACCTCGTTGGCTGGCAGGGCCGGCTGGCCCCGTTGGCGCGGGAGTTGGGGGATAACCTGTGGCTGTCTGCCAGCTGCTCCCTGTTGCACTGCCCGGTGGACCTGGACACGGAAAAGGCACTGCCGGTTGAGCAGAGCCAACGGCTCGCCTATGCGCGGCAGAAGCTCGACGAGCTGCGCCAGCTGCAGGAGGCCCTGCATTCGGGTGAGCCGGTTACATCGGGTGATGCGGCCGCGGGTGCGAGCATTGGCGGTGGGGAAGCCCATGTGCCGGCAGGGCTGGAGAACACCTGGCGCGCGCAGCCATATAGCGAGCGCGCGCCACTGCAGGCCCGGCGCTGGCAGCTTCCCCTGTTACCCACCACCACCATCGGCTCTTTTCCGCAGACTGACCTGTTGCGCCAGATTCGCCGACAGTACCGTGCGGGAGATATCAGCCGACAGGAATACCTGGATCACCTGCGCGCGGAAATTGCCGAGGCGGTGCGTCGCCAGGAAATCCTGGGCCTGGATGTGCTGGTGCACGGTGAGGCTGAGCGCAATGACATGGTGGAGTACTTCGGCGAGCAGCTGGACGGTTTTGTCCACACTGGCAATGGCTGGGTGCAGAGTTATGGCTCCCGCTGTGTCAAACCGCCGATTATCTTCGGCGATATTTCCCGCCCCAGCCCCATGACTGTGGAGTGGAGTCGCTATGCTCAGTCGCTGACGAAAAAGGCGGTGAAGGGCATGCTGACCGGCCCGGTGACCATCCTCAACTGGTCCTTCCCGCGGGAGGATATCCCGCGCGGTGAAAGTTGCCTGCAGATTGCCCGCGCACTGCGCGAGGAGGTGCTGGACCTGGAAAAGGCGGGCATCGGCATTATCCAGATCGATGAGCCTGCCCTGCGCGAGGGTGTGCCGTTGCGCGAGTCCGATCACCGGTCCTACTTTGACTGGGCTGTGGGTTGTTTCCGCTTTACCTGTGCGACGGTAAAGCCGGAAACCCAGATCCACACCCATATGTGTTACAGCAATTTCAACACCATTATGGACGCGATTGTGGCGCTGGATGCGGATGTCATCACCATCGAGTCGGCCCGCTCAGACCTGCGGTTGCTGGAGGCTTTCGCCGGTGCCAATGGCGGCTACCCGAATGAAATCGGGCCTGGCATTTACGATATCCATTCTCCCAATGTACCGGAGCGGCAGGAGCTGGTGGACCGATTGCAGAAACTGGTGGCGGTAATCCCGCCGGAAAAGCTGTGGGTTAACCCGGACTGTGGCCTGAAAACCCGTGACTGGGCCGAGGTGGGGACGTCGCTTTTGAACATGGTTGAGGCAGCGCGGACAGTGCGGGCGCAACTTGAGGTGAAAGACTTCGCGTAAAAGTGCCAACGGCCCTGTGGCGTAATCTCTGGCCGCGGGGGAGCGGGCGGGCCGGCGGCCCGCCCATCCTGGTGGAAGTGGCTAAAACTAGTTGGTGGCGATATCCACAGCACCACCGAGCCGCACCGGAATCGACTCGTGGAAGGGCTTGATGCCCATGGCCCGATAGAGCTCGTCCGGGCGATAGAGGTTCTGTCCCTCGATCACCAGCGCAGTGCGCCGCAGTGCACTGATATCCTCCAGGGGATTGCCGTCGAGCAATACCAGGTCGGCGTCCTTGCCCACCGAGATGGTGCCATTGGTCTGGAGCTTGCCCACCACCTTCGCTGGATTTACGGTAGCAGTGCGCAGCACATCGGCATTGGGAATGCCGGCCTTGGCATAGAGTTCCAGCTCGCGCAGCAGGGTAAAGCCCGGCAGTCCGTCGGTGCCCGCCACCATGGGGACCTTGTGCTCGTGCAGTTTGCGCATCATCTCCAGCAGGGCCTGTGCGGACAGGTCATAATCATGGCGATGTTCAGGTTTTACATCGAGCTCGGCGCCGATAAAGTTTCGGCGCACATTGATGGGCAGGTTATCGGCGATGTTCGCGTATTCCGGATCCATTTTGCCCGGCTGGCGCAGCAGCATCGAACTGAATACTGTTGTGGTTGCATCCACCACCGTGCCCTTGTGGGCGAGCTTGTCCAGGAATGCTGCGACCTCCTCACTTTCCAGGTCGAGCTCGTGGGCGTGCTCACCTACTTCGGTAAAGCGTAATTTCTTGCGGGTGTCGATTGAGCCCATGAAGTTGAGGAACAGCATGTTGATATGCTGGATTTCGTCAAAGCCCGCATCCACCGCTTCCTCCGCGGTCATAAACGCGGGAATATGCCCTGACAGTCGCAATCCCTTGCTGTGGATATACTCGGCGAGGGGCGCTATCCACTCGGGCTCCATGGAGCTGTAGGTCTTGATCTGCATATAGCCGCGATCGGCATACCAGTCGACTATTTCCTTCGCGTGTTCAAGACTGGAGGCAGTCTTGCCCATGCGCATGGCATTCTCGCTGTCACGGTCCATAAAGCCGGCGCGATACACATCCCCGCCAATTACCTTGCCGGAATCGTACAGTTTCTCGATCCGCATGATGTTTTCATGGGTGTTGCCGATATCACGGACGTTGATCACGCCGGCGGCCATATTCAGCACGCCGTCCTGCGGCGACAGGTGGCCGTGCATATCCCAGAGCCCGGGCATCAGGGTCATGCCCCTGGCATTGATACGGGTAATGCCCGGTATGCGTATTGGTGTGTTACTGATGCGGCTGATCTTGCCATTCTCGACCAGGACATGCTTTCCCTTGCGAAGCTGGCCCGCTTCCACATCAACAAGGTCAACATTGCTGATCAGGATGGGGGTGTCGGATTTCAGTGTGAGCTTGCCTGACAGCTCCTGGAGGTAGTGATCCGCGGCGCGAATCTGGCGCTCCTTGAGCTGTTCCAGGTGGGACTTGTCCCAGCCCTTGCGCAGGATTGCGAACCAGCCACCATCGTCGAGTGCGAATAGGTCCCCCTGGTCGTCATACCAGGCCAGTTCCGGGGTCAGGCCGAGGCCGGAAATGCCGTACAGGTAAAGCTTCTGCTCCCGGTCTCCCTCGGCCAGGGTGAGCTGGTCCAGTTCATTCAGCCGGGCCTGGCCCTGCGGCAGGAGGTCAACAGTTCGGTCCCCGTCTTCGAGCAGGGCCTTAACCAGCTGGTTCTGTACGCCAAGGGACGTGCTCTTGGGGATGAAAAACTGGGGCGAGGGGGATTTGGCGCTGCCGCGCTCGTCGGTGCTGTTCCAGTTGGCTACGCCATCCTGGAGTGAGAAGGTTTCGTCGACCGGCGCGCCAAAGGGGCTGATACCCTCGATGTGGAGCTGCTCCGGCATGGCGCCGGTACCGACGGTGAATTCCTCCCTGAGCTCCAGTCGCCGGTTGTTCCAACCCAGCTTGAGCTTTCCGGAAACCTGTTCGCCATCCCGTTCAATTGTGCTGGTGCCGGCAATACCTTCCTTGTTGTAGATAACATACTCGATGACATCTGCGTGCACTTGGCTCGCCGCGCCCAGCAGGGCAGCGGCCAGGAGCGCGGTAAAAGCTGGAATTTTCATGGTCCTGGACCCTTTGCTTTTATTGGCGGGTCAAGATTGAAATTTTTCTACCGGGAAGGCAAGCGAGGGGGAATACTTTCTCTTACAGGAAAGAAAGGCGTGCCAGAAGTTCTGCTTTTCATGCCTGAGTGCGCCAGGCGGGGCGATGAAAGTGAATGAAGGCTGGGAATTGTGCGGGAGGACGCGCGGAGCCCGGGCTCCGCGCGATACAGCTCCTTACTCGCCGTAACAGTCCCGTGTCATATTCTCGACACGATCCTCGTGCACGACTACGTTGTCCTCGATGCGCACGCCGCCGAAGGGGCGCAGCTCCTCCACTTTGTCCCAGTGCACCTCGGCGGCCAGCCCGGTGTCCTTCAGGTCGCCCAGCAGGCTGTCGATAAAGTACAGGCCGGGCTCGATGGTGAAGACCTGGTTGGCTTCCACGATGCGGGTCGTGCGCAGGAACGGGTATTTTTCCGGTGGTGGGGTGGTGCCTCCCTCCGGTGCGCTCTGGTGGCCGCCCACATCGTGTACCTGCAGGCCCAGGAAGTGGCCCAGGCCGTGGGGCATGAAGGTGGCGGTGAGGCCTGATTCAGTGGCGGCGCCGGCGGAGCACTTGATCACCCCGAACTGCTCCAGTAGCTCACCAATTTTCTGGTGGCAGTCGCGATGCAGGTCCGGGTAGGGGACGCCGGGCTTGAGGCCGGCCACCAGCTCCTGTTCTTTTTCGTGCATGGCCGCCACCAGCTCGGCGTACTCGCCGTCGCGGTAGGCATAGCTGCGGGTGATGTCCGCACAGAAACCGTTGCAGTCGGCACCGGCATCAATCAGGAAGCTGCGGCGCTCCGCTTCCGGCAGGCGCTCGGTGGACAGGTGGGTGTAGTGCAGGATTGCGGCGTGTTCATTGAGGCCGACAATATTGCCGTAGGGCATCTGGTTCTCGCCCTGGCCGGCAGCGTTCAGGTAGGCCAGGTTGATCTCGAACTCGCTGGCGCCATCGCGGAAGGCTGCCTCGGCGGCGCGGTGGGCCCGCACTGCGATACGGTTGGCTTCCCGCAGGCAGGTCATCTCATAGGGTGTCTTGTAAGCCCGCGCCCAGTGCAGCCGTGCCAGCAATTCTTCCGGGTTGGCGGTACCGGTATTCCAGTCTTCCACCCCGTCGGTTTCGCCGATAAAGGCGGCATTACTGGCATCCAGGAACTGTTTCGCCTCATCGGGCTTGCTCAGCAACTCGATCTCGTACTCGTCACTCCAGAAGGTCTGCGGCGCCGGCGGCACGTAGTGCCAGAAGTCCACCGGGCGATAAAAGAGCAGTTTCGGCTTCTGCCCGCGGCGGTAGATGACCCAGCTGTGGGGGTTATCGGTGACCGGCACCAGGGCCTTGAACTGCGGGTTGACGCGAAACGGGTAGTAGTTGTCGTCCAGGAATTGCACCTTGGGCCGGCCACTCAATACGTTCAGGGTGTCAAAGCCGGTTTCCTCCAGGATGCTGTCATAGCGCTGGCGGAGCGTGGCCATATGCGTGGCGTAGAGTTTCTTGTCCATGGTTCTCCCTGGTGAGCAAGGTGTGATTCACGTTAACCCGGTAGTGTATAGTCTCTGCACTGGATATTTGGCCTGAATTTCGACCATGGAAAAGAAGATACTGCTAACCGATTGCCCGGATGCCAAGGGATTGATCGCGAAAATCACCAACATCTGCTACAAGCACCAGCTCAATATCATCAAGAACGATGAATATGTGGACCGGGTGCAGGGGCGCTTCTTTATGCGCACCGCGCTGGAGGGCAATTTCAACGACTCCACCCTGCTGGAAGACCTGGATATGGCGCTGCCGGCGGGTGCGGTACGGAAGCTGGTTCCCAGCGGGCGCAAGCGCCTGGTACTGATGGTCACCCGCGAGCCCCACTGCCTGGGGGATATCCTGATGAAGTGCTATGCCGGAGCACTGGATGTGGAGATCGCCGCGGTGATTGGCAATCACCCGGACCTGGGCGCCCTGGTGGAGAAGTTCGATATCCCCTTCCACTGCCTGCCTGCAGGCGGGCTGGAGCGCAACCAGCATGAAGAACAGGTGGTGCAGCTGGTGGACAGCTACGGTCCGGATTACCTGGTGCTGGCCAAGTATATGCGGGTGCTGACGCCGGACTTTGTCGCCCGCTATCGCGGTCGCATTATCAATATCCACCACTCCTTCCTGCCGGCGTTTATCGGGGCGCGGCCCTACCAGCAGGCTTTCGAGCGCGGGGTGAAGATCATCGGCGCCACCGCCCACTTTGTCACCGACGACCTGGATGAGGGGCCCATCATCGAGCAGGATGTGATTCATGTGGACCACGCCTATTCTGCCGATGGCATGGCGGCGGCAGGGCGTGATGTGGAGAAGTCGGTGCTGAGCCGGGCCCTGCAGCTGGTGCTGCAAGAGCGGGTTTTTATTCACGGCAATAAAACGGTAGTCTTCAAGTAACCGGTCCCTGTCCTGGTGGCCCGCACGGGCCTGTCCACAGGTACCTGGTCGTTTTACGGTTTGGGAATCCACAGTATGAAGAAAAAGGACAACCGCCTGGTGCGCCGTTCCCTGCTCCTGCTGGTACCGCTACTGGCCGCAGCCTGTGCCAGCGAGCGCTCCTTGCCAGTGCCGGGCCTGAAAGAATCCTTCCATACGGAGATTGCCCGCAATGGCGCCAAGCGGTTCACCTACTCACTTGAGGTGATGCGCAATGACATCCCCCGGCCGGCGACTGCCAGCGGGGTGAATCGCAGCCGCATGGCCCAGCAGGGCATGATCCAGCAGCCGCGCAACCGGGTGCGGCCGCTCAGTGATCGCCTGCAATTCGACCGCATGTTGCAGCAGAAGCTGGCCGAGACCGGATTCTGTCGCGATGGCTTCTTCGAGCTTGAGCGCACCGAGCACGCTTTCGGTGGTGAAGTGCGGGGTGAATGCCGGGACGGCGTCAGCGCCTGAATTTCCTGCCCCGGCTTACACGCCCCGCCGTGCCAGTGAGCGCTGCTCCCCGGCCTGTCCCTCATCCCGCCTTTCCTGTCACGGCCAGCGGCCGCCCCCACAGGCGATTAGTGGCACTTTCCTCATTGAAGTCTGTTGATGCTGTGTGATCTGTTTCACATTGGTGGCCGTAGTCTCTGGAAATGGCCCGACAATGGCCATGCGACCCAATAATGACAATGAGGCTGCCATGTCCACCGAATACGATCCCCTGCTGGTGTTGCTCTCTTACCTTATCTCCGCCCTTGGTTCCTTCGCCGCATTGCAGCTGGTGACCGCCATACCCGAGGCGGTGACAGGGAATGACCGGCGTCGCGCCATCCTGGTGGCGGGGCTGGCGATGGGGGGCGGGGCCATCTGGTCGATGCACTTTGTCGGCATGCTGGCCCTGCAGACCGAAATGCCCATGGCCTATGACGTGGCCGGCACTATCGGCTCCGTGCTGGTGGCGGTGGCGGCATGCGCCCTGGGACTGGCGATTGTCGGCACGGGTAAATTTATGTTTGACCGGCTGATCCCGGCCTCGGTATTTATGGGGGCAGGGGTGGCAGGTATGCACTATTCGGGCATGGAGGCCATGCTGATGCCGGCCAGCATCAAGTATGACCTCAATATCATGATCATTTCCGTAGTGATTGCGGTGGTCGCAGCCTATGCCGCGCTGTGGATGGCGTTTGTGATGCGCGGTCGCTGGCAGAAAATCGGCAGTTCGCTGGTGATGGCGGTAGCGGTGTGCGGGATGCATTATACCGGGATGGCGGCGGCCAGTTACCAGCCCACCGGGGTGATGCCCGAGCCGGGAATAGCCGGCTCGATTACCTCGGAATACCTGGGGATAACCGCCGGCGTGGTGACCCTGATGGTGCTGGTTTCCAGTGTACTGGCGGCCCGCTGGTACCACCGGCGCCCGATGGCGGCCTTTGTGGGCACCTGAGTAACGCGGGCCGGTATGCAGGTTTCAGGGGTGCCTGCCCTCATCGGTAAGCAGGCGGTCGGCACCGGGGTCGCCGTGGCGTCGCAGGCGATCCACCCACAGGACCGTGCCCCCCGCCACGGCCGCCGGCATCACGAAGATGTTCAGGACCGGCACCATCTTGGCCAGCATCACCGCTCCACCAAAACTGAGGCTGGAAAGTTTGCGTCGCAGCAGCACACTCTTCAGTTCGTCGAAGGGACGCTGGTGGTTATCCAGCGGGTAGTCGACGTACTGGATCGCCATGCACCAGGCACCCCAGAGCCCGCCCAGGATCGCCGGGATAAACACCGTCCAGCTGGTGAGCATGGCGATGACAAAGATCACCAGGCCCCAGCCGACAAAGTACATCAGCTTGCGCAGTTCGCGGCCGATAGTGCGCCATACCATGCTTACCATCGGCTCTGCCGGTGGCGCCTGGCCGGTGAGCAGCTCCTCGACCTTTTCCGCCAGGAAACCGTTAAACGGTGCGGCAATGATATTGGTGATAATGCCGAACAGGTAGCCGTACACGAAGAGGAAGAGGATCACCACGGCAATGGCGATCAGCCACGCCAGCCACTGGAAAACATTGGCCGCCCAGGCGGCACCTTGCGCCAGTATCGCCCGCCACCAGGACATGTTCTCGGTGTCGACCGGCTCGTGTGCCAGCAGGCTGCCGAGGTAGTCCGACAGTCCACCCAGCTGCGACAGCATGACGGCGGTGAGGGCGATAAACAGGACCAGGTTGATCAGTAGTGGCACGATGATAAATGGCCGCAGCTCGTGCCGTCCCAACAGGCGTGCCCCCTGGATCAGTGCGTCGACACCATGGGTGGGATTGGAAGTCATCGGGTGTTCCCTGTTGCCTGTGACTTATTCGACCGCGCCGGCATCGCGCAGGATGTGCGCGTACTCTTCACTCTGGCGATGGCCGGCCACTTTTTGCAGCAGCGTTTTGCCGTCGGGGCCGACACTGTCCAGGTTGCGGTCCTGCTCCCGGAACAGGCGCACGAATGTGGCGAAGCTTTCCGCTTTCATACCCCGGTAGGCTCGCTCCAGCAGGTAGAAATCCCGCTCCATGCCTTCCGGTGCCTCGCCCTCAAGAAACCCGGCAATACGCTCTTCATCGAATACCTCACCGAGGACTTTCTGCTTGTCTTTCTTCAGGGTCACAATCTGTTCCTTAGTTGGTGCATGTTGGATCGGGTGGGGCGGGTGCAGTACCGCCCGGGCTATTCGCCTCGCGGGGTTCCTGCCGGAATTTCCGGTGCCCGGCGCGCCCCGCTGGCCTGTTCATAATTGTACGCAGCCGCAATCAGGATGTCCTCCCGGTTGGCACCGGAGAAGAACGAGAGGCCCACCGGCAGGTGGCGGACAAAGCCCATCGGCACAGTGATGTGGGGATAGCCAGCAACTGCGGCCGGTGTGGATGCCGAGCCCAGGTAGTGGTCGCCGTTGACCAGGTCAATCTTCCAGGCCGGACTGGTGGTGGGCGCCACCAGCAGGTCCAGGTCGTGTTCCTTGAGCAGGGCATCGATACCCTGTTCCCCGGCCAGTGACTTGAGTCGTGCCACCTCCTCGGCAAAACCCGGTTCCTGGCGGCCGCGGGATTCCTGTGCCTTGATGAAAATTTCCTGGCCAAAGTGCTGTAGCTCCCGGTCCCGTGCGCGCTTGTTGGCCGCCACCAGGGCATCCAGTGACCTGGCCTTGACCGGCGTGGTTTCCAGGTACTCGGCCAGGGCATCCCTGAACTCCCACGCCAGCAGGTCAAACTCCTTCGCATGTATGTCGCCCAGGGTGTCGATATTGGTATTGTCGACCAGGGTGGCGCCCTGTGCGCGCAGGGTTTCCAGAGCCTGCTCAAAGACAGCGTCCGTCTTGGGGCTGTAGCCGGTGAGGTTGCGGACGATCCCGATACGCAGCCCCTCGAGGCCGTTCGCGTTCAGGTGCCGGCGGTAGGGGCCGCGCGCGGGGATGCTGCCGGGGTCGCCCGGGTCCTCACCTACCATCGCATCCAGTAGCGCGACCGCACCCTCGACGGTGGTGGCCATGGGCCCGGCGGTGTCCTGGTGGGCTGATATGGGGATTATGCCGTCGCGACTGACCAGGCCCAGGGTGGGTTTGATGCCCACCACCCCGTTGATCGCGGCGGGGCAGGTTACCGAGCCGTCTGTTTCCGTGCCTACGGCGAGCGGTACCAGGCCGGCCGCCACCGCAACGGCGGAGCCGGAGCTGGAGCCGCAGGGCGAGCGACTCAGGTCGTAGGGGTTGCGTGTCTGGCCGCCGACAGCACTCCAGCCGCTGGAGGAGGTGGTGGAGCGGAAGTTGGCCCACTCACTCAGGTTGGCCTTGCCCAGGATGATGGCGCCCTGCTTGCGCAGGGATCGCACCAGGAAGGCATCGTCTGCGGGGGTGTTCTCCCGCAGCAGCCAGGAGCCTGCAGTGTTGGCCATGCCGTCGCCGGTATCGATATTGTCCTTGAGCAGCACCGGAATACCATGTAGTGGCCCGAGTACGGTACCCGCACTGCGCAGGCGATCGAGCCGTTCGGCCTCCTGCAGCGCGTTGGCACTCAACTGGGTCACCGCGTTGAGGCGCTCATTGTAGCTCTCGATCCGGTGACGGTATTCACGCACCAGCTGGGCTGAGGTTTTCTCACCGCTCTCCAGGGCCCTGCGCAGGTCGCTTAAGGAGGGGAAGTCATTCGCGGACAGCGGCGCTGCTGCCAGTGTCACCAGGGTGGCAATGGTGAAGAAGATGACTCTTGTTATGGTTTTCATGGTGCACCTGTATTAGGGAACTGGTTTCCGCGGCTGTCGCGCCGGCAGGCTGGCCGCAGTAAAAACCCATACTACCCGAGAATCGCAGCCGGCGAAGGGTATGGGGCTATTGGTGGGGGCTACAGGAATTGCAGGGGGGCGGCAATGGCCAGGGCGCGGACACTGGCCGCGCCCTGTAAGTGTCAGGCCTCTAGGCCCAGTTCCCTGATGGAAATTTCCCGCATGCGGAATTTCTGTATCTTGCCGGTGACGGTCATCGGGAAGTTGTCGGTAAAGCGGAAATAGCGCGGAATCTTGAAGTGGGTGATCTTGCCCCTGCAGAACTCGCGCAATTCCTCCTCGGTTACCTCGCCGGCATCGGCGCGCAGCTGGACCCAGGCGACAAGCTCCTCACCGTATTTCCTGTCGGGGACACCGGTCACCTGCACATCGGCGATCGCCGGGTGAGTGTAGAGGAATTCCTCCACCTCTTTCGGGTAAATATTCTCGCCCCCGCGGATCACCATATCCTTGATGCGCCCGACTATCTGGATATAGCCATCCTCGTCCATGGTGGCCAGGTCGCCGGTACGCATCCATTTGTCGCTGTCGATGGCGTTGCGGGAGGCTTCCTCGTTGTTCCAGTAGCCCAGCATCACGCTGTAGCCACGGGTACACAGCTCGCCCACCTCGCCACGGGGCAGGGTCTCGCCGGATGCGGGGTCGATGATTTTGGATTCCAGGTGGGGCTGGGTGCGGCCGACCGTGGTGACGCGCTTGTCGAAGGGATCGTCGGCGGCGGTCTGGGTCGACACCGGGCTGGTTTCGGTCATGCCGTAGGCGATCTGCACTTCCTGCATATGCATTTTGTGATTGACCGCCTTCATCACCTCGGCGGGGCAGATGGAGCCGGCCATGATGCCGGTGCGCAGGGAGCTGAGGTCGTAGTGGGCAAAGTCCGGATGGTCCAGTTCGGCAATAAACATGGTGGGGACGCCGTAGAGGGCGGTGGCGCGTTCTTCCGCCACTGTCTCCAGGACCGCTTTCGCCTCGAAAGCCTCCCCCGGGTAGATCATGGTGGCGCCGTGGGTGACACAGCCCAGGTTGCCCATCACCATGCCGAAGCAGTGGTACAGCGGCACCGGGATTACCAGCCGGTCGCGCTCGGTGAGTCCCATGCTCTCGGCGACGAAAAAGCCGTTATTGAGGATATTGCGATGGGACAGGGTGGCGCCCTTGGGGAAACCGGTGGTGCCGGAGGTGTACTGGATATTGATGGCGTCTTCGCAGTGCAGTGACGCCTGGACCCCTGCCAGCCGGGCTTGATCGACCTGCGATGATTCCAGCAGCAGGTCATCCCAGCGCCACATGCCGTCGTGGACATTGCCGGCCAGGTTCACCACGACCTCCAGGTGCGGCAGCCTGGCGGAGCGCAGTTTCCCGGCGGGCGAGGTCTTCAGCTCCGGTGCCAGCTCATAGAGCATGCCTGTGTAATCGGAGGCTTTGAACTGCTCGGCGATCACCAGCATGCGGGCCTGGGAATGGTTGAGGGCGTATTCGAGTTCGTGCAGGCGGTAGGAGGGGTTGATGTTTACCAGGATGGCGCCGATCTTGGCAGTGGCGAACTGCAGCGTAGTCCACTGGGCATTGTTGGGGGACCACATTCCCACCCGGTCGCCCCTGCCGATTCCGATGGCCAGCAGGGCGCGCGCGCAGGTGTCCACCTGCTGCACGAATTCCCGGTAACTCCAGCGGATGCCCTGATGGCGCACCACCAGGGCATCGTTGTCCGGGAAGCGCGTGGCGGTTTCATCCAGCGTATCGCCGATGGTCGTCTCGATCAGCGGCTGGCTGGCCTCGCCGCGGGTATAGCTAGGGCGCCTTTCTGTCATCGCTTGTATCTCTCCGTTGTTATCTTTGTTATTGCTTGCTGGTCCTTAATTTCCTGACTTGCGTCCCTTTTGTCCAGAGGGTGGGGCGAATTTTTGTGACCGGAGTGGGGGGTGTGTTTTTCGGTGGAGGTGTTTTGCGGCCATGGGCCGCTTCTACGGAAAGTTGTGTGTACCGGAAAGCAATGCGTAGGAGCGGCCGCTGGCCGCGAGATGGAGCGAGGGTGAGTCGCAGGCATTGGGCGGGGCGTAGGGCGCAATAAGCGCAGCGCACTGCGCCGGACTCAGGGTTGTCGCGGCCAGCGGCCGCTCCTACGGGCAATGGTAGTCAACCCGGGTTACGGGGTCCTACCCGCAGGAGCGGCCCATGGCCACGTAAAGGGAAATGCGGCTGGCGATCAGAGCAGGGCGTCCAGCTTGTCCTTGAGGATCTTGTTGATCATCTGCGGGTTGGCCTGGCCCTTCGAGGCTTTCATCACCTGGCCGACAAAGTAGCCCATCATTTTCGGGCGCTTGGCCTCGTCGGCATTGCGGTAATTTTCCACCTGCTTGGCACTGCCGGCGATTACCTCGTCGATCATTTGCTCGATCGCACCGGTATCGGAAACCTGCTTCAGGCCACGCTGCTCGATTACTGTGTCGGCATCGCCCTCGCCATTGGCCATGGCCTCGAACACCTGCTTGGCAATCTTGCTGGAGATGGTGCCGTCCACGATGCGCGCAATCAGGCCCGCCAGCTGTTCGGCGCTGACCGGTGACTGGTCGATGGATTTCTCCTCGCGATTCAGCAGTGCTGCGAGCTCACCCATCATCCAGTTGGCGGCCAGCTTGGGCTCACCCGATTTCCCGGCCACGGTTTCGAAGTAATCCGCGAGTACGCGTTCCTGGGTCAGCTGGTCGGCGTCGTAGGCGGACAGCCCATACTCGCTGGCAAAGCGCGCACTCTTGGCATCCGGCAGTTCCGGCAGCTCGCCGCGCAGCTGCTCGATGTAGTCCTCGGACAGTTCCACCGGCAGCAGGTCGGGGCAGGGGAAGTAACGGTAGTCGTTGGCCACTTCCTTGCTGCGCATGGAGCGCGTCTCGTTTTTATCGGCATCGTACAGGCGTGTTTCCTGGGTCACGGTGCCGCCGTCCTCGAGCAGGTCGATCTGGCGCTCCGCCTCCACCTTGATGGCCCGCTCCACGAAGCGGAAGGAGTTGACGTTCTTGATCTCGGTGCGGGTGCCAAGTTCTTTCTCGCCCTTGAGGCGCACCGAGACATTGGCATCACAGCGCATGGAGCCCTGGGACATGTCGCCGTCGGAGATGCCCAGGTAGGTAACGATGCTGTGCAGCTTTTTCAGGTAGGCCACGGCCTCGGCGGCACTGCGCAGGTCCGGTTCCGAGACAATCTCGATCAGGGGTGTGCCGGCGCGATTCAGGTCGATACCGGACATACCATGAAAGTCCTCGTGCAGGGACTTGCCGGCGTCCTCCTCCAGATGGGCATGGTGCAGGCGCACCTTCCTGCTGCTGCCGTCTTCCAGGTGGATCTCGATCTCACCGGGCCCGACGATGGGTTCCGCCAGCTGGGTGGTCTGGTAGCCCTTGGGCAGGTCCGGGTAGAAATAGTTCTTGCGCTCGAATACGGAGCGCCGGCCGATCTCGGCGTTCATGGCCAGGCCGAACATCACCGCGTGGCGGAACGCCTCCTTGTTGGGCACCGGCAGGGTGCCCGGCATGGCCAGGTCGATGGCGCAGGCCTGGGTGTTCGGCGCCGCACCAAAGCGGGTGCTGGCCCCGGAAAAGAGCTTCGATTCGGTGGCGAGCTGGACGTGGACTTCCAGCCCGATGACGACTTCCCATTCCATTTACTGTTCTCCTGCCGCTTGTGCAAAGGGCGCGGTCGCGCGGTGCCAGTCAGTGGCCTGCTGGAACTGGTGGGCAGCGTTGAGCATGCGCCCCTCGTCGAGGTAGTTGCCGATAATCTGCAGGCCCACCGGCAGGCCGCCTGCCTGCCCGCAGGGCAGGGACATGGCCGGAAGTCCCGCCAGGTTGGCGGAAATGGTGTAGATATCTTCCAGGTACATGGCCACCGGGTCGTCGGTTTTCTCGTTCAGGCGGAAAGCGGGGTTGGGCGCTGTTGGGCCCATCACTACGTCCACCTGTTCGAAGGCCTGCACAAAGTCCTGCTTGATCAGGCGGCGCACCTGCTGGGCCTTGTTGTAGTAAGCGTCGTAGTAGCCGGCGGACAGGGCGTAGGCGCCCACCAGGATGCGGCGCTTGACCTCCTCGCCGAAGCCCTCACCGCGGGAACGCATGTAGAGGTCACGCAGGTCGGCGGGGTTTTCGCAGCGATAGCCATAGCGCACGCCGTCAAAGCGCGACAGGTTGGCGGAGGCCTCCGCCGGTGCGATGACGTAATAGGCTGGCACGGCCAGGTGGGTATGGGGCAGGCTGATTTCCACCAGCTGCGCACCCAGTCTCTCGTATTCCTTCAGGGCATCCTGTACCCGCGCCGCGGCCTCCGCGTTCAGCCCCTCGCTGAAATACTCCTTTGGCACGCCGATTCGCAGGCCGCGGATATCGTCGTTGAGGGAGGCGGCAAAGTCCGGCACCGGCCGGTCCAGGCTGGTGGAGTCGCGACGATCGTGGCCGGCCATGGCGGTCAGCAGGTGGGCCACATCCTCGGCGGTACGGGCAATGGGGCCGCCCTGGTCGAGGCTGGAAGCGAAGGCGATCATGCCCCAGCGGGAGACCCGGCCGTATGTGGGCTTGAGGCCGGTGGTGCCGGTCAGGGCCGCCGGCTGGCGGATGGAGCCGCCGGTGTCGGTGGCAGTGGCGCCCGGTACCAGCTGTGCCGCCACAGCCGCAGCGGAGCCGCCGGAGGAGCCGCCGGGTACATGCTCCGGGTTCCAGGGGTTCTTTACCGGACCGTAGAAGCTGGTTTCATTGGAGGAGCCCATGGCGAACTCGTCCATGTTGGTCTTGCCCAGGCTCACCGCGCCGGCGGCCTGGAGCTGTTCCACCACGTGGGCGTCGTAGGGCGGCACGAAGTTGTCCAGCATCTTCGAGCCGCAGCTGGTGCGCACCCCGTGGGTACAGAAAATGTCCTTGTGGGCAATGGGCACGCCACACAGGAGCGGCGCGTCGCCGGCCGCCAGGCGCTGGTCGGCGGCCCCGGCCTGTTGCAGTGCCTGCTCGGGGGTGGTGGTGATAAAGCTGTTCAGGTCGCCGTCCAGCTGTTCGATGCGGGTGAGCAACTGGCGGGTGATCTCGACGCTGGAGAACTCGCGTTCGCGCAGGCCGCGAATGATTTCGGCGATGGTTAACTGGTGCATGGTATTCCCGGTGTGTTGTCTCTTTGCGGGTGGTGGCCAGGGATCAGTCAGTCGATTACCTTGGGAACCAGGTAGAGGCCCTGTTCCGCCTGGGGTGCCAGTTCCTGGAAGGCCTCGCGCTGGTCCGGCTCGGTAACTGCATCCGGCCGCAGCACCTGTACCTCGTCGAGGGGGTGGGCCATCGGCGCGACGCCCTCGGTATGCACAGACTGCAACTGGTCGACCAGCTGCAGGACATTGCCCAGGCGCTTGCCGACCTCGTCAACGGTTTCCTCTGAAATGGCGATGCGGGCCAGCTCGGCCAGCTGTTCTACGGTTTGCTTGTCCACGGCCATGACAATCGGGGCTCCAGCTTGGATGGAATGGGGACTGCCCGGTGACCGGTAAACCGGACTCCAAAGCGGGGCAGGAGGGACGCAAATTTAGCACAGGCGGCCACGATTCTCATAAACGGGCACCGAACGTTGCGTGGCGGGGCCGCGCCAGTTCGGCCTATTGCGGTATTCAGGCGGATTCAGCCTTGCCCTGAACCCCCGCCGTTGTTAGAGTTTGCCGATTCTGGCGGTGGACTGTGTGCCAGCTTCCGACGGGTGGGTGTCGGGAGAGCCAGGGGCCTGCGATCATTTCGGATAATGCGGCCCGGAACTCAGAATTATTCGCGCTGACTAAATAAGCTTTACACAGCATGCTTGAGTCTGCGCTGACAGCGCCCGCCCGGGGCGCCGTTGCTATTAGTACAAGGTAATCGAATTCCATGTTTAAACGTTTGCGGGGCATGTTCTCCAGTGATCTCTCCATCGACCTGGGAACCGCCAACACGCTGATCTACGTGCGCGATCGCGGGGTCGTGCTCGACGAACCCTCCGTCGTTGCCATTCGCCACTACAACGGCCAGAAAATTGTCGAGGCCGTCGGTGTCGAGGCCAAGCGCATGCTCGGCCGGACCCCGGGCAATATCACTGCCATTCGTCCCCTCAAGGATGGTGTGATCGCCGATTTCCAGGTCACCGAGAAAATGCTGCAGCACTTCATCAAGAAAGTGCATGAGCACAGCTGGATGCGCCCCAGCCCGCGGGTGCTGGTGTGTGTGCCCTGCCAGTCCACCGAGGTGGAACGCCGTGCGATCCGCGAATCGGCCATGGGCGCCGGTGCGCGCGAGGTCTGGCTGATTGAGGAGCCCATGGCTGCGGCCATCGGTGCCGGCCTGCGCGTGGAGGAGGCCAGCGGCTCCATGGTGGTGGATATCGGTGGTGGCACTACCGAGATCGCCATCATCTCCCTCAACGGCGTGGTTTACTCCGATTCCGTGCGGATCGGCGGTGACCGCTTCGATGAGGCGATTGTGAACTATGTGCGCCGTAACTACGGCAGCGTGATCGGCGATGCCACTGCCGAGCGCATCAAGGAGGAGATCGGCTGTGCCTACGCCGGTAGCGAGGTGCGCGAGATTGACGTGCGTGGCCGCAACCTGGCCGAGGGCGTGCCGCGCAGCTTCACCCTGAATTCCGACGAGATCCTCGAGGCCCTGCAGGAGCCCCTGACCGGTATCGTGCAGGCAGTTAAGAGCGCGCTGGAACAGTCCCCGCCCGAGCTGGCTTCCGATATCGCCGAGCGCGGTATGGTGCTGACCGGTGGCGGTGCGCTGCTGCGTGACCTGGACCGCCTGCTGATGGAAGAGTCCGGCCTGCCGGTGATCGTCGCCGACGACCCCCTCACCTGCGTTGCCCGCGGTGGCGGCAAGGCACTGGACATGATGGACAAGAGCCGCCTGTACCTGGTGTCGAACTGAGTTCGGCACCCCTTGTACCCGATATCGATAACAACAAAGCAAACTGACCTGTTAATGGGGGTTACCCATTAAACCGCTATTTACCCGCGGCCCGTCGCCGGAATCCCGCATCCTGGTCCTGGGCCTGGTGGCGGCCGCGCTCATCGTCGTCAATATCTATACCGACTGGTTGCAGCCGGTACGCGACCGCGTGGCCAGCCTGGCGGAACCCTTCTACTGGATTACCGATGCGCCCGCCCGGATGGGCGAGTGGGCCGGGGACCAGTTGCGTTCGCGCGATGAGCTGGAGGAGGAGAACAGCCGCCTCCGGCGCCAGGTGTTGCTGCTGGAGCAGCGCAGCCAGCTGCTTGCCGCCGCCAGGGCGGAAAATACCCAGCTGAAGGAATTGATGAACTCCGCCGAGTCGGTGGATGAGCGGGTGCTCGTTACCGAGATTATCGGCGTGTCGCCGGACCCCCTGGAGCATGTGCTGGTGATCGACAAGGGGCGTGATGACGGCGTGCGCCTGGGTACCCCGATCATGGATGCCAGCGGCCTGCTGGGACAGGTGATCGAGGCGGGCCCCGGTGCCAGCCGCGTCCTGCTGATTACCGACGCCAGCCACGCCCTGCCGGTGCAGGTGCTGCGCAACAGTGTGCGCGCTGTGGCCGAGGGCACCGGTGATCTCTACCGCCTCAAGCTGCGCCATGTGGCCAATACCAGCGACGTGCGGGAGGGTGACCTGCTCCTGAGTTCCGGCCTGGGGGGGCGCTTCCCGTCGGGCTACCCGGTGGGCGAGGTGATTTCCGTCGAGCGGGATCCCGGTCGCGCCTTCGCCGATGTGGAGGTGCAGCCGCGCGGCCGCATGAACCGCAGTCGTTTCGTGCTGGCGGTGATCACCGAAGGGGATGAGGCCGTTGGAACCGAATAATCGCTGGTTTATTGCCGCGACGGTGCTGGTGGCCCTGTTGCTTTCGGTGATGCCGCTGCCGTACCAGTGGCTCTGGTTCCGGCCCGCCTTCATGGCGCTGCTGGTGATCTTCTGGATCAACCGCATGCCACAGAGCCTGGGGGTGGGGTTTGCCTGGCTGGTCGGGCTGCTGGAGGATTTCGTCACCGGCTCGGTGCTGGGTACCCACGCCCTGGCGCTCGGGGCGCTGGCCTATTTCAGCCTGCTGACCTACCAGCGCACCCGCGCCTTCAACCCGGCCCAGCAGCTCATGTGGGTGTTTGTGCTGGTGGGTATTCACCAGGTGGTGGGCAACTGGGTACACAGCCTGGCGGGTAAGCCTGTGCCCGGCCTGACTTTTCTCTGGCCGGCACTCACCACAGCCCTGCTGTGGCCACTGGTCACGCCCTGGCTCGACCGCATGGCCGGTCGCCTGCAGGTGCGCTGAAGCCCGTAGAAACCGGGGTGCGTGAACCGGCCTCCACGTCACATTTTTGGTTAAGTCCGGTAAAGAAATGCTCATTTTTCGAGCGATACCGCTATAATCAGCGGCTGATTCACCAACAATAAAGCAGTACCGTGCCAGATACCGCCGAACACAGCAGATTGATCCTTGCTTCCGGCTCCCCGCGCCGCGCGCAATTGCTGGCGCAGATTGGGGTGCCGTTCACCCGGGCCAAGACTGACGTTCCCGAAGTCAGGGCTGCCGGGGAGGCACCCCGCGACTATGTCCTGAGGCTGGCGTGCGAGAAGGCTGCGGCCGGATTTGCCGCCCAGGGCGATGCCGGGACCTGGGTCCTGGGGGCGGATACCGTGGTTGTGTCACGTGAAAATGTTCTGGAAAAACCCCGGGACTTCGATGATTTTCGCTGCATGATGGCGACACTTTCAGCTTCCGAGCACTCGGTGCTCACCGCCATCTGCCTGTGCCGGGGCGATCGCAGCCTGACCCGGGTGGAGGAAACCCGGGTGCGCCTGCGCCCGCTGCGCGACGATGTAGTCGAGGCCTACTGGGAGACCGGGGAGCCTGTCGACAAGGCCGGCGGTTACGGTATCCAGGGCCTGGGTGCGGTGCTGGTTGAGGCCATCAGTGGCAGCTACAGCAATGTGGTGGGCTTGCCCCTGGAGGCGCTGGTGCCGATGCTCGAAGAAACCGGAATCCCATACTGGCAGGCCGGGGAGGCATCTTGAGCGAGGAACTGCTGATCAACGTGGCTCCCACCGAAACCAGGGTGGCGCTGGTGGAAAACGGTGTGCTGCAGGAGGTCTACCTGGAGCGCAGTGCGCGCCGCGGTATTGTCGGCAATATCTACAAGGGCAAGGTAGTGCGCGTGCTGCCGGGCATGCAGGCGGCGTTCGTCGACATCGGCCTGGAGCGCGCCGGCTTTATCCACGCCTCCGATATCGCCCCCCTGGACGAGGAGGGCATGGAATCACGCGAGGCCGAGGTGGCGGACATCCGCGCACTGGTGCGCGAGGGCCAGTCACTGGTGGTGCAGGTGGTCAAGGATCCGATCAGCACCAAGGGCGCGCGCCTCACTACCCACCTGAGCGTCTCGGCCCGCTACCTGGTCTACATGCCCCAGACCCGCCATATCGGCATTTCCAACCGTATCGAGGACGAGGGCGAGCGCGAGCGCCTGCGGGAGCTGGTGGAGCAGGCTGCGGCCAAGCTGGCGGACGAGGGCCAGTCCGGCGATGGCGGCTTTATCCTGCGCACTGTTGCCGAGGGCGTCAGTGAAGAGGAGCTGCTGCGGGATATCCCGTTTCTTTACAAGCTGTGGTCCGAGCTGGAACAGCGTATCCGCTCGCGCCCGCTGCCCTCGGTGATTTACGAGGACCTGCCCCTGTTCATGCGCGCCCTGCGCGACCTGGCCCGCCCGCACACGGAAAAGATCCGTATTGATTCGCGCGAGGCCCACGTCCGCGCGGCGGAATTTTCCGGCAAATACGCCCCGGAGATCGCCGGTCGCCTGGAGCACTATCCCGGCGAGCGCCCGCTGTTCGACCTCTACGGTGTCGAGGAGGAAATCCGCAAGGCGCTGCAGAACAAGGTGACCCTGAAGTCCGGTGGCTACCTGATCGTTGAACAGACCGAGGCGATGAGTACCATCGATGTGAATACCGGTGCGTTCGTGGGGCACCGGAACCTGGAAGAGACCATCTTCAAGACCAACCTGGAGGCGGCCACTGCCATCGCCCGCCAGCTGCGGCTGCGCAACCTGGGCGGCATCATCATCATCGACTTTATCGATATGAAAGAGGCCGAGCACCAGCGCCAGGTGCTGCGCACCCTGGAGAAATCCATGGAGCGCGACCACGCCAAGACCAGTATTACCGGGGTGTCCGAACTGGGCCTGGTGGAAATGACACGCAAGCGCACGCGGGAATCCCTGGGGCAGATCCTCTGTGAGCCCTGCCCGGTGTGCGAGGGCCGCGGCACCCTGAAAAGTGCCGAGACGGTGGTGTACGAGATTTTCCGCGAGATCATTCGCGAGGCCCGGGCCTATGACAGTGAAAAGATCATGGTGCTGGCCAGCCAGGTGGTGATCGACCTGCTCCTCGATGAGGAATCGGCCAACGTCGCCGACCTGGAGGAGTTTATCGATCGCCCGATCCAGTTCCAGGTGGAGCCCATCTACAACCAGGAGCAGTACGACATTGTTCTTGTCTGATGCCCATTGCCGCGCCCGCCCGAGTTGCGTCTTCGCGCCCACCGGCGCGATGGCCGCTCCCGGGCGCCTGCCTGCAGGCGGGCTGCGGGGGGGGCGCCGATGATGGGTGCGGTGCGCTGGCTGGCGCGGAAGTTCTGGTTACTGACCGTCAGTGTGGTAATCCTGCTGGCGATAGTGGTACAGACCGGGCGCATGCTGTCGCCGCAGGTGGAGCAGTACCGTCCGCAGATCAGTGCATTGCTGTCAGAGCGCCTGGGTGCGCCGGTGCAGATGGATCGCATTGCCCTGCGCTGGGAGGCGCTCGAGGTCGCGCTGCAGCTCGACGGGCTGCGCCTGGGGGAGAACGGTGAGGTGCATATGGGCTACGGCCTGTTCCACCTCGACCTGCTTGCCAGCCTGTGGAATCGCGAGCTGGTATGGAAGAACCTGCAGGTGCACGACTTCTCTGCACAGCTGAACCGTATCGGCCGCGGCAACTGGCATGTGCACGGTTTCCCCGCGGCCCTGCAGGACGCCGACACCGATGGCGCGGTTACCGGCGAGCGTCTCGGGGACCCGGCACGGATTTTCCAGCTGGGCCCCAAGGTGCAGGTCCGCAATGCCAATATCACCCTGCAGCTTGCCGATGGGCAGCGGGCCCGCATCAGCCTGCCGCAGGTACTTCTGGAGAACAGTGGTGCATTCCACCGGTTGAGCGCGCGTGCCTTTATTGCTGACACCAATGAAGCCGACTCTGCGAATACCGATTCCCCTGCCAACGCACAAAACCTGCCGGTGGCCAAGGCCCCTGCGGGTACCGAGACACTCCGATTGATCCTGGAGGGACGCGGCAACCCGCGTGATCGAGAGCACTTCACCCTCAATGGCTACCTGCAGCTGAATGAGCTGCAGGTGAATGACGACACCGTGGCCCTGTTGCAGCAGCTGACCCCGGTCCCCGAGCGCTACCACTGGCAGGGCAGGAAGATAGCCCGCGGCAACCTGTGGCTGCGCAGCGACAGTGAGGCCGGCTACCGCCTGCGCGGGCGCCTCGACCTATTGCAACTGGAGGGGGAGCTGGCAGCTGGCCGCGATGGCAGCGGGACCCCAGAAGTACATGGGGATCAAACCGGGCAGGGTGATCCGGGCGCGGGCGAAGCTGAAGCCGTGGCGGGCACGCTGGACCCGCTGCGCTCGCTGGGTGGCGACATTTCCGGCCAGTGGCTGCCTGGCGGACAGTGGCGACTCGCCCTGCAGTCCATCGAGCTGGATTGGCGCGATGTCGCCATGCCGGCCCTGAACATCCAGGCCAGCGGCGGTGACGGCGAGGGTGTCCAGCTCTCCCTCGACTACCTGGAGCTGGAGGCCTGGAATCGTATCCTGTCACGCCTGCAGTTGCTGCCGGAAAAGGCCGGGACCTGGCTGGAAGCACTGGAGCCCACCGGCGCCCTGGAAAACCTGCGCTTTGGCCGCGACAGTGACGGGCTGGTATCACTTCGTGCCAACCTCCGCGACATACGGGCCGCTGCCCATAAGGCCGCCCCGGCCGTGGAGGGCCTGGACGGTTACCTCCAGGTGCGCGGTAGTGATGGAGAACTGCAGCTGGCGGGTGATGGGGACCTGCGGTTGCACTTCCCGAAGCTCTACGAACAGGCCTTCAGCTTTGCCCGTGCCCGCGGTACCGTCGCCTGGCATGTCGACAAGGAGAATAATTCCGTACAGGTCAACTCCGGCCCCCTGGAGCTCGAAAGTGAAGAGGGCGCGATCCGCGGCCAGTTCCTGTTGCAGCTGCCGTTTGAGGCGCATACGCGGGCAGCACAACTGACCCTGGCGCTGGGCCTGCGTGACGCGCCTGTCTCTGCCCAGGCGTCACTGGTGCCCTACACCGTCAGCGAGTCCCTGCGCGAATGGCTGGACCGTGCGCTTGGTGAGGAAAACCCCGGCCGGGTGGCGCGGGCCGGTTTCCTCTATCGTGGTTATGGCTATGGTGAGGGCGAGAACGCTGACCTGCTGGCCCTGGGCGAGCGCCAGGAACGCCAGACCGTCCAGCTGGCCGCACAGCTGGAACAGGGACGCATCGACTACCTGCCTGGCTGGCCGGCGGCTCGGGAGGTGGACGCGCACCTGGCAATCAACGATGGCCACGTGATGGTCAACGCCGGGCGTGCCCGGCTCTGGAATATCGATGCCCGCGATATCGAGGTGGGCGTTTCCCCCGATCCGGCCGGGCAGGGCGCGCTACTCGGTGTCCGTGCCAGCCTGGCGGGCCCCGCAGCCGATGGCCTGCGCCTGCTGCAGGAGTCCCCGTTGCGTGAGAAACTCGGTGATGGCTTTGACGACTGGCGCCTGGGCGGACAGATGCAGGGCCACCTGACCCTGTCGCAGCCTCTGGGCGGGGCAGATATTGAGCCGCGCCAGCGGGTCGACCTGGAACTGGCAGGCGCTGACCTGCATATGGACGACACCCGCCTGGTGATCCAGTCCCTGTCCGGGAATATGCACTATGACAGCGAGGCTGGCCTGGAGGGGTCAGCCCTCAGTGGGCGCCTCTGGGGGCGGCCGCTGAGGGCCAGCATTCACCACCAGGGCGAGGGGGAAAACCGGGATACCCAGGTCGTGGTGAGTGGTCGCAATACCACCCAGGCCCTGCGTGAGTGGACCGGCCGGCCCGAGCTTGCCTGGCTCGAGGGCGAATTCGACTACCGCACCCTGGTGACCATCCCGGCTCCGGTGAAAGACAAGCCCTATCGCGCGATCGTGGAAGTGACATCGGACCTTGAAGGGGTCGCCGTGAACCTGCCGCCGCCACTGGGCAAATCCGCAGAGCAGGCGTCGGAGCTGGTGCTGCGGGTGCCGATTGGAAAGCAGGGCAGCCTCTACAACCTGGAGTATGGCGAGCACCTGGCCGCGCGCTTCTGGAAGGTCGAAGGTGCGGTGGAGCGCGCCGCTATCGCCCTGAATGCCGAGGCCAGGTTGCCCAGCGAGCGGGGCCTGTCGATCAGCGGTGACGTGTCCGAGGTGGATTTCCCCCACTGGCGCCAGTTACTCAAGATTTACGACACGACGCCAGAGCAGCCCGCTCCGGAAGACGGGACGGTACAGCGCCCGTTGCCACTGATGCTGGACCTGAGTACCGACCGGCTCAAGCTGGGCAAGACCGATATCAGCCATATACATATTCGTGGACGCGGGCTGGGTTCCAGCTGGGAACTCGATTTTGACAGTGAAACTGCCGCGGGGCACCTGAGCGGTGTACTCAATGCAGAGACCCCGCTGACGCTGGAGCTGGATCACCTGCGCCTGCCCGGCAAGTCCGGTGAAGAAGGCGAGGCCAAGGCCGGCGCGGCAGTCGAAGCGACCGCTGCCCCGGCCGGGACGGGGGCGCCAGTTGCTGACCCCTGGGCCGGGTTCGAATTTGCTGACCTGCCGGCGCTGGATTTCAGTACCGACAAACTCTATCTCGGCGACGAGGATTTCGGCCGTTGGTCGTTCAACCTGCGCCCGTCCGCGCAACGCCTGGTGGTCAGTGATATCCGCGGCGCCGCACGGGGCATCCGCGTCGAGGGGCGCGGTGAGGGGGACAACCGCCTCGGCGCCCAGCTGATGTGGATGCGCGATGAAGAAGGCAGGGATTCCTCCCAGTTTATCGGCCGCCTGAGCGCCGGCGACCTGGCCGGGGTGCAGCGCGCCTGGGGACAGGAGCCGGTGATCGAGAGCGAGTCAGCCAATTTTGATACCGCCCTGCGCTGGGACGGCTCGCCGGCACAGGTGGCGGCGGATGCGCTGACCGGCGACCTGGAAATCGATATCCAGGATGGTCGTTTCCTGCGCGCCACAGATAACGCCGGCTCGGCCCTGCTACGACTGCTGTCACTGTTCAATTTCGATACCTGGGCACGTCGGCTGCGACTGGACTTTTCCGATCTCTACCAGAGCGGCATGGCGTTCGACCGGGTGCGGGGCGAGGTATTTTTCGAGGGGGACGGGAGCCTGCTGATCGCGGTGCCGATCCAGGTGGAGGGCCCCACCAGTGAGCTGCAGATGGCGGGGCGGGTCAACCTGAAACGCGAGGACCTCAACCTGACCCTGGTGGCCACCCTGCCGGTGGGCAATAACCTGGCGCTGGTGGCGGCACTGGCTGGCGGCCTGCCCGCCGCCGCAGGGGTTTACCTGATCAGTAAGGCGTTCAAGAAGCAGGTCAACAAGATGGCCAGCGTCAGTTACCGTATCAGCGGTGACTGGTCAGAGCCCCAGGTGCGGTTCGACAAGCTGTTTGATGGCGATGGCGCCGAACGCCAGGGCGCCGAAGAGGCGGGGTTCCAGCGTCCCCCGCCCTCCGAGAAGCGCCCCGAGCCTGAAGGCCCGGCTCCCGGGCCAGAGACCGAAGCGGTGTCCGGTTCGCCCCCTCCCGCTACCGGTGAGGGCGAGGGTGACGAACGGACAGGTGTAATCTGAACACCGGATCTCCGACTAAAAGTGTAAGACCATGGAGTTCTGCACAGAGAGGAGAATAGATATGCACAAGCGCCTGTTGGGAACTGCGTTGCTGGCAATGGTCATCGGCCTGCCGGCCTGCACTGAGGCCGATGAAAAACGTGCCACCAACGAGGAGATGACCGTGGCCGAGGCCCGCGCGAATATCGAGGCGGGTACCAACCTGTCGACGATACCGGATTCCGCCTGGAAACAGATCCTGTCACCGGAGCAGTACGAGGTGCTGTGGGAGAAGGACACCGAGCGGCCCTTTACCGGCAAATGGCTGGAGAACAAGGCCGAGGGCACCTATGTCAGTGCCGGGTGTCGCCTGCCGGTGTTCAGTTCAGAGCACAAGTACAAGTCGGGAACCGGCTGGCCCAGCTTCTGGGACGTGGCCCACCCGGAAAATGTAATCCTGAAAGAGGATTACAGCTGGGGCATGAAACGCACCGAAGTACTGTCGAAATGCGGTGAACACCTGGGACATGTCTTTAAAGACGGCCCGCCGCCTACGGGGCTCAGGTACTGCCTGAATTCACTGGCCCTGGATTTTGTCCCGGCGGTTGAAAAAACCGAATAATTGTTCGATATTGTGTTTTGCGGCTCTGCCGTGCGGCACCGCCACCCTGCAGCTGTGGGGAGGGCGGTGCCGGCAGGATGTATCGATTCGAGTGCGAGGTTCCCGGACCCGTGTCCCGCAGGCGTCGGTGCGCGGTCAGGCAGAACCGATGCAGAACAATAATCAATAGAGGTTCGAGCTGATGTCCGAGGTGGCCACATTGGGTGGGTTTTCCGTCAACCGCTACGCCCTGTTCCGGGTGTTTAAATACACCATTTACCTGTTGCTCGCGTACAACGTCTACGCGTTCTTTGTTGAGAATCACGCTGCTGCCGGGGCGGTATTTGCCGACGGTGTGCAACTGGGCCGTATTATTGAGGCCTACAACGACTCTATCGATACCCTGGCGTGGGTGTTGCTGCTGCTGGTTTTTGAGCTGGAAACCTTTGTCCTGGCAGATGACAGGATCCGTGGCGGCGTGAAGTGGGCCCTGAACGGCGTGTCCGCTTTCTGTTACCTGTTTATCGCCTATTCCTTCTACGGCTATGTGGCCGAGATGGCGTCGCTGACACACCTGCTGCCGGTATCCGAATCTGCCTGCCAGCTGGCGGCCAGTGGTGGCTGGCAGTTGGTGGTGGGCCAGGATGACTATGTCGCCCTGACCGCCCAGAACTGTGCCGCGCTGGCGGACACCCAGGTACTGCGACTGGCTGATGCCCAGGTCCTGGGTGCGGTGTCTACCTGGAACGAGATCAAGTGGCTGGCCTGGACTGACGTGATCAATGCCGGTGCCTGGCTGCTGGTAGTGGTGATCCTTGCCTTCGACGTATGGCTGCAGCTGCGTCATGAGCTGTCCAATGCCATCATGCGTTACTCGCAGGTGATCAAGGCTGTGCTGTATTTCACCCTGCTGCTGTGTGCCATCTACTGGGGGATCAACGGCAGCTTCCTGGACTTCTGGGATGCCTTCCTGTGGCTGGTGGCCTTCTTCTTCATCGAGCTGAACCTGTTCGAGTGGCAGGCCGAGACCGCCGCCGAGAAAACCGGCCAGAGCGCCGCCTGAGTGAGTGATAGGGCCGGGCGATCAGCCGGGCGATCAGAAGGATCGCCCCTACAGGTCTGGTAGCGTCAGCCTCGCTTCAGGACCAGCATACGCTTAGGGGCGGACCTTGTGTCCGCCCTTCCCGTCACTGGCTGTTCTGCTCCTGCATGAAGAAGTCGCGCAGGTAACGGAACAGCTTGCGCTGCTGGGTGGGGGGCTTCTGCTTGTCCCGCTCGCGCAGGGAGTCGCGCACCAGCTGCCGCAGGTGCTGGTGGTCGGCGTGGGGATGCTGGTCGAAGAAATCACTCTGTGCCTGTTTGCCATCGTCCAGCAGGCGCTTGCGCCAGTCCTCCGCCATACGGTCAAACCGTACGTGCAACTGGTCTCGCTCGTGGAAGCGTGCCAGAGCTTCCTCAATCGCTTCGCGGTCGGCGCCCCGCATCAGCTTGCCGATGTACTGCATCTGGCGCCGGCGGGCCTCGTTGGACTTGATCCGGTGCAGGGTGGCGATCGCTTCGCGGATATCCTCATCCAGCGGCACTTCCGCCAGTTGTGCCCTGCCCATCTCGGTCAGCTGGCGCCCCAGGTCCTGCAGTTCATGCATCTCCTGCTTGACCCGGGTTTTGCTCTTGGGCTGGTCCTCATCGAAATCGTCGTATTCTTGCATTCTGGTATTCCAGCTAATTCAGGCGCCGCGGGGCCGGTACATGGTTATATCCGCTACCAGCCGGGTGGGCGCTCAGGCGTAAAACAGGGTGGCGAGCCCGAGGAAGGACATAAAGCCCACCACATCGGTAACAGTAGTCAGCGCGACCCCGCCGGCCAGTGCCGGGTCGATGCGGATGGCGCGCAGTGCCACCGGCAATATGGCGCCGGCAATGGCTGCGGTGATCAGGTTGATTACCATCGCGGCGAGGATGATCACTGCGATGGTGATGTCGTCGAACCAGAGGGCGGCAATCACGGCCATTGCCACGGACCAGAGCAGCGCATTGAGCACCGCGGAGCCGAGCTCCCGCGTCAACAGCCAGCTGAGGTTGCTGCGCCCGATCTGGCCCAGGGCCATGCCGCGGATCACCACGGTCAGGGTCTGGCTACCGGCAACGCCACCCATGCTGGCCACGATGGGCATCAGTACAGCCAGCGCCACCACCTTGTCGATGGTGCCCTGGAACAGGTTGATGACCCAGGACGCGAGCAGGGCGGTAAGCAGGTTGATACCCAGCCAGACCGCCCGCCGCGGGGCAGTGCGGCGCACGGTGGCGAAGGTGTCCTCTTCCTCGTCGAGACCGGCCATGCTCATCAGTGAGTGGTCGGCATCCTCGCGGATCACGTCAACCACGTCGTCAATGGTAATACGCCCCAGCAGGCGGTTGTTGTCATCCACCACCGGCGCGGTAATCCAGTCGTATTTCTCAAACAGCCGCGCCACCTCGGTATCGGGAAAGTCCGCTGGAATGGGCTCTACATCGGTGTTCATCACCTCGCGCACGGTGACCGAGGGATCGGTGGTAAGCAGCCGCGAGAGCGGCAGCAGGCCAATGTACTGGTCCCTGCGGTTGACCACGAACAGGGTGTCGGTGGAGGGCGGCAACTGCTCGTGGCGGCGCAGGTAGCGAAACACCACGTCGAGGGTCAGGTTGGGACGCACGGAAATGGTATCCGTGTCCATCAGGCCGCCGGCGGTCTCCTCATCGAAGGCCAGCACCCGCTCGACTCGCAGGCGATCGGCCTCGGTCATGGCGGCGAGCACCTCGCCCATGACCCGCTCGGGGAGTTGCTGCAGGATATCGGCGACGTCGTCGGCGTCGAGGCCCTCCATCGCAGCGACCATTTCCTCGGTGTCCATGGTGGCGAGGATCTGGCTTTTCACCTCGTATGACAGCTCGGGCAGCACCTCGCCTTCGACCTCGGGGTCGACCAGTTTCCAGAGCACCTGGCGAATCCGGGGTGGGGAGCTTTCCAGCAGCTGGGCAATACTCTGCGGCGACAGGGTGTGCAGCATGCGCTGCACCTCGCGGCCGGTGCCACTGTCCAGGGCGGCAAACAACTCACTGAGCTGGTTCTGCGCGCGGAACTGGATTTCAGCTGGTGGCGGGTTGGACACGGCGTTTCCTTACTGCACTGAGAGGTTCGGGGTCGGGCGGCGTTCGGGGGCCGCAGGGAGGGGATTTTATGCCTATCGGTGCCGTGCTGCCAGCGGGGCAGTGGGCGCGGGATTACTCGCCCTCGCCAAAGCGGTCGTTGATCAGGGTGGTGATGGCTTCCAGTGCGGCTTCCTCATCGCCACCTGTGGCCTCCAGCTCCAGTTCCACTCCCTTGCCCGCGGCCAGTAGCATCAGTGCCATTACGCTCTTGCCGTCGACGCACTTGCCCTGGCAGTGGACGCGGATGTCAGCGGAAAACCGGGCTGAGGTCTGCGCGAACTTGCTGGCGGCGCGGGCGTGGAGGCCCAGCTTGTTGATGATGGTCAGGCGGCACTTCTGCATGGCGGTGTCGCGTTCTCCGTCTATACGTTACGGCTGCTGTTCGCGATGGCGAACCTGGATATTATCGAATTGGCCGGCAAACGTCCTGGCCAGCTGCTCAACCATGTATACGGAACGATGGCGACCGCCGGTGCAGCCGACAGCGACACAGGTATAGCTGCGGTTGCTCTGCTGGTAGGAGGGCAGCCAGCGCCCGAGGAAGCTGGTAATGTCCCGCTGCATCTCGCCGGTTTCCTCGTGGGAACGCAGGAATTCAACCACTTCCGGGTCCAGGCCGGTCTTATGGCGCAGTTCGGCAACCCAGTAGGGGTTGGGCAGGCAGCGCAGGTCAAACACCAGGTCCGCATCAACCGGTACCCCGTGCTTGAAGCCGAAAGACTGGAACAGGATCGCCATGCCAGGAGAGTCGCGCCCGACAACCCGGGTCTTAACCTGGTCGCGCAGCTGGTGCAGGCTCAGGCTGCTGGTATCGATCACCAGGTCGGCCATGCCGGCCAGCGGGGCCAGTAATTCCTTTTCCCGGTTCAGGGCTTCCAGCAGGTGGGTGCGGTTGTCGCTGAGCGGGTGCTTGCGCCGGGTTTCACTGAAACGCTGGACCAGCACGGGAGAGCGCGCGTCCAGGTATATGACGTCGCACTGGATGCCGCTTTCGCGTAATTCATCGATAACCCGGGGTGCCTGTTGCACGTCCTGCCAGAGGTTGCGGGCATCGATCCCCAGGGCCAGCCGGGCGCTCTCCACACGCGGCTGCTCCTGGACCCTGCGCACGAGCTCCGGCAGCAGGCTGGCGGGCAGGTTGTCGATACAGTTGAAGCCGACGTCTTCCAGCAGTTGCAGGGCTGAACTCTTGCCGGAGCCGGAGCGGCCGCTGATGATCACCAGGCGCATAAGTTTCGAGGTCCGTTTCGTAATGTTTGATCGACTGCCGGCCGTTTGCTACCTGCCCGGGCAAGAGCGACCGGCGGGCTCCCGGTCGCATTGGCCAATGATCCGCCATTGCGGCGTCCGGCACAACGATAACGGATGTTTGTGAAGGATCGCAGTGGGACGGCGCTGGTGTGCTTCAGGCTGCGGCAGCGCTGTCGATGGCCAGGGCGTAGAGCTCGTCGCTGGAGTCCGCCTGGCGGAGCTTCTCCCTGACCCTGCTGTCGTTAAACAGGGCGGCGATTTCCGCCAGGGTGTCCAGGTGTTCCTGCTCCGCGTTTTCCGGCACCAGCAGGGCGAATAGCAGGTCGACCGGCTGGCGGTCGGCAGCATCGAAATCGATCGCCGGCTCAGTGGTGCACAGTACACCAATGGCCTCCTGGCAGCCCGGCAGGCGGCAGTGGGGGATGGCGACACCATCCCCGATGCCGGTGGAGCCCAGCCGCTCGCGCGCGATCATCTGGTTGAAAATCGTGTCTGCGTCCAGGTGTGGATACTGCTCGGCTATCGCCTGGGCAATATTCAGCAAGAGCTTCTTTTTGCTGCTGCCCGCCACCCGGCAAAGGCTGAGGCTGGGCGAGAGTAATGCTTCCAATGTCATAGCTTAACGATGGGCTCGCAACTTCTCTTTGTGTTTTATCAGCTGGCGATCGAGCTTGTCCGTGAGGGCGTCAATTGCCGCGTACATATCATCCGCTTCCGAATCCGCAAAGATCTCCCGCCCATTGACGTGAAACAGTGCCTCGGCGCGCTGTATTTCTTTCTTTTCCATTGACAGGGTTACCTGTCCCGTCGTGATCAGGTCATTGTGGTGGGAGAGTTTATCCAGTTTTTCGAGACAATAATCGCGAAGGGCTGAAGTCACTTCCAGGTGGCGGCCACTGATGTTGACTTGCATGGAATTCTCCTGTTCGAGTGCATCGAAAGCGCGGTTTGAACCGGCAGCACCCCCTGTCAGGGCGGCAACCCTACTAGGAAGTACGCCAGATTGGAAGGATACACTCAAACTTGAGGTATTGGTTGCGGGCCGCGTGGGATTGCATGCCCGGCAAGTGGTGGTGACCGTATTTTCCGATGGGGTCAGGTTGCGCCGCTAGGGCCCGGTTGGCGGGGCCTGCAGTGGTCTCAGATCAGGCGCTTGCGCTCACTGGAAGAGGGTATGCCCATGGATTCGCGATATTTGGCGACCGTGCGGCGGGCAACCTTGATTCCCTGGTTGGCCAGCTCCTGGGTGATCTTGTTATCGGACAGGGGCTTGCGTGGCTGCTCGGCGTCGACCAGCTTGCGGATCAGTGCGCGGATCGCGGTAGACGAGGCATCCTCACCGGAATTGGTGCTGACGTGGCTGGAAAAGAAGTATTTGAGCTCAAAGACCCCGCGGGGTGTGAACATATACTTTTGCGTGGTGACCCGTGAAATAGTGGACTCGTGCATGCCCACGGTTTCAGCAATATCCGCCAGCACCATGGGTTTCATTCCCTCGGGGCCCTGCTCGAAAAAGCCCTGCTGTTTCTCGACGATGCTCGAGGCCACCTTGAGCAGGGTCTCATTGCGGCTCTGCAGGCTCTTGAGGAACCAGCGTGCCTCCTGCAGGTGATCGCGCAGGAAGTTGTTATCGGCGGAGTTGTCCGCGCGTTTGATCATGGAGGCATAACCGGCATGGATGCGCAGCCGCGGGGTGGTTTCCGGGTTCAGCTCCACCTGCCAGCGTTGCTGGCGCCGGGTTACGATCACATCCGGTACGACATATTGCGGCTCATCGCCGCCAAAGGCCTCGCCCGGGTGCGGGTTGAGCGACTGGATCAGCCGCATCACTTCACCCAGTTGGGCCTCATTCAGCCGGGTGCGGCGCCCCAGCTGGCGAAAGTCGCGTTTACCCAGCAGGTCCAGGTGCAAGTCGACGATGGCCTGGGCCTCGGCGAGCCAGGGGGTCTCGGCGGGCATCTGCAGCAGCTGCAGCAGCAGGGACTCGCGCAGGTCGCGCGCCGCACATCCGGCGGGCTCAAACTGCTGGATGGTTTTCAGGACCGCCAGGATTTCATCCTCACCGACCTCCAGCGCCTCGGCCAGCTCCGCCAGTGGCGACTGCAGGAAGCCCCGGGTATCGATCGCGTCGATCAGGGTTTCGGCAATCAGTTTGTCGTGCCGGGAGAGTGGGGTGAGGTTCAGTTGCCACAGCAGGTGGTCGTGGAGGCTTTCGGAGGTGGCATTGCGCTGCTCCAGCAGGTTGTCCTCGCCGGTCGGGCCGCTGTAGCTGCCACCGCTGTAGATGTCATCCCAGTGGGTATCGACCGGCAGGTCGTCGGGAATGTCGTTGTTCCATTCGCTCTCGCTCGCGGCATCTGTACCGGATTCGCTGGCGCTGGCCGTGCGGTCATCGGGCCCGGGGGTCGGGTGATCCTCGCCCTTGGCCTCATCCGCGGAGGCTTCATGTTCGCCATGCTCTCCGGTATCGGTCTCCAGCAGCGGGTTGCTGTCCAGGGCCGACTGGACCTCCTGTTGCAGGTCGAGCGTCGACAGTTGCAGGAGGCGAATCGCCTGCTGCAGCTGCGGGGTCATCGTCAGCTGGGTGCCGAGCTTGAGCTGGAGGGATTGCTTCATACAGGGTAGAGAACCGCTAGAACGAAATATTCTTCCGAATTTCGATAAGGCGGCAGACTAACCTGCTGTGGGCGCGATTACAAGCAATAAGTGTGCCGAAAATGATGACCGTATTGCCTCCGCCGGCGATGGAGGTGACAGATATGCAGATTGCCCCCTCTGCCTAGGACGGTTTTCGGCGCCCGGTCCGCATCAGATGGTGAATTCGTGGCCCAGGTAAACCTCGCGTACCTGCTGGTTGGAGAGCACCTCATCCGGTGCGCCAGCGGCGATGATGTGGCCTTCGCTGACGATATAGGCGGTCTCACAAATGGACAGGGTCTCGCGCACGTTGTGGTCAGTGATCAGGACGCCAATGCCACGCTGGCGCAGGTGCTGGATGATCTGCTTGATATCGTTGACCGAAATGGGATCGACGCCGGCAAAGGGTTCGTCGAGCAGGACGAATGCCGGATCGGTGGCCAGGGCTCGCGCAATCTCCACCCGGCGTCGCTCGCCGCCGGACAGGGACATGCCCAGGCTGCCGGAGATGTGGGTGATATTGAATTCGTTCAGCAGCTCATCGGCCCGCTCCTGCCGCTGCGCCCGGGTAAGGTCCTTGCGGGTCTCGAGGATGGCGAGAATGTTGTCGCGGACGCTGAGGCGGCGAAATACCGAGGCCTCCTGCGGCAGGTAGCCGATGCCCTTGCGGGCCCGGCCGTGCATGGATAACCGCGTGATGTCTTCTTCATCGATCAGCACCTGGCCCGCGTCCGCGCGCACCAGGCCGGCGATCATGTAGAAGCAGGTGGTTTTGCCGGCCCCATTGGGGCCCAGCAGGCCCACGACCTGGCCGCTCGATACGCTGACGGATACGTCCCGTACGACTTTGCGCTTCTTGTACTGTTTGGCGAGGTGTAACGCCTGTAGCGTTGGCATACTGAATTCCTGCTGGGCGCGAGATGCCGAGGCGGCATCCCGCGCTGGATCTGGGGATTGCGAGGCGCGGCCCCGGTGGGAAGGGGTTACTGGCCTTCCGTCGAATCCTTGTTATCTTCTGCGCTGTCGGCCGGGGCTGTCCCTTCGGGCTTGCGCTCCGGTTTCCAGATCATCTCGACCCGGCCGTCGCCAGATTGGCCCTGGGCCTGCATTTTTTCGCTGTTGAGGTCATAGTCGATCCTCTCCGCCGCCAGGGTGTTGCCGTCACGGTCCACGTGGGCGTCACCGGTCAGCTGCAGTTCGTCGGCGTTGACCTTGAACTCGATGCGGCGCGCGCGGGCCTTGACCAGGTTCTGGCTCTGCTGCATCTGTTGCTGGAAGTGGGCCGGATTGCCGGTGGCGATGACGCGCCGGATCTCCCCTTCCGGGTTGCCGTGCACTTCCACGCGATCGGCGCGGATCTGCAGCGAGCCCTGCGTGATGACCACGTTGCCGCTGTAGACCGACAGGTTCTTGCCGCGGTTGGCTTCCAGCTTCTGCGCGTTGACCTTGACCGGTTGTTGGCGGTCGGACGGCAGTGCCGTGGCGTGCATTCCCTGCAGCAGTAGTGTGGTGACCGCCAGGGCGCACAGGAATTTATTGAGTTTCATAGGTGCTTTCCACCTCGGAGAGTATCTCTACCCGGTCTTGTTTCAGGAAGGCGCGCAGGCCTTTTCCCTGCGTCCGGTTCGGGCCGGCGGCAATAGTAACAAGTTTGTCTGTTTCCGCGTATTCCTGGCGGGGCTTGATGGTGATTTTCTCGGTATCCAGTACGATGCCACCGGGCTCCGGGAGTTCATTGATATGCACTTCGCCGCGCAGGACCACCCGTTCGCCGTTGTTGTGGGCCACGCCCGAGCGTGATTCCGTGCGCCACCTGGGCTGGTCACCCTGGTAGAAAAGGATGCGCGGCTCTTTCAGGTTGGCGCGATCGCGGCGGGCAAACTGGAAGAAAGTAATCCGCTCAGCATCCACCCGGTAGGCCAGGTTGCCCTCCAGGTTGAAGTGGCGCGTGCGCGCATCCCGGATAACCAGGTCCGGGGCGCGGTTGTATTGCCTCGGGGTAGGTTGCTTGCCCAGCAGTTCCGGCGGCGGGCTCTCGGCGAACCAGGCGACGGCGCTGATCAGGGCCACGATCACGAACAGGGGTAGCCAGGTGCGCATCAGTGCTCCCCGATGTAGGGGGCCAGTGCGGCAGCGAAGGTACCCTGGGCATGCATAATGCGGTCGCAGACCTCGCGTACTGCGCCTTCACCGCCGCGACTGCTGGTGACCCATATTGCCCGCTCACGTACCGGTGATGCGGCATTGGGGACCGAGATAGGGCAGCCGATGCGAGTCATTACCAGCAGGTCCGGGTAATCATCACCGACATAGGCAATGTCCTCCAGCCGGCAGCTGTCCCCATCGAGCAGCTCCTGCAGGGCGGCAAACTTGTCTTCGCGACCCTGGATCAGTTTGTGGATGCCCAGGTCGTGGGCCCGGCGCTCCACCACACTGCTGCGGCGCCCGGTAATGATCGCCACCTGGACGCCGGACTTCTGCAGCATCTTGATGCCGTGGCCATCCAGCGTATTGAAGGTTTTCAGTTCATTGCCGCTGTTGTCGAAATACAGGCGGCCATCGGTGAGGACGCCATCGACGTCCAGGACCAGCCAGCGCACCTGCGCCAGTTTGCGGTCGATTTTCTCTTGCTGCTTTTCGCTGGAACTCACAGTTTCTTGTCCTTCTCTCATTCAGTCGCAGGCAGTCGTGGGATCAGATTACGCCGGCGCGCAGTATATCGTGCATATGCAGCAGGCCGATGGGGTGGCGGGCGCTGTCTTCCACCACCAGCGCGGTGATCTTGTTATCTTCCATTATCCGCAGTGCCTCGGCGGCGAGGGTGTCGGCGGAGACTGTTTTCGGGCGCCGGCTCATGACCACGTCCATGGTGGCCTTGTCCAGTTCCACTTTCTGGTCGATTACCCGGCGCAGGTCGCCATCAGTAAATACGCCCAGCAGGGTGCCCTTGTTATCCACCACCGTGGTCATGCCGAAGCCCTTGCTGGTCATTTCCAGCAGGGCCTTGGATAGCGGGGTTTCCGGCGAGACCCGGGGCAGCTCCTCGCCGGCATGCATTACATCTTCCACTTTCAGCAGCAGTCGCCGGCCCAGCGCGCCGCCCGGGTGGGAGAAGGCGAAGTCCTCGGCGGTAAAGCCGCGCGCCTCCAGAAGGGCCACGGCCAGGGCGTCGCCCATCACCAGGGTGACGGTGGTTGAGGAGGTGGGAGCCAGGTTGAGCGGGCAGGCCTCGGTCTCCACCGAGATGTCCAGGTTGACTTCAGCGGCCTGGGCCAGCGGAGAGTCGGCCTTGCCGGTCATGCTGATCATGGGGATGCCCAGTCGCTTGAGCAGTGGCAGCAGGGTCAGCACCTCGGCCGAGGAGCCCGAATTGGAAATGGCGATCACCAGGTCCTCGCGGGTGATCATGCCGAGGTCGCCGTGGCTGGCTTCGCCCGGGTGCACAAAGAAACTGGGTGTGCCGGTGCTGGCCAGGGTGGCGGCAATCTTGTTGCCGATATGGCCGGACTTGCCCATGCCGGTAACGATGGCTCGCCCGCGGCATTGCAGGATCAGCTCACAGGCGCGCTTGAAGCCCTCGTCGATACGGTTTTCCAGTGCCGCGACGGCCTCGTTTTCCATCAATACGGTGCGACGGCCGGCTTGCAGTATCAGGTCCTGGGTCATTGTGAATCTCTGTTTACAGCTCAATCAATTGTAGGAATTCCGGGGTGCCCTGTTTCAGTTGTGGAACAGGAGCCAATAGTAGCCGCAGTAGCTCGCCAGCAGCACGATGCCCAGTGTGCGGCCCAGGCGTGCCCGTGTGGGCCTGCGCCAGAGACTGGCGCTGACCGCTGCCACCAGCAGCAGCGTGACCGCCAGCATGGCGAGATAATCGCGGGAGAATACCTCAATCTCCATCTGGATGCTGGCAATGGCGCCAGGCAGTGCCATGACCGCGAGCAGGTTGATGATGTTGGAGCCGATGATGTTGCCCAGCGCCAGGTCGAAATGCCCCTTGATCACGCTTGCCAGTGAGGCGGCCAGCTCGGGCAGGCTGGTGCCCAGCGCGACCACCGTGAGACCGATCACCAGGGGGCTGATGCCGGCCGCCAGGGCGAGGTGACGCGCGCCCCAGACAAGGATCTCCGAGCTGAGCAGCAGGGCTGCCAGGCCGATGGTGAACAGGGCAAAGCCGCGGGCTGTGGTGTAGGCCTGGATGTCCAGGTCCTCTTCCTCCGGGCCGTGGTGGCGCTTCTTGAAGTGCACCGTCAGCCACAGCAGCGGCGGGATCAGGCCCAGCATGACCAGGCCCTCTGTACGGGACAGGTAGCCATCAGCCAGGACCAGGCCCGCGAGGCCCGTAACCGCCAGTAGTGTGGGGATTTCGTGGCGCAGCAGGTGCGGCTGGGCGGGGAGGGGGGCGACCAGCGCGGTGGCGCCCAGCACCAGGCCGATATTGGCCAGGTTGGAGCCCAGTGCATTGCCGACGCCGATTTCGCCGGCACCTTTGAGGGCGGCACTGCCAGCGACCATGATTTCCGGGGCTGAAGTTCCCAGTGAGACAATGGTGAGCCCGATCACCAGCTTGGAGAGCCCCATCCGAAGTGCCAGGGCTGCGCTGCCGGCGACAAACCGATCGGCGCTCCAGATGAGCCCGGCTGCGCCACCGAGGACGGCAATCACCGCCAGCCAGACTTGCGGCATGCTAACCTCTTGTTATCGGGAAGAGTTGCATCAGGCGCCCATCCATGTACCAAAGCGAGGCCTCTGTCACTGATTTCATGTCATTACATCGCCCCAACTTGGGCCGCGGCCATGGTATAGTCTGCCGCCGTCACTGTCAGCTCCGTCCTCTTTGTCCGTGTGGTTCAGTGATCGGGTGACGGCGGGGTTGCGCTGGCCGTAGGCAGGATGCTGCGGGAGCCAGATGGTCGTATGGCACTTTTTGCCGCCACGTGCGTCCAAGGATCGATTTGCCAATGGGAGATTATTTGTGAGCTTCTCTATGAACAACGCCCGCCAGAGCTTTACCCGGCGTGCCCGCCTGGTCCTGTGTGCCCTGCTGGTTGCAGCCTGGACCCCGTTCGCCAGTGCGGCCCAGGATCCCTACGCCATGATCGAGGGGGTTTCCCAGAAGCTGCTGGGTGTGATTCGCGCCAATGCGCAGTATATGAATTCCGATCCGCAGCGTTACTACAGTGCGGTGGACAGTGTCCTCGAGCCGGTGGTGGATTTCAACTTCATTGCCCGCGGTGTTATGGGGCGCTATGCCAAGCAGTCCACCACCGCCCAGCGCTCGCGCTTCACCAGTGCCTTCCGCAAGGACCTGGTGGCAACGTTCGCCCGCGGTGTGGCCAGCTTTGGTGATATGGAGGTGCGCGTGGTCAACCCGGGCACGCCGGTGTCAGGCCGCCGTGTGAATGTATTGCAGGAGGTGCGCAGCCAGGAGGGGATCACCAAGGTGTCCTATACGCTGGTGCGCAATCGCGCCGGCCAGTGGAAGCTGATCAATGTGATCCTCAATGGTGTGAACCTCGGAAAGACTTTCCGCAGCCAGTTTGCCCAGGCGATGCAGGCCCACGAGGGTGATATCGACAAGGTGATTGCCAACTGGTCCGCCGCGGACAATGTCGCCAACCAGGTCGGTTAACCAGCAGTTTCCCGGTGGGTGCGGCGGAAAGCTGCACCCGCCCACCGATTTCAGTACACTGCCGCTTTTCAATTCCAAGTTTCCCCGCCTATGCAACCTGAAGAAATCAAGGCCCTGATCGAAGGGCATATTCCCGATAGTCATGCCGATGTCGCATTCGAGGGCAGCCACCTGATGGTTACCGTCGTGAGCGCCTCTTTCGAGGGGTTGAGCCGGCTAAAAAAACAACAGTTGGTCTATGGTGCGCTCGGTGAAAAGATCGCCGATGGCACCCTGCACGCCGTGCAGATGCAGACATTGACGCCGGCAGAAGCCGGTAAATAGGACCGCGGTTGAATGGATAAACTGATTATTGAGGGCGGTAGCCCCATTTCCGGCAAGCTGCGGATTTCCGGAGCCAAGAATGCCGCACTGCCGATCCTTGCCGCGGCGTTGCTGGCCGATGGCCCGGTACATATTCACAACCTGCCGCACCTCAACGACATCACCACCATGATTACGCTGCTGCGTTGCATGGGGTGCGAGGTGACCGTGGACGAGAAACTGGCGGTGGAGATTGATCCCCGTTCGGTGAATGAGCTGACGGCACCCTACGAGCTGGTGAAAACCATGCGCGCGTCCATCCTGGTGCTGGGGCCGTTGCTCGCCCGCCACGGGGTGGCAAATGTGTCATTTCCGGGGGGGTGTTCCATCGGCAGCCGCCCGGTGGATATCCACCTGAAGGGCCTGGAGGCCATGGGTGCCGAGATCACCATAGACGGCGGGTTTATTCGCGCGCGCTCCAATGGCCGCCTGAAGGGCGCCAATATCGTGATGGAGAAGGTCACTGTTGGCGGCACCGAGAATCTGCTGATGGCTGCGGTACTGGCCGAAGGAACCACTGTCCTGCACAACGCTGCACGGGAGCCGGAAATTGTCGACCTGGCCGAGTTCCTGATTGCCATGGGCGCCCAGATCGAGGGTGTGGGCACCGATACCCTGCGGGTGCATGGCGTCAAGCGGCTGAATTCCTGCACTTTCAGCGTGATGCCCGACCGGATCGAGACCGGCACATTCCTGGCGGCGGCGGCCGCCGCCCGGGGCAAGGTGCACCTGACCCATACCCGCGCCGACATCCTCGATGCGGTACTGGTCAAATTCGAGGAGGCCGGCGCGCACCTGAGCACCGGTGATGACTGGATCGAGCTCGACATGAAGGGCAATCGCCCGAAGGCGGTCAGTTTCCGCACCGCCCCGTATCCGGCATTCCCTACTGATATGCAGTCGCAGCTGATGGTGGTCAACGCTGTCGCCGAGGGCAAGGGGACGGTGGTCGAGACGATTTTCGAGAATCGCCTGATCCAGGTGCATGAGCTCAATCGTATGGGGGCCAATATCAGCCTCGAGGGTAATACCGCAATCGTCACCGGTGTGGAGCAACTGAATGGGGCTCCGGTGATGGCGTCGGACCTGCGGGCTTCCGCCAGCCTGGTGATTGCCGGAATGGTGGCCACGGGCACCACAGTGGTGGACCGGATCTACCATATCGACCGCGGCTACGAATGTATCGAGGAAAAACTACAGCAGCTCGGTGCCAACATCCGTCGCGTGCCCGGCTGACTCCCAGTGAGTTACCACAGGGTCCGGGGTGGACCCGGCCCTGTGGCCCAAAACATACCTGAATAACTGTCATAACGATGCAGATCACAATAGCGCTTACCAAGGGGCGGATCCTCAAGGAAACCCTGCCGCTCCTGGCGGCCGCCGGCCTGGAGCCGCAGGAAGACATCACCAAGAGCCGCAAGCTGATATTCCCCACCAACCAGGATGGCGTACGCCTGTTGATCCTGCGCGGTGTGGATGTGCCCACTTATGTGCAGCACGGGGCCGCTGACATTGGTGTTGCGGGTAAGGATACGTTGCTGGAGCATCCTAGTGATGGGCTCTACGAACCGCTCGACCTGGGAATCGCGCGCTGCCAGTTGATGACGGCGGGAATCGCCGGTGCAGCACTGCCGCGTGGCCGGATCCGGGTTGCGACCAAATTTGTGCAGAGTGCGCGGCGCTACTATGCGGCCCAGGGGCGCCAGGCGGATATCATCAAGTTGTACGGGGCGATGGAGCTGGCGCCTTTGATGGAGCTGGCCGATGAGATCGTGGATATCGTCGATACCGGCAATACGCTGCGGGCCAACGGCCTGGAGGCGCGGGACAAGATCGCGGATATCAGCAGTCGCCTGATCGTGAACAAGGCGTCGATGAAAATGAAATACAGCCCCATCAATGCCCTGATCGAGAAACTCTCCGCCGCTGTGAGCGCGCGGGATGCAAGCTGAGGTGGCCGATATGAGCAGCGCCCTGATCCGCCGGCTGGATGCCGCAAGTGCCGATTTCGACCGGCAGCTCGACGATCTGCTCGCCTGGGAATCGGTTGCCGATGATGCTGTCGAGCAGACTGTAGCTGCCATTCTGCAGGATGTTCGCACCCGTGGCGACGCCGCCCTGATCGAATATACCAACCGTTTCGATCGCCGCGACCTGCAATCCGCGAAGGGTTTTGTGCTGTCCGCCGAGGCCCTGCAGGCAGCCCTGCAGAGAATATCCGCGGCCGAGCGCGGAGCCCTTGAGGTGGCCGCGGAGCGCGTGAGTGCCTACCACGAGCGCCAGCGGCAGGAATCCTGGCAGTACACAGAGTCCGATGGCACGGTGCTGGGCCAGAAAATCACGCCGATGGAGCGTGTGGGTATCTATGTGCCCGGTGGCAAGGCCAGCTACCCCTCCTCGGTGCTCATGAATGCGCTGCCGGCCAGGGTGGCCGGTGTGGATTCCGTCACCATGGTGGTGCCGGCGCCCGATGGCCAGGTCAGTGACCTGGTGCTGGCGGCAGCGGCGATTGCGGGTGTGGACAGGGTCTTCACCATCGGCGGGGCCCAGGCGGTGGCCGCGCTGGCCTATGGTACCGAGACAGTGGGGCGGGTGGACAAGATTGTCGGTCCGGGCAATATCTTCGTTGCCAGTGCCAAGCGGGCCGTTTTCGGGCGTGTGGCAATCGATATGATTGCCGGCCCGTCTGAAATCCTGGTGATCTGTGACGGCCAGACAGACCCGGACTGGATTGCCATGGACCTGCTATCCCAGGCGGAGCACGATGAGCAGGCGCAGTCGATCCTGCTCAGTCCCGACCGGGGTTTCCTTGGTGCGGTGGAGGCCTCACTGGAAAAGCTGCTCGATGAATTGCCGCGCCGCGATATCGCTGCCACATCGCTGGCGGGGCGCGGTGCGCTGGTCGCGGTGGATTCGATTGAGCAGGCCATCGAGGTGGCCAACCGGATCGCCCCCGAGCACCTGGAAGTGTCTGTGGCGGATCCGGAAAGCTACCTGCCGCAGATTCGCCATGCCGGGGCGATCTTCCTCGGGCGCCACACCGCCGAGGCATTGGGGGATTACTGTGCCGGTCCCAACCATGTACTGCCTACCAGTGGCACTGCACGGTTTTCCTCGCCGCTGGGGGTGTACGATTTCCAGAAGCGCAGCTCGATTATTCACTGCTCCCCGGAAGGCGCCGACCAGCTTGGTCGCGTAGCCGGGGCCCTGGCCCGCGGCGAGGGCCTGGAGGCCCATGCCCGTTCGGCCGAGTACCGGGTAAAGGACTGACCCGCGTCAGTCTTCCTGTGCCGGGATCCTGGTCGCCTGCCACGCCACGGCGCGCCATTCGCCATCACGTTTCACGAAGGTGCCGGTGTTGAAGTAGGAGGTCGGGGCGCTGTCCCCTGGCTTGTCACCGGCATCGGGCTGCGCCCTTTCCTCGGCCACCAGCCGGAAGGCCACGACAGCAGTGTCCCCGAACAGCCGGATATCCACATCCTCTGCCCGGTAAGCGGCGGTAGCCGGTTGCTGTTCCTGTCCCTCGAATCCTTGCAGGATCGTCTCCTTGCCGAAGCGGGCACCGCTGGAACTGGTGTAGACCAGGTCCTCCGCCCAGAAACGCTGGTGTGCCTGTTTCTTGTGGGTGGCGGCGAGGAAGTTGTCCAGCTGCTTATCCAGGGCGGCGCGATCGTCGGCAATTGCCGGTGTGCCCAGGAGGGTGGTGACTGCTATTGCGAGAATCAGGGATATACGCATGGCTAGCGTCCTCATTGTGGTTGTTATTCCTGGGTGGGCGGTGGCGCTGCCTGGCCGGGGTCCTCGCCCTGGGACTTCGGCGGCTCTGCAACGATAGCCTCGGTGGTCGACTCGATGCCATTGCGGATGTAGCTGATGGTGACCGTGTCGCCCGGGCGCAGGGTGAACATGGTCGCCGGGCCGCGAATACCGTTATTGAGTGGCAGGCCATTGATATGGGTGAGCACGTCGCCGGGCTTCAGGCCGGCCTTGAAGGCCGGGCCCTCGTTATAGATGGCGAGCACCACGATACCCTCGGTCGACGGGGGCAGCTTGAGGGTGGGGGCCAGCTGCGGTAACTGCCGCAGGTCGGCGGCCTCGATCCCCAGCCAGCCCGGCACCACGCGGCCATACTCGATGATGTCCTCCATCACCTTGAGGGCGATGTTGGCGGGAATGGCAAAGCTGATACCGCCGGTGTAGCCGCTCTTGTCCAGGATCGATGTGTTGATGCCCAGCAGCCGGCCACGGGTATCCACCAGGGCACCGCCGGAATTGCCGGGGTTTACCGCCGCATCAGTCTGCAGGAAGCTCTGTAGCCAGCCGCCCGCGCCGTAGTTGGTCAGGTTGCGGGCGCCGGTGGCGCTGATGATGCCCTGGGTCACAGTCTGGCCGACGCCAAAGGGGTTGCCGATTGCCAGCACAATATCGCCCACCTGGGCCTGTTCCGGGTCGCCCACCTCGATGGTCCGCAGGTCGGGGAGGTCGACCCTGAGCACGGCGAGGTCGAAGTTTGGCTCGGTGCCCACCAGTTCCGCGCGGGCCTCGCGCCCGTCGGCCAGGTAGACGGTGATCGCTTCGGCCTGGTTGATCACGTGGTGATTGGTGAGGATATAGCCATCCTCGCTCACGATAACGCCGGAGCCCAGGTTGGCCTGCATGCGGTCCCGCAGTTGGTGGGGAAGCTCGGTGCTCTCGAGCAGGGCGCGGAAGGCGGGGTTGTCCAGCAGCGGGTGGCGCTGCTGGGGCACGGCGCTGCGGGTATAAATGTTGACCACCGCCGGGCTGGCATTATTGACCGCCCGGGCATAGGACACGGGGCCGCTCCACTCGTCCCGCTCGGGACCGAATGCCCCATCACGCAGCTGGGGGAACAGCAGCAGGGCACCCACTGCCAGCAGCAGGCCGATGCCTGCGGGGATGGCCCAGTCTTGCAGAAATCGTTGTAAGGACACTCTTGCCTCCTGAATTTGCGGCCATTATACGGGTTTGGCGCCCGGATTCATCGCGTGCCGCAAATTCGCTGCCCCTTGGGTACACGCCCGGATTCCGTATAATGCGTGCTCCTGATTATTCCACTAGCAAGAAACGATAAACTTTCGGAGACCCGTATGTCCCTGGTTCGCCCCCACGGCAGCGTCGAGCTGCAGCCCCGCTTTGTCTACGACAGTGAACGGCACCACCAGCTGATGCACGAGGCGGAGTCCCTGCCGTCAATCGTGGTAAGTTCAGCCGCAGCTGCCAATGCGGTAATGCTGGGGGCCGGCTACTTCAACCCGCTGCACGGCTATATGAACCTGGCCGATACCCTGAGCGTGGCGAAGTCCCTGCGTACCTCCGATGGCCTGTTCTGGCCGGTGCCGGTGGTCAACATGGTGCAGGACACCAGCGCCATTGAGGGCGCGTCCCGAATTGCGCTGCGCGACCCCAATGTGGAAGGTAATCCGGTCGTCGCGATCATGGATGTGGAGGCCATCGAAACCGTCACTGACGAGCAGGTCAATACTATCGTAGAGGAGGTGTACGGCACGCTGGATGACAAGCATCCCGGGGTGGCCACCTTCAAGTCCGCCGGGCGCAAGCTGATTTCCGGGCCAATCGAGGTGCTGAACTTCAGCTACTTCCAGAGCGACTTCCCGGATACTTTCCGCACTGCAGTGGAGATTCGCCATGAGTTCGCCGAGCGCGGCTGGAACAAGGTGGTCGCATTCCAGACCCGCAACCCGATGCACCGCGCCCACGAGGAGCTGTGCAAGATGGCCCTGGAGTCGGTGGACGCCGATGGTGTGCTGATCCATATGCTGCTGGGCCAGCTGAAGCCCGGGGATATCCCGGCGCCGGTACGCGATGCGTCAATCCGCAAGATGGTCGAGCTGTACTTCCCCGCGAACACCGTGATGGTGACCGGCTATGGTTTTGACATGCTCTATGCCGGGCCCCGGGAGGCTGTGCTGCACGCGGTATTCCGCCAGAACTGTGGCTGCAGCCACCTGATCGTGGGCCGCGACCACGCCGGCGTGGGTGACTATTACGGCGCCTTCGATGCGCAGACCATTTTCGACGAGAAGGTACCGGAAGGGGCGCTGGAGATCGAAATCTTCCGCGCGGATCACACGGCCTACTCAAAAAAGCTGAATAAGGTGGTGATGATGCGGGACGTGCCGGATCACACCAAGGAGGACTTCATCCTGCTGTCCGGCACCAAGGTGCGTGAAATGCTGGGTGACGGCATTGCGCCGCCCCCGGAGTTCTCCCGCCCGGAGGTTGCCCAGATCCTGATGGATTACTACCAGAGCATCTGACCGGGAAAGGTGAAACGAAAAAGGGCGGGTTGATACCCGCCCTTTTTTATTGCCGCCGCGCGGCCCTTGCCGTGCTGTTTCCTGGCTTTCTTCGGCCAGGGAGCCGGTTAGCGATTGGCCACGCTCTCGGAGCGCTCGTGCTGGTCCCTGTCCAGGCCGTAATCCTCGGCCAGGGTGCCCTTGGCGCCGGGCTCTTTCGGGGCCCAGTCCCGGGGGGGCTCGACGCTCTTGAGGCTCTCGTCGTTTTCGCTCAGCTTTCCGCTACCGGCCTCCAGCATCTGCCGGCCGATATCCTGGCTGGAGAGGCGCATGGCGCTGTTCGCCAGGTACTCGTGCACCTCGCGGTAGCTCTCGGTGAGGTTGTGAACCAGCTGGGCAGTCTGGTCAAAGTGTTCGTTGACCTGCAGCTGGAAGTCCTCGAGCTTGCGGTTGGACTCCTTCAGGCGCAGCTCCAGTTCCTGGGTGCGGTCGATACCGCCGCGGTTGCGGGTGGCGAGAAATGCCAGCAGCGCGCCCAGCGCCAGTCCCAGAATCCCGACCAGAATAAGAATGGATGTAGAGTGCACGAATACAGTCTCCCGGATTGCGAATGTCTGCGCCGTCCGTGGCGCCGTCCAGGGCCTAGTATACGCAATTCAGGCGCTGGCGTCGGGGCGATTTGGAAATAATGGCCGGCTGGTCAGCCCGTATCGGGTCCAGCTGCTCGGTCGTCCCCGCGCTAGGCGGGATTGCGCGTATTTTGGTAAAGTGGCGCCCCTCGCAACCACCCAGGGTCCAACATCGAACCATGCCTGCCGACATCTCTACCCAGCGGCCATCACGGCTCTCGCCGATCGAGCGTTACCAGCGGGACCTGCAGCGACCGGATTTTGTCGCCGATCCTGCGCAGGAAGCCGCTGTCGAGGAACTGCAGGACCTCTATGAGCGACTGTGTTCTGAGCGGCAGGCGCAGGGGCTGTGGCAGCGCCTGCAAGGGTTGTGGCAGCGGCCCGCGCGCGAGCCGGAAACCGGCCTCTATTTCTGGGGTGGGGTAGGGCGCGGCAAGACCTACCTGATGGACGCATTCTACGAGTCACTGCCCTTTGCCGAGAAGCAGCGCACGCACTTCCATCGCTTTATGCGCGAGGTGCATCGCGAGCTCAAGCGCCTCGATGGCGAGAAGAACCCGCTGGAGCTGGTGGCCGACGGTATCGCCGCGCGTACCCGGGTTCTCTGCTTTGACGAGTTCTTCGTGTCCGATATTACCGACGCGATGATCCTGGCGAGCCTGTTGGACGCGCTTTTCCGGCGCGGGGTGGCACTGGTGGCCACCTCCAATATCGAGCCAGAGGGCCTGTATCGCAATGGCCTGCAGCGGGCGCGCTTCCTGCCGGCCATCGACCTGCTGCGGCGGCATACCAGGGTGCTGAATGTGGACGGCGGCACCGACTACCGGCTGCGGGCGCTGGAGAGGGCCGAGCTGTATCATTGTCCCCTCGATGCGGAGGCGGACCGGAGCCTGGAGGAGAGCTTTGCCAGCCTGATCGTGGAGGGGGCCGAGATCCGTGAGTACGAGGCACTGGATATAGAGGGGCGCTCGATCGTGGCGCGCAAGGAGGCGGATGATGTGGCCTGGTTCGAGTTCGCGGAACTCTGCGATGGACCCCGTTCACAGAACGACTATATAGAGCTGGCGCGGGAGTATCACAGCGTGTTGCTGGCCAATGTGCCCCGGATGGATGGGCGCATGGAGAACCAGGCCCGCCGCTTTATCAACCTGGTGGACGAGTTTTATGACCGCTGTGTCAAGATGGTCATCTCGGCGGAGGTGCCAGTGGCGGAGTTGTACCAGGGCCGGCACCTGCGGTTCGAGTTTGAACGCACGGTCAGCCGCCTGCTGGAGATGCAGTCGCGGGAGTATCTGGCGCGGCCCCACCGTCCAGGCTAAGTTGATGTCAGGCGGGTTAAAAATCACCCAGATAATCCTTGAAATGCCCCGGGCGCTTATGTAGTATTCGCGCTCTTTTGTGGGACGGCCTCCATTCCGGGGGCCCAATGCAGGTGTTTTATAACATGAAGACTTACAGTGCCAAGCCGGAAGCGGTAACTCGCGACTGGTACATTGTCGACGCTGCGGACAAGACCCTCGGGCGTATTTCCGCCGAGATCGCCACCCGTCTGCGCGGCAAGCACAAGCCTGAGTATACGCCCCACGTGGACACCGGTGATTACATCATTGTGATCAACGCCGAAAAGGTCCGCGTGACCGGTCGCAAGGCGCAGGACAAGATCTACCACAGCCACTCCGGCTACCCCGGTGGTCTCAAGTCCATCAGCTTTGAGAAACTGATCGAAAAAGCCCCCGAGCGCACTATCCAGAGCGCCGTCAAGGGCATGCTGCCGAAAGGTCCTTTGGGTCGTGCGATGTTCAAAAAGCTGAAAGTGTATAAAGGCAGCGAACATCCTCACGCGGCGCAACAGCCGATTGAACTGGCGATCTAAACGGAAATACTCTTATGGCAACTACTCAATATTACGGTACCGGCCGTCGGAAGACCTCCACTGCCCGTGTATTCATCGAGCAGGGTGAAGGCAAAATCACCGTGAACGGTCGCACCCTGGACCAGTATTTCGGCCGCGAAGTGGCTCGCATGATCGTGCGCCAGCCGCTGGAAAAGGTCGATATGGTGGAAAAATTTGATATCCACGTCACTGTGAAGGGCGGCGGTTCCTTCGGCCAGGCGGGCGCTATCCGTCACGGCCTGACCCGCGCACTGATGCAGTACGACGAGGCGCTGCGTGAGCCGCTGCGTGCAGAGGGTTACGTAACCCGCGATGCGCGTGCGGTAGAGCGGAAGAAAGTGGGTCTGCGCAAGGCGCGCAAGAGACCGCAGTTCTCCAAGCGTTAATCTGCTTTTTCAAGCCCGGCTCCTGCCGGGCTTTTTTATTCCTGTCTCCTGCGGGAGTCGGCCAGTTGTCACAGGTTTTGGTTAATTTGTGGCCAGTTCGCTACGCGATGCCCGACGTTCCCTTCCGTGTTTACCTTGTATCAAAATGGCATTTTCTTTAACATTGCGCGAATTTGTATCCGCTTGATTTTTGGGGTTAATCCGCCCGGGCAATCTTTCCGGGGGAACCTTTAAGGGACCTTTTCTACAACTTTTTTGGGTTTGGGTCAGCCAATCTTCCCCCGGGGAGAAGCTGTGATGGGAGAACTACGTCATGAGTGATGACGGTGTAAACGTAGGCCGGCGCCGTTTCCTGACCGCTGCCACCTCTGTAGTAGGTGGTGCCGGGGCGGTGGGAATTGCCGTGCCATTTGTTAAGTCCTGGAATCCGAGTGCCAAGGCCAAGGCGGCCGGCGCCCCGGTTAAATACAATGTCAGCAAGCTCGAGCCGGGCCAGATGGTCACCGTTGAGTGGCGTGGTAAGCCGGTCTACGTGGTGCGTCGCAGCGAGGAGGCCCTGCAGAACCTGGAGAAGGTTGTGCCGATGCTGCGAGACCCGGATTCTGAGGAGTCCAACCAGCCGGCATACGTCGATCCCAAGAGTCGTTCCATCAAACCGCAGCTGCTGGTGCTGGTAGGACTCTGCACGCACCTTGGCTGTGCCCCGATGTTCCGCCCCGAGGTGGGTGCCGCCGACCTGGGCGGTGCTGATTGGCTGGGTGGCTTTTTCTGCCCGTGCCACGGCTCCAAGTACGACATGGCTGGTCGCGTGTACACGGGAGTGCCGGCCCCGACCAACCTGGATGTGCCGCCTTACTCCTATGAAAATGATGATGTGATCGTAATCGGTGTGGACCAGGAGGGCAGCGCATGAACTGGCTAACGGCATTGGGTGACTGGGTAGACCAGCGGCTGCCGATTTATCGCGCCTGGGATACCCATATGGGCAAGTATTACGCGCCCAAGAACTTCAACCTCTGGTACTTCTTCGGCGTCCTGTCGATGCTGGTGCTGGCCAACCAGCTGCTGACCGGCATCTGGCTGGTGATGAGCTATAACCCGTCCGCTGACGGCGCCTTCGCTTCCGTCGAGTACATCATGCGTGACGTGGAATGGGGCTGGCTGATCCGCTACCTGCACTCCACCGGCGCATCCGCCTTCTTTGTGGTGGTCTACCTGCATATGTTCCGCGCCCTGATGTACGGCTCTTACAAGCCGCCGCGCGAGCTGGTGTGGATCTTCGGTATGTGTATCTACCTGGTCCTGATGGCCGAGGCCTTCATGGGCTACGTGCTGCCGTGGGGCCAGATGTCCTACTGGGGTGCCCAGGTGATCGTGTCCCTGTTTGGTGCCATCCCCGGGATTGGTGAGGACCTGGTACAGTGGATTCGTGGTGACTACCTGATCTCCGGTATCACCCTGACCCGCTTCTTCTCGCTGCACGTGATCGCGCTGCCGCTGGTACTGGTGCTGCTGGTAGTGCTGCACATCCTGGCGCTGCACGAAGTGGGGTCCAACAACCCCGACGGTATCGATATCAAGAAGGTGAAGGACGAGAATGGCGTGCCGAAAGACGGTGTTGCCTTCCACCCGTACTACACCGTGCACGACCTGGTGGGTATTGCGGTATTCCTGTTTATCTTCTGTGTAGTGGTGTTCTTCTTCCCGGAGATGGGCGGCTTCTTCCTGGAATTTGCCAACTTTGAGGAGGCAAACCCGCTGAAGACCCCGGCGCATATTGCCCCGGTATGGTACTTCACGCCCTTCTACGCCATCCTGCGTGCAGTAACCATCGATATCGGCCCGCTGACCGCCAAGTTCCTGGGCCTGGTGGCCATGGGCGCGGCGATTGCGATCCTGTTCGTGCTGCCCTGGCTGGACAAGAGCCCTGTGCGCTCCATCCGCTACAAGGGCGTGCTGCCGAAAGCGCTGCTGCTGGTGTTTGCCGCGGTGTTCATCATCCTGGGTTACCTGGGTGTGAAGTCGCCGACCCCGGGCCGTAACTTCCTGGCACAGGTAGCGACGCTGTTCTACTTCGCTTACTTCATCACCATGCCTATCTGGTCCAACCCGACCGAGCGCAAGAGCATGGCGTCCTGGGTGGTGAGCGGTATTTTCGGCCTGCTGTTCCTGTGGATGGCGGTCAGCAACTTCAAGGCGAGCCTGTTCGTGGGCATTTCAGCCCTGGTCCTGGCTGGCCTGTTCGCGGCGCTGCCGTGGCTGACCAGCCGCGACCACATCGGCGAGCCGCCGACCCGGGTTACCAGCCCGTCGGGTGAGAAGACGTTCGGGGTCCTGTTTATGGGTATCGTGGTGGTCTTCCTGCTGGCCTTCCTGCCGATCAAGGCAGTGGGTGCGGAGAGCACCGTGGAGCTGGACCACATCAATATCGACCTGCAGGACAAGCCGTCCCTGCAGCGCGGCGCCAAGTATTTCGTCAACTACTGCATGGGGTGCCACAGCGCCAACTTTTCCCGCTGGGGGCGGGTGGCCAGCGATCTGGAAATCCCCAATGAGCTGATGGTGCAGAACCTGGTGCTGGGCGACGACAAGATCGGCGACCTGATGAAGATCTCCATGCGGCCGGAGGATTCCAAGGTCTGGTTCGGCGCCGCGCCGCCCGACCTGACGCTGGTGGCCCGGTCCCGCTCCCCGGAATGGCTCTACACTTACCTGCGCAGTTTTTACAAGGATGACAGCCGCCCGACCGGCGTGAACAACAAGGTTTTCCCGAACGTGGGTATGCCGCACGTGTTGATGGAGCTGCAGGGCCTGCCGGAATGCGCCCCGGGTCCGAAGCGTGACCACGGCCATGTAGTGCGCGATGAGCTGGGTAACCCGATCATGGATGCCGACTGCGGCAGCCTGCAGGTGGGCGAGGTCAAGGGTTCCATGACCGACGCGGAGTTCGACCAGGCCATGTATGACCTGGTGAACTTTATGGAGTACATCGCCGAGCCGATGGCGGAAGATCGCAAGCGCGTGGGCTTCTATGTGCTGGCCTTCATCCTCGTGTTCTTCGCGTTCGCCTGGTTGCTGAACCGCGAGTACTGGAAAGACATCGGGCACTGAACCGCGGTCGATCGCCAAAAGTTATCCGGCGCCAGCCAGTAGCGGGCGCCGTGTCTGGGTGGTGGAGCTGCTCCATCACCCTTTCGTTTTTCGGATCCCCGGCCGGCGCATTGCCGGCCGCCAGTTTGAGGTAGTTACAAGATGGGTGTGCCCACCAACAAGCGCTCCTCCATGACCTTCTTTTCCGATGGTCGTAGTCATTTGAGTCATCGCGTGCGTATCGTGCTCGCGGAGAAAGGGGTTTCTGTCGATATCATCGATGTGGACCCGGAAGACAAGCCGGCCGAGCTGGCGGACCTCAACCCCTACAACTCCCTGCCCACCCTGGTTGACCGGGACCTGGTGTTGTTTGAAACCAAGGTCATGATGGAGTACCTGGACGAGCGCTTCCCGCACCCGCCACTGCTGCCGGTTTATCCCGTGGCGCGCGCCCAGAGCCGCCAGATCATGTATCGTATCGAACGGGACTGGTGTCCGCTGGTGGACAAGATCCTGGCCGGGGGCAAAGAGGCGACGGCGGCCCGCAAGGAATTGCGCGACAGCCTGGTAGGTATCGCTCCGCTGTTCAACGACCTGCCGTTCTTCTTCAATGAAGAGTTCTCCCTGGTCGACTGTTGCATGGCCCCGCTGCTGTGGCGCCTGGAGCAGTTCGAAATCAGCCTGCCGAAGACCAAGCAGGCCAAGCCGTTGCTGGACTATATGGATCGCCTGTTTACCCGTGAGGCATTCCAGCAGAGCCTGACCGAATTCGAACGGGAAATGCGTTGAGGTGATCGTTGAGTAAACCGGCCATGACATCCAATCGTCCGTATGTGCTGCGGGCCTTTTACGAGTGGATCAGCGACAACCGCTGTACGCCCTACATCCTGGTGGATACCCATCTCTCCGGGGTGCTGGTGCCCCAGCAGCACGTCAACGAAGATGGCCAGATAGTACTCAATATCTCCGAGAGTGCCGTGGTCGGGCTGACCATGGATAACTACGCAATCCGCTTCAATGCGCGTTTCGGCGGTGTTCCCACTGACATCCAGGTGCCTGTGGGCGCTGTGGTGGGCATCTATGCACGGGAGAACGGGCAGGGCATGGTGTTCGAGGCTGAGGAAACCCCCGAACCGCCGGAGCCCACGCCACCCACCAGCCTGGGCAAGAAATCCGCCAAAAAACCCTCCCTGCGCGTGGTCAAGTAATTCCGCCGGCAGCCGTTCGCGGCTGTCGACCGGTTCCCCCCTCCGGGTCCATTGGCCATATCCCTGCCTGCCTGACTCCCTCACATTCCAGTCTGCGACCCAGTGCCGGATGGCGCGTGAACCAATCCCTATAATCGGCAGCCCCGTTGGACTGTGAAGTGACGATGCCGTTGATATCGCAAATCCTGCATATATTCCGCCAGGGCTGGGTGCCCGCACTGGCCCTGGGCCTGGCTGCGGCGCTCTATTTCCAGCCCGTTTCCATCGACCTGGACCTTGCGCCCCGGCTGGCGATGTTGTTGCTGGGAGCCGCGCTGGCGCTGGGCGTCTATTTCAAATCCAGCCGGCTCGCCTTTGTCGCGGGCCAGTTACTGGCAGGGTTTATCCTGCTGGAGCAGCTGCCCGCCTCGTCGCGTCCATGGTTGACCGTGCACGGCCTGGCGCTGGTGTCTCTTAATACCGCGCTTGTTATGGGCCTGCGTGATCGCAGCGTGCTCAGCGGCTTTGGCCTGTTGCTCACGGCGGTGCTGGCGGGCGAGGCCCTGGGGCTGGTATCCCTGTACGAGTGTTGCAGCTCTGCCCTCTCATCGGCCAGGCCACTGGCGGCACTGGTCTCCGGGCTGTCACCTGGCATGCCGGGTGGCTGGCTGGCGGGGCTCAATTGGGCTGACCTGGCTTTCCTGCTGGCTGTACTGCTGGGTGTAGCGGTGTCCATGGTGCGCCGGGACCCGGTTAACCTGGGCCTCCTCTCCTGTATTCTCCTTGCCCTGTCGGTATACGTGCTGGGTGGTGGGAGCCGTACCCTGTTGATCCTGGCGGTCTGTGCCGGGCTGCTGCTGGCCCTGCTGGCGTTGCGCAGCGCATACGAGCTGGCCTTCCGGGATGAGCTGACCGGTATCCCCTCGCGCCGCGCCTACAGCCGTTACCTGCTAACCCTGGGACGCAACTACAGTATCGCCGTGGTGGATATCGATCACTTCAAGAAGCTCAATGACCGCCATGGACACCAGGTAGGGGACCAGGCGCTGCGGATGGTGGCGGGCAAGATTGCCCGGTACGGCGGTGGCAGGGCGTTCCGTTATGGCGGCGAGGAATTTGTGGTGGTGTTCCGGGGCCGTGATGGCGAGCGCGCCGAGCGCTCGCTGGAGCGGATGCGCGATAAAATTGCCGCCTATCCTTTGCGTATCCGTGGCGCCGGCCGGCCGGCCAAGAAGGCAAAAGGCAAGCGCCTGCGGGGGCGCGGCGGCAACCAGGCGATCAAGACTTCCGTGAGCGTGGGGCTGGCGTCCGCATCCCGGGAGATGCGGGCTCCGGACCAGGTGCTGGCGGCGGCCGACAAAGCCCTGTACCGGGCCAAGCGCGGCGGTCGCAACCGGGTATGTGCCCACCGCTAGTATTCGACGCTATCGGCTCCGCGGAAAATTGGCGTGCTATTCTTCTTAAGTGTTGGTGAATCGGGTGCTGTCCCCCGATACTGCTAGCAAAAGCGAAATAGGGAGAAGAAGCGTGCGAATCCTGAGTCATACCCTCGGCATCCTCACCAACCCGGACAAGGAGTGGAAGGCAATCCGTGCCGACAAGCACTCTTTTGCCCAGGTTTTCCTCAGCCATGTGCCCTTCCTCGCCCTGATTCCCTGTATCAGCGGTTACATCGGTGTTACCCAGTTCGGTTTCCGGGTCGGGGATAACGTCGCCAAGCTCACCCCGGCGAGTGCCGCGACCCTGGCCATTCTCACCTACCTGGCCATGCTGATCGGGGTCTACCTGTTCGGCGAGTTCATCAACTGGATGGCAAAGACATATATGGTCGAGGGTAACGAGGAAACCCGGCATTACGAGGGTACGGCGCTTGCGGTTTTCGTCACCACACCCATTTTCCTGGTGGGCTTTATCGGGCTCTATCCCAACCTGTGGGTAAACGCGGGGGTGACCATGCTCGCCGCCTGCTACTCGATCTACCTGATCTACGAGGGCATTCCCATACTGATGAACCTGAGTAAAGAGCAGTCGTTTATGTACGCCACATCGGTGGTGACGGTAGGGCTGGTCCTGCTGGTGACAGTGCGGGTGGGGTCCGTGATTCTCTGGAGTATGGGCGTGGGACCGATCTACCAGAATTGACCTGCCGGAACACCGATGCGAGCGGGGTGAGCTGCAGTGCCTCTTGGCGCCGCCTCTTGAGAGTACCGCAGCTACCGGGGAATGCCGCCCAATGTTATTTGCGGGTGTTTAACGGGAATAAAAAAAGCCGGCCACAGGGCCGGCTTTTCTGTTTCAGCCTGTCGGCGTTGCCTGGCGGCCGCTGGCGCCGGCCGGCGCACCCCTGGAGAGACTCCGGTCTACCACCTGCGGGCAGATGGGGGGCATCGGGCAGTCCAGGCTGTCCGCCACCGCCCGCAGCAGCTCGATTTCCTCGGCTGCGATCAGGCCGTCGTGGGCCATGGTTGTAGCCATGGCCTTGAGCAGGGCGGGCTTGCGCAGGGGCCGCTCGCCCGCGGCGATGGCCACGGCCTTGTCCAGCCGTGCGAGGGTGATATCCCGTCGCGCCGGCAGGGGGATGCGCTCCAGTTGCAGCGCGTTCATTCCCGCCTCGAACGCCCGCTTGGCCTCCAGGTAGTCGGGGTTGCCGGCATGTGCCATGGCCGCGAGCAGGAAACCCGCAGCGTGCCGGTGCGCGCGGGGCCCGGAAGCCAGTCGCTGCCGGTCCGGACTGTCCTCCAGGGCGTGCATCAGCAAGCGGTAGAGGGCCCACTCCCACAGGTCGACCCGGTTGTCACTGCGCAGCAGCTTGATCAGGTTGCGTTTAAAAACCTGGTACTGCTGGGGCACGAGGCCCCGCAGGGCCGGCACGCAGAGGTCCAGCAGGGGCAGTCGTGAGCATTCCGGCATGGCGCTGAAATCCCCCTCCAGCCGGTCCATTTCCCGCATTACTGCGGGATGGGCGAGCTTGCGCAGCATCTGGCACTGCTCCTCGCGCCGAGCCTGGTCCCGGTGGAGCATCAGGCGGTACACCACGGCCCGCGCGGCAAATGGATCGTGGGCCGCGGCGTGCAGGGCCGGGGGCACCGCAGCCAGCAGCTGGCGGCCGTAGTCGGTGTGTTCCTCGCCGGGATTGGCAATACTGTTATCCACCGCCGCGGCCACTGATTCCAGTGGCGCCTCACCGGCAATGCCGGCCGCCAGTGGTGAGGATACCGCCGCCGGCGGGGGCGCTGCGGGAGCCGCGGGGAACTGGCCATTCCAGGCCGGGTCCAGCTGCCGGATACGTATCGGTAGCGGGGGGTGGGTGGCGAACAGGTTCGCGAAAGAGCGACGCAACCCGCTGGCGAAGTACATATGGCTGTATTCTGCAGCCTGTCGGGAAGCCAGGGTCGAGCTGTCGCTGTGGCCGCCGATTTTCTTCAGGGCCCCGGCGATGCCGGTATTGTCGCGGGTGAACTGCACTGCGGAGGCGTCGGCAAGGAACTCCCGCTGGCGGCTGACCGCAGCCTTGATCAGGTTGCCGAAAAAGGTGCCGGTATAGCCAATCACCATCAGCCCGGCGCCGATACCCAGCAGCGCCGCGCGGCCGCGGTTATCCCGTGTGGAGCCCAGGTGAGAGCCCCGCAGCAGCCAGTAGCCGAGCAGGCCGATGATCAGGATACCGTGCAGCAGGCCGACAATACGGAGGTTGAGGCGCATGTCGCCGTTGAGGATGTGGCTGAACTCGTGGGCTACCACTCCCTGCAGTTCAGCCCGGCTGAGGCGCTCGATACTGCCGCGGGTCAGTCCGATCACCGCGTCGGCGGGTTTTATCCCGGCGGCAAAGGCATTGATGGCCGGGTCCTCGATGACATATACATCCGGGACCGGAGTACCGGACGCGATGGCCATTTCCTCCACCACGTTCAGTGCCCGTTGCTCTGCCACACCGTCTGGTGAGAGGTTGATCTTGCGCCCGCCCAGGGACTCCGCCACGGCCTGGCCGCCGGCGGCGAGCTGGCGCAGCTTGTACAGGCTGCCGAGGCCGATAACAGCGAGAATCGACAGGGCGATCATCGCCACGGTTTCCCAGCCCAGTTGCGGTATCGCGCTGGCGAGGCTGAAATCCTGCCCGCGGCTGTAGGCGGTGAGCGCTGCTGCCAGCAGGGTAGTGATGGCAATCAGCAGGAAAACGGCGAGGGCGAACAGGCCCACCAGCAGGGTACTGTTGCGGCGCGCGCGGTCCTGCTGCTCGAAAAAATTCATTTAAAACTCCACGCGTGGCGCTGCCTGGAATTCTGCCGAGTCTTCAAACTCCAGCAGGCGTGCGTCGTCCCGGTGGCCGAAAAAGCCGGCAAAGAAAACCGGCGGGAAGCTCTGGCGGTAAATGTTGTAAGCCATGACCGAATCGTTGAACGCCTGGCGGGCAAAGGCGACCTTGTTTTCCGTGCTGGTCAGCTCCTCGCTCAGCTGCATCATGTTCTGGTTGGCCTTGAGGTCGGGATAGGCCTCCATGACCACGTTCAGGCGGCCCAGCGCCCCGGCCAGGGCTCCCTCGGCGTGCCCCAGGTCAGCCATCGCCTTGGGGTTGCCCGGGTCCGCAGCGGCGGACTTGAGGCCGCTGAGGGCCGTATTGCGGGCACTTATCACCGCTTCCAGGGTGTCACGTTCATGCTTCAGGTAGCCCTTGGCGGTATCCACCAGGTTGGGGATCAGGTCATAGCGGCGTTTCAGTTGCACCTCGATCTGCGCAAAGGCGTTCTGGTAGCGGTTTTTCAGTGAAACCAGTTTGTTGTAGATGCTGATTACGTAGAACAGCAGCGCGGCGATGGCCACGATCCAGAAAATTCCCGAGAATTCCATTTGTCATCCTATTGTTATCGCGGTTTTTGTGGCGCCGATACTAGCATGGCCCGGGTTGCCGGTGACTTGAGCAAGGCCGCAATCCTGCGCTCACCCGGGTGGTGACCGGGTGGGGGAGACCCGACCAGGGACGCATGGCGGCAGTGGCCCGCGGATCGGTTATAATGCCGCCGCAATAAATAGATCGCCGGCGCGTACCAGGACGCCGGCACAGAATCGGAGCAGCGTATGAGTGATGTAAATTCGGATCCAGTGGTCATTGTCGGAATGGCGCGCACGCCCATGGGCGCAATGCAGGGAGCCCTGTCTGCACTCAGTGCTCCGCAACTGGGGTCCGCGGCGATCCGCGCGGCGCTGGCGGATGCCGGGATTTCCGGGAGCGACGTCGATGAGGTGCTGATGGGCTGTGTACTGCCCGCGGGCGTGGGCCAGGCACCGGCGCGACAGGCGGCGCTGGGGGCCGGTATTCCCGAGGGCACCCCGACCAGCACCGTGAACAAGGTATGCGGCTCGGGTATGAAAACCGTGATGATGGCCCGCGATGCCCTGCTGGTGGGTGATGCCAGTGTGGTGGTGGCCGGTGGCATGGAAAGCATGAGCAATGCCCCCTACCTGCTGCCCAAGGCCCGCGGCGGCATGCGCCTGGGCCACGGCAAGGTAATGGACCACATGTTCCTCGACGGCCTGGAAAACGCCTATGACGGCCAGCTGATGGGCAACTTCGCCGAGTGCACCGCGGACAAGTATGAATTCACCCGCGAGGAACAGGACAATTTCGCCCTGGAATCCCTGGCGCGCGCCAATGCCGCGATTGAAGAGGGCGCTTTCGAGCGCGAGATTACCCCGGTCACCATTTCCTCGCGCCGTGGCGATGTGGAGGTCAGCGTGGATGAGGGGCCGGGCAGTGCCCGCCCGGACAAGATTCCGCAGCTGAAGCCGGCGTTCCGCAAGGACGGCACTGTGACTGCGGCCAATGCCAGCTCCATCTCCGATGGTGCCGCGGCACTGGTGCTGATGCGCGAGAGCGAGGCGAAGCGCCGCGGCCTGAAGCCGCTGGCGGTACTGCGCGGCCAGACCCAGTTTGCCCAGGAGCCGGAGTGGTTCACCACTGCGCCGGTGGGCGCCATGCAGGCACTGCTGGAAAAAACCGGCTGGAGTACCGGCGATGTCGACCTGTTCGAGATCAATGAGGCGTTCGCGGTGGTCACCATGTCGGCCATGAAGGAGCTCGGCCTGCCGCACGACAAGGTCAATGTGAATGGCGGCGCCTGTGCCCTGGGCCATCCGCTGGGCGCCAGCGGTGCGCGCATCATCGTTACCCTCCTGGGGGCGCTGGAGAAGCGCGGGCTCAACAAGGGCGTGGCCAGCCTCTGCATTGGTGGTGGCGAGGCGACCGCCATTGCCATCGAGCGGGTCTGACCTGGCCCTGCGCACCAGCCCCTGTCCCGCCCGGCCGTGGCGGGACAGCGGGGTGGGTGGCAGGCACTGAATCCAGGCATAAAAAAACGGAGGCCCTGCCTCCGTTTTTTTATGCGGCTCCGGTCACTGCCGGTGCGGGAGACCGCCTCAGTCCACGTACTCCACAGCCTTCACGACCTTCTGGACACCGCCGATACTGCGGGTAACGTCCGCTGCCATTTCTGCCTCCGCACGGGTCAGCAGGCCCATCAGGTAGACCACGCCGTTTTCGGTGACGACGTTGATGCGGCCACTGTCCACTTCCTTGTCGGCGAGCAGGGCACTGCGCACCTTGGTGCTGAGCCAGGCATCGCTGCTGCTGGCGAGCAGGGATACATTGCCGCGAACCTGGATTTCGTTGTAGACCTGGCGCACGTTTTTCACCTGCTGTGCGGTGCGCCCGGCCAGCAGGCGCATCTCCGGATCATTGACCTGGCCGGTCAGCAGCACCACGCCATTGAACACGTTGACGTTGATGTTGGCTTCCTTGAGGGCGGGGTGCGCCTTGTTGATATTGACCGTGGTGACGGTCTCGATCTTCTGGTCGTCCATGTAGGTGCCCAGCGAGCGCTTGCCCGGATCCTGCTGGATGGGGCCGTCGCTGGTGGCTTCCAGTACCGAGGCGCAGCCGGCGAAAGCCGTACTGAGCACCAGCACAAGGGCCAGGTTAAGGTTGCGGTTGAAAAGCTTGATGGTCATGGTTCAGTCCTCGTAGCCACCGAACAAACTGCTGTCGATGAGATCGCACAGGCAGAAAATGGTTAACAGATGTACCTGGTGCACCTCCGCTGCGACCTCGGAAGGCACGCGCAGTTCAATATCGTGATTATCCAGCAGGGCCGCACAGTCCCCGCCGTCGCCGCCGGTCAGGGCGAGAATGCCCATATCACGGTCGCGTGCGGCACGCATGGCCTGCACCAGGTTGGAGTCGCGCCCGTCGTTGCTGACGATCACCAGCAGGTCACCAGGTTGTCCCAGTGCCCGCACCGAGCGGGCAAACGACTCGGCGCGGCCATGATTGCGGGCCACGGTGCTCAGGGAGACCGCGTCACCGCTCAGGGCGATGGCCGGCAGGCCCGGCCGCTCACGTTCGAAACCGCCCACCAGCTGGGCACAGAAACTCTGTGCCAGCGCGCCGCTGACACCGTTGCCACAGATCAGCAGCTTGCGCTCTTCCAGCAGCGTATGGACGATCATATCGCTGGCCTCGGCGATCAGCGGGGCGAGTATCTCGCCACCGTTCATGGTTGCCTCGAGGCTGCGGTGAAAAAGGGTTACAACTCTCTGTTCCATCGATCCCGTCTGGGTAATCTCCTCGGGTAGCGGCCCCTGCCGTTACCGCTGACTATTCAGCTTGTCTCGCCGGCGAAAGCACCGGTAATCCATTCGACCTGCCCGTCCTCACCCTCTATCGCCACTACATCGAAGCGACAGGGACAGTCCAGTTTATGGGCCTGCAGGTAGCTCTCGGCGGCGGACATCAGCTTGCGCTGCTTGCGGCGGTCTACCGAGTCACCGGCCGAGCCGAAGCGGCTGTTGCGCCGGTAGCGAACCTCCACGAACACCAGGGTATCGCCATCCCAGGCGACGATATCGATCTCGCCCCGGCGGCTGCGGAAGTTGCGCGTGGCAACCTTCAATCCGGCCTTCTGCAGGAACTGTGCCGCGTGCGCTTCCATCCGGGAGCCGATGCTGCCCGGGGCGTCGCCGCGGCGAAAAAAGCTCACTGGGCGCCGCCAATCCCTGTGCTGCCGGCCTCGCCAAGCGGTTCGCCGGCCGTGGTCACCGGTACCGGTGAACCTTCATCCATCCGCGCCCAGATCTGCTCGCGCACAATGCGGCCGTCATCGCTCAGTTGCAGCGCGCCGGTCAGGCCGTGAACCCGCTGCTGCGGGAACTCGCGCAGCATGGGCAGGCGCGGGTAGAGGCGGAAGGCATCGGCGCCCAGGGCATACAGCCGTGCGAACGCGGGTGACGGTGCGGCCTGGCTGACGATGTTCTGCTTGGTGCGGTTCTCATCCTCGAACAGCCAGGGCAGGGCAGTGAACTGGATACCATTGATATCCCGGTCGCGCTGCGGGTTGATATTGCCCTCGAAGACGTGCGACGTGGCGTACACCGGCAGGTCACTGGCGTAGTGGAACGTCAGCATCGGGTTGATCTGGCGTGCCTGGCCCGGCTGTGCCGCCAGGAACAGCATATCGGCATCGTCCCGGCGGCGCGGGGTGAACTCCAGCGGCGCGGCCAGGGTGCGGCGCAGGGCTGCCTCGCGCGCAGTGCTGTCGGAGATCAGCAGGGCATCACTGACCATCTTGGAGAAGTTGCTCTTGTCGTGGAACGTCTTGCGACCACTGACCAGCCCGCCCAGGCGTTGCCACTCCTCCTGGAAAGCCTGGGCGCCGCGCTGTCCCCAGCCGGCGTCGGAAGCCATGATCAGGGCCTGGCGGTGGCCCTGGCGATAGGCATGGCGCGCCACCTGGCGGGCCTCGTCCTCGATCGCCAGGCCGAACTGCACCAGGTCATCGGTGAGGCGGCCACTGTCACCGTAGTTGAGGGCCAGGGTGGTAACCGGCAGGGTCTCGGTGGCCAGCAGGTTGGCGACCTTGCCCTTGTCCAGCGGCCCCACAATCACCTCGGCACCGGCGTCAACGGCGGCCTGGTAGACCTCGTCGAAGGGCTGCGCGGTGCCGGTATCGTAAACCTCTACCGCGGGGGTGGGCGCTCCCGCTTCCAGCGCGGTGTAGTAGGCGGCCATAAAGCCGTCGTGGATGGCGCGGCCGGCGCTGCCCAGTTGCCCGGACAGTGGCAGCAGCAGCGCGACGCGCTGGGGCCGCTGTGCGGCCAGGCGTTCCAGCAGCTGCATGGCCCGCGGCGGGTACATGGCGGCGGTATGGCGCGGCCATTGCTGGCGCCAGCGGCTGAATTCCGTCAGCTGGCCGCTCACATCGGTCTGGGTGCTGCGGCCCAGCAGGGCCAGCTGGTACCAGCCGCGCATCATATGGTTGGCGCTCTGGCTGGCACGCTGCTGCAGCTCGCTGGAGGGCAGCTGGGTGAGCAGCTGCCAGAAGCCGTTGTTGTTCTCGGCGATCTCCTCGGGGGTACGGGCCAGGTGCGCGATCTGGCGGCGCTCCTCGATGGCGCTGTCGATATCACCCAGCAGGCCCCAGAGCTGGGCCCGCAGGTTGCGCAGGGGCAGGGAGGTATCCGGCGGCAGGCGCAGCCAGTTGCCATCCAGGCGCGGTGCGGTGGCCAGGTCCAGGGCGCGGAAAAATTCATCCTGCGCGGCCAGCACATTGCCGTATACGTGGGCGTACTGCGCGTACTGCACATCGTCCAGGTTTTTTGGCTCGACCCCATCGAGGGCCTGTTGGGCGGTCGCATTGTCGCCCAGTCCGTATAGAATGGCGGCAGCCTTGACCGTCTGCTGGTCGCGCTGCGGCGCGTCCATGTCCCTGGCACTTTGCAGCATTTCCATCGCCGTGCCACGACTGGCTTCGGCGGTCACCGGCCCGCTGGCCAGCCCGGTATCGGGTTTCGGGGTCGGGGTCTGGCAGGCAGCCAGGGCCAGGGCCAGCACACTGGCGGCAAGCCTGGTAACAACAGGGGGCGTGCGCCGGTTGAGGGCGGACATACATTTCTCCCACAAATCTTGAATCATGGAGTGTGCTATGGGGCCGGATCAGGCGCTTTACGTGGTCGCTACACCCATCGGTAATCTGGCCGATATGGTACCGCGAGCGATTGAAGTTCTACAATGCGCCGATCTGGTGGCGGCAGAGGACACGCGTCACAGTCAGAGACTTTTTTCCCACTTCGATATCGATACGCCCCTGGTGGCCTATCACGACCACTCGGACGACCAGCGCACTGCCCGTATCCTCGAGCGCCTGGAGGCGGGCGAGACGGTAGCGCTCATTTCAGATGCGGGCACGCCGCTGATTTCCGACCCGGGCTACCGGTTGGTGCGCGAGGCACGTTCCCGGGGTATCCGCGTGGTGCCGGTACCCGGGGCCTGCGCCTTTGTCGCCGCCCTGAGCGCCGCCGGCCTACCCAGCGACCGCTTCACGTTCGAGGGCTTCCTGCCGGCCAAGTCCGGTGCCCGCGCGCGGGCGCTGGAGCAGCTGGCCGGGGAGGAGCGCACCATGGTGTTCTACGAGGCCCCGCACCGGGTGGCCGATACCCTCGACGCCATGGCGGAGGCCTTTGGCGATGAGCGCGAGGCGGTGATTGCCCGTGAGCTGACCAAGGCTTTCGAGACCTTCCACCTGGCGCCGCTGGCGGAGCTGGCGGCCTGGGTACGGGCGGACAGCAACCAGCAGCGCGGTGAGATCGTGTTGATGGTCCGCGGGGCTGAGAAGCGCAAAGCCGACGAACTGGACAGCGAGGCGGAGCGTGTCATGGGCCTGCTGCTGGGGGAGCTGCCGCCCAAACGCGCCGCGGCAGTGGCCGCGGAGATCACCGGAGTCAACAAGAAGGTGCTGTACAACTGGAGCCTGTCCCGCAAATAACCCGGGCCCGCCGAAAACATCGGCGAGCCCGGTGCAGGGAGTTACGAGCGATGGCCGGCTCAGCCCTCGCGCTTCGGTTTCGGCTCCAGCGAGGTCCACAGGTGCGCGAACATCAGCGCTACCCGGTGGGCCAGCTGTTCATTGGTGGCGCTGCCCTTGTGCCCACCCTCCAGGTTCTCGAAGTACTCCACGTCCTGGCCCATGGCCTTCATCCGCGCCGCCATCTTGCGGGCGTGGCCCGGGTGTACGCGGTCATCGCGGGTGGAGGTGAAGAAGAACACGGAGGGATACTCGGTGCCGGGCTCCAGGTTCTGGTAGGGCGAGTACTCCTTGATGAAGTCCCAGTCGTCGGTGTCCGGGTTGCCGTACTCCCCCATCCAGGAGGCGCCCGCCAGCAGCTTGTGGTAGCGCTTCATATCCAGCAGCGGTACGCCGCAGATCACGGCATTGAAGAGGTCCGGCCGGCGCGTCATGCTGGCGCCCACCAACAGCCCGCCATTGCTGCGGCCCTCGATGCTGAGGCGCTGGGGCCGGGTGATGCGGCGCTCGATCAGGTCCTCGGCAACCGCGGCGAAATCCTCGAAGGACTTCGTCCGGTTTTCACGCAATGCGGCCGCATGCCAGGCCGGGCCATACTCACCGCCGCCACGGATGTTCGCCAGTACATAGACCCCGCCGCGCTCCAGCCACAGCTTGCCGTAGGCGCCGTTCAGCGGCTCGTAGGAGCCGGAATAGGACGGCAGCAGGGCATTGCGGAAGCCGCCGTAGGAGAAGATGTGGGTGGGGTTATCGGCATCCAGCTCGATATCTTTCGGCATCACCACGAAATAGGGCACGCGAGTGCCGTCGCGGGATTCGGCGAAATACTGCTCGATCTTGAACTTGCTGCCGTCAAAGGTCGGTGACTGCACCAGGATGCGGTCCAGTTCGCCGGCTGCCGGGTGGTAACGATACAGCGTGGGCGGGGTGACAAAATTCTGCCAGCTCAGGTAGGCGTTGCCGCTTTCCTCGTCGTAGGCGGCGATGGACAGCTGGCCGTTGTCGGGCACTTCAATGGGGGTGCGGGTAAAGCCCTTGTCATCCTGCCGGTAGAAATATGCCCGTCCTTTCACGTCGTCCAGCATGGTCACCAGCACGCCGGCCGCGGATACCACGACAGAATCGATTACTTCGCTCTTACCGGGCATGACCAGCGGTGCGACTGTGGTGGCGCCATCCAGCAGGGACTCCAGGGTAACCAGTACCAGGCTGCCGAGCGGCCAGGTCCTGTCTTCGACTTTCCAGTCCCTGTTCAGCTTCACTACCAGCTGTTCACCCAGCGCGCCCTTGATCTCGGCGCTCTCCGGCAGCTGCAGTGGAACGGCCTTGCCATCGCGGAACACAAAGCTGCGCTGGTGCCAGAAATCCAGGCCCTCGCCCAGCAGGATCAGGCTGTCTTCGCCGGTGCCGACGGAGGCCGGGCTGACCCATACGGATTCCTCCGGGACTTCAAGCACCGTGCGGGCATTGTCGAGGCTCTTGCCGCGTTGCCACAGCTTGACGGTGCGGGCGTAGCCGGAGTTGGTGGCGCCGTGCTCGCCGCCGGCGGTGGCAATCAGCAGCTGGTCGGCGTCGACCCAGACGGCGGACTGCTTGGCCATGGGGGAGAAAAAGCCACCCTTGATGAATGCCTTCTTACGGGCGTTGAATTCCCGCAGCTCGACGGCATCGCCGCCACCCGCGGACAGGGAGACCAGGCAGCGGGTCTGGGCGTCGTCCTCACAGGTCATGCCCTTCAGGACCCATTTCCTGCCCTCGTCGCGGGAGAGGGCATCGATGTCCAGCACGGTTTCCCATTTCTCGCTGCCCCGGTCGAATGCGTCGGCCTTGATCCGGCGATACAGGCCACGGGGGTTGTCCTTGCTGTGGTGGTTCTCGTAGAGCCACTCGCCTTTCTGGCTGATTTCCGGCAGGCGGTCTTCGGCGCTGAGTGCCGCCAGGGCATCTTTATACAGCGACTGGTACAGCTCGCCCCCGGCCAGCCGGCCCCGGGTCTCCGCGTTCTGTTGCTTGACCCATTCGATCGCGCGCTCACCCTCGACGTCCTCGAGCCAGAGATAGGGGTCCTCGGCAGCCCGGCCCGGGCTGGAGAGGAGCACCAGCGCCGACAGGGCGAGTCCTTGAACTTTTATTCTCATAATTGATTAACCTGTAGAACTGCATGATCGCGCGCCCGGTGCCGCGATAAACCAGTCGCTTAGGATATTGAAAGCCACTCTGTTGTGTAAAGTTTGATCGCTCTCTGGTGAGGCGCACAGCCGTAAAACCGCGATGAACGCCTGTTGCCACAGTGCCAATGTCTTCGGGAACCGAACTGGGGAAGGGCAGGGCCAATGGTCACAGCGGTTGCCCGCACAGCAGCCTTGCAATGCCACCTGCACCAGATTAATCTTCGCCGCGAGTTGGCCCGGCAATCGCTGTTTCCCTTCGGGGGGATGGAGGAAAGTCCGGGCTCCATAGGGTGGGACGCCAGGTAACGCCTGGGGGGCGCGAGCCTACGGAAAGTGCAGCAGAGAGTAGACCGCCGATGGCTCCTTCGGGAGCACAGGTAAGGGTGAAAGGGTGCGGTAAGAGCGCACCGCGCGGCTGGTAACAGTCCGTGGCATGGTAAACCCCGTCCGGAGCAAGACCAAATAGGCCCTCTACAGGTGTGACCCGCACCGAGGGCGGGTAGGTCGCTTGAGGTGTCTGGTGACAGGCATCCCAGATGAATGATTGTCCTCGACAGAACCCGGCTTACAGGCCAGCTCGACAGATTACCTTCCTCCATCCCGCGCCGTGCTGTCGGTGGCGGGATGGTTGAGTCAACAGGCTGGCGTGCCAGCCGGTGATTCCTTTTGTTTCCATCGCTTCCCCGGTTCCGTCTTTAGTGGCAGCTGCGTGCGACCGTGCGCAGGCGGCGGATTTCCTGTTCACCCCTGCTGCCCACTCTTGCCAGCCCCAACCGGAACATTCCGGCGCCGCTATTGGGCATCGCCCCCGCACAAAACGGCTAGTCTCCATAGTTCAGGGCCCATTGCGGCACCCATAACCAAACTGTGCGGGGCAGGCATGACCACCCATGTCTTTGTTATCGGCCTGGATGACTTCCACCTGGGACAGTTGCAGACCATTCGCGATGCTGGGAACTACACCTTCCACGGGTTGTTGCCGTATGACATGGTGGTCAACCCCGAGAGTTACCCGATCGAGAAAATGATTGAGGAGGGACGGCGGGAGCTGGCCGGGGCCGGCGTTCCTGTCGATGCCATTATCGGTCACTGGGACTTTCCCACCACGGCATTGCTGGCGGTGTTCCGCCAGGAATATGGCCTGCCCGGGCCGGGGCTCGCCGCCACGCTGATCGCGGATCACAAGTACTGGAGCCGGTTGCGCCAGCAACAGGTAATCCCGGAACATATTCCCGCCTTCCAGAGCCTGGATCCGTTCGCCCCCGATGCGGAAGATCACGTCGAACTGGATTATCCATTCTGGATCAAACCGGTGATCGGCTTCTCCTCCCAGCTGGTCTACCGGGTGGCGGATTCCCGCGAGCTGCACCATGCGCTGGAAGGGCTACGGCAGGGCATCCGCCGCTTCGGCGAGCCATTTGCACACCTGATGGGACTCACGGAGATCCCGGCGGATATCCCGCGGGAAATCGACGCCCACTACTGCATACTGGAAAAGCCCATCGACGGCTGGCAGTGCACGCTGGAGGGCTATATCCAGGGCGGGGAGGTGGTGGTTTACGGTACCGTGGATTCCATCCGCGAGGGGCCGCTGCGCTCTTCTCTCACACGCTATGAATTTCCCTCGGACCTGCCGGAGCCCGTCATCGAGCGGATGGTGGATATTACCGGGCGGGTGATCCCCGTACTGGGCCTGGATGATACGCCTTTTAACGTGGAGTACTTCTGGGATCAGGACAGTGACCGCATCTGGTTACTGGAGGTAAACACCCGCATCTCCAAGTCACACTGCCCCCTGTTTACCGATGTGGTGGGCGCCTCTCACCACGAGGTCGCGGTGGACGTGGCCCTCGGTCGGAAACCGGACTTTTTCCGCCGGGAGGGGGAGCACCCCGCGGCCACCAAGTTTATGCTGCGGCGCTTCGAGGATGGCATTGTCACCCGGGTACCCACTGATGCCGAGCTGGCGGCGCTGGAGTCTGAGTTCCCCGGCTCGCGCATCCAGGTGGATGTGGAGCTGGGCGACCGGCTCTCGGAACTCCGGGGGCATGAAGTGTACAGCTACGAGGTTGCCGTGATTTTTATGGGCGGCAGCAATCACGAAGAGCTCGAGGCGCGCTATCGCGCACTGCTGGAAAAGCTGCCACTGGAGTTCAGTCCGCCGCCGGGACCGCAGGCTGCCGAAAAGGGAGCGCATCCGTGAAAATCATCGATCCCCTGCCGCGGCCCATTCGGGAAATCGAGCTCGCCTGGATACCGATCAGTGACGGTATTCACCTGGCGGCGAGGATCTGGATGCCGGAGGATGCCGAATCTGCCCCGGTACCGGCCATCCTGGAGTTTATTCCCTACCGCCGGCGGGATAACACCCGGGCCCGCGATGACATCATGCACCCGTGGTTCGCCGGCAATGGCTACGCCTGTGTGCGTGTGGATATTCGCGGTAGTGGGGATTCGGAGGGTGTGCTCGAGGACGAGTACCTACAGCGGGAGCTGGACGACGGGGTGGAAATCATCCGCTGGATTGCGCAGCAGGACTGGTGCGACGGCAATATTGGCATGATCGGTATTTCCTGGGGCGGCTTTAACGGCCTGCAGATCGCCGCGCTCCGCCCGCCTGAATTGAAAGCCGTGGTGAGTGTCGCCTCCACCGACGATCGCTACGCCGACGACGTCCACCATATGGGCGGCTGCCTGCTGGGGGATAACCTTTCCTGGGCTTCCACCATGTTCGCCTTCAACTCCCTGCCGCCGGACCCGGAAATGGTGGGCGAGCGCTGGCGCGAGATGTGGTTCCAGCGCCTGCGTGGCAGTGGCCTGTGGCTGGAGAAATGGCTGCGCCACCAGCGCCGGGATGATTACTGGCAGCATGGCTCCGTCTGCGAGGACTGGGGTGCCATCCAGTGCCCGGTGATGGCGGTATCCGGCTGGGCAGACGGGTATACAAATGCGGTTTTCCGCCTGCTGGCCAACCTGCAGGTGCCCCGCCTGGGGCTGGTGGGGCCCTGGAGCCACAAGTATCCCCACCAGGGGGTGCCGGGCCCTGCGATCGGTTTTCTGCAGGAGTGCAAACGCTGGTGGGACCAGTGGCTGAAGGGGGAGGAGACCGGGATCATGGGCGAGCCCATGCTCCGGGCCTGGATGCAGGAGCACCAGCCTCCCACCACCTTTTACCAGGAGCGTCCCGGTCGCTGGGTGGGCGAGCCCCAATGGCCGTCGCCAAATATTGGCGAGCGGATACTGACGCTGGCCAGTCCCGGTACCCTGGAGCCGCAGGAATCGGAAGTGGGCGAGGCGGTGATGACAATCCAGTCGCCGCTGTCAGTCGGGCTGTTCGCCGGAAAATGGTGTTCCTACGCCGCCACCCCGGACCTTCCCCATGACCAGCGCGAGGAGGACGGGGGCGCGCTGGTGTTTGATTCCACCCAGCTGGACGGGCCTCTGGAGATCCTCGGGTCGCCCGTCGTGGAACTGGAGCTGGCCGCCGACCGGCCGGTGGCGATGGTGGCGGTGCGCCTGTCGGATGTTGCCCCTGACGACAAGGTGACCCGGGTGACCTACGGCTTGCTGAACCTCACCCATCGCGATGGCTCAGCGGAGCCCACCCCGCTGGAGCCGGGCAAGCGCTACCGGGTCAAGGTGATCCTCAATGATATCGGGCATGTATTTCCTGACGGCAACCGCCTGCGAGTGTCGATATCCACCTCCTACTTTCCCCTGGCCTGGCCCGCACCCGTACCGGTGCGGCTGACAATCTTCACGGGTACCAGCCGCCTGGTATTGCCCGAACGCCCGCGCCGGGATACGGAGGATAGTGAGATCGTCTTCCTGCCCCCGGAAGGTGCGCGACCACTCGCCACCAGGACAGTCCAGGCCGGGCAGCACAAGTGGCGGGTGGTTCGTGACCTGGAGACCGATGTTTCCACCCTGGAGGTGATCAATGACGACGGCGTGATTTATATCGAGCCGGTGGGGGTGGAGATGCAGCGCAAGGCCCTGGAGTGGTACAGCTACCGGGGCTACGACTACTCCTCACCCCAGGGGGAGACCCTGTGGGAGTGGGGATATCGGCGGAACAATTGGGAAGTCCGGACGGTGACGCGGACCGTGCTGGAGTCGACGCCTTCGCACTTCAATATCCACGCTCAGCTGGATGCCTATGAGGGGCAGAAGCGGGTCTTCTCCGAAAACTGGGATGTGGAGATTCCCCGCGACCTGGTTTAGTGGGCCAATCTGTCACGATGAGCTCGCTGCGGATACCCGGACGTCAGTCACTCCCAGTCGAATGCAGCGTATACCGGGAAGTCGAGCTGGATATCTGTCTCGCCGTCGGCAACCCGTTGCCGGGCCTCGCGGCGCAGCCGCTGCAGGTCCCGGGGCAGCCGGGTGCGCATTTCGTAGAGTTGCTTCCAGTAGTGCTCGAACTCGCCGGCCTCTTCCCCCTCTTTATAGGCAGCGAGCATCGGGCCAACGACCTTGAAGCCGGCGTAAATACGCCCGGCTTGCCGTTGTTCGAAACTGTCGATGTCCTCAAGCAGGGCGGCCAAGTGACCCCCTGTTTCGATGGAATTATCTGGCGCCGTTGCCTGCCGCCGGAGCCTGTCCCGGGTTTCCCCGGCGCTGAAACTGGCGGCGTTGCCCCAGATATGGACGCTGTCCCGGTTCAGTAACTTGCCGGTCGCAGGATCCACCAGCAGGGCGCTGGGGGTGCCGAAGATCACCGGCAGGCCGAAGCGGCGGTTCACGTCAAAGTTGCGCTCCAGGTAGCCGACATCCACATACTGGATGACAAATTCCTGCTCCAGCTCCGGCGCGATCGACGGCTCCTGCAGGTGGGTGGCCAGGGCACGGCTGTCGTGGCACCAGTTGGCGCCCATGACGATCAGAGCGGTTTTGCCCTCCTCGTTGGCGCGGGCCAGGGCCCGGTCCACCTGTGCCATGGTGTCGGTAACTGGTTGATAAACACGCCCCGAGCTTTCGTCCGCGACTGCCTCCAGGCAGGCAAATAACAGGGCCAGTCCGAACATAAAAGATTTCATCTGTGGGGATCTCCGCATTCAGTTGACGGGCATTATTGCCCATTCACGTTCCGCGGTGCATGCCTGTTCCCATACCCGTCCTGATTCGCGAGGCGGCATCCTGTCAAATTCGCCAGTAATGTCATTACTCTCTCTTTTCTTTGTCGAATCTCCGCCCCTAATCCGGAAAGCCGGCGCTCCTTCGTCTTAAGAGGGTAAGTGTTCGCTAACCTTGTGCTGAGAGGTGGAGCAGAAATTAATCACGAGAACTTAAAGTGTTCTCTTAAGTGCAAAAAGTAAGTACTTGCTCCATCGGGCAAATGTGCCGCCAAAAACTGTGCGGTTTTTAAGCGGTATGGCTGCAGGCCGCGAAATTACTGGCATTTCGGGGGGTTTTACTTTCGATTTCCTTGACTTTAGGCAAGCCAGATTTATAGTGTCGAAGGTGGAGAAAAGTGGAAATTTGTGGGTTTTGGTGGTTTATTCGTGTTTGTGAGTGGGTATTTACACCAGATGAATGAAAAGCGCGCAAATTTTCACCAGAAATAAACGGCAATAACGGGGCATTCGCGGGTGGTTCGACCGCGCACTTGGAACCAAAGTGTATTTAGGCAGCCACGCAATCAATATGGACGCCAAGGGGCGTCTGGCGATTCCGGCGCGGGTCAGGGACACGCTGCTGGAGGATTGTGGTGGGCGCATGGTGGTGACCGCGCACACTGAGGAGCGCTGCCTGCTGGTTTACCCGGAGCCGCAGTGGCAGGAAATCCTGCCCAAAATCGAATCCCTTTCCAGTTTCAATAAAGTGGCGCGTCGCGCGCAGCGGCTGTTGATCGGTTACGCCTGCGAGCTGCAGGTGGACGGCAATGGCCGTGTGCTGATTCCGCCCACCCTGCGCGAATACGCCGGGCTGGAAAAGAAACTGATGCTGGTAGGCCAGGGCAAGAAACTGGAGCTCTGGAGTGAAGAGGGCTGGATGTCCTGGCTCGACGATAGCGAAGGAGAGGGGGAGATGCCGGAGGAAATGGCCTCGCTTTCCCTGTAAACCGATAGGAGAAGACCCGGGTGTCGCAAGAATTGCATCGCAGTGTGTTGTTACGCGAGGCCGTGGACGCCCTGGTCACCGATCCGGGCGGCTTTTACATCGACGGCACTTTCGGTCGCGGTGGGCACAGCGCCGCGATCCTGGAAAAACTGGATGAGCGCGGCCAGCTGCTGGGTATCGACAAGGACCCACAGGCAGTGGAGTTCGCGCGTGAGCGCTTTGCCGGCGATGACCGCTTTGCAATCTGGCACGGCTCGTTTGCCGATATGGCGGAGGCTGTTGCCGGGCGCGAGGGGCAGGTCACCGGCATCCTGCTGGACCTTGGTGTGTCCTCGCCGCAGCTGGACCAGGCCGAGCGGGGCTTCAGTTTTGTCCAGGATGGCCCGCTGGATATGCGTATGGATACCAGTCGGGGGCTTAGTGCTGCCGACTGGGTTAACAGTGAATCCGAAGCCGAAATGGCGCGGGTTTTTCGCGAATATGGTGAGGAAAGGTTTGCCCGCCGGATGGCTGCGGCCATTGCGCGCCGGCGTGAAGAGAAGCCGTTTGAGCGCACACTGGACCTGGCCGAGGTAGTAAAGGCGGCCAACCCGGCATGGGAGAAGGGCAAGCATCCCGCCACACGGGTGTTCCAGGCGGTTCGCATCCATATCAATGGGGAGCTGGAAGACCTGAAACGGGTGCTGGATAGCGCGATGGAATTGCTGGCTCCCGGCGGTCGCCTGGTGGTGATCAGCTTCCATTCGCTCGAGGACCGGATGGTGAAGCGCTTTATCCGGGATAAGGAGCGCGGCCCGCAGTTGCCCAGAGGGCTGCCGGTAATGGACAGCGAAATCGAGAAGACGCTGCGCGCGGTGGGCAAGGCGGTCAAGGCTGAAGCGCAGGAGGTCGGTGAAAACGTGCGCTCCCGCAGTGCGGTGATGCGCGTGGCGGAGAAACTCTGATGAATAACCGGCGCATGTTGATCGTGGCTTTTCTCTGGGTGGCGACTCTGGTCTCCGCCCTTGGTGTGGTTCACACCACCCAGAGCAGCCGCGCATTGACCGCCGAACTGGTGCAGGCACAGAAGCAGCGGGATGAACTGCGCTATGAACAGGAGCGGCTGCTCCTGGAGCGGGGCGCCTGGTCGGCCTACAGCCGGATCGAACGCGAGGCGCGCGACAAACTGGGGATGCGGGCGCCGGAAGCCGGCGAGCGGATTATCGTCCCCGTTGAATAGCTTGAATACCAATGGACCGGCGCGAACGACAGCCGGCCGAAGAGCTGGGCCGCCTGGGCGGGAAACCCGGCCAGATAATAAACGACGCGTACAGGGAGCCTCATGGGCGCAGTGAAGAAACAGCAACCGCAGCCGGGTATTGCCCGCTGGCGCTTCGCGCTGGTGGCGGTACTGCTGTGCCTGCTGGCGCTGGCGCTGGTGCTGCACCTGGCGCGCCTGCAGGTGGTGCCGGAGGCCGAGCGCGGTTACCGCTTCCTGCAGGACCAGGGGCGCCAGCGCACCATCCGTACCGAGGAAATTGCCGCCTACCGTGGCGCCATCCTGGATCGCAACGGCGAGCTGCTGGCAGTGAGCACGCCGGTACATAGCCTGTGGGCGAACCCACAGGTGCTGCGTGAGGCCAGTGCTGAAGAGCTGCGCCGGCTGGCCCGCTCCCTGGGGGCGAAGCCGGCGTCGCTGGCGAAGCGACTGGAAAAGTACCGCAATAAGGAGTTCATGTACCTGCGTCGCCACCTGGCGCCGGAGGAAGCCAATGACGTGCTGGCGCTGGATGTTGCCGGTGTCTACAGCAAGAAGGAGTACCGCCGTTTCTACCCGGCCGGTGAGGTGGTGGCCCAGTTGGTGGGCTTCACCAATATCGACGATCGGGGCCAGGAGGGCCTGGAGCTCGCCTATAACGACTGGCTGACCGGCGAACCGGGGCGCCAGCAGGTGGTCAAGGACCTGAAGGGCCGCGTGGTCCGGGACCTGGCCACCCAGCGCGAGGCCCGTCCCGGGCGCGATTTGCGTCTGAGCATCGATATGCGGCTGCAGTATCTGGCCTATCGTGAATTGAAGCGTGCGGTCACTGAAAATGGCGCGGCATCTGGGTTTATGGCGATCCTCGACACCCGCAGCGGCGACGTGCTGGCGATGGCCAACCAGCCCTCGTTCAACCCGAACGACCGCGCCGGGGTCAAATCGGCAGCGATGCGTAACCGCGCCCTGATCGACCAGTTTGAGCCGGGTTCCACCGTGAAGCCGATCACGGCACTGGCGGCACTCGAGAGTGGTCGCTACCAGCCGCACACAAAGATCGATACCAGTCCGGGCTATATCCGCCTGCCGGGCAAGACCCTGGTGGATCCGGTCAACTACGGCGAGATTGACCTCACCCGTGTCATTACCAAGTCGAGCCAGGTGGGGATCACGAAAATCGCGATGGATCTGGAACCAAACTCCCTGCGCGAACTCTTTTACCGCCTGGGATTGGGCGAAGCGGTCGGTAGCGGTTTCCCGGGGGAGGCGGCGGGCGTACTGCCCAGTCGCAGTCGATGGCACCCGATCGAACGGGCCAACTTCGCCTTTGGCTATGGCCTGACGGTGAACGCGGTGCAGCTGGCACAGGCATACAGTGTGCTGGCCAACGCCGGGCTCAAGCGCCCGGTTTCGCTCGTTCTGTCTGGCGCCGGCGAGAGCACCCCGGAGCGGGTCGTGGAAGAGCCGCTGGCCCGGGAAGTGACCGCCATGCTGGAGACGGTAATCGGCGCCGAGGGCACCGGCAAGCGGGCGGCAGTGGATGGCTATCGCGTGGCCGGCAAGACCGGCACGGTGCACAAGGTGGGCAGCGATGGCTATGTCGACAATCGCTACCGCTCGGTATTCGCAGGGTTTATTCCCGCGGACCAGCCGCGGCTGGCGGCAGTGGTGGTGATCGATGATCCCAGCCACGCCAAATATTACGGCGGTGAAGTGGCCGCGCCGGTATTCGGCAAAGTGATGGCCGGCGCCATGCGCCTGTTGCAGGTGCCGCCGGAAGAGATTGAATCGGCTGAACGGCAGCTCGCTGTGCAGTTGGGCGAGAGAGGTAATAAATCGTGAGTCAGCGCAGGCAAACAGAAAAGCAGACAGGCAGGAAAGTTTCACTGCAGCAGCTGGTACCGGGCTATGCGGGCATTCCCGATGTGGCGGTCAGTGGTGTGGCGCTGGACAGCCGTGCGGTCAAGAAAGGTGACCTGTTCATGGCGCTGCGGGGCAGCGTGGCCGACGGGCGCGAGTTTATCGACAGTGCTATTGCCGACGGTGCCGCTGCCGTACTGGCCGATGGCGACACCCTGCGCACCGAGACCCGTGACGGTGTTGAGGTGGCCTATGTGCCGGGCCTGGGCAAACGCGTCGGCGAAATCGCTGCGCGATTCTACGAACACCCGACCGAGTCCATGTACCTGGTGGGTGTTACCGGTACCAACGGCAAGTCCACCTGCGCCTACCTGACCGCACAGTTGCTGGCGCGCCACTTCGGCAAGGCCGCAGTGATGGGCACTATCGGCAACGGCATCTGGCAGGATGGTGAGATCCAGCTGGAGGAAACCGGGCTGACCACGCCGGACCCGGTGCGCCTGCAGGCGGATTACGCCGGCTTCCGCGATGACGGCGTGCGCGCCGCGGCAATGGAGGTTTCATCACACGCCCTGGCCCAGGGTCGGGTGCACGGGCTGGTGTTCGATACCGCGATCTTTACCAACCTGTCCCGCGATCACCTGGACTACCACGGCAATATGGCAGCGTACGGGGCGGCAAAAGAGAAGCTGTTCGGCCTGCCCAAGCTCAAGCGCGGTGTGATCAATATCGACGATCCGTTCGGTGCGCAGTTGATCGAACGCTGCAAGCTGCGCAACCTGCGGGTGGTCAGCTACGGCCTGCAGCAGGGCGACCTGCATGTCACCGACCTGCGTCGCGACGAGGGCGGTTTTTCCGTGCAGCTCACCACCCCCTGGGGCAGTGGCGAACTGAAGGCCCCGCTGATCGGCGACTTCAATATCCACAACGCCCTGGCTGTGGTGGCCGCGGTGGCCTCGGCGGGCGTACCACTGGAAGAGATTCTTGCGGCGTTCCCGACCATCCAACCGGTACCCGGTCGTATGGAGCGGGTGGTATCCGGCGAGGCCGATGTCAGCGTCCTGGTGGACTATGCCCACACCCCGGAAGCGCTGCGTGCAGCGCTGGCAGCCGCGCGCCCCTACTGTCGCGGCAAACTGTGGTGTGTGTTTGGTTGCGGCGGTGACCGCGATACCGGCAAGCGCGCACCCATGGGCCGTATTGCCTCTGAGATGGCGGACCGAGCCATTGTCACCAGTGACAACCCGCGCAGTGAGAATCCACAGAAGATCATTGACGACATCCTCGAGGGAGCGGCGAGCAATATCGAGGTGGAAGTGGACCGGGCCGCGGCCATCAGCCGTGCGGTCAGTGCGGCGGCGCCCGGCGATATCGTCCTGATTGCCGGCAAGGGGCACGAGGACTACCAGATTATCGGTAGCGAAAAGATACATTTCTGTGACCGCGAGCAGTCTGCGCATGCGCTGCAGGCGCGGATGGCCGGTAGCGCCGGGGAGGCATCGTGATCGCACCGCTGACCCTGCAACAACTGCAGCAGCGCTTCGGCGGCGAGCTGGTCAACGGCTCGGTGGAATTCGATCGCGTGTGCACCGATACCCGCAAGCTCGACAGCGACGCGATTTTTGTGGCGCTGGTGGGCGAGAGCTTCGATGCACATGATTTTGTCGCCGACCTGGAGGGCAAGGTGCTGGGCCTGGTCGTCGAGCATCGTATCGAGGGTTGCAACCTGCCGCAGTGGATCGTCGGGGACACCACGGTGGCGCTGGGCCATATCGGTCGCCTGTGCCGCGAACAGTTCCATGGCCCGGTGGTGGCAATTACCGGCTCCTGCGGCAAGACCACAGTCAAGCAGATGCTGGCGGCGATCTTTGGCCAGCGGCATACGCCCTGCGTGACGCAGGGCAACCTGAATAACCAGTTTGGGGTGCCCATGACCCTGTTCGGGCTGGGACCCGAGCACGATGTGCTGATTCTCGAGATGGGGGCCAATGGTCCCGACGATATCGGCTACCTGTGCAGTATTGGCCTGCCGCAGGTAACGGCGGTGAACAACGTCAAGCCGGCGCACGTCGAGGGTTTCGGCTCTGTGGCCGGCATTGCCGCGGCCAAGGGCCAGATCTATACCAGCCTCGAGCCGGGCAGCACCGCGGTGATTAACGCCGACGATGACTTTGCCGATTACTGGCTGCGCAATATGCCGGATGACGTGGAGACCCTCAGCGTTGGCCTGGGCAAGGACTGCGCAATTTTTGCCGGCAATATCGAGGTGGGCGCCGATGCCTGCCCGTCCTTCGACCTGGTAATCGAGGGCGTTGCACACCGGGTTGAGCTGCAGTTGATGGGCGAGCACAACGTACATAACGCCCTGGTGGCGGCTGGGTGTGCATTTGCCGCCGGTATCCCTGCAGCAGAGATTGCGGCGGGACTGGCGCAGGCCGGTGGCGTATCCGGACGCCTGCAGATGTTGCGCGGCCACGCCGGCGTGACCGTGATCGACGACAGCTACAACGCCAACCCCGGCTCGGTGGCGGCCGCGATCGACCTGCTGGCCCAGCGGCCGGGCAGGAAGATCCTGGTGCTGGGTGATATGGCCGAGCTGGGTGCCGATGCCGAGGCGATGCACCGTGAAGTCGGGGAGCTGGCAGCGGAGCGCGGCCTCGACGGACTTTATACCTTTGGCCCGCTGGGTGCGGCAGCCACAGAAGCATTCGCGTCTGCCCGGGACGGCAGCGCACATAATTTTTCCGAGCGCGCGCGTCTGGTCGCGGCTCTGGAGAGGGATCTGACCGAAGACACCACGGTGCTGGTAAAGGGTTCCCGCAGTGCCCGTATGGAAGAGGTGGTACGGGCTCTGACACAGACCGGGAACGAGAAAGGGGATAACTGATGCTGCTCTGGCTGGCAGAACTTTTACAGCAACACGTGAGCGCCTTTGCGGTGTTCAACTACCTCACCGTGCGGGCAATCCTGGGTGCGCTCACTGCGCTGGGTATGGCACTGCTGGTGGGGCCGCGCATGATTACCTGGCTTAACCGCCTGCAGGTGGGCCAGGCTGTGCGCGATGATGGCCCGCAGACGCACCTGAGCAAATCCGGTACCCCGACCATGGGCGGAACCCTGATCCTCGCCGCGATCTTTACCGGCGCACTGCTCTGGTCCGACCTCAGCAACCGCTATGTGTGGGTGGTGTTGCTGGTGACCTTTGTCTTTGGTGCTGTCGGGTTTGTCGATGACTACAAGAAGGTGGTGGAAAAGAACCCGCGCGGGCTGATCGCGCGCTGGAAATACTTCTGGCAGTCGGTGGCCGGCCTGGGGGCCGCCATCTACCTGTATTTCAGTGCTACCAGTCCTGCGGAGACACAGTTTTTTGTGCCCTTTTTCAAGGACGTGATTTTTGACCTGGGGCCGGTGTTCTTTATCGCCCTGACCTATTTCGTGATTGTGGGAACCAGTAATGCGGTAAACCTGACCGACGGCCTGGATGGACTGGCGATCATGCCCACGGTGATGGTGGGGGGCGCATTGGGTGTCATCGCCTACCTCTGCGGCCATGTGGAGTTTGCCGAGTACCTGCATATTCCCTCGATCAGTGGTGCCGGTGAACTGGCGGTGTTCTGCGCCGCACTGGGTGGCGCAGGCCTCGGGTTTCTGTGGTTCAACACTTACCCGGCACAGGTTTTCATGGGCGATGTGGGTGCGCTGGCCCTGGGTGCGGCACTGGGTGTGATTGCGGTGATCACCCGGCATGAGATTGTACTGTTCATCATGGGCGGCGTGTTTGTGATGGAGACGGTATCGGTAATCCTGCAGGTGGCCTCGTTCAAGCTCACCGGCAAGCGCATTTTCCGCATGGCACCTCTGCATCACCACTTTGAACTGAAAGGCTGGCCCGAACCGCGCGTGATCGTGCGTTTCTGGATCATCACGGTGGTGCTGGTACTCGCCGGCCTGGCGACTTTGAAACTGCGCTGAATACGGACAGTGCGCTGAGAGAATTATGACGCTGATCGCAACCTCGGAGAAAAAAGTGGTAATCGGCATGGGCGCTACCGGTCAATCGGTGGTGCGCTACCTGCTGCGTACCGGTTTTTCCCCCGTGGTGGTGGACAGCCGCAGCGAGCCGCCGGGCCTGGAAGAGTTCCGGGCGACCTTCCCGGATGTTCCGGTGGAGACCGGCGAGCTGAACCCCGAGACCCTGCTGGCCGCGAGCGAAATCGTGGCCAGCCCCGGTGTGGCCCTGGCCGAGCCGGCACTGCAGCGGGCAACCGCCGCAGGTATCCCGGTGATCGGTGATATCGAATTGTTTGCGCGGGAACTGGCGGCACTTGAGCAGCCGCCGAAGGTGGTCGCCATTACCGGTTCGAACGGCAAGAGCACGGTCACAACCCTGGTCGGCATGATGGCGGAGCAGGCTGGTGTCGCAGTGCGCGTGGGCGGAAATATCGGCGTACCGGTACTGGATTTACTGGTGCCCGAAGAAGGCGAGGCAGGGCTGCCGGAGCTGTTTGTGCTGGAGCTTTCCAGCTTCCAGCTGGAAACCACATTTTCGCTGGCAGCTGATGTGGCGACCATACTCAACCTCAGCGCGGACCATATGGACCGCTATGCGGATATGGCTGCCTATCATCGCGCCAAGCAGCGAATCTATCGGCATGCGAAACAACTGGTGATCAACCGCGCCGACCCGCTGACACGCGGCCCGCTGTCCCGCGATAGCCGCGAGTGGAGTTTCGGGCTCGACCGCCCTGACCTGGGGCAGTTCGGCCTGCTGCCGGATGGTGCCGGTGATTCCGCCAGCGTGTGGCTGGCGCGGGGCCAGGAAAAACTGCTGCCGATGAGTGAGCTGGCGATGGTGGGTAGTCACAACACCGCCAATGCCCTGGCAGCGCTGGCGCTGGGCAGCGCTGTAGGGTTGCCGATGAAGGCGATGCTGGCGGTCCTCGGGCATTTCCGCGGGCTGCCGCACCGCTGTGAGCGAGTGGCCGACGTGGATGGCGTGACTTATGTAAATGACTCCAAGGGCACCAACGTGGGCGCGACCCGCGCCGCCCTCGACGGGCTTGCCAGTGGCAGTCGCAGGATCGTCCTGATTGCTGGCGGTGAAGGCAAGGGTGCAGACTTTTCCCCGCTGGCGGAGTCGGCGGGGACATTGCGGGCGCTGGTGACCATCGGCGTCGATGGGAAGCGCATTGCCGAGGCATTCCGTGGCCGGGTAGATGCCGAGTCGGCCGCGAATATGGACGAAGCTGTTACTGCTGCTGGCCGACTGGCGCAGCCGGGTGACTACGTATTGCTGTCGCCGGCCTGTGCCAGTTTCGACATGTACCGCAATTTTGAAGCCCGCGGTGAGGATTTCCGCCGCGCGGTGAACGCACTGCTGGAAGGGCAGGCGGGGGGCGTGGCATGAGCCGGACTCCGCAGACCGTCGAGCAGAAAGAGTTGAACCTGGACTGGGCGTTGCCATTTTGCGTCCTGGCGCTGGTGAGTATCGGCGTGGTTATGGTGGGGTCCGCTTCGATTGCATTCGCCGCGGACCAGTACGGCGATGGCTGGTATTTCCTGAAGCGCCACCTGGTGTTCCTGGGCCTGGGCGCGGTGGCGGCCCTCGTGGTGAGCCAGGTATCCCTGTCGGCGTGGTCGCGTTTGTCCTGGCCACTGTTGCTGTTTTCCTGCCTGTTGCTGCTGGCGGTACTGGTGCCGGGCGTGGGCCGCGAAGTGAACGGCAGTCGCCGCTGGCTGGCATTCGGCCCGATCACGGTACAGCCGGCCGAGGTGGCGAAGTTCTGCCTGCTGGTTTTCTTCGCCAGTTTCCTCACGCGCCGCAACCAGCAGTTGCGCCACTGGAGCAGCTTCATGATTCCGGTGGTCATCCTGGGCCTGGTTGCACTGCTGTTGTTGATGCAGCCGGACTTTGGTTCGGTGGTGGTGATTTCCGGGACAGTACTGGCGATGGTATTTCTCGCCGGTGCGCGCCTGCCGCACACCTTCCTGCTGGTGGGCCTGGCGGCGAGCGCACTGGCGCTGCTGGCGATGCTGAGTCCTTACCGGCTGCAGCGACTGACCACATTCCTGGATCCGTGGGGCGACCAGTTTGCCGGTGGCTACCAGTTGACCCAGTCACTAATCGCTTTTGGCCGTGGCGAATGGTTTGGCGTTGGGCTGGGTAACAGTGTCCAGAAGCTGTTCTACCTGCCCGAAGCACACACGGATTTTATTTTCGCCATCCTGTCGGAAGAGTGGGGCATGCTTGGCGGAATGGTGGTCATCGGCCTGTTCAGCCTGATGACGCTGTCGCTGTTGCGGCTGGTTCGGCAAGCGCTGGAGCGGCAGAAGATTTTTGCCGCGCTGCTGGCATTCGGTATCGCCGTGCTGCTGGCGGGGCAGGCATTCGTGAATATGGGCGTGGCCTCGGGCCTGCTGCCCACCAAGGGACTGACGCTGCCGTTCGTCAGCTCCGGCGGCAGCAGCCTGGTGGTGTGCTGTGCACTCTTCGCGCTGGCCCTGCGAATCCAGGCAGAGCTGCGCGGGGATGAAGAGCAGGAACAGTCGGCGATGGGCAGGATCCGGCACCTGCCGATTTTCAATCCGCTGCAATTGGGTGACCGGGAAATCAAAGGGGAGGCGGCGTAATGACAGCGACTGATTTGTCATTCAGTGGCCGGACCTTCCTGGTAATGGCCGGCGGGACCGGCGGCCATGTGTTTCCGGCACTGGCGGTGGCCCGCGCCCTGATCGAACGCGGTGCACGCGTCGAATGGCTTGGTACGGCGCGGGGTATTGAGTCGCAGCTGATTCCGGAAGCCGATATCCCGCTGAACGTGATTTCTGTCGAGGGGATTCGGGGCAAGGGCAAGCTGGCCCTGCTCAAGGCGCCCCTGCAGGTTTCGCGGGCAGTCATGCAGGCGCGCGGAGTGGTCAGGAAGGTAAAGCCAGACGCAGTGCTGGGCTTTGGCGGTTTTGCCTCCGGACCAGGCGGGGTGGCAGCGAAACTCTGTCGGGTACCGCTGATTATCCACGAGCAGAATGCCGTGGCCGGTACCACCAACCGGTTGCTGGCAAAGATCGCCAATCGTGTGCTCGAGGCTTTTGACAGTGGCCTGCGCGGCGCGGAGCAGGTAGGCAACCCGGTGCGCGAGGAGATTGTCGCCCTGCCGGCCCCGGAAGAGCGCGTGGCCTGTGAGCGCCCGCTGCGGTTGCTGGTTCTTGGCGGCAGCCTGGGAGCAGTCGCCATCAATGAGCTGGTGCCGCAGGCAGTGCTGATGCTGCAACCGGAAGAGCGTCCGCGGATTGTGCACCAGGCGGGTAAGAGGCATCTGGACCTGGCGCGTGAAGCCTACAGGCAGGCCGGCGTGGAAGCCGAGGTGGTGCCTTTTATCAGCGATATGGCGGCGGCCTACGGCAATGCGGACCTGGTGGTTTGCCGCGCGGGGGCGCTGACCGTTTCCGAGGTGGCGGCAGCCGGCGTGGGCGCGATCATGGTGCCGTTCCCATTCGCCATCGATGACCACCAGACAAAAAATGGCGAGTGGTTACAGCAGGCCGGTGGTGCGTTGGTGGTACAGCAGGACACCCTGACCGCAGAACAACTGGCAGAGATTATGGGCGGGCTGTTTGCGCAGCCGCAGAAACTGGTGGCCATGGCACAGGCGGCACGTAAAGTTGCGGTGACTGACGCCACCGAGCGTGTGCTGGTGGCGTGCGCAGAAGAAATCAAAGGGCGATGAGGTAAATTGAATATGTCGGCCGGCGAACAGGTACAGCAACAGAATTTCAGTGTGCCCACCATGCGGCGGATACGCCGTATCCATTTTATCGGCATCGGTGGTGCAGGGATGAGCGGTATCGCCGAGGTGCTGCACAACCAGGGCTATGAGGTCTCCGGTTCCGACCTGAAGGAATCGAATGTGACCGGGCGCCTGCGCAAACTGGGTGTTGTGATCCACATCGGCCATAGCGCGGACAATATTCGCGGCGTGGATGTGGTGGTGAACTCCTCCGCAGTGCACGGGGACAACCCCGAACTACTAGCGGCGCGCGAAAACCGGATCCCGGTCGTGCGCCGGGCGGAGATGCTCGGCGAGCTGATGCGGTATCGCTATGGGATTGCCGTGGCGGGGACTCACGGCAAAACGACCACGACCAGCCTGATTGCGTCGATCTTTGCCGCGGATCACAAGGATCCCACCTTTGTGATCGGTGGCCTGGTCAATGCCGCCGGGGCCAACGCCGCGCTGGGAGAGAGCAAATACCTGATAGCCGAGGCGGACGAGAGTGATGCCTCGTTTATCCACCTGCAGCCGATGGTGACCGTGATCACCAATATCGATGCCGACCATATGGAGACATACGGTGGCGATTTCGAGAAGGTCAAGCAGATCTTTGTCGACTTCGTCCACAACCTGCCGTTCTATGGCCTGGCTGTGGTCTGCGGCGACGATGCCAATATCCGTGAAGTGATACCGCAGATGTCGCGCCCGATCTCCACCTACGGTTTCGAGGAGGGCAACGACTTCCGGATCACCCGGGTGAAGCAGGAGCCGCTGCGAAGCCATTTCAGTGTGCTGCGCCCGGACGGCAGTGTACTGGATGTGTGCGTGAACACCCCCGGCATCCACAACGTGCTGAATGCCACGGCCGCCATTGCGGTGGCAACCGAGGAGGGCATCAGCGATGCATCGATCCAGCAGGGCCTGGAGGGGTTCCAGGGGGTAGGCCGCCGCTTCCAGATTTTCGGTCACTACGCAGTGAGCGACGACGCGGAAGCCGAAAAGGTGATGCTGGTGGACGATTACGGCCACCACCCGCGGGAAGTGGCCGCCACTATCCAGACAGTGCGCGATGGCTGGCCGGACCGGCGCCTGGTAATGATTTACCAGCCGCACCGTTACACGCGCACCCGCGACCTGTTCGAGGATTTCGTACAGGTCCTGTCGAAGGTCGACAAGCTGGTGCTGCTGGATGTTTACAGTGCGGGTGAGACGCCCATTCCAGGTGCCGACGGTCGTACCCTGGCTCGCAGCCTGCGCAACCGCGGACAGGTGGACCCGATTTTTGTCGAGTCCATCGAACAGGTACCGCCGGTACTGGCGGACCTGCTGGAGCCGGGCGACATCGTACTGACCCAGGGTGCCGGCAATGTCGGGGCCCTGGCGCAGCAACTGGCAACGTGGCGGCTTGGCGATGACTCGGACCAGGGCTAAGTCGACAAAGGCGAAGAGCGCGGCGCGGGGTGCGGTGCGGAGTGCAGCACCGAAACTGAAGAAGAAAGCCCAATCCGGCCGTAAGACAAAGGCCCAGCGCGGTGCCCGGCGACGGGATGATGAGCAGCGTTCCTCGCTTCGACTGTTGCCTGCCCTGGCAATGCTGCTTGCGCTGGGAACAGTTACCGCACTGGCATACGGTGCGGTGTGGAGCTGGCAGCGCCTGCCGGTGCAGGAGCTGAGCCGGGTCGACGCGCTGGAGCATGTCCGTGTCAGGGCGCCCTTCCGGGCGGTGACGCGGGAACAGGTAGAGGAACTGATGTTGCCGTTCCTGCAGCGCGGCTTTTTTGCCCTGGATATCAGGGGCATGCGCGCGGCGCTGCTGGAGCACCCATGGATCGACCGGGCGTCGGTCAGCCGACGCTGGCCCCGTGGAGTGGAAATAGAAATCGAGGAGGCCACACCGCTGGCGTCCTGGGGTGGCGAGCGGCTGCTCGTGGCCAGTGGTCACCTGCTGCCGCGGCCCGAACAGATGCAGACAGGTCGCCTGCCGGAGCTGGCGGGTGACGAGGAGCTGGTGGAGCGCATCATGGCGCAATACCAGGCACTTGCGCGGTTACTGACCACGCGGGATATGGAAGTTAAGCGGTTGTCTTTTGACGACCTGGCCGGATGGCACCTGGAACTGGTCTCCGGCATTGAACTGCACCTGGGGCACGATGAACTGCTGGAGAGGGTGAATCGTTTTCTCAGCTTGAGTCGGGGCGTCCTGGCTCCCCACCTGGAGCGGGTGACGCGGGTGGATACGCGCTACAGCAATGCCGTGGCGGTGCAGTGGAAAGATAAAGAACTGAGTGAATGAACGCGGCGCTCGCGCCGCCGGGATAACAATTTTAAAAGCGAGTACAGGGTCCTGGGACGTTATTGGGAATGCGCCCCGGAACACTGTTCAGCGAGGTTGGTACAAAAATGACACAAGCATCCGATCACCGCATGATCGTGGGACTGGATATCGGCACTTCCAAGGTCGTCGCCATCGTCGGCGAAGTCAGCGGCGGCGGCGAGCTGAATATTGTCGGTATCGGCTCCCACCGTTCCACCGGTATGAAAAAAGGTGTGGTGGTGAATATCGAGTCCACGGTGCAGTCGATACAGCGCGCGGTCGAGGAAGCCGAGCTGATGGCGGGCTGTGAGATTCACTCGGTCTATGCAGGTATCGCTGGAAGCCATATCCGCAGCTTGAATTCACACGGGATTGTCGCCATCAAGGACCGCGAAGTAACCCAGCAGGACCTGGACCGGGTAATCGATGCCGCGCGCGCGGTGGCAATTCCCGCAGACCAGAAAATCCTGCACACGTTGCCGCAGGAATTCCTGATCGATAACCAGGAAGGTGTGAAAGAACCGCTGGGTATGTCCGGCGTGCGCCTGGAGGCCAAGGTGCACCTGGTAAGCGGCGCAGTTAACGCGGCACAGAATATCGAGAAGTGCATCCGGCGCTGCGGCCTGGAAGTGGAAGACATCATCCTGGAGCAGCTCGCCTCGAGTTATGCCGTGCTCACTGACGATGAGAAAGAGCTGGGGGTCTGCATGGTGGATATCGGTGGGGGCACTACCGATATCGCAGTATTTACCGGGGGTTCTATCCGGCACACGGGCGTGATCCCGATTGCCGGCGACCAGGTGACGAACGACATTGCCATGGCATTGCGCACGCCCACGCCGCACGCCGAGGAACTGAAAATCAAGTATGCCTGTGCGCTTGCGAAGCTGGCACGAGAGGGTGAGACGATCAAGGTGCCCAGTGTGGGCGACCGGGAACCGCGTGACCTCTCCCGCCAGGCGCTGGCCGAAGTGGTGGAGCCACGTTACGACGAGCTTTTCACCCTGGTACAGGCGGAGCTGCGCCGCAGTGGTTTCGAGGACCTCTGTGCTGCAGGCATCGTGCTGACCGGTGGCTCTTCGAAGATGGAGGGTGCTGTCGAGCTGGCCGAGGAAATTTTCCACATGCCGGTGCGCCTCGCGGTGCCCCAGGGGGTAGCCGGGCTGACAGACATTGTCAGTAACCCGATCTACTCAACCGGCGTGGGGCTGCTGATGTACGCAATGCAGCAGGAAGAAGTTGACCTGTCCGGGAACCGCCCGGTGCGCCAGGAAAACCTCTGGTGGGACAAGGTCAAGCACTGGTTCCGCGGCAACCTGTAAGTGCTCCGGACGGGTGCGCGGCACCAGGGGAAGTGCGCCGCGTGTCCCGGGAGAAAGCGCAGGGGCTGCAGAAAGTATTGATTCAGGACCGAACGATAAATTTTGACATGAGCAAAAAAGGGGAACAGAGATGTTCGAACTAGTCGATAGCGTACAGGACAAGCCTGTCATAAAAGTGATCGGTGTCGGCGGCGGCGGTGGTAATGCCGTCAAGCACATGATCCTGAGTGAAGTGGAAGGTGTGGATTTCATCTGTGCCAACACTGATGCGCAGGCTCTGAAAGACATCGAGGCCCGTACCATCCTGCAACTGGGTAACAACATTACCCGGGGTCTCGGCGCCGGCGCCAATCCCGATGTGGGGCGACAGTCCGCCCTCGAGGATCGCGAGCGGATCGCCGAAGTGCTGCAGGGTGCGGACATGGTATTCATCACCGCTGGCATGGGCGGCGGTACCGGCACCGGTGGTGCGCCGATTGTCGCCGAGATTGCCAAGGACCTGGGAATCCTGACCGTAGCTGTGGTTACCCGCCCGTTCCTGATCGAGGGGCGCAAGCGCCAGCAGGTGGCAGAAGAGGGCATCCTCGAACTGCGGGACAAGGTGGACTCCCTGATTACCATCCCCAACGACCGGTTGCTGGAGGTGCTCGGTAACAAGATCACCATGAAGGCGGCATACAAAGAGGCCGACAATGTACTGCTGGGTGCAGTGCAGGGTATTGCGGACCTGATGATCCGTCCGGGCATCATGAACGTAGACTTCGCCGACGTTCGTACCGTGATGTCCGAGATGGGCATGGCGATGATGGGCTCCGGTGCCGCCGTGGGTGAGAACCGTGCCCGCGAGGCCGCCGAGAAGGCGGTGCGCAGCCCGCTGCTGGATGACGTCAATCTGCAGGGTGCCCGCGGTATCCTTGTGAATATCATCACCGGCAGCGAAGACGGTGGTTGCCAGGAGCTGACCCTGGGCGAGTACTCTGAAGTTGGTGAGATCGTCCAGGAAATCGCCTCCGATGACGCCACTGTGGTGATTGGTACAGCCGTGGATGACAAGCTGGGCGATGAAATGCGGGTTACCGTGGTGGCCGCTGGCCTGGGCGAGGGTTCGCAGCAGGCTGCGCGCCCCACCAAGGTGGTGGACAACACCCGTCGCCAGGAGAACCGCGAGCCGCCGAAGTCCGTGGCTGGCCAGGGTATGGGGGCCCGGGATGCGGGTGACGCGCGCCAGCGCCCGGAGACCGAGCGTCCCAAACGCCAGTCTCCGGCCATGAACCCGGCCGACGACATGGAATACCTGGATATCCCGGCTTTCCTGCGCCGCCAGGCTGACTGACCCCGGTCAGTCCAGGCCTCCGGCGCGGCAAACACACCGCTCATGTCCGCCCGGCCCCTCGGGCCGGGCATCGTCGCGCCGGCGGCTGGCCCGGTGGTCACAGGCCACCGGGCCCGCTTTACCTTTATTAACCTCGCGTTCAGCGAGATCGCTGTACCATATTAAAAATGCACAGTAGATTCGCCTCTGCATTGGCGTGGTTTGCCGCGCGGTAGGCTATTCTGGGTATAGGGTGCGGTGAAGCGCCATGACTGCCGAGGCAGTTGTGGTTTTGGCGTTATTTTTCTGCTAAGCTTGCCGGCTTGCTGCGGCATTTGTGCCGTTTACCGACTGGGATACGACCGATACATGATCAAACAGCGTACTCTTAAAAATGCTATTCGCGCCACCGGCGTGGGCCTGCACACTGGTAAGAAGGTCGTGCTGACCCTCAAGCCGGCGCCTGTAGACAGTGGCATTGTGTTCCGGCGCATGGATCTCGACCCGGTGGTCGAGATTGAGGCGCGTGCCGAGAACGTGGGGGACACCCTGCTGTCCACAACCCTGGTCAAGGGTGACGCTCGCGTGGCTACGGTCGAGCACCTGCTCTCCGCGATGGCGGGCCTGGGTATCGACAATGCCATCGTCGAGCTCAGCGCGCAGGAAGTACCGATTATGGACGGCAGCGCCGGTCCGTTCGTTTTCCTGATCCAGTCCGCTGGGATCCAGGAGCAGTCGGCGCCGAAAAAGTTCTTGCGGATCAAGAAGCCGGTAACTGTTGAAGACGGCGACAAGGTCGCGAGCTTCCTGCCATTCAATGGCTTCAAGGTGTCTTTCACTATCGATTTTGACCACCCGGTGTTCCAGGGTCGCAACCTGAGTTCCTCGGTGGACTTTTCCAGCACCTCCTTCGTTAAAGAAGTGAGCCGTGCTCGCACCTTCGGCTTTATGCACGAAATCGAGTACCTGCGTTCCAAAGGCCTGGCCCAGGGCGGCAGTGTGGATAACGCCATCGTTATCGACCAGTACCGTATTCTGAATGAGGGTGGGTTACGGTACGAAGACGAATTTGTTAAGCACAAGATTCTGGACGCCATCGGTGACCTGTACCTGCTGGGTACCAGCCTGATTGGTGAGTACAAGGCCTTCAAGTCCGGCCATGCCCTGAACAACAAGTCCCTGCGCACCCTGATGGCGCAGGAAGACGCATGGGAGATGGTAACTTTCGAGGATGAACAGGAAGCGCCCATCTCATACGTCAAGCCAATACTGGCTGTCTAAGCGGGAAACCAGAAGCCGGCACGAAAATTGCCGGCTTTTTACTGTCTGAATTTTGGCGGTCGGCGCAAATGTGCGCCACATGCCGTCTTTTAATGTCGACCCCTGTTACAGTGGATGTTCTGGTCGACTTGAATGCCAATGGAAAGGCGTGAGGAGAGCCCGGCTCGGGGGAGTCGGTGCTGCAGACCACAAAACGATAGTTATAACGTATTGCAATCCACACGCGCCGGTTATGAAAATTATTCTTGTCAATGAACGTGGGGGAACCCGCAGTTTCCGTTTCGGCAGGCTGAGCAAGGCCCTGCTGGGGCTGTGCCTGATCGGTATGCCGGTGGGGGCCTTCCTGGTGGGGGTCAACCTGCCGGTGGCCGAATCCGATGTGTTCGATTCCCGTACCGCCAAGGCCTGGGGTAAGGCCCTGCGCAAGCAGCAGGTGGAAATTGATGAGGCCGACCAGCAGGCCCGCGAACAGCTTACTGCGCTCACAGTCAAAATGGCGGAAATGCAGGCGCGCCTGACCCGCCTGGATGCCCTGGGCGAACGGTTGGTGACTGTGGCCAAGCTGGATGAAAACGAATTCCAGTTCGGCACTGCACCGGCGCTGGGCGGCCCGGAAGAGCCGGGCGAGGGAAGCTCTGCCGAATTCCCCTTCCAGCAGCCCGATTTTATGGGCGCATTCGAGGACCTGTCCGAGCAGATCGAGGATCGCCAGCTGCAGCTTTCGACCATCGAGTCAGTGCTGGCCAACCAGCAACTGCAGGACGAGCAGTTCCTCGCCGGCCGTCCCATCAGCCGTGGCTGGATGTCTTCCCGTTACGGTTACCGCACCGATCCGTTCAGCGGTCGCCGTTCCTGGCACAAGGGTGTGGACTTCGCCGGCAAGGACGGCTCCGACGTGGTGGCTGTGGCAGCGGGCGTGGTGACCTGGGCCGAAGACCGGTACGGTTACGGCAACCTGGTTGAGATCAACCACGGCAATGGCTACAAGACCCGTTATGGTCACAATCGTGATATCAAGGTCGAGCTGGGCGAGGTGGTCAAGAAGGGCCAGGTAATCGCCCTGATGGGGTCCAGTGGGCGTTCCACCGGTCCCCACGTGCATTTTGAGGTATACAAGAACGACCGCCCGGTCGATCCGGCCAGCTACATCCGCCGTAACGGCAGATAACAACTATCCTCTCCATACCGCGTAGCGACGGGCCTCCCCGGGGGAGTTGCCAGTCGTTGCGCCTTCCTGTTTACTTGCACCCCTTGTTGGAATCCGGTGCCAGCGCCCCGATATAAGCAGACAGTTCCCGGTTACCGCCAGAACAGGTGTACCGACACAACCGGGCCGCAGAAGTCCGCACCGCAATATAAAGATTGAGTGGTTTTTAGAGAATGATTGGCAAACTGATAAAAACGGTCTTTGGATCCAAGAATGACCGCGAGCTGAAACGCATGCGCCGTGCCGTGGCCCGGGTCAATGCGCTGGAAGAGGAATACACGCAGCTCGACGATGCCGCCCTGAAAGCCAAGACAGAAGAGTTCCGTAAGCGGATCGCCGATGGCGAGTCCCTGGACCAGCTGCTGCCTGAGGCGTTTGCCGCCGTGCGTGAGGCCAGTCGGCGGACACTGGGCATGCGCCACTTTGATGTGCAGCTGATCGGCGGCATGACCCTGCACGAGGGGCATATTGCTGAGATGCGCACCGGTGAGGGCAAGACCCTCGTCGCGACCCTGCCGGCCTACCTGAACGCCCTGGAGGGCAAGGGCGTGCATATCGTGACGGTCAACGATTACCTGGCGAGCCGCGACGCCAACTGGATGCGCCCGGTCTATGAGTTCCTGGGCATGACTGTGGGCGTGATCATGTCCCAGCAGCATCCGGACGACAAGAAAGCCGCCTACCAGGCCGATATCACCTACGGTACCAACAACGAATTCGGTTTCGATTACCTGCGCGACAATATGGTCCTGCGCAAGGAAGACCGCACGCAGCGTCCGCAGAACTTCGCCATTGTGGATGAGGTGGATTCCATCCTGATCGATGAGGCGCGTACACCGCTGATCATCTCCGGGCAGGCCGAGGACTCTTCGCAGCTGTACCTGGCCATGAACAAGCTGATTCCCAAGCTGGAGCGCGCCGAAGAGGGCGGTGAGGGCCACTACTCGGTGGACGAGAAGACCCGCCAGGTGGAGCTGAATGAGGAGGGGCACCAGCTGGTGGAAGACCTCCTTACCCGCAGCGGCCATATCCGTGAGGATGACTCCCTCTACGCACCCGGCAACCTGGGCCTGCTGCACCATGTGCACGCTGCACTGCGCGCCCATGTCCTGTTCCATCGCGACGTGGACTACATCGTGCAGAACGGCCAGGTGGTGCTGATCGATGAGCACACCGGTCGCACCATGCCGGGTCGCCGCCTGTCCGAGGGCCTGCACCAGGCGCTGGAGGCCAAGGAGGGTGTGCAGATCCAGAGTGAGAGCCAGACCCTGGCCTCCACCACTTTCCAGAACCTGTTCCGTTTCTATCCCAAGCTGGCCGGCATGACCGGTACCGCGGACACCGAGGCGTTCGAGTTCCGCCAGATTTACGGCCTCGACGTGGTGGTGATCCCCACCAACAAGCCGAAGCAGCGGGATGACCTCAATGACCTGGTATACCTGACCAAAGAAGAGAAGATGGATGCCATCATCGAGGACATCAAGTACTGCCGTGACAAGCAGGCGCCGATCCTCGTGGGTACCGCCTCGATCGAGACATCGGAAGAGATGTCCCAGCGCCTGACCAAGGCCGGCATCAAGCACCAGGTACTGAACGCCAAGTACCACGAGAAGGAAGCACAGATCATTGCCCAGGCCGGTCGTCCGGGCACTGTCACCATCGCCACCAATATGGCGGGCCGCGGTACCGATATCGTGCTGGGTGGTAACTGGGAGGCCGAGGTTGAGGAGCTGCGCCAGGAGAAGGGCAGTGAGCCGACCGAGGCGGAGATCGAGAAACTCAAGGAAGGCTGGCAGCAGCGCCACGATACCGTGATCGAGGCCGGCGGCCTGCATATCATCGGTACCGAGCGCCATGAGTCGCGCCGCATCGACAACCAGCTGCGTGGCCGTGCCGGGCGCCAGGGCGACCCGGGCGTAACCCGCTTCTACCTGTCCCTGGAAGACAACCTGATGCGTATCTTCGCCTCCGACCGGGTGAAGAACTTTATGCAGATGCTGGGTATGGAAAAGGGCGAGGCCATCGAGCACCGCATGGTCTCCAATGCCATCGAGAAGGCCCAGCGTCGCGTGGAAGGCCGTAACTTTGATATCCGCAAGCAGCTGCTCGAGTATGACGATGTCGCCAACGACCAGCGCCAGGTCATTTATGGCCAGCGTAACGAGCTGCTCGAGGCGGAGAATATCAGTGACACCATCAGCGCCATCCGCGAGGACGTGGTCAATGAGCTGGTTTCCGGCTTTGTCCCGCCGCAGAGCGTCGAGGAGCAGTGGGATATTCCCGGCCTGGAGAAGCAGCTGGCCGGTGAACTGGGCCTGGAGCTGCCGGTCCAGAAGTGGCTGGATGAGGATCGCACCCTGCACGAAGAGAGCCTGCGCGAGAAAATCATCGCTGCGGCCCAGGAAGCCTACGACGCAAAAGTGAAGCGGGTGGGCGAATCCACCGGTGATCCCAATATGATGGCCACCGTCGAGCGCCAGATCATGCTCCAGGTGCTGGACCAGCTGTGGAAAGAGCACCTGTCCAGCATGGACCACCTGCGTGCCGGTATCGGCCTGCGTGCCTACGCCAACAAGAATCCCAAGCAGGAGTTCAAGCGCGAGTCATTCCACCTGTTCCAGAGCCTGCTGGATAACCTCAAGCACGAGGTGATCCGGGTACTGGCGCATGTGGAGCCCATGACCCGCGAGCAGATGGAAGAGATGGAGCAGCGTCGCCTGGAAGCCCAGCGCCGCCAGGAGCTGGAATTGCGCCACGCCGAGGCCTCGGCCATGCCCCAGGAGGCTGAAGCCCCCGAAGCAGCGCCCGTGCCAGAACCTGCCCGCCGCGGGCCAAAAGTGGGCCGCAACGACCCCTGTCCCTGCGGTTCCGGCAAGAAGTTCAAGCAATGCCATGGCAAGCTGACCTCCTCGACCCAGAGTTGAGCCTGGCCAGGGGCTGCCCTCTGGTGGACCCGGATCGAAGAAATGCCCCGCCAGTGCGGGGCATTTTTTTGCTCAGCAGATGAATTATCTGCGGCATTTCTCGCCGAGTCCGCAGAAACAGTTGATTGGTAGTGTCGGCGACGTCGATAATGTCGCTCTTTACCTTTAGCCCGCTGCAGGCGGTGCCCAGACCCGGAGGCGGCCCGTTGCCGCAACAGCTATGCCCGAGAACTCACTCCCTATCGTGCCGGGAATCCGGCTCGCCAGCGTGCCCGCCAGGATCAAGGACTGGCAGCGTGACGACCTGCTGCTGATGGAAATTTCAGCGGAAGCCAGCGTTGCCGCTACTTTCACCCAGAACTCATTCTGCGCCGCGCCGGTTACGGTGGCCAAAGAGCACCTGGAGCATGGGGATATTCGTGCACTACTGGTTAACGCGGGCAATGCCAATGCCGCTACCGGCGAGCGTGGCCTGAGTGATGCCCGCGCCTGCTGTACCGCAGTGGGCGAGGCACTGGGGCTTCACGGAGAACAGGTATTGCCGTTCAGCACCGGTGTGATCGGCGAGCACCTGCCGTTGCAGAAGCTGCTCGATGCCATCCCCGTAGCCGCCGGCGCACTTGCAGAGGCGGGCTGGGATGCCGCTGCGGCCACCATCATGACTACCGACACCCGCGCCAAGGGCGCCAGCCGCCGGGTGCAAGTGGGGGACCAGTGGATCACGGTGACCGGGATTGCCAAGGGCTCGGGCATGATCCAGCCCAACATGGCTACCATGCTGGCCTATGTGGCTACCGACGCCGCTATCGACCAGGCGCTGCTGGATACCCTGGTGCGGGAGGCGGTGGATGCGTCTTTCAACCGCATCAGTGTGGATGGCGATACGTCCACCAATGACGCCTGCGTGCTGATCGCGACCGGCGCCACAGGACCGGTGATGGCTGATCCGGGTAATGCCGATTACCAGCGCCTGAAGCAGGCGGTGACCGAGGTGCATGTCGACTTGGCGCAGGCGATTGTCCGCGATGGAGAGGGTGCGACCAAGTTCGTGACGGTGCAGGTGGATGGGGCAACCACCCCGGCAGAGGCGCTGCGGGTGGCATTTGAAGTGGGAGAGTCACCACTGGTGAAGACAGCACTCTACGCATCCGATCCCAACTGGGGGCGACTGGTGATGGCCGTCGGCAATGCCGGTATCGATGGACTGGACCCGGCCGGGGTGGATATCTACCTGGATGACGTGCAAGTGGTCGAGGCTGGCGGCCGTGCGCCGGGATACGAAGAGCAAGCAGGCCAGGCTGTTTTCGACCGGCCCGAATTTACCATTCGCGTCAGCCTGGGGCGTGGGGAATGCAGTGAGCATATCTGGACCTGCGATTTCTCCCACGAGTACGTCACCATCAACGCGGAATACCGCACCTGATACACGGAACGAGGCGCATATCGGTTCCCCTTCCCGGTGACCGGCTCGGTTAACGGCAAGGTTAACGGCTATAACTACCGCAATGCCGTAAATCCCATCCATTTGGGTCCGAGAGAGGAAAACCGGGAATGAGAAAGCTGATATACGCGATCCTTGCCGCCATCATCATATTGGCCTTAATGCGGGCGTGTGTGCCCACAGTGGATGACAGCACCGCCGCGCTGGAGAGCTCACAACCTGTCGCGGTTACTACAACCTATGCCTGTCGGCACCAGCTTTCCTGACTCTCCTGGCCAGCTGGCGCCCTTGAGAACCCGGTTGCGGACAGGTATAAGGTGTGCGGGCAAGTATCTGAGCGAAGTGGGGAGAGTTATGGCGGCGGGGCAAAAGATCGTACATGTGGCAGTGGGCGTGGTGCGACGTGACGACGGCCGCATCCTGATTGCCCGTCGTCCCGATCACCTGCATATGGGCGGGCGCTGGGAGTTTCCCGGCGGCAAGGTGGAAGAGGGGGAGCCGGTTGGCGACGCGCTGGCCCGCGAGCTGCGAGAGGAAGTGGGCCTCGATGTCTCCCGGCTGCAGCCGCTGGCGGAAATCCGCCACCAATACCCTGAAAAAACTGTCCTGCTGGATACCTGGTGGGTCCATTGCTTTACCGGCAATGCCCGGGGCCTGGAGGGGCAGGAGGTCCGCTGGGTGACAGTGGGCGAGCTGGATGATTACTGCTTCCCGGATGCCAACCGGGATATCATCACCGCAATCCGCGCGGCGACCACATCCTGATCCAGTCTCCAGCCACGACACTGGCCCCAGTTTGGGAGTTCGCCCGCAGGAGCGGCCGCTGGCCGCGATCTCCCGAACCCTCCAACTGACACAGCCGGCACACCGCTGGGTCGGCACACGACGCTACCCGGTAACCTGCCAGGCTAAACCCGCGAGAGGGGTGGCCTGGTTGTGGCCGGAATGCCTTATACCCGGGTGGGAGAAAAACGGGGCGAGGTATCAGTGCCGGGTTTTGTTGGGATCCAGGTCCTCGCTCAGCACATCGTCATAGACCGGCTGCCCGGGGATCTTGTGGCCCTCACTGGCCCATTCCCCCAGGTCGATCAGCTTGCAGCGCTCACTGCAGAAAGGGCGGAAGGGGTACTTTTGGGCATCCCACTCGATTGGCTTTTTGCAGGTGGGGCAGTTTACGGTAGGGCGGTCGGCAGTCTTCTTGGTCATAACTCTTCAGTGGTCGGCGGATTCAGCCAGCTGCAGGTACTTCCGGTGCAGCTCGGCAACCTGGGCGCCAAGGCTGGCGAGGTCGCCCGCATTATCCAGAATATCGTCCGCCCGTGCCAGCCGCTCCTCACGGGACAGTTGCGTGGCCATGATCCTGCGGATCTGTTCGGGGCTATTGCCATCGCGGCTGCCCGCGCGCGCCAGTTGCACCTCTTCCGGTACATCCACCACGCAGACGCGCTGTACCAGCTCGTACTGGCCGGACTCGATCAACAGGGGGGATTCCAGGATGGCGTAGGGACTGTCACTTGTCCGGAGCGCACGGATAATTTCCTCGCGGATCAGCGGATGCAGCAGGGCCTCCAGCCATTTGCGCTCTACCTCGCTGGCGAAGACCCGCTGGCGAAGACCCGCCCGGTCCAGCTCGCCGCTGTCCAGCAGTATTCCGGCACCAAAGTGGGAAGCAATCTTCTCGAGCGCGGGCATGCCCGGTTGCACCACCACCCGTGCCGCCCAGTCAGCATCCACCACATTGATGCCGTGCTCGCGAAAACAGGAGGCTGCCGCAGACTTGCCGCTGCCAATACCCCCGGTCAACCCAATTGTCAGCATGTGGAGCCACCTTCACCCGTGGGAGCGGCCCATGGCCGCGAACCAGTCACCAGTCAATAAACCGGCAATCATCACCCGTAGGAGCGGCCGCTGGCCGCGACCCACCAGCTTCTATAAAGTTAGCCGCCCAGCCCCGAATAACTCAGGTACCACCCCATCAACTGCTCGCCCCACAGCATCGCAATCCAGCCGGCACCGGCCAGGTAGGGTCCGAAAGCAATGGGCAGGTTCTTGTCGCGCCCGGCAATAGCACTCCAGGTAAGGCCGGCGACCGCGCCGACCGCTGCCGAAAGCAGGATTACCAGCGGCAGCATCTGCCAGCCAAACCAGGCGCCGATAGCGGCCAGGATCTTGAAGTCCCCGGCGCCCATGCCTTCCTTGCCGGTCAGCAGCTTGAAGATATGGTAGACCGACCACAGCGCCAGGTAACCGGCAATGGCGCCAACCACCGCGTCCTGTAGCGGCACAAACAGCCCCCAGCAGTTCACCAGCAGCCCCGCCCAGAGCAGGGGTAGGGTGATGTTGTCCGGCAGCAGCTGCTTGTCAAAATCGATGCCTGTCAGCGCTACCAGTGCCCAGGTAAACACACAGCCCGCCAGCGCCTGCCAGGTAAAGCCCAGTTGCCAGACCACAATGGCGGTCAGGATACCGGTGGCCAGTTCCACCAGCGGATAGCGTTTGGAAATAGGCGTAGCGCAGTTACTGCATTTTCCGCCCAGCGCCAGATAGCTGACCAGGGGGACATTGTGCCAGGGCTTGATTTCGGTATCGCAGTTGGGGCAGTGGGAGTGGGGGAGCACCAGGTTGAACGGCTCTTCCAGTTGTTCCTTTTCACCTGCCCTGGGCTCCTGGCCAAAGTAGCTGTAGAAATCGCGCTTGTACTCGCGCTCCATCATGATGGGGAGGCGGTAGATGACCACGTTCAGGAAGCTGCCGATGATGGCACCAAAAACGATAGCGCTGCCCAGGAGCAGCGCCTGGTAAGAAGCTAAAAAATCTAACATTGGCTACTTTTCTTAAACCACCTGGCCCAGCTGGAAGATAGGCAGATACATGGCAACCATCAGGCCGCCCACCAGGATACCCAGGACGGCCATAATCATCGGCTCGAGCAGGGTGGTCAGGTTGTCCACCATATTGTCTACGGCCTCCTCATAGAAATCGGCAGCCTTAGCCAGCATATCGTCCAGGGCACCGGATTCTTCGCCAATTGCGGCCATTTGCACCAGCATGGAGGGATACAGTCCCGAACTGCGCAGCGCGGCATTGAGCGGAATGCCGGTGGCGACTGAATCCCGGATCTTGAGTGTTGCTTCCTCATAGACACTGTTACCCGTTGCCCCGGCAACGGACTTGAGCGCATCAATCAGGGGGACACCCGCTGCAAATGTGGTCGAGAGCGTACGGCCAAAGCGTGCCGCAATAGAGTTGTAGGTGATGGCTCCAATAATTGGCAGTTTTAGCATCAGTCGGTCAAAGAAACGGGAAACTTTCTTGTTACGTTTTTTTACCTCAAGAGTTCCCCCTATTGAGATCACTGCCAGGATAAGGGCAATGAACCAGTTGGCCTGCATCCATTCAGACATGGCAACAACCATTTGCGTAAATGCAGGCAAGTCTGCACCGAAGCTGGAGAAGGTCTGGGCAAACTGGGGAACCACCTTGATTAGGAGGATAGAGGTCACCACAATCGCAACGACAATAACGGCGATCGGGTAGGTCATAGCCTTCTTTATTTTGGCTTTAAGCTGTTCCGTTTTTTCCTTGTAGGTGGCGATGCGGTCCAGCATGGTCTCCAGCGCACCCGACTGCTCACCCGAGGCCACAAGATTACAGAACAGATCATCGAAGTACAGCGGATGTTTCCGTAATGCTTCAGCAAATGCGGTACCCGATGAAACATCATCCCGGATCTTGAAAACGAGGTCCCTCACCCCATCGTTCTCGAGGCCATCGGCCACAATGTCGAAGCTCTGCACCAGGGGTACGCCAGCCTTCATCATTGTGGCCAGCTGCCGAGTAAAGAGCGCAATATCCGCGGGTTTGACCTTCTTTGTTCCACCAAAGAGTGGTTTCGGCTTCTTCTGGACCTTGTTGGCTATGATCCCCTGCTTGCGCAACTGTGCCTTGATCAGGGCGGGGGTAGTGCCGTTGATTTCTCCCTCGACCTTGTTGCCTTTATTGTCCACACCCTTGTAGACATATGCGACTGCTGTGGCATTGGCCATGGTGTCGTTCCTGTTGTTATTCTGCCGCGGGTTTACCGCTTGTGCTCAACTATTGGTGGCTTCCTCAGGGTAACTGGGGAAGCGTTAATTTTCGCTGCCGCTGGCCAGGATATAGGCCATACCGAGGGGATGCTCAGTCCTTGGTCACGCGGTTTGCCTCTTCAAGGCTTGTCACACCCATTACCACCTTACGCAGGGCCGAATTCCGAAGGTTATTAAACCCTTCTTTTCGAGCCTGGTCGGCAATCTGGATGGAATTACCACCTTCCATGATAATTCGGGATATGCCTTGGGTGATGCGAACCACTTCATAGACACCCACCCGGCCTTTATAGCCCTTCGAGCAGTGCTCACAGCCCACCGGCTGATAGATCTTCCACTCTTTTTGTGGGATGCTGACCATGTCGAAGCCCTCCTCTTTCAGTACCTCTGCTGGAAGGGTGACTGGCTTCTTGCACTCGCTACAGAGGCGACGTGCGAGCCGCTGGGCAATGATCAGGCTTACAGAGGTGGCGATATTGAAAGTAGGCACGCCCATATTCATCAGGCGGGTCAGGGTTTCGGGGGCGGAATTGGTGTGAAGGGTGGATAGCACCAGATGGCCCGTTTGGGCAGCCTTGATTGCGATCTCTGCCGTTTCCAGGTCCCGGATCTCACCTACCATCACAATATCGGGGTCCTGCCGCAAGAAGGAACGGAGGGCCTCAGCGAAATTAAGCCCGACCTTACTGGAAACGTTAACCTGGTTGATCCCCTCCAGATTAATCTCTACCGGGTCCTCCGCGGTTGATATGTTGCGTTCAGGCGTATTGAGGATGTTCAGGCCGGTGTAAAGCGAGACGGTTTTACCCGAACCTGTCGGGCCGGTCACGAGGATCATACCCTGTGGCTGGGCCAGGGCATCCATGTACATTTTCTTCTGGTCTTCTTCATACCCCAGGGCATCGATGCCCATTTTGGCTGAGGACGGATCCAGAATCCGGAGTACAATCTTCTCGCCCCATAATGTAGGCAAACTGTTGACCCGGAAGTCAATCGCCTTGGTCTTGGACAGCTTCATCTTGATGCGACCGTCCTGGGGAACCCGGCGTTCGGAGATGTCCATCTTGGACATGACTTTCAAACGTGCTGAAATCCGAGCCTGAAGCTGAATTGGGGGGTTGGCGATTTCGTGCAGCACGCCATCGGTGCGGAAGCGTACCCGATAGGACTTCTCATACGGCTCGAAGTGGATATCCGATGCGCCCGACCTGATCGCATCCAGTAGAACCTTGTTCACAAAGCGGACAACCGGGGCTTCGTCACCGCCGGGATCGTCATCCTGGCCCTGGTCTTTGTTACTTCCTTCTACATCGAGAGCGTCCAGTTCCTCATCGTCCATGCCATCGAGACCTGCTCCCATGTCCCCGCTATGGGACAGGTAGCTATCGATAGCTTTGGCAAGCTTGTCGGCTTCTACCAGGACGGCATCAGTGTTCAGGCCGGTGTTGAAATTGATTTCGTCCAGCGCGGACAGGTTGGTGGGGTCTGCGACAGCGACAAACAGCCGATTGCCACGCTTATAGAGGGGCAGGGCGAAGTGCTTGCTTATTAGCCTGTCGTCAACCACACCCTGCGGGATCAGCTCGAAATTGTAGGCACCCAGGTCAAACAGAGGTGAGCCGAATGCATGAGCGGCGGTGCTGGCCAGCTCACGACTGTTGATGAGTTTGGCCTCTACTGCATGCTGGGCAAAAGTCTGGTTCTCGCGCTGGGCTGCCTTTGTGGCAGAGGCCGCGGTGGCTTCGTCCAGTTTTTTGTCGGCTACCAGTCGCTTGGCCAGGCCGCTGAGGGGAATACTACTCATGATCTACCGTGCTGACTCTCGGTGATAGCAACGCTTGAACGCGCATTTTGTATATTTTTTAAACGATAAGTGCTTGCATGGAGCGCCGAATACCGGGTTTTGCGGTGAATTTCGAAATGCGCACAGCAAGTGGCTCAATATATCGAATTCACCCTTGAAGGCCAATCTCCCCTTTTCCTAGTTGGGATTAAGGCCAAATTATTGCCAAGTTCTGTGCATACGGAGGTGTTTTGAGCAGTGGTAGCTGGGGGCGTGGCTACAGCGGAAGCGTGGAGGAGGTGTATATGGAGAACCTTGCGATTAAAAATTGATCAGCTGCGTTAACGCGTGCCGCTGTTTGCGTGTAACTGACAATATTCGTCACTTTTTACGGTGTGACGCTTGGCTTGAATGAGGCCGGCTAAAAAATAGGCTGGAAATTCGCTGTTTTGCGGCCAGGGCGAGCTTGCGCGAATTGGCACAAACCTTGTATCTTTTACCGCGACTTCCTCACGGGATTTCACTTTGAACAACAATGTCTGTATGGAGACGGTTACAATGAAACAACAAAAGGGTTTTACTCTTATTGAATTGATGATCGTGGTAGCGATCATCGGTATTCTCGCTGCAGTAGCGCTGCCGGCCTACCAGGACTACACCGCGCGTGCCCAGGTGACTGAGGCTGTTAACCTTATGGGTGGACTGAAGAGCACCGTGACTGAGATCTATAGTACTGAAGGTTCATTTGATGATGCTGACAGCGGATCACTTGGAATTCCTGCTGCCGCAGACGTCACCGGCGATAACGTACAGGGCGTCACTGTTACTAATGGTGTAATCACTGCGCAGATGGCTTCCTCTAATGTTGCTGAGGCCATTCAGGACGCAACAATTTCCATGAGCCCGGTAACTAGTTCTGGTTCCATTGATTGGGTCTGCGTGCCGGGTCTTACAGGCACTGCCCTTGACAATAAGTACCTGCCGTCTGAGTGTCGCACCTAATTAGCACGGTAGAGTTTTAAGTTGTAAAATGAATGGCCGTTCCAGACCAATCTGGGACGGCCTTTTACTTCCATGATCAGAAAAAATGTATTAGCCACCTCGTCTCTGGCTTGGCCAGTAGCCACATTATTAGTGATTGCCGTATACCTACACGGTGCCAGTGGACCCTTCCTCTTTGATGACTTTTCCAACCTGAACGCACTGGGTGCGCATGGTGAGGTTAAGGATTGGCAGAGCCTGTGGTTATACCTCTCCCAGGGGCATAGCGGCCCCACCGGTCGCCCAATTGCTCTACTCAGCTTTTTACTTGACGATAATTCCTGGCCTTCCACTCCTGAAGGCTTTAAATATACCAATATTCTCATCCACGCCCTGAATGGCTGCTTGCTGTTCTGGCTGCAACTGGTGCTACTGAAGCAGAAGTCTCTCGGGATCTCCGAAAGGCAGGGCTTCGCAATTGCACTGCTGGGAAGCTTGCTGTGGCTCGCCCATCCCCTGTTTGTTTCAACTGTCCTCTACGTCGTCCAGCGAATGGCTCTGCTTTCGGCCACATTTGTGTTGGCCGGCCTGCTGACTCACGTCTACTTTCGCTCATTCATTGAGTCGCGACCTCTGCTTGCTTACGGTGGTATGACGGGGTCCCTTGGTTTCTGGGGGCTGCTGGCTATATTGAGCAAGGAGAATGGTGCCCTGCTGCCGATACTGGTGCTGGTCATCGAGACGACAATCTTTTCGCACACGAAGCCGCTCGCCCGGTATTGGAGGATGATTTGCCTGCAGTTGCCCACGCTCTGTATCTTGGCGTACCTGCTGTATATCCCCTTTAAAAACGGCCTGCATGCAGATTGGCCCGGGCGCGGATTTTCTCCCTATGAGCGCCTGCTGTCAGAGAGCCGGATTCTTTGGGAGTACCTGCTGAACCTGTTCAGTTTCCGCGCGACCGGTAGCGGCCTGTTCCATGATGATTACACGCTATCTACATCACTGCTTAGACCCATTACAACACTGGTAAGCGTTATAGGGATTCTGCTGGTTGGTGTAGTGGCCTTCGCAAGAAGAGGCAAGTGGCCATTCTTCTCTCTCGCGGTAATGTTTTTCCTGGCAGGTCACCTGATTGAGTCTACTACAGTAGGGCTGGAGCTATACTTCGAGCACCGAAATTACCTTCCGGCAGTATTCCTGTTTGTACCGCTGGCCCAGCTCGTGATGAAACTTCAATCACCGGCGAAAGTGGTGGCAACCGCCGGGATATCACTTCTCACTGTTCTGTTGCTTTTTTACCAGGTGGATTTGTGGAAGAGCAATGTTTCGTTAGCAAAAGCCTGGGCCGAGGAGGCACCTGGGTCGATAAGGGCCCAGCGCTCGGCAGCAATCGCCCTCACTCGCGCCGGATACCCGGGGGAGGCGCTGAAGGTTCTGGACAGGGCGCATCAGGCAAGGCCTGGGAGCCACGCAGTCCTGCTGCATAAGGTGCTTCTTGAGTGCTCCCTCGGTTATGACCTCGAAGCCGGCAAGGCTAATCTTCTGGAAATTGCCAGTACCGAGCCCTTTGACCCGAGATTGACCACATTAATTGAAACATTTATTGGTGTAACAAAGACGGGCGCTTGTCAATCACTGAGTCCTGAGTATGCACAAAGAGTGCTTGGGGCGTTAATGGAAAATCCGGTGGCGCAAACATCCGATGGCTTCGTTCATCAGCTGTACTATTTCTCCGGCGTGATCAGCTCGCACCAGGGTGATGCGGTCGCAGCCAGCAAAAATTTCTCCAGGGCCGTGAGGATCCGGCCGAGGATTGGCACCTTTATGAAGTCGCTGTCTGTGATGGCAAGTGACGGCCATTGTGAGGTAGCTTTGGCATTTTCCAGTGACTTCAAGGAGTCGTTGATAGATGTAGGAGACCTGCCTCCAGCACAGAAAGAATATTATCAGCGCGAGCACGCGTTGCTTATAAGTAATCTGACAAAAGAATGCGTTATGGGGCAAATGTGATGGGTAAACAGCTTTCCGTCAGCGTGGTAGTTCCAGCCAAAAACGAAGCGGAAAACCTGCGGCAGTGGTTGCCTCGCCTGATATCCCAGGGGGGATATGATGAGCTTGTTGTGGTAGATGATGGCTCAGATGATGATACCTCCGAAGTGGCGCGTGTTCATGGCGCACGAGTGTTTCGTCACGAACAGAGCCTGGGGAATGGGGCTGCAATCAAGAAAGGCTTTCGTGAGGCTCATGGTGACCTGGTGGTCTTCATGGATGCCGATGGGCAGCATCAGCCTGAGGAAATTCCAGGGCTTCTGGATGCAATGAAAGAAAACGATGCCGACATGGTGGTCGGGTCCAGGGACCAGGGCGGGCAGGCGAGTAAGGCAAGGCATCTCGCAAATAAGTTTTATAACCGCTTTGCGAGCTTTGTTACAGGGCACAAGATAGAAGATTTAACCTCAGGCTTCAGGGCCGTAAAGGCAAATAAATTCTCGCAATTTCTAAGCTTGCTCCCTAACGGATTCTCATATCCTACGACATCGACGATGGCGTTTTTCAGGAGCGGCTATTCGGTAATCTATTACCCTATCAGCGTACAAAAACGTTTGGGGAAGAGTCATATTAGTCCACTGAAGGACGGTATTCGCTTTGTGCTCATTATCTTCAAGGTGGCAACTCTTTATTCACCGTTAAAGGTATTCTTTCCGATAGCCGTTTTAACTTTTTTCCTGGGCCTTGGCCGTTACCTGTATACCTACCTGGAAATGGGGACGTTTACAAACATGTCCGCCCTATTGATGGTGTCCGCGGTGCAAATATTTCTCGTGGGGTTGGTGTCTGAGCAAATAACAGCTCTGATGTATAAAGAAAAATGATACATGTTGTTATTGGAACCAAGGCTCAGCTTATCAAGATGGCACCCATTTTGTGTCAGTTGAGAGATAAGAATATACCATATCGATACATATCCACTGGCCAGCACAACGATACAATGTCTGAAATATTGACTAATTTTGGGCTGCCGGAACCGGATTTTTACTTGTATCGTGGTAGGGATATCACATCGATCTCTTCAATGCTGTTCTGGTCGGTAAGAGTCCTCGTATTTTCAGTGCTGAATAATAAGAAGGTTTTCGGGAGTGGCAGTAGTAAGCAGGACATTGTCCTTGTGCACGGCGACACAGTTTCTACTCTCGTAGGCGCGCTGATGGGCAGGCTCGCCGGCATGCATGTCGGCCATGTTGAATCCGGCCTTCGCTCATTTGACTATTTCAATCCCTTTCCTGAAGAGTTGACCCGTGTGGCAGTTTTTCGGTTGGCAAATGTTTTTTTCTGTCAGGATGAGAAGGCGATTGCTAATCTTTCTGGCGTGAAGGGGGAAAAGGTCAACTTATTCGGAAATACTCTGTATGACTCGTTGGCATCAGTAAGTGATTCCGAAAATGACAGCCTCTCTGCTGAGTTCGCTGATGGTGCATTCGGGATAGTGACCCTGCATAGGTATGAAAACATAGGAAGTTTGGCTTCGCTTGAAAGGGTTGTAAGGCTGGTGGAAGTCATAGCCAGAAAGCATCGACTTTTGTTTGTCATGCACAAGCCCACAGAGAAAGCGCTGAAGAAGTTTGGGTTACTTGACAGGGTAAAGGCTAATAAAAATATAAAGATTATTCCTCGTTTGGACTATTTCCGTTTTATTCGGCTCATGAAGGCGGCTGAGTTTGTAGTGAGCGACGGTGGAAGCAATCAGGAGGAATGCTCCTATATGGGTAAGCCTTTGCTGTTGTTACGTAAGGCAACAGAACGCCAGGAAGGGATAGGTCAAAACTGCATTTTAAGTTGTTATGTGGAGTCAGTCGTTGAGGATTTCTGTAAGAATTATAAGGATTACAGGCGTCCAGAGCTGCAGTCTGGACCTAGCCCGTCAGAAGTGGTGGCCAATGCCCTTTCTACATATTGATTAATACCTTAGTGTCGAGTTCCGGCTTTCGGTGGCGCCCATGAAAATCGCATTCATCTGCAAGCAATATTACAGTGGCCGGGACTTGATTCATGATCGATTTGGGCGGCTATATGAGTTTCCCTTGCAGTTGGCGCGGCTTGGCCATTCCGTTCGGGTGTATTGCGTCGATTATAGAGGCGCCGGAGGAGGGATCTGGAGCCATAGTGCTGAACCGGGGACCCTGCGCTTTGAATCCCTGTCAGTGAGTAAGAGCCAGCTTTTAAGGCTGTTGCCCTACCCGAGAAAGCTTTTAGAAAAGGTCGAGAGCTTTGAGGCGGATCTCATAATTGGCGCCTCGGATATTCCCCATGTTGCCTGTGCGACCTGGTTGGCTAAGCGATTGCAAAGACCTTGCATTGTCGATCTTTATGACAATTTCGAAAGTTTTGGTCAGGCAAAGATACCGGGTTTTACGTCGTTGCTTCGCTACGCAGTCAGGTCCGCCGATATGGTCACGGTTGTGAGTGAGCCTTTGAGGGCCCTGGTTGTGCGACGTTATGACCCGGTATGTCCCGTTTTTGTTCTTGGTAATTCTGTTGATAAAGATCTTTTCAGAGAAACTGACAGGTTTTCAGCGCGTAGAAATCTTGGTTTACCAACAAGTGGGGTGTTTGTCGGGACGGCAGGAAGGTTATCTCGAAGAAAGGGCTTGTCGACGTTATACGATGCTTGGGAAAGAATAGAAAGTAAAATTCCAGGCGCACATCTTGTTTTAGCTGGTAGTGTAGAGAAGGGGCTCACTCCTCCTGAAGGGGGAAACGTGCATATGCTCGGTGAGCTGCCTTACAGGCAGATGGTGGACTTTTTCAACGCGTTAGATGTTGGTGTAGTGACTGTGGCTGATGATGAATTTGGGCGCTATTGTTTCCCGCAAAAGGCATATGAAATGCTAGCTTGCGGACGGAAAATTGTAGCGGCAGATGTTGGGGCTATGTCCAGTATGCTCTCTGGAAAGCCTCGCCAATTGTACTCACCGGGAGATGCTGGTGAATTGGCTGAAGCTGTAGTCGCACAGATTAAAGCACCTGAAGAATGTGACATATTTGTTCCCGGTTGGGAGGAGCTTGTTTCAGATCTCGAATCTACCGTGTCTGGAAAAATCATTCATCACCGCCTTTCATGAAGTTGATACAATCGTTCAGGTACGAATTGCTTGTTTTCAGCTTTTCATGCAGCAACTGACCGGTGTTTTTGTGATCCGTTGAAATCTCCTTGGTGTTGCTGAGTTCTCCATCAATTATCGAAGAAGACTCCAGTCCAAATTCCTCTAATAGCAATCTAACCTTCTCTTTATTCTGGCAATAGCTGACAAAGTCTTTTCGGTATTTGATAGCAAATACCGTCCCGTGAAAAGTGTCGGTAATCACGCACTCGGCATTTTTGACGAGTGTCAAGAACTCGAACGGGCTGCATGACAGTACCTTATCGCACCAGGCATTATTGAAGCCTGGTGAGACGAGGATGAGGCCCATTCGGTCGGCGTAGTCCCTGATTTCTCGTGCCCTGGAGGTTGGCATTTTGTAGCTATAGAGCAGTGCATAGGGTTGCTCTATGTTGAACTCTACTTCGTTATTCGAGAAATCAAACAAGAAGGTTGGGTCCAGGACATGAGCGACATTTTTCCCGGGGGCAATATCCCTGACCAGGGAGGCCGTATGCTGGTCCCGGGCGGAGATTCGGTCCATTTTCTCCAAGGATGCAGCAATTTCTTTTACTGAGAGCATGTCCCTGGTCGTAGTGTTGCCAGCGCACGGGGCATACGAAAATTTCTTGAGGGTTTTTGGTATGTTCAGGCCAAAAAACTCCGGAGCGGGATAAAAAGATGAATTCTTAATATTCCAGATTTCATCAGAACCAAGGAAGACGCTGTTAACTGACGAGAAGGATTTCGCAGTGTCCAGGTATTTATCTGCTTTACGAAATTCCGCGAGTTTCCGGATATTGAATAAGATGCCCTTGGGTGTTAGATCTTTGGGCTTTAGAAGGACAAAATATCGCTTTATTGTTTGTGGTAGGTTGTAGTGATCCAGAAACGCTACCTGAAGCCCTTTTGATTTGAGGACTTCCTGCAAGGCGTATGCTTGCAAAAAGGCGCCAAAATTCAATGATCTATGTAAAGTAACGATTAGGGTTTGTGGTGCGCGCATAAATCTATCTGCTTGAAACAATTTTCCGGGCTTGCCCGCCTTATTGTGTTGCGGATTCAAATACTCTTTTGACCAGTTTGTAGACAACGGTAAGGTTGTCTGGATCCCTTTTGTCGAGATGTGCGGCGGTTGCCGGATCTACAAGACACAGTGGTTGGCTACCTTTTGTCCCGGTATGCATGTCAGATTGTACATTTTCGAGACTGGTGACGGGTCCATATAGTGGGTTTTTGGAAATATACGATTTGCCTCTGCAGGTAGGGAAAATGTAGTCAGGCATATTGAGCTTTATGTCTGGTAGTTTTTCCCCATACAGTGAAGAAGAGTATTTCTCCCTGTACCGTGAAGCAGTTATTCCATGCTTTATCGATACTTCATCATTATTTACCAGTTTGCAGAGCTCTTCTATCAGTGAGTCTCTCTGGTGATCCCGAACAGGGCCGTTGAATCGCGAATCATTTAGGTAGATTCCAGGCATATACCAGTGGGAAAAAGCCAGGGTGTTCTCCCTATTAAATCCAGTTCCTATTCGCTCTACCTTGTCGACGACTGTGGAGGAGAGCAGGTTTCTTATTCGAGCCCGGTACTTTCTGGGGATTCTCTCGAATAGGGATCTGTATATGTGTGATACGAAGCTTTCTCCACCTACTTTTCCTGAATCGTAGTAGCCGTGAAGACTCAGTAGGTTGTTTGGGTTGCAATGGTGTGTCATGGCCTCGTGGCCATGGTCTGCCGTCAGGATAAAGTGGTCTGGAGCCAGGCTCTTGTAAAGTCGATGTATATTATCGTCGACAAAGCTATAAAAATCCCGTAACAGGTTTTCAATCTTCGCCGAGGGCGGGAAGCTGGGAGTTTTATCAGCATCCCGATCCATAAGGGCATTAATTTCACTCAGGAAAAGATACTGTACGACGGTTGTACCACGGTCAATCAGCAGGCCAAAATCAATTTCTGTCTGATTTGCCAGGTGTATGAACGAGTCTACACGCTTTTTCTCCATCTCCTTTAATTTGGAGAAAAGCTCATCAACATCCGTGATGCCAGAAGGCCCGAGTCTGATATCCGGGATGTAGCCTGATTTTCTCAGATAGTCAATAGCGGACTGGGGGTAAGCGATATCACTGTCGATTTGATCAATTTTACTAATGCCAGCGCCTGCGCTGCCGACAGCAAAGCCGTTTACTGGTGCTACAGGGTTAAGGGAGGGGACATTCATTATCCCGACCTTTGCATTGTTTCCGATCGCTTCCCATAGAAGTTGGATATCTGTATTTTGGGGCACTTCTGAAATGCTGTACTTCATGGAGAATTTAGTGGAGCCGTCCAGCATCGGGGATATGTAGAGCCCGCCTGTGTCCTTGCCTTCTTTGCCTGTTACTATTTCACTCCAGCCTCGGTTGATAAGATCCTCATTGAGCGGGATTTGAGTGAAGCTCTTTTTGATTTTTTGATAAAATGGCATGTGGAAATAGTCGAATATTCGGTTGTCCCCTCCATCGATACCATAAATTAGAGCTTTCATTTAATACCCCAAATACTGTTCAAATGATCCGGTGAATAGTCTGTCATATAACGCCGGGTGATACTTTCAGGTGCTTTTTAACCAGCCGGCCGAGAAGCAAATTCCAGGTGATTAGGCTTGCTGCAATTCCAAGAGCCGCCCCCGTAGCACCGTAGGGAGGGATCAGTAACATACATAGTGTAATGTTAACCAGTAAAGCAGTGAATTGGCCCAGAAGTGTGTATCGCTCATGGCCGCTCATCGACAACAATAGCCCAACCGACCCCATGAAAACATTTACAAGTTGCGCAAGTGTGATGATAAGAAGAGGAATGTAAGAAATTTCGCTGTATTCCTTCCCGAAGACAAACCCTAATAGGGGTTCTCCGAAAAGAAAGATCAGTACACCAAGAGGTAATGCGAAGGCAAGCGCTATTCGAGCAGTGTATTTAGATAGCTTCTCTAATTGTTTGTGGTCCCCGTTACCCCAGTATTCTGCAAAGTAGGGTGCAATCAGGCTGTTCACGATGAGAAGTGGCAACGATACAATCTGAACAAGACGCTCGGCAACCCTGAGTGCGGCTGCATCGGCATCTGCCCCTATTCCTCCCAGTATAACAACCCCAATATTGGAGTTCAGGGTATAGGTCAGGCTTATTAGGGAGAATGGCAGTATTGCCTTGAGCCAGATGGGCCGTTCATAGGTGGCAGGGATTGCTCTTTCGATTTTTGGCTTTTTTTTCAGCCAAAAATAAAAGGCAAGCAACAGGGAAAATAAACAGGCCGCAACGGTTGACCATAAGGCAGTGTAGACGTCAATCTCATCAATAAAATAGAAAAGGGTGATGAATGCAAGTAACGCTAGGGGTTTAATGAATTGTTCTGGCAATGATCCATATACCGGTTGTTTCAAGCCGCGTAATACGCTCTCAAATATGTCCTTTAGACTGGTGAGTAGGACGGCCAGTAAAACGAGCGGTATGAATTGCCACCATGCACGTTCCGATAGGCTGCTCCAGGTCAAGATTAGGTAAACTCCCGCAACGAGTAGAAAACCCGTGATTACCCAATGAAAACTGGAGTTAATAATCCCTTTGAAGTGGCCCCATCTATTTTTCTGGGCGTATTTCGAAACCTCGCGGGTTAGTAGCTGGTTTAGCCCACCTGATAGTGGAAGCGATAGTAGTGGGATAAGGGCTACACAAAATGCGTATTGCCCAAATGATTCCACTTCCAAGGCTCTCGTCAATAAAACAGTGCTCGCCAGCATGAGAGGCAGAGATACGGCTTTTAATGCCGCCAGGCCCATCAGCTTACTAAAAAGAGTGCTGAGTATATTGGGGTTCGTGATGTTTCTTTGCTTTATGCAGTTCATTCAAGAATTAATTGAGCTAGATCCCAGGTGCCTGGAGAATCATCAGTGAGGCTGTGTATTCTATTTTCAGTTTCATTTCATCTCTTTTTTATGATTGTTTTCAAACTAACTGGCAGCCTGGTGTGCTGGATGGCGATAAGGAAGCCGATTGCGCTACATATTATCAGGCATGAATGACGTTGTGCCTTTTTGCGCGGTAAACACCACGGGTGTCAATGATGAGGTTCGCGTACTCAAGAATAGCTGAATAGTCGAATGAATCGTGGTTTGTCGTCAGGACGACCGCGTCAAAGGTAGTGAGATTCTCCCGGGTTAATTCAACGCTGCTGAGTTCAAAATTTGCTTTTCGTATTGTTGGGAAAACCGGCACGTGGGGGTCGCAGTAGGAAATCACGCCACCCAGATCCTGAATGCGCTGCATTATTTCTACAGCGGGCGACTCTCGCATGTCGTCCACGTTCTTCTTGTAGGAAATTCCCAGGATCAGGATTCGACTTCCGTTCAGGGGCTTGCTGTGACGGTTGAGCCCATCGATCAATTTTCTGACGACATACTCTGGCATTGCTCGATTGATTTCACCAGAGAGCTCGATAAAACGCGTGTTTATTCCATATTCTCGCGCTTTCCAGGTTAGGTAGTAAGGATCAATTGGGATGCAGTGGCCGCCTAGCCCCGGGCCTGGATAATAGGGCGTAAACCCAAAGGGCTTTGTAGCAGCTGCATCAATCACTTCAAATATATCGACTCCCATGCGATCGGCGACAAGCTTCATTTCGTTTACCAGGCCAATGTTCACCGCCCGGTGAATGTTTTCCAGTAGCTTGGTCATTTCAGCGGCCCTGGTGCTGCTGACGGCAACAACCTGTTCAATAGCGCTTTGATAAAGGGCTTTTCCCACTTCAAGGCATGCGCTTGTCTGTCCGCCGACTACTTTGGGTATGGTTCGGGTTTCATACTGCGAGTTACCCGGGTCTTCCCGTTCAGGGGAGTATATGAGAAATACGTCTTCGCCGACCTTGAGCCCTTGGCTTTCGATCCTGGGCTTCAGTTCTTCTTCTGTGGTACCCGGGTAAGTGGTGCTCTCCAGCGATACCACCTGGCCCTCACGAAGATATGGTGTAATGCTTTCTATTGTGCTTATGACGAAGCTGAGGTCGGGTTCTCTGTGCTGTGAGAGCGGGGTTGGAACACAGATAATCAGGGCATCACATGTGGCTGCCAGGCTGAAGTCGGTTGTAGCCTGAAAGCCGTATTCCCTGGCATGGGTAACTGAAGCCGGGGATATTCGCTCTATATAGCTCTGGCCGTGGTTGAGTGTGTGGACCTTGTCCTCATCTATATCCATCCCCAGGACAGCGTATCCCGCATTAGAGTATGTAAGGGCAAGGGGAAGTCCGACATATCCAAGGCCAATGATTCCAATACGGGCACTGCGTGCCTGCAGACGGGCGGTTAGTACATCTTTAGGGGACACTCGGGGAACCTTTTTTATTGGATTTAGGCTTGGTAGCACGCTGTTTCAAAACGCTGGCTGCGTGTCTTGAGATGCCCGATTATCTCGGAATTTGGTTGCTGGTGCCATCCTTGGAAATCCCTGATGGGGGAACAGAGGGCGGGCCTAGTGGAGGCCGCTGTGGTGGTTTTTTAACTGACAGGCCTACACTGGGTCATCAAAAGTGTACAAAAAGCGTTCAGTCGCCCTCGTCAAGGCTATCTCTTGCCTGAGGGAGTAATACGCCGGCCAGGGGAGTGTAGCCGGATGCGGCCACGAACATCTATAACTGGAAGCCTGGCTAGTGGAAACTCCTTATTGGTTGAATTCCCCTCCACGCCAAGCAATGGATTTGATAGCCGAGTAAATGGATGACGGTAAGGTCGCCTTTACCAGTCTGGGGGCTGACTTGCACCCTACCAGCGACTTGTAGAATCCTGCCCTGTATGATTTCTGACCTGAACTTCTGCTGTACCTTCTCCCCCAGCACAACATTGACCTGCCCGGTTTCGTCCTCCAGTGTTAGAAACATCACCCCTGCTGCACTACCGGGCCGTTGTCGGCAGGTGACCAGTCCCATCACTCTGGCATGCTGGCCATTCCGGTAGTTGTCTAGTTCGCAGGCCCTGGCGTGTTGCCGGAACTTTTTCTTTCTGCGCAGCAGGGCAATAGGGTGCTCCCGCAGCGTCAAACCGATAGTGGCATAATCGCTGTAGGTATTGTCTTCAATGGAGTTGCTGGGGCTGTGACGCCCTGTATCCGGTCGTGTCGACTCCATATCCAGGGATTGCCAGGCGTTGACATAGCGGTTTACCTCCAGGCTCCGGAAGGCATTGGCGCTTGCCAGCAAGGTAATCTGGTCCCGCCGCAGCTTGGTGGTGTTGCGGAGCTGGGAGAGGGACTCAAACACCCTTTTTTCCCGGGTTTTTGTAATGATCTCGGCGCTGCTCTGGTCAAGGCCCTTGATCAGGCGCAGGCCGAGGCGCAGGGCAACAACTTGAGGTAATTTGGTGGTGGGCTCATGCCCGGACAGTAATTGGGATGCGGGGGACCGGGTGGAGGGGGTCTTGGCTGTCCCAGGGCTTGGCAAGTCCAGCCGGTGGTCCCAGTGGCTATAGAGCACATCCACAGGCAGCACCTTCACATTGTGCCGCTGGGCATCGTAGACCAGCTGGGCCGGGGCGTAGAAGCCCATGGGCTGGCTGTTGAGCAGGCCACAGTAAAAGGCCGCCGGGTGGTGGTGCTTGATCCAGGCTGAGAAGTAGGCCAGCAGGGCGAAGCTGGCTGAGTGGGACTCGGGGAAGCCGTAGGAGCCGAAGCCCTTCATCTGCTCGAACAACTGCTCGGCAAATTGCACCTGGTAGCCGTTGGCGAGCATGCCGGCCACCAGCCTGTCCCGGAACTGGTAAAGATTGCCGTTCTTGCCCCAGCTGGCCATGGCGCGGCGCAGCTGGTCGGCCTCGCCGCCGTTGAAGCCAGCGGCCACCATGGACAGCTGGATTACCTGTTCCTGGAAGATGGGTACTCCCAGGGTGCGTTCCAGTACCGGGCGCAGGTTCTCGTGCGGGTAGCTGACCGGTTCCAGTCCCTGCTTGCGCTTCAGGTAGGGGTGTACCATACCGCCCTGGATAGGCCCCGGGCGCACGATGGCGATCTCGATGGTGAGCTCGTAGAAATTCCTTGGCTGCAGCCGCGGCAGCATGCTCATCTGCGCGCGGGACTCGATCTGGAAAACCCCCACGGTATCTGCCCGGCACATCATCTCGTAGACGCCCGGGTCCTCGGTGGGGATGTCCCGTAGCTGCATTCTCGGTCCGTAAAGGCCGATATAGGTCAGCGACTTGCGCAGGGCCGTGAGCATACCCAGAGCGAGGATGTCCACCTTCATCAGTTTCAGGTCCTCGATATCCTCCTTGTCCCACTGGACGATGGTGCGGTCCTCCATGGCGGCATTCTCGATCGGCACCAGGGTATGCAGGGGTTGCTCGGTAATTACGAAGCCGCCCACGTGCTGGGACAGGTGCCGGGGGAAACCGCGGACCTGTGCCATCAGCTTCGGCAGCATGCGGCCGGCGTTGCCCCGCGGGTCGATCCCCACTTTCTGCATCTGCCGGGGGAAATCCTCCATGGTGTCCCACCAGGCCCGCTCGGCAATCAGTTGCTCGATGGTGGCGCTGCCCAGCCCCAGGGCCTTGCCGATATCCCGCAGGGCGCTCTTGAAACGGTAGCTGATCTTGGTGGCGGCCAGCCCGGCGCGCTCGCGGCCGTATTTGCGGTAGATGTACTGGATGATTTCCTCGCGTCGCTCATGCTCGAAGTCCACGTCGATATCCGGCGGTTCGTCGCGTTCGCGGGATATAAAGCGTTCGAACAGCAGGCCGATCTTGTGGGGGTCTATTTCGGTGATAAAGAGGCAGTAGCACACTACCGAATTCGCGGCCGAGCCACGGCCCTGGTAGAGGATATGCTGGCTGCGCGCGAACTGGACGATGTCGTGGATGGTAAGGAAGTAGTGTTCGTACCCCAGCTCGGCGATCAGTGCCAGTTCCTTTTCTATTTGTGCGGCAATATGTGGTTCGGGACCCTCTGGCCAGCGCAGTTCCTTGCCGGCCTCCACCAGTTCCCGCAGGTACCCGTCCGGGCTTTTACCGGCAGGCAGTACCTCCGACGGATACTGGTAGCGCAGTTCATCCAGGGAAAATTGGCACTGGTGGGCGATTTCAATGGTGTTCGCAATTGCTCCTGTCAGCTGCAGGCTGGCAATCTCATCGAGCGGGCGCAGGTAACGCTCGGCGTTCTGCTCCAGTCGGTAGCCCAGTTCGTCGAGAGTGCAGTTGTGGTAGCAGGCGTTGAGTACATCCTGCAGGGGCTTGCGACTGCGACAGTGCATCAGCACCGCACTGGTGGCCACCAGTGGCAGTTGTTGCCCGGTGGCAAAGGCCAGAAGTTCCCGGTTATGTTCGTTCTGGCGTGGGAGTAACTGGTTGCTGAAGGCGATATACAGGCGGCCCTGGAAATGACTCTTGAGGCCTGCAGGCATTTCCAGTGGTTGGTGGCGGGGTAGCCAGATGGCGATGCATTGCCGGGTTATCCGCAGCAGGTCGTCGAGCCTGGTCTCGTACTGGCCTTTGGGCGCGCGCAGGCGGGAGGTAGAGATCAGCTGGCATAACTCGCTGTAGGCTTGCCGGTCCGGTGCCAGTAATACCAGTTCACAATTAATGTCAGATAAGCGGAAGTAGCTGCCGCAGATCAGTTTGAGGTTGCTGCCATCAGCTTTCAGTTCCTCCAGTTGTTTATAGGCGCGGACCGCGCCCGAAAGGGAACATTCATCGGTAATGGCCAGGGCGCGGTAGCCCAGTTCATGGGCACGGGTAACAAGTTCCTGGGGATGGGAAGCACCCTGGAGAAAAGAGAAGTTGCTCTGGCAGAAGAGTTCGGCGTACTGCATACCAATTCTGGCTGTCTTGGTCTCTGCACCTCCCCCTGTGCGAGTATTCAATCCTGTATTTAAATGGATTCTGTCGGACGTTCGTCGAGCGCCAGCTCTACGCTCCACCGAGCGTGATGACTATTCCTGAGCGGGGTCAGGCTTGGAGCCGGCAGGTTTATACCTGGGTCACGCGTAAACCCCATGCAGGTACCAGGCCTCCGAGGTCAGGTCCTGGAAGACCCAGTAGAGTGCACCTTCGTCACCGCGGGCAATGTAGTAATCGCGGGCGTGGCGGCGGTGTTGCCACCAGTAGCCATCAATGCGTTCCGGGCCCTGCAGCAGGCGCAGCTCGCCGCGGTAGAACAGGCGCTGGTTGCGGCACTGGATGCGATCGGGACGCGGGAGCAGCCAGTTGGGGCGCGGTGCATTCACCGGTTGCAACTGGTGGCCGCGTTTGCGGCTGTTCAGCACCAGGTTGTCGGCACTCTGCCATGCCTGCTCCGGCAGGTGACTCTCCTTCAGGGTGACGCCTGACAGTGACTGGTGGCCCAGCCGCGCTTTGAGCTTGTCGATTAGCTGGTGGCTGCGCTGCACGCGGCTTGCTTCCCCGAACAGGTCATCGTCCACCGAATCCTGGCCCAGCGGTTGCAGCCTGTCGCAGGTCAGGCCGATTGCCTGTACAGGTTGCTCGAGGGTGAGCCGCTCGAGTTGCAGCTTTGTCAGGGCGATCAGGCGCTGGGGATCCAGTTGCGGTCGCGAGATTTCCACACTGAGCACCTTGCAACCCTGTTGCCCGAAATCCAGTTTCCAGCGCAGCTGCTGGCTGTAGAGCTGTCGCCGCTGCAATTGCTGGCACAGCTCGCGGACCAGCCGGCCGGCGGGAAACAGCAGCTGCTCGCTGTTATCCAGCGGGCTGGGAAAAAACAGCTCACTGTGGAACTCCGGCGGTGGCTGGTAACTGGGGACCGGGTCATGGCGGGTGCCGTTGAGGCGCGCCAGGTAATTGACAAAGTCGCGCCCGAAGCGGGTCCCCACCTCAGACAATGGTATGGCCAGTAACTGGCTGACCCGCTTGATACCGCAGGCATAGAGTTTGGCTATGGTCTTGTGGTCGCAGTCCAGCAGTTTGCCGGGGGCAAAGCTGATCCACTGGCGCCATTGCTGGGGAGAGGGCGGTGCCTTGGCCCCGGCCAGCCACTGCCTGTGCTCTTCCAGCTGGCTCAGCATATGGGCAGCACTGGGGCTGTGCCCCAGGCCCATAAAGGCACTGATATGCATCTGTTGCAGTTCGCTGCGCAACTGCTGCAGGAGCGGCTCCAGTCCGCCATTGGCTTTCAGGCAGCCGCTCAGTTCCAGGTAAAGGCAGGCGAAGCTGCCATCATCGCTGTGCGGGGATGCCGCGCGGGGGGAAACCACCGGGGTGAAGCTGTAACCCCACTGGGCCAGTTCCTGCAGCAGCTGTGATTCGCGCTCGGTATCCCGGGGAAGGAGTTCCAGGTCCGCGCACAGCGCACAGGCAGTGGCAATGGTCAGTCCGCAGGTGACAGCGCGCTCGCGGGCACTGCTGTTGACGTCCACCACCTGCTCTTTCTCCACAACCGCGCGGGGAGAGCCATCAGGCCCTGCTTGCTGGGCGCGGGTCAGTGCCTCTAACGGCAGGTTGGGGAACTGTATGCAGAGCCAGAGCATTGTATTTTCCCTGTCGTGTCTTACCGCATTGGTTATTCAGAGAGTTTTTTCGCGGCCATGGGCCGCTCCTGCAGAGAGCTTTATACTCTTCCCGGCAATCAGTGCAGTGGCCCGTCGCGGCGGGTCAGGTCCGCGGCCCGGGCCAGGTGCAGCTGCTGTCCCGAGCGGCCGCCCAGCTGTTTGATCAGCTTCAGGGCCAGCTGGTCGCCGTCGCTTGCGAGCTGCAGCCGCAGGCTGGCCGGTGAGGGGCTGCTGGCACAGGATTGCGGGCGGAAGTGGAAGTGCAGACATTCCCCATCCCGTGCGGCCACCTGCAGCCGGCGCAGGTCCCTGTCCGCGGGCGGCTGTCGTTCCTGCCAGCTGAGCAGGGCGCCGCAGCAGCCAGACTGCAGTGTTTGTTCCATGGCCCAGAGAGTGTCGCGCGGTCCCCGGGGATGCAGGATCAACAGCTTTTCCAGTTGCACCCCGGCACTGGCCAGCGCCGGGGCATAGGGGATATGGGGCGGGTTGACCAGCACGACCATCTGCTCCTGGCGGGTGAGTTCCGCCAGTGCCGGTAGCAACAGGCTGAGCTCGCCGATACCGGACTGGTCCACCAGCAGTTCGGTGGTGGCGCCACGGGGCCAGCCGTGTCCGGCCAGCAGGGCATCGAGCCCGCTGTAGCCGGTGGCGATGCCGTTACGCCGGCGGTGATGCTCATTGGCCGCCTGCCAGATATCCGCCCGCGCCAGCAGCTGGTCCAGGCGTTGCTGCTTGAGCTGATCAGTTAACTGCTTGTTTTGTATAAGGTTTTCGGCACTGCTCACGATATCTGCCCTCGCGATCTGGTCCCTTTGGGAGCTGTTTCTGTATATCTGTACAGTATGTACTGTTGATTTATACAGTAGTCGGGCTGCCCCAACAAGGGTATGGGGCTTGATCGGGCATGGATTTCCACCAGTTCCATCACCAGGTCCGGTGGTTACGGGGAAGGTGCGGTGTGGGCGGGACTTACCCCGGGACAGGCAAAGGCGGCATTCCGGTGCCAGCCAGTCGCGATTGACACTTTTTTGCACAGTTCAAACCGGCTATGATTCCGCCTCTTTACAGACCTGCACAACGACAAGCACAGCCGATTCAAATGAGGGGGGCGGAGTGAGTATCAAATCCGATAAGTGGATTCGCCGGATGGCCGAGCAGAATGGCATGATCGAGCCGTTCGAGGCGAGCCAGGTACGCCACAATGGCAGCGGTGAACGCCTGATTTCCTACGGTACCTCCAGCTATGGCTACGACGTGCGCTGTGCCCCGGAATTCAAGATCTTTACCAATGTGCACTCCGCCACGGTGGATCCGAAGACCTTCGACGAGAACAGCTTTGTCGACGTGGTGGGCGATTCCTGCGTGATCCCGCCCAACTCCTTTGCCCTGGCGCGTACAGTCGAGTATTTCCGCATCCCGCGCTCGGTGCTGACCATCTGCCTGGGCAAGTCCACCTATGCGCGCTGCGGCATCATCGTCAATGTGACGCCGCTGGAGCCGGAGTGGGAAGGGCATGTGACCCTGGAGTTCTCCAACACCACCAACCTGCCGGCGAAGATCTACGCCCACGAGGGTGTGGCCCAGATGCTGTTCTTCGAGTCCGACGAGGTCTGCGATGTGTCCTACAAGGATCGCGGCGGCAAGTACCAGGGCCAGCGCGGCGTAACCCTGCCGCGGGCCTGATGGCCTGCTCCTGCGCCGGGTGCCCGCCGTGCCCGGCCCCTTCTGCTTTCCCCGCCCCATGAGTGAAGCCAGTCCCAACCCACTGCCCGAACAGGTCGATGTACTGGTGATTGGTGCCGGTGCAGCCGGTCTTATGTGTGCGGCAGTGGCTGGCCAGCGTGGCCGCAGCGTGCTGGTAGTCGATCACGCAAACAAGGTGGGCAAGAAGATCCTGATGTCCGGTGGCGGACGCTGCAATTTCACCAACCTGTACACCGCGCCGGAAAACTTCTACAGCCGCAACCCGCATTTCTGCAAGTCGGCACTGGCCCGTTATACCCAATGGGACTTTATCGCGCTGGTGGAGAAGCACGGGATCCCCTATCACGAGAAAACCCTGGGTCAGCTGTTCTGCGATAACAGGTCCCGGGATATCGTTGACTTGCTGCTGGCGGAGTGCCGTGAGGCCCAGGCGCAGATTCGCACCCGCTGTAGTATTGAAAGTATTGAGCCGGTGAATACTGGCTACCGGGTGAATACCAGCCTTGGCACAGTGCAATGCGAATCCCTGGTGGTTGCCACCGGCGGCCTGTCGATTCCAACCATGGGGGCCACCGGGTTTGGCTACGACATCGCCCGGCAGTTCGGCCTCAGTATCGTGCCCACTCGCGCCGCCCTGGTGCCCTTTACCCAGCACAAGCGCCAGCTGCAGCGGCAGGAAGACCTGCCCGGCAGTGCCCTGGCGGTGACCGCAAGCTGCGGCAACGGCAATTTCCATGAGCAGATGCTGTTTACCCACCGCGGGCTGAGTGGCCCGGCCGTGCTGCAGATCTCCAGCCACTGGCGGGAGGGCGAGGCCGTCAGCTTTGACCTGGCCCCGGACCGGGAGCTGGCGCACTGGCTGAATGAGCAGCGGACCGAAAAGCCGGAGGCACACCTGCACACGGTACTCGCGACACTGTGGAGCAGGAAACTGGTCCAGCATTTCCTCGCTGAGAAGGGTATCGAGAGTCGCCCGCTGAAGCAGTTCAGTGCGGCAGAGCTGGCTTCGATTGGCGAGAAACTGCAGACCTGGCAGCTGGTGCCTGCGGGTACCGAGGGTTATCGCACAGCCGAAGTGACCCTCGGTGGTGTTGATACAAATGCGGTCTCCTCGCGTACCATGGAGTGCAAGTCGCAGCCTGGGCTTTACTTTATCGGCGAGGTGCTGGATGTGACCGGCTGGCTGGGCGGCTATAACTTCCAGTGGGCCTGGGCTTCCGGGCACGCGGCCGGGGAGGTGGCATAATCCCGTGGCCCACCAGCAGGCCATTTTCTCCATTGCCGTTGTAGGCGCGAACCTTCTGTTCGCCCTCGGGGGGGCGCGGTGGTTTGTGGATTCCGGGATCGGATCAAGGCCGTCATGACGTCCATGTGCCGGAATACCGGGGGCGGGCGCACACAAGGTGCGCCCCTACAGGTTATGCATTGCCCAATAGGTGTATGTCGGCTCCAGCGCGTTACGTAGGGGCGAACCTTGTGTTCGCCCTTATGGGTGGGGAATGCTCTGTCCCGGTGGCGCCAGGGCTGTGCCTGGTGTGCCAGGGCAGGCTCCTGTAATGATTGTTCTCCTGTGGGGAGATTTACCTTTATGGGCGATGTAATCCAGTTCAAGAAGAAGACCGCCTGGGAAAAGCACAAGGGCAAAAGCCTGTGCCGGGATGGTTTTCACAAGTGGCAGGTGGTCACCGAGCGGAAGTTCGATGTGAAACAGGGCAAGCTGGTAACCGAGTATCGTTGCCAGCGTTGTGGCAAGACCAAAACCAAACTGCTCTAGGGCATAACCGGCCAGGTAAACCGGCCGTTACTGTCGACCTCACCTACCAGACTCTCGAACTGCTTGACGACAATCAAAAAAAGCCGGCGCATGCGCCGGCTTTTTCGTTCTTGCGGGGCAGGGTGATCAGTCAGCGGCCTGTGCCGCAACCGATTCCTCCGCCACACCCATTTCCTCCAACAGGTTGTGGGCGCCGTCCACTTTTTCCATTACCCACAGCATGTATTCCACATCCACGTGGATTGCCCGGGTGTTGTCATTGAAGTCCCAGTCAGCATTGATGCTGTCGTAGGTGCCGTCGAAGGCCAGGCCGATCAGTTCGCCCTTGCCGTTCATGGTAGCGGATCCGGAGTTGCCGCCGGTGATATCCACTGTGGTGAGGTAGTTTACCGGCACTGAGTCCAGCTTCTCATCGTAGAAACGGCCATAGGCTTTTTCCTCGATGGCATCCAGCAGGGCCTGGGGTGCGTCGAACGGGTCCTCACCGGTGTACTTGGCCTGGATACCGCGCAGGGTGGTGAAGGGTACGAAGCTGTCCTTGCCATCGTTACCGTCTTCGGGTGCCTTAACAGTGCCCGCCGGCGGGGTGTAACCCTTTACCAGGCCATAGGTCACGCGCAGTGAACCATTGGCATCCGGGTAGACGGGCTTGCCCTGTTCCTTGTAGTAGGCAATCAGCAGGTCCATATAGCGTGGGCGCAGCTGGGCAAAGCGGCCGGTCATGGCCTTGTCCTTTTCTTCGATTGCATGCATGTCGTCATACATGGAAACAGCCAGCTGGATAAACGGATCCTCGCTGTTGCGGAAGTCTTCCGGCGACTTTTCCATCCAGTCCAGGCGCGCCTGGGTTTCGGTCAGGCCAGTGTCTTCGTACATCGCGGACAGCTTTTCCTGCAGGGCATCGCCGCTGGCGTCGTCGCCCAGGAATTCATCGAAGCTGGCAATGCGCTGTTCTGCCGGCAAGGCGTTGTAGCGCTCGATAAAGTAGGTCCAGATGGCCTGATCCACTTCCGGGTGGAAACGGCGCTCGATACGCTTCATGCCCTCGGTAAAGCGGGTCATGTCACGTTCCTGGTAACCCGGCTCGCGCTCCATATCCGGCTTCTGCTTTTCCAGGCTCAGCCGGTACAGCTTGCGCGCCGCACTCAGCATGGCCGAGCGGCCCATATAGCGCAGTACCAGGTCGCGCTCCTGGGTGGACTGCTTCTCATTGATCAGCGCCTGAAGGTCCGCCAGTAAGGAGGCGTACCTGTCGGCGGATTCCGGGTTGGCCTCGATCCAGGCCTGCAGGTCCTGTTCCAGCTGGCGCTTGCGCTGTAGCAGGTCGCTGCGGCCATAGCCTTCCATCATGCCGGTGAAGTTCTTGGAGTAGTTGTTGAGGCCGGCCACCAGGCTGGCGTACTTCAGCTCCGCATCCTTGTTGCCCGCGCTGGCCTCGCTGATGGTTTCAGACCACTCCGCCAGTACTTTCTGCATGGTGGGGTAGTACCAGTTGAAGTTGCTGTCCACCTCCGCCGCAGTGCGGTAGCGGTTGGTGCTGCCCGGGTAGCCGGCCACCATGACAAAGTCGCCCTTTTGTGGGCCCTCGGTGGATACTGTCAGGTGATGTTTGGGCTGGTACGGAACATTGTCCTCGGCGTAATCCGCCGGCTTGCCGTTGGGGCCCACGTAGGCGCGCAGGAAAGAATAATCGCCGGTGTGGCGCGGCCACATCCAGTTGTCGATATCGCCACCGAACTTGCCGATGGAAGAGGCGGGCGCGTGTACCAGGCGCACATCGCGGATTTCCAGTTGCTTGATCAGGTAGTAGCTGGCGCCGCCATAGTAGCTATAGACCTCACAGCGGTGGCCGGGGTCGGATTCACAGGCGGATACCAGGCCTTTCTTGGCGTCCTCAATGGCGGCAAAGCGCGCGGCACCATCCATATCCTCGCTGAGGGCTGCATCGATCTTGTCAGTCACCTCATTCATATCGACGGTGACGTACACCCGGGAACCCGGTGCCGCGGGCAGTTCCTCGTCCAGGGACTTGGCCAGGAAGCCGTTCTCCAGCAGGTCGTTGTCTTCGGTGGAGTTATAGGAAATGGAGCCATAGGCACAATGGTGGTTGGTGACCACCAGCCCCTCGGGGGAGACGAACGAGGCGGTACAACCACCCAGGCTGATCACCGCGTTCATGGGGAACTCGGTGAGGTCGGTCATGGTTTTCGGGTCCAGCTCCAGGCCCAGGTCTTTCAGTTTGCCGCTCAGCTGCGGCAGCTGGCTCGGCATCCACATGCCCTCGGTGGACACTACCGTGTCTGGCTTGCCGGTTTCCGCGGCGGCCTGCTTGTCGCCGGCGGGTTTGTCACAGGCTGCCAACAGCGCTGCGGCCAGTGGCAGGACCAGCATGGAAGATCGCTTTATTGTTCTCACGGCGTTTCCTCAGGAATCTTTATTAGTTGTCTAAAAAATGTGCGACGGTAAGCCCGTCCGCAAGACATTCATATTCCCACAGTTCCGTGATCGAGGAAAACCCGGCCCCGGCGAGAGCCGGCATGCCACTGGCACCTTGCATCGATTGTCATTGCAGGCTGAGCCAAACCCGACAGGGGATCGAGCGGGTAATGGTGGGTGGTGTCAGGTGATAACAGCAAGAGCCCGGGCATGGTCGCCCATGCCCGGATCTCTTATTTACGGAGGGGACTAGCGGTAGATGCGACGGCCGTGGCGGTCGTAGTAGTAATACCGTTTCTTGTTGCGGTCGTAGAGGTAGCCCGCCCCGGCGCCGAGAACGGCGCCCGCCGCTGTGCCGCCCGGACGACCGCCCGAGATCAGGGCGCCAGTGACAGCGCCGATGCCTGCGCCGGTACCGATACGGCGGTCGGTATCACTCATATTCGCACAGCCTGTGAAAACCAGGCCGGTGGCGAGCAGGGATGCGAGTCCCGCACGCCTGAAAGATTGCATAGCCATAAAGTGACTCCTGATCCTGCTGGGATAGCAATTCACAGGCCCATGTTATGGTGGCGTCCCGGCCGCTCCCAATTTGGTATGCAGGTGTCGATGCCGGATAATGGTATTTCCACTGACACAAGCAAGGGCTCAGGATGTTCGATAAGCAGGACCTGGTGGATATTGCCAGGACCCCCATGCCGTTTGGCAAGTACTCGGGCCGTGTGCTGATTGACCTGCCGGAGGAGTACCTGCTCTGGTTTGCCAAGAAAGAGTTTCCGGCGGGACGCCTGGGACGGTTGATGGCCCTGGCGCTGGAGATCAAGATCGAGGGCCTGACCGGACTGATCGACCCGTTGCGCCACGGGAATGCCCGTGGCTATGAGAGCGCAGGCTGAATATCACCAGCGTTGGTTGGCAGGATAAGTGACCGGCAATCCGGTCACGATTTCCGGTGCCAGTTGCCATCCCCCCCCTTCTCATACTTTTGCTTGACGGCAGACCAGGCCACCGCGTGGGCTGCCTCTTCCCGCGATTTGCCCTCCCTGCGATCCTCTGGCCGGGCGTATTCCTCCCAGGCGCTGTTGAAGGCTTCCTTGTAAATATCCTGGGCCTTTTCTGGCAGTACATTACGGACGCTTTCCGGTAATTCGTTGCGGTTCCGATAGGGCATGGCGGCTTATCTCCGGGTGGGGAAAAGGGTGCTGTCACACTAGTATATGTAGTGCCTAGGTAAGAAGCTTCGACCCTCCTTAAAGGGCGAAGCGGCAAGAAAAAGCGGTCCGTAACTGGAGGTTGGACTAACCCGTAAATAGACCCACAGCGGGTGACCACTGGTCTGAGACGACTTCAGCGAGGTGAACAGCGGGAGTAGAGCCAACCAGCTTAAAGAGAGGGAGCGGTCGAAATGAATTCGGCCGCTATTTCTTTGTGGGTTCCACTTTTTCACTTCCAGGCTGCCTTTGCTGTACTCCCTTTGTTCCCCCTGTATTTATCCCATCAGGATTTTCGTCGTATCACTTCAGGACCGCTGTTTCGCTGGCCCTCGAGTCCTGTGCGACCACATACAGGAATTGAAGCAAACAGCATGTGATTGAACCCCAATGGGAACATATGTCCCGGAAAGCTCGGTCAAAAAGAATTTTCATGCCCCTTGTTACATAACCGGACGCTGATTGGTCGCAATTCACGACCAGACCGTGAAATTAATCCCAAGTATGGCTTTGCGGGCTGGCAAAGATACCGATGTGAAGATACGGTGAAACTTAAATGACATCGCTGTCATATTTCCGGAATTTAATGACAGCGGTGTCATTTTGTGAGGTTTGCTCTTGCGGGCTCGGAAGCCCGACCCGGAAACAATAAAAACGCATCAAGGTGAAAATCATGAAAATAATCAACCCGGCCCGCTGGCGCCGGGCGCTGCTTGCGCTCGGACTGGCCGGCACGTCGACAGCACTGGCCGCACCCGGCGCGCCACAGATCGAGTGGATGGAGACCAACTTCGCACTGGTCGAAGTGGATGATACCGCCACCGCCTATGAGCAAATTGTCACTATCCGTGACTATGCCGAGGTCCCGGTCTCATGGACCAAGTATTCCGGTGACGATGGCGATACGGTCCAGTACCTGCTGAATGGTGAGGTGGTACTGGAGCAGGCGGCATCCGGCACTGGTAGCCAGAGTGGCTCTGCCACCCTGCAGGTTTCACAGGGCGGCAAGTATGACCTGCAGGTTGCGCTGTGTGACGACACCGGTTGTAGCGCTTCGTCTGCCACCCCAATCGTGGTGGCGGACACTGATGGCAGTGGCCTGGATCCCCTCGAGACCGCCGTGGCCGAGAACAATCAGCCCTATGCCAACACCAGTGATTCTGTGGTGGGCGCGTATTTTGTGGAGTGGGGCGTCTACGGTCGAAAGTTCCCGGTGGACAAGATTCCCGCTTACAACCTGACCCATATTCTCTACGGATTTATTCCCATCTGCGGTGGCGATGGCATCAATGACAGCCTCAAGTCCATCTCCGGAAGTTTCGAGGCCCTGCAGAGATCCTGCAGTGGACGGGAAGACTTCAAGGTGGGTATCCACGATCCCTATGCAGCAGTGCAGAAGACCCAGTCGGGCCAGGATTTCTCCAGCCCCTACAAGGGCAACTTCGGCCAGCTGATGGCCCTCAAGCAGGCTTACCCGGACCTGAAGATCCTGCCTTCAATTGGTGGCTGGACCCTGACAGACCCGTTCTACTTCCTCGGTGACGCCACCAAGCGCCAGACCTTTGTCGATTCGGTGGAAGAGTTCCTGCGTACCTGGAAATTCTTTGACGGCGTGGATATCGACTGGGAATACCCCGGCGGCGGTGGTTACAACACGGCACTGGGTGCACCCGAGGATGGTGAGACCTACCGTATCCTGATGCGTGACCTGCGCGCCATGCTCGATACGCTGGAGCAGGAGACCGGCCGCGAGTACCAGCTGACTTCTGCCGTCAGTGCGGATTCTGCCAAGGTTGCCCGGATCGATTACGGTGCCGTCGACCAGTACATGGATTACATCTTCCTGATGTCTTATGACTTTTACGGGGCCTGGAGTAATGACTCATTGGGTCACCAGACCGCACTCTATGCTCCGAGCTGGGATCCCACGGACAACTTCAATGCCAGTAGCGGTGTCAATGCAGTCCTCAATGCGGGGCTTTCCCCGGGCAAGCTGGTGCTTGGTGCCGCCATGTATGGCCGTGGCTGGACCGGGGTTTCCGGCTGGAGCGGAGGCAATCACCTCACCGGTACCGCCACCGGGCCAGTCTCCGGCACCTGGGAAGCCGGCGTGGTGGACTACCGCGATATCGTCGCGCGCCTGGCCAGCGGTGGGTATGAATACCATTACGACAGCACTGCCCAGGGTGCCTACATCTTCAATCCCACCAACGGCGACCTGATCACCTACGACGACGCCACCTCGGTGGCGACCAAGGGTGCCTATGTGCGCAGTAACGGGCTCGCCGGTCTCTTCGCCTGGGAAATCGATGCGGATAATGGCGATATCCTCAATGCCATGCATGAGAGCCTGGGCCACGGGGGCGGCACCAACAACCGCGCACCGGTGGCTAATGCAGGCGCTGACCAGGTCGTGGATGCGGGCGCTGTTGTCAGTCTCGACGGCACCTCTTCCTATGACCTGGACGGTGACCCACTCAGTTACAGCTGGTCCCAGACGGGCGGCACTACTGTCCAGCTGCAGGGGGCTGCCGGCGCAACCGCCAGCTTTACTGCGCCGGATGTCTCAGCCGACACAACCCTGGCATTCCAGTTGGCGGTGAGCGATGCGGAACCCCTGAGTGACAGCGATATCGTGGAGATACTGGTGCGGGCGCCGCAGCCGAACCGTGCACCGGATGCGAATGCCGGGGCCGACCAGTCGGTAGTGACTCCGGACACCGTCACCCTGGATGCCAGTGCTTCCAGCGATGTGGATGGCGACAGCCTGACCTACAGCTGGACCCAGGTCAGCGGTACCGCCGTCAGCCTGCAGAATGCCGGCAGCGCTACCGCCAGCTTCTCTGCCGCCGAGGTTGCCTCTGCAGAGAGCCTGGTATTCGAGGTGTTCGTCGATGACGGCGATCTCACCGATACCGACCAGGTTACCGTAACCCTTCTGCCTCCCCAGTCCAATACGGCACCGGAGGTCTCCGCGCCGGCCAGTGTGACGGTAGTCGAAGGTGAAAGTGTGCAGGTAACTGCCACGGGCAGCGATGCCGATGGTGACAGCCTCACCTACAGCTGGAGTGCGCCGGCATTCAATGTGGCCAATGGCGATAGCGCCACTGTCACCCTGACGGCGCCGCAGGTGGGCAGCGACACCAGCTATACCGCTACGGTAACGGTCTCGGACAGTATCGACTCTGCCAGTGCCACCGTGACGGTCAATGTGACCGATTCCGGTTCCGGCGGTGGGGGCAGCTGCGAGCTTGTTGATCCCAATGCGGGTAGTTACCCGGCGTGGGCTTCCGGTTCCACCTACCTGGGTGGTGACCTGGTCAGCCACGAGGACCTGGTCTGGGAAGCCAACTACTGGACCCAGGCGAAACCGGGCCTCGATTCTGCCGACTGGTCACTGGCCAGCGATGTGGAGGTGCCCTGGAGCGCATCAAAGGCCTATAACGGTGGTGACGAGGTTAACTACAATGGCCGTCGTTACCGTGCCCAGTGGTGGACCCAGGGCGAGGAGCCCGGCGTGGCCAGTGTCTGGGAAGATATAGGCGAGGCCAGCTGTAACTGATCCCATTCTCACAGGATGGAAAAAGAAGAAGGGCACCCCAGGGTGCCCTTTTTCGTGTGGCTCGGGCTGTACCGGAGCCTCTCGGTGCGGTCAGGCTGTTTTCACAGCGGGATTCGGATGACCACGCCGCCCATGGTTTCGCCGAGTTCAAAATCGGTGCGGGGACTGTCGATATGGTCGTTGTGGCAACTAACGCAGGCCGGTGAAACAGCGACGTCAGGATAGATCGCGGTGTAATACTCGGTGCCGCCCAGGTTTTCCGTGCCGTAGAAGTTCTGGCCGGGGTTATCCATCACGAATTCCAGGCCCTGTTTTTCCAGGTCGGTGCGCGGCGCGTTCTGCTTGTTGATGGCCCAGAGTGAGAGCAGTGCATAATTGAATCCGGCCTCCTGTTCTGCCACCCGTTCCGCGCCCATGCGGAGCATCTGGGCCGGAAGTGGCAGGGCCTGCTTGTCCTTCCAGTGCTCCTCGGCCTTGATGACCCCTTCCTCGTTTTGCAGGCGATTGACCACATTGTTGGTATAGCTGGCCCGGTCTGCTTCAATGACCGCGAAAATGGCATCCGCCATTCTCTGGGGTGCAATCCCTGTTTTTTCGCCACAGGCGGTTAACAGTGTGGCTAGAGCTAAGATGAAGGCAAAAATGCGCATGGATTCCCTCCTAACGGGATGGCTCGTTGGATTTGATCCGGGCGATACGATCGCGGATCAGGCTGAATGTTTCGTGGTCTGTTGTCGGTGATAAGCCAAAGTTGCTCTTCAGGACACGCTCACTGGCAAGCGCGGCCAGTGCAAACTCGATGCCGTGACAGTTCAGGCATACCGGCAACATTTTTTCATTCGGTCGCAGGTTGTGATTCTGGTTATGGTTGACGAGGATTTCACCATCATGCTCTTCCCTTGGCAGGTGGCAGTTGGCGCAGCTGACCCCGCCGGCTTCACCTTGTTGCCAGGCCTGGAAGTGGCCTGACTCCCGGTAGGCCAGGCTGTGTTCGTCGTTGTGGCAGCCCAGGCACGCCTCGACCGCGGCAAAGCGGGTATCGGTCTCGTGGGGTCCATGGCAGCTGATACAAGTGAGTGCACCTTTGCTCCCCGGCCGCATGGGCAGGCGCGCCTCTGCCGGGGTCATCGCGCCATTGTGCGCAAAGTCCTCCGGCAGTGCCGCTGACAAGCGCATTCCGTGTTTGCCGCTGGTGAAGGCATCCCGTTGCCCGGCATGGCAGCTGCCACATTGCTCGACAATTTCGCGGCTGGAAAACTGCAGCTGACCGTTACTGTGACAGTCACTGCAGTTTATCCCCGCTTGCGCGTGCCTACTTGCCACCCAGGAGTCGGAGATGCCTTTGTGCGGTTCGCCGGCATCAAGGTCTGCCTGCTGCAGTCGCAGCGGTTCCCTGTGCGGATTTTCCCGAAGCCATGACTGCATTGCCGTGCGTGCCGGAAGCTGCGCATCCGGGAGCAGTGCCGGCTGCCCCACGTGTGCAATCAGGAAGTCCTCGTAGAGGGTGCGGTTGTCGTGGAAGTTATGGCAGCCGGCACTGGCACAGCTGTCGAAGGCGAGATCCTGGTGGCTGCTGCGTTCTTCGGCAATATCGTTATGACAGTGAAAACAGAAATCCCCGGCCAGGGTCACTCCCATCTCCCTGGTGGTTTCCGGCTGGTGCTCGGTATGGCAGGTAACACAGCGGCGCGCATCCAGCTCGGCCAGCAGCGGTGCGTTGCGTGGATCGAGGAATTTCTTGCGCGGATGGGAGTCATTGGCCAGCTCCAGCTCATCGGCGTGGCAATCCAGGCAGGCCTGTTGCATGGCCTCCTGCCCGGCAAAGCCGTCACCGTGGCAGCTGGTGCATGCGAGCTCGATCTGGTGGTGGCCGTGGCTCATTTCACCGCTGACAAACAGGGTCTTGTCCGAGTACTCGAGGTTGTACGCAGCAGTAGACCCAATTGCCAGGGTCACCAGCAGTCCAAAGTGCCAGAATTTGAATTGATAGCTTTTCATCTAAAAGTAATACACCGCCAGTATGTGGTACGCGAGCAGAACCGGAAGTGTCCAGAGCAGGGCGTAGTGCACGCGTGACCACCACTTTCGGTGTTCGCGCAGTTTCATATCCGTCCAGTGGTGGTTGCGTGCCATAAATACCCCCACCAGGGCTCCGGTGGTGGTTGCTGCAAGGAAAACCAGCATCAGCGCCAGGTTCAGGTTTTCCCCGAGGCGGAATCCGGTGTGCACCACCAGAACCACCAGTGCCGCACAGCCGATCAGGCTGTGGGCGTAGCGCCAGTGATCAACATGCCCGTGGGTGAATTTTTTCCAGCGTTTGCGGAGACTCAGTGACGCGGTGAGCAGGCAGAAGCCGAGCAGACTGTAACCACTGACCTGCTTCCAGAAGTTGTCGTACCAGAGTTTTTGCCAATACCAGCTTGACTGGACACTTTCCGAAATTGGTGCCGGCGGCATGAATACGGCCAGCGTAATCAGTAGCAGGGATACAAATGAGGTAACCAGGATTCCGCGCGCGTGGCGCATCACCAGGTTGGGGGCGGGCACATCCAGCAACTCGGCTATCAGCGGGCGGCAGCTGCCGCATACCGAGCCGGCTGTAGTCGCCTGCTGCAGGTCCATCAGGTTGCGCTTGCCGTGCGAGATGGCAGAGCAGAGTTCTCCCTTGCTGATGCCATTGCACTGGCAAACCAGGTAATGCTCGGGCTGCTCCCTGATCCCCCTGGCGGCCGACTTTTGCCACAGGTGTCCATCCCGCCCAAAACGTTTCGTGATGCGTGCCGTGACGACCTCTGCGGCAGCGACGGCCTGTCGCACCTGGCTGGCTTCATCCCAGCTGCCGATGTAGACAGCACCACACAGGCGCCCATCCCGGACAAACAGCTGGCGATAGAGCCCTTTAAAGCGATTGCGATAGATATGATATTCATCGCCATCCACGTCACCGATGATGGCGCAGGGAATATGGGCGATTTTCAGCTGGATGTCCCGGTAGCTACCCCGGTATGGAGTGGCCTGCAGTCGGTTGTTGTGCCTCTGGCAGATGTGTTCACAGCAACTCTCTGCCTGTTCGTAGCCAGGCCGGACGAACTGGTACACCTCCTGTTCGAACTCAGCGCACTCGCCAACTGCATAGATATCCGGGTCGGATGTCTGCAACCACTGGTTAACGACAATTGCCCGGGCCGTATCCAGGCCGCATTGTTGGGCCAGGGTGATCTCTGACTGGATGCCAGTGCACAGGACCACGGCGTCAACGGCCAATCCAGGCTGGCCGGCAAAATGCAGCTCGGATGCTTTTTCATTACCCGTGATGGCAGTTGGCACCTCACCAACCCGGAGTTCCACACCCAGTGCCTCAAGTGCTGATTTCAGGTATGTCTCGGCTTCTTCATTGAGTAGTCCGCCGAGCAGGCCTGCCCGGGATTGCAGTGTGACACGGTTATTCTGCGCTTTTAACGCTGCAGCCGCCTCGAGCCCCAGGGCGCCGGCACCGATTACGCAGATATGCTGGTTTCCCTCGCGCAGCCGGATCAGGTCTTCGGTATTTCGCAGGCTGCGGAACGGGTAGACGTTTGGGAAATCGGTCCCGGGAATCTGTGGAATAGCCGGGTTGGAGCCCGTGGCAAGGATTAACTTATCGTAAGGCTGGATGTTTCCGGCTGCATCCGTGATGGTCTTGCCTGCCCGGTCGATGGCGACAACCCGCCGGTCGATAAACTCGGCCAGTCTGCTGTCGTATTGGCCCCAAATGGGGTTGCTCAGATCTTCCAGGGACACCTGGTCGGAGAGGTATTGCGAGAGCTTTACCCGGTTATAGGGGGATTCGGCCTCTGCACCGTAGATGACCACCTGTGCATCGTCACTGAGTTCAAGCAGTTTCTGTGCGCAGCGCACACCCACCGGGCCGGTACCCACCACCACATAAATCGGGTAGTCACTCTCAGCCGAACCGGTGCGCTCCCGCAATTGTTGCCGTAGAGGTGCATCCTCGAGTTCAGCCATACCTTCCCCCATATAGCCCGTTCCCCATGCGCAATCCTGTCTTGTACTTCATTATTATTCTGGAGCCCCGCGCCCCTCTTGAGATCTATTGTTCTAATTATTTTGTTTATTGGAGAATTTTAGTGCCACTATATTTAAACAAAATCCAGTGAAGGTCCATAGCCGGCCTGTTTTATAAAACACTGTGAAATAATTTACCCGGGGCTTGTGATGGGGGTATCAACGCAGCCCGTCCGGAGGGGCAGGACGGGCCGGATTGAATGGGAGTCTGAAAGGCAGCTGGGATGTGACACAGCCCGCGCGGCGTGCTGCGGAATTTGCCCGGGCCACTACAGCCCGCGGCGCCGTGCAGGTGCGCCGGGGTGCTGTAGTGTTCCCAGCGAATTCAGGAGGGTTGGTACAGCGTGTAGAGTTCTTTTTCCTCCAGTGTGACCCGTCGGGTCAGGGCCTCGCCGATTTTTTCATAATCGCGTTTGAAGTCCCGCACCATCTCCTGGGTGAAAGCCTCGTGCGAGTAGCGTTTACAGAACTGCACTACTGCGTTGGCGATGTCATTCATGTCCGTGCGGAAATCCTTGACGATCTGGCGCGTGTGGAGGTCCTCTGACAGCGATTGCTCGAGGTATACGTAAAAGCTCACATTTTCCTTGATCAGGTGGGCCTGGAACCTGGACTTGAATGTGGTCAGGTGTTGCGCCAGCTTGCGGAAGTCCTGCCGTTCATACCCCTCTGACCAGATTCGCTGGAAGATGCTGATCAATTCATGATGGTCACCCTTCAGTCTATTGATCAGTGCGGGGTCATAGTTGATTGTCCGTCCCTGCCTGGTCCCGCCAGTGCTGTTCTTTGAATAGCGGTCATCCCGAGTAGCTGACTCGTTGCGGGATTTGCCGGAAAAGATGCGAAACATGAGTCTGGGCCTTTTTTGGTCTTTTTGGAGTGTTGTTGAACCGGAGTGCCACTGATGGCTGTGGACAGCGGATTTTGCCGTGACGGCGTATAGATGAAACAGTTTTTTAGAACAGAGTTCCACTTTTCTGCCTCACATGAGAACCAAGTCACAGAATTTTGGTGCTGTGCCTGATTATGGTGCACTTTTCTGAGTGCCTTCACTCTTAACAGTTGAGAAAGGAGCTTCAGCGGGCCAGTTCGCGACTGGTGGGATCGGGGGGCTGGAAGGTAAGTTGATCAGGGTCGGAGGAGATGGTTGGTACAGTGCTGGCAGCGAGCCTGGCGCCAGCTCTTGCCGCCATAAAAAAACCCGGCCAGGGGCCGGGTTTTTCAATCGTTGCCTGTCGCTATCAGCGCTGGTCCAGCGGCACGTAGTCGCGCTCGGTGTAGCCGGTATACAGCTGGCGCGGACGACCGATCTTGTAGGGATTGGAGATCATCTCGTTCCAGTGTGCGATCCAGCCGGCGGTGCGGCCGGTGGCAAAGATCACGGTAAACATGTCGGTGGGGATACCGATAGCCTTCATGATGATGCCGGAGTAAAAGTCCACGTTCGGGTAGAGCTTCTTCTCGACGAAGTACTCGTCTTCCAGGGCGATCTTCTCCAGCTTCTTGGCGATCCGCAGCAGCGGGTCGTTTTCGGCACCCATTGCACTCAGGACCTCGTCGCAGATTCCCTGCATCACACGGGAACGCGGGTCGAAGTTCTTATAGACGCGGTGGCCAAAGCCCATCAGGCGGAAGGGGTCATTCTTGTCCTTGGCCTTTTTCACGTACTCGTCGATGCGGCTCTCGTCACCAATCTCCTGCAGCATGTTCAGTACCGCCTCGTTGGCGCCACCGTGTGCCGGGCCCCACAGGGCGGCAATGCCGGAGGAGATGCAGGCGAACGGGTTGGCACCGGAAGAGCCGGCCAGGCGCACCGTGGAGGTGGAGGCGTTCTGCTCGTGATCGGCGTGCAGCAGGAAGATCACGTCCATGGCCTTGGCCACAATCGGGTCCACCTTGCTCGGCTCGCACGGGTTGCCGAACATCATATGCAGGAAGTTCTCGGCATAGCCGAGGCTGTTATCCGGGTACATGAAGGGTTGGCCCTTGGAGTGCTTGTAGCACATGGCGGCCAGGGTCGGCATCTTGGCGATCAGGCGATGGGCCGAGATGCGACGGTGTTCGGGGTCATTGATGTCCAGAGAGTCGTGGTAGAAGGAGGCGAGGGCACCGACCACTCCACACATCATGGCCATCGGGTGGGCATCGTAACGGAAGCCCTTGAAGAAGCTGACGATCGACTCGTGCACCATGGTGTGGTTCATGATGGTGTCGACGTACTTCTTCTTCTCTTCTGCTGAGGGGAGCTCGCCGTTCATCAGCAGGTAGCAGGTCTCCAGGTAGTCGGACTGGTCTGCCAGCTGCTCGATGGGATATCCGCGATGCAGCAGCTGACCCTTGGCACCATCAATGTAGGTGATCTTGGACTCGCAGGCGGCGGTCGAGACAAAGCCCGGGTCATAGGTGAACAAGCCCTTGCCGGTCAGGCTGCTGACGTCAACAACATCGGGGCCGAGGGTGCCGGAAAGGACCGGCATATCGATACTGCCGTCGATACCGTCGACCGTGAGATGCGCTTTTTTATCGGACATTGCGGACTCCTAAAACTGTTCTTATGCCGCCTTATTCCCTGTTGCACAGAGGCCTAGCGGTCATTTCGGCGGGGCCAAACTTAAGTGGCGGCCCCCCATTTGTCAAACCAAAACGTGTGGACGGCTGGTCGCTTAACGGCAGGATATTCGGTCTTTCACTGACTAAAGAGAGAATTCGGCTGCTTTTGCAGCGCTGTTTTCCCAGTATCTTCGGTTAGAATGGCGCCGGCTCCCCGGGCATGCTGGCGGGGGATGCTTCCGGCCGGGCCGGTGGGTGCCGCCGGGGCCGGGGCGCAGTTTCATTGTGTTTTGACCATCAAATGCCTATAATCCGCGCGGCTTGCGCCATGGTAAGGCCGTTCTGGACAAGGCTTCACCAGTTTGGATGTGAAACGTCCAGCAAGCAGTTCGCCCCTCCATTGAAAAGCTAACGGGCGCCCGGTCGTTCAGGGCAACAAGGTGTTTTTCCTGTGAACAAAGACAGACCTGTCAATTTAGATATCTCCACTATCAAGCTTCCCGCTGCCGCACTGGTTTCCATTTTGCATCGTGTCTCCGGCGTGGTTCTCTTCGCTGTGGTTGCGCTGCTCCTCTATATGCTGGATGCCAGCCTGGCCTCTGAGCAGGGCTTTGCCGATACGGCAGCGCTGTTCAGCAGTGTTCCCGCCAAGCTCCTGCTGTGGGCATCCCTGGCGGCACTGATCTACCACTCACTGGCGGGTGCGCGTCACCTGCTGATGGACCTGGGGATCGGCGAGAGCCTTGAAGGTGGCCGTCGCGGCGCCGTAGCGGTGCTGGTACTCAGTGTAATCCTTATTCTGCTCACGGGAGTATGGTTATGGTAACTACGGTTACAAGCTTTGGCCGCAGCGGCGTCTTTGACTGGCTGTACCAGCGCGTCACGGCAGTGGTGCTGCTGGCTTATACCCTCTTTATTGTGGGTTTCATCTTTCTCAGCGACGACTTCGGCTACGAGAGCTGGTCGGCGCTCTTCGACCAGCGCTGGATGCGGATCTTCAGTCTGGTCGCGCTTCTCTCCACCGTCGCGCACGCCTGGATCGGCCTCTGGTCCGTGGTTACCGACTACATTACCAACCGCATGATGGGCCCCAAGGCCACCACTCTGCGGGTGCTGGCACAGGTAGTCCTGGGCGCGCTGGCCGTGATCTACGCGGTGTGGGGCATTGAAATTTTGTGGGGTGTGTAATTTATGGCGAACATGCGAACCATTTCCTTTGACGGGATCGTAATCGGCGGTGGCGGCGCGGGTATGCGCGCGGCCCTGCAAATGGCCCAGTCCGGATTCAAGACCGCGGTCATCACCAAGGTGTTCCCGACCCGTTCGCACACTGTATCCGCCCAGGGGGGGATTACCTGCGCGATTGCCAGTGCTGACCCGCAGGACGACTGGCGCTGGCACATGTACGACACCGTGAAGGGGTCTGACTACATCGGCGACCAGGATGCCATCGAGTACATGTGCTCCACCGGTCCCGAGGCCGTGTTTGAGCTCGAGCACATGGGCCTGCCGTTCTCCCGTACCGAGAACGGCCGCATCTACCAGCGTCCCTTCGGCGGCCAGTCCAAGGACTTCGGTCGCGGCGGCCAGGCTGCCCGTACCTGTGCGGCGGCTGACCGTACCGGTCACGCGCTGCTGCACACCCTTTACCAGAACAACGTCAAGAACAACACCGTGTTCCTGAATGAGTGGTTCGCGGTGGACCTGGTGAAGAACCAGGACGGCGTGGTTGTAGGTGTGATCGCCCTGTCCATCGAGGATGGCGAGGTGGTCTTCATCAAGTCCAAGGCTACTGTATTTGCCACCGGTGGCGCCGGCCGCATTTACGCCTCCACCACCAACGCCCACATCAACACCGGCGACGGTGTCGGCATGGCCCTGCGCGCCGGTTTCCCGGTTCAGGACATGGAAATGTGGCAGTTCCACCCCACCGGTATCGCCGGTGCCGGCGTACTGGTGACCGAGGGTTGCCGCGGTGAAGGCGGCTATCTCATTAATAAGGATGGCGAGCGCTTTATGGAGCGTTACGCTCCCAACGCCAAGGACCTCGCTTCCCGTGACGTGGTGGCCCGCTCCATGGTGCTGGAGATCCTGGAGGGTCGTGGTGCCGGTCCCAACAGCGATCACGTATTCCTGAAGCTCGACCACCTGGGCGAGGAAGTGCTGAACAGCCGCCTGCCGGGTATCTGCGAGCTGGCCAAGACCTTTGCCCACGTGGATCCGGTCAAGGCACCGATCCCGGTGGTACCCACCTGTCACTACATGATGGGCGGTATCCCCACCAATGTGCACGGCCAGGCCCTGACCCAGGATGCCGCCGGCAACGACCAGGTGATTGACGGTTTCTTTGCCTGCGGCGAAGTCGCCTGTGTATCCGTGCACGGCGCCAACCGCCTGGGCGGTAACTCCCTGCTCGACCTGGTGGTCTTCGGTCGCGCTTCCGGCCTGTTTATCGAGAAGGCCCTGCGTGAGGGTATCGAGGCACGCGAAGCGTCCGATTCCGATATCGAGGCAGCTATGTCGCGCCTGAATCGCCTGGAAAATACCAACGATGGCGAAAAGGCAGCCGACCTGCGCAATGAGTTGCAGGGCGTCATGCAGAACCACTTCGGTGTATTCCGCCGTGGCGACTACATGGCGGAGGGTGTGGAAAAGCTCAAGGACCTGCGTGAGCGCATCGAGAATGTGCGCCTCGAGGACAAGAGCCACGCCTTCAACACTGCCCGTGTCGAAGCGCTGGAACTGCAAAACCTGCTGGAAGTGGCCGAGGCCACCGCAATCCCGGCAGAAGTGCGCACCGAGAGCCGCGGCGCCCACGCCCGCGAGGACTACCAGGAGCGCGACGACGAAAACTGGCTGTGCCACTCCATGTTCTTCCCGGCGGAAAAACGTGTCGGCAAGCGCGCGGTCAACTTTGCGCCGAACACCATGGAAGCTTTCGAGCCGAAGGCTCGGACTTACTGATTCGGGAGCGGAATAGAGTATGTTGAAAGTAAGCATTTACCGTTACAACCCGGAGACCGACAAAGCTCCCTACATGCAGGACTACGAGTTCGACACCCAGGGCAAGGACCTGATGGTGCTGGACGTACTGGAACTGCTGAAGGCGGAGGACCCGACCCTGGCATTCCGTCGCTCCTGCCGCGAAGGCGTGTGCGGTTCCGACGGCATGAATATCTCCGGTCGCAATGGCCTCGCCTGTACCACCCCGCTGTCAGAGGCGGCGCCCAAGGGCAAGCTGGTACTGCGCCCGCTGCCGGGCCTGCCGGTGATCCGCGACCTGGTGGTGGACATGGAGCAGTTCTACGAGCAGTACAAGAAGATCGAGCCGTACCTGCAGAACGACACCCCGGCACCGGCGATCGAGCGCCTGCAGAGCCCGGAAGACCGCGAAAAGCTCGACGGCCTTTACGAATGCATCCTGTGCGCCTGCTGCTCCTCGGCCTGTCCGTCCTTCTGGTGGAACCCGGACAAGTTCATCGGCCCGGCGGGCCTGCTGCAGGCCTACCGCTTCCTGGCGGACAGCCGCGATACCGCCACCGACGAGCGCCTGGCCGGCCTGGATGACCCGTTCAGTGTATTCCGCTGCCACGGTATCCAGAACTGCGTCAATGTCTGTCCCAAGGGGCTGAACCCGACGCGGGCGATCGGGCATATCCGCAATATGCTGCTGGCCCGCGCTGTGTAAGCGCGGGTGGCCGGCCCGACCGGTTGCCCCCGTACGGGGCTGGCGCCAGAGCAGGCGCCCATCCACTACAAGAAAATCGGCCAGCGAGCCGGTACCAAGATGAAAAGGGGAGGTGACTTTTTGGCGCCTCCCCTTTTGTGAGTGAAAGGAACGCGCAGTGCAAAGGCCCATGCTGAGGCCCCGCTGCAATCGAGGTAGGCATCAACATGCACGAAAGCACCATGGAGCAGCTGTGGCGCACTTCCCATATATCGGGGGGGAACGCCGCTTATGTGGAGGAACTGTACGAGACCTATCTGCACGACCCCAGTGCCGTGCCGGAGGAGTGGCGCAGTTACTTCGACAGCCTGCCCCGGGTCCAGAGCGGTGGCGACGTGTCCCACGCAGCGGTACGCGCCCACTTTGAGCTCCTGGCCAAAAACCGTACCCGCCCGCTGGCCGCACCCGGTGCCGGCGCCGTCAATATCGAACACGAGCGCAAGCAGGTTAAAGTCCTGCAATTGATCAGTTCCTATCGCCACCGCGGCCACAAGAAGGCCACCCTGGACCCGCTGGGACTGATGGCGCGCGAGCAGGTGCCCGACCTGCAGCTGAACTACCACGGCCTGACCGAAGGGGATTTCGATACCACCTTCCAGACTGGCGGCCTGTTCTTCGGCAGCGGCGAGGCGACCCTGCGTGAAATTGTCGAGGGCCTCGAGCGCACCTACTGTGGCAACCTTGGCGCCGAGATCATGCATCTCTCCAACCTGGATGAGCAGCAGTGGTTCCAGCAGCGCCTCGAGCGTAGCCAGAGCAAGCCCAATTTCGGTGCTGAAATCCAGACTGAGATACTGCAGCGCCTGTCCGCCGCTGAGGGCCTGGAGCGCCACCTGGATTCCAAGTACCCGGGCACCAAGCGCTTCGGTGTCGAGGGGGGCGAGAGCCTGATCCCGATGCTGGACGCCCTGATCCGCCGCTCCGGTACCTACGGTGTGAAGGAAGTGGTGATGGGCATGGCCCACCGCGGCCGCCTGAACACCCTGGTCAACATCCTGGGTAAGAACCCGGCCGACCTGTTCGAGGAGTTCGAGGGCAAGAAGACCCTGGACACCTCCGGTGATGTTAAGTACCACCAGGGCTTCTCTTCCAACGTGATGACCCCGGGTGGAGAGGTTCACCTGGCGCTGGCATTTAACCCGTCGCACCTGGAAATCTGTGCACCGGTTGTGGTCGGCTCCGTGCGCGCCCGCCAGGACCGCCGCAGCGACGGTACCGGTGAGAAGGTGATGCCGATCAATATCCATGGTGACGCCGCCTTTGCCGGCCAGGGTGTGGTGCAGGAAACCCTGCAGATGTCCCAGACCCGCGGTTATTACACCGGCGGCAGCATCCATATCGTGCTGAACAACCAGGTGGGCTTCACCACCAGCAAGCGCGAGGATGCCCGCTCCACTGAATACTGTACCGACGTGGCCAAGATGATCGACGCCCCGGTACTGCATGTGAACGGCGACGATCCCGAGGCGGTGGTGCTGGCGGCACTGCTGGCCGTCGATTACCGCTACGAGTTCAAGAAAGATATCGTCATCGACCTGGTGTGCTACCGCCGCCGCGGCCACAACGAGACTGACGACCCGTCCGGCACCCAGCCGCTGATGTACCAGACTATCCGCAAGCACAAGACCACCCGCACCCTGTATGCGGAGAAGCTGGTCAATGAGGGTGTGCTGGACAAATCTGCCGCCGACAAGCTTGCCAGTGATTACCGCGACAAGCTGGACAAGGGTGAGGACGTGGCCACCGGCCTGGTGAAGCAGCCGGATGAAACCATGTTCGTGGACTGGAGCCCTTACCTGAACCACGACTGGACCACCCCGGGTGACACGTCTTTCGAGCTGCCCAAGCTGAAGGACGTGGCCCGTCGCATGACGGATATCCCCGACGGTGTTGTGCTGCAGCGCCAGGTATCCAAGATCTACGAAGACCGCCGCAAGATGGCTGGCGGCGCATCCCCGCTTAACTGGGGCATGGCCGAGACCCTGGCCTACGGCACCCTCCTGGAGCAGGGCTATATGGTCCGGCTGACCGGCGAGGATGTGCGTCGCGGTACCTTCTCCCATCGCCACGCGGTGGTGCACAGCCAGAAAGATGGCTCCTGCTATGTGCCGTTGCAGAATATGTACGACGGCCAGCCGGAGTTCTACATCTATGACTCGCTGCTGTCCGAGGAGGGCGTGCTGGCGTTTGAATACGGCTATGCCACTACCACGCCCAAGTCGCTGATTGTCTGGGAAGCCCAGTTCGGTGACTTTGCCAATGGTGCGCAGGTGGTGATCGACCAGTTCATCACTTCCGGTGAGCACAAGTGGGGCCGGATGTGTGGCCTGGTGATGCTGCTGCCCCACGGCTATGAGGGCCAGGGACCGGAGCACTCCTCCGCGCGCCTCGAGCGCTTTATGCAGCTGTGCGCCGAGCACAATATCCAGGTGTGTAACGCCACCACCCCGGCACAGATCTTCCACCTGCTGCGTCGCCAGGCAATCCGCCCCATGCGCCGCCCGCTGGTGATCATGAGCCCGAAGTGGATCCTGCGCCACAAGCTTGCGACCTCCACCCTGGATGAGCTGGCCAACGGCAAGTTCCACAATGTCATCCAGGATGACAATGTCGACCCGGCCAAGGTCAAGCGCCTGGTCCTGTGCTCCGGCAAGGTCTACTACCATCTGCTGGAAGCGCGCATGGAGCGCGAGCAGGAGGACGTGGCGCTGGTGCGCATCGAGCAGCTGTATCCGTTCCCGGACGAGGAGTTTGTCGACGCGGTGTCCGCGTACAAAAACCTCGAGAGCGTGGCCTGGTGCCAGGAAGAGCCGATGAACCAGGGCGCCTGGTATCACAGCCAGCATCACCTGCGCCGGCTGCTGGCGGAAGAGCATCCCAAGCTGGAACTGGAATACGTGGGCCGTGCGGCTTCCGCCGCGCCGGCTGCGGGCTATATGTCCACGCACCTGGAAGAACAGAACCAGTTCATCAATGAGGCGCTGACCGTCAAGTAAAGGGCGGCAGTAATTAGCAAATAATGGGCGTTCCCCGAAAGGGGCGCCCAAGAGTCAATCTCAGGAAACAGGACCAATGACGATCGAGATTAAAGCGCCAACGTTCCCGGAATCCGTTCAGGATGGCACCGTTGCCACCTGGCATAAAAAGCCCGGCGAGGCTGTATCCCGCGATGAACTGATCGTGGACATCGAAACCGACAAGGTGGTGCTGGAAGTGGTTGCACCCGCGGACGGCGCCCTCAGCGAAATCATCAAGGACGAGGGCGATACCGTCGAGTCCAACGAGGTGATCGCCAAGTTCGAGGAAGGTGCTGGCGGCAGCGCCGGCGGTGAGGCCAAGGAAGAGAAAGCCGAGGAAAAAGCTGAGGAGAAGGAAGAAGAGCCTTCCTCCAAGGGCGGCGACCAGCTGGTAAACCCTGCCGCGCGCAAGCTGGCTGACGAAAAGGGCGTCGACCTGGGCTCCGTCAAGGGCACCGGCAAGGGCGGGCGCATTACCAAGGAAGACGTGCAGAAAGCAGAGAAGGCCCCGGCCGCGGCACCGGCGGCAGCCGCTGCCGAGGCTCCGGTTGCCGAGGGCGAGCGCGTCGAGAAGCGCGTTCCCATGACCCGCATGCGCAAGCGTATCGCCGAGCGCCTGCTGGATGCCTCCCAGTCCACGGCCATGCTCACCACCTTCAACGAGGTGAACATGAAGCCGATCATGGACCTGCGCAAGAACTACAAGGACCTGTTCGAGAAGACCCACAACGGCACCCGCCTGGGCTTTATGGGCTTCTTCGTCAAGGCCGCAGTCGAGGCCCTGAAGCGCTACTCCGCGGTAAACGCCTCCATCGATGGTGACGACATCGTCTACCACGGTTACCAGGATATCGGCGTGGCCGTGTCCTCGCCCAAGGGCCTGGTGGTGCCGATCCTGCGCAATGCCGAGAACATGGGCCTGGCGGATATGGAAAACAATATCCGCGACCTGGGCCTGCGTGCCCGCGACGGCAAGCTGTCCATCGAGGAAATGACCGGCGGTACCTTTACCATCACCAACGGTGGCGTATTCGGATCCCTGCTGTCCACGCCGATCCTGAACCCGCCGCAGACCGCGATCCTGGGCATGCACAAGATCCAGGAGCGCCCGATGGCAGTCGATGGCAAGGTGGAAATCCTGCCGATGATGTACCTGGCGCTGTCCTACGACCACCGCCTGATCGATGGCAAGGAAGCAGTGGGCTTCCTGGTGGCAATCAAGGAAATGATTGAGGATCCGGCGCGCATCCTGCTGGAAGTATAAGAACCGCCTTTGACTGTAGGGGCCTGCAAGCAGGCTCCAACTCATTCACGAATATTTGGAACTGATCATGTCGGACAAATTTGACGTAATCGTAATTGGCTCCGGTCCGGGGGGATACGTAGCTGCAATCCGCGCCGCACAACTGGGCCTGAAAACCGCCTGTGTGGAAAAGTGGACCAACAAGGACGGTAAGGTCGTCAATGGCGGCACCTGCCTGAACGTTGGCTGTATTCCCTCCAAGGCCCTGCTGGACAGCTCCTGGAAGTATCACGAGGCAAAAGACTCCCTCGACGTTCACGGTATCGAGACCAGCAAGGTCAAGATTGACGTGCCGAAAATGCTCGGCCGCAAGGACGATATCGTCAAGAAGCTGACCGGCGGCGTCGCAGGCCTGTTTACTGCCAACAAGGTGACCTCTATTGAAGGTACCGGCAAGCTGCTGGCCAACAAGAAAGTGGAAGTGACCGACAACGATGGCAAGGCCACCACTTACGAAGCCGACAATATCATCCTGGCTTCCGGTTCCGTGCCCATCAATATTCCGCCGGCCCCGGTCGACAACAAGATTATCGTTGACTCCACCGGTGCGCTGGAGTTTGACAAGGTGCCGAAGCGCCTGGGCGTGATTGGCGCCGGTGTTATCGGCCTGGAGCTCGGTTCCGTATGGAGCCGCCTGGGTTCCGATGTGGTGGTTCTGGAAGCGCTGGACAAGTTCCTGTCGGTGATGGACCAGCAGATCGCCAAGGAATCCCAGAAGATCTTCAAGAAGCAGGGCCTGGACATCCGTCTTTCCTGCCGTGTGACCGGCTCCGAGGTTAAGGGCGACGAGGTTGTCGTTACCTACGAGGACAAGGACGGCAATGAACAGCAGGAAACCTTCGACAAGCTGATCGTGTGCGTGGGCCGTCGCCCCTACACCGAGGGCCTGCTGTCCGAAGATGCCGATGTGAAGCTGGACGAGCGCGGCTTCATCTACGTTAATGACCTGTGCATGACTTCTGCACCGGGTGTGTGGGCGGTAGGTGACGTGGTTCGCGGCCCGATGCTGGCACACAAGGCCTCTGAAGAGGGCGTGGTTGTCGCCGAGCGCATCGCCGGCCAGAAGCCGATGATGAACTACGACGTCATCCCCAACGTGATTTACACCCATCCGGAAGTGGCCGCAGTGGGCATGACCGAAGAACAGGTGAAATCCGAGGGCGAGCCCTACAATGTGGGTGTCTTCCCGTTTGCCGCCTCCGGCCGTGCCATGGCTGCCAACGACACCAGCGGCATGGTCAAGATCATCGCCCACGCCGAGACCGACCGTGTCCTCGGCGCGCACATCGTTGGCCCGTCTGCGGCGGACCTGGTGCAGCAGGTGGCAATTGCTATGGAGTTCGGCTCCAGCGCCGAGGACATCGGTATGACCGTATTCGGTCACCCGACCCTGTCCGAGGCGGTGAAGGAAGCGGCACTGGCGGCGAATGGCCACGCCATTCATATCGCCAACCGCAAGAAGCGCAAGTAAGAGCGGCCTCCGGTCGCGAAGGGTGGGGCGGTTTTACCGCCCCACCGTTTTTCTGCCGGGAATATATCTTCCCGGCGGTGCGCGGCAACTCCCGCCGCGCAACATTGCCCCGGCAATGGACCCAGAATTTGAAATTTGCAACGACGGGAATTTCGAATTTTGTTCTTAGGTGCAGAGTGATCTGCAATTGGTAAACACATTTCAAATGTGAATTGGTATTGACTATGAACTTGCATGAGTATCAGGGCAAACAACTGTTTGCGGAATACGGATTGCCGGTTTCCAAAGGTATTGCAGCGGAAACCCCGGCAGAAGCAGTGGCGGCAGCGAAGGAAATTGGCGGCGACAAGTGGGTGGTAAAAGCCCAGGTACACGCCGGTGGCCGCGGCAAGGCCGGCGGTGTAAAGCTGGTGGACTCCACTGCCGAGATCGAGGAGTTTTCCCGCAAGTGGCTGGGTAACAACCTGGTTACCTACCAGACAGACGAGAACGGCCAGCCGGTTTCCCGCATCCTGGTCGAGAGCTGCACAGATATCGACCAGGAACTGTACCTGGGCGCGGTAGTCGATCGCTCCACCCGTCGCATCGTTTTCATGGCCTCCACCGAGGGCGGCGTTGAAATCGAGAAGGTAGCGGAAGAGACTCCGGAAAAAATCCTCAAGGCCACCGTCGACCCGCTGACCGGCGCGCAGCCCTACCAGGCGCGCGAGCTGGCGTTCAAGCTGGGCCTGGAAGGTAACCAGATCAAGCAGTTCACCAAGATTTTCCTGGGCCTCGCCAAGATGTTCGAGGAAAAGGACCTGGCGCTGCTGGAAATCAACCCGCTGGTAATCACTCCCGAGAAGAACCTGCACTGCCTGGACGCCAAGGTTGTGATCGACAGCAACGCGCTGTACCGCCATGCGGACCTGCGCGAAATGCACGATCCGTCCCAGGAAGACGCCCGTGAAGCTCACGCTGCCAAGTGGGACCTGAACTACGTGGCCCTGGACGGCAACATCGGCTGCATGGTGAACGGTGCCGGCCTGGCCATGGGTACCATGGATATCGTTAACCTGCACGGCGGCAGCCCGGCCAACTTCCTCGACGTTGGTGGCGGCGCTACCAAGGAGCGTGTGGTTGAAGCTTTCAAGATCATCCTGTCCGACGAGAACGTCAAGGCCGTCCTGATCAATATCTTCGGCGGTATCGTGCGTTGCGACCTGATCGCCGAAGGCGTGATCGGTGCAGTGGAAGAAGTTGGCGTGAAGGTGCCGGTTGTCGTGCGCCTGGAAGGTAATAACGCCGAGCTGGGCGCCAAGGTTCTGGCGGACAGCGGACTGAACATTATTGCAGCCAAGAGCCTGACTGACGCTGCCGAGCAGGTTGTTAAAGCTGCGGAGGGTAAATAATCATGTCAGTACTGATTAACAAAGACACCAAGGTAATCTGCCAGGGCTTCACCGGCTCCCAGGGCACTTTCCACTCCGAGCAGGCGATCGAGTACGGCACGAAGATGGTCGGCGGCGTGACCCCGGGCAAGGGCGGCCAGGAGCACCTGGGCCTGCCGGTCTTCAACACCGTAAAAGAAGCGGTTGAAGCCACCGGTGCAGAAGCGTCCGTAATCTACGTACCGGCGCCTTTCTGTAAGGACTCCATCCTGGAAGCAGCCAACGGCGGCATCAAGCTGATCGTGTGCATCACCGAAGGCATTCCTACCATGGACATGCTGGATGCCAAGGTTAAGTGCGACGAGCTGGGCGTGCGCCTGATCGGCCCGAACTGCCCGGGTGTGATCACTCCGGGTGAGTGCAAGATCGGCATCATGCCGGGCCATATCCACAAGCCGGGCAAAGTGGGCATCGTGTCCCGTTCCGGTACCCTGACCTACGAAGCGGTCAAGCAGACCACCGACCACGGCTTCGGCCAGTCCACCTGCGTGGGCATCGGTGGCGACCCCATCCCGGGCTCCAACTTTATCGACATCCTGGAGATGTTCGAGAAGGACCCGGCTACCGAGGCTATCGTGATGATCGGTGAGATCGGCGGTACCGCGGAAGAAGAGGCTGCCGCTTACATCAAGGAAAATGTCACCAAGCCGGTGGTTTCCTACATTGCCGGTGTTACTGCTCCTCCCGGCAAGCGCATGGGCCACGCTGGTGCGATCATCTCCGGTGGTAAAGGCACTGCCGACGAGAAGTTCGCCGCCCTGGAAGACGCCGGTGTCAAAACCGTGCGCTCCCTGGCGCAGATCGGTGACGCACTGAAGGAAGTAACCGGCTGGTAACCAGTCGCTGCTTTCGAGCAAAAAAGCCGCCCTCGGGCGGCTTTTTTTATGCCTGTGCAGCATGCTATAAAGTTCTGGATAAAAACTAAGCCGCTGCATAAAGCAGCCAAGAGGACGCCATGAAAACCTTCACTCGTGCCTTACTGCTACTGGGTATCCTGTCATCACAGGCCTTCGCGGGCCCGTTTACTGACGAAATGTCCAAGTGTCTGGTCCATGAAACCAGTGACTCGGATAAGACGCTGTTTATCCAGTGGCTGTATGCGGCCATGTCATCCCATCCGGATGTAAAAAACCTTGCAAACATTTCCCCGGCACAGGCGTCGCAGATGAACAAGGATGCCGCCGGTCTGGTAATGGATCTGCTCGCTGACCGCTGTAAGGACGAGACCGCCCAGGCAATCAAGTACGAGGGAAAGAATGCCTTCGAAACGAGCTTTGCTGTTTTAGGCCAGGTCGCGATGCAGGGCTTGATGGCTAATCCGGATGTACAGGGCTATCTCAGTGGACTGGAGAAGCATTTTGATGGTGAACGCCTTGCCAGTGCCCTCGCTGTCGAGTGACTCGCCGACCTGGAAAATGAAACCGTATTTCTACTGTTCGTAGAGCTCCAGCGGCAGGCCGTCGGGATCACTGAAAAACGTGAAGCGCCTGCCGGTATATTCGTCTGTCCGCACCGGCTCGACCGCGATGCCGCCCCTTTCCAGTTGCGCGATCGCCGGTTCCAGCTCTGACACCCGGAATGCCAGGTGCCTCAGGCCCTGTGCTTCCGGATAGCTTGGGCGCGGGGGCGCGCCCGGGAATGAGAAGAGCTCAACCTGGCTTCCGTCAGGCAGAGCCAGGTCGAGTTTCCAGGAATCACGCTCTGACCGGTAGTTCTCTGCGCGTATTTTGAGGCCCAGGACCTCGGTGTAGAAATGGCGGGACACGCTGTAATCCGAGCAGATAATGGCAGCGTGGTGTATACCTTCCAGCATCTTCCTGTTCCAAGCTTTTGGGATTTTTATTGGTGCCGGGTTCTATCGGCACTTACCCTGAACTGTAAGAATTCCAGAAACCCGGCGACAGATGCAAATCCGGTCCTGTTATGGAAGGATGCCCTGGTGTCGGAAAGGGAAGGGTAATCCCCCTGACTCGATACGACGTACAAGTATTCCTGGCTTTTGATCCCGGTTGGGGAAGCATATTTTGACCAAGAAAATTGTCCTGATTGCATTGCTGCTGCTCCTGGGCATTGGCTTTTTCGCCTTTGACCTGAACCAGTACCTGACGCTGGAAAGCCTGAAACAGGGGCAGGCCCAGTTTGCCCAGTGGCAGCGCCAGTCGCCGCTGCTGGTGGCGCTACTCTTCGCAGCGCTCTACATCCTGGTTACCGCACTTTCCCTGCCCGGGGCGGCTATCATGTCGCTGGCGGCGGGGGCACTGTTTGGCTTGCTGTGGGGCTCTGTCATTACTTCCTTTGCGTCCACGATCGGCGCTACCCTGGCATTCCTGGTCTCCCGTTACCTGCTGCACGACTGGGTGCAGGCACGTTTTGGCGATCGCCTGGAGGCTATCCATCGAGGGATGGCGCGGGAGGGGGCTTTTTACCTGTTTGCCCTGCGCCTGGTGCCGGTGTTTCCTTTCTTCATCATCAATATCGTCATGGGGCTCACGCGGATCCCCACCTGGACTTTCTACTGGGTCAGCCAGCTGGGGATGCTGCCTGCGACGTTCGTATACGTGAATGCCGGTACCCAGCTGGCGCAGGTGGACAGTCCCGGCGATATCCTGTCCCCGGGGCTGGTACTGTCCTTTGTCCTGCTGGGAGTGTTCCCGCTGCTGGCGAAGAAAGTCCTGAACGCAATCGAGCGTTACCGCGCCCGTGAATCCTGAAGCAACCCACTGACAAGTGAGGCAGATGTGGCCAAGCCCAAGAAGTTCGACCGCAACCTGATCGTGATTGGCGCCGGTTCTGCCGGGCTGGTGAGTGCCTACATCGCTGCAGCGATCAAGGCCAGTGTAACCCTGGTGGAGGCCGGTCCCATGGGCGGTGACTGCCTGAATACCGGCTGTGTGCCCAGTAAGGCGCTGATCAAGTGCGCGCGAGTGGCCCATGGTGCCCGGCAGGCAGCGGACTTCGGGGTAAAACTGGCAGAGCCGGAGATCGATTTTCCAGCGGTCATGCGCCATGTACGTTCGTCCATCGAAAGCATCGAGCCCCACGACAGTGTGGAGCGCTACACCGGGCTGGGTGTGGATGTGGTGCAGGGCAGGGCGCAGCTGGTGGACCCCTGGACGGTGAAAATCCGCCTCAATAGTGGTGGTGAGCGAGTACTTACTGCACGTGCGATCGTACTCGCCACTGGTGCCGAACCGCTGGTGCCGCCACTGCCCGGCCTGGACCAGGTGGACTACGTTACCAGCGAGACGCTGTGGCAGCGGTTTGCCAGCCTGGAGCGGGCCCCGGAAAAGCTCGTGGTGCTGGGGGGCGGGGCCATTGGTTGCGAGCTGGCCCAGTCCTTTGCAAGGCTCGGGTCCAGTGTCACCCTGGTGGAGATGGCCCCGCGATTGCTGCCGGCGGAAGACGCGGAGGTCTCCGAGGCGGTAGAGGAATCCCTGTCAACAGAGGGGGTCCGGGTACTGACCGGCTGTGAGGCAACCGGCTTCGCGCCGCTCGAGGGCGGTGGTGGCCGAGTGATGGTCTCAGACCGCAGCGGTGAAACCGGGCTGGAGTTCGACCAGTTGCTGCTGGCGCTGGGGCGCCGGCCAAGGGTCACCGGCCTGGGGCTGGAGGAGCTGGGCCTGGTGAAGGACGGCCATATGCTTACCGATGATTTCCTGCGTACGGAGATCGGCCATATTCTCGCCGCAGGTGACCTGGTGGGCCCCTACCAGTTTACCCATATGGCATCGCACCAGGCCTGGTACGCGGCGGTGAACGGCCTGTTTGGCGACTTGAAGAAATTCCGTGTGGATTACTCCCTGGTACCGCGGGCGGTCTTTGTCGACCCGGAGGTGGCCAGCGTGGGCCTCAGTGAACACCAGGCCAGCGCCGATGGTGTCCCCTACACCGTGACCCGCTACGACCTCAACGACCTGGACCGGGCTATCGTCGACGGTTCCGCCCGGGGCTTTGTCAAAGTCCTCACGGTACCGGGCAAGGACAGGATCCTCGGGGCAACCATCGTGGGTGAAAACGCCGGTGAGCTGATTGCGGAGTTCGTGCTGGCGATGAAGCACGGCCTGGGCCTCAACAAGCTGCTGGGCACTATCCATATCTATCCCACCATGATGGAGGCCAACCGCTTCGTGGCCGGCAACTGGAAACGCGCCCACGCGCCACAGACGATACTGGGCTTGCTGGAGCGATTCCACCGCTGGCGGCGTGGCTAGGAAGAGGGTGAGGCTGGGCGGGCATAGCCCGCCGCCTCGGGTACTGCTTCGGACAGGGGAGGGGATTCAGAAGGCCGGTATGGCACCGCTCTCGAGCGGCCCGTTGTCAGCCAGGGCCTCTTCATTGGCCGCATCATTGGCGGCCTCGGCCAGGCGCTGTTCCTCGATACGGCTGTTCCAGGTCAGCAGTGCCTGGTAGTGGCGGATATTCTGTACGTAGGTCACCGGTTCCCAGCCGCGGGCGTAGCCGTGCCTGGTGCCCTTGTAATACTGGCGCTTGGCCAGCAGCGGCAGGCGCTCGCGGACATCGGTCCACAGGTCCGGGTTGCCGCCCATCTTCTCGGTCAGCACCCGCGCATCCTCCAGGTGGCCGTAGCCCACATTGTAGGCGGCCAGGGCCATCCAGGTGCGGTCCGGTTCGCGGATACGCTCGGGAATCTTGTTGCGAAGCTCGACGATATAGCGGGCGCCACCCTCGATACTCTCGACCGGGTCCATCCGGTCGACGCCCAGCTCCCGCGCGGTGCCGCGGGTCAGCATCATCAGTCCGCGGACGCCGGTGCGGGACCGAGCCTTGGGATTCCAGTGGGATTCCTGGTAGCTGAGGGCGGCCAGCAGGTGCCAGTCCAGCTCGTACTGGTCAGCGACTTTTTCCATGGTCTCGCGCCACTGGGGCAGGCGCTCGCGGGTGCTCTTGGCAAAGGCCTGGGCGCCGCCCACGTTCATCTCGCTGACATGGCCGAAGAACTTCTCCCGCAGCTCCGCCACCGTACCGTTGGTGTTGGCGCGTAGCATGAAATTGCGGGCTGCCCGGTAGAGGCTGTCATCCTCGCCGCGGGGGAATGCCCAGGCCACAGGCTGGAACTGCGTCAGGTTGAAGCCGATATGGGTGTTGGGGTAGAGGCCACGGTGCACGGCATAGGCATTGGAGTCCACCACCGCGTAGGGGTATTTGCCCTCATCGACCATTTCCACCAGTTCCATGGCGTCGACATCGGAGATCTCGTCCCACTGCAGGTCGGGGTAGCGGCCGGATAGCTGGCGCAGTTGCTCGGCGTGGGCGCTGCCGGCGATCACCGCCACCTGCTTGCCCTGCAGGTCGCCCACTGAGCGCGGGCGTTTCTCGCCCAGGCGATAGATCACCTGCTGGCGGATCTCAAAATAGGAGGGGGTAAAGCGCACCTGGTCCCGGCGCATGGGGGTGACAGTCAGGCCTGCCGCCGCCATGTGGGCGCCCTCTGCCGGGGAGTCGAGGCGGGTGAAGATCTCATCCAGGTCGTGAACGTCGCGAATCTCCAGGTCCACGCCCAGGTCTTCGGCGAAGGCCCGCAGCAGGCCATACTCGAACCCGGTATGGGTGCCGGAGGCATCCTCGTAATAAGTAGTGGGACCATTCTGGGACAGGACCACCAGCTTGCCGGCCGCTTTGACCTGCTCGAGCGTGTCCGGGGCCTTGCTCGCCACGATCAGCGAGGCACAGCAGGCCAGCGCCAGGCCCTTGGCCAGGCGGCGGCTGTATCGCAACATGCGGCTTTTCATGATCATAAACAGTCCCCTCTAGTCCCTTAGTTCTTATCGCTTTCATCGGTGCGCTTTCGCGCCAGCGGTTGCCGGTGGAGCTCATCCTGAGCATGGCCGGTCCGGCAAAAGGTCCGCGATTCTAACCCATATGGCGAGAAATTGCTCGCTGGCGGGTTTTTGCTTTGTGATCTGGCTACTTGTACTTACCCAGCAAGTCTAGTAGGGCCAACTGGGTCCCAGCGGCGCGGAGAACCACATCACGTTGAACCCGCCGCCTTTTTCCTGCCCGGCTGCAGCCGGGTGCTTTGGGCGTCCGGGAGCTGGCTCTCGCCGGGCGGATAACCATACTTGGACAGTGTTGGAGTCGCCGCGGTTCGGGTACAATTGCGCCCTTCCCAACCCCGGGCGCTCTCCCGGGGGCGCGGTGCGACACCTGGCGCGCCGATTCTCACATTCAGACAAGAGGCAAACTCCCGCGATGCTAGTTCTGCGTGGTGCTCCCGCACTGTCGAAATTCCGCCACCAAAAGTTACTCAGCCAGCTGCGTTCCCTGCAGCCCGCGATCGAAGATGTCTACGCCGAGTTCGTGCATTTTGCCGATACCGACAAGCTGGACAAAAAGGAAGAGGCGCTGCTGGAGCGCCTGTTGCAGTACGGCCCCACCGAGGAAAAGCACAAGCCCGAAGGCGAGCTGCTGCTGGTGGTGCCGCGCCCCGGCACTATCTCTCCCTGGTCCTCCAAGGCCACCGATATCGCCCATAACGCCGGCCTCGAGCAGATCCACCGGCTGGAACGTGGTGTTGCCTACTACCTTACCGGTATCCAGTTAACCGGCGCTGAACGGGAGGCGCTGGCTGCCCAGTTGCACGACCGTATGGTCGAGAGTGTGCTGTCCGACTTCGACCAGGCCGAGCAGCTGTTCCAGGTCGAGAAGCCGCGCCGGTTGGGCACCGTGGACCTGCTGGACGGCGGTCGCAATGCCCTGGAGGAGGCCAACGTGAGCCTGGGCCTGGCGCTGGCGGACGACGAGATCGATTACCTGCTGAAGAGCTTCGAGGAGCTGGAGCGCAATCCCACCGACGTGGAGCTGATGATGTTCGCCCAGGCGAACTCGGAGCACTGCCGCCACAAGATCTTCAACGCCAGCTGGACCATTGACGGCGAGGACCAGGACCTCTCCCTGTTCGGCATGATCCGCAATACCTACCAGAAGGGGGGTGACAACGTGCTGTCCGCCTACGCGGACAACGCGGCGGTGGTCACCGGCTCTGAAGCCGGCCGCTTCTACCCGGACCCGGAGTCCCGCGAGTACGGCTTCAGCCAGGAGCCGATCCATATGCTGATGAAGGTGGAGACCCACAACCACCCGACTGCCATCGCACCCTTCCCGGGCGCCGGTACCGGTGCCGGTGGCGAGATCCGCGATGAGGGTGCCGTGGGCCGCGGCTCCAAGCCCAAGGTGGGGCTGACCGGCTTTACTGTCTCCAACCTGCAGATCCCCGGTTACCTGCAGCCGTGGGAAGTGGACTATGGCAAGCCCGAGCGCATCGTTACCGCGCTGGACATCATGATTGAGGGGCCCATTGGTGGCGCTGCGTTCAACAATGAGTTCGGCCGCCCGAATATCTGCGGTTACTTCCGTACCTTCGAGGATGATTTCGACGGCGAGCGCCGCGGCTACCACAAGCCCATCATGATCGCCGGCGGCTACGGCAATATCCGCGAAGAGCACATCGACAAGCCGGAATTCGCTCCCGGCGCCAAACTGGTGGTGCTCGGGGGCCCGGCCATGCTGATCGGCCTGGGCGGCGGTGCAGCTTCCAGTATGGCCAGTGGCACCAGTTCCGAGGACCTGGACTTTGCCTCGGTGCAGCGCCAGAACCCGGAAATCGAGCGCCGCTGCCAGGAAGTGATCGACCAGTGCTGGCAGCTGGGCGACAAAAACCCGATTGCATTTATCCACGACGTGGGTGCCGGCGGTCTGTCCAATGCCTTCCCCGAGCTGGTGAAGGACGGCGGCACCGGCGGCAGGTTCGAGCTGCGTAACGTCCCCTGTGATGAACCGGGCATGAGCCCGCTGGAGATCTGGTGTAACGAATCCCAGGAGCGCTACGTGCTGGCGGTGATGCCGGACGACCTGGAGCGTTTTGAGAGTATCTGTGCACGTGAGCGCGCCCCTTACGCGGTGGTGGGCGAAGCCACCGAGGACAAGCACCTGCTGCTCAACGACAAGAAATTCGAGGCCAGGCCCGTCGACCTGCCCATGTCGGTACTGTTCGGCAAGCCGCCGAAGATGCACCGCAAGGCCGACAAGCGCACCGTCAGCACCACCCCGTTCGAGACCGATGGTATTGAGCTGGGCGATGCGGTGGACCGCGTGCTGCGCCTGCCTACCGTGGCCAGCAAGAGCTTCCTGATCACCATCGGCGACCGCACCGTAACCGGGCAGGTGGCCCGCGACCAGATGGTGGGCCCCTGGCAGGTGCCGGTGGCGGATTGCGCCGTTACCACCGTGGCCTATGACAGCTATGCCGGCGAGGCCATGGCCATGGGTGAGCGCACGCCGGTGGCCCTGCTGGATGCACCGGCATCCGGCCGCCTGGCCGTGGGTGAGGCGATCACCAATATCGCCGCCACCCGCATCGAAAAGCTGTCCGATATCAAGCTGTCGGCCAACTGGATGTGCGCCGCCGGCCACCCCGGAGAGGAAGAGAAGCTCTTCCGTACCGTGGAAGCGGTGGGCATGGAACTGTGCCCGGAGCTGGGTATCACCATCCCGGTGGGCAAGGACTCCATGTCCATGCGCACGGCCTGGAACGATGCCGGCCTGGACAAGGCGGTCACCGCACCGCTGTCCCTGGTGATCTCCGCATTCTCGCCGGTAGCGGACGTGCGCAAGACCGTGACCCCGCAGCTCAAGGTCGGGCGCGACAGCGAGTTGGTATTTGTCGACCTGGGAGCGGGCAAGAACCGCCTGGGTGGCTCCTGCCTGGCGCAGGTTTTCAACCAGCTGGGTGACAAGCCCGCGGACCTGGATGACGCGCGGCGCCTGAAAGGTTTCTTTGAAGTGGTCCAGCAGGCGCTGGAAGAAGACATGATCCTCGCCTATCACGACCGTTCTGATGGCGGCCTGTTCGTGACCCTGGCGGAGATGTGCTTCGCGGGCCGCACCGGTGTGGACGTGGATATCTACGAGCTGGGCGAGGACGTGATCGCGGCACTGTTCAGCGAGGAGCTGGGTGCGGTGCTGCAGGTGCCTGCCAACGATGCGGAAATGCTGGTGCAGCGCTTTGGCGCCGTGGGCGTCCCGGCGCACCAGATCGGCTACCTGAACCGCGACGACAAGGTGCGTTTCACCCGCGGTGGCCGTGAGTTTTTCAGCCGCTCCCGCACTGAGCTGCAACAGGCCTGGTCCGAAACCAGCTACCGGATCCAGTCCCTGCGCGACAATGCCGAGTGCGCGGAACAGGAATTTGCCGCGATTGGTAAGGACGATCCCGGCCTGTCCGTGAACCTGACCTATGACATCAACGAGGATATCAGCGCGCCCTATATCAAGAAGGGGGAGCGGCCGCGGGTGGCAATCCTGCGGGAGCAGGGCGTCAACAGCCAGGTGGAGATGGCGCACTCATTCCATCGCGCCGGCTTCAGCGCCGTGGACGTCCACATGAGCGATATCCTCGCCGGTCGGGTCACCCTGGATGACTTCAAGGGCCTGGTGGGCTGTGGCGGTTTCTCTTATGGCGACGTGCTGGGTGCCGGTGAGGGCTGGGCCAAGACCATCCTCTTCAACGACCGCGCCCGCGACCAGTTCGAGGCATTCTTCAATCGCCAGGATACCTTCGGCCTGGGCGTCTGTAACGGCTGCCAGATGTTCTCCGTGATTAAGGAGCTGATCCCGGGCGCCGACCACTGGCCGCGTTTCGTGCGTAATCTCTCCGAGCAGTACGAGGCGCGCTTTGCGCTGGTGGGCATCGAGGACTCCCCGTCGGTACTGTTCAATGGCATGGCCGGCTCCTACATGCCTGTTGCCGTTGCCCACGGTGAGGGACGGGTGGAATTCCCGGACCAGGAGGCGCTGGAAGCCTGCGAAAAATCCGGCACCATCGCCATGCGTTACCTGAACAACCACCGCCAGATCACCGAGACCTACCCGGCCAACCCGAACGGTTCGGCCAACGGTATCACCTCCCTGTGCTCCGAGGATGGCCGCGTCACCATCATGATGCCGCACCCGGAGCGTGTCGCCCGCGCCGTCAGCAACAGCTGGCACCCGGATGACTGGGAAGAGGACTCCGGCTGGATGCGACTGTTCCGCAATGCGCGCGTGTTTGTCGATTAAAACGATCGCCGCATTGGCAACCCGAAAGCCCGCTCAACGAGCGGGCTTTTTTGTGCCCGGCACATGGTTTGTGGATTATTGCGCCGCATGGCCTGGGCCGGAAAGGGTGCAGGTTGTGGGTCGGTTGCCGTCTTCTGGCCAGAAAGTCCCGCGTTGACCGGAAAAATCCATATTTCCTGCTACACTTAGACTGTCACTCCAAAATAATTTTTTACATATGGTGCAATTTCTGCAATCAGTCGCTGAATTCACCAGCCTGCGCTCACCGCCCCGGGAGCCTTGTTGCAGGCAGATATTTCCACTTTTTATCGCTAACCACTGCCTGCTGCAGGTGCCAGCGGGGCATTTACGTGTTGGCGCGGGACCACCGGTGTCCCACCACCTACTAAATCGTTGATTCCGCTTGCGGCAAGAAACTCCGAGGAGGTTGCTATGGCTTACAACGAAGAGCTTGCAGAAAAGGTGCGTGAGCTTTTACAGGAAAACGACGGGCTTACCGAAAAGCAGATGTTTGGTGGCCTGGCATTCATGCTGAACGGCAATATGGCCTGCGGTGTGGTCGGCGAGGAGCTGATGGTGCGTGTGGGCCCCGATAATTACCAGGAGGCCCTGGGCGAGCGCTATACCCGTCCGATGGATTACACCGGTCGGCCGCTGAAAGGCATGGTATACGTGGAGGAAGACGCGATCCTTGCGGACCTGGATGACTGGGTTACCCGCGGTGCCGAGTTCGCCGGCTCCCTGCCTCCGAAATAAATTAGCCGGCTGGGTGAGTAGCGAAATTTGGCCTCGTTACTATTTTCGCTGGCACTGATGGCGGGCAATGCATTTATCATTATTGATGCGGAAGTGCTCGACCAGAGCGGCCGGCAACCTACCTGGATAGGCCTTTGCACAATGGGCCTCTGCACTCATGTCCCAACTGGCCATACCTTGGTGCCAGTGGAGCCGGGAAGCTACTCGGTGGAGCATTTCGATTTCCAGCAATCACCAAAACTTTCGACGGGGACGCTGGTCGCGTCTGGCAAATTTATCCAGGTCAGCCCTGAGGAAGGTAAAATTCTGTTTGTTGGCAGGGTTGAGATTTCCTCAACGTCATCACGCACAACGGCGAGCCTGTCTCCATCCAGTGATCCGCTCGTTCGGGCGTGTCGCGCGAATCCCGCACTGTTTTCAAAGTACCCGGTTCGTTTCCTGTCTGGCCCGCTCGCGGGCAGGGATGTCCGTATTACCTGCTGAATTGGTCGGGGCACATTGCGGAAAGAGGCGGCCCCATGCCATTTCGAGGGCAGCCCGGGGAGCCCTGGCAAGCAAGGCTCCGACCGGGCCTGGACGTCAGCCGATACTGAGGTGCTTTTTCAGTGGCAACTCACGGTAGCGCTTACCGGTGGCCGCAAAAACCGCATTGGCAATACTGGGTGCCACCGGTGGCACGCCTGGCTCACCCACGCCGGCCGGAGCCTCCTGCGAATCCACCAGCTCCACTTCCAGTGGCGGGCTCTGGTGCATCCGCAGCAGCTGGTAGTCATGGAAATTGCTGTTGCTTACCGCACCGTCTTCCATGCGGATTTCCCCCAGCAGGGCCAGGCTCATGCCGAAAATCATCGAGCCTTCCATCTGCGATTTCACCCGGTCCGGGTTCACTGCCAGCCCCACATCGGCGACGGCGTGCATCTCCATTATCTCCAGCCTGTTGTCCTGCACGCGCACTCTGGTGGCAATGCCCACATAGGAGAGGAAGCTGCGGTGCACGGCGATGCCCCAGCCCTCGCCATTACCGCTTTGCTGGTCACCGCGCAGGGTGAGGTCGGCACGGGCCGCCGTACGGCGCAGGACTTCCTTGAGGCGGCCGGTATCGAGCGGGAACTTTTCCAGCGGCTCGCCGTAATTGCCGTACTTGTAGTCGCCCTGGCTGGGATCGACCAGGCGATCGGGGCCGATCAGTTCCAGCAGGAAGCGGTCTGCCGGTTTCCCCGCGGCATGGGCGAGTTCGTCGGCAAAGCTGCAGCGCCCGAAGGCGTTCTGGATATTGGCAACCGAGCGCAGCCAGCCGATACGGGCATGGTATTCCGCCTGCTGGGTTTCCGAGCGGTGGTTATCGACGGCAAAGGGCAGGTCGGCAAACCCCAGGTCCAGTTCGAACCCGGCCGGATGGTCCACGCCTGCGGAAAAGGTACCGCCAATGGAGGGGAAGGCGGCCCGCTGCAGCCAGCCGGTTACCCGGCCATCACTGTCCAGCCCGGCCCGGTAGTACTCGGCACTGGCCGCGTGGTAGTAGTCGTGGCGTATATCATCCTCGCGGCTCCAGACCACTTTTACCGGCCGCTTCATTTTCCGTGATAGCAGCGCCGCCTCAATCACGAAATCCGGCTTGGACTTACGCCCGAAGCCTCCACCCAGCAGGGTCACATTCACCCTTACCTGTTCCGGCTCCAGGCCCAGTGCGTTCCCGACATGCTGCTGCACAGACTGGGGGTCCTGTACGCAGGCCCAGATTTCACAGCTGCTGTCGGTGGTCATGGCAGTGGCACTGGGTGGCTCCATGGTGGCGTGGGCAAGGTACGGCACGGTGTAGACGGCTTCGTGGTCCCGGCTTGCCGAGGCCAGTGCCTTTTGTACGTCACCATGATCGGTGATTGTCTTGCCGGGCTCCCGCACCCGTTGTTGCAGTTTTTCGAGGTAGGCATCGCTGTTGTGCCCCAGGTGGTCGCTGTCACTCCAGTCAATCTGCAGCTTCCTGCGCGCCTTGAGTGCGGTCCAGGTATTGGTGGCCAGTACCGCCACGCCACTCAGGGGGTGGAACAGTGGTGGCTCGGCGCCGCCGTCGAGGCGCTCGATGGCCACCACTCCCCTGACCTTGCGTGCGGCACTGTCATCGAGCTTTTTGATACTGCTGCCGAGGACGGGCGCCCGTTCGATACTGGCGATTAGCATATTGTCGATGCTGACATCCTGGCCAAAGTCCGCGGCGCCGGTGACCATCGCGGGTGTATCGACGGTATTGACCGGCTTGCCGATGTAACGGAAATCGTCGCTGCCTTTCAGTTGCAGGTCCTTGTCACCCGGGACCGGTTGTGAGGCGGCGGGCGCCGCCAGTTCGCCGAACCGGAAGCTGCGTCCAGTGGGGGTATGTACAACCCGGTGGCTGGTCGCCTTGCACTCACCGGCGGGAACCTGCCACTGCTGTGCCGCGGCATTCTCCAGCATGGTGCGGGCGCTGGCGCCCATCCGGCGCATGGTGTCATAGAAGCGCCGGATACTGCGTGAGCCGTCGGTATTCTGGCTGCCGTAGCGCTTGTCGCCGAGTCCCTGCACTACCTGCACTTTCTGCCAGTCGGCCTCCAGTTCATCGGCCACCACCTGGGGCAGTCCGGTGCGAATACCCTGGCCCATCTCAGAGCGGTGGCAGATGATCGATACCGTATCGTCCGGGGCGATGCTGATAAACAGGTTGAGTTCGCTGTTGCCACCGGTCGGCGACGCCCAGGGACGTTGCCAGCCGGGCAGGGCACTGCCAAGCACCAGGCCCCCGGCGGCGAGGCCGGTAAGCTTGAGGAAACTGCGGCGGCTGACATTCCGGATTTGCTTGCTGGAATCAGGCATCCTCGTTTCCTCCGGCTGCATTGACGAACTGGCCGGCGGACTTGATAGCCGCCTTGATCCGGGGGTAGGTGCCGCACCGGCACAGGTTACCGGTCATGGCGCGGTCAATTTCGCTGTCGGTGGGGTTCGGATTGTCCTGCAGTAAAGCTGCGGCGGACATCAACTGGCCACTCTGGCAGTAACCGCATTGGGGCACATTGTGTTTGATCCAGGCCTGTTGCAACGGGTGGTCGCTGTTCTTCGACAGACCCTCGATGGTGGTCACTGCCTTGCCCCGTGCGGCGCTTGCCGGCGTCAGGCAGGCGCGCACCGGCCGCCCGTCCAGGTGTATTGTGCAGGCGCCGCAGAGGCCGCGACCGCAGCCGAACTTGGTGCCGGTCATTTGCAGTTCGTCCCGCAATAGCCACAGCAGTGGCATATCCTCGTCCACGTCTGTTTCGTGCGTTGCGCCGTTAATGATCAGCTGCATTATTCTTCTCCGTACGCTTGCCAGTCTTCCGGGGTATCGATATCGATGGCGCCATTGGCGATGGGTACGCTGACGACATCGGCCTGTTGGTCGCGGAGCAGTCCGCGGGCACCGCGGTCATTGTCCAGGCCTTCCAGGTGGTGGAAGACCCGTCGCGGGAAAATAGCCGGAACGCCGCGGCGACCGGCGTAAAAACTGCAGACGATGCGCCGGTGCTTCCGCCATTCCTCCAGCAGGCACGCAATATCCGCCCCGCTGACGGCAAGCTGGTCCGCCAGTAATACCAGTGCCGCTTCGCATTGCGCCGGCAGCTGGCGTATGCCGAATGCCAGGGAGCTACCCATGCCACCGCGCCAGCCGCGATGCTCGCGCAAGTCCAGCTGCGGGTGAGTCTCTTCCAGTTGTCGGTGCCATGCGCCGCTGACAATAATCGGCTCTGGCAATTGCAGTGAGGCGGCTGTATCGACGCAGTGCTGTAGCAGGCTTTTATTCCGGTACCGCAGGAGGAGCTTGCAGGCCCCGAAACGGTTGGCGGCGCCTGCAGCGAGGATAATGGGCTGGACGTGCTGCATATGTGCGCCCCTGTCTCAGGCCGGGATCCGGGCCCGGTTGGTGCCAGCCACCTGCTCGTCTTCCTCGTCGAGGGTGGTGATAAATTTCCCGCTGCCACCGTGAAGGACGGCGTGTAGCTCGGCGCAGGTGGACAGGGCGATGCTCTCCGGTAGTTCGCCACCAATATCCAGCCCGATCGGAGCCCGCAGGGGAGTGCCCAGGCTGCGGTTCAACTGGTTGAGCGTAGTGCCGGCCAGCTCCAGTACGCGGTCGCGGCGACTGACAGGACCGAGCAGCCCCAGGTAGCGCAGTGGTTGCCCCTGCAGCAACCGCAGCGCCGCAGCGTCCAGCTCCAGGTTGTGGCTCATGGCGACGGCGGCATCAATGTGGGAAAGGTCCAGGTGTTGCCCGAGTTCATCGGGTGGACAGGCGTAGCAGTGGCAGCCGGGAAAGTAGGCGGGCCGTCCATTGGCCGGTCGCGGGTCGCACAGGCTTACCTGCCATCCCTGGGAGCGAAACAGCTGCGCCATTGGCCGGGCATCGACGCCCGCACCGACAATCAGGATATGGAGCACCGGCGTGACAGGGGTCTGTAGCCAGTTCCCGCCGGCGTGCTCGACGACTGTGGCGCGCTCCGACGGGACGTCTTCCCCTGACAGCTTTACATAGGCGCCGACTTCGCCGGAGACCGGGATTTTCTGCAGGAAATAGCAGGGGCGGCGTTGCTGCAGGCACTCCCGTAACTCACCCAGTTGCAGGTGATTGTTGTCGGTACGCACAGGCTGTAGCAGGATATGAACGGTTCCACCACAGCCGATCCCGAGCTGGAAGGCAAAGTCATCCTCATCGCTGCCGTCGTAACACAGGGTTTTGGCTGCGCCGGAATCGGCGACCTGGCGGGCGTGGCGCTGTATGTCCGCCTCCAGGCAGCCGCCACTAAGCAGCCCGTAGTGGCGGCCCAGGTCATCGAGCAGCATCATCGCTCCGGCCTTGCGGTAGCAGGGGCCGGCGGTGCGGTAAATGCTGCCCAGTACCCAGGTCCGGTCATCGCGGTGCTGGTACCAGAGATCGAGCAGGGCTGTCAGCTGGTTGGCCATGAGGTCGCCTGTTTGTCGTTCTGTTGTCGCCGCCTGCTGCCGATACTACCCGATCCCTTTTGTTGCTGCACCGGCGTTCATCGCATCGGCGCCGTCGGCAGGCCCGCATATGGCCGCCGATCCGGGTAGCGATGCTTCCCAGGGGGATAGTCGGGCAGTTTGGCGCGCATTAGCTCTTTTGTGGTGGTGCTTTGAGGCAAGAGGTACAGTTCCCGGCCTGTCACCGCACAATCATCCTTCTGTGCCGTTGAAACCTGTATGCGGCACATCGCTTCCGGATTAAAGTCGGTGTAATGTGTTGTGGTTTCACCCTGTCGAGCAGGGGCGCTATGATCGTCCGCTGCCTGTCCTCACATGATGTGCATGGGCATGGTCGGGTGCACTGTTGGCGCAGGGGAGCGCCGGGTGCGGTTGCCGGACAGTACGATGCAGTAGAAGCCTCCCGGCAGCTGCGGGATTGTGCGGGGAACCAGCTCAATTACTTAGGGAAGAGTATGACTGATGTTGCGGTGATCATCGTAAATTACAATACGGGTCACCTGGTAGCGGAAAATATCGAGCGGATTTTTTCCTCGGTAATCGATACCAGGCTGGGCCTGCGTCTGTTTATTGTCGATAACGCGTCCACTGACGATTCGTTGTCCATCCTGTCCCGGGCCCGGGCGGCGAGTCCCCATGCCGGGTCGATCAACCTGATCGAGAGCAAGCAGAATGGTGGCTTCTCATACGGCAACAATTTAGCCCTGCAATCCGTATCCCGCAGCGGCCTGAATCCCGATTACTACTACTTCCTCAATCCTGATGCCTATCCGGAAAAAGGCGCCATCGATGCGCTGGTGGCGTTTTCCCGTAACCAGGGCGATCTCTGTATTCTCGGGTCCACGTTACTGGATGAAAACCGGGTGCCCAGGCCCTCGGCTTTTCGTTTCCCGTCCCTGGTCTCCGAGCTGCAGCGGGCTGTCTCGCTTGCACTGATTGATCGTCTGTTTCCCCACCGGCGTGTCAGTATGGGAGTTCCGGAGCAACCGATCGAGGCGGATTGGGTGACCGGTGCCGGTTTCTTTTTAAGCGAGCAGGTATTGAGCCGGCTGGGCCATCTGGATAGCGGTTATTTCCTTTACTTCGAGGAAGTGGATTACATGCGTCGTGCACGGCGCATGGATATTACGATTTACTCCCTGCCCGATTCGAGGATTGTCCATCTGGCCGGTGCGGCCACCAAGATTGTCGGCAGCCAGTCAGCCACCCGGCCCATGCCGGACTACTGGTACGAATCCTGGAATCGTTACTTTTATAAGAACCATTCCCGAGGCTACGCCCTTGCCGCCGGCCTTGCCTGGCTGTCGGGGCGCGTGGCCAATCACCTGCTCGCAATATTTGTCCCGCGGCGCCGTCCCGCCGATGGGCACTCCATGGGACGATTCCTGAAAAAAGCCGTATTGGGGAACTGATATGAAAACAGGTCATTGCACCTCTGCCGCACCGTTGCCAAGAGGAGACCGTAACTGTAATCCGGAGGGCATCGGTTTCTGGGCACTGGTACGGGAGGACTTTGTCACCCACGACCGGGACTGGCTGAGCCAGGGGTTCTGGTCGGTTTTCTGCCACCGCTTCGGAAACTGGCGCATGGGGGTGCGGTCGCGGTTTCTGCGGGCACCACTGTCACTCCTCTACCGGGGCTGGAGGATCCTTTGCCAGTGGCTGTGCGGGATCAAGCTGGACTATACCGTCAGGCTGGGGCGGCGGGTGAAGATCGAGCACTTTGGTGGCATCGTGCTGGGCGCGCGCTCCATCGGCGATGATGTGGTGTTTCGCCAGAATACGACACTGGGAATTGCCAGCGCCAGTGACCGCAACGCCAAGCCCACGATCGGCTCACGCGTCAATGTGGGGGCCGGGGCCGTGATTGTGGGGGATATTGTGGTCGGTGATGATGTCTCCATCGGGGCCAATACTGTGGTCAGTTTTGATGTGCCCGACGGGGCCCGGGTGCGAGCGCCAAGGGCAAAGGTCCTGGTGGATCCGGTTTTGGCCCCGCGGGTGGCGGAGCCTGAAGAAAGCTGATCAATACAAGAGCCGGTTTGGGGCGGTACCTCTTTCCTGCCTGCCTTCAGGAAGGCTGGGTTGTTACCGTTGTTTGTTTTGTACTTGCATGGTGCCAACCTGCAAAACCGATTGTCATTCCTTGTGTTACCTGCGTCTAATAAACGGGTAGTCGGTGTCATTGGATGACGGGACCAACCTTATGGATATGGAACGCATTTCGCTGAACCCGGCCGGTTCGCCGGGGCGGTTTGGCCTGCAGCTGGTAAGACTGACCTGGAGCCAGGCGAGAAAGCTCGGCAAGAGCCTGGCAAAATTGTACCTGCCCGTTTTCCTCGGCCTGGTGGCGCTGGTGCTTTTGTCACGCCTGCTGGAAGTGCCATTGCAGAACCTGACCCGGGATCCGCTGGCAGTAGTCCGCGCCCCCTTCTATACAGGCATTTTGTCCAACCTCGGTATTCTGCTCTGGTGTGCCACCGCCGCAATCTGCCTGTTCAGTGCCGTGTTGCTGGGGCCTCTCGGCGGAGCGGGAGAAAAACGCTTGTTCCTGCTCTGGTCCGGCGCATTCACGACCGTGCTGTTGCTGGATGACCTGTTCCTTCTGCACGAAGTGGTGTTTCCCTATTACCTCAACCTGCGCGAACGCTATGTAATACTGCTTTACGGTTTCTGTATGGTGGTTTTCCTGCTGCGATTCTGGCGGCTGATACTGCAGACAGACTTTCTGATTTTCCTGTGTGCCTGCGGATTTTTCACCCTGTCGCTGGGGGTGGATAAATTGCCGGAAGATATTCTGCCGCTGCACCATATTTTCGAGGACGGCAGCAAGTTTATTGGTATCGTCAGTTGGCTGTTTTACCTGGGGCGAATGTCTTTCCTGTTTCTCCTTGAAGCCGTGCCTGCCACTGCGATGCGCGAAGACAGCTGATGCCTGCCCGTTTCCCCATACTGCTTTTTGCCCCCAATGCCTCTACCTCCTTTGGGGGCGAGGCGGCGCGGCCGTTGCGCTATTTTCTCGAGTTGCATCGCCGGGGTATTGCCGCCCACCTGCTGGTGCATGGGCGCAACCAACGTTGGCTGGAAGCGGGCTACCCGTCACTTTCCTGTTATATCCACTATGTTCCGGAAGCCCCGGTCGAGCGCTGGCTGGCAAAACTGGGGGACCGGCTGCCGGAGCGTATCCATACAATAACCACGGGCATGTTGTTGTGGATGGCCACCCAGTGGCGGGCCCGCCCGCTTATTCGCGATCTGGTGCGCAGAAAAGGCCTGCAGTTGATCCACCAGCCAATACCCATTTCACCCCGGGCGCCATCCCTGGTGTACGGGTTTGGTATCCCGGTGATTGTCGGCCCCCTGAACGGCGCCATCGACTATCCCCCGGCATTCCGGCACCGCGAAGCACTCTTGTCACGGTTGCTGGTAAGCGGTGCGCGAATGCTGGCGCGTCCCCTGGGGGCACTCTGCCGCGGTCTCCCGGAGGCCCGGGTTGTGCTGGTTTGCAATGGGCGGACCCGGGCTGCGTTGCCCCCGCGATTGCGGGGCCGGGTCGTTGAGCTGGTTGCCAACGGGGTGGATACACAGGATTACGCGCCGAGGGCGCCCGGGCAGCGGGCAGGTCCGGTGCGACTTTTGTTTTGCGGCCGCCTGGTGAAATTCAAGGGGATCGACCTGCTGTTGCTGGCGCTGGCGCGATTACCGACTGCCGTACCGGTAGCGCTGGAAATTGTCGGTGATGGTGCCGAGCGCAGGGCACTGGAAGCCCAGGCACGGTCGCTGGGATTGCAGGCGCGGGTCTCTTTCTCCGGTTGGGTGGATGCGTCGCGGCTGGCTGACTGCTATCGACGCGCGGATGTGTTCGTCCTGCCGAGCCTGCGTGAGGCTGGCGGTGCCGTGGTCATGGAGGCGATGGCGGTAGGGCTGCCGGTTGTGGCCGCAGCCTGGGGCGGTCCGGCGGACTACCTGCCCGCCGCTGCCGGAATCCGGGTGCCGGTGGGGAGCGAGAGTGGGTTCGTGGAGGGGCTGGCCGCGGCGATATCGCGGCTCGTGACGGATGACAGGCTGCGTGAGCGGATGGGGGCCGCGGGTCGCCGGGCGGCTGTGACCGGTATGGACTGGCGCGCGCGGGGTGATGCCCTGGAGGGGATTTATCGTGGGGTCGTGGCCGGGAACCGCCGGGCGTCAGTGCCGGCCCGCCGCTGCACGGGGTCACAGATGGGCTAGACTCAGGCCACATCATCACGACCATTGCCTGTCACGGAACACTTCCCCGGCCGGGTCCGCTGACGGCGCATCTGTCTCGCCTGAAAGGTAACTCCATGCGCACACTCACTCTCAATAATGGCGTTGAAATCCCCCAGATTGGCTTCGGTACCGCTGCTATCGGTGCCTGGCAGCAGGATGACAGCCGAGTCACCGATACCATCCTCAAGGCCATGGCGGTGGGCTACCGTCACTTCGATACCGCATCCGTATATGGCAATGAGCGTGCACTTGGGCGCGCCATACTGCAATCCGGTATTCCCCGGGACGAGCTGTTTGTTGTCAGTAAGGTATGGGATACAGAGCAGGGCAGCGAAACCCGGGCGGCATTCGAGCGCAGCCTCGAACGGCTCCAGCTTGAGCACCTGGATTTGTATCTGGTGCACTGGCCGGTACCCGCCTATACCCGGGAAACCTGGGAAAACCTAGAGGCGCTGTACGATGACAAGAAAGTCCGCGCCCTGGGCCTGTCCAATTTTCGCCAGTCCGATATCGAGCAGCTTGCCACTTTTGCCCGTATCAAGCCCACGTATAACCAGCTGGAGCTGCATCCCTACTTCACCCAGAAAAAGCTGGTGGAATATTGCCAGTTCCACCAGATGGCGGTGTCCTGCTGGTCCCCCCTGGGTACCGGGGGCTGGAGTGATGTCAAAGCCGAAGAGAAGCCCGTCAGTGACCCGGTGATCAGGGAAATTGCTGAAAAGCACGGCGTCAACACCGGGCAGGTCATCCTCAAATGGGATATCCAGCAGGGGCGGATAGTCATTCCCAAGGCCGAAAGCATCGAGCACATGACCGGTAACCTGGAACTGTGGGGCTTTGAGCTGAGCGATGAGGAGCTGGCGATGATCGATAACCTCAATCGCGGTCAGCGCTTCGGTGGAGATCCGGATACCGCACATGAGGCCAACCGGAAGGTGCAGGTGCCGGAATAGCAAAATACCGGGGGAATGTGATCGTTAACTTATGCGCCAGCGGTGCTAGCGGCGCAGGGCACCGGTTCCCCGCGCCAGGGTTTCCCCCAGCAGCGCGCCGAGTGCAATGCAGAGTGCCGCCACAACCCCGCAGAGCAGTCCCCACAAATGTGCCTCGTGCACCACGGGCGCCCCGATCCATTGCGAGACCAATGAACCCCCAGTGCCGTATTGCTCCGAGTAAACCTTCAGTGCCAGGATGGTCAGTAGCAGTCCTCCCCGCCACCTTGTTTCGCGCTCCAGGATCTCCAGGGTTGCGCTGAGTGCCAGCAGGCCATGAATAAGCCCGGAGAGACCCATATACCAGTGGACCTGCGGCTCGAACAGCACCAGCGCCAGCCCACATAGTGTTGCCAGTACGGCAACCTCTACCAGCAGGCGGGGCAGAGGCAGGCGGTTCGGGAAGAGGACCCAGTAAAGCAGCAGGGCCGCCAGGTTGAGCAACAGGTGGTTGAGGTTGGTATGGGCGAAGTGTCCGCTGGCAATCCGCCAGTATTCGCCCGAGAGGACCAGGCCCCGGTCGTAGCGCAGCAGCATATCGAGGTCCTGGGGGGAGAAGTGCACCACCAGGGCGAGGCCAACAAGGATTGCCGGACCGGTCCAGAGGCTGAGTTTTTCCAGCACCTTTTGCATGGTGGTTCTCCGGGGGGGCTGTTGTCAGGCCCCGCTGGCTGCGGGCTCCTGCTGCGCCTCCAGTTGGCCGCGACGCGCCTGCTCCACCAGGGAGGGTTCGCGCTCTGCCTTCCTGTTCTGGATTCGCAATGCCTCGCGGTAATCGGTATTGGACACGATAAACTCCTCGGCGCGCTGGTTGATATCGGAGTAGAGCGCATTCAGCTCCGCAATCTTTGCCGACAGGTGTTCCAGGTCGAGGATCCGGTCGAAATAAAGGGCGATCAGTCGCTCACACTCCCGCCCGACGGCCAGGTACTCATTACCGATCTCCCGGTGCCCCTCGTAATTCTTCTTGAAATTGAAAAACGTCTGCACGCCGCCAAGCAGCGCAGTGATCAGCGCCAGGGCTGCGCCCACCCACTTGGTCCAGTCCGGTAGTTCAGCGTTAATGAGTGAGAAAAACAGGGAGCCCAGGAACAGGTTGATGACCACGATGGGCACGCCGCACAGTACATGCAGGTTACGCCCGCGCATGGAGGCGCGGAAGTGACTGTGCTTGCACAGGTGGGCGTTCCAGCGGAGTTTTTCCAGGACTTCGACGGTATTGGGGATCGTGGACATGCCGGGACTTCTTTTACTTATCTGCTGGCAGTGTACAGTCTTTGCCGGCGATTTCGAATCGCCGGGCAGCATCAGATCGGTTTGAGGAAGCGCTCGCGTCGTGGCAGGTGGAAGTTGTCGTAATCGAGGGATAGCAACACCCTGTGTGCCCTGCCGACAATCTCGTTGCGGGGCACCAGGCCGATTACCCGGGAATCAGCACTATTGTCCCGGTTGTCGCCGAGCACCAGGTAAAAACCGGCAGGAACGCTGACCGCTGCAAAGCCGGGGCTGTGGCTGCTGTTGAGCAGGCGGATTGGGTGGTCCTGCCCGGGGAGCATCTCGACCAGCTGCTGTGAGGTACGACTGCCGGACTTGTGCAGGTATTGTACGGGGTGCCCGTTGATGGCCAGGCGATTGCCCTGCAGGGCTACGGTATCCCCCGGCACGCCGATCACGCGTTTGACGAGCCGGTTGCCAGTGACTGCCGAATCAAACACCACAATATCGCCCCGTGCGGGGCCGGCGAAGCGCACCAGGGAGTGGTGGGTGAATGGCACGCGCAGGTCATAGGCCATCTTGTCCACGAGAATATAGTCGCCCACCTGGATAGTGGGGCGCATCGACCCTGTGGGAACATGGTTCCAGTCGGCGAGGGCGCTGCGGAAGATGAGCATCAGCGCCACAAAGAGAAGTATTCCGCGGTGGTCCTTCAGCCTGAACCCCAATCCCTGGTCCATCATGCGATCCTTTTGTTTCCTGACCGCTGTTGGAGGCCTGCCGGCCGCTGGAGTTCCCGGCTACTGCCAGGGGCGGTCCGCCGGGAGCGCGCTCCCCACGCCCACTGGTCGCTGATTCCCTGTCAGCACTATACCGGCGACGGCGGCAATCGCCAGCAGCCAGCAGTACTGCACCTGGCCCACCAGGGCCAGCGGCGACACCGAGGCCAGGGAAGAGGCCAGCAGCAGCTGGGCGCCCCAGGGCAGCAGGCCCTGTACCACACAGGAGAATATATCCAGCAGGCTGGCGCTGCGGCGGGGATCGACGCCGTAGCGGTGGCTGATCTCTTTCGCCAGGTCCCCGTTCAGCAGGATCGCGACCGTATTGTTGGCGACACACAGGTTGGTGGCCGCCACCGCCGTGCCGATACCGAGTGCACCGGTACGGGATGAGGGCGGTGTACGACGTCCCAGCCGGCTCAGCCGGTCGATGGTGCGGGCCAGCCACTCCAGGCCGCCCTGCGACTTCATCAGGGCGCCGAGACCACCGATCAGCAGGGACAGGATCAGGATCTCCTGCATATTGACATAGCCCTGGTTAATGTCCTGCACCAGCACCGCCAGGCTGTAGCCGGGCTGTAGGGCCAGGCCAACAACCCCCGCCAGCAGGATGCCGATAAACAGTACCAGCAGCACATTGACCCCGAACACGGCCATGGCGAGCACCGCCACGTAGGGCAGGACGCGCAACAGTTCATAATCCCCGGGCACCTCCACAGCGGCAGAGTCACCCTGGAAATAGAGCCATGCCATGGTGGCCAGGGCTGCAGGCAGGGCGATGCGAAAATTCATGCGGAACTTGTCCCGCATCTCCACACCCTGGGTGCGGGTGGCGGCGATGGTGGTATCGGAAATAATCGAGAGATTGTCCCCGAACATGGCCCCACCCACCACGGTGCCCACGGTCAGCAGCAGCGGCAGGTCGGTGGCCGTGGCCACGCCGACGGCAATCGGCGCAATGGCCGCGACGGTGCCCATGGAGGTGCCCATGGCGGTGGCGACAAAAGCGGTGATTACAAACAGGCCCGGTAACACCAGTGCGGGCGGGATTACGCTCAGGCCGAAATTGACCGTGGCCTCCACCCCGCCCACGGCCCCGGCCACGCTGGCGAAGCCACCGGCCAGCAGGTAGATCAGCACCATGGTGACAATGGTCTGGTCGCCGACGCCACGTACGAAGATCTCGATGCGCTGGTCCAGCGGACCACGGCCCAGCAGCATGGCGAGCGCAATGGCGGGCAGGATCGCGACCGGTGCGGATACCTGGTAAAAGGCCATCCCCACTCCCTGTGACTGGAACCAGAGGCCGCTGCCGACAAACAGGGCAAGGAACAGGGCCAGGGGAAGGAGGGCAAGCGGGGATGCTTTGGTCATGGATACAACTTTGACGAACAGCAGGAAGGCCAGGAATTCCCCTGGCGCTAGCCGGCAGGAAATCCTGGGGCGCGCAGGACGTGTCCCCGCAGCGCGAATTTAATGGATCGCGAATTATAGCGGGCGGTCGGGAGTTGACCAATAACGGTTCTGTGTGGGGTAGGGCAACCTGGTTATAAGCGACGGCTCACTGGCTCGTGGATTTCCGGCATTGCATCGGCTCGGCGCCGGAGCCCCAGGTAATCGTGGCCTCGCCCCCGTGCTCCCGGAAACTTTCATTGCGACCCCGGTACTTCGTCCCGCTGGCGGCGGGCTGCCGATACATCAGCGAGACGCTGTCACCGCGCTCTGCGATCAGCGTTGGCGGTTGCGTCTTAAAATAGGTGACCACCACTTCATTGGCGGGGTTGTCGTCACAGGTGAATGCAACCGGGCCCTTGCCCGGCACCAGGCGGTAGCGCGCCTGCAACTCGGCGATACGCCGGCGGTAACTGTCCTCCACACACTGCCGCTGGTTGTCGGCTTTCCAGCACTCGTCGCGCCCCTTGATCCAGCCGCGCTGGCCGGCCATTAGCACCGGAGGATGCTCGTTGGAGGCTTTTGCAAGCGCCGCTGCGTAAACCCCGGCGAGTTGGCGATCCAGCGACGCCAGTACCTCATCCGCGCAGACCATCGCCTCGGTGCTGCCCTCGCGCACGCCCTCGCAGTCGAATGATGGGCCCCTCTCAGCGCCGGCGGCGGAGGTGGCCTGTAGTAAAAGAATGGTAATGAACGGGAGGGCTGCAAGTTGCCTGGGCGATAGCCGGTGCATGGAAGCTCCGTGATGCAAAGGTTACCTGTAAGCATAGACCTTGCTTTCCTGTTGTTATCCACCCAAGGGCAGTGGCCGGGCAACTTTTGCCGGAATTTGCGGTACCCTTGTCTTTCTCCAGGGAACCCCTGGCTGGGAGAAGCGCCTGGGGGAAAACTGGAAAAACAACAAAAATCATAACGAGCCGGTACAACCGGTAAGGGAGGGGACTCGCGATGGCATTGACGCGGCAGCACTTTATTATCTTCGGGCCAGTGCTGGCGGTGATTTTCTATGGTGTGCTCACCACGCTGGGCATGGCTTACCTGCCAGCGGTTACCGCTGCCATCACCCTCCTTACCGTTATCTGGTGGGTGACCGAGGCATTGCCGATTCCCGCCACCTCTCTGGCCCCGTTTGTGCTGCTGCCGCTGTTCGGGGTGACCGACCACAAGCTGGTGGCGTCTTCCCTCGGCAGCCATGTGATCCTGCTTTTAATGGGCGCCTTTATCCTGTCCAAGGCGCTGGAAAAGAGTGGTGCACACGAGCGCCTGGCCTTGTACATGCTGCAGGTGGTGGGGGTGTCCAGCGGCCGTCGGCTGGTGCTGGGTTTTATGCTGGCGGCGGGGCTGCTCAGTATGTGGATCTCCAATACCGCCACCACGCTGATGATGCTGCCCATCGCCCTGGCCGTGTTGTCACGGGCGGATAATCGCAAGCTTACCGTGGCGCTGGTACTGGGCATCGCTTACGCCGCCAGCCTGGGTGGGGTGGGCAGTCCCATCGGCACTCCGCCCAATGTGATTTTTATGGGCATCTACGAGGAGGTGACCGGCAGCGGCTTCAGTTTCCTGGAATGGATGTCCATCGGCCTGCCGGTGGTGCTGGTGACGCTGCCGCTGATGGCCCTGTGGCTGACCCGCAGCGTACGGCTGGAAAAACCCATCGAGCCGCCGCAGGTGGGCGAGTGGCGCCCGGAAGAGGTGCGGACACTGGCGGTATTCGGCCTGGCCATCCTGGCCTGGGTGACACGCAGCGAGCCATTTGGCGGCTGGAGCGGGCTGTTCGGGGTGGAAGGTGCCGGGGACAGCACGGTGGCGCTGGCCGCGGTGGTCGTGATGTTCATGGTGCCCAATGGCAAGGGCGGCCGCCTGCTGGACTGGCCCACCGCCGAGACCATCCCCTGGGGAATGCTGCTGCTTTTCGCCGGCGGCATCGCCATCGCCAAGGGTTTCTCGGCCTCCGGCCTGAGTGACATGCTGGGCAATGGCCTGTCGTTCCTGACGACACTCCCACTCTGGTTGATGCTGGTACTGCTGTGCCTGTCGGTGACTTTCCTGACCGAAATCACCAGCAACACTGCGACCGCCACGCTGCTGATGCCCATCCTGGCGGTAGCGGCGGAAACTGCCGGTTTCGATCCCAGGGTGCTGATGATTCCCGCGGCCATGTGTGCCAGCTGTGCCTTTATGCTGCCGGTGGCAACGGCCCCCAACGCCATTGCTTATGGCACTGGGGTGCTGCGGATGCAGGATATGGTGCGGGAGGGGGCGGTGCTGAGTGTATTGGCCTCGCTGATTATCGCGGGCATGAGCTGGTTATTGTTGCCGGGGTAGCAGCTGCCGTTGCTGGCGGATTGTTGGACGAGGGCGCCTGTTCCGGAGCGGCACTGTAATGGCCTGTAAGTGTCCTGCGGTTTGTTGCATAAGAACCTGGTATAGGATATCCAGACCCGCGGTATAACGATAATCACGCATCCGGAGCAACCATGAATACAAGAGTCGCCCTCCTGATCACCCTCGCCAGCCTGGCCACTGTCACCGGATGTGGCAAGCCCGAATCCGGGGAATCGCCGGCTGTTGCCAACGCGCTGTCTCCCGACGCCGTTCCTCCGGTGGCCAGGAAAGAACCCCATAAACTGTCGATCCATGGCCATGAGCGCATCGACGATTATTACTGGATGCGCGATGACGCGCGGCAGGATCCCGAGGTCATCGCCCACCTGGAGGCGGAAAACAAATACACCGAGAGCGTGATGGCGCATACCGAGGCGCTGCAGAAGGTGCTCTACGACGAAATGACCGGGCGGCTCGAGCAGGACAAGTCCACGGTACCGGTCAAGGTGCGGGGATACTGGTACTACAGTCGCTACCAGCCGGGCCAGGAATACCCCGTCCATGCCCGCCGCAAGGGTGACCTGGATGCGCCGGAAGAAATCATGCTGGACGTCAATGCCATGGCGGACGGCAAGTCGTATTTCAATGTGGGGGAGACCGCGGTTTCCCCGGACAATCGCCTGCTGGCCTATGCCGAGGACAGTGTCGGCCGGCGTATTTATACCCTCCGCTTCAAGGACCTGGAGACCGGCAAACTGCTGGACGATCGCCTGGAGAATGCAGAGGCCATGGTGGCATGGGCCAACGATAACCAGACCGTTTTCTATATCAACAAAGACCCCCAGACCCTGCTCGGCTATCAGGTGATGCGCCACAAACTGGGTACGCCACAAAGCGCAGACCAGCTGGTGTACGAAGAAAAAGACAAGTCGTTTTATACCGCGATTTCAAACTCCCGCGACGGTGAGCTGATTTATATCCACCACTACTCCACGCTGGTGAAGGGCGTGTCCGTGCTGGATGCAGACCAGCCGGAGGGAGAGTTTCAACCACTGCACCCCTTGGAAGACAAGCACGAGTACTATGCGAAGAAGCTCGGTGACGAGTTCTATATCAAGACCAACTGGGAAGCAGAGAACTTCCGCCTGATGAAGGCCCCCGTGGCAGATGCGGGCGACAAGTCCCGCTGGCAGGAGGTCATTCCCCACCAGGATAATGTGTTCCTTGCAGACTTCACCACCTTCACGGACAGGCTGGCGGTGATTGAACGCCAGGACGGCCAGAAAGCCCTGCGCATCCTCGGCCTCGAGAGCGATGATGATCTCGAAGTGGGTTTCAATGATCCTGTCTACCAGCTGTCTCTCGGCAATAACCCCGATCCGCAAGCCGGCTCGGTGCGTGTTGCCTACTCCAGCCTGACCACGCCGGATACGATATACGATGCCGACCTGGTCTCCGGCGACCTGCAGTTGATGAAGCAGGACCAGGTGCCCGGTGAGTTCGATTCGGCGCGCTACCAGAGCGAGGGCATTACCATCGCCGCACGTGATGGCGAGGAGATCCCGGTTTCCCTCGTCTACCGCAGGGACCGCTTCAATAAAGACGGTACCAACCCGCTCCTGCAATACGGCTACGGTTCCTACGGTTATACGATTGACCCGGCGTTCCGCGCTGACGTTATTTCGCTGCTGGACCGGGGTTTTGTCTTTGCCATTGCCCATGTCCGCGGCAGCCAGAAGCTGGGCCGGGCCTGGTATGAAGACGGCAAGATGTTCAACAAGATCAACACCTTTACCGACTTTATCGATGTAACAAAGGGGCTGACGAAGAAAAAATACGCCGCGCCTGACAAAGTCTTTGCCGCGGGCGGCAGTGCCGGCGGATTACTGATGGGAGCCGTCGTCAATATGGCGCCGGAACTCTACCGCGGGATCACTGCCCAGGTGCCATTTGTGGATGTGGTCACCACCATGCTCGATGAGTCGATCCCGCTGACGGTTAACGAGTATGACGAGTGGGGCAACCCCAATAACAAGGACAGCTACGAGTACATGCTTTCTTACTCCCCGTACGACCAGGTCAGGGCCCAGGACTACCCCAATATGCTGGTGACCACCGGCCTGCACGATTCCCAGGTGCAGTACTTTGAACCCATGAAGTGGGTTGCCAGGCTCCGGGACCTGAAGACCGATGACAACCGGCTGGTATTCCATGTAAACATGGACGCCGGCCATGGCGGTGCATCCGGCCGCTACCGGCGCTACGAGGAGAGGGCGCTGCAATACGCCTTCTACCTCGACCTGCTCGGCAAGACACCGATGGCCGGCAGCGGCGAATAAGCTGCGGCGGCAAACAATTCCTGCCTGTTGTCCCGGCGCCGGGGTTCACTTTCCGGCGCCGGGAGCATCCCCGGTCCAGGCGGCGACGACTAGGATTAGCGGGTAATCGTTACCTGTGCCCAGCCCGGATTACCATTCCCATGGACCTTTTGCGTCGTGTTGGCCGCAATCAGCGGGGAAGAGATTTTGTTGTCGGCGACCTCCACGGCCACCTGCAGCAACTGAAGCTTCAGCTCGAGAACATCGGGTTCGATGGCAACTGTGACCGGCTCTTCTTCGTCGGCGACCTGGTCGACCGTGGCCCGGACAGCGAGCAGCTGCTGGCTATGGTGGACCAGCGCACCTATATCAGCATTGCCGGCAACCACGAGGCGATGATGCTGGCCGGCTTTGCCGACCCGGCCGAGTCTGCCCTGCACCAACTGAATGGTGGCGACTGGTTCTACAGTCTCCCCGGGGATCGGCAGCAGCGTTGCGTGGAAAAAGTGCAGCAGTGGCCCTGGGCGATCGAGATAGACACCGGGGACGGGCGCATCGGCCTGGTTCACGCCAACCTGCCCGACGGAGACTGGAGAAGAATGGCGCGGTCCCTCGCCGCCATTGACGCTGCCTGGCAGGCCGGAAAATCCCCGGCCCGGGAACCGCTGGCGGGAGTCGCGCGGGGGATACTCTGGGAGCGGACCCTGGTGGAGCAGTTCTACGGAGATTTCCTCGCCAGCGAGACCACCGCGCGGGAAATCGCCGCGTTCAAGGATCGTGAGATGCAACGTGCGGGTGATGCAGGGGCCGGGCAGTGTGCGGAATGGGTTGCCGGGGGCTCAAGCGACCGTTTGGCGCCATTCCGGGTGTCCGGAATCGACGCCGTCTATATGGGCCACAGTTTCGTGCCGGTGCCGATCCAGGTCGGCGACTGCCACTTCCTGGATACCTTCCGGGGGGAACCGGGCCAGGCGCTGGGTATTGTGTGTATCAGTGCACCCTGAAGCCCGCCGGCTCAGGCGCCGATCAATCCCTGGCCGCATACGCGAATGGTATTCCCGGTGATCCCGTAGGCACCCGGTGACGACAGGAAGCACACCAGCTCCGCCACGTCCCGCGGTTGTCCCCCCTGCTTCAGGGAGTTGAGGCGACGGCCCGCCTCGCGGGTGAAAAAGGGCATCCTGTCGGTCATGGCGGTCTCGATAAAGCCGGGCGCCACGGCATTGGCACAGATACCGCGCCCTGCCAGTTCCCGCCCCAGTGCGCCGACGTAGCCGATTAACGCAGCCTTGGTGGTGGCATAGTTGGTCTGCCCGAAATTTCCCGCCACCCCGCTCATGGAGGACAGGTACACCTGCCGGCCGCCGTCACGGACCAGCTGCGCCTCATGCAGTGCCCGGTCGACGGCAATGATAGCCTCCAGGTTCACGGCCATGACCTGTTGCCAGTATTTCTCGGGCATCTTGCCCAGGGTCTTGTCACGGGTGATACCGGCGTTATGCACCAGGATATCCAGGCCGCCAAACTCCTGCTGGATAAATGCTGCCAGTTCTCCCGGTGCGTTTTCCGCTGTGATATCAAGAACCAGCGGCGTCGCCCCGATCTCTTTACAGGCTTGCTCCAGCTCCGCAGATGCGCCCGGGATATCCACGCATACCACGGTGGCGCCCTCCTGGCGCAGGCGCTGCGCTGTTGCCAGCCCGATGCCGCGAGCGGCGCCGGTTACCAGCGCCACTTTGTTTTCCAGCACCTGTTCGGCGGGCAGGGTTTCCGGTGCCTGTACTGAGCCCCGGATGGTGATGGCCTGCCCGGACACATAGGCGGTCTGGCGACCGCAGAAAAAGCGCAGGGGCATGTCGAGCCGGTCGCCGGCATCCCGGCCGGTATAGGCCAGGTTCACGGTGATGCCCCTGGCGCCAAGCTCCTTGCCCAGGGAGCGGCTAAAGCCTTCCAGCCCCCGGGCCACCCCGGTGGCCACCGGGCTTTCTGTTTCCTCCGGCAGGGGGGCCAGCAGGAAGACGCGACCATTGCGGGCGACCCGGCGGACCAGGGGGTGCAGCTGTCCGTGCAGGGATGAGTAATCCGTGGGCGAGTCGATACCGGAGGCATCCACCACGAGAATATCAATCCGTTGGTCCCCGGCCAGGTCATCCGGTGCACAGCGATTCGCTCCCCCGCGCTCCAGGATCCCGGCCAGCGGCTGTTCCAGCGGGCCGTAGCCCAGTGTCACCAGGATGGCGGTTTTGCCGGCAAACGGGCGGGCGGCATAGGGACCGTCCGTGCGCGCCAGCGTGACGGGATTGGGCAGGCCGAGCGATCGCACCAGCCAACCGGACAGGGGGTTGCTGTGCAGCTGTTTCAGCAGGTCGGGCATGGTATAGCTTTCTTGAATGTTATTTTTCCAGGATGGCGGTCACCGCCTGGCCGCCGGCGGCACAGACAGAGATCAGGCCGCGGCCGGAACCTTTCTGGTCGAGCATTTTGGCCAGGGAGGCGACAATGCGTCCTCCAGTAGCCGCGAACGGATGGCCGGTAGCAATGGAGCTGCCGTTGACGTTGAGGCGGCTGCGGTCGATGCTGCCCAGCGCCTCCGGCAGGCCCAGTTTATCGCGGCAGAACTCGCTCGATTCCAGCGCTGCCAGGGTGCAGAGCACCACCGCGGCAAAAGCCTCGTGAATTTCATAGAAATCAAAATCCTGCAGCGACAGGCCACGCTGTTGCAGCATATGGGGAATGGCATAGGCGCCGCCCATCAGCAGTCCCTCACCGCCCTTGACGTAATCCACTGCGGCGGCCTGGCCGGCGGTGATATAGGCCAGTACCGGCAGGCCACGTGCCGCTGCCCATTCCTCACTGGCCAGTAGCACCGCCGATGCACCGTCGGTGAATGGCGTGGCATTGCCGGCGGTAATGGTGCCATTGTCCCGGTCGAAGGCCGGCTTGAGCTTGGCCATTTTCTCCATGGTCGAATCGGGGCGCAGGTTGTTGTCCCGCTCGAGGCCGTGGTAGGGCATCACCAGGTCGTCGAAGAAACCCTCGTCATAGGCCCGGGCCAGGTTCTTGTGGCTGGCCAGGGCCAGCTCGTCCTGTGCCTCACGGGTAATCCCCCACTGGGTGGCGGTAACCTGGGCATGCTGCCCCATGCTCATGCCGGTGCGCGGCTCGGCACCGGTGGGGACTTCCGGCAACAGCTGGCGCGGGTCGAGCAACCCGGCGGCGGCCTTCAGGCGATCAACAGTGGTGCGGGCATTATTGATCTTCAGCAGGGTACGGCGCATGCCGGGATGGGCGCCCATGGGGATATCGGAGGTGGTATCGGTGCCACAGGCAATGGCGCAGTCGATCTGGCCCAGGGCAATCTTGTTGGCCACCAGGATCGTGGCCTCCAGGCTGGTGCCGCAGGCCTGCTGGATATCGTATGCAGGCGTGTGGGGATCCAGCCCGCAACCGAGCACCGATTCCCGCACCAGGTTCCAGTCCTTGGCATGTTTCTGTACGGCGCCCCCAGCCACTTCATCGAGCTTCTCGCCAGCGAGGGAGTATTTGTCGACCAGTCCACGGAGAGTATCTGTCAGCATGACCTGGTTGCTGAGCCCGTCATAAGCCGTATGGGAGCGGGCAAACGGGATACGATTGGCGCCGACGATGGCGACCCGGCGGGGACTGCCGATAAGCATGGGATTCTCCCGGATAGGTTGTCAGAAAGTGGTTGGTTACCGAAAAGAAGGCTAGCTGGCGGTAAGGTTACGTTACAACTCCCGTATTGGGGAGGTTAATGTGAGACAGCAGTTATATTCCCTGCACCGGTCCGCTGAGTGGTCCAGGGCAGAAAGGTCCCCCGCCGGCATAATGCCAGTGGCCGCGGGTTGTCACGGGGCCATTCGGGCAGTCCGGTTCCGTAGCCGGAATGGAAGATGCCCTGGAAGCAATGACTGCCCACTGCCGGCAATCCAGTACCGTAAGAATGTCGTGTCCGGCCTCCTTTATTAGCGTATTGGTTCGCAATATTTGAACAAGTGCCTGCCATTGGTGCACTGAAACGTCAGTGCAAGACAAAATATTTAGAGCAACTTTGTGCACTAAAGCTTTCCTCAAAATGCGCAATCGGGCGTGATTTGACCGAATTATTTCCTGTTCGAAGATAAGGTCGAATTAAAGACAGCTTGGACTGTCCTGTCTGGCGCCGTAAGTCGCCTTGACGACTCTCCAGGTGACTGCAAGGATTCAGGGACCGCCAGCAGTTGGCTGCTCCAGCCAGTATTTGGACCGGTGAATCGCGTCCTGTGGTTTTCCGGACAAGCCGTACGCCCGTGAAGCCCCCAGGCGCAACTTTCTATAGCGGTTTGGAATTCTGGAGAGAATAATGAAAAAGCATTTTCTTGCGGTACTGCTAGCCGCGGGCCTGCCTGTTACGGCCTCGGCAGATCACTCCTGGGCTGACTACCACTGGGCGAGGACAACCAGCTCCTTTGACCTGCAGGTAATCAACAGCACCACCACAGACTGGGACCCCTATGTCACCCAGGCCATTGCCGACTGGTCCAAGTCGACCAAGCTCAACATGATCGAGGACCCCAGTGGTGACACCTCATCCCGGACCCGCCGCAAATGCAGCGCCCCGGACGGTATGGTGCGCATCTGTAACCTGGACTATGGCAACAACGGCTGGCTGGGGATCGCCGGTATTTCCCTGGATGCCCAGGGGCATATCGTGACCGGCTATACCAAGTTGAATGATACCTACTTCACCCAGTCTTATTACAATAACTTCAGCTGGAAGCAGAGTGTCACCTGCCAGGAGCTGGGGCACGATGTGGGACTGGGCCACCAGGACGAGGACTTTAATAACGAATCGCTGTTCTCCTGCATGGATTACCAGGACCCGCCCTACGAGTACCCGGATAACCACGATATGGCGCAACTGGACACCATCTACGGGCATGTCGACAGCTATGATTCCTTCGCCAGTGATGGCTCCGGCGGCGGCGGTGGTGGTGGTGACTGCAACTCCCCGCCCGGAAAAGGCTGCAACAAGTCGGATATCGGCTGGGAAAACAGCAACGCCGGCTGGGGTATGTCCCTCGGTCGCCGCGGCCAGCACGAAACCTTTATCCGCATCGACCCGCAGGGTATGCGCCATATCACCCACGTGACCTGGGCAAAAGGCCACTGAACCGGTTGAGCCCTTGATAGAGAGCCCGGTTCGGCCGCTGGCCGGCCCGCAAACCGAAAGACCCGCCACCTGGTGGGTCTTTTTCATTGCCTGCACACTTCCTTGACCCAAACCCGGCCATAGCCCGATGAATAAAACTCCCGCACGGGTTATATTCCCGGAAAACCTGTTGTGAACGGAGGATAGATGGATAAGGAATTCTGGCACCGGAAATGGGAAGAGCGAGAAATCGGCTTCCATGCGCCAAAACCCAATGAACTGCTGGTGCGCTATTTCGCTGAAGTGGCACCTGCCGGTCGGGTTTTCCTGCCGCTTTGTGGCAAGACGCTGGATATTCACTGGTTACTGGCTCAGGGTTACAGCGTTGCCGGTGCCGAGCTGAATGAAAATGCCGTACGGGAATTGTTTGAAGAGCTGGGTGTTGAACCGATGGTGTCCGGCACTGGCAACCTGCTTTGTTACAGTGCCGGGCAAGCCGGGGAGCGCGGCAGGATTGATATTTTTGTGGGGGATATCTTCGAGCTGTCTCCGGAGCAGCTCGGCCCGGTGGATGCGGTCTACGACCGTGCGGCCCTGGTGGCGCTGCCCGAGTCTATGCGGAATGAATATGCCACCCATATTCTGGCGCTTGCGCCCGGGGCTCCGCAGTTACTGATCACCTTCGAGTACGACCAGCAGCTGATGGCCGGACCGCCTTTTTCCATCGGCCCCGGTGAAGTGGAACGACTTTACAGCCCGAGCCATAACCTCAACCTGGCCGAGCGTCGGCTATTGCCCGGCGGTCTGAAAAGTACCCGGGCGGTGGACGAGCTGGCCTGGATTCTTAACCCCCGATAGCCCCCTGCCATCGAGTGCTTCCATGTCCGCAGGAAAACCGGGCGGACCTGGAAGTACCGACCTTTCTTAACACTGTTTAACCCCGCTTAGCCCTCCATTACACCGGTCGCCGGTACCATGCTCACGTCGATGCAAGCCAGACGACAACAGCGCTCACCAACAGTGAGCAACCCTTTGCAGAAGTGAGGTGCTAACCATGAATTACAGGCAGTGGAAAAACGCGATCACCGGAATTGGCCTGGCTGCAGTGATTGCCGTGCCCACCCTCGGTATGGCCGGGGACTTTGGCCACAGGCACGGGGACAAGTCACACAAGATGCAACAGCGCATCGAACGTCTCGCCGAAAAGCTGGAGCTGACTGAAGGCCAGAAAGCGCAGCTGGTCGAAAATCATGACGCCGTCAGTGACGAACGGCGTGAGCTGATGCGCGAGGCCCATAGCCTGCGGAAGGAATTACGCAACGCACTGGCAGATGAGGCCGGCCGGGCTACCCTGGATGCCCTGGCGATGAAAATAGGCCAGCTCAAGATTCGCCGGATGGAGTTGCACCAGAACAGCCGCCAGCAGTTCCTGGCGGTCCTGACCGACGAGCAGAAAGCCGAACTGCGTGAACTCCGGGAAGAGCGACAGGAACGCCGCGCCGAGCGCCGTGAGCGGAAAGGGGCGTAAGGGGATGGAGGAAAGCGCAAGGGGATAGTGCCAGGCAAAGTAGGGCAGTTGACCCTCTGCCGGGCGGGATATCAGTTCCGCCCGGTTTCCCGGTTTTCCTTTCGCCACTGGCGGGGCGACATCCCTGTCCATTGCTTGAAGTTACGGCTGAATACGGCCACGTCTGCATAGCCCAGGTTGAGGGCGAGATCGGTAATGGACTGGCGGCCGAAGCGCAGGTTCAGCTCGGCAATTTCCATACGTGTCTCCTGCAATAGCTCGCGAAATGTCACTCCCTGGGCCTGCAGCTTTTTCTGCAACACCCGCGGATGCAGATCCAGGGTGGCGGCAACCCGGGTGACATCACACTCGCCGCTGGCCAGCAGGTTACTGACGATATGGCGCACCTGGGCCTGCAGGTTATCGGGGTAGAGGGATTCAAGCTGCCTGATACGCTCGCGGAAATGCTCGCGAATCAATGCTTCATCCGGGCACGGCTTACGGGACAGCCAGCTGGCGGGGAAACTGATGCCACAAAAATGGCTGTTGAAAACCAGTCGATCTGCATATCTCTCTGACTGCCACAGGTCTCCTTCCGGCCTGGATTGCAGGAGGTGGATTTTCAGTGATGTGCCAGCACCCTGCACCATTTGCCATACCGTATTGAACGCCTGCCCGGCACTCAGCTGCATCAGCTGTCGCAATCCACTCGAATTACTGAAGTCAAAGGCCAGGTGTAATTCCAGCTGTTCGCCATTGATATGCTGGCTGACGCTGACACCATGGGCGTGCAGCACAATGTGGTGTTCGGCGTAGGACAGGGAATCCTGCAGGGTCTCCTGCTGCGAGGCGGACAGGGCCATCTCTCCCAGCGCCAGCATGGTTTGCCGGGCAGCCAGGCGCAGCCCGAACAGGGGCTCATTACAGGCGTCAGCGGACAGGTCCAGCAAGTCGGCAAGGCGGGGATAGGCGATATAGCTGTTCGGCTGGCGGACCTGGGCAATGGTCAGGCCCACCTGACCAAGTAACTCATTCGGGTTCTGCCCCATTTCACTGACCAGCTGCTCGTACCTTTCAATAGCGCCACTGCGAATCAGGAACATCCACGACCTCGATCCAGTCAATTCCGGGTGTTCGCAAAATATCAAGCTTTGTTCGTAAATAGTCAAGTTGAGCGGATGTCACTGCCCCTAGACTGACCCTGTTATTAAAGGGGCGTTACAGCTCCCAGTGATGAGAGAGACAAGGCGATGAGTGAAGCAAAGACCCCGGTACTGGAAATGCTGGCTGCCATGCAGTCAGGCGGTGTGGTATCCCGTGATGACGCCCGCGAGGCGGTGCTGTTGCAGGAGACCGACCTACCCTGGGTAACCCTGCCCGATGGCTCACTGCTGCAGGTGCTGCATATCGACCTGAACCAGAACCTGTGGGTAATCCGCAGCCGCTTCAAACCCGGTTTCTGTGTCGATACCCACTACCATACGGGGCCCGTGTTTGCCTTTACCAAATCCGGCGAATGGTTCTATAAGGAATATCCGCAAAAAATTAACAATGCGGGCTCCTACCTGTTCGAGCCGGCCCACTCTGTGCACACCCTCACGGTGGCCGACGATGCAACTGAAGACGCAGACGTCTGGTTTGCCATCTTTGGCAGCAACGTCAATATCGATGACGATGGCAATGTCACCAGTGTGCTCGATGCCAGAACTGTCATGAATCTTTACCGCGCCCTGTGTGAAGCGGAGGGCAAGCGCTGCGACCAGATGATCGTCGTGGGCGAATAAGCAGGGCCGGTTGTGAGTGAGTTGAATTCCGCCTTCGTTACCGGGGCCGGTGGGTTTATCGGTCGCCACCTGGTGCAGGCCCTGCTGGCTGAAAAGGTCTCTGTGGTTGCACTGATGATGCCGGGCGAGCCGGTCCCGGCGGACTGGGGTGACCGGGTACGTATTGTCACCGGTGATGTGCGAGCCCTGGCCGGGTTGAAATGGCAGATCGGCAGGGTTGACGCCATCTTTCACCTGGCGGCGGTAGTCAGTGACTGGGGCACGCGCCATGCGCATGTGGATATCACGGTCGGGGGTACCCGCCAGGCTATCGACCTGGCGCTGGCGTGGAATGCGCACTTTATCGTGACCACCAGCGTCTGTGCCTACGCCAGCACCCTGGCCAGAGGCCCTCTCGACGAAGACAGTCCACTCGGCGAGGCCACGTCCCATTATGAGTACTGCAAGCAGGAGCAGGAGCGCGTTACCCGTGAGGCGGTGCAACGACTGGGGCTCAGGGCAACGATCATACGTCCCGCCAATGTCTTTGGTGTCGGCAGTGGGCCCTGGGTAAACCTGATGGTGGACATGCTGCGCAATCACCAGGCCTGCCTGCTTGGCAGCGGTGACTGGGATGCGGGGCTGGTGCATGTAAGGAACCTGGTGGCAATGCTGCTTGTGGCAGCCCGTTCGGAATCTACCCGGGGCGACATTTTTGTGGCCGCGGATGGATATGGAATTACCTGGAAGCAGTATCTCGGCGACCTGGCCCGACTCGCCGGTGCGCCAGCGCCGGCCTCAGTTCCCAACTGGCTGGCAAGGGCACTGGCACCGGTGCTGGAATGGTTCGGTCACCTGCGTGGGCAGAAAGAGCGCCCGCTGGTCACCCGCCAGTCCTACCGGCTGATGGGAGGCCCCAATGAGTTTTCCGTGGATAAGGCAAGGCGCCAGCTGGGTTACCAGCCGGTGGTGACTTACCAGCAGGCAATGTCGGAACTGGCGGACCACCTCGGTAGCGGCGTGCCGGGGACTGTAGTGCCGGGCTGACCTGGCTGCTTGTGCGGCCGGGAATCCATGCCCCCGGTACAGCACGTCATAATTTTCTGAGGTACAGAGCGATGAGTAACTGGAAACACGGCGCGCCCAGGGTGGCATTTATCTCTGGCGGCGGCAGTGGAATTGGCCTTCGCCTCGCCGGAGCCCTGCTGCAGGAAGGGGCCAGGGTGGCGATCTTCGACCTGCACGTTGATGAGTCCGTGCTGGCTGACCTGCGCGGCAAGCAGGCGCATGCCGGTGGCTGGGTGGAAAGCTACACCGTGGATATTACCGATCCCGTGGCAGTTACCACCAGTATGGACCTGGCCACGGCCGAAGTCGGTGTACCGGACTTTGCCATCAATTGTGCCGGGATCCTGCGCACCGCGGAGTTTTCCGAGCTGGCCTTCGAGACCTTTGAGCAGAGCATCCGAGTCAACCTGATCGGCAGTCGCAACTTCGCGGCCGGTGCCTTGCGGCATATGCAGCCCGGTGGCCACCTGGCACTGGTCGCTTCCCTGGCGGGAATCTGCGGCAGCTATACCCACGCTGCCTACTCCGCCTCCAAGTTTGGGGTGGTGGGCCTGGCCGAGGTACTGCGCACCGAGCTCACCCCGGAGGGCATTGATGTCTCCGTGGTCTGCCCGGGGGAAATCCACACACCCATGCTGGAAGAAGAGCGCCGCACAGGACGCCTGGTGACTGAGGTCATCAACGAGTTTGCTGGTGTCATGCCGGTGGACAAGGCAGTCGACGGAATACTCGCGGGCCTGCGCAAGCGGCAATACATGATTACCCCGGGATTCCGTGCCCGCTTGACCCGGGCCATCGCCCGCAAGGCGCCCGGCCTGTTCCACCGCATCATCGATGGCAAGGTCCGGCAGGGACTGGCGCGGGAGCAGCGCCAGGCTGCGGGCAGCAAAGCGAAGAGTTAATAGCAATGGGCGCTGGCGCCTGGACAATGCCTGCCAGTCAATCCCTGGCAGGCCTGATCACAAAGCCGGAGAGCGATAAAATGAAAAAGTCCGGACTCAATATGCAGTTCAATAACCTCGCCGAATTTATCGAGCATGGCCTGGATAAATTCGCCCACCTGCCCGCCTTCAATTGCCTGGGGCAGACGCTGACATTCGCCGAGGTGGAGGAGAAGTCCCGCCACCTGGCGCAGTGGTTGCAGCACGAGGCTGGCCTGGAGCGCGGCGACCGGATTGCCATCCAGTTGCCCAATATCAGCCAGTACCCGATTGCCGCCTATGCCGCGCTACGGGCCGGCCTGGTAATCGTCAACACCAACCCGCTGTACACACCGCGGGAGATGCAGCACCAGTTCTCCGATTCCGGTGCCCGCGCGCTGGTTATCCTCGCCGACTTCCTGGAAAAGTTTGAGGCCATCAAGGCCGATACCGATATCGAGCGGGTTCTGGTTACCGGCGCGGCCGACTTGCTGGGCAATCCCGTCGATGCACCGGGCGGTTACCATGGCCTGGTCGACGCCATTGGGCGCGGTGGCGAATTACCGTCGATCGAAAAATCCACGGCGGTACGCGAGGATATCTCCGTGCTGCAGTACACCGGTGGCACTACCGGTGTCGCCAAGGGGGCCAGCCTGACCCACGCCAACCTGCTCGCCAACGCGGCACAGATGCTGGAGCGTATTTCGCAGCGCGGTAACGAGGGCGAGGAAATTTTTGTGTGCCCGTTGCCGCTTTACCATATCTATGCGTTTACCGTGAACGTGCTGGCCCTGTTCAGTATGGGCACCATGAACGTGCTGATTCCCAATCCCCGCGACCTGGATGGACTGGTTCGGGCCATCAAGCCGTTCCGGTTTACCGGCATGGCGGGCATCAACACCCTGTTTACCGGCCTGTGCCGTCACCAGGAATTCAAGGCGCTGGATTTCAGCAGCCTGAAGATGACCTTCTCCGGCGGTACCGCACTCACAACATCCGCTGCGGAATTGTGGCAGTCGGTCACCGGCTGCACGGTAACCGAGGGCTGGGGACTTTCAGAGACCTCGCCGGTCATCACCCTGAATGAATTCGATCGCGAGGAAATCGGTACCGTGGGTACGCCGCTGGCCGAAACCGAGGTGCAGGTGTGGGATGAGCAGGGCCGCCAGGTGGCCCCGGGTGAGAGTGGCGAGCTGGTGGTTCGTGGTCCCCAGGTGATGGCCGGCTACTGGCAACGCCCGGAGGCGACGGCAGAAGTGCTGCGCGATGGTTTCTTCCGTACCGGCGACGTTGGCCTGGTACAGGACAATGGCAACGTTCGTATCGTCGACCGCCTCAAGGATATGATCATCGTGTCCGGCTTTAATGTTTACCCGAACGAGGTGGAGGACGTGCTCTGCCGCCACCCGCAAATCATCGAGGCGGCAGTGGTGGGCTCCCCCAGTGAGCAGACCGGCGAGGCCGTCAACGCCCATCTGGTGGTGGAAGGGGAGCTGGACCAGGCGGCGATCGTCGATTTTTGCCGTGAGCAGTTGACCGCCTACAAGGTACCGAAGCACATCCATTTTCACAGCGAGCTGCCCAAATCCACCGTGGGCAAGATCCTGCGCCGGGAGCTGCGAAGCACCCCGGCCTGATGATTCCGGCCTGCCCGGGGGCGCGAGCCCCCGGGTGACAGATAGCCTGGATTAGCGGCGATAGTCCAGCGGCGGCTCGCGGTCGCCCAGCAGCGGCGTATATTCGAAGTCATTGCCGCGCTTGCGTTCAAACTCCTCGGTGGCCTGTTCCACCAGCGCGGGTTCCCGCAGCATCTGGATGCCGGCCAGGGCCAGGGTTTCCGCGGCCAGCATCATGCCCTTGTGGCCGATACTGGTGCCCCCGGCCGCTACTGCCTGCCAGGTGTGGGCGGAAGTGCCCGGTACCCAGGTGGCTGTGCCGAAGCCGCCGGTGGGGACATTCCAGCTGACGTCACCCACATCGGTGGAGCCGGGCATGGGGGCCTCGGAAGGATTGTATTCGGCAATCTTTTCCTGGTCGCCGAGCATGCGCCCCGGCTTGCTGGCCAGGCCGTCCAGGCTGCGGGCAAACTTCTCTTCCGCTTTTGTATATTCGATCCCACCGAACTGGCGCATGCTGGCATCCAGCAGGCGGTTGATGGTCTGGTTGGGCAGCAGGCTGTGGTTGCCGTGGATGATCTCCCATTCCACGCTAGTACCGGTGCCCTGCGCCGCGGCCCGGGCAATTTCCTCAACCCGTTTCCAGACCGGTTCCAGTTCTGCCGCAGTGTTATCGCGCACGTAATAGAAGACCTCCGCGTTGGCCGGTACCACATTGGGGGCCAGGCCACCGTCGGTAATCACATAGTGGATGCGGGTGCTGTCCGGTACATGCTCGCGCAGCATGTTCACCATATAGTTCATCGCCTCCACACCATCGAGGGCCGAGCGGCCCCGCTCCGGGGCGCCGGCGGCATGGCTGGCGATCCCCTTGAAGCGAAATTTCGCGGAGCGGTTGGCGAGGCTGGACGTGGGCAGGGCGGCATTCTGGTCACCGGGGTGCCATTGCAGGACCACATCGGTGCCCTCGAAGGCCCCGGCGCGCACCATATAGACCTTGCCGGAACCGCCTTCCTCGGCGGGGGTGCCGTAGAGGCGGATTTCACCGGGGGTGCCCGTTTCCTTCAGCCAGCGGCTCAGCATGATGGCCGCGGCGGTGGAGCCGGCACCGAACAGGTGGTGACCACAGGCGTGGCCGGCGGCCTGGCCCTCGATCGGGCTGTGTTCCGGGACCGCTTCCTGCGCCACCCCGGGCAGGGCATCCATTTCTGCCAGCAGGCCGATCACCGGCCCGCCGCGACCCTGCCGGTAACTGGCGACAAAAGCCGTGGGGATATCGGCGATACCGGTCTCTACCGAGAAACCGGCCTCCTTCAGGTGGTCCTGGATTGCCCCGCTACTGCGGGTCTCCTGGTAACCCATTTCCGCCCAGTTCCACAGGTCATCGGCCAGGCCGGTGGCCTGGGGGGCAATACGCTTTGACTGGGCTTCGACCCAGTTTGCGTCACTACTGAGGGACTGTTCGTCATAGGCATGGGCCGTTGAAATGGCGCAGGCCAGGGTGAGCGCCGAGGCGGTGGCGAATGTGGCAATAGCGGATGTGGTGCGTCGGATCATGGAGTTTCCCCTTCTTATCATTTTCCCGGCGTTGGTGGTGGTCGCGCCGATCTGTCATTCATTGTGCCGAAACTATAGCCGGCTTGCACTTGGCCGGGTGAGTGTAGCGGGGGCGGGCGCCCCCTGTTATAAACGTGCATCGGTAAGGCTGGCATAGCGAGGAGAGTGGAAGTGCGGGATTTCAGGGATATAGAGGCGGGCGTGATCGAGCGTTTTGGTGGTGAAGCGGAACTGGATAAAGAGCTCACCAGGCCAAGGTCAGCGCGGGCGCTGAAAAAGATCCCGGACAGCGAATGGCTCTCCGCGGCATCGCGGGCCGTGTTCCAGGCCGGCTTCAACTGGACCGTGGTGCGCAACAAGTGGCCGCGCATCGAGGAGATTTTCCACGGCTTCGACCTGCACCACTGCAGCTTTATGCCCGACGACGAGCTGGAGAGTGTCATGAAACAGGATGGCATGATCCGTCACTGGGCCAAGACCAGGGCCATCCGCGACAACGCTACCTTCTTTCTCGAACTCTCCCGTGCCCACAATGGCCTGGGCAATTACTTTGCCGGCTGGCAGGCGGCAGATTACGGTGACAACCTGCGCTACCTGCAGAAGGGAGGCTCCCGCCTGGGTGGTCGTACGGGGCAGATTTTCCTGCGCCGCATGGGGGTGGATACGCTGATCTTCTCCCCCGACATGGTGCAGGCGCTGGTGCGTGAAGGGGTGGTGCAGAAGACGCCCTCGTCGAAAAAGGACTGGGCTGCGCTGCAGAAGGCTGTTGCCGGGTGGCAGGGCCAGACCGGGCGCAGCCTGAATGAAATCAGCCAGATCCTGGCCTATTCGGTGGGCTGATCGCTGTCGCGGATCGTATTCCCGGTGAGGTAGAGCCGGGCCTGGCCCGGTCCACGGCAGTGGCCGATCAAATAAACGCCAGCAGGCGAATTTAACCCAAGGGGGCAGGGCATGTGTGACGAGCAGACGAACAGGGATGTGGACGAGTACATAGATAGCCACGGAGACAGTCGCGGCATCAGCCGGCGGGATTTCGGCAGGATCGGACTTGGCGCGGCGCTGGCAGCGATGTTGCCGGTGTCCGCGCGGGCCATGCAGGTGGTGGAATCGAATGTGACGGTCACGACGCCCGATGGCAAAGCCGATTGTTATTTCGTGCACCCTGCCAGTGGCCGATACCCGGCGGTGATCATGTGGCCCGATATCTTTGGCATACGCCCGGCCTTCCGCGAGATGGGCAAGCGACTGGCAGAGTCCGGCTATACGGTCCTGGTGGTCAATCCCTACTACCGGACCATGCAGGGCCAGCTGGTGCCGGACGGTACCCGGTTGATTGATGCGGAGCTGCGCAAGGCAGTCTGGCCGGAGGCGCGGAAACAGGCCGGCACCCTGTCCCCGGAAACCTGCGTGACTGATGGCCGTGCATTTATGCAGTTCCTGGACCGTCAGGCCGCGGTGGATACCGGGAAAAAGGCGGGCACCATGGGTTACTGCATGACGGGCTCCTATACCTTCCGCCTGGCTGCCGATATGCCGGAACGAATCGGGGCCGGAGCCTCCTTCCACGGCGGCCGGCTGGTAACCGATAAAGAGGACAGTCCCCACCGACTGGTGCCGGAAATCCAGGCCGGTTTCCTGGTGGCCATTGCCGAGAACGACGATGAACGGCAGCCGGAAGCCAAGGCCGTGCTGCGTGAGGCGTTTGACGACGCCGGTGTCCAGGCCGAGGTTGAAGTTTATGAGGGCGCCATGCACGGCTGGTGCCCGCCGGACTCCATGGCCCATAACCCGAAACAGGCAGAGCGTGCCTGGGAAAAGATGCTGGCATTGTTCGAGCATCACCTTACCTGACGTTCACCTGTCGGCGGGCAAACCGGAACCCAGTACTGCCGGGGCAGGGGTGCCTGCCCGCTTCTCTACTCCCCAGGGGGAAATCTGCGCTGGAAACTCTCCGCTGTATTCGGTCACTGAGTCCCTAAAAAGGAAACGCTGCCAATATTTTCCCAAAGGCCCGTTCCGGTCGGCATTGGAATAGATTGCCGGGCCGGCGATTGGCACACTAGGGAAAACTGCCAGTCAGCAGAGACTCAAGACCAGTGATGAGGGGGTACCATGAGCGAGCTCTATGGCCAGCCGGGTGTTTTTGTGGACGAAATCCCGGTGCCGTTTCAGCAGGTGCACGCGGTGGAGACCGCAGTGCCCGTATTCATTGGCTACACAGAAAGAATTTTCCACTTCGGCCAGTCACTGCTCAACCGCGTCGTGGAAATCCGCTCGCTGGCCGAGTTCGCAATGATTTTCGGACAGCCACCGGCCATCGGGAATTTCGAAATCCACCTGGACGCCGATGGCAACCCGATCGACGGCATTGCCGATCCCAATAAGGACACGCTGGCGCGGTTCCGGCTGGCCTATGCCCTGAAGCATTACTTCCTGAACGGGGGTGGCCGTTGCTATGTTGTCAGCGTGGGGAGCTTTGACGGCGCTGGTGTCATGTCGGAAGTGGCCGCCGATCACCTTGGGGCCCTCTCCGCACTGGCCCGGACAGAAGGGCCCACGCTGATGGTGATGCCGGACCTCAGCGGCATCCGCCCGGCGGTGCCGGGCGATTTGTCATTGATTCGCTCGATACAGGCCCGCTATTACGATGTGCTGCGCGTCGCACTCGACCAGTGTGCAGAAACCGGTGATCGCTTCCTGATTGCCGACCCCTGGGACGGGGGCGGCCCGGTGGAGGATTGCCTCTCCGCCTTCCGTGACGGCATCAGCTCACCCAGTCTCGAATACGGTGCCGCTTACTTTCCCTCTATCCATACCACGTTGCCATGGCGCTGGGATGAACAGTCGATCCTGGTAATGCAGGATATGGGGCAGCGAGCCGGCAGAGCCCACACACTTGCCGACCTGAAAGGTCGCGGCAGAAATGCCAGGCCGGAGCTTTACCGGAAAGTTCGTGCCGCCCTCGATCGGCACTCGGTAACCCTGCCGCCATCAGCGGCCATGGCCGGAATCTATTGCGCCGTGGATCGCAGTCGCGGGGTCTGGGAGACCCCGGCCAATATTGCGCTGGCGGGAGTCAGGTCCTTGGCCGTGGAGGTTGACTCACGGATGGGCCAGGGGATGACCGTGCACAGCAGTGGTACGGCCATCAATCCATTGCGTTATTTCACGGATAAAGGTAACCGCGTCTGGGGTGCGCGCACGCTGGCGGGAGATAGTAATGAATGGCGCTATATCAATGTAAGGCGCTACTGCAATATGGTGCGGGTAGCTGTGCGGAGGTTTCTCCGGGGCCTGGGGGAGATTACAGACAGTCGGTATGCACGACATATGGTTGAGTCTGCAATAGGGGAGTTCCTTACGGCGCAGTGGCGCGCCGGTGCCCTGCAGGGCACCAAGCCGGAAGACGCTTTTTTTAGCCGGTGCTATATCTCGGAGACCGCCGAGGATGGTGGGCGGATAGAGCCGGCCCTGAAAGTGTCCATCGGCCTGGCCACAATAAGGCCAGCGGAATTCATCATTATCAATCTGTGAGACTCCCGGGTGACCGCTATTGACGATTTACACGCCCCGGCTTTGTTGCTAATTTTTTAACTGATTTACTCCCGGGTATTTCTTTTCGGCAGGCAGTGAGGGGATGTTGCCCTCCTGTGTCGGGGAGGTCCGGGATGAGAAAGGGATCGCGTTGGCTGCGATGTACCCTGCGACCAGCTGCGAACCTGTACCCTGCGATCCTAATAATAAATAGGGGACCCCCACCATGAAGCCTGTAACTTTCAAGCGGGCCCGGCTGCCGCTGGCCATTGCACTGGTGACACCACTCGCCGGCTTTTCACTCTCCATCTCTGCTGCCGAAAGCGCGCTGGAGGAAATCACCGTAACCGCACAGAAGCGCGAGCAGAACAGCCTCGACGTGCCGATTACCGTCGATACCTTCTCCTCGGATGATATCGTCGATACCGGCGCGCTGACGCTCAACGAAATGGATGCGTACATCCCCGGTTTCGATGCCGGTGATGGCCTGACCCAGGCCTCGCTGTCGATACGGGGTATTTCCAGCCCCAATATCAGTGCCGGTGGTGATCCCTCGGTATCGACTTTTTATGACGATGCCTACCTGCCCTCCGCCGCGACGACCATTGCGTTTTCCGATATGGCGCGGGTGGAGGTCCTGAAAGGCCCGCAGGGCACGCTGTTCGGGCGCAACTCGGCGGCCGGTACCCTGAGCCTGGTGCCGCGCCAGCCCTCGGAGGATTTCGAGGCCTTTGTTTCCACCAAGATCGGCAACTACGGCCTGGTCCGCAACGAGGGCATGGTGAATGCCCCGGTTACCGACAGCCTGTACGTGCGGGCCAACCTGCTGACGAACCAGCGCGACGGATATATCGAGAATGCCAGCGGCCGCGACTCCGGTGAGCAGGATGTGGTGACTGGCCGTATTTCCGCACTGTGGGATGTGAGCGAGGCGACCGACCTGCAGCTCTCCTACGACTGGGACCAGGTGGATAACTCCCCCCGCGCGGCCGTGGGCTTCAGCGATTTTGCCCTGAATACCGAGCCGTATTCCCGCAGGGTTGCCAACGACCTGATTCGCGGCGAGGAAACCCGCGATATGTACGCAATCAATGCCAAGCTGTTCCACGATTTCTCCGACACCCTGAGCGTCAAGGCGGTGCACAGCTATCGCGCCTTCGAAACCACCAACCGGGAAGAGGAAGACGGTACCGCCGAGCCCACCGTATACCTGGATACGAACAATCGCTTCGACAACGATATCAGCTATTCCGAGGTACAGTTCAACTACAACACCGACACCCTCAACGCCGTGTTCGGTGCCAACTATTCCTCCGAATCCATTCGCCAGGACACCACCGTCACGGCGCTGGCAGACTCCGCCATCCGCGTCACCACCACGGCCCTGGTAAACGACCCCACATTGCAGGGCATGATTGAGGCCGGCACCATTGCCGCAGCCAATGCGCAAACCGCACCGGCAGTGCAGGCGGGCCTGATCAGCCAGGCGGAAGCCGACGCGATAGCCAGTGCCGCAGCCGCAGATTCACTGGCTGCGCTGGCATCGATCGATCACCTGTGGGCGCCGGGGGACTGGGCCACATTCACCACCTTGCTGGGGCAGGGAGTGCTGCCACAGGACGGTGTCTATTACGATGCCGTCGCCCAGGCTCTCGGCACCAGTATGCTGTTCGGGCCGGAGTACGCCGGCATGACCTGGCAGGAGTCGGTAATCAATGAAGGTGAGTTTGTTAACTATGGTTTCTACGCCGATGCGGAATATGCTTTTACCGATCGCTTCCGCCTGTCGGCAGGCCTGCGCTACAGCCACGACAACAAGGAGTTCAGCTGGCTGGTGCCCGGGGTGGATTTCTCCCGCCCGACGGTTCCCGGTACCGCGCCAATTGAACCGCTGATCTTCCGCACTGACGACGGTTATGTTGTGGGTGACGGGCAGCTGGAAGCAGAGGACAACTGGAGTAAGGTTACCGGTCGCCTGGTGGGCCAGTACGATATCACCGACCAGGCCATGGTGTTCCTGTCCTATGCCACCGGCTATAAATCCGGGGGCTTTGACAGCCTCGACCAGTCCTCGGCGGCAAACCCGATCAAGCCCGAGGAAGTGGAGAATATCGAACTGGGCCTGAAGGGGGACCTGTTCGACAATCGCGCCAGGGTGCAGCTCAGCTACTTCGATATGACTGTGGATAATCGCCAGCGCAGCGTCGAGACCCTGCCTCCCGGCCAGACCAACGCCCTGCCGCGGGTAATCAACGGTGACCAGAGAATCGACGGTATCGAGGTGACGTTTGACTGGTTGCCCGTGGACACTGTGCGCCTGGGCCTGGTGACCACCCTGCGGGATACCGAGTCCGAGTGGGAAAGCTTTTACAATGCCCGCGGCGAGTTGCAGTCCGATCGCGAGAACGATTCTGCCGATACCGCCTATACCCTCACGTTCAACTGGTCACCTGAGGTGAGCTTTGGCTCGGTGGACCTGTACGCGGACTATATCTATGCCGAGAACAGTGCGGAAAGTGATCCCGCTGCTATCTCATCGGTAATGATCGCCGGCGTGGACACGCCTATCCCGGGTTTCGGTGAGGATACCCGGCTGCTCAACACCCGCCTGTCGTGGATGAGTGATAGCGAGCAGTATGAAGTTGCCCTTTGGGGCCGCAACCTGCTGGAAAACGAGGTGACTGGCAGTGTGGGTGGCCGTACGCTGGATGTTTTCGGCACTGGCTTCCTGGGTATCTCAGCACCGCGTACCTACGGCCTGGACCTGCGCTATAACTTCTGATGTATCCCGGGCACGGCGCCGGTGGCGCCGTGCCCGATTCCCCCCGAGTGATTCAGTGTTGGGTGGATGCCGAACTTGCTCTTTCTGCCGCGCGGCGGGCAGTTTCGATCTCGTCACTGAATAGCTGTCGCAGGCCGAACCGATAGGTCGCCGGGCTATCGGCAGCATGCGTGCCACCCTCGATGGTATTGAAGTGAATTTCCCAGGGCGCGTCCCCTTTTTCCTTCCAGTAGTCGTACCACTGGCGTGCACGTTCCCCCCTGGCCTGGAAGCGGTCGGCTGAGCCACTGGAGATTGCCAACACAAGGTCATCCCGGGTTGAAGGCGCCGGAGTGGCAAAGAATTGCTCCATGTCTGGCAGGAAACTCGGGTTGCCGGCAATGCGGCCCCAGAACAGGTCGGGGTGATTGAAGGCAGAGTAAAGCACCATAAAGCCGCCGCGACTCTGGCCGTAGAGAATACGGCGCTGGGGATCCGCCCGGTAGCGACTCTCCACTGCCGGTAATAACTCCCGTTCCAGGAACTGGTGGAACAGTGCCACACCACCGCTTCTCTCCCGATCTTTCGCCGGAGTGGAAAAATCGATGTCTCGCATGTTGATGGCGGGATCAAACGCGCCATAGGCAATGCCCACCACAATGGCTTCGGGAATTTTGTCGTCGTAGTGCAGGAACAGGTGGTTGGCGGCGAGGATGGGGAACATGGAGTCACCGTCCAGCAGGTAAATAACCGGGTACTGTTGCTCCGGGTTGTCCCGGTATCCCCCGGGGTAGCGCACATAGATATGGTAGGAGCGGCCCACGGTATTCGAGTCAAGGCGGAAATAATCCCCCTTGAGTGCCGGGAGGAAATCCAGGGGAACCTGCTGGTCTTGCTTGCCGGCTGGCCCGGATAAATGGTGGTTGTCGCAGGCAGACAGGCCTGTGGTGAGAATTAACGTGAGCAGTGTGGCCAGTAGTCGGTTGGTCAATGCCTGTTCCCCCTGTTCATTGATGGTCCCCATTACGGAAAATATTTAAGTGTCAAAAAAGGCGCTACAGCGGATCGCCGGTCCATTATTGTATTGGTATGTGATTGATTGTACCCGGGCGTACCTGTATAAAAATTATCGGTACCAATTAAAACATAAATTGCCTTGAACCCTCCCGGGCAACGCCGGTTGCCAGAATTGACGCGCACATTTTGTATCCATTGTGTTGGGGCGGACTGCAGTATTCGCAGGGCATCTACAAATGGAGTGACATCAATGACAAGACTGCATCGTTGTACCCACCAGTTTCTTTTTCCTATCGTCGCCGTTGCCGGCTTCTCCTGTGCCGGCCTGTTCAGTCCTGTCATGGCCAGCGCCGCCGACAAGGTGACTATTGTCCAGCCCGGTGCGCCGGGTGATGCGGTGCGGGAACTGAGCGCGAAAGAGGCGATCCAGGTTGCCGTCACCGCCTATTCCCCCGACGACGTCCGGTTTATGCAGGACATGATCCCGCACCATCACCAGGCGCTGCAGATGGCCGAGCTGGTTGCCGAACGCACCAATAACCCGGAAATCGTCGACCTGGCCGGGCGCATCGATGTGTCGCAGGAGGACGAAATCAGCTTTATGCAGGAATGGCTGCGGGAACGGGGTGAAACTGTGCCCGACCCGGAACACCACCACGCCATGGCAACCGACCACAAGATGGCCGGTATGGCCACGCCCGAAGAGATGGCCGAGCTGACAGCTTCCAAAAGCAAGGCATTCGACCGGCTGTTCCTGGAACTGATGATCGCCCACCACGAGGGGGCGGTGACCATGGTGGAGGAGCTGCAGGACAAAGCCGGCTCTGCCTACGACCCGGTACTGTTCGAATTCACTACAGATATTGTCAATGACCAGTCGGCGGAAGTGGAGCGCATGGGCAAGCTGCTGGCCGGCCTGTCGGAGGACCCCCGGGCGGGGCTGGCGGCCGGATACGCCGATGCCGGTGAGGCCATCCTGAACCTGAAGCACGAGGGACGGCTGCCGAAACCGGCCGGTTTCTACGACCCGGACAACGTGGCTGGCCTGCCACCGGAAAAGCCGGAGAAAGAAGGGGGTAAAAAGGCCGGGGACGAAGAAGACAAAGCCAAGTCCGGCAAGGACAAGGAAGAGCGCTGGCCCTTTATGAGCTTTGCCAACACCGATATCGCTTTCTCCGGCGATATCATGGTGGCCGGCAGCTACCACGGCTTCAATATCTACCGGCTGCCGGAGAGCGGCCTGCCGCAACAGGTGAGCTCGGTGGTGTGTCCCGGCGGGCAGGGGGATGTATCGGTGGTTGGCGACCTGCTGATCATGTCGGTGGAGCAGAACCGCGGCCGGCTCGATTGCGGCCTGCAGGGGATCAGTGAGGATGTCAGCCCCGAGCGCTTCCGCGGCCTGCGTATCTTTGATATCAGTGACCTTGAGCGTCCGAAGCAGGTGGGCGCGGTGCAGACCTGTCGCGGTTCACACACCCATTCCGTGGTATCCGGTCCCGGTGAGGACGGCAGGATCGTGGTCTATAACTCGGGTATTGCCCCGGTACGAGAAGAGGACGAGATGCCGGGCTGTGTCGATGATACCCCCGGGGACAAGCGCACCGCGCTGTTCCGCATCGATGTCATCGAAATACCTGTGGCCGACCCGTCAAAGTCACGCATAGTCGACAGCCCGGCGGTCTTTGCCGATCCCGGCTCCGATACGCTGGCGGGTCTGTGGCGGGGTGGCGATCACGGCGACGATACCCAGGAAACCAACCGTACCGACCACTGCCACGATATTACCGTGTTCCCTGAGCGCAAGATCGCGGCGGGCGCCTGCTCCGGCAATGGAATCCTGTTTGATATCTCCGACCCGCTGCAGCCGAAGCGGATCGATGCGGTGAACGACAAGGGGTTTGCCTACTGGCACTCTGCCACCTTCAACAACGATGGCACCAAGGTAATTTTCACTGATGAGTGGGGTGGCGGCTCCCGGCCGCGCTGTCGCGCATACGACCCACTGGACTGGGGCGCAAACGCCATTTACGACATCGTGGATGGCAAGCTGGAATACCGCAGTCATTACAAGCTGCCCGCCCCCCAGAGCGAGCAGGAAAACTGTGTGGCCCACAACGGTTCCATTGTGCCGGTGCCCGGGCGCGATATCTTCGTGCAGGCCTGGTACCAGGGCGGTATTTCCCTGATGGACTTCACCGACTCTGCCAACCCGGTGGAGATCGCTTATTTTGACCGTGGCCCCATCGACGATGAGGATATCGTGCTGGGCGGCTACTGGTCCGCCTACTGGTACAACGGCAGGATCTACGGCACCGAGATCGCCCGCGGCATCGATGTGTTCTCCCTGTTGCCCAGCCAGTACCTGAGCGCCAATGAGGTGGGCGCGGCCACAGTGGCCGACCAGGATGGCCTGTTCAATCCCCAGCAGCAGTTTCCGGTGGAGTGGCCGGCCCGGCCGGTAGTGGCAAGGGCCTACCTGGACCAGCTGCAGCGCAGCCAGTCTGTGCCTGACACCATGGCTGCCGACCTGGTGAAGGTACTGGAGAATTCGGAGTCACTGCTGCAGAAGCGGGCCAAGGACAGCAAGGTTGCGGGCCGGCTGGTGATGCTGGCCTCGCTGGCATCGGTCAATAATGATGATGAGGACGCGGAGAAGAAAACCCGCGCGCTGACGGAGTCCCTGGAGGGCATTGCCCGGGAGTTGCGCTGACCAGTGTGGTTGTGAATGCGCCGGCACTGGCGGGGCATATCCCGCAAGTGCCGGCGCACCGAAAAGGGCCTGGAGCAGGCCCATTGAAATCGCAGGCGTGAGCGGGTTATTTCAGCTCCCAGCTGCCCTGCATATAACCCAGCACCGACATACGACCCTGGTCCAGGAACTGGACACTGCGGACCTGGTAGGGTGCCTGCAGGCCGGAGGCCGCAAGCCGGGCCGTGTCGATGGGTACGGTCATCTCCCGGGCGCCGGCATCCAGCCACTCGGCCTGGTACGCCAGCATCGCCGGCCGGTACTCGCCATCGCTATCCACTCCGAAAACCAGGGCTCGCGCCTCATAGCGCCCCGCCTCCTGTACGTCCACCGACAGGGTCAGGCTTTGCGCATCGCTGCCTCCGACCGTGGCACTCGCGGTCTCGGTAAAAATATCTGCTGCGATCACGGCCACGCGTTCCACGGGCTCATTGCGGGCATTGCGCAGGGTTGAACGCACTTCGATCCGCCACAGCTCACCGGATACCGAGGGGGCATCCACGTTTACCGGCCAGTCCAGGGTATAGCGGTTGCCGGTACGCTGCCCGCCACCCAGCTCGTAGCGGTCGCCGCGCGGGGCGATCAGGGTGGCGGAGACCGATTCCAGCGACGCGCTTGCCTGGCCGGCCGCCTTTGCCTCCAGGGCCAGGGTGCCGGAGCGGCTGAAGCGCTTGCTCGGGGTCTCTACTGCCAGCTCGATATCGCTGCGCTTGTCCAGTACGTAGAGGATGTACTCGGCGTTCGCACTGGCATTGCCGTTGGCTTTCAGGGTAAATCGGCCGCGTCCCATATCTTCGGGGACCTTCATTACATGGGCACGGCCGTAGAAGCCGGGAAACTCCTGCCGCAGGCCCTCGCTTTTACGGTGCAGGGCGATGCTGTCGTCGCTCACCGGGCGGCGCTCGGTGCCATTGGACAGGGTCATGCCGCGCGGAATGTCGGTGTCTACCACCCGCCTGCCATTGCTGGCACGGTCGAGAGGGGAGACCTGGATCACGGCCTGCTTCCCGTCGACAAAAAATTCCGCACCGCGATTGAGTTCGGCACCGGTGACCTTGCGGTAAAAGGCGCGGCTCTGCTCCCGGGCACCGCTGTCGGCCAGTTGTTGTTCCTTACCCTGTTCCACCAGCTGGGAGAAACTGACCCGCTCGCGGCTGTCATTGAGAATCTGCTGGGCACTTGCCATGGTCGCTACCATCGCGGTGGCAGCCATGGCAAAGAACAGTGGAATTGCTTTGGTCTGTAGGTTTTTCATGGCGGCACCTTAAATATCGTTTCTCAGGATTACGTCGAGGTTGAAGCACTTGCGACGGCTCTGGTTGTGGCTCAGCGGCTCGCCCCCGGCGGTGGCGGAGGTGTCGTAAAACCACAGGCTGCCCGCGGCATTCTGCGAACTGCAATTCAGGAACCCATCGGAGCAGCTGTCCAGCCACTCCTGGGTGATCTCCAGCCCGACATTTTCCGTGTAGCCGCCACAGTAACTGTCGGGGTCCCACACGGCGCTCTCCACATCGCTGCCGACCACATTCCAGAAACCTACCGGGAGGGAGGGTCGACCGGCGGTGCCCAGCAGCCAGGTATCGTTGTAGTAATCCATCCAGCTGGTCTGCTGCATGCGTACCGCGTCGTTCTGGTAACCCAGGAGCCAGCCCACCGAGGCCTCGAATACATTGCCGGCCATCACGGCATCGGCCAGTGGTGTGCCGGCACTGGAGGCTGCCAGTACATTTACCCAGCGGGTACTGTTGATAATGGCGGGGTAGCGGCTGTCCCAGGTGGGGTTGGACAGGATCCAGCGCATCACGTTGCCACCATTGGAGTGGGTGATGACAACCAGGTCGTCAATGTTCATCGAGGTAATAAAATTGTGGAGTTGCGTCGCCAGGCAGCCGGCGGCGGCGTCATCCCACATGTACTCCTCGAAATCACAGTTTACCACCAGCAGGTTGCCGCTACTGGGCAGGCCCTGGCGGATCGATTCCACCATGCCGGATTTCCAGTAATCGTTATAGGCGTCGGACTGGTTGCCGGTGCCATGCACCAGAGCCACGCCGGTCACTGCGAACGCAGAAAGTGGCGCACAGAGCACTGCAAGCAATACTGCCAGCAATGGAATATTTCTCGTCTTCATCGATGATTCACCTTTTTATTGCATTGATTTTTAGCGGTGGAATATGAAGCTGCAGGAGAAACGGAATTGCCTTGTTCGCTTCCTTTCACATTCCGGCGGCAGCGGGCTTTTATTATTCGGGTATCCGCTGTCCGCCCGGTAAGTCGGGCACGGCATCTCGCCTGAGCCCGATTTCATACTACAGCTGCGCCTGTTGCCGAAAAGGCTGTTCCGGTTACAGTCACAGGAAATGTTGGATATTTGTGCGCTAGCGCAAAAAATATTTGCATATGGAGGAACCGTCGAAGAGCGGGACTGACGGCTGTGGCGTATTGTTCATTTTGACTGAATAGTCTGGAATCAAGCGCTGATAAAGTGACTGAAAGGTCGGTACATAATTGTGGATGAGCACCGTCCCTGCCCGGGTTGCGACCCCGCTTTTTAGCCCCGTGGTCAGAATCCTCCCATCAAATTTTCCAACCGGCTGTTGTCGCTCGCTGGAAAAAGAAGCCTGTGGTGCTGTAGCTTGAAAAAATATTCAAGAGGGTGATGCTGGTTGTGCTGGACCGCCGCGTTAATAATGCTTGTCGGCGCAAGAGCCGGATTCCGGCTCCTGTTGTGTCGTGAAGAATCGCCGGTTGTAATGAAGTCGGTGTACCTGCGTTGGAGTGTACCGGCTGTAAAGAAGCTCGCTTGTCCAAGGGGGCAAGCTGCAGATCCAGAGACAAACATACTTATCCCATTGTCCTCGCCGGCATGGTGGCGACTTCCGTTACCACGTTGGCGCAAGATAAAGGTGGGAGCAGTCTGGAGATGGAGGAAGAGGGGGTAGCTACTTCCGGGGAATGACAGTGTTTCCCGGTGTTGTGTGCGGGATACGCAGCCACTGACCCCGCTGGCTGCAGTCACAGGGGGCCCGAACTGCTTTGTGCCGGTACACGGCCAAACGCCGGCCAGGCCCGGCGCCTATTCTTTTTCTTCTAGAAGCGGGACAGTTCCTCGCGCAGGTCCTTTTCCAGGTCGGTGGCTTCCATGACCCACACATCCTTGTCCGGACCCGGGAATACACCCACCTCGATGCCATCCCTGTCCAGTCCCGGTAGCCATTTCTTGAGGAACTGGGGCAGGGCGATGCCCCGGGGGGTAAGGTCGCTGTCGTCGTCGGCGTAGGCAGCGGCAAAATCCTCACTGGGCCACACCGGCAGGTATTCGAAGCCACCCTGGTCCTCGGCGTGCAGCTTCAGGAAGTGCTCGTCACTGTTCACCAGGATCCAGACTTCCCGCTCCTCCCCGACCACATCCAGGAAGTAGTCGTAGCGGTCTTCGGTCTCCAGGCCGAGGATGGCCTCCAGCTCTTCTTTGTTCATACTTTGCATCGATTCCGTTTAAAAAAATTCTGCGCCGACTTTTCGGTTGCGCCGGCCAATTGTTCCTGCAGAGGCGGCCGCTTGCGGGCCTGTCAGTGTTCAATAGCACAGAACCGGTCCGCTGTATTGCCGGGACAGCAAGGCCCGCCATTGAGACATCGCGATCAGCTGCGCCAGATGCCGCTCATGATGCATCAAATTCATTCCGGTACCTAGTACTGCCGGCCTCCGGTATTTCCCGGCAGCGGCTGAAAGCAATGCTTGTTTGTGTCGGCCGGGACCATCGGCCCCTTCCCCTTGCACTACCATAAGCTGAAGCCCACAGCCCAGGGAGGGGACCGCAATGGCAGCAGTTTCGGTAAACGGACAGGACGTGACACTCAATGCGGATCCCCGCACCACACTGCTGGATACCCTGCGGGAGCAGCCCGGGCTGACCGGTACCAAGAAAGGCTGCGACCACGGCCAGTGCGGCGCCTGTACGGTGTTACTGGACGGGCGACGGGTGAATGCCTGCCTGGTCCTGGCAGTGCAGTGTGAGGGCTGCGAGGTGACCACGATCGAGGGGTTGGGGCAGGGGGAGCAGCTGCATCCATTGCAGCAGGCCTTTATCCGCCACGATGGTTTCCAGTGTGGTTACTGCACGCCGGGCCAGGTCTGTTCTGCCTACGCCATGCTGGAGGAAGTCGCCAATGGCGAACCCAGCGACGTTACCGGTGATGGGGAAGTCCGCCTTTGCCCGGCGGAGGTCCGCGAGCGCATGAGTGGCAATCTCTGTCGCTGCGGCGCCTACGCCAACATCGTCGATGCCATCCTCGACAGTGCCGGGGAACTGGGGCAGCGCGGGGAGGCGGGCCAATGAGACCTTTCGATTACCAGCGTATCGGCGCGGTGGAAGAGATCGGGGCGCAGGCCAGTGATCGCGCCAGCTTCCTGGCCGGGGGCACCAACCTGGTCGACCTGATGAAGCATGAGATAGAGACCCCGGAGCAGTTGCTGGATATCTCGCGGCTCGACCTGGCGCGGATTGAGGACGGCGAGGACGGCAGCCTGCAGGTGGGTACACTGGTAACCAACACGGCGCTCGCCAGCGATGCCCGCGTGCGGCAACGCTGGCCCCTGCTCTCCGCCGCGTTGCTGGCCGGCGCCACCGCCCAGTTGCGCAATCGCGCCACCACCGGCGGCAACCTGCTGCAGCGTACCCGCTGCTATTACTTTTACGACACCGCCCGCCCCTGCAACAAACGCAATCCCGGTGAGGGTTGCGGTGCCTTTTCCGGCCACAACCGCATCCACGCCATCCTCGGCGCCAGCGAGCAGTGTATCGCCACCCACCCGTCGGATATGGCGGTGGCGATGGTCGCGCTGGATGCCGGGGTCAGGCTGCGCGCGCCCGACGGCAGCGAGCGGGAGCTGCCGGTGGAAGAGCTGCACCGGTTGCCCGGTGACGAGCCGCAGCGTGACACCGTGCTGGCGCCCGGTGAGCTGATCACTTGGGTACACCTGCCGGCGCCACCCCCGGGCCGGCAGGTCTACCGCAAGGTGCGCGATCGCAGTTCCTATGCCTTCGCCCTCGTGTCGGTAGGCGTGATTCTGGCGCTGAAGGACGGCACGGTATCCAGCGTGCGTATCGCTTTCGGCGGCGTGGCCCACAAGCCCTGGCGCGCGCGCAAGGCCGAGGCAGCACTGCAGGGACGGCCGGCCACGGAGGAGGCGTTCCTCAAGGCTGCCAATGCCGAACTCGCGGATGCGAAAGGCTACGGCGGCAACGACTTCAAAATTCCACTGGCGCGGCGCACACTGGTGGCTGTCCTGCGGGACGCCGCGGGTAAGACAGGGGAGGCCAGGGCATGATGAATCCCGCAGCCATCGGCCAGCCATTTGACCGGGTCGACGGTCCCCTCAAGGTAAGTGGCGCGGCCACCTATGCGGCAGAGCACCCGCTCGATCACCAGCCTCTGGTCGGCTGGATCGTGGAGGCGACCATCCCGGCGGGGCGTATCAAGGCCCTGGAGACCAGCGCGGCGGAAGCCAGTGCGGGCGTGGTGGCAGTCCTCACTCACAGGAACAGCCCATCCCAGGTTCCCTTCGGTGAGCCGGATGATGAGGGGCGTTTCACCCAGTCCCGCGCCATGCTGGGCAGCGATCATATCCGCTATCACGGTTTCCCCGTGGCGCTCGTCATCGCCGACACACTGGCGAATGCCCGTCACGCCGCCGGGCTGGTGGAAGTCACCTGTGAGCCGGCAGACGCGGTGACCGCCGCCGGGGAGGAGGCGGACGAGAAACCCGACGAACTCGACGGAGGCTTGGAGGCGGATATCACCCGCGGTGATTTCGAACAGGCCTACAGTAGCGCCGAGGTCACCCTGGATGTCACCTACAGCACCCCGAACCAGGCCGCCGCCGCCATGGAGCCCCATGCCACCATGGCGGTGTATGACGGCAATGAGCTCTGGGTGTATACCTCGGTGCAGCTGATCGGCCCCGCAGTGCAGGTGCTGGCCAATACCCTGAAACTCAACCCGGACAGGATCCGCGTGCTCAGCCCCTATATCGGCGGCGGTTTCGGTTCCAAGCTGGGCCTGCACAATGAGGCCATCCTGGCCTGCCTGGGCGCGATGTACCTGGAGCGACCGGTGAAAGTGGTCCAGCACCGACGCCAGGTCTTCCACAATGCGCCGCACCGCGGTAACTCAGTGCAGCGCATTCGCCTGGGGGCGAGCCGCGACGGCAAACTGCAGGCCATCAGCCATGAGAGCTTTATGCCTACCGCCAGGGGTTACGCCTTTGCCGAGCCCAGTGGCGCGCCGGCCCGCACCACCTACCGCACCGATGCGCTGGTGAGCCGGCACCGGGTGAAGACTGTCGATATGTCACTGATCGATTCCTGCCGGGCGCCGGGGCACGCCATCGGTTCCCTGGCTTTCGAATCGGCGATCGACGAGATGGCCTATCGCTGTGGCCAGGACCCGGTGGAGTTTCGCCTGGCCAATATGCCGGAGAAAGATCCCGGCAGCGGCAAGCCCTTCTCCAGCCACGACCTGGCGGAGTGCCTGCGGGAGGGGGCGGCCAGATTTGGCTGGGGCAAACGCCAGCCACAGGGTGAAGTCCGCGGTCGCCAGCTGGTGGGCTATGGCGTGGCCAGCACCATCCGCATGAATATCCTGGTGAAGTCGAAAACCAGGATCCGCCTGTCCGCCGACGGCACCCTCACCGCCTGGGCCAACATGACCGATATCGGCACCGGCACCTACACCATCCTCACCCAGGTCGCTGCCGACCTGCTGGGCCTGCCGGCAGAGAGGATCGAGATCGAACTGGGGGACAGCGCCTATCCGGCCAGCTGTGGCTCCGGGGGCTCCTTTGGCGCGGGCAGCTCGGGATCGGCCCTGCGCGACGCCTGCCTGCGCTTGCGGGAAAAACTGGTGGAGATTGCGCGCAAGCAGGAATCCCTTAAGGATGCGGATTTCGACGGCGCCCTCTTCGAGGGCGGCAAGCTGGTACTTGGTAGCAAGCAAGTATCTCTCACCGAACTGGTCCGCCAGGGCGGGCCCGATTATCTGGAGGCCGACGGCAAGGTGGCGCCCGGCGAGGACCGCGGCAAGTACTCCCAGCATTCCTACGGTGCCCAGTTTGCCGAGGTGCATGTCGACCGGGACACCGGCGAGGTGCGGGTCCAGCGTCTGCTGGGGGTGTTTTCCGCCGGGCGCATCCTGAACCGCAAGACGGCCCGGTCGCAGTTGCTGGGCGGCATGGTGTGGGGAGTTTCTTACGCCCTGCTGGAGGAATTGATGCTGGATGAGCGCTACGGTGCCTTTATGAACCGGGATTTCGCGGAATACCACCTGGCGGTCAACCGTGACATCCCCGAAGTGGAGATCCACTTCCGCGAACAGCCGGACATGCGCTCCAACCCACTGGGCTCCAAGGGTATCGGTGAACTCAGTATCAGCGGTGCCGGCGCGGCGGTGGCCAATGCCGTCTACCATGCCACCGGCGTGCGCGTGCGGGATTTCCCCATCACCCTGGACAAGCTGCTGGAGCAGCTGCCCTGAGTTGGCCGGGGCCGGGGCGGTAAGAGGGAGGGGGCCAGTGCCGGGCTGGCGGGGCCCTAGCTGTTCAGGTCCAGCCGCCGCGCATGCCAGTAGCGGTCCCGCCAGTAGTAATCGCTCAGCCTGGAAATCTTCACGCCGTGGGAAGTCGAGGCGTGGAAGAACTTGCCATCCTCGATATAGATGCCCACATGCCGGCTCTTGCGGCCGGTCTTGAAGAACACCAGGTCCCCGGCGCGCAGGTCACTGCGCCGGATAGGTACCCCAATCCGGGCCTGGGTACTGGTGGTCCGTGGCAGCTGCAGGCCGAGTTGGTCCCGGAAGGTGGTATAAACCAGCCCGGAACAGTCGATGCCCCTCTTGCTCATACCGCCCAGGGCATAGCGGGTGCCTTTCCACTCCCGGTGCTGGGAATAAATCTTGTCCTTCACATTTCCGGTCTGCCCCGCGGGCTGCTGTCGCGCGCTGGACACTGCCGGCTGGTCCGGGGAGTGACGGTAAGGGGAGAGGCTACAGCCTGTACTGACGATGGCCAGGAACAGGACGGATATCAGCAGCAGCTTCTTGCTCATGGGGCGCTCGCGGTTATTCCGGATTATTGTGCCCGCCGGTCGCCAGCATCCGGATAGTGCCGGTGGGCAGTATCAGGGCGGTGGTGCGCGGCGACAGCCCCGGACAGGCGGGGTACGTGTAAATGGTATCAGGGTACTACTTATTGGGTTTACCTTATGAAAGCCTGAGCGCCAGAATGTTCCCCACTTACCTTCTGGTTGTTTTTTAACCGTTTTCAGGCCGCTCTAATCGGCTTCCCGCCAGACCGGGCCATGCCCAGCCGGGCCCGAATACCCGGGGCCAGCGCCGGGCTGCTTATTTAACCCGGTACCCATGACGGATTACCCGGCCTGGACGGCTTCCAGTTTTCCCGGTGCATATTTCCAGTAGCAGTAGCCGATGCAGGTCCAGGCAGCCAGCAGTGGGAAGACAACTGTCTGTTCGAGGTTCAGGCCAATATTGATGCCCAGCCTCACCACAGCCATTGCGGTAAAGGTAAATGCCAGGATCATGCGCACCATATGCCGGCGAATCCAGAAGGGCCTTTCCCGATCCCGGTTTTTCCACAGGGCCAGGTCCTGGAACAGGATAAAACCAAAGGTGGTTGCCAGCAGGATGGGGCCAGCCTTGGGTGCCCCATCGATCGACAGGAACCGGACAAATTGAATCGAGGTGAACAGGAACAGGAGCAGGGGAATGATGACCAGTAGCCGGTCCCAGAGAAAGGCAAACCTGCCATCGTTATTGATTGAATTGATGGCACTGGGGATGCAGTACAGCACCGCAACGGTCATCACCAGTGCCAGGGGCAGGAATTTATAGGCCATGAAAATGGCGGTTGATATTGCCACCAGGATCATCAGGTAAGAAAAAACCTTTCCCGATGTGACATGAACGGGTGTCCCCTTTTTGGTGGAAAGCGCCACTATCCCGGCGGTAAAAGCGATAGAACCAAGCACCACGTGGATGAAATAGCTGAAGGGATCGAATGGTTCCCAGATCATCTTGTGCTCTCTACTAGATTTTATTTGAGCACTTAAATTAGCGATCCGGGGGCTGGACGGTCAATTGCATCCTTGCACAAACTTTGCGAGACAGTCAGTAAAGTAAGTTGTGGCGATTAAATGGCGTGAAAATCACTCGGTATGGCTGCGGTTGGTCATGCGCCCGGGTTATTTTCTCAAGTTGCGCGCCCCGAGTTCCTGCTGGATACAATCGATAAACCACCGGTAGCGGGAGGGCAGGGTATAGCGCCTGCGTTTTACCAGGAACAGTTCTTCATAGGTATCGTGTGCCAGCCGTGCGGTGACGATTTTCTCGCGCTCGGGAAAGCTGCGCACGGCGGATTCCGGAAGCACCGTAAAGCCGGTGCCCGCCGCAACGGCCACCAGGATCTGGTTGATCTGGTTGATCGAGCCACTGCGCGGAATACTTTGCAGCCCCTCGAATTCTTCCCCGTACGCGGCGGCCAGGACTTTCTGCGCATACTGGATGCCGTCCGGATGCTCCACAAATCCCAGCGCCTGCAGTTCCCCCAGCCGGGGGCGGGCCGGTGCGTCGAGCCTGGCGCTGGCGGGCAGGGTCAGGCACAGCTGCTGGGTGCCGATCGGGTCCTGGCTCAGCTCCGAGTGCTTGTCGGCAATGGTGGTGATACCGATATCCATCTGGTCGGCGCGTATCAATTCGCGGATACGGCGGTTGGGTGTCGCCTCCAGCAGCACCTGCAGGCCCGGGTGCTGGCGCTGGTACTCCAGGAAGCGGGGATATAGCAATAGTGCCAGGCTGCCGGAACAGGCAATGCGGCACTGGCCGCTGTAGGGATCATCGCGCCCGATATGTTCCAGCAGGTCCCGTTCCTGGCGTGCGGCCCGCTCGGCAAATTCCGCCAGGGTGCGGCCGGCCTCGGTGAGCTCGAACTTCCTGCCGCTGCGCTCCAGCAGCTTCTGGCCCAGCTGGTTTTCCAGCTTGCGGATGTGCTGGCTGACCCCGGGCTGGGTCATATGTAGTTGTTCGGCAGTGCGGGTGAACTGGCCGGTGGCCACCAGGGTGCTGAAGGTCCTGAGCCAGTGGTAGTTGAGCAATTCGGTGTCCCCAAAAGTATAACCTGGTGTTATGTGAGAGATTATAAATCATAATTTTTTGCGCATCCTCATCCCGGTTACCATGGCGCTACTTTGAGTAACCGTCCCAGGAGTTGCAGTGAGCAAGACACCCTATCCCAGGAATTTCTCCCATATTGGTATTTCGGTCCCCGATCTCGAGGCGGCAGTGCGCTTCTACACGGAAGTGCTGGGCTGGTACCTGATCATGCCGCCCACCACGATTACTGAGGATGACAGCGCAGTTGGCGTGATGTGCACCGATGTATTCGGCCCGGGCTGGGGCGAATTCCGGATTGCCCACCTGTCCACTGGTGACCGTATCGGCGTTGAGCTGTTCCAGTTCCGCGGCCAGGAGAACCCGGAGGACAATTTCGAGTACTGGAAGACCGGCATCTTCCACTTCTGCGTACAGGACCCGAACCTGGAAGAGCTGGCAGAGAAGATCGAGGCGGCCGGTGGCAGGCGCCGTATGAAGGAGCCGCGCTATTACTACCCGGGGGAAAAGCCCTACCGCATGATCTATATGGAAGATCCCTTCGGCAATATCCTGGAAATCTACAGCCACAGCTATGAACTGACCTACGGCAGTGGCGCGTACCAGTAATCCACCTGAGCAATAAAGAGAGGACGCTGTATATGAAACTTATCAAGACATTTGCGCTGTTATGCGCAGCCCTGTTCCTGTCCGTCACCGCCCAGGCAGAACAGCCGCGGGTACTGATGGTACTGACAAGCCACAGCGCCATGGGCGACACCGGCGAGAAAACCGGTTACTGGCTGGGGGAGTTTACCCACCCCTATTACGTATTCCGCGACGCGGGGCTGCAGGTGGACGTGGCGAGTATTGAAGGTGGCGAGGCACCGATCGATGCGCGCAGCCTGGAGGAGAGCGATGCGGTCAACCAGCGTTTCCATAAAGACGACGAGGCCCAGAAGCTGGTGGCCAATACCCGCAAGCTGTCCTCGGTGGACCCCGCGGGTTACGACGCTATCGTCTTTGTGGGTGGCCACGGCACGGTGTGGGATTTCCCGGGCAACGATGACATAAGCCGGGTAGCCGGTTCCATTTACGCCAATGACGGCGTGGTGGCCGCAGTCTGCCATGGCCCGGCGGCACTGCTGGACCTGGAACTGCCGGATGGCAGCAGCCTGGTGGCCGGCAAGAAAGTGACCGGCTTTACCAACGAGGAAGAAGCGGCCGTCGAACTGACAGAAGTGGTGCCCTTCCTGCTGGAAGACAAGCTGAAAGAGCAGGGCGCGACCTTTAGCGAGGAACAGCCGTTTAGCAGCCATGTGGTTGTCGACGAGCGGCTGGTGACTGGCCAGAACCCGCAATCCGCCGCCGACCTTGGCAAGGCAGTGGTGAAGCTGCTGAAGTAATCGGGTTGATAGGGGCACGGAGGCCCCTTCCGGCGATACTAGTCCCCGTCCGGGCTCCCTTTCGACAGTTCCTCCAGTCTCTCGAGCGCCTTGCGGACATGTGTTTCACCGGTACTGGCGTCGACCACAGACGACGGTTCCTCTGCACCGTAACCACCCAGTGCCGCATCGGCAGCGGTAGGCACATAGCGCAAGTCACCGTTACTCATACCAACGAAGAGTGTGGTTTCCACCGGGCTGCCGCTCTTCAACTGCCTGCCGAGTGCGTCGAAGTATTCACCGGGGAAACTCACCAGCGAAATATCCGGTGTGAGCATTAGCAATCCCAGTTCGGCCTCGGGGTCCCGCATGCGGATGGTGTCAAACCGGAAATGGCCCCGGCCCTTGAACTGCTGCAGGTTCCGCAGTGCCCGCACAGCGTTGCCCGACAGGACCTCGCCCAGCCGCCGGGCCTGCGCCCCGGCTGCGGAAAAGGGTTTGGTATCCGCGTGGTAGGGGTTTACATCGCCCGCGGCACCCAGGAAAAACATGGAGTGGCCACCAAATTCCCGCTTGAAGGCGCTGCGCAGGTAACCCGGATAGTCCGCGGACACCAGTGCGCGCTGCAGGTCCATGGTCACCACCGGGTGGGCGCTGTAGTTGAAAATTGTCAGGAAGGGGTGCCCGTCCCCGTCACGCAGGTGGACAATCCCCAGCGTGTCATCGACCGGGCGATTGGGAATCCTGCCTGGGTTGGTCCATAACATTTCCACCCCGTCTTCCCGGATAATCCTGCGGTTGTAGGCTTCATCGACCTGAACCCGGGTGGCACCGATGGTAACCGGCTGCATTTGTTCTTCCGCTTGTGCAACGCTGGTGAGGATGCTGTCGCGCACCCGGGCCATCGACTCATCCACCAGGTAGCCGCCGTGGGTGTGGGTGGCGGCGATCATCACATGGTCGAATCCCCGCTCCTGCAGTTGCTGTTTCAGCACACGGAAATCCGGTTCTCCCAGCGCCAGCAGGTCCGCCGAAACCAGTGCGACCCTGTGGCTGCCATCCGACAGCGCGGCAGCCTGGATATAGAGGGGATCGCCAATGGACTGGACCTTCCCGGTCCCGCCGCCGACCAACCCCAGGGTATCGCCTACCTGCGTTGTGATTTCTGATTCGGCAAAGCCCGCCATGTAGCCTGCGGAATAAGCCAGGGGCGCGAAGGCCAGGAGTGCGAGTAGCAACAGAAGTGGAACGGGCATGGCCGTCGAGGCCCCCTTCGAGTGTTTGTCTGGTTTCCGAATGACGACCATCACCTTACCCGGGCACGCTGATCCCGGCCACAGTCTCATTGGCTGCCTGCTACCATGGCAGCGTAGGCCAACCCGTTACCCACCATATGCGCCACGATGGGCGGCCACAGGGAGCCGCTGAACCAGTAGAGCGCGCACAGGGCCAGTGCCATCAGCGCGGCGCTGATGGCCTGGGGTGGGATGATATGCATGGCCCCGAAGATCAGTGAGCTGACCAGCATCGCCAGCCATACCGGCCGGTGCCCTGTCATCCAGGTAAACAGGAAGCCGCGGAAGAATGCCTCCTCGGCTACCGGGGTCAGCACCACCGTGCAGAGGCCCAGCGCAATGCCAACCACCAGGCCGCCATCCGGGGTGCCATAGGGGTTGGCCATAAACACTGCCCAGTCCGGCACCGCCACCGCCATCCAGCGGGCCAGGCCCAGCCGCAACAGTAGCCCGGCAATGGCGACCAGTACCGCGAGGAGTATCCAGCCCCAGGTGGTGGGGCGGAAGCCGAGGGTGGCCCAGCCCAGGCCCCTGGTGCGCAACGCCAGCCAGAGTACCCCCAGCAGCAGGGCGGCCTTGGTGAGCTGCATGGTCAGCAGGAGGTGCTGGGGCAGGCCGGGCCCGTCGCCCAGGTAGGCGTTGAAGCCGATGGTGTGTTTGACCAGCAGCATATGGGCGGCACTGGCGGCGGTATAGAGCAGGGCGAAGCTGCCCAGGACCAACAGGCCACCGGGAAATCGCCAGGGAGAGGTGGGTCGTTGCAGCAGCCGGGCTTGTGCCATTCCATGGTCTCTCGGGCTGGGGTGCGCGGTGTTCGCGGGCACCGGTATCGGGATTACCGCATGCAGGGCCGGTCCTGCAGGGTGCTGCCGGCCGCGTCGGGATAGGTGGACGCAACATGGCTGGTGTCAGGCGGTTACCGCCTCCACATGCCGCTTGAGGTTGTCCAGGATAGCCTGCCAGCCCTCCCGCTGCTGCTCGATGGAGTGGCTGCCCTCGCTGTCGAAGGTTACCCGCACAGTGACGGTGTCCCCGTTCTCGATAAACTCCACCTGCGCCTCGCGATCGCCAAATGTGTATTCGATCAGGCTGTTCTCGACAAGACGGGTATAGGTGCCTGCAAAATCGAACCCGATGCTGCCGTCCTTGGCTTCCATGCGCCAGCAGAAGCTGCCGCCCTCGCGCAGGTCCACGGTGGCGCGGGTCGTGTGCCAGTCGGCGGAGGCGGCATTCCACTGGGTGATGTCCGCCGGTGTTGTGTAGGCCTTCCAGGCCCGGGTAACCGGGCAATTCACCTGGGTTTCTACGGATATTTTCATGCTGATTCGTCCTTGAATGTATTTACCCTGGACCGCCCTGCGCGAGGTTTTTCGCGTCAGGCAACATATGGACTACCACCTGATCCCAATGGTGCCAAATTCCTATTGAAACCAGAATACTGCCGATTGCCCGAAAGCGGTCATTGGGATTACGGCGGCAAACAGAATCAGGGATACGAAATAGGCCGCCGAGCCCCACAGGTAAACCGGATGCACCTTGCGGTACTGCACCAGTTCATAGCAGATTGGCGTCAACAGGAGCACCAGCAGGCACAGGAAAGTAAACGCGCCCTCATGGATTGGCTGGCCATCGAAAGCGGCGATACGGCTGGTGGCCGCGGTCATCATGGCGATGGTGGCGAGCAGGACAAATCGCTTGTGCAGTTGCAACTGTTTGCGAAAGGCCATGCCCAGGACAATGAAGGCCGCAAAACTCAGGACCAGGTGAAAATTGGCCCAGACGCCTGAAGCCTGGAGGATCAGTGGGCCGACCTCGTCCGTGGGAGTGAACTCATTGGCAAAATGCGCCGTCATGATACTGCCATTGATGACAATGGCGATGGCCAGGAACAGGCCGATAAAACCCATGGTGCGGTGTGCCCGAAAGCTGAGGCTTTTTGCCGCAATGGCCTGTGCGCAGAACAGCAGGTACCAGGCGGAGAAGGTGAAGCCGTGGATGATACGTGTGGTATCCAGCTTCGGGTTGGGTTCCGTGAGTGGGGTAAAGAAGAATGTGGGACCGAAGCCAACGAGATTGATCAATAGCAGGGCGAATGCCATGCCCAGAAAGAGTGTGAAACCCTCGTTATTGTAATTGTTGGTTTCCATTGTATTTTCTTCCCATTTCTTGGTTGTTTCTATTCTCTGTTGTTATTTTTCCCATGGGCCGGGGCTGACCCTCCAGGAGGGCCAGTAAATATGCATGGATATATCCCAGAATACTATGAAATATAAATAATGCTCAAAGCAAACTCGGCTCCCGGGCACCGGGTGCTTTACCCAACCCGGCCCCGGTGAGACTTACGAAAACGCCTGCTAGACGTTCAGCAACAGGTGCTCCCGTTCCCACGGCGAGATCTCCCGGTGGAACTGACGCAGCTCCTCCATTTTGACTTCCGCATACAGCTGGCAGAAGTTCCTGCCCAGTGTCTCGTGAATATCCTCCGCATCTTCGAAGATGCGCAGTGCCTCATCGAAGGTGGTGGGGATATACGACTGGGCCTGCTGCTCGTCGTCCAGTTCACCCTCGGCCGGTGCGCTCGGTTCGACCCGGTTCACCATGCCCAGGTAACCGCAGGCCAGGCTCGCGGCAATGGCAAGGTATGGATTGGTATCCACCCCGATCACGCGGTTCTCCAGCCGACGGTCCTGCGCGCCGGAATGGGGTACCCGCAGTCCTGTGGCACGATTGTCATAACCCCAGGCGGTATTGGTAGGCGCGCTGGAATTGGCTTCCGACTCGAATCGCCGGTAGGAATTCACATTCGGGGCAATAAACGGCATTACCTCGATCAGGTGCTTCTGGGTGCCGCCAACGAAATAGCGGAACAGGTCCGTCGCATTGCCCTGCTCATCGGAGAAGATATTCTGCCCGCTGGCGATGTCCACCACGCTCTGGTGCACATGCATGGCACTGCCGGGTTGGTCGCGCATGGGCTTGGCCATAAAGGTGGCGAACATGCCGTTTTTCAGCGCCGCCTCCTTGATGATGCGCTTGAAGTAGAATACCTGGTCCGCGAGCAGCAGCGGGTCGCCATGGGTGAGGTTGAACTCCACCTGGCCGGCGCCGTCCTCCTGGATCACCGAGTCGATATGCAGGCCGGCGGCCTCGGCAAAGTCATAGATGTTATCGATCACCGGGCCGTACTCATCCACGGCACTCATCGAATAGGACTGCAGTGCTGTTCCGGAGCGGCCGCTGCGCCCCACGGGGGGCTGGATCGGCTCGTTGGGATCGACATTCGGCTTGGTCAGGTAAAACTCCAGTTCCGGCGCGATGACCGGTTTCCAGCCGTGTTGTTCATACAAACCGATGATGTGCTTGAGTACATTGCGCGGTGCACAGAAGATCGGCTTGCCGTCGAAGTCCCGCAGGTCGTGGATGATCTGCAGCGTGGGCTGCTTCGCCCAGGGGGCCGCCATTGCGGTGGACATGTCGGGCACCAGCACCATATCGCTCTCGGCCCACTGGTTAGCGATATCCATCTCCACATCCTGGCCGGTAATGGTCTGGTAAAAAATGGAGATCGGCAGGAAGATCGGCTTGTCCGGTGAGAAGTTCTTCTGGGGCATCGCCTTGCCCCGGGACATACCGTTCAGGTCGGGGATGATGCATTCCACCTCATCCAGCCTGCGGCCATTGCGATAGGCCTGGAAGGCTGCGGGTAATTCGTCCAGCCAGGAAGGGCTATCAGACTGACTCATGGTGACTCCGGCGCGGAATGAATTGTGCGCACAGTGTAACCGAATTGCTGTTCACGGGCGCGGCCAGGAGGCACGCTGGAAATACGCGCTGGAGTGTCAAGGTGGGGAGGCTGGATGGTAGGCTGAATGGGAAGGCCTGCCGGGGAGGCGCCACAGGGATTGTTGTGCTACCTCTCAATAGGTTAATTCCCTGAATCGGGGTGTGGTTATGGCGGATAAGGCGCTATGGTCAAATAAACGCCAGGAACTGATAGTTACCCACTGGCCTGTTCCAATTTCCCTGTGTTCATCGGTGTAATCGAGCACCCCGGTAACCAGGAGGAGAGCGGCCAGTCGATATCCCGGGGTATCTATTTCGGGCCATTATATTCTCGCACCCAAATACCGTTCGCGATCGGCTGGTCATCACTATGGAACTAATCACCTCGAACCCAATGGCGCTGCTGGTGATGGTGGGAATTGTCTCGATTGCGTGCCAGTACCTTGCGTTTATGCTCAAGTTGCCCGCGATCCTGCCCCTGCTTCTGGCCGGTATCGCACTTGGGCCGCTCACCGGTGTCCTCGATCCCGATGCCCTGTTTGGCGACCTGTTATTTCCGCTCGTTGCACTGGCGGTGGCGATTATCCTGTTTGAAGGCGCCCTGACCCTCAAGTTTTCCGACCTCGCCGGGCACGGTGTCATGGTGCGCAACCTGTGTACGCTGGGTGCCCTGGTGACCTGGTTGATCGCCACACCCGCCGCCTACTATGTGCTCGGCATGCCCATGCAGCTGGCCGCACTGTTTGGCGCCATTGTCACGGTTACCGGGCCCACCGTCATCGTACCCATGTTGCGTACCGTGCGGCCCAATGCCCGGATCTCCAATATCCTGCGCTGGGAAGGTATTGTTATTGATCCCATCGGCGCACTGCTGGCAGTGCTGGTGTATGAGTACGTTGTCGCCGCGCAGGGTGCGTTCGAGCATACCCTGGTCACCTTCCTGAAAGTGGTGGCGATCGGCTTCGGGCTTGGCTCTTTGATGGGATACCTGCTTGGCACCGTGCTCAAGAAGAACTGGATTCCACACTACCTGCGCAATACCGCTGTACTCACCCTGATGCTCGGTGCCTACGCCGCTTCCGACCTGATGACCCACGAATCCGGCCTGCTTACGGTTACCGTGATGGGTATCTGGATGGCCAACATGAAGGGACTGGATGTTGATGACATCCTCGAGTTCAAGGAAACCCTCAGCGTCCTGCTGATCTCGGCGCTGTTTATCCTCCTGGCCGCGCGGGTGGAATTGAGCGCAGTGGTGCAGTTGGGCTGGGGCGCGGTGCTGGTATTGGTGGCGATCATGTTTATCGCCCGGCCGCTATCCGTGTTCCTGTCCTCCCCCGGCTCAGGCCTGAACTGGTGCGAACTTGCGATGCTTAGCTGGATCGCGCCCCGGGGCATTGTTGCCGCCGCGGTTTCCGCCCTGTTTGCCCTGAAACTGGATACGCTGGGGCTGCCAAAATCCGAGCTGCTGGTACCCATGGTGTTCCTGGTGATTATCGTCACGGTCGTGCTGCAGAGCCTGACTTCCAAGCCTATTGCGAAATTACTCGATGTTCGCGCCCCCTATCCGAATGGTTACCTGCTGTTCGGCGGCGGCAAGTTCGCGCGGTTACTGGCCAAAGACCTGCTGGAAAAGGAAATTCCGGTCATTATCGCGGATACCAACTGGGACGCCATACGCGAGGCACGTATGGAAAATATCCCCACCTACTACGGTAACCCGATCTCGGAGCACGCCAGCACCACCATGGATCTTTCCCCCGTGGGCAAGGTCCTGGTGCTGTCCCCCTACAAGCAGCTCAACCCACTGGTGACCTATCACTTTGAGCATGTCCTGGGCAAAGGCTCGGTACTCGGCCTGGGCCAGGGGACCGAGGAGGGGCGGGCCAGCCACCGGGTATCGGAGGAATACGCAAAAAAACTGGAACTGTTTGCGGAGAACGCAACCTACAGCCGCCTTGCCAGCCTGGTGGCGAAGGGTGCAACCATCAGGACCACCAGGCTGACGGAGTCCTTTACCCTTGACGACTACGGGGAAACCTACGGCAACCGCGCCACGCGACTCTATGTGGTAGACCCGCAGGGGCGTGTGCATATCAATACGGTCTCCCATGAATTTGCCCTCAAGGCTGACTGGCAGGTTGTCAGCCTGATCGCCCCGGAGGAGTCCGAGGACAAGCCAGGGGAGAAGTCACCAGGCGCGGCTGGTATTCCAGGGGGCGATGCTCCGGTGGGGTAGGGTTGCAGTAAAGCTGACTCGTGATGATGCCCGCTCAAGACCTTTTAAAGCTGGAACCGAGGCTCAGGGCGGTCACCGTGGACAGTATCAGTACCATGCCGAAAACCTGCGGGCCGGCCAGGCTCTCGTCCAGGACCGCGACACCGAACAGCGCCGCGGTGACCGGTTCGACCATAGCCACAATCGAGGCCACGGTGGGCGCCACGTGACGCAGGCCAATCACATACAGGGCAAACGACAGGCCGGCACCAAAGACGCCGAGGGTGACGAACAGCTGTAAATCCGCTGTATCCAGGACGGTAGTGGCCCGACCGATACCGGCAGGCCAGATCAGCAGCACGGCAACCACCGCGAATGCCACGGACAGGACAGCCTGTGGGCTGCCGTGCGGCGCGGCATACTTGAAGCCGAAGATGAATACCGCATAGGAAACCCCCGCCAACAGGCCGGCCCCCGCACCCAGCAGGGTGATGCCGCTCGCGCTGGCCTTGTAGACCTGTGTCAGCAGGATGATACCGACCATCGCCAGGACAATCGCCGCCAGCTTGAGTGGGGTCGGCCGTTCGAGCCTGCAGGCGAATGAGACGAGGTAGACGAATACCGGGGCGCTGTACATCAGGGTGGCAGCCACCGCGACACTGCCCTGCGCAATGCTGACAAAATAAAACGTAAAGTTACCCGCCACACCCAGGCCGGCGAGCACCGACCAGGACCACAGGCGCGCGTTGCCCAGGCCACTGCCGCGGGGCCGCATCAGCAGCCAGGCGAACACAAACAGGAAGCCGATCGCGCCCCGGCTGAAGGAAACGACAGAAGGTTCCCAGCCGCCGTCGATAAGGACGCCGGCAACGCCGCCGGATAGGCCCCAGCACAGGGCTGCCAGGGCCACCAGCACTGCACCCGTGCCGGCGGGGTGGCTTTTTGTTGGCAGCAAGCTGATGTGCGGCTCCCTCCTCGGTTGCCTGGCACCCTGGGCCAGGAGTGTGACACTGGCGGCGAGCCCCCGTAAATGAGCCGGGGCAGGGCGGGCCAGTTGTGGAGGCCTACTGTATTGCGGCCTGCTCCCTATACCGGGCAATAGCCTCCTCTACTGACGGTGCATCGGCAACAGAGTTACAGGAACCCTGCCGGTAGCCACCGGCCGCCACGGGGCTCACCTCGGTGCCGCCGTCGCTGAACACGCGTACCAAGAAGCCGCCGCCGGAGTTCCTGGCACTGCATCCCTTATCCCCAGCCAGCTTTTCGACAGTACGCTCACCTCCGGTGAAAATCACCTCGGTATGGCACAGCGACGTGCTCTGCTGCTGTGACGGAATCAGCAGGGTTACAGGGTTTGTCGCCGCCCAGGCAATATCCGCGTCACAGTAGAAGCTGAGATCGGATTCACGCAGTCGCAAATCGCCTTTCTCCGCAGCCCACTCTGTGGACTCCTGTGCCACCCGGAATAGTCTCTCCACATCCACCTCGAAGTAGCCATGTGGATGCGTAATAGTGCCATCGCCCCGGGCGATTTCCTGTTCAGAGAACTCCCGGGCCAGGATGGCTTCATGGTGTTGGGCCAACGCGCCGATTTCATCGGGGCTGACATCAATGTCACAGTCGCCGACCCGGCCGGCATCGAAGTCGAAACCAGGGCGGCGGACCTCCGTGGCACCATCCTGGAAGAAATCCACAATGACCGGGCGATAGGTGGTGTCGAACCGGCAGCGACCATTCCTGAGCGCGGAGACCTGCTGGGTAACGCTTGAGCGGACCATCAGGCGAACCGATGCTTTGCATGGCACTGCAACATAGGGGTGTTCGAGGCACTGGCTAGCGGCCTCATTCTGGCGGAGGCGCTTCCTTCCCGGCATGCAGGAAAAACTGATGGCGTCCCGGGCCACTACCAGCCCGGACTCGGCTATGTCTGGATGTTCGGCGTAGACGGCCTCTTCCGCCTGCCGCAGTAGAGCAGGCGTGTCGACAAAAAAGACCGGATTGGCATTACAGAGGGGAGCCATAAGGATACCGAGGACGGGCAGCCAGCGGATATGCGCAGGATTCATCGGGAACCAGCCTGTTGGTTGCGAGGGGGACATGAGTAGCAATAGTTGCGTGCGAGCCCATTGTCCACCAGCGGCAAGGTGTCAGGCCGGATCAGTGGTCGGGGACCGGGGGATGGTGAGTGCCTTATGGAGAAGGAACGGTCAGGCAAGGCCTGCCAGGGCAGGGCGGCGTGGAGGGGGAACTTAACGGCTGCCGACACCCATAACGACGTCCATACTGCCTTCGCCCGCGTCCATAGAGAACGGCACGCTTACCCTGATCCCAGACAGGCCGGCTTCCCTGAAGGTATGGGCGATCTCATCCCTGGAAAACCCGCTGCCGGCGTCCCCGGCTTCCTTCAGCCAGTCCCACTGGACCAGCTGGCCGTTCTCGTTTAGCAGCTGCGTCAACAGCCGCAGCGTCTCCAGGTAATCGGGAACAAAGGCCAGGGCAGAAGATGCGACAATAAGGTCGAATCCTGCCTGGAGGTGCTTATTCTGCTTGATCAGTTCTTCAGTTAACTCGGACTGGATGGTAATGACATTATCCAGCTGCTTGGCGTTCAGTACGGAGATCATCTTCTCCGACGGATCGAGTGCAATGATACTGCCTGCCTGTGCAGACAGCCGTTCTGTCAGTAACCCGGTTCCACAGCCGAAATCCAGGATGCGGGCACCCTTGAAGTCGATGGTGTCCGCAAGCGATTGAAATGCACGCTCTGAATAGGTGACAACGTCACTGTTGCTGTCCCATCCCTCGGCATAGTCATCCCAGCTGTTTGCGCTCATTTCCGGCAGTTTCCCCAGTGTCTGTGCTCGCCCTGAACAGTCGCTCAACAGGAGGGCCAAGCATCATTTGTGTTAGCGGGGAATATATGGGGAGTGCGCCGAATATGCAATTGTATGCCTGGTACCACGTTTAACCTCTTTGCTGGAGCTCACGCGAGCGAGAGCGAAGGGAGTACAGGGGGCACGGGACTTCCGTCAGGTTATGGATGTCAACAGGCCCTTGCATCCTGTTGGGGTGTCGGGAGCGTCAGTCACTGCAGGTGCCGAATTCGTCGCCAGGGCTATTCCCAGGCTTGCGGGGACATGGCCCCTGAAAGAGGCAGGACAGCCGTTGCCACCTGGGCTGACCCGGGTAATCGGGAACTGGTTAACTTACCTGAAGTATGAGTCGCTAGCCCCATTAGTAATATGGTCCTGACTTTCCCGGTTCCTTCCCCAGGATCACAAGCGTTGCTTTAGGGGGATTTTTCACCTTGCCGAAACTGTATTTCCACCATAAGAGGAGGGCGGGGATGCTTGTGGCTACCAGTGGATTTCAGTGCGCAAAGCTCTCGCAGCCGGAGACCTTATAGCCGAGGGCAACCAGGTTGCCTGACTCGGAGAACTGGGTGATGAGCAGGGGCGATTGCGCATTGTAAGTGCCGGTCTTTGACTGCTCCTTAAAGCAGATCTCCACATCCTTGATCCCATCTCGGTTTATGTCCTTAACCCTCACAATGGAAACCTGGTAGCGCCAGGAGTCAGTCTCAATGGTAAAGGCGTCGTCCTTGATCTCTGTAGGTTTCAATCCCAGGTCGGAAAACAGGCGGTCATCCTCTGATCTCCTGGGGCCGAAGGAGTTGCGGAAGGTGGATAAATCCAGTTTTTCATAGATATAGCGGCCCAGGTTGTCACTCGGAAGGTAATCCTCGCGGGAGAAGGCCGGGCTTGCGAGAAGTAAAACGGCAAGGGTCAGTAATAGTTTTTTCATGGCTTCCTCTTCCAGTTCCCATTTTCTTGTTTAAACAACGGCATGAAGGCGTCGGCAAACCGTTCCCAGTCCTCGAACTGTGGCATATGGCCCAGGCCTTCCAGCTCTATCAGCTGGCCATCCTGTAAGGTGCTGGCCACCTTTTTACCCAGCTTCTGGTATTGCCCCAGTGCATAGGTAACCCCGGGCTTTTTAAAGGCCCTGCCCGGGCCGGTACGGTCCCTGGTGCCGATAAGCAGTGCCACCGGCATTTCCAGTTGTGGCAGGTCATACACAATAGGTTCACTGAATACGGGGTTATAAGTGAGGGCGTTATTCAGCGCAACCAGCGGGTAGTCTTCATGCTTTAGCTGGCCAATATGGGTGGCAATCAGCGCTTCATAAGTGTCATTCCACTTTCCGTCATAGTAGTTCTTCTTCTGGTATTGACGGATGGATTCCGGGGTCTTGTTCATTTCAGCGGCCAGGAAAACATTGGTGTCCTGGTAGTCAACATACTTGAGGTAGTCTTCCAGGCCGATGGGGTTGATCAGTATCAGCTTTTGAGTGGCAGGCGAATAATATTTGCTGAACTTGGTCGCCAGCATACCGCCCATTGAGTGACCGACCACAATAGCCTTGTCAATATTCAGGCTCTGCAGAAGGGCGCGCGTATTGTTTGCAAGGCCGGCAAGGGAGTACTGGTAGTATTCCGGGCGGCTGGATTTGCCAAAGCCGACCTGGTCCGGGATAACGACACGATACCCTTGCCCTACCAATGCCCTGGCGACACGTTCCCAGTAATACCCGGAAAAGTTCTTTCCATGGAGCAGCAGTACCACGCCCTGGGGTTCCCCGGCTGGCATGACGTCCATGTAAGCCATCTTCAATGTCTGGCCCTGCGACTTGACCGTGAAGTAATCAACCGGAAACGGATACTCAAACCCATCCAGGGTGGCATTGTAGGGGGGGATGGTCTCGGGCTTGGATTCAGGGGCGCCGAAAGCCGCTGGCGTCACCAGCAAGGCGAGCATCATGGCCAAAGTTATTCGAAGTGTCATATTGCATCCGGAAGTTAAGCAAGCAAGACTGAGCGGGTAACCAATAAACGTTATCAAGCCAGAAAATCCTGACATATCTACCCGGCACAAGCCAATGACCAGATACTGGTCTGCCCGAGCCACTGGCAGTCCTGGTGTTGCATCGTCTTCTGTAACGAGGTTGGGCGTCGTTCCCCAGTTGCTTCACTACCCAACGGGGCGGCGCTTTATGATACATTGCTTGCCCCACCTCCACCTCCACATAGCGAGCACCTCCATGAAACCCTGGATCGAACTCGGCACCGCCCAGATCCCCAACAACGGCGGCACACTCAAGCTGCGCCAGCGCGATCAGGAGTTCTCCATCTCCCTGTCCGGCCCTCGTGGCGAATTAATGAACAGTCGTCGCTTCAACAGTGAGCGGGAGCTTTCGCTGCTGGGCTGCGCCCACCTGAAGACCAGCGAGAATGCCCGGGTGGTGGTGGGGGGCATGGGCATGGGCTACACCCTGGCCGCCGCCCTGGAGGTACTGCCGCCCAGCGCCGAGGTGATCGTCGCCGACCTGATCCCCGAGGTGGTGGAGTGGAACCGCGGCCCCCTGGGCGACTGTGCCGGCCGGCCCCTGGATGACAGCCGCACCAGGGTGCATATCGGCGATGTGCGGGAGCTGCTGGAGAGGGGTGACAGTGAATACGATGCGGTGTTGCTGGATGTGGACAACGGCCCCGAGGGGCTGACCCAGAGCGACAACAACTGGCTGTACTCCCTTGAGGGCACCAGCTGTATCTACGAGAGCCTGACTGCGGGCGGCATGCTGGCAGTATGGTCGGCGGGGCCTGACAGCATGTATGTCAACCGGTTGAAGAAGGCCGGCTTCAGGGTCGAGGTCAAGACCGTGCGTGAGCGCCCCGGGAAGGGGGCGCGGCATACCATTTTTCTGGCAAAGAAAACGACCGCGTAATACGCAAGAGGCGATGGAACTGAAGAATACTCGTGTGGGATTGCCTGGTTGCTTCAGCGTCAGGACTTTTATCTACCAATAGCAGGGTCATCCAGTATTCTTCGTTGGTTGATGCGGGTTCCGTAATGTCGCCATCCCTGGATTGATCCTCGATACAGGCTTCTCACTCCCGCAGCAACTTTCTGATTTGGCGTGGTAGTCACTGACCAGGCCGCCAGTCGTTTCTATATGGCAGCAGGCCGACAGTCTTCTCTTGAGCATGCCACGCGCACGGCTGGCCCGGCTTTTGATTGCGGAGACTGAGACCTGCATTCTCGCGGCGATCGCAGGCATCGTCTCACCTTCTATATCGCTTGCCAGAATAGTCTCCCGGTATAAGGGGGGGAGGTGGGCAACGAATGACATCATGCACTCTGACAGCTCCGCGTGCAGGCTGATATCCTCCTGTTCCAGGTCGGGATAACCCTCCTTGAGCTCCTGCATGTTCTCGCCCCGACTGCGGTAGTAATCCGCCACCGCAGAGCGGGCAGCGGCGTAGAGCCAGCCCACCAGGTTGTTTATCTCCCTGCCATCCCGGTCTGCGGCTAGGGCCTTGACAAGCAGGTCTTGAAGCAGGTCCTCCACCGGCGCATGATCGGGCAGGCGCCGGCGAAGATAGCGACTCAGGCTGTTACGCAGCCCTGAAGAGGCCACGTCTGCAGTTTCCATGGGCTGTTGCGGCATCAAGGTAAACCTCGCCTACAGCACTCTGCCTCGCCTGTGCCCGCCTCATTGGGAAGGCAGCAGTCAACGTGGCCGTCTGCACTATCTCCCGTGGCGCTTAACGGGATACAGCAGGCTTCCTTCTGGGGGGCGGTGCTTTCAGTAAAAGTCTCGAGATCAGCCATGGTGTAGAAGTGCTCCCAGGCAATCCCCTGGGGGTCAAACGTCCAATGTTTCTCGCTCCGTGCATAGCAGCAGGCCGTGTCGCCCTGATCGACAGCCGAAAAGCCAGAAGCGGAATCGGCGAGGGCCCTGAGTTCCGACAGTTCCTCGGTGGAGTCGGCCTGTATACCGAAGTGGTTGATACCAATGGCATGGCCTCGGGAAGACAAAGCGAAGCTAAGTGGCGGGTCCTCCAGCATCCACTTGGCGTAATCCGGTTTCTCTTTGTCCGGGGCCTGTCCAAATAACTTGCTGTAGAAAGTAATATTTCCGGCGAGATTATTGACCGCGATGTGCACGTGAAAACGCTTCATTTCCTGATCCTGTCAAAATTGAAGATAGCAATGCATCCTCTGCGATGCAGCCTTATAGACGGGAGATCTGGAAAAGGTCGCAAAATTCCAGGCTGAGGGGTCTATATTTGCGCCGGCGGGACTGCCTATCCCGGAATTTCCTGCATGGCGTGGGTGACGCCGGCCCCCGCCCTCCAGCCAGCAGGGTCGGGCAATTTCACCGGTCGTTTGGCCCCATGGCGGTGTGAGCCAGACCGTTATCGACCCTGGCTGCAATCATGTGATGGCGCGGCAAGCCGCTGAACAAATTGAGTCGCGTAACGCAAGCGTGATTTACCCCGCGCTCAGATTTCCGGTTGTTGTTTTGTACGGGAGGCGAAGCGCTCCGCCTCGCTGAGCAGTTGCCCTATTGCCGAGGACCCGTAAATTTCGCCGTTGAACAGGACGGTATGGATGTGGCGGGTGTTGGTAATGCTCTCCAGCGGGTTTGCCTCGAGCAGCACCAGGTCTGCGTATTTGCCTGCCTCTACAGTACCCAATTCACTGGAACGGCCGAAGTAGGCGGCCGGGTTGAGGGTGGCCGCGCGCAGTGCTTCCGCCGGCGACAGTCCCGCATCTGCCAACAGTGCCAGCTCTTCGTGCAAGCTGGACCCGGGGTATATCCCCCACCAGTTGGCATCGGTCCCGGCCAGTATGCCCACACCTGCCGCCTGCATCTCGTCAGTAACTCTTGCCAGTGCCGCCTGGAGCCATGCGGAGTCCGGCGATTCACCGAAGAAAGCCAGTTCCCACGCCTGCCAGTCTTTCCATTCCTTCAGGAGGGGAGCGGCGATATAGCGGTTATCAGGGTTGGCGGGCCAGGAGTGGACCCGCTCATGCCTGTACAGCACCAGGGTCGGCACATGCCAGGTCCCTTGCTCGACAAAGGTTTTGAAGAGCTTACGGCACTGTGAGGAATCATAGCGCCGGGCCATCTCCTTCAATGCGCTGTAAGCGGTATCTCCATTCAGCTGTTGCCGCAGGCGATCGCGGATTGCCGGCGATTGGCCGGCGCACTCCTCCAGTATGCCAAAGAGGTGCTCGATCGACTTCTGGCCGGCCCGGGCCGCTTCGGACGCCGTGATCGAGCGGGGCACGTGGCCGACCAGGTCCAGTTGGTGCTCGCGGGCGGCCTCCGCCAGGGCGAAGTATACCGGCCGCGGGACAAGGTTGTGGACCTTGATCATATCCACACCGCGCCCGGCCTCCATTGCCACGAATGACCGGGCTTCCTCGGCCGTGGCGGGCCTCCATGGATCGTGCTCTTCCTGGTCAGGCGCCGAGGCACCGACGGTAAAGCTTGCCGCCGACAGCCGCGGGCCCACCTGGCGGTTGGCCAGAATATCCGCCTGCCACTGCCGAATGGTCGAGATAGGGGCATCGTATCGGGCACAGGGTTCGGGGCAGTCACCGAGCATGATGCGAATCCCGGTGACACCGTGGGCGATAAATACGGGCAGGATCGACTCTCTGCTGATGGTATCCGAGGCTGTATGGGTGTGCATGTCCCACAGCCCGGGGATCAGGTACTTTCCGCTCCCATCTATTATCTGCGCCCCGCGGGGAGTGGCTTGGCTGGATTTCTCCACCGACGCGATCTTGTCACCCTGAATAACTACATCCTTACCCGGCTCCACGATACCTCTTTCAACATTGACCACGGTAACATCGCGGATGACTACCGGTGCGGGCATTGCAACCGCACACCCCGGGGGCGCGAACAGCAGGAAAGTGCTGAGCAAGCTGTAGAAATTGGCTCTCACACTGGTTCTCCGTTTCGGTGCTTCACACCCTGCCTGTGGCAGGAAGAAATCTGGCACGATCAGATTGTGCTGGTCTGCTGCGTGTGGGTGCTACTAACTTCAGTAAGTAGGCCGTTATCCTGGATAACCTGGGGGCTTGGCCATAAAAACTGCGAAGCCCAGCCCGGGCATCCGGTTCCGGGCGTAACAGTGACTCGACGATTTACTTATGGATCCTCCAGATCCTTCACTGACTTCCCTGGTATTATTGCTCCCAGCACTCTACTAACCGGGACTGGTGGACAATATCTTAACCTGGCCTCAACAGTTCTTTATATCGCCTTCCTCTAGTTAGCCTCGGCTTCGAAAAGTGGTCTTCCTCTCAAATATATGATGCTAGAAATCAGTGTCGATACAAGCGTTAATGCCAGGACAGAAATTACAACCCCTATTTTTGGTATCTCACCCTGAGGATAAAGGTCGCCTGGAATCGACGTGTGGGGCTGAGCTAGTATGATGAATGCCGCTAGAGTGCAGGAAGTCGCATGGACGATGAGGACAAAGAAAAATGCTTCCCTATTTATCCTCAGGTTTTTATGCAAGGAGTTGCAGATTGCGAAAACTACAGGCCAAAATATCGTCATCAGCGCCATGGGTACTTGTATATCGAATAATCGATCAATTGGCACCTGGCTTTGACTTTCATCAAATAAGGCGAGCGGGGTGTCGAACACTAGATAATAGACCGACCGTCCCAGTATTATCAGGGCTACACAGAGGATAAGTAGCCGTGCGTTTTTCGGTTGAAGCAAATCCTTTATATTCATTTCATTTCGTCCTTAATGACGGAGCTTCTACTCTGATGATACGGGGAACACTATTGGATAGCGTGGTGCCCCACTTTTAATCAGGGGGGGGGGTGGTTGCTACGTTATCAGGCTCGCTTGAGTAGCCATAGTAAAACGGTATTGTTAACAGTGAAAATACTACATTGATAACCACAGCGGTTTGAATCCCAGAAGTTAATTCTCCCTCTAGAATCTCTGCGAATACTGCGCCAAGGCATAAAACCAGGAGCGAGACAGTCATACCGTATATTAGTGATGAATTAATCGCCAATTCATTAATTTCTTTGTTGTGTGTAAGTCTGATGGTAAGAGCGATGATGCCATTAAAGAAAATGAATGGAATACTCACTGCAAGGCTAATTAAAATGATTTCCAAAGGTGATGAGGCCTGGAGTAGTTCTATATAAAAAACATATAGTGCAAAGGATGCAGGTGCTACCATCAGGACAATGATTATTGTTAAAAACGCGTAATCGCCACGGTTAAGTGATCTTAACTTCTCTTTGATGTCCATTGTGGTGCAGTGGTCGAGCCGGCCGTCTATAACGGCTGCGCTAAAGATCCTGTCAGGTAAAATTTAAGAAGAGGTGCGATACGCTAAAGATTTTGTGCCGTCTTTTCCCATGCTGATTATTGCTTCAGTCATGTTTAAGCCATGTCTTCCGTTTCGGCCATGCGGGGTTTTGGGCATACGATTTTATAGTGCATGGACCATCTTTTGCCGAGGACTATCACCTCCGGATACCTTTGTAATGCCCATTCATACCGTCCTGGAAGTACTCTACCCTGGTTTGCACAATGTGGTCATGAATGCAGCGCTTGTCCGCCCGAAAAATGAACAGTTTGTTGATAACGTCTAAAGGGGAGAAGACCGCAAAAGCCGTCTTGAGCAAAGGCCGGTAGAAAATGAGCGTATCAAAATCGGGCATCTTGCCCTCCATATCCCGAATGGAGATGCCGAGTATTTTCTTGCCTACTGTTTGTCCCCTTTCTAGCAGCAGTGAACTATTGATCAATAGAAAGGCGAGGTAGCCATATGTGAGCAGGAACAGCGGATACATCACCGGGTTATTCTCCGCGTATTTCGTGCCAACAAGGATGGCCACCGGTATGAAGGCGACCATAATGACAAGTCCGTCAAGAAAGGCAGCCAGCAAACGCTCGGTCCGGCCGGCAGTGCCTACTTTCGGGACCGGCACTTCTTCCGGGTGGGAGCGCTTTCTCTGTTCGATCCTGTGCAGTATCTCCCGGGCCCGTTCCGGGTAGATATCCTTGTTCACACCGGAGTAGGCTTCCTGTAGCTGCTGGAAGTTATATTTTTTGAAATCAGGACAGCTATCCATTTCCATTGCCTGTTTAGCTTTTTATTCTTAATTATTCATTATCGTACAACAGTTTTGATATCGGCTGTATATAAACATGTCCGATAAATAGTCTTATCGCCCAGAGCCAGAATGCTGGCCTGGATCGGCAAACTCTACTGTAAAGTCACGCATGTTCTTCTACCTTGGATGTGCTCGTTCGGCGCTTGGCTTTGGGTTTGGTGCGCTTCACTCGATAGGCGATCTGGTTGCCATTGCCTTCCTTTTTCGTGATTTCCAGCTTTCCTTTCAAATTCTCCAATAGCTGCGAGAACTTGGCGGCCCCGTAGGAGCGCGGGTCGAAATCCGGCATCGAGCGCTTCAGGAAGCTCCCTGCCGCAGAGGCGTTGGCCCAGCCGCTATCGTCCTGGAACTGCTCCCAGGCCTTGGTGAGTAGCGGGATCAGCTCTTCCGGATCACTCTGGCCCTTCCTGGCTGCCGGTGCTTTCTGCTTGTCCGCTGCCTTCGACTCTGCGGGCTCGTCATCGCCGCCCAGATTTTCGGTGAAGATAAAGTCATCACAGGAGTTGCGGAAGGAAATAGGCGTCTTGCGTTCGCCGACGCCGAACACGAACATCTCGTCCTCGCGCAGGCGGGCGGCCAGTTTGGTGAAGTCGCTGTCACTGGAGACCAGGGCGAAGGCATCAAAGCGCTTGGAGTAGAGCAGGTCCATGGCATCGATGATCATCGAGGCATCCGTGGAGTTCTTGCCGGTGGTGTAGGCGAATTGCTGCACCGGCTGGATGGCCAGCTCGTTGAGGGATTTCTTCCAGTTCTTCAGGTTGTCGCTGGACCAGTCGCCATAGGCACGCTTGATGACGATATGGCCGTGTGCGGAAATCTCGTCCAGGATCGCCTTGACCTTGGAATACTGGGCATTGTCCGCATCGATCAAAACAGCGATTTTCTTGTGGTCATCGAGGTCTTTCATTGCCTTCCTTGCTCCTGTTATTCCGGGCGCTCAATCAGTAGGGGTTGGTTAATGATTCCTTACCTGCCAAAATCCAACTCTGACCCCAATTATTTTTCTACTTTGAATCCATGGGTGTATCGAGTTTGGCGGAGCTGTGCACGAATTCTCCTGGCCGTGCCTGGAGTTGATTCAAGCTTCTCCATTGGCCCTGGCAATGATCTCGGGCACCAAATCAGCAGGAAACAGCGATTTGGACAAGTACTGCCGGCCGCCGGATTTGGCCACCAGAATCAGTCCCAAATCGGTTTCAATGACGCGCTCTATATCAGGCCACAATAGCGCTGTTTGCGTATGGGCTGTCTGGGTCTGGATACCGTGATCATCTACAGTTAATTGCACTTCGGCGCCCGCACCCTTGCCCCACATCTGCCGTGTCAACCACCAGGCGCGCCGGAATCGAATATGCAGCAGCTCCAGAATCGCTAAAGCGATCAATATGTAACCGGCGACCTTGGGCTGCTCTGTGAACGACAGTATGCCAGCACCGGCAGCAAACAGTAATAGCGGGAACAGGTAGTTGGGTTTGGCACCTTTACCGTGGGGCAAAGACTGATCGAAACACTCGGCAAGGTATTCGCGGGATAGCGTAAATTGGGTATTAAACGGTTGCACGGGAGCCACGGGTTGTATTTGGTTGCCTGTCATGTCTGAAGTTATACCTTGCCCCAGGGATTGTAGAAAGGTGTTTTGGGACTTCTCCAACCCTGGTGGGCGAGGAACACAGCCGCGAGGGACGACATTCCCAGTACGCCGCCAACACCAGCTCGCTGGTGTGCCCTTGCTTGGCCTCGTCAGGAAGATCTCCAGATGCTACTGGCAGAATAAGCATACTTATATAAGCCCCAGAAATAGGGAATCATCAGAGCAGATACCACCAAATATCCGACCAGGGCTTGCACTACGCTTACCTCTTGCGCTGCAGATGCAATATCTTTGTCTAAAAGCGGCATAGCCAGCACACTAATGACAAGCAACACAAAATAGATCTGCCAGAACCTCTGTGATATGTACCTTTTTCCTCTTGCTCGGCCCCAGATCGCATATAGGCCAAAGTATGTCAGAACAATTAAAGGAAGATCTTTTATAAAATCAACTGGTTGATAGGCCCCCGACAGTCCTAAGATAAGTTTATTGCCAATCCCCAGTGCAACTATCAGTAGGGTATAGATGAAAATTATCATGGAAGTTCCTTTTTTCTTGCCTAACGTCTTGGTGGGCCGGCGGTACGGAGCAGTGCACAGTACCGGTGGGCTCAGGATCGGATTCTGGTTGCCTGTGATTCTTTTGTATGTATTTAAGAGCCCCAGGGTTAGTCACATAAGTGTGGCCAGATCAGGCTTAAGGCACGCTCTTATTCTGAGTAATCCAGTGCCAAAATGTTGATCTGACCCCAATTATTATTGGCTTTAATCTGGCGGGTTAGATTGGGTGTCAAAATTTTACTCTGACCCCAATTATTCCGGAGGGTCGCAGGCCCGGAGCAAATTGCCCGGCCTTGTTATGCATTGCCAGCGGACTCCATTTTAGACTCGATGAATTCAATTAAATCTTCTAGGTTTTCGGTATGAGTAGAGATATATACCTTACCATGCTTTCCAGCGCTCGCTACGACTGCCTCTATCCCGTTATTACTGAATGGGTAAAGTTCTTTAATCTCTGAAAGAGGGATGCTATTTGTAAGAAACCAATAGTTCCGTCCAATTAGATTTTCATTTTCGATTCTTATAGATGCAAATCTGAATGCCGCAGCTATTAAAAAACCGAACACAGCAGAGAATGCAAATATACCTAAGAAAAATAAAGGTAGCTGCCATAGTGCGACATGCTCAAATGTCTTTTCTAAATTGAAACCCGAAGCAAAAAGCCTCGCTATGAAAACGAATGTAACAGGTATGGATATTGCCATACTCATAAACTTCGTAAGCTTCTTGCCCAGCCCTATCCAGTCTACTTGGTACTTCACTAAGCCTCCTTTGATGCATAACGCCGCGGTTTGGGGCTGACATGGAGCGCCAGCGGAATGGCAGTCCCAGCCGAAGGCGACAACACCGCCTTGTTATGTGTGTTTTGCCCGAAACTCTCTCTCATCAATCTCCGCCTGTTTTTCGATCTTGCGAACACCTTCAACTACTGCCTCGATCGATTTGGCCCCTTTTAGCAAAAGGCTAAATTGGGAGCATTTCTCCGCTAGATCATCGACTTCGAATAGTGCACCGCTTTCCCAGAACTCTTCGGGAAGAAAACCTCTTCTATATGGGGCATCTATATCTCGGTTGATTGCTTTATTTATTAGGGAAGAAGCCCGACTTAGTATATTTTTGGCCTCTATATATGAGTCAGAGTATTTGACCAATAATGACTTAAATTCCGAGGCAACTTGAGACAGCTCGTTTTTATTAATCTTCTCGCTAAACATCCTGAACTCTCATAGACACATAACGAGCCTGTAGAAAAACAGGATGACAACCTGATATCCCATCGGCTCTCTTTCTTATAAGTTTAATGATCACGATTTAAACACATCCGTTTTACATAATCACTCATTGCACGTATTAAGGGCCTCTTTTGCGCAGACGAGTGTGGATATCCCTGTGAATCAGTGGATCGCCCCGTATCTCATCAACTTCTCAATGTTATGCACCAGGCAGAACATACGCCATTGCCCCTGGACCTTCTCACGACCACGTAAAGAGAAACGGCCTAGCCGTTTATTGGTACCAATATTACCGAACACCGGCTCTACCACCGACATCCGGTGACTATAGATCGTCTTTCCCGCGATACTGTCGACGCGCTTTTTCATCCAGTCGGTCGCCGTGCGGCCATTGGTCCAGGTGGTGGACACCTGCCGGCCGTGGCCGTCGCGGGTATCGGCAGAACCGGGGTTGCGCATGCACTGGTGTTTGAGGTGACAGTGGCGGCAGTCAGTCAGGCGGCCCTCAAAGAACAGCTTGCGCTTGCCCTCACTGACTTGCTCCTCCCTGTAGAGAAGCAGTTCTTTACCGGCTGGGCAGATACAGGTCTTGCGGCGCTTATCGAAGGTGAATTCCCTGGCAGGAATCACCTGCTTGACGCCCACCAGGGTATCGCGATGACGCTTGCCATACTTTTCTTTTTGTTTGGCGAACGCCTTGTCCCGCGAGCGGAACTGGTTGTCGGGGATATAGGCGTTGATGCCTTCCTCTTTCAGATAGGCATTATTGCCCTCGTTGGAGAAACCAGTATCGGCGGTCACGATGGTGCCATCGGCGAGGATGTCCGGATGGATGCCGGCTTTCCGGTAGTGTGCGGTGAGACCATCCAGCATGGGCTTGAGCGTATGGTATTCCTGGCCCTCGCCGAAAGCCTGCGCCTCGACAATGATCTGGTGTTTCTTGTCCACTGCGGCGACACCGTTGTACCCCTGGATGGTGCCCTTGCTGGTGGTCATCTTGGCCGACTCATTGTCGGTGATATTACTTTTGACTTCTTTCGGGGTCTTGCCTTGCCCCATCCTTGGGGCTTGCGTCTTTAGGAACTTGTCTATCTTCTCGAAGTGCTGCTTGAGCGTATCCGTCGCCTGCGCCAGTCGCTGCTTGCGCTCCCGCTCGGCGGGCTTGCGGCCATCCAGCTTCTTGTGTTCCTTGATGCAGTGCCGGATCTTCTTGCGGATCTTGGCCTGCTTTTGCTCGAGTTCCTTGAATGTACCGGAGTGCTCCTTACTGGCATTCGACGGCATCTTGCAACCATCAATCGCAAACAGCTCGTTGCCCAGCAGTCCCTCCTGGTCACATACCATCAGTACCTGCTCAAAGATCGACTCGATCGCATCCGGGTAACTGCTGACAAAGCTGGCGATACTGGTGAAGTGCGGCACTGAATCGCAGGAAAGCGCCTTGAAGATGATATTGTGCTCACATTGCCACTGGATCTCGCGGCTGGAGGTGATGCCCTTGGAGTATGCGAACAGGATGATCTTTAACAGAATGGCGGGATCGTAAGCCGATCGACCACCGGCGTCATTCTGGTACTTTTCGTAGAAGGCAGACAGGTCGATATGGTCATCGATCAGGTGGTGGAGGGTAAATTCGAAGGTATTCGGCTGCAATTGCTCTTCGAAATTGATCACAACCATCGCGTCCTGGTTGTAATTGTACCGCTTGAAGTTTGGCATGGCGGGATTCCCCTTTTCGACCTGCCAATTCTATCAAAAAACACTATATTTTAAGAGTTTTTCTACAGCCAGAACGCCCACAGCAGGGGCGGCTTACCTTGTGCGCATTTTGCGCGAAAATGGGAGCAAAGCGACCGCGCAATATGTGCACAAGGTAAGCCGTCCCGCGGAGGCCCGAAGGGCCATAGCAAACTGCCTGTGTTTGTTAAGGCTCGCTAGCAACCAGGGCCGAAAAACTCAGAAACACTATTGGGAGCCATGTATAACGCCTGCCCACTGTACCAAGCCATGATAAGCAGCACTATAAACACAGTGGTCGCACCCACTCCGATCTTTAAAGAGTTACCTGAAGCCCGATAACTCGTAGCCACAGACAATACAAAATTTGCTCCAGCTACGGCAGTAACAGTTTGCCGAACCGTAATGTAACCACCACACTGGTAGAAACCAAGGAAAACGACGCAGGCCAAAGCTATAGAAATTGAAATTATTGCGAGTAGTTTCAATGAAGTTCTCGTGGTGCCTTAACGCTGCCATCACCGGTGCCAAAGCCGAAGCACAGCGGAGGTTTTGGCATCCGGTGCATGGCCTGGTTATGCCTTGGAGGACACGGCTATGCGCCACTGCCCATTATCAGGATCTTTGACAAAGCTTGCCTCATCACGAGGAAAGCACTGGCCAGAGAGTTCCGAGAAGTCACCCTGACCTCTTGAATGAACTACATATTCGAGAACCTCATTCCCCGTCGCAAACACGATCACATTGTGTCCGTCTGAGTGCAATACATCTGTATGTTCGCCGACATTCCATTCAAAGCCCAAGGCTTCACTTGACCTTTCGTTGTAAGGCCCGAAAAAGCAAACTTGTGACCAGTTGTCGCCAGCGAGCCCGGCGAAGTCAATAGATCTATATTCGCTTTCCCGTAGCTCCTCCGAGATTGCCTTACTCAAATCACTTGCGACGTAGGCTGGATCAGAGCAAGCCACCAGAATACAGGCCGAAATCAAAACTAGCGTTCTAGTCATAGGCATAACGCCCTAATAACCGGCAGCCGAAGCGCAGCGTAGGCTGTCCGGCGCGTGTCTTTCGCGCGCGAAGTTCATTAGCTTGTTAAGCATGGGCTTACTCTGAATCCGGATTATGAACAATTAGCCCTGGGAGAGATTCACCTACATTAAAATGCTCATGCTCCCAAGAGCTACCTTCTTTCTCGATACCATCCGCACAATCAGCTAAAAAGGCAGCCAAAGACCTCAGAACCTCAGGCCCCGCTGAAATGGTCACTTCAGTCAATTCCAAAAGCTGATTATCTGTCGATTTCGAATAGCCGTAAATTTTCATTAGTGATGCTTAACGCCCCGCACAAGGGCAGACAAATAAGCGCAGCGTTTTGGCTGTCCCAGCGACCAAAGGGAGCGATTGCTGCGGCTTGTTAAGTTTACACTTCATGCTCAGCCAGGTACTCACATTTTGGATTAGGGCCAACCAAAATGGTTTTTAACCAAGAGATTGAAAATCCAATGCACGCTAGAACTGCCATTCCCGCCCCGATTGTTCCCGCAAAACTTGCCACGAGAAAAAATGTATCACCGAAATAGCTATTAAAATAGATTCCAAGAATTGCCAAGAGGGAAAAGTAGGCGATGAATTGTACAAGCCAACTAAAAGCATACCTTATTCTTCTCGCTTTGAAGCTAGATAGAGCTTCCCCTTCTTCTGGAAATGGGCCAAACCAACTAAATGCCACAAAAGTGATAATATTTGGCCTCATAAACCTCAAGGTCACTAAGACAACGAAAACAATAAGATAAAATATTGCGATTTTTTCGATCATAGAAACTTAACGCCCGGCTTTGGGGCGGACTTGGAGCTGCGAAGCAGCGGAAAGGCCGTCCCAGCCCCGAAGGGGCAACAACAGCCGCTTGTTAACGTCCGTACCAATGCCCAAGGCTTTCTCCGGCCTTTAGTAGCTCGTCTAACTGCTGACATGCATATTTTGCATATTCCCAGCCAATTCTGGAAATTGGCATAATGTAGACGCCTATGACTTTATTTTCTTCCTTTTTGTATACAGCCATGAACTTAGAGTCATGGGCTAAAGGTATTGCATCACTACAGATTTCATCAAATTTATACTTGTTGTACGTGGCGCATGACTCTCTACAACCGTAAATTTTGATTCGGACTAACGTATCCGGCCATTCATAGAGCGGGCCATCTGACATATTGAAAATCGATTGTAGATCCAACGGTATATCGACTTTATATGCAGTCTCCCACAAGACAAGCTCTCTTGTTGTAGCAGCACTTGGAGATTCGGGCTCTACTATCTTCATGACATTAACGCCGCCAACAGGCGACCATTTGGAGTGGAGCCAAAGGCGGAACGGAAAATGGGTCGCTCTGCTTGGCCTTGTTAACTTTTTACAGGCTACCAAGCGCCACCTCAATTTCACTTAAGATTGCTGATAGTGAGCGGCCTTTAGGTTGATTTGCTAGCTCAAAAGCTACCTCCATAGGTGCGAAAAGAGCATTTGGGTTGCTGAATGAGGAGAATTCACCAACAACATAATGGCCATAATAGCGAGAGCTAGGAGCTTCACACACGCTCCAGCAACCACCGTATTTCTCGACAAACAGCTCTCCAATGAAATAGCCAATTCGAACAATAATCCAGTTCTTCACATCATCTGAGATATCTTGCTCCGATAGCCAGTTGCTTATTGGTTCAAGAAAAGCAACTGGATTGATCAGGATTTCATGTGGATTTTGGAAGCCTAACTTTTGAGAGAAATCGTGAAGCACAGGCATTCGTTCCTCTCGGAATGAATCGAATCTTTCTTTCTGTTTTTCGATGTCTATGGACATTCTCGATCTCTATTGGAAAGTTAACAGTTTATTCAAAAGACGCATCTATATATCCATTCGTCGTCTATCTACAAATAGTGATGCGTGAGTGTTATCAGATAACTCATATTTTTCAATACATTAGAGCCTTTTCGAGGGTGGCAGCTCAGGCAAAAACGTGATGCGTCTTGCTATCCAGCTGAGCCACTAACCCTTTCTTCTCCGAGAATGCGCTTTAAAATCAATAGATTAGAGGGGCTCCTCGGGCAGATACACGACGCGTCTCGTGATCTGGGTCTTTTTCCTGACGTTCCTGACTAATTTTGGGCTCGGCTCGCTATTGTGGGATACAAAAAAAGCGGGCTTTCGCCCGCTTTCAATACCTCTCTTCCTGTGAGCGACTACTTGTTGTAGTTGTCCCTGTTTATTGCTTCTTGGTTGTTCCTACTACCACTGAAGCGCACCGCCGGTCTGGTATTCGATAACCCGCGTCTCGAAGAAGTTCTTCTCTTTCCGCAGGTCCATGATCTCGGACATCCAGGGGAAGGGGTTCTGGGCACCCGGGAACTGCTCTTTCAGGCCCAGCTGGCTCAACCGGCGGTTGGCGATGAAGTGGAGGTATTCCTCCATCATGTTGGCGTTCATGCCCAGTACGCCGCGGGGCATGGTGTCGCGGGCGTAGGCCACTTCCAGTTCCATGCCTTCCAGGATCATCTGCGCCACTTCCTGCTGGAACTCCGGGGTCCACAGGTGCGGGTTTTCCAGCTTGATCTGGTTGATGACGTCGATGCCGAAGTTCAGGTGCATGGACTCGTCGCGCAGGATGTACTGGAACTGCTCGGCAACGCCGGTCATCTTGTTGCGGCGGCCCATGGACAGGATCTGGGTAAAGCCGCAGTAGAAGAAGATGCCCTCGGTCACGGCGTAGAAGGCGATCAGGTTGCGCAGCAGCTCCTGGTCGGTTTCCACGGTGCCGGTCTTGAAGTTGGGGTCGCCGATGGACTGGGTGTGCTTGAGGCTCCAGGCGGCTTTCTTGGCAACGCTGGGCACCTCGCGGTACATGTTGAATACCTCGCCCTCGTCCATGCCCAGGGACTCCACGCAGTACTGGTAGGCGTGGGTGTGGATGGCTTCCTCGAAGGACTGGCGCAGCAGGTACTGGCGGCACTCCGGGTTGGTGATGTGGCGGTAGATGGCCAGCACCAGGTTATTCGCCACCAGGCTGTCGGCGGTGGAGAAGTAGCCCAGGGAGTATTCCACGATGCGGCGCTCGTCCTCGGTCAGACCCTCGGGGTCTTTCCACATGGACACGTCCTTGTTCATGTTCACTTCCTGCGGCATCCAGTGGTTGGCGCAGCCGTCCAGGTATTTCTGCCAGGCCCAGTCGTACTTGAAGGGCACCAGCTGGTTCAGGTCGGCGCGGCAGTTGATGATGCGCTTCTCGTCCACCTCGATACGGGCGGCGCCCATTTCCAGCTCTTCCAGGCCCGGGGCGGGGTCCATGTCGGCTACGGCGGCCCGTGCCGCTGCCACGGCGTCGGAGGCCGGCGCGGTGGTAACGGTGGATTGGGCCGCGGGCGACGCCGGTGCGGCGTGGCTCTCATAGGAGACAGCCGGTTCGGACACCTGCTGTTGCAGTGTTTCCGGCGCCGGTCGCGGTTCAGTGCTTTTCTTTTCTTGTGACGGTGTTTCGAGATCGTCCCAGCTAAGCATATTGGCCTTTCCGTCTTTTCTGCTGCGTGAATTGCTGCGTGTGTTCGATTCTTGTTGCCCCGGTGTGGCCACCGTTCTGCGGGTTAAGTCAGTGCGCCGGGGGCGGGGTTTCGGAACCGTCCGCGCCAGGGAAGGCGCGGCCGGAGCTACAGGGATGTATGTCTGCGTTTCCGAAATCCCGTCCCCGGTGCGCTGACGCCACAGGGGTGGTCCAGGCACCAGGGCAGTATTTGTGTCCGGGTTATTTTTAACCCGGGCTGGTGCAGGGCTTCCTGCGCCAGATCAAGTTTGCGGTGGAATCGGGTTCCCACCATTCGGGTTTCGAGTGCTGCCACTCCCCGGTCCGTTACTTCCCGCGCTTCCCCCATAGAAGGGCAGGGGACCGGGGGCGCAGCTTATGGTCTTAGCCGCAGTGCGGTTAGACGCTCTCCCCCGAGAGACTTTACGGCACCTTCATAAATCTACTGCGCGTGCGCCTGGCGGCGTCCGGCGGTGCTGGTGCGCCAGCCCGGTCGGCATGCTCATGTATTACCTATACACTCCGCTGCCTCCGCTCCGGCGGCCACCACCAGCCACCCGCTCGCTACGATTTCTGAAAGTGCCTTTAAAGGTGCCTTTCAGGTTTCCCCTTGCGGGGAAACTACTACTTCTTACTGGCAGGCCTCGCAGTCCGGGTCGTCCAGGGAACAGGCCTGGGGTACCGGGGCTGCCTGCGGTTCGGCGGCCGGGGCGGCGGCTGGTGCTGCCGCTGCCGCGCCGTTGGTGGCGCCGGCGCTTACCGCGTTCAGGTTGCCACCGTTCACGGTGGATTTTTCCGTGCTGGTGGCGGCCAGGGCGCGCAGGTAGTAAGTGGTCTTCAGGCCACGGTACCAGGCCATGCGATAGGTCAGGTCCAGCTTGCGGCCGTCGGCGCCGGCGATGTACAGGTTCAGGGACTGGGCCTGGTCGATCCACTTCTGGCGACGGCTGGCGGCGTCCACGATCCAGCGCGGCTCCACCTCGAAGGCGGTGGCGTACTTGGCTTTCAGGTCCGCCGGCACGCGCTCGATCTTCTGTACCGAGCCCTCGTAGTATTTCAGGTCGTTGACCATTACCTGGTCCCACAGGCCGCGGTCTTTCAGGTCGTGCACCAGGTACGGGTTCACCACGGTGAACTCGCCGGACAGGTTCGATTTCACGTACAGGTTCTGGTACGTGGGCTCGATGGACTGGGAAACCCCGGTGATGTTGGCGATGGTCGCGGTGGGGGCGATCGCCATCACGTTGGAGTTGCGCATGCCCTGGGTTTTCACCTTGCTGCGCAGGCTGTCCCAGTCGAGGGTGCTGTTGGTGTCCTGCTCGATGTATTTCTCACCGCGTTGCTCCGCCAGTACCTTGATGGAGTCCAGCGGCAGGATGCCCTGGCTCCACAGGGAGCCGTCGTAGCTCTGGTACTTGCCGCGCTCGGCCGCCAGGTCGCTGGAGGCGGAGATGGCCTCGTAGCTGATGGCTTCCATGGTGATGTCCGCGAACTGCACCGCCTCGTCGCTGGCGTAGGAGATGCCGGCGCGGTACAGCGCGTCCTGGAAGCCCATCAGGCCCAGGCCCACCGGGCGGTGACGGAAGTTGGACTGGCGCGCGGTGTCCACGGAGTAGTAGTTGATGTCGATGACGTTATCGAGCATGCGCACGGCGGTGTTGACGGTCTTGGACAGCTTGGCGCGGTCCAGCTGGCCATCTTCACCAATGTGCTGGGCCAGGTTCACGGAGCCCAGGTTGCACACGGCGATCTCGTCGTTCGCCTTGGTGTTCAGGGTGATCTCGGTGCACAGGTTGGAGCTGTGTACCACACCGGCGTGCTGCTGCGGGCTGCGCAGGTTGCAGCTGTCCTTGAAGGTGATCCACGGGTGGCCGGTCTCGAACAGCATGCCCAGCATCTTGCGCCACAGGTCCAGTGCGCGCACTTTCTTGTGCAGCTTCAGCTTGCCCTCGGCGGCCAGCTGCTCGTAGTGCTTGTAGCGCTCCTCGAAGGCGGTGCCCACCAGGTCGTGCAGGTCGGGGCAGGTGGCCGGGGAGAACAGGGTCCACTCCTCGTCCTCGAACACGCGCTTCATGAACAGGTCCGGTACCCAGTTGGCGGTGTTCATGTCGTGGGTGCGGCGACGGTCGTCACCGGTGTTCTTGCGCAGCTCCAGGAATTCCTCGATATCCAGGTGCCAGGTTTCCAGGTAGGCACACACGGCGCCCTTGCGCTTGCCGCCCTGGTTCACCGCCACGGCGGTGTCGTTGGCCACTTTCAGGAACGGCACCACGCCCTGGGACTTGCCGTTGGTGCCCTTGATGTAGGAACCCAGGGAACGCACCGGCGTCCAGTCGTTACCCAGGCCGCCGGCCCACTTGGACAGCATGGCGTTGTCCTGGATGGCGCCGTAGATGCCGTGCAGGTCGTCCGGCACCGTGGTCAGGTAGCAGGAGGACAGCTGCGGGCGCAGGGTGCCGGCGTTGAACAGGGTGGGCGTGGAGCTCATGTAGTCGAAGGAGCTCAGCAGGTCGTAGAACTCGATCGCGCGCTCGTTCGGGTTTTCTTCATTGATGGCCAGGCCCATGGCGACGCGCATGAAGAAGATCTGCGGCAGCTCGAAACGGATGTCGTCGCTGTGCAGGAAGTAGCGGTCGTACAGGGTCTGCAGGCCCAGGTAGGTGAACTGGTGATCGCGCTCGCCCTTGATGGCGAAGCCCAGTTTCTCCAGGTCGAAGGTGGCCAGGGCCGGGTCCAGCAGCTCCAGCTCGATGCCTTTTTCCACGTAGGCGGCCAGGGTCTGGCTGTACAGGTCTTCCATCTCGTGGGCGGTGGCGTCGTTGGCCACACCCAGGAAACGCAGGGCCTCGGCGCGCAGCTTGTCCAGCAGCAGGCAGGCGGTGGCGTAGGTGTAGTTGGGTTCCTGCTCGACCATGGTGCGGGCGGTGATCACCAGCGCGGTGTTGATGTCTTCCTGGGAGACGCCGTCGTACAGGTTGCGCAGCGCCTCGCTCAGGATGGCCTCGCCGTCCACGTCCTTCAGGCCCTCGCAGGCCTCGGCGACGATGGTGCGCAGGCGGTCCAGGTCCAGCGGCAGCATGCTGCCGTCTTCCTGCTTCACGCGGATGCTGGGGTGGGTCTCAGCGGCCTGGGCGGGGGCTTCTGCCTGCTGGCCCTTCTCGGCACGCAGGCGGGCGTGCTCCTCGCGGTAGAGGACGTAGTCGCGGGCGATCTTGTGCTCACCGGCGCGCATCAGGGCCAGTTCCACCTGGTCCTGGATTTCCTCGATGTGGATGGTGCCACCGGAGGGCATGCGGCGCTTGAAGGTGGCGCTGATCTGGCCCACCAGCTCCTGCACTTTCTCGTGGATGCGGCTGGAGGCTGCGGCGGTGCCGCCCTCTACGGCGAGAAACGCCTTGGTGACAGCGACGGAGATCTTGCTGTCGTCATAGGGCACCACGGTGCCGTTGCGCTTGATGACGCGAACCTGTCCCGGCGCGGTGGCGGCGAGGGTGGTGTCGCTACCGGCCTGATCCCTGGAAGTGCCGTTTTCGGAAGGAACGGCCTGAGAGCGCCCTGTCTCTGTGTGCATGTAGATCTCCGCAAGTATTTACTGAGTTATTTCCGCTTGTTATCCGCGTCACCTGCGCGGCCTGTCGCGGGGTCCCCGTCGCCCCGGTTGCCCGTCCGTCACCGGTGGGTGCGGGCGGGGAGGGCGAACAGGCCGTGCCCCCGTCTGTGTCGTATTACCTGTGGCTCCCGGTCACCGACCTGTTACCTCTGGGCGCGACACATCCGGGTGCCGGTGGCGGAACAATGCCGCCCGGGTACCTCTGGATTCATCTGGAAAACTTCTGACTGACTGAGTGGCGCCAAACCGGTTGGCGCAGAGTCTTGACCGGCCCCTGTCAGCTTGGGGCTGTGTTGGGAGTAAAACCCTATATGTTGGGGTTGCCCCTCGACTGCGCAACAAGATAATGCGGTAGAGGCCGATTTTCAAGGCGGATAACTCGGGGGTTATCTGTGGATAAATTGTGGGTAGGCGGTGAAGGTCAGTAGCTACTCTGCCGCCAGCGCCCGCCGTTGCTGGTGGTGTCTAAAAGGTGACCAGCTGTGAAGAAAAGCCGGTGTTTTTAAGAATTTTTTTTAATAGTTTTGGGCCCCTAAATTAACCTGGGCAATAACTGTTTTGACCTGTGTAGTCAGTGAGCAAAGTGGTACTACGGCGTCCATTTTTGCGTGGCATTATGCGCCGATGAAGGGCGCGCCAGTGGCGTAAAAATCACCAGCTGTTTCGCACTGTTGATCATCTATGCCGGTTGTTTTTTGAGCGCCGGGGCGCGTTGGCCAAGGCGGTGGAAAAATAACCGGCCAGCTTCGGCCCGCCGTGCACAAAAAACGAACACCCGGGAATGCCTGCCCGCCGCCGGGGCGCGGCAAGTTACACGGGGCGGTTCACGCTTTCAAACCATTTCTGGCGCCAACATAAAAAAAGCGCCCGGCCGGTGCAACCGGCGCGGGCGCCCTGGGTTCACTACTGTGAAGGGTTACCGCAAAGGAATGTGACGCGGGAAAATCAGTTGCTGTTTTCCTGCAGGAATTCCATCAGCGCCTTCTGGGCGTGCAGGCGGTTTTCCGCCTCGTCCCACACCACGGAAATGTTTTCGTCTTCCAGCAGTTCGGCGCTCACTTCCTCGCCGCGGTGGGCGGGCAGGCAGTGCATGAAGATCGCCTCGCTGTTGGCGTGGCTCATCAGCTCGTGGTCCACCAGGTAGCCCTCGAATGCCTTGAGGCGCTGGTGCTGTTCGGTCTCCTGGCCCATGGAGGCCCACACATCGGTTGCCACCCAGTCGGCGCCGCGCACGGCATCTTCCGGCTTGCGCACGATGGTGACCCGGTCGCCGGCGCTGGCGACGATGGACTGATCCGGGTCGTAGCCCTCGGGGCAGGCGATGCGCAGCTCGAAATCGTACTGGCGCGCGGCGTTGATATAGGAGTGGCACATATTATTGCCGTCCCCGACCCAGGCCACCACGCGGCCGCTGGGGCTGCCGCGATGTTCTACATAGGTCTGGATATCCGCCAGCAGCTGGCAGGGGTGGAAGCTGTCCGACAGGGCGTTGATCACCGGCACCCGCGAGTGGGCGGCAAAGCGCTCCAGCACGTTGTGGCCGAAGGTGCGGATCATCACCATGTCCACCATGCGCGAGATCACCCGGGCGCTGTCCTCGATCGGCTCGCCGCGGCCCAGCTGGGTGTCGCGGGGGGACAGGAACAGGGCGCTGCCGCCCATCTGCGCCATGCCCGCCTCGAAGGAGACGCGGGTACGGGTGGAGGACTTCTCGAAGATCATCCCCAGTACCTTGTCGCGGAACGGCTCGGTGGTGATGCCCTGGGCGCGCAGCGCCTTCAGTTCAATGGCGCGCTCGATCACCGTGTCGAGTTCTTCCCTGTTCAGGTCCATCAGGCTGAGAAAATGTCTGGTCGCCATGGGTCTTGTCTCCCTTCTTTAATACAGGCGGTTTGTTATGTCTGTGCCGGTTGCGTCCCTCAGGCCGCCTGGCGGGCGAATTGCAGGACCAGTGTGCTGACAGTATCGGCCACCTGGCGGCACTCGCTGTCCGTGAGTGTCAGCGGCGGCAACAGGCGCAGCACGTTGCCGGCGGTGACATTGATCAACAGGTCGTGGGCGCGGGCCTGCTGTACCAGTTCGCCGCAGGGGCGGTCCAGCTCGATACCCACCATCAGGCCCAGCCCGCGGATATCGTGCACGGCCTCACAGCCACCCAGCTGCACCCGCAGCTGTTGCAGCAGGCTGGCCCCCAGGGAAGCGGCGCGCTCTACCAGCGCCTCGTTCTCCAGGGTTTCCAGCACCGCCAGGGCGGCGCGGCAGGCCAGCGGGTTGCCGCCGAAGGTGGAGCCGTGGCTGCCGGCGCCGAACAGCTGCGCCGCCACACCGCTGGCCAGGCAGGCACCGATGGGTACGCCATTGCCCAGTCCCTTGGCCGTGGTGACCACATCAGGGAGTATGCCGGCGTGCTGGTAGGCGAACAACTCGCCGGTGCGGCCGTTGCCGGTCTGGATCTCGTCCAGCATCAGCAGCCAGTGGCGGTCGTTGCACAGGTGGCGCAGGCGCAGCAGGTAGTCGCTGTCGGGGACGCGGATGCCGCCCTCGCCCTGCACCGGCTCCACCAGCACCGCGACGATATCGTCGTGCTGCGCCGCCAGTGCCTCGATGGCGGCGACATCGTTGAAGGGCACCCGCAGGAAGCCCTCCGGCAGCGGGGCGAAGCCCTGCTGGGCGGCGGGGTTGCCGGTGGCGGTGAGGGTGGCCAGGGTGCGGCCGTGGAAGGCGTGCTCCATTACCACGATGCGCGGGCAGGCCAGCCCGCGCGCGTTGCCCAGCTTGCGCGCCAGCTTGATGGCGGCCTCGTTGGCCTCGGCACCGGAGTTGGAGAAGAACACATTGTCCATGCCCGACAGGGCCACCAGCTTTTCCGCCAGCTGTTCCTGGGCGGGAATATTGTAGAGGTTGGACACGTGCAGCAGGGTGTGGGCCTGGTCCTGCAGCGCCGCGGTGACCGCCGGGTGGCAGTGCCCCAGGCCGCAAACGGCGATACCGGAGATGGCGTCCAGGTAGCGTCGGCCGCTGTCGTCCCACACGTAGTTGCCTTCGCCCCTGACCAGGGTCAGGGTCCTTTCGCCGTAATTCTGCATCAGTGCGGGGATGGCCACTTTGCTGTCTCCTCCTGTTGATCTGCCTGTAGGCCTGTCGATCCGGTTTCCGCAGGAAATTCGGCATTGCCGCCTTCAATCCGCAGTTTCCCCGGGTTGGCCGGCAATACTACCACAAGGATAGTGGCGGGATAGTCGCGGAGGCCGGGAATTGGCGTTTTTCGTATGCGACTGCACACTAGGGTACAATGCCGGCCAGCGCGCCACTGCCCCCGGCCGGCGCAGCGCCCAATTTATCGACCGGTACCACTACCCGAGGTTAGTTATCCCTATGGACACAATGGAGAACATCAAGCAGCAGATCGCCGACAACGCCATCCTGCTCTACATGAAAGGCAGCCCCAACGCGCCCCAGTGCGGCTTTTCCATGCGCGCCTCCCAGGCGCTGATGGCCTGTGGCAAGCGTTTTGCCTATGTGGATGTGCTGTCCAACCCGGATATCCGCTCTGAACTGCCCAAGTACGCCAACTGGCCCACCTTCCCGCAGCTGTGGGTGAAGGGCGAGCTGGTCGGCGGCTGTGACATCATCATGGAGATGTACGAGAGCGGCGAGCTGAAGACCCTGGTGGAAGAGGCCTCCGCCGAGAGCGAGGACGGCGAGTAAACCTTGCCGGTCCCCGGGACGAAAAAACCGCGGCAATGCCGCGGTTTTTTTATGCCCGCAGATCGGGCCGTGTGTATGCCGGTGGGGCAGGGCGCACACAAGGTGCGCCCCTACGGGGGGAACGAACCGATCCGGGGAATGATGTAGGGGCGCACCTTGTATGCGCCCGAATACCCGTGTCCACGAGGCCTGGTCCCTGGCGTCAAGCCGGCGGAATGATGGAGGGGGTTGGGGTTGCTGGGGGAGGGCGGACACAAGGTCCGCCCCTACGGCCGGGTTTCCAGGCCCGACGCGGGAGCGCATCCCGTCACCTGATACGGTCTGTCGTTGGTATTGGCAACGGGACCGGGATAATTCGGGAAAAGATCGTAGGGGCGCACCTTGTGTGCGCCCGAATGGCCTGGTGCGTGCAATGCCAGTATCAGGCTGGCTTAACCCATGCCCTCGTCATGGCGATCCACCGGGATGATGGAGGGGGCGGGTTGCTGGGGGAGGGCGGACACAAGGTCCGCCCCTACGGCCGGGTTTCCGGGTCCGGCGCGGGGGCGCATCCCGTCACCCGATACGGTCTGTCGTTGGTATCGGCAATGGATCCGGGTAATTCGGGAAAAGATCGTAGGGGCGCACCTTGTGTGCGCCCGGGAAACAGCCCTTATTCGTCGGAGGCTTTTTCCATCTGGGTCTGCAGGTAGTTTTGCAGGCCTACCATGTCGACCAGCTCCAGCTGCTTTTCCAGCCAGTCCACGTGCTCTTCCTCGGACTCGAGGATTTTCTCCAGCAACTCGCGGCTGCCGTAGTCGCGCACGGATTCACAGTAGGCGATACCGTCGCGCAGGTCGGGGATGGCCTTGGATTCCAGCTTCAGGTCGCACTTGAGCATTTCCTGCGGGTCTTCGCCGATCAGCAGCTTGCCCAGGTGTTGCAGGTTGGGGATGCCCTCCAGGAACAGGATCCGCTCGATGAGCCAGTCGGCATGTTTCATTTCATCGATGGATTCTTCGTATTCCTTTTTGCCCAGCTCTTTCAGGCCCCAGTTGTCATACATGCGGGCATGCAGGAAATACTGGTTGATGGCCACCAGCTCGTTGCCCAGTGCTTTGTTGAGGTGTTCGATGACCTTGGGATCGCCTTTCATAGCTTTTGCTCCTGTGCCCGCGATGCCGGGTGTGCACCCGCGGGAATATCCTGTTGTGAGTTGTGTGCTTCCGCGCCGCCAGTCAGTTATCAGTAATTTTATTGTAGGGTCGGTAGCGCATATGCGGTGGAGTTTGCGGTGCTGTCAGCGGCAAGTCAAGGGAAGCGAAAATTCACGCAGACACTGTATATAAAGGGTGAAACACAAATTTGGCCGAAAAGCGGAACGAAAATGATTCCTCTTTAGATGCCCTTCGAAAACCTTGTCGATAGTCATTTTTATTTACTGTGCGCGGAAAAATGCCGGGCGCAGGTTGGCGGGGCAGGCAGCGGGACTTTTATTTGGTCAGCTGCTAGTTGGTGAGCTGCGCGGCGATTTCCTCCACGCGGGATTTGATCGCCTGCAAATCGTTGCTGCTCTCGATAAAGGTTTCGCAGTCCTCTTCCAGCTGCCGCACATAGGCGAGCATGGCGCGGCGGTCCTGCCCGCGGCCGCAGGCACGGCTCAGGCGCAACAGGGAATTCAACAGGTGCCGCATGAATACACCATTGGCGCGGCCGTGCTCACAGATTTCATCGAGTGAGGCATCCAGCAGGTCGGCGAAGGTCAGCTCCCGCGTTACCAGGCGCAGGCGGCCGAGCTCATCGGTAAAGCAGTTTCCCGGTTCCGGTCGTTGCAGCACCGTGCCCAGTCCCTCCACCAGTCGATCGACACAGGTATAGGCGGTGAACGGATCATTGACGCCCGGCGACAGCGCGCGCACGGCAATCTGCGACAGCTGCCGGATGGAAAAGACAATATCCTGTTCGGCGGTTGGCTGGGAGCCGATTTCCACCGCCGAGTGAATGCCGGTGAGCAGCGAATCCATATCGGCGGGTGAGTCGAAGATGCGCCCGATGACACCCCAGTGATTGACGTAGGCTCCCGCGTGGCAGGTGATCTGCAGGCAGCAATCGTATTTCTCCGCCAGGGCCTGCAGGGCCGGGCGGTTGACCAGTTGCACATAGCCGCCGCTGCCGCTGGGGATATTGATCCAGCCCTGGCCCAGTTCCAGGCGGTCCTCGTCGAATTTCTGCCCTTCCATATCTTTCGGGGACTGCGGGTATTCGCGGTCGATCGCGCGATGGAACTCCTGGTTGATCTGGTGGGTGATGTTGTCCACCTGGATGGTGAGCGCCACGTTATGGATGAAGTACACCAGGAACAGGATGCTGGCCAGGGCCAGCAGCATGGCCACATGCACGGCCAGGTCATAGTTGCTGACGTTGTCTTCCAGCGTATCGATGCTGCGGATGGTGACCAGCGCATAGACAAAGGAGGCGAGAAAGATCCCCAGTGCCACCTGGGTGCTGCGGTCGCGGACAAAATTGCGCACCACGCGCGGGCCGAATTGGTTAGAGGCCAGTGTCAGTGCCACCACCGTAATGGAAAAGACGGTACCGGCCACGGTAATGGTGGAAGAGGCAATAGTGGAGAGCAGGGCGCGGGCGCTGTTGGCGTCGCTGATGCTGAGCCAGTCAATCCCGGTAGCGCCGGCGACATCGACGGCGCTGTCCAGTAGCCGCAGGCCGATGGCGAGAAGTATCGCCAGCACAATCATGCTGGCCGGCACCGTCAGGAAACTGGTGCGCAGTTGTTCACCCAGGTGCTGGAGGGAATGCCGCATGCTGTCCCACTGGTGGCCGTGCAGGTTTCCTTAGCTTAGTGCACCGGCAGCGACTGTTGTCGGGGCCATTATCGGCGGCGGCAACCTGGTGTGATGGCTCGTATGCAGTAAAGGATCAGGGCCGGGGGAGCGAGAGGGGAAGGCCTGGGAGCGGGGGAGGGGGCGGGCGACCACGGGGGGTGGCCGCCGGATTACATCAGCTGGCGGAATAGAACAGGCCGCTGTTGGCGTTGGCGATAACACCGCCACTCATGGTTTCTTCGATGATCTCCTGGGTGAGCTCGGCACAGCGGCCGCACTGCGAGGATACGCCCAGCTGGCGACGCAGGGCCTTGACCGAGGTAGAGCCGTCATACACGGCTTCCTTGATCTGGCGGTCGGTAATGCCTTTACAGATACATACGTACATGGCTGCTTCTACCCTGTGGCGCACAATGCCCAAATAAGAACGATGTGTGGATCGTATTGCAATTGAGAATGAGTGTCAATAAGGTTCCATGAATGCATGGTTTTTATTCTAGTTGGCTAAAACATGACCCACAGGGCAATTGTCGCGAAACCCTGACCGATGGGTCGGGCCCCGCCGGGGAGTCCGTCGGCACACCGGCATGAATTCAGGCCCCGGGCATTGAATCCATTGCTATCGACACCATATAAATTTTCTATGGGACTGGCCGGGGTGGCTGTGTATCATTGCGGCCCACTATCAATTCCATGGCAATTTATTACTCCTGTATATAAATTGACCGTTTCGACATTTTAATTACCAATCCAACACTGGAATGAGGAGGCTCTTATGGCAGTTCTGGTAGGCAAACCTGCTCCGGACTTCACCGCTGCCGCGGTACTGGGTAACGGCGAGATCGTTGAAGACTTCAACCTGGCCGAGACCATCAAGGGCAAGAAGGCTGTGATCTTCTTCTACCCGCTGGACTTCACCTTCGTATGCCCGTCCGAGCTGATCGCTTTCGATCACCGTTTCGAGGAGTTCAAGAAGCGTGGCGTCGAGGTGATCGGTGTTTCCATCGACTCCCAGTTCTCCCACAACGCGTGGCGCAACACCTCCGTCAACGATGGCGGCATCGGCCCGGTCAAGTACTCCCTGGTTGCCGACGTGAAGCACGAGATCTGCCAGGCCTACGACGTAGAGTCCGAGGGCGGTGTAGCCTTCCGCGGCTCCTTCCTGATCGACGAGGAAGGTGTGGTACGTCACCAGGTAGTCAACGACCTGCCGCTGGGCCGTAACGTGGACGAAATGCTGCGTATGGTCGACGCCCTGGCGTTCCACCAGGAGCACGGCGAAGTCTGCCCGGCGGGCTGGCAGGAAGGCGACAAGGGCATGAACGCCTCTCCGGAAGGCGTTGCCGCTTACCTGAGCGAGAACGCTGAGAAGCTGTAAGCCTGATGCGTCCTGGCGCCCCGGGGCATCCCGGGGACGCTGCTGAAGGCCAGAAACCGCCCCCGGGCGGTTTTTTTGTGCCTGGGGCACACTTCAGCAGCGATGCGTCGCACGCGATTTGTGATTACAATGTCGCTGTTTTCGTGACAGGCAGCACAGCCGGAGAATTTTTCTGTTCGCTGCTAGTCTTACACTTAAACACTGTGACCTGCCGCGGCGGCCTGAAGTACGGCAATGAAATCCTTGATCCATACCACAATCTGTCTCTGCTGGCGTCGACCGGGTGCGGTCCGCTGGTGCCTGCTCCTGATGCTGGCCGGTCTCTGGCTGCCCGCCACGGCGGCGGATATCGATGCCAGTGCCCGGCAATTCGATCGCTATTTCCATAGCCTGATGAAAAAGAACGGGATCCCCGGTGCCGCCTACGTGATCGTCAGCGGCAACGAGGTGGTGGCCATGGATACCCATGGCGTGCGGGTCAAGGGCAAGCGGGCGAAGGTGGATAACAACACCGTGTTCCGCCTGGCCTCGGTCTCCAAGACCTTCGCCTCCAGCATGGCCGCGGTGCTGGAGCACGAGCAGAAATTCGACTGGGGCGACAAGGTGGTGCGCTATGTGCCGGAGCTGCGCTTCAAGACCCCGTCCCTGTCCAAGCAGTTGCAGGTGGAGCACCTGCTGAGCCACTCCTCGGGCCTGACCCCGAATGCCTATGACAACTACCTGGAAGATGACCAGCCGCTCAGCAAGATCCTGCCCAAGTTCGCCAATATCGACCCGCGCTGCACCCCGGGCAAGTGTTACGGCTACCAGAATGTCCTCTTCAGCCTGATCGAGGATGTGATCCAGAAGGCCACCGGGGTGTCCTACGAGCGCCAGCTGGACAACCGTTTCTTCTCCCCGCTGAAGATGGACAATGCCTCCCTGGGCTGGGAGCGCTTTATGGCGTCGGACAACCGCGCCGCGCCCCATGTGCAGACCGGCCGCGGCTGGCGCCCGGTAAAAGTCGAGAAGGAGTACTACTACGCCGGGCCGGCGGCGGGCGTGAACGCCAGCATCTCCGATATGGCCCAGTGGCTGAAGGCACAGATGGGCTACTACCCCAAGGTGCTGTCGCCGGAGGTGATCGCCGACATCACCACCGAGCGGGTGGAAACCCGCCGTCACATGCGCCACCGCATCTGGCGTGACTACCTGTCCCATGCCGGTTACGGCCTGGGCTGGCGCCTGTATACCATCGGCGACGACCGCATCATCTACCACGGTGGCTGGGTGGCCGGATTCCGCGCCGCCGTGGCCTATTCGGAGAAGCTCAAGATCGGCATTGTTATCCTGATGAACGCCGAGTCGCGCGTCATCTCCGACCTGACCGCCAATTTCGTGGTGGATATCACCGGTAACGGCAACCTGGCCACCGCCCTGGCCGGCGAGTAGCGACTTCCCGGTCTGCTATTCCCCTCTCTTCCCCGGCCCCGCGGCCCTTGAAACCGCGGGCCGCGGCCCAATATAGCCCCCTGTTCAGAATGAAGTGACAGGGGAGACCTATCCATGACCGTCGAGGCCCAGAAAGAGAGCCACGGTTTCCAGACGGAAGCCAAGCAGCTGCTGCACCTGATGATCCACTCGCTGTACTCCAACAAGGAGATTTTCCTGCGCGAGCTGGTATCCAATGCTTCCGACGCCGCCGACAAGTTGCGCTTTGAGGCGCTGGCGAAGCCGGAGCTGCTGGAAGAAGATCCCGACCTGCATATTCGCATCGAGTTCGACAAGGACGCCGGTACCCTCACCATTTCCGATAACGGCATCGGCATGAGCCGCGACGAGGTGATCGAGAACCTGGGTACCATCGCCCGTTCCGGCACGGCCAGCTTCCTGCAGAACCTCACCGGCGACCAGCAGAAGGACGCCCACCTGATCGGCCAGTTCGGGGTGGGTTTCTACTCCGCCTTTATCGTCGCCGACAAGGTGGAGGTGTTCACCCGTCGCGCCGGCGCCGATACCGCCCAGGGCGTGCACTGGGAGTGCCACGGCGAGGCCGAGTACACCGTCGAGAACGTGGAGTGGCCGCAGCGCGGAACCCGCGTGGTGCTGCACCTGAAAGATGACGCCAGCGAATTTGCCGATGGCTGGCGCCTGCGCTCCATCATCAAGAAATACTCCGACCACATCGCCATCCCGGTGGAGATGCTGAAGGAGGAAGCGCCTGCGGCCGGGGACGAGGAAGAGAAACCGGAAGACAAGGCGCCGGAGTTCGAGGCTGTCAACGCCGCCCAGGCCCTGTGGACCCGTCCGCGCAGCGATATCAAGGCCGAGGAGTACCGCGAGTTTTACAAGCATATCGCGCATGACTTCGACGACCCCCTGACCTGGAGCCACAACCGTGTCGAGGGCACGCTGGATTACACCAGCCTGCTGTATATCCCCGGTCGCGCACCGTTCGACCTGTACCAGCGCGATGCCTCCCGCGGCCTGAAACTCTATGTGCAGCGCACCTTTATCATGGATGACGCCGAGCAGTTCCTGCCGCTGTACCTGCGTTTCGTCAAGGGCGTGCTGGATTCCAACGACCTGCCGCTGAACGTGTCCCGCGAGATCCTGCAGAAGGACCGCAACACCGATGCCATCAAGAGCGCACTGACCAAGCGCGTGCTGGACATGCTGTCCAAGCTGGCGAAGAAGGACGCGGATGAATACCAGAAATTCTGGAACCTGTTCGGCAATGTACTGAAAGAGGGTCCGGCGGAAGACTTCGTCAACAAGGAGAAAATCGCCAAGCTGCTGCGTTTCTCCACCACTCACACCGACGAGCCGAAGCAGGACCAGTCCCTGGAGGATTACACCGGCCGCATGCAGGATGGCCAGAAGTACATCTACTACGTGGCCGCCGACAACTTTGCCACTGCCAAGTCCAGCCCCTACCTGGAAGTATTCCGCAAGAAGGGCATCGAGGTGCTGCTGCTCACCGACCAGGTGGATGAGTGGTTTGTGGGCCATATGACCGAGTTCGATGGCAAGCCGTTCCAGGACGTGGCCAAGGGCGCACTGGACCTGGGCGAGGCGGAGACCGACGAGGACAAGGCCGAGCGTGAGAAGGTGGAGAAAGACGCCGGTGCGCTGGTGGAGCGGGTCAAGGAAGTGCTGGAAAACCGCGTTGAGGACGTGCGCGCAACCACCCGCCTGGTGGATTCACCGGCGTGCCTGGTGGTGAGCGAGCAGGACCTGGGGCCGCAGATGCGCCGCATCCTCGAGCAGGCCGGCCAGTCCCTGCCGGAAGCCAAGCCGATTTTCGAGCTGAACCCCTCACATCCGCTGGTGCAGCGGCTGGACCAGGAACAGGATGAGGACCGCTTCGCCGACCTCACCAATATCCTGCTGGACCAGGCCAACCTGGCAGCGGGCAACCAGCTGACGGACCCGGCCGATTATGTGCGCCGCCTGAACGCGCTGCTGCTGGAGCTGAACACTTAAGGCAGCCGCTTCGCCGCTTGCGACCGCCGGTCCCGACTGAAAGGGCCGGCGGTTTTTATTTTCCCGCACCCGCGCCGGCCTGGCGCCGCGCTCCATGTACCCCCGCCCTGTTTGATTTTTGCTCGATTTGCCCGCCAGGTCACACCGCCTGCGCGGAAACTGACCGATAATCACTTTTTTTTCCCGCCCGCGTTGGGCTGGGCCAGCTCGACCTCTATAATCCGCTCGACGACAACAACTACCATTCCCTTACTCAATTCCATCGGACAGGTATGACACAGACGGAAACTTCTAAGCCCTTTTCCATTGCCGTACTGGGCGGCGGCAGTTTCGGTACCGCGATTGCCAATATTGTCGCCGGCAACGGCCACGATACCCGCCAGTGGATGCGCGACCCAGAGCGTGCGGAGAGCTGCCGCAACCTGCGGGAGAACCGTTATTACCTGCCCGGTGTCACCCTGCACCCGGAGCTGAAAGTCACCAGCGACCTGGAGGAAGCACTGGCCGGTTGCCAGATTGTATTCGTGGCGATTCCCAGCAAGTCTTTCCGTGAGGTGGTGCAGCGCGTTGCCCCCATGCTGGACACCGGCACCATGCTGATTTCCACTACCAAGGGTATCGAGCATGACAGCTTCCACCTGATGAGCGATATCCTGCGCGAGGAAACCACGGATATGCGTGTGGGGGTGCTGAGCGGCCCGAATTTTGCGAAAGAGATTGTCGCGGATCACTACACCGCCACCGTGATCGCGAGTGAGGACGAGGAACTTTGCAGCACCATCCAGAAAGTGCTGCATTCCGAGACGTTCCGGGTCTACTCCAGCAACGACGTGTTCGGCGTGGAGCTGGCGGGGGCACTGAAGAATATTTATGCCATCGTCACCGGCATGGCAGTGGCGCTGGATCGCGGGCAGAACACCATCAGCCTGCTGATCACCCGCGCGCTGGCGGAAATGATGCGCTTTGCCGAGGCGATGGGAGCCGATCCCATGACCTTTATCGGGCTGGCCGGGGTAGGGGACCTGATCCTCACCTGTTCCTCGGACCTGAGCCGCAACTACCGGGTGGGTTACCTGGTGGGACGGGGCCGGGCCCTGGAGGAGGCTGTCGCAGAAATCGGTCAGGTCGCCGAGGGCGTGAACACGGTTCGGCTGATTAAGCACAAAGCGGATGAATTGGGCGTCTACATGCCCTTGGTTTCCGCTATTCACGCCATATTATTTGAAGAGCGCCCGATCCCGGAGGTAATACGCGATTTGATGTCGGGCGCGCAAACGTTCGATGTAGCCTATTCGGCTAAACCCTAGGGGCAAAGACAATATGGATAATGAAGAACTGAAAAAAAACATCACCTCCGGCAACCACTGGATGCGCCTGTTGTACATGGTGCTGTTCGTAGTGCTGCTGGAAATCGCCGGCTTCGTCATGCTGGCGGTGGTGATACTGCAGTTCCTGTTCTCGATTCTTTCCGGCGGCCCCAATGACAACCTGCGCCGCCTGGGGGACCAGATCGCGTCTTTCGTGTACCAGACCCTGCAATTCCTGGTGTACAACACCGAAGAGAAACCTTTCCCGTTTGCCGAGTGGCCCGAGTCCGACATCGAGGACCTGTCCGGCTATGAAAGTGCCGAGGAAGTAAACGGCGAAGTGGTCTCCGAAGACGATGAAGAGCCCCAGGGGCAGAGCGTGTACGATCCCATCTCCCTGGGTGCCGGGAAGGACGAGGGCGAAGACAAACCCGCCGCATCCACCAGCAAGGGGGCGGCCAAAAAGAGCGCCTCCGGCGGCACCGGCAAGGGCAGCTCCAGCAAAAGCAGTTCGTCGAAGTCCAGCTCTTCGAAGTCCAGCTCGACCAAGTCCAGTGGATCCGGCAGTTCCACCAAAAGCAGCGACAAGGCCGGCGCCGACAAGGGCAAGGAGCCGGAGAAGGAGACCGGGAAGGACGACGACAGCGACAAGTAGTCCGTAGCCATCCGGCGGGGCTCAGCCCCCGCCAGTGGCGAAACAGGGAGGTTCAGCGTGCAGCTACTGATATTGCGCCACGGCGAGGCCGAGCCGATGGTGGGCGAGGACAGTGAGCGCCAGCTTACCGATCGCGGCCGGGCACAGGTGGCCTGGATCTGCGACCGACGCGCCGAAGAGCTGGCGCAGGTGCGCGCCATCTGGGCCAGCCCGTTTGTGCGTACCCAGCAGACCGCGCAGATTGTCGCCGGCCGCCTGCGGCAGCCTGTGGACACCCAGCCCCTGCTGGTGGGCGATACCGATCCGCGGGAGGTGCTGGAAGCCCTGGGCCGCGCGGCACTCTTCCCGCTGCTGCTGGTGAGCCACCAGCCGCTGGTGGGCTCCCTGGTCAACGGCCTCTGCGGCAGTCCCGGGGCACATCCCATGGGCACCTCCAGCTTGGCCTGCCTGGAAGCCGAGGTCTGGGCCAACGGCTGCGCCGACCTGTCCTGGCTGCAGCACCCGCAGGTCTAGCCGGGACGCCGCACCATTCGTCCTGTCCCCGCGTCCACTCTCGACACCCATGCTGGCCCCGGAGGTCATTGCCGGTCCCGGTCGGGCCCGGCACTATCTGGTGCTGGTTTCTAACGATGTTGCCCCATGACTGAATCCCCGCGCGAAATCACCCTGGAATTCGATCACAAGACTATTGCCGCCCGACGCTGGGGCGATCCCGATGGCGTGCCGGTGCTGGCCCTGCATGGCTGGCTCGACAACTGTGCAAGCTTTGACCGGCTGGCGCCGCTGCTGGGCGGGATCGACCTGGTGGCGATCGATATGGCCGGCCACGGGCAGAGCTACCATCGCTCCCGGGATGCCAATTACAACATCTGGGAGGAAGTGGAAGACGTGATCGGGGTCAGTGAGGCACTCGGCTGGCGCCGGTTCTCCCTGCTCGGCCATTCGCGCGGGGCGGTATCTTCCATGCTCACCGCCGGCACTTTCCCCAACCGCGTGGAGCGGCTGGCCCTTGTGGATGGGCTGGTGCCGCCGCCGGCCAGGGCGGAGGAGGCACCGGAGAATCTTGCCCGTGCCATCGCCCAGCGCGCCCGTTATGGCGCCGTGCGACCGCGGCAGTTCACCAGCCTGGCCGAGGCCACCGAGGCGCGCCGCAACGGTATGTTCAAGTTGAGCCGGGAAGCTGCCCGCGCCATCGTCGAGCGTGGCACGCGCGCCAGTGCTGACGGTTTCACCTGGAGCAGTGACCCGCGCCTCAAGGCCACTTCCACCGGCAAGCTCACCAGCGACCAGGTGCGCGCTTTCCTGGAGAGTATCCAGCAAGCGGAGATTCCCGTGCGGCTGGTGCTGGCAATGGATGGTATCGAGGGGATGCCCGAGAGGATGCGGCCACTGCTACAGCAGTTTCCCAATATTGCCGTGCGCGAGATGCACGGCGGCCACCACCTGCATATGGAAGAGGGCGCGGAAGAAATCGCCGAGTGGTTCGGCCCCTTCCTGCGCGGCGAATGATCCCGCGCCTGTTCTGCCCCTGCGGTCCGTCCGGTTTTGCGATTCGGTAGGTTTGCTGAGGCTGCAGCGAGATAGTCCGTAGGGGCGAACCTTGTGTTCGCCCTCTCAAGCAAGGGGATTCCTTCCTGCCGTCCCGGGCGCACACAAGGTGCGCCCCTACGGTCCCGGCCGTTCGTCCGGCGTCACCATTTTTGTCATCCCGGATGCCGGCAAGGGGGATAGGGGATGATGTTTACACCGTGGGTGTCGTGGCGCCCGGGCGCATTCAGGGGCCGCCCTTAAATTTTTTCCTGTCGTCATTGCCACGAACTGTGTAGGGGCGCACCTTGTGTGCGCCCAGGGCTCGTCAGGATGCTTTTGCGTTGTCCGATCCGGTTTCGGGTTCTCGAGGTGGCCGGGGTTGGGCGAGGGGATGGGGGGCCACCCGGGCGCATACAAGGTGCGCCCCTACGGGCCTGGTTCGGGCAGGTACCCGTAGGAGCGGCCCCTGGCCGCGAGACCACAGGGTTGGATGGCTAGCAGGCGTCCCGGCTCAGAACGGCAGGCGCTTGGAATAGCAGCCCTGGTCCATCTCCCGCACCTCCACCGTGACCGCCGGCACACCGTCGGCGAACTGGCACAGGGCGTTGAAGACCGCGGAGCTGAGCTCTTCCCGCTCGCGCTCGCTGCGCCCATCCAGCAGGCGCACTTCCGCGTGGATAAAGCTGCCTCCCTTCTCCCCGGCGATAAAGTGCCGGTAGGGCAGCGCCCGGGTCTTGATGGTGTGGGGGGCGAACAGGCCGGAGCGGTTCATGGCCTCCTGCGCGGTGCTGACCAGTGCCGGGATGGAAATATGGTCTTCCAGCTTCTCAGCGTACTCGATCACCAGGTGGGGCATGGTTTCTCTCCGTGAATACTGGGGCCGCGCGATATCTCTGTGCGGCCCCCGTGGCACTCTTTACAGGTTCACTGCGCAGCGGTGAGCGCGACAGCTCCATCGCCGCGCTTCCCTGCGCCGCGTTAACGCATTTTAGCGAATCAGGGACAGGAATTCGGTCCGGGTGGCCTGCTGGCTGCGGAAGGAACCCAGCATGGCGGAGGTCTTCATTACCGAATTCTGTTTCTCCACGCCGCGCATCATCATGCACATATGCTTGGCCTCGATGATCACGCCGACGCCCGCCGCGCCGGTGACATCCTGGATGGTCTCGGCGATCTCCACGGTGAGCTGTTCCTGGATCTGCAGGCGCCGGGCGAACATATCGACGATGCGCGCCACCTTGGACAGGCCCAGCACCTTGCCGTTGGGGATATAGGCCACGTGTGCCTTGCCGATAAACGGCAGCAGGTGGTGCTCGCACAGGGAGTAGAGCTCGATATCCTTGACCAGTACCATCTCACTGCAGTCGGAGGGGAAGATGGCCTCGTTGACGATATCGTCCAGCGATTGCTGGTAGCCCTGGGTCAGGTATTGCATCGCCTTGGCGGCGCGCTTGGGGGTGTCCTTCAGGCCCGGGCGTTGCGGATCTTCGCCGATTGCCTCAATAATTCGCGCGTAGTGTTCGTTCATCTGGTCCAGTTCCAATATCTCAGCCCGAGGGGCGGGTGCGCTACCCTAAGCTTTTGTCATGTTTGAGTAAAGAACCGCCGGGCGGCCAGGGATGTTTTACTCTGCGCCAGGGCCAGTGGATCATTGCCGGGGCGTAATTCCGCCCCGGCCCAGTCAGTAAAAAGGATAGAGTGAATGATCGAGAAGCGTGAGGCCTCCCTGCACGAGCTGCAGACCCTGCTGGACTTTGTGCGTTGGGGCGCCAGCCGATTCGGGGAAGCCGGTCTCTGGTTCGGCCACGGCACCGACAATGCCTGGGACGAGGCCCTGCTGCTGGTGATGCATACGCTGCACCTGCCCATGGACAGCAAGCCCGAGGTGCTGCAGGCGCGGTTGGCCATGGAGGAGCGCCGTGAGGTGATGGCGATTCTCGAGCGGCGCGTGCAGGAGCGCCTGCCGGCCCCCTACCTGACCCATGAAGCGCATTTCTGCGGTATGACCTTCTATGTGGACAGCCGCGTACTGGTGCCGCGCTCGCCCATCGGCGAGCTGATCCGCAGTGGCTTCGAGCCCTGGCTGCAGGTCGAGCCGCTGGCGATCCTCGACCTGTGCTGCGGCAGTGGCTGTATTGGTATTGCCTGCGCCGATGCCTTCCCGGAGGCGCGGGTCGACCTCAGCGATATCTCTTCCGGCGCGGTGGAAGTGGCGCAGGTCAATATCAACCGCCACCAGCTGAACGAGCGCGTGCGCGCCGTGCAGTCTGACCTGTTCGACGGGCTGGAGGGCTGCAGTTATGAGCTGATCGTGTGCAACCCGCCGTATGTGGATGCCCGCGACCTGGCGGAGATGCCGGCGGAATACCGCGCTGAACCGGAGATTGCCCTGGGCTCCGGCGACGACGGGCTGGATTTCACCCGTCGCCTGTTGCTGGAGGCGGCCGACCACCTGCAGCCGGACGGGTTGCTGGTGTGCGAGGTGGGCAACAGCTGGGAGGCGCTGGAGCGGGCCTTCCCCGGGGTGCCGTTTATGTGGCCGGAGTTCGCCGATGGCGGCCATGGCGTGTTCGTCATCAGCCGCGAGGACCTGCTGGCCTACCGCCCTCAGTTCGAGGCCAGCTGAGCCGCAGGGGATTGCGCACCGGCACAAGTCGGCGCAATCCTCTATAATGCCCCGCCTTTGCCCGATAAATGCACGTGGAATGCCCGGGCACCGAACAAATCACTGAAGACTGAGCGGAAGTCACGGAAGCGAATCTATGTCCGGCAATACCTTTGGCAAGCTGTTTTGTGTCACCTCCTTTGGCGAGAGCCACGGCCCGGCGCTGGGCTGTATCGTCGACGGCTGCCCGCCGGGGCTGGAGATCAGTGCCGAGGAGATCCAGCTGGAGCTGGACCGCCGCAAGCCGGGCACTTCCCGCTATACCACCCAGCGCCGCGAGGCGGATGCGGTGAAGATCCTGTCCGGCGTGTTCGAGGGCAAGACCACCGGCACGCCCATCGGCCTGCTGATCGAGAATACCGACCAGCGTTCCAAGGACTACTCCAATATCTCCGAACAGGTGCGTCCCGCCCACGCGGATTACACCTACTGGCAGAAATACGGCATCCGCGACTATCGTGGTGGCGGGCGTTCCTCTGCCCGGGAAACCGCCATGCGGGTGGCCGCCGGTGCCATCGCCAAGAAATGGCTGCGCCAGCAGTACGGTATCGAGGTGCGGGGCTACCTGTCCCAGCTGGGCCCGATCCGGGTGGAGAAGCTGGACTGGGAACAGGTGGGACAGAATCCCTTCTTCTGCCCGGACGCCGACAAGGTGCCGGAAATGGAGGAGTACATGCAGGCGCTGATCAAGGAGGGCAATTCCATCGGGGCGCGCATCTCGGTGCACGCCAGCGGCGTGCCCGCCGGGTTGGGGGAGCCGATCTTTGATCGCCTGGACGCGGACCTGGCCCATGCCCTGATGAGCATCAATGCGGTCAAGGGGGTGGAGATCGGGGCCGGCTTCGACAGCGTGGAGCAGAAGGGCACCGAACACCGCGACGAGATCACCCCGGAGGGTTTCCTGTCCAACAACGCCGGCGGCGTGCTGGGTGGCATAACCAGCGGCCAGGACCTGGTGGCCCATATCGCCCTCAAGCCTACCTCCAGCCTGCGGATTCCGGGCAAGAGTATCGATACGCACGGCAACCCGATCGAGGTGGTGACCAAGGGCCGCCACGATCCCTGCGTGGGTATCCGCGCGACACCGATCGCCGAGGCCATGACGGCACTGGTGCTGATCGACCACGTACTGCGCCAGCGGGCCCAGAACGGGGATGTGAACCCCGGCGTGGTAACGGTGGGCAGCCAGGCGTAACCGGGCCCGAGAGCACAGACCATCGGGCACAAAAAAGGCGGCCAGTTGGCCGCCTTTTTTCGTTTGCCCGCTGCCCGGTTACAGGTGCAGGTTCAGGCCGATATAAGGCCCGCTGATATCCAGGTTGCTCTCCAGTTCGTCCAGCTCCTGCAGGTCCAGGGTCATGCTGCGGTAACCGCCTTCGACGGCAAAGTCCAGGGCCGGCGCGAAATCCCAGCGCACCTTGGCAGTGATGTCCGTGTGGGAGTCACCGTTGTAGCCAGTGGCATTGCCCTGGGCAATCACGGACCAGCCGCTGAACGGCAGGTCGAAGCGGGCCATGCCGTAGGCCATCGGCAGTACGCCGGACAGCTCGATGTTCTCGGACTGGAAGGCGCTGTCCAGCTGCAGCTCGCCGCTGTACTGGCGAGCAGTGAAGCCGATGTCCAGGTTCACCCAGTTGTCGAGGATTTCATAGTAAAGGGTGGCGTCGGTATGGGTCAGGTCGAGATTGGAGGAAACCTCGGTACCGGCGATGAAGGTTTCATCGCCAAACTCGACGAAGTCGCTCAACCGGGTTACGCCATCGGTCTCGATGCCGCTGTGGGACAGCATGATGTTGGGCACCAGGGGAATCGGGTGCTCCAGCGCCGCCTGCAGGAAGGTGACATTGTCCTCGGCCGGGCTGAATTCCTCGATATCGAAGTTGTCCTGGCCAACGTCGCCGCTGTAGGACGGCATCCACACGCCGGCAGTGGCGTCAAAGCCGAGGATGGTGTCGGCGCTGGCGGCGCCACTGGCTAGGGCCATGCAGATGGCCAGGCTGGTTTTTTTCATTGCTGCCTCCTTATTGGAATTGGCGCGCAGTTTACTATTTTTTTCCCCTTGCAAACGTGTCAAGGGCACATTTCTGGGCCAATCTGTGACCTTGCTCAATTTTTGCGCCGGTTATTCCTGCTTGTTCGTCGCGGCGGCCTGCAGCAACAGTTGCTGTAGCGCGCTGGCGGCATTGCTGAGGGTGCGTGCGCGATGGCTGATAACGCCCAGGTTGCGGAGGATATTCAGTTTGTCGACGGGTAGTACCGCCAGGCTGTCGTCCACCAGGGTCTGCGGCAGCACGCTCCAGCCCAGGCCGACACCGGCCATCATCTTGATGGTCTCGAGGAAATTGGTGGCCAGCTTGGCGGTCAGTTTCAGGCCCTGGGCGTCGAACTCGCGCTTGATCAGGCGGCCGGTGTAGGTGTTCAGATCCGGCAGGATGGCCGGGTAGCGGGCCAGGTCGGCCAGGTCCAGGGAGGGCAGTTGCGCCAGTGGATGCTCGGGCGCCGCCACCACCACGCAGGGGTCGGGCCAGATGACACGGGCTTCCAGGTTCGGGTATTCCTTCAGTGCCAGGGTGACCACCGCCAGCTCGTACTCGCCCGCCATCAGTGCCTCGTAGGCCTGCTCGGAATCGACAAAGTCGATATCCAGCGCCACGTCCGGGTAGCGGGTACTGAATGCCTTCAGAACCGGTGGCAGGTGGTGCAGCCCCACGTGGTGGCTGGTGGCGATACGCAGGCTGCCGGCCACCTCGCCACCCAGGGCCCGGAGTTCGCGTTCGGCATCACTGACCTCATTGAGGATATGCCGTGCCCGCGGCAGCAGCGCGCGGCCGGCATCGGTCAGCTGCAGTCGCCGCCCGATGCGGTCGAACAGGGGGGTGCCCAGTTGCTGCTCCAGGGCCGCCAGGCGCTTGGAAACGGCGGGTTGGGTCAGGTGCAGCTCTGCGGCGGCCTCGGACACCGAGCCCTGCTCGGCGATGCTCAGGAAGGCTTTCAGCCACTGGATTTCCAAATTGCTTGCTCCACTCGTTGTGAATATCGATATCCCGGGCCGCAATGGTGTTCCCCAGAATCATTCCATATGCGACTTGTTCTTATAATAAATATAAATTGATGTTATGTAACGCCCCGCCTAGACTGCGCCAATCACAAGAAGAGGAGAGACGGCCATGGCCGGGCAGACGCTTTACGACAAACTCTGGCAGGACCACCTGGTCAAGAGCCGCGAAGACGGCACCGCACTGATCTATATCGACCGCCACCTGATCCACGAGGTGACGTCCCCGCAGGCATTTGAAGGCCTGCGGCTCGCCGGTCGCGGTCTCTGGCGCAAGGACTCCCTGGTGGCGACACCGGACCACAATGTGCCCTCCCACGCGGGTGAGCGCGCCGGGGGTGTTGCCGGTATCCGCGATGAAGTGTCGCGCATCCAGGTGCAAACCCTGGACGAGAACTGCAACGACTTCGAGGTGGTCCAGTTCGGCATCAACGAGCCGGGCCAGGGCATCGTGCACGTTATCGGTCCGGAGACCGGTGCCACGCTGCCGGGCATGACCGTGGTCTGCGGTGACTCCCATACCTCCACCCACGGTGCCCTGGGCGCGCTGGCCCATGGCATCGGCACCTCCGAGGTGGAGCATGTGATGGCCACCCAGTGCCTGATCCAGAAGAAAATGAAGAACATGCTGGTGCGCGTGGACGGCGAGCTGGGCCCGGGTGTCACTGCGAAAGACGTGGTGCTGGCCATTATCGGCAAGATCGGCACTGCCGGTGGCACCGGCTATGCCATCGAGTTTGGCGGCTCGGCGATCCGGGGCCTGTCGATGGAAGGTCGTATGACCATCTGCAACATGGCCATCGAGGCCGGTGCCCGCGCCGGCATGGTGGCGGTGGACCAGGTCACCCTGGACTATGTAAAGGACAAGCCCTACGCACCGAAAGGCGAGCAGTGGGATCGGGCGGTGGAAAACTGGAGCCGCCTGCATTCCGATGACGATGCCGTTTTCGATGCCGTGGTGGAGCTGGCGGCGGAAGAGATCGAGCCGCAGGTAAGCTGGGGTACCTCGCCGGAAATGGTGGCTTCGGTGAATGCGCGGGTCCCGGACCCGGCTGTCGAGGCGGACCAGACTCGCCGCGCGGGTATCGAGCGTGCGCTGGAATACATGGGCCTCAGTGCCGGCCAGGCGATTGGCGATATCCAGCTCGACCGCGTGTTTATCGGCTCCTGCACCAACTCCCGTATCGAGGACCTGCGGGCGGCGGCGGCGGTGGCGAAGGGCCGTCGCAAAGCCGACAGCGTCAAGCAGGTGCTGATTGTCCCGGGATCCCAGGCGGTCAAGGCGCAGGCAGAGAAAGAGGGGCTGCACGAAGTGTTTACCGCAGCAGGTTTTGAATGGCGCGAGCCCTCCTGTTCCATGTGCCTGGCGATGAATGCCGACAAGTTGGGCGCGGGTGAGCACTGCGCCTCCACCTCCAACCGCAATTTCGAGGGGCGCCAGGGTTATGGTGGCCGGACCCACCTGGTGAGCCCGGCCATGGCCGCGGCGGCGGCGATTGCCGGCCACTTTGTCGATGTGCGTGAGTTTGTAGCTGTAGGGGAGACTGCCTGATGAAAGCCTTTACCCAACACCAGGGCCTGGTCGCCCCCATGGACCGCGCCAACGTGGACACTGACCTGATCATTCCCAAGCAGTTTCTCAAGTCGATCAAGCGCACCGGCTTCGGCCCCAACCTGTTTGACGAACTGCGTTACCTTGACGAGGGCGCGCCGGGACAGGACTGCTCGAAGCGGCCGCTGAACCCGGAATTCCCGCTCAACTTCGAGCGCTACCAGGGCGCCTCGGTGCTGCTGGCGCGCAAGAATTTCGGCTGTGGTTCCAGCCGCGAACACGCCCCCTGGGCACTGGATGATTACGGTTTCCGCGCGGTGATTGCGCCGAGCTTTGCCGATATCTTTTTCAACAACTGCTTCAAGAACGGCCTGTTGCCGATCGTGCTGGATGAAGCGGTGGTGGAGCAGCTGTTCGAGGAAATGTACGCGCAGGAAGGCTACGCGCTGACCATCGACCTGGAAAAGCAGCAGGTGGTAAAGCCCGACGGCAGCGCCATCCCGTTCGAGGTGGATGAGTTTCGCAAGCACTGCCTGCTGAACGGCCTCGACGATATCGGCCTGACGCTGGAAGATGCGGATGCAATCCGCGCCTACGAGAAGAAGCGCCGCGAGCAGGCGCCGTGGCTGTTTGACGCAGTGAAGTAAAATCTTAAACCGCCGGGCCGGCCGCGGTCGGAATGGCGAGGGAAAAGGGATGCCGCCGATGGTATCCCACACAAGAAAAGGCAGATTCGTGAGCAAGAACATCATGATCCTCCCGGGCGACGGTATCGGCCCGGAAATCACCGAACAGGCGGTGGCGGTGCTGGAAGCCGCAGACAAGAAATTCGGCCTGGGCCTGAACTTCAAGCAGGGCAAGATCGGCGGTGCCGCCATCGATGAATCCGGTGAGCCGCTCACCGACGCCACCCTGGACGAGGCCGGCGCGTGCGACGCTGTGCTGCTGGGTGCAGTGGGTGGACCCAAGTGGGATACCCTGGACCGCGAGATCCGCCCGGAAAAAGGCCTGCTGAAGATCCGCAGCCGCCTGGGCCTGTACGCCAACCTGCGCCCGGCCATCCTGTACCCGCAGCTGGCCGAGGCCTCGTCGCTGAAGCCGGAAGTGGTGTCCGGGCTGGATATCCTGATCGTGCGCGAACTGACCGGGGGTATCTATTTCGGTGAGCCGCGGGGTATTCGCCTGCTCGCGAACGGCGAGCAGCAGGGCTATAACACCTACGTCTACAGCGAGTCGGAAATCGAGCGCATCGGCCGCACCGCCTTCGAGGCGGCTCAGAAGCGCGGCGGCAAGCTCTGTTCAGTGGACAAGGCCAATGTGCTGGAAGTGACCGTGCTTTGGCGCGAGGTGATGGACCGGCTGGCGCCGGAGTACCCGGACGTGGAACTGACCCATATGTATGTCGACAATGCGGCCATGCAGCTGGTGCGTGCGCCCAAGCAGTTCGACGTGATGGTGACCGGCAATATGTTCGGTGACATCCTCTCGGATGCGGCGGCCATGCTTACCGGCTCCATCGGCATGCTGCCGTCGGCGTCCCTGAACGAGACCGGCTTCGGTCTCTACGAACCCTGCCACGGCTCGGCACCGGATATTGCCGGCCAGGGCATTGCCAACCCGCTGGCGACTATCCTGTCAGCGGCAATGATGCTGCGTTACTCGCTCGGAATGGGCGAGGCCGCAGACGCGATCGAACAGGCCGTGAGCAAGGTACTCGACGACGGACTGCGCACCGCTGATATCTACACTGAGGGAAGCAGGAAGGTATCCACCGCGGAAATGGGCGCAGCAGTGGTGGCCGCTTTCTAATTTCAATAACAAGGTCAATCCATCTTTACAGGAGCCTGGTCGCAGGCGAACCGGACACACAGGAATTACAGGATTATTGAAATGAAAAAAGTAGGTTTTATTGGCTGGCGCGGTATGGTCGGCTCCGTCCTTATGGGCCGTATGCTGGAAGAGAACGATTTCACCCATATCGCCGAGCCGGTATTTTTCTCCACCTCCAATGCCGGCGGCAAGGCGCCAAACATCGGTCGCGAAGTGGCCCCTCTGGGTGACGCCTTTGATATCGACGCGCTGGCGGAGCTGGATGCGATCGTCAGCTGCCAGGGCGGTGACTACACCAAGAAGGTCTACCCGCAGCTGCGTGACAAGGGCTGGGACGGTTACTGGATCGACGCCGCCTCCAGCCTGCGCATGGACGACGACGCCCTGATCGTACTGGACCCGGTGAACCGCGGCGTTATCGACCGCGGTATCGACGCAGGTGTAAAGAATTATATCGGCGGCAACTGCACTGTCAGCCTGATGCTGATGGGCCTCGGCGGCCTGTTCAGGGAAGGCCTGGTGGAGTGGGTTTCCGCCCAGACCTACCAGGCTGCCAGTGGCTCCGGCGCGAAGCACATGCGCGAGCTGATCTCCCAGATGGGGGCCATCCGCGACGGCGTTGCCAGCGAGCTGGCGGACCCGGCCAGCGCCATCCTGGAAATTGACCGCAAGGTGGCCGAGAGCATGCGTTCCAGCGCATTCCCCACCGCCGAGTTCGGCGCGCCGCTGGCGGGCAGCCTGCTGCCGTGGATCGATACGCAGATGGAGAGCGGCCAGAGCCGCGAGGAGTGGAAAGCCCAGGTCGAGGCCAACAAGATCCTCGGTACCGACAGCCCCGTGCCGGTGGACGGTACCTGCGTGCGTATCGGTTCCATGCGCTGCCACAGCCAGGCCTTCACCGTGAAGCTGAAGAAAGATGTTCCCATGGGCGACATCGAGCAGCTGATCGGCGGCGCCAATGACTGGGTCAATGTGGTACCCAATGAGCGCGAGGCTACCCTGGAGCAGCTGACCCCGACCGCGGTGACCGGCAAGCTGGATATCCCGGTGGGCCGCCTGCGCAAGCTGAGTATGGGTCCCGAGTACCTGAACGCCTTTACCGTGGGTGACCAGCTGCTGTGGGGCGCCGCCGAGCCGCTGCGCCGCGTGCTGCTGATCCTGTTGGGTAAGCTGTAAACAACCACTGCGCCACCCGCCCGGGTGGCCAGTGATCCCGAAGGGTCGCCGTGGCATTTGACTGCCGCTGCGGCCCTTCGTAGTTTTAGGGGGAGCGCGCTGGCAATGGCGCTTGCTACCAGGAGAATCCCCAATGAAACGCGTTGCCAGGCTTGTCGCTTACTCCCTCGCAGTCATCTGTGCGATTTATGGCGCATTGATCGTCGTCAATTTACGCGATGTGCCGCCGGGGCCAGAGGCTGAGCGACTGCGTGCGCTGTTGGATGAGCGGCCGGAGATCGCCGATGCAGACAATGCGTTTGTGTTTGCCAGTGGTTTCGAGATAGCCCGCGGTTACTCACCGGTAGAATGGGGGCGCAAGCGGCTCAACTGGATTGCCGCCGCGGGCGAAAGAGGTGCCGCGGGTCCGGACCACCCACCCGGGGAGTATTATTCCCGGTCCCGTGATCGCGCTGCGGCCCACGCCGAGATTGCCCAGAGCCATATGGCGGCGATGACATCGCCGGATAGCGAGCTCGCCAGCTGGATAGACTCGGAGCGCTGGCTCCTGGAGCGCTACCGGTTGCTGGTGGCATTACCTGCATGGCGGGGGGTGGTGCCCGAGAATGCATCGATCCCGTTCGTGCCGTTCCAGTCGATCATGGACGGACAGAAAATGCTGATGTCGGAGGCCCGCTTGGCTGCCGGCCGGGGCGATGCCGCGCGGGTACGGGCCATGCTGCAGCAGGACCTTCGTTTCTGGCGTTTGCTGTTGGGCGAATCGGACCTGCTGATTACCAAGATGATCGCCGCCGCTGCGATCCGCCGGCATTTTGAGTCCGGGAACGTGGTGCTGGCACGCCTGGCCCGGGCCGGTGGGGCTGGCGGTGAGGGGGTTCCCGAAAGCTGGCGTGACCCGTTCGGCGACAGTGAACTTTCCATGTCGCGGGTGATGGCTGGCGAGTGGCGGTATGGATCAAACTTGATCACATTGATGCTCAGTGAGCGGGACCTGGCGGATCCCCTGAAGTTACTTGCCCGCCCACTGTTCCAGGTGCAGGACTCGATGAATCGCCATGCGCGGAAGGTGGTGGCCTGGATCGATTACCTGGATGTCCCCCTGTCCCAGTTACCGGGGCGGGTGGCGGCAGGGCCGCTGGAATTGGCAGGGGACGATGGCCTCCGGGCCTATAACCTGACGGGCTGGCTGCTCGAGCATGACTGGGGCTACCCCAACTACACCGATTACCGGGTTCGCGTCGCGGACCTGGAGGGTGCGCGGCGTGCGGTACTCCGGGCGACCTACCTGCGTGATGGCAATGCTGTCCGGGTACCGGGGCTGCGTGACCCCTACACCGGTGCCGCATTGACCGAGGCCGGGGGAGCGGTGGAGTTCGTTGGCCTGGCAGGGGGAGACCGGGGCCGGTTCCGCTTTCCTATCTGAGTCATCCTGTATCCGCGGGCCGCCAGGGATTGCATCGCCGGACCTGCTTCACTGGTCACAGAAAAGCCAATCGGTATAATCGCGGCCTCTCTCAGTGCAATCCATTTCTGGAAGTAAATCCAATGTCCGAGCAAGCCGCAGAAACCGACCGCGAACTGGTAATCGTCGGGGTGGATAACGCCGCCTTCTCTCCACTGCTGGAAATCCTCGAGGAACGCAAGACGGTGCTGCCCGAGCAGCTGCGCCTGCTCGACGAGGAGGACAGCGAGGTGGATCCGCAGGTTTTCGCCAACCGCAACATCACCGTACAGTCGCTGGAGCAGTTTGCCTTCGGCCCGCAGCAGGTGGTGCTGCTGCTCAAGGGCGGTGCCGCCGGGCAGGCGGCGCTGGCTGCGGCAGAAGACGCCGGGGCCTGGGTGCTGGATGCCTCCGACAATACCCGCGGCGACGAGAGTGTGGCGGTGGTGCACCCGCTGCTCAATGCCAATGCCATTGCCGGCGCGGAACGCCATGTACTGGCGCTGCCGGCCGCCGGCGCGGCCATGGTGGCCGAGGCACTGCTGCCACTGCGGGATCGTGTACAGGCGGTGGAAGTACAGCTCAACCAGCCGGTGTCCGCGCTGGGCAAGGCGGCGGTCGATTCCATGGCGGCGCAGACCGCTCGCATGTTCAACGCGCAGGATGTGGAGATTGATCCGGAAGTCGGCCAGCGGCTGGCGTTCAACCAGCTGAGTTCCAGCGATGCCCTGCTGGAAAGTGGCCACAGCCTGCGGGAGCTGGCGCTGGTACACGACCTGCGGCGCCTGCTGGGTGAGGATATTGCGGTGGATGCCTGTATCAATACCGCATCGGTTTTCCACGGGCAGCTGGCCAACCTGCGGGTGGTGCTGAAGGAAGAGGCGGACCTGGACCAGCTGCGTGCGCTGCTGCGCAACGGCACCGGCCTGAAACTGGAGGAGCGGCCCTCGGCACAGGATTCCGTCGGCGGTGATATCACCCTGGTGGGACGGCTGCGGCAGAGCCTGCTCAGCCGGCGGCAGATTAATTTTTGTGCAGCATCCGACAATTTGCGCAAAGACCTGGCAATCAATTGTGTACAGATTGTCCAGTTGTTGCTAAAAAACCACTGATATTTAATACTTAGCCGTTATAGTGAAGGTGTATTCTCAACATTGCTTTGCTTGGGGGTGGCGATTTAATCGCCAGCGGTGAGAGGCAGTCGAAGCGGCAGCCGCTTCATTGGATATTTACTGTACAGTAAACCGGCGTCGAGCGGAATTTACCCGCTGGCGGGCCGGTGATTCTAACAATAAAGGGAATCGGATATGCGTGTGCGAAAGCTGGCGCTTGCTGTGGGTATGGTCAGCGCACTGAGTGGCAACGCGGCTCTGGCGCTCGGCCTGGGTGAAATCAAACTGAATTCGACGCTCAATGAGCCTCTCGAAGCGCAGATTGCACTACTGCAGACTCGCGGTCTCGCCGATGGCGAGATCAAGGTACGCCTGGCCAACCCCGATGATTTCGAGCGGGCCGGCGTCGACCGCACTTACCTGCTTACCGATCTCAAGTTCGAAGTCGATCACTCCGGTGGCCAACCGGTAATCCGGGTTTCCAGTAACCGCCCGATTCGCGAACCCTTCCTGAACTTCCTGGTGGAAACCCGCTGGCCCAGCGGCAGGCTGCTGCGGGAGTACACACTGCTGATGGACCTGCCGGCTTTCTCCAGCAGCGCCGCACAACAACCCGTGCGCGCCGCCGAGCGCGAGCGCCAGCAGGTGCGTCGCCAGCCCGCAGCCCCGCAACCCGCGCCCGCACCACAGCAGCGTCCCCGGGTTGAGGAGCAGGCCCCGCGGCCGACCCGCGAGGCCCCAGCGGAGCCCCGTCCCGAGCCTGAGCCCCAGTCCCAGCCCCAGCAGCCTGCGGCCGAGGAGCCGATGGAGCTCGAGCGGCAGTCGAGCGGTGCTGAGACCGGCGGCAGCCAGGTTTACGGCCCGGTGGCCGCCAACCAGACCCTGTGGGAAATCGCCCGTGATTCCCGCACCCATGGCGATGTCTCGGTGCAGCAGACCATGCTGGCAATCCAGCGCCTCAATCCAGAAGCGTTTATCGATGGCAATATCAACCTGCTGAAAAAAGGCGCGGTCCTGCGGTTGCCGGAAGTGGCTGAAGTGCGCGCGGTCTCCCGCGGTGACGCAGTGTCGCAGGTGGCATCGCAGAACGATGCCTGGCGCCAGCGTATCGGTGCTGCCGAAGAGGCCACCGGCGCACCGCTGGACGCGCGTGCGGCGAGCGATGATGCCGGTAGCAGCGACACCGTCGAGGGTCGCGTGAGCCTGGCCGCGCCGGGTGACAACGAGTCTGTGCAGTCCGGTTCCGGCAGCGGCGCCGAAGACAGTGCGGCACTGCAGGGTGAACTCGCGGTCAGCGAGGAAGAGCTGGACAAGTCCCAGCTCGAAAATGAAGAACTGAAAGAGCGCATCTCCGAGCTCGACGAGCAGATCGACACCATGGAACGCCTGGTGGAGGTCTCCAACGAGGAGATGGCTGCGGTGCAGGCCGCCGCCGGGGAGTCCGCTGGGGACGCTACTGCGGCGACGGAGCCTGATGGTGTAGAGGCTACCGGTGAGGAGCTGGCAGCCGGGGAAACCACAGGTGACGTTGCCGCCAGCGAGGCCGGGGAAACCGAAGCCGAGCCGGAGGAGGCCGCGCAACCGGAGGATGCCCGCAATCGCGTGGTCAGCGTGCAGACCAAGCCGGAGCCGACCCTGGTTGAGCGCCTGATGGAAAACATCCAGCTGATCGGTATCGGTGCCGGCGTTCTCCTGCTGGGTATCGTCGGTTTCGTCAGCTGGCGTCGCCGCAAGGAAGAAGAGGAGGCCATGCGCCAGGTGGAGGCGGAGATGGCGGCCGAGCGCTCCCTCGCCGACGCACCGGAAATCGACGAGAAAGATGAAAGCCTGGCCGCGGTGGAGTCCTTCGAGACCCAGGATAACTTCGACATGGACCAGTTCGACGATGTCGATACCGGTGATCCCGTGTCCGAGGCCGAGATCCACCTGTCACTGGGCCAGTACGGCGATGCCGAGGGCAAGCTGGTGGCGGGCCTGCAGCAGGACCCGAACAATGTCGATGCCCGCCTGATGCTGCTGGAGGTCTACGCGCACCAGCAGGATATCGGCAAATTTGACGATCACTACCGCCAGCTGTTGAGCGTCAGCGATGGCCCCGCCGCCGACCGTGCCGCGCGCCTGCGTGAGAGCATCGACGGCGCCGGCCCCTTCGAGGGGCCCGAGGATGGCTTTACCAGTGAGTCCCTGGAAGCGATGCAGCTCGACGATATGAGCTCCTCATTCGACGGCGACTTCAACAGTGACTTTGGCAGCGCCGAAAGCTCCGGCGGCCAGGAGTCTGGCGGCAGCGACCTGCTGGACGACCTGACCATGGATCTGGGCGATGACAGTGATTTCGCCAGCGGGCCCGATGCCGGCGGCGACGAGGACTTCTCCCTCGACCTGGATCTGGGCGACGACTTCAGCAGTGACAAGGCTGGCAGTGGTGCAGGTGAGAGCGACGATAGCTTTGATTTCGACGACCTGATGTCGGCGGACCTGGGTTCCGGCGATGCCGGGCAGGATGCACCGGCTGAACAGGAATCCCTGGATTCCCTGTCGCTCGACCTGGACGATGATTTCAGCAGTGCCGATACCACTGCCGGCAGCGATGAATTTGGCAGCGCCGAAATCGCCGGGCAGGACGCGGGCCAGGAAGACGGTGGCCTGGATTTCGACCTCGACCTGTCCCCGATGGAGGAGAGCGAGGAAGCCGGTTCAGGTGACCTGGAGTTTGGCTCCACCTCCTCTGGCGCACCTGCGGCAGGCGATACTGCGGGTGACGATTTCGGAACCCTGGAGTTCGAGAGCCCCTCCACCGACACTGCAAGTGCGGACACAGGTGCTGACCTGTCCACCGAATCCGCTGCTGCCGACGACCTGTCCCTGGACGACCTGGAGGGGTTCGGTGACGACATGGGTTCCGGCCTGGACCTGGACTCCATCGACCTGGACGAGTTTGATGGCGAGCTCTCCGCCGGCGCCGACACTGCGGCGAGTGCGGGCAGTGAAGCTGCAAGCACTGGGGAAGCCTCTACACTCGCATTGGAGCCGGAAGTCGAGACGGCCGGCAGCGGTGCAGCTGCGTCCGCTGCGGGTGCTGAAAGCGGCAGTGCCGGATTCGGCGACCTGAATTTCGACCTGGAAGGCGACCTGGACTCGGAACTCAACCTGCTGGAAGGCAGTGACGAGCTGAGCACCAAGCTGGAGCTGGCCCAGGCGTATGTCGACATGGGCGACAAGGATGGTGCCAGGGATATCCTCGCAGAGGTGGCCGAGGAGGGCGGTGACGAGTACAAGTCGCGGGCCCGCGAGATGCTGGAGCGCCTCTCTTAAGCCGCTGCCAGCGAGGCAAAACCCCGCACTGGCTGCGGGGTTTTTTTATGGCATTTTTTTACCGATTGCAGGCCAGAGCCAATGCCTTCCGAGTACCAGTACAAGCCCAATGGCGAAGTGCCCCCCGGCGAGCAGCTGCCCGCGGGCCTGCGGCGTATCGCCGTGGGCGTGGAATACTGCGGCGCCCACCTGCACGGATTCCAGAAGCAGAAATCCGCCGCTGCCACCGTGCAGGCCTACCTGGAAAAAGCCCTGTCGGCGATCGCGGCCGAACCGGTGACGCTGGTCTGCGCCGGGCGCACCGATGCCGGCGTTCACGCCACCAACCAGGTGATTCACTTCGATACCGCGGCGATCCGGCCCGCGCGCGCCTGGGTCCAGGGCGTGAACACCAAGTTGCCGGATGCGGTGCGGGTACGCTGGGCGCAGGAAGTGCCGCCGCAGTTCCATGCGCGTTTCTCCGCGCGCGCGCGCAGCTATCGCTACCTGATCCACAGTGCGCCGACACGCTCGGCCCAGGCCGCGGCCGAGGTCACCTGGACCCAGCACCCGCTGGACCTCGAAGCCATGCGCACCGGCGCCCGGTACCTGCTGGGGCGGCACGATTTCAACAGTTTCCGCGCCAGCCAGTGCCAGGCCAAGAGCCCGGTACGGGAAGTCACCCGGCTGGACCTGGCCAGGGTGGGGCAGCTGATCGTCATTGAAATCAGCGCCAACGCCTTCCTGCACCATATGGTGCGCAATATCACCGGCGTGCTGATGGCGGTGGGGCGGGGCGAGCGGCCGCCGGAATGGGTGGGCGAAGTGCTGGCGGCGCGGGACCGCACCGCCGGCGGCGTTACCGCGCCGCCGTTTGGACTCTACCTGGTGGACGTGCAGTACCCGGCGGAGTTCGGCCTGCCGGCCAGCGAACCCGGTCCAATGCTGGTGCCGCTGCCCCTGGGCGGCCTGGTTTCCGGCTAGTGGCCGCCGGGGCCGCGTTTCGCGGCCGGTGCCGATCTGCTAACATCGCTTCCTCCCTATTTTTTGAACCACCGGTCGGTTGCGTAACGCGATGCAAGTGAAAGTGTGCGGGATTACCCGCGCGGACGATGCGGAGATGGTTGCCCGGGCGGGTGCGGATGCCCTGGGGCTGGTCTTTTATGAGCGCAGCCCGCGCCATGTTACCGCGCCGCAGGCGGTCTCCATTGCGGCGGTGGTACCGCCGTTCCTTACCCTGGTGGGCCTGTTCGTCAACGCCAGTGCCGATGAAGTGAACCAGGTGCTGGCCAGGGTGCCCCTCAACCTGCTGCAGTTCCACGGCGATGAGACCGCAGACTACTGTGAGCAATTCGGTCGTCCGTATATCAAGGCCCTGCGTATGAAAGACGACCTGGATGTTGTGGCCGCCATGGCCGGGCATCCCGGTGCGCGGGGATTCCTGCTGGACGCCTACCGTCCCGGGGTGCCCGGTGGCACGGGCGAGTCCTTCGACTGGCAGCGGGTGCCACAGGACAGTGGCCAGCAGATTGTCCTCGCCGGTGGACTGACACCGGATAATGTGGCCACGGCCATCCGCACTGCGCGCCCCCAGGGCGTGGACGTGAGCGGCGGCGTCGAGTCGGCGCCGGGCATCAAGGATGCCGACAGGGTTTACACCTTTATCACCGCGGCGCGGCAGGCGTTAAACGATTGAGCGGTCCTTCCGGCAAAGCCATTTGCGGGACCAGCGGTAACAGGAGCAGTGAGAGTGAGCGATAAGAAGTCGGTGGATTATTCAGCCTTTCCGGATGCGCAGGGGCATTTCGGTCCCTTTGGTGGCCGTTTCGTGTCCGAGACACTGATCGGTGCCCTGGATGAACTGCGGGAGATGTACAACAGCCTGAAGGATGACCCGGAATTCCGGGCGGCCTTCGACTACGACCTGGCGCACTATGTTGGCCGGCCTTCGCCGCTGTACCTGGCCGAGCGCCTGACCGCCGAGGCGGGCGGCGCGCGAATCTGGCTCAAGCGCGAGGACCTGAACCACACCGGCGCCCACAAGGTGAACAACACCGTGGGCCAGGCGCTGCTGGCCAAGCACAGCGGCAAGCGCCGCGTGATCGCCGAGACCGGCGCCGGCCAGCACGGCGTGGCCACCGCCACGGTAGCGGCGCGGCTGGGTCTGGAGTGTGCGGTGTATATGGGTGCGGAGGATGTGAAACGCCAGTCCCCCAATGTCTACCGCATGAAGCTGCTGGGTGCCGAGGTGATCCCGGTGGAATCGGGCTCCAAGACCCTGAAGGATGCGATGAACGAGGCCATGCGGGACTGGGTCACCAACGTCGATGACACCTTCTACATCATCGGCACCGTGGCCGGCCCGCACCCGTACCCGCAGCTGGTGCGCGATTTCAATTCGGTGATCGGCCGCGAGGCGCGCGCCCAGAGCCTGGAGGAGTTCGGCCAGTTGCCGGACGCGCTGGTGGCCTGTGTGGGCGGTGGCTCCAACGCCATCGGCCTGTTCCACCCGTTCCTGAACGACAGTGACGTGAAAATGTATGGTGTCGAGGCCGGTGGCGAAGGCCTGGCCAGTGGTCGCCATGCGGCCCCGCTGAACGATGGTGTGCCGGGGATCCTGCACGGCAACCGCACCTACCTGATGGAGGATGACGACGGCCAGATTATCGAGACGCACTCGGTTTCCGCCGGCCTCGATTACCCGGGGGTAGGGCCCGAGCACGCCTGGCTGAAAGATATCGGCCGCGTGGACTATGTGGTGGCGGATGACCAGGAGGCGCTCAATGCCTTCCGCATGCTGACCCGCAAGGAGGGTATCCTGCCGGCGCTGGAGTCCAGCCACGCGGTGGCCTATGCCCTCAAGCTGGCCGCCGGTATGTCGCCGGAGCAGAACATTGTCGTGAACCTGTCCGGGCGCGGCGACAAGGATATTTTCACCGTGGCCGCTATCGACGGCATCGAGGTCTAGGGACCTGTGCGGCGCGGGCCGCGAAAAGAATTGCAGAAGTGGCGCCGCGATGGCGCGGATCAACAGGAATTGAGCGAGTGACACAAGACAACCGAATCGACCGCCGTTTTGCCCGCCTGCGGGAAGAGGGCCGCAAGGCCCTGGTGACCTACCTGGTGGCGGGTGACGGCGGCCCGGAAAACACCGTGCCGCTGATGCACCAGCTGGTGGCCTCGGGCGCCGACCTGATCGAGCTGGGGGTGCCTTTCTCGGATCCCATGGCCGAGGGCCCGGTAATCCAGCGCGGGCACGAGCGCGCCCTTGAGTACAAGACCTCCCTGCGCAAGTGCCTGGAGATGGTGCGGGAATTCCGCCGGGAAGACAGCGACACACCCGTGATCCTGATGGGTTATGCCAACCCGATCGAGAAAATGGGCGCGGAGCCGTTTGCCGACGCGGCGCTGGATGCCGGTGTCGACGGCGCCCTGACGGTGGACCTGCCGGCGGAAGAGGCGGGCCCCCTGAGCGAAATGCTGAGCGCGCGCAACCTGCGCAATATCTTCCTGCTGACCCCCACCACCAGCGAGGAGCGTATTCGTGCGATCACCGGCCTGGCCAGCGGGTTTATTTACTATGTATCGCTGAAGGGCGTCACCGGGGCGGGCAACCTGGACCCGGAAGCGGTGCGTGAGAACCTCGAGCATATCCGCGGCTTCACCGACCTGCCGCTGTGTGTGGGTTTCGGTATCCGCGACGGCGCCTCTGCCCGTGCGGTCAGCGAGGCCGGCGACGGTGCCGTGGTGGGCAGTGTACTGGTCTCGGCCATCGGCGAGGCAGCCGACGGTGCGGCGGCCCGGGATGCCGTGGCACAGCTGGTGGGAGGGATTCGCCGGGCGCTGGACGCCTGACCCCCGGGTGGGCGAGGCGAACTGTGACAGAGGTTTGCACATCGCCCGGCAGTTGTGACCGGCTGGCCAGAAAGCCCCTGTGGGCGGCTGAACTGGCTGCACCCGGAAATGGTGTTAGTGTTTTAATTCTCGTCCTCAAAGCCACCGGCCAAGGACATGACTTTGGCCCTCAGAAGCATCGGGATTTGGAAACAAAATGAGCTGGTTAGAAAAAATCGTTCCTGCGGTCATTCGCACCGAGCGCCGTCCCGGCGCCAGCAAGGTCCCGGAGGGAGTGTGGAAAAAGTGCGTCAAGTGCGACGCCATGCTCTACCGGCCGGAGCTCGAGCGCAACCTGGATGTATGTCCCAAGTGCGACCACCATATGCGTATCGGCGCACGGCGCCGGCTGGACATCTTCCTGGATGAGGAGGGGCGCGAGGAGCTGGCTACCGACGTGGTGCCCGTGGATCGCCTCAAGTTCAAGGATGTAAAGAAATACAAGGACCGCCTGACCCAGGCGCAGAAGAATACCGGCGAAAAGGATGCCCTGATCGCCATGCGCGGTACCCTGGAGGGCAAGCCTGTGGTGGCGGTGGCCTTTGAGTTCGCCTTCCACGGTGGCTCCATGGGCTACGTGGTGGGTGAGCGCTTCACCCGTGCTGCCCAGCTGGCGTTGGAAGAGCGCATCCCGCTGGTGTGTTTCTCGGCTACCGGCGGTGCCCGGATGCAGGAGGCCCTGATCTCGCTGATGCAGATGGCCAAGACCTCCGCCGTGCTGGAAAAAATGAAAATGGCCGGCGTGCCCTATATCTCGGTGATGACAGATCCGGTATATGGTGGTGTGTCCGCCTCCCTGGCCCTGCTGGGCGATATCAATGCCGCCGAGCCTGGCGCGCGGGCGGGTTTTGCCGGGCCCAATATCATTGAGCAGACCATCCGCCAGAAGCTGCCCAAGGGCTTCCAGCGAGCCGAGTTCCTGCTCGATCACGGCGCGATCGACATGATCATTCCCCGCAACGACATGCGGACCACCCTCGCGCGCCTGCTGGGCAAGCTGTCCGGCGCCTGATCCTGATCCCGCGGGTGCGTCCGGTCGCACCCGCGTTCTCCCTCCCTGGCCCTTTCCCTGTTACCGTCGCCGCTCTCGCGGCATACTGGGCCCGGCAATATCGTTACGGGGTTTCCCATGAGTGAACTGCAATCCTGGCTCGAGCGGCTGGAACGGCTGCACCCGACCGAAATTGAACTGGGCCTCACCCGGGTCGCCGCTGTGGCCCGGGAACTGGGTGTGGAGAAGCCGGCGCCGCGGGTGATCTCTGTAGCCGGTACCAACGGCAAGGGTTCCTGCGTGGCGACCCTCGAGGCGCTGTTGCTGGCCGGCAACCGGCGCACCGGGGCCTACAGCTCACCGCACCTGCTGCGATTCAATGAGCGGGTGCGCATCGACGGCCGCGAGGCGACCGACACGGAGCTGGTCGAGGCTTTTGAGCAGGTGGAGGCCGCCCGCGGCGACACCAGCCTGACCTATTTCGAATTCACCACACTGGCGGCCCTGTGGCTGTTCCAGCGCGCCGGGGTCGACGTCGCCCTGCTCGAAGTAGGGCTGGGTGGCCGCCTGGATGCGGTGAACCTGGTGGATGCAGACCTGGCCGTCATCACCAGCGTGGCAGTGGACCACGAGGCCTGGCTGGGCAGCGACCGGGAGGTAATTGGCCGCGAGAAGGCCGGTATCCTGCGCCCCGGCAGCCCCTTTGTCTGTGCCGACCCGGAGCCGCCGCTGTCGGTAGTTTCCGCGGGTGCCAGCATGGGGGCCGAAGGCTACTTCCTGGGCTCCGAATACCACCTCGACGATGACTGCTTCCGCTTCGGTGAGCGGGAGATTCGCATACCTGCGGATATTGCGCTGCCGCGTCTCAGTATTGCTGCCGCGCTGGCGGCGCTACTGGTGCTGGACGCCATGCCGGCGGTGGCGGATGAGGAGGTGACCGGTATCCTGGCCGGCCTGCAGCTGCCCGGCCGCTGCCAGCGCCTGCGGTGGCGGGGCCGGGAACTGTTGCTGGACGTGGGCCACAACCCGGCAGCCGCGGCCTACCTGGCCCGATGGCTGGCGGAGCACCCGGTGGCGGGCCAGACCCGGGCGCTGGTGGCGGCAATGGCCGACAAGGACCTGGTGGGCCTGTTTGCGCCGCTGGCGCAGGTGGTGGACGCCTGGTGCCCGTCCCTGCTGCCGGGCAATGACCGGGCCGCCGGCTGCGAGGCGCTGCTGGCGGGGCTGGAAGCGGCCGGGGTGCCTTCCGCGCGGGTCAGTGCCGACTGCCCCGCCGTGGCGGCGGCAATGGACCGCCTGGTCGCCGATACCGGGAGCGATGACAGGTTGCTTGTTTTCGGTTCTTTCTTTACCGTTGCAGAAGTTTTACAACACGTACGAGATGACATCGATGGCGAGTCGTGATCGCGCCCCGGGTAAGCGGGGGCGCCTGGACGATGGCTTCAAGCAGCGTATCGTGGGCGCGCTGGTATTGGCTGCGCTCGCGGTGATATTCCTGCCGTCCCTCTTCGATCGCGAGGGGGCGCGCTATATCGATGTCACCAGCCAGATCCCGCCGGCCCCGGATATCCAGCCGATCCGGATCGCCGAGCCCGAACCAGTGGCCGATGCCGCCCCGGCACCGCATCCCGATGACGCATTCCAGCCCGCCCTGGCCAGTGAACCCGCTGAGCCCGAGCCGGCCCCGGCGGAGCCCGCCGCCGAAGCGGACCAGCAGGCACAGCCGGGGAAGGTGGCCGATGCACCGGTGCTGGATGCCCGCGGCCTGCCAGTGGCCTGGGTGGTGCAGGTAGCTTCCTACAGTCGCGGTGACCGGGCCGAATCCCTCCGCAACCGCCTGATGGACGAGGGTTACAAGGCTTTTACCCGCGAAGTGAGCACGGACAGGGGGCGCTATACCCGCGTGTTCGTGGGTCCCAAAACCAGCAAGGCCGATGCCGGTGTGGTCAAGCGGGAGCTGGACCAGCTGCTGGACGTGCAGACGCTGGTGCTGCGCTTCAAGGCATGATGCGGGACCACGCGGTCAGCATTGTGAAATCCCATTGCCAAATGCCATATACATTGGGCTGCAGCTCCTAATGATCCATGCTTTTGCGAACAGCTTCACGCGCCGGGTCCGGTAAGTTAGAATGCGCGCTTCTCGCGGCAGCTGCCGAGGCAGGTAGGTTGAATGAATTGGGCTGACTGGACCATCCTGGCTATCGTGGCCATTTCCACGCTGATTGGTCTCAGCCGGGGATTCGTACGCGAAATCCTCTCCCTGCTCACCTGGGTTGCCGCCTTTGTGATCGCCATGATGTTCCGCGATGAGCTCGCCCCACTACTCTCTATGGTAGATACCCCTTCCCTGCGGGCGATAGCAGCCTTTGCCATCCTGTTCCTGTTCACGCTGCTGGCCGGTGCCGGCCTGAATATGACGCTGTCGGCTTTTGTCGAGGCCACCGGCCTGTCGGGGACCGACCGCACCCTGGGAATGGTTTTCGGCCTGCTGCGGGGCACCATCATCGTGCTGGCACTGCTGATACTGGCACCGGCGCTGATTCCGGTGGAGGGGGACACCTGGTGGCAGGAGTCGACGCTGATTCCCCATTTCCTCGAGTTTGAGGATCACGCACGGCGGGCCGCCGAGGCGATCCAGGACTTTTTTGTAGAATTGTTTTAACCGGGCGGCGCAGCTGCCCCAAGACGACCAGTAGGGCTAAGACTATGTGTGGTATTGTCGGTATCGTCGGTAAGAGTGACGTCAACCTGCAGTTGTACGATGCACTCACCCTGTTGCAGCATCGCGGCCAGGACGCAGCCGGCATCATGACCTGTGACAAGGACCGCCTGAACCAGCAGAAGGCCAATGGGCTGGTGCGGGATGTGTTCCGCGCGCGGCATATGCAGCGCCTCACCGGCAACTTCGGCATCGGCCATGTGCGGTACCCCACCGCCGGCAGCTCCGGGCCGGCCCTGGCCCAGCCGTTCTACGTCAACTCCCCCTACGGCATTGCCATGGCCCACAATGGCAACCTGACCAACGTCCGCGACGTGGTGGAAGAGATCTACCTGCAGGACCTGCGCCACATCAATACCGATTCCGATTCCGAAGTGCTGCTCAACGTGTTCGCCCACGAGCTGCACAAGCAGCACAAGCTGCAGCCCAAGGCGGAGGACATCTTCACGGCCATGCGCGCGGTCAACAAGCGCGTCCGTGGCGGCTACGCCTGTGTGGCGATGATCGTCGGCTACGGCATCGTCGCATTCCGCGACCCGCACGGTATCCGCCCGCTGGTGTACGGCAAGCGCGAGACCGACAAGGGCACCGAGTACATGGTGGCCTCCGAATCCGTGGCGCTCGACGTGGGCGGCTACACCCTGGTGCGGGATGTGGCACCGGGAGAGGCCATTTACATCGAGCTGGACGGCACCGTGCACTCGGAGATCTGTGCCGACAACACCTCGCTCAATCCCTGTATCTTCGAGCACGTGTACTTTGCCCGTCCCGATTCCATCATGGATGGTGTGTCCGTACACAAGGCGCGCCTGCGCCAGGGTGAACACCTGGCTGAGAAGATCCTGCGCGAGCGCCCCGACCACGATATCGACGTGGTGATCCCGATTCCGGACTCCGCCCGTACCGCCGGGCAGACTGTCGCCCATAACCTGGGGGTGAAATTCCGCGAGGGGATGGTGAAGAACCGCTATATCGGTCGCACGTTCATCATGCCGGGCCAGAAGCAGCGTAAAAAATCCGTACGCCAGAAGCTCAATGCCATCGAGCTGGAATTTCGCGGCAAGAATGTGTTGTTGGTGGACGACTCCATCGTGCGCGGCACCACCTGCAAGCAGATTATCCAGATGGCCCGTGAGGCGGGCGCCGCCAAGGTTTACTTCGCCTCCGCCGCGCCGGCAGTGAAGTACCCGAATGTCTACGGCATCGATATGCCCTCCGCCCAGGAGCTGGTGGCCCACGGTCGCACCACTGAGGAAATCTGCGAGGAGATCGGTGCTGACTGGCTGATCTACCAGGACCTGGAGGACCTGGTGGAGTGTTCGGCCGAGGGCAACGACAAGATCGACGAGTTCGATTGCTCGGTGTTCAACGGCGACTACATCACCGGCGATGTCGACGATGATTACCTGGAGCAGCTGCACGCTTCCCGCAACGACGAGGCGAAGAACGAGAAGGGCAACCAGAGCGCACTCTGAACCGGCTGCTTGCAGCCGGAACCTGGAAGGAGCGGCCGCTGGCCGCGAAAACACCGGGGCAATTGCCAGCTTCGTATCTCCTCCTCCCCTGGCCCGGCGCAGTCCGGGCCAGTCTCTTCCGCCTTCCTCGTGCCCAAGCCGCCCTTACCGGGGATTGGCAGTTTATTATTCTGCCGCCATCGTTCATCATTGACTGTTCACGACTCATCGGTACCCGGGACGGTTTATGTTCGAAGACGACGATTACTCCCTGGAGACCCTGGCGGTTCGCGCCGGGCAGGTGCGCTCACCGGAGGGCGAGCACTCCGAGGCCATGTTCCTCACCTCCAGTTATGTTTTTCCCTCTGCGGCCGAGGCCGCCGCGCGTTTTTCCGGTGAATCCCCCGGCAACGTCTATTCGCGCTATACCAATCCCACCGTGCGTATGTTCGAGGAACGTATCGCCGCGCTAGAGGGCGGCGAAGCCGCGGTGGCCACTTCCAGTGGCATGGCGGCGATCCTGAGCCTGTGTATGGCACTGCTGAAAAGCGGTGACAAGGTGATCTGCTCGCGCAGCGTATTCGGCACCACCACGGCACTGTTTACCCGCTACATGCAAAAATTTGGCGTGCGCGTGGCATTTGTCGATCTCACCGATATGCAGGCCTGGCGCGAGGCGCTGGACGGCGATACGAAGCTGTTGTTTATGGAGACGCCGTCCAACCCCCTGTGCGAGGTGGCGGACATCCGCGAGCTGGCGGAGCTGGCCCACAGCGCCGGCGCCCAGCTGGTGGTGGATAACTGTTTCTGTACCCCGGCACTGCAGCGCCCGCTGGAGCTGGGTGCGGACATCGTGGTGCATTCCGCCACCAAGTACCTGGATGGGCAGGGCCGCTGCGTCGGCGGCGTCGCCGTGGGCAGCAAGGAAGTCATGGACGAACTGGTGATCTTCCTGCGCACCGCCGGCCCCAGCATGAGTCCATTCAATGCCTGGGTATTCCTGAAGGGCCTGGAAACGCTGGGTCTGCGCATGCAGGCGCATTCCAACAACGCGCTGGCGCTGGCCTGGTGGCTGGACGAGCAGGATGCGGTTGAGAAGGTAAATTACACCGGCCTGCCCAAGCACCCGGGTCACCTGCTGGCAGCCAGCCAGCAGCGCGCCTTCGGCGGTGTGCTGAGCTTCCGCGTGCGCGGTGGTCGGGAAGAGGCCTGGAAGGTGATCGACGCCTGCCGGATCTTTTCTGTTACCGCCAACCTCGGTGATGCCAAGAGCACCATCGTGCACCCGGCCACCACCACCCATGGCCGTCTCAGTGAAGAGGACAAGGCCCGCGCCGGGATTACCGAGAACCTGATCCGGGTCTCGGTGGGTCTGGAGAATGTCGACGACTTGCAGCGCGACCTGGCCCGCGGCCTGGCGACGCTGGCGTAACTGGCACTGCCCCAAGAGGGCGGCGGCGCCATTTGTGCGTTGTCGCGCAGAGTCGCGCAGGCATCAACCTATCATTACAGGTTGTTGCCATCGAAAGTCCTGTGCCCCGCGCTGTAAAGCGGCTGGCGGGATCGGCGGGGATGCCCGCCACATGTAGAAAAACCGAGCTGTAATGGATTAGCCGTGCAAAAAATCATTTCCGCAGTCGTCGCCGATATCGGCAAGGTGTTACTGGGCAAGGACCACCAGGTAAAACTGGCCCTGGCCTGCCTGCTCTCCCGCGGGCACCTGTTGATCGAGGACCTGCCCGGCATGGGCAAAACCACCCTGGCCCATGCCCTGGCGCAGGCACTGGGCCTGTCCTACAAGCGGGTGCAGTTCACCAGCGACATGCTGCCGGCGGATATTGTCGGGGTTTCGATCTTTGAGCGCGACAGCGGCAGTTTCCGTTTCCACGAGGGGCCGGTATTCAGCCAGCTGTTGCTGGCCGACGAAATCAACCGCGCCTCGCCCAAGACCCAGAGCGCCCTGCTGGAGGCCATGGAGGAGCGCCAGGTGAGTGTCGATGGCGAGACCCGCCCATTGCCACAGCCGTTCTTCGTCATCGCCACCCAGAACCCCATGCACCAGTCCGGTACTTTTAGCCTGCCGGAGTCCCAGCTGGATCGTTTCCTGATGCGTATCAGCCTGGGCTACCCGACCCGCGAGGCGGAACGGGCCCTGTTCCAGGGCGTGGATCCCCGCGAGCAGCTGCGGCAGCTGCGGCCGCGGCTGGACCGGGCCGGGCTGGCGAAGCTGCAGGCACTGGTGGGGCAGGTTAAAGCCTCGGCCAGCCTGCTCGATTATCTCGAGCGGCTGGTACTGCACACGCGCCAGAGCCAGGAGTGCCCGGTGGGACTGTCGCCGCGCGGGGCGCTGGCGCTATTGCATGCGGCGCGGGCCTGGGCGCTGATTCACGCCCGTGGGCATGTGGTGCCTGAGGATATCCAGGCAGTGCTGCCGGCAGTGGCGGGACACCGCCTGCAAAGTGAAAGTGGTGACGGCGCGCAACTGGTGGAGCGCCTGATTCGCCAGGTCGACGTCATCGCGGCCTGACCGGCATGGCAATTCCCCCCAACGCGCAGGGCGATACGACCGGTTCCTGGCGCAGGCGCTGGCGCCTGCTGATGTCCGACTGGCTGGACCGGCGTGCGCCGCCAGCCTCGCAGGTAGTGCTGGACCACCGACGGCTGTTTATCCTGCCCACCCGCGCCGGGCTGGCGTTCCTGCTGGTAATCGTCCTGTTGTGGCTGCTGGCCACCAACTACGAGAACAACCTGGTGTTCGCCCTCGCATTCCTGCTCGCCAGCCTGTTCGCAGTGCTGCCGCTGCATACCTTTGCCAACCTGGCCGGCCTGGAGATTCGCCTGCTGGATACCGGCACCGCGTATGCCGGGGACTTTGCCACCGCACGACTGGCGGCGGCACGGGGCAAACAGCGCCCGGGAGAGCATATTTCCATCGGCTGGCGGGAGTCCGAGCCGGTAACCCTGCAACTGGAAGCGGGGCAGGAAACCGAGGTGGAGATCACCCTGCCGGTGGTGCGTCGCGGCCTGGTGCGCGCACCCCGCCTGCTAATCGAGAGCCGTTTCCCGCTGGGACTGTTCCGTTGCTGGAGCTGGGTCGACCTGGATGTTGAGTTCCTGGTCTACCCCCAGCCGAAACCGGCCGGCCCCCTGCCGCTGGGTGAGTCACTGGCAGAAGGGGAGGCGGAGCAGAAGCGCCGCGGTGGCGATGATTTTTCCGGGTTGCGTCCCTACCAGCCCGGCCACTCGTTGCGCCAGGTGGCCTGGAAGCAGTTTGCTGCAGGCCGCGACCTGCACAGCAAGGATCATGAGACCGGTGTGGACAGCCGCCTGTGGCTGGACTGGGACCTGCTCGGGGGCCGGGATGTGGAGACCCGGCTGAGTAACCTGTGTCACTGGGTGCTGGAGGCAGACCGCCAGCAGCTGGCTTATGGCCTGCGACTGCCCGGCCGTGTGATAGAGCCCGGTGGCGGCGATGTCCACCGTCGGCAGCTGCTGGCGGCATTGGCGCGCTTTCCGGTGCAGGGGGTCTGATGGCTTATTCCGGACGACTACCGCGCGAAAGCCTGTTGTGGATATTTGCGGCACAGTTCGCCGTCCTGTTGCCGCACTTCGCGCGCCTGCCACTGTGGATTGTCGCTGGCTGGGTACTGGCGGCCTGGTGGCGGGCCGAGGTTTCCCGCGGGCGCCGAGAGCTGCCGGGCAGAATGATCAAGCTGGTGGCAGTTGCCTTGGTGGTCGGCGGCCTGGTGTTGTCCTACGGGCATTGGTTTGCGCTGGAGCCCATGGTGGCGCTGCTGGCCGTATCGTTTACCCTCAAGAACCTGGAACTGGTAACCCGGCGGGATGCGTTCCTCAGCCTGTTGCTGGCGTATTTTGTCGCCGCGACCCTGTTTATTTTCGACCAGGGAATTCCTCACGCCATATACGGGGTGCTGGCGGTCCTGGTGGTCACCGCCGCGCTGGTGGCGCAGGCGGGGGCGGGCAGTGCGAGGCCGCGGCGTGCGCTCGGGTTGTCTGCGCGCCTGCTGGCGCAGTCAGTACCCCTGATGCTGCTGTTGTTCCTGGTCATGCCGCGCCTGGGGCCGCTGTGGGCGGTGCCGCAGGAGGATGCCTCCGCCACCACCGGGGTTTCGGACAGTATGTCGCCGGGGGACTTCGCCAACCTGTCCAAATCCGACAAGCCGGCGCTGCGGATTACCTTTGACGGGCCGGTGCCGCCACCGGAACAGCGCTACTGGCGCGGCCTGGTGTATGCCGATTTCGATGGACGTCGCTGGAGCCAGGGCTTTGGTGTGGACCCCCGCGAGGGCGGCCAGGTGTTCTGGCGCGATAATGAGGTGGCATTACCCGAGGTCGGTCCCCGTTACCGCTACCAGGTGATCCAGGAACCCACCCGCAGCCAGTGGTTGTTCGCCATGGCGCGCCCGCACTCCGCTACCGACGGGGTGGGGGAGACCCGCGACGATCGCCTGGTGCGGTCGGAGCCGGTGTTCAGTCGCCTTGCCTACGAGGTGCGTTCCTGGCCACGTGACAGCATCAATGAAGTGACGCCAATGGGTGATTTTGACCGGCGGCGCAACCTGCAGCTGCCGGACGGCGGAAATCCCCGTGCCCGGGAGTGGGCCGCTCGCCTGCGGGCGCAGGGACTGTCACCCAGCGAAACCTCCGACGCGGTGCTGTCGTTCTTCAATCAGCAATTTACCTATACCCTCGCGCCACCTTCACTGGGTGCGGATACCGTCGATGGATTCCTCTACGATACCCAGCGGGGCTTCTGTGAGCACTTTGCCGGCAGCTACGTGTTCATGATGCGCGCCGCGGGCATTCCGGCGCGTGTAGTGGCCGGCTACCAGGGCGGTGAGTGGGTCGAGGGGGAAGAGTACCTGCTGGTGCGCCAGTACGACGCCCATGCCTGGGCCGAGATCTGGACCGGTGAGCGCGGCTGGCAGCGGGTGGATCCCACTGCTGCAGTGGCGCCGGAGCGGGTACGCAATGGCCTGCAGACAGCCGCGGCGGATGAGTTTATGCGCGATGCGCTGGTGCCCTTACACCGCTTCCCGGTCCTGAAGCGGTTGCAGTTGCAGTGGGATATGATCAATTACCGCTGGTACCGCACGGTGGTGGGCTTTGACAGCCAGCGCCAGCAGGACCTGCTGCGCGAGCTGCTGGGCCAGGTTACCAGTGCGCGCCTGGCACTGCTGGTGGCGCTGCCCGCGGTGGGGGCGCTGCTGGGTATCTGGGCCTGGTTGTGGTTCAGTGGGCGAGGTCGCAGGGCACCGCCGGCGGCCCGGCTCTACCGGCGATTCTGTCGCCGGCTGGCCCGCTACGGTGTGGAGCGCCGCCCGGGGGAGGCACCGGCGGACTTCGCCGCCCGGGTAGGGCGGGAGTTACCGCACCTGGGCCCTATGGCGCGGAGTATCACCACGGCCTACCAGCGGGCCGCCTATGCTGACGACCCGGCCGCGCTGGTACAGTTGCGCCGCCTGTTACGCGGTTTCTGGCCGCGATTGCGTCGTGGACCGGCCCCGGGGCAGGGGTGAGGTAAACCATGTTCGGATTCAAATAATGTCGCTGATCAGCTTGCCGGCCAGGTTACACGCGTTCCTGGCAGGGTACGGATGTACGTCACTGGCCACCGGGCTGCAGGTAATCCTGTTGCCCTGGATCGCGGTGGCGGTGGTGGAGCTTCCGGCACTGCACCTGGGCTGGGTACAGGCCTCGGTGCTGCTGCCCAACCTGCTGTTCCTGCTGCTGGGCGGAGTACTGGCGGATCGCCGCGATGCGGCCTCGGTGGCGGCCATCGCCTGCCTGGGGCTGGCGGCCTGCCACGGCGCCCTGCTGTGGTATTTCAGCCTGCGACTGCCAGACCTGGCGGTGCTGTTGCTCTACGGTGTGGGCCTGGGGGTGTGCACGGCTTTCCTGCAACCGGCGCGGGATAACCTGGTGCAGCGCAGCGCCCACAATGACACCGCGCCGGTTTCCCACGACCGGGTGCAGGCCACGGTAACCTGGATGATGCTGGCCCAGTATGGCGGCCAGGCGGTGGGAATGCTGTTCGCCAGCCGTTTTGACCAGTGGGGCGTCGTCCCCCTGCTGTCCCTGCAGATCGGGGTGCTGCTGGTGGCCGCTGCGCTGCTGTATTCCCTGCGTTTTCGCACCTCGGCGCGGCCCTTCGAGCGGGTGCTGCCACTGGCACTGATCCGCGAGGGCGTTGAGGAGGCGTGGCGCAGCCCGGCCCTGCGCGAACTGATCGCACTGGTGGCCTTCAATGGCTTTGTCCATATCGGTGTGTTCCTGGTGGTACTGCCCCTGCTGGCGGCTGACTACGGTCGCGGTGCCAGCTATTACGCCACCCTGCAGCTGGCGTTTGTGGCCGGCACGGTGCTGGCGACCATCGTGATGTTGCGGCGGGGACAGGGTGATGCGCCGGGGCGGGGCATCCTGATGTGCCTGCTCTACAGCGCGGTGTTGCTCGTGGGGATCAGCATTGGCCCCACGGCCATCGGCCTGCTGTTGTTATGTCTCTGCTGGGGCGCGGTGGCGGCCGCCTCGGCCGCCCTGGGGCGGGCCATTGTACAGCTGCTGGCACCGGCCGAGGTGCGCAGCCGGATTATTTCCATCTACCAGCTGGCCCTGTTCGGCAGCGCCGCCCTGGGCGCCCTGGGCGCGGGAACCCTGAGCGAGTATGCGGCGCCACTGACCACGCTGCTGTGGGCGGGCATCCTCAGTTTTGTCGCCTTCGCCCTGGCTGCCCTGAACGGTTCCCTGCGCCGCCTGCGGGTATCTGCCGATACCGTGCGCTAGCGGCAGCTAAGGCCCCTGGGGTTGCGTCCCCCTTGTTACCAGCGGTTGGTAATCCATAGCGTCTGGTAGGGCGCCAGGGTCACCGTATCCAGCATATCGTCAAACACCTGGTCACTGATCAGGTCTTTCCAGGCATCGGTGCCGATCAGGTTGATGCTCGACAGGTTAATGGTCTGCTCGGTGTCGGAAATATTGTTGATACAGAAAATGCTCTGGCGGCGGTCCATGCTCTGGCGCCAGAAGGCGAAGAGCTGCTCCCCCAGGTGCAGGGTGAACTGGGTGGCATTGGGGTGGAACGCCGGCTGGTCGCGTCGGATTTTGATCAGCCGGCGCAGGTGGTTGAAGACCTGGTGGTGCTTGGATTCCGGATCCGCAAGTTCCCGGTTCAGGTCTTCTTCCCGCCACTGCCGCCGGTTGATGGCGCGGTTGTGGCCATGCTCCTCGACGCGCTGGTAGTCGTTGGTGCTGCCCACCAGGCTGTGCAGGTAAAAGGCCGGGATTCCCTCCAGGGCCAGCATGATGGCGTGGGCACAGACGAAACGCTCCAGCTGCAGGCCATCCTCACCGGCGGTGGTGCCGCGCATGGCGTCGAACAGCGAGATGTTGATCTCGTAGGGCTTGCGGTTACCGTCATCCAGTGCACGCCAGGAAATCTTGCCGCCGAAGTTCTCCATGGTCTGGATCAGAACCTCCTGCTCTTCCTCGCTCAGCAGCCCCTCTACCGGTCGCAGGCCAATGCCGTCGTGTGAGGCGATGAAGTTCAGGTAGGTGGTGCCATTCTGTGCCGGCGGCATACTCATCAGCCAGTTCTTCAGGTGATGGTTGTTGCCTGATACCAGGGTATTGACCAGCAATGGCGGCAGGGAGAAGTTGTAGATGCAGTGCGCCTCGTTGGCATTGCCGAAATAGGACAGGTTCTCGCGGTTGGGAATATTGGTTTCGGTGATGATGACCGCATTCGGGTCCGCGTGTTCGATCAGGGTTCGCAGGAGCCGCACGATCTCATGGGTCTCCTCCAGGTTGATACAGCTGGTGCCGATTTTCTTCCACAGGAAAGCCACGGCATCCAGCCGGAAAATGCGCACACCCATATCCAGGTAGAGCCGGATGACATCAACCATTTCCAGCAATACTTCCGGGTTGCGAAAATTCAGGTCGATCTGGTCGTGCCCGAAAGTACACCAGACACAGCGCATTTCATCCCCGTTACTCACTGCCCGCAACAGCGGTGTGGTGCGTGGGCGCACGACACCGGACAGGTTCTCGTTCGGGTGTACACAGAAAAAGTATTCGCGGCCGGGGGAGATGTCTTCCTGGAAATTCTTGAACCACTGGTGCTCCGCCGAGCAGTGGTTGATGACCAGGTCGGCCATCAGGTGAAAGTCGGTACTGATGCGCAGGATATCGTTCCAGTCCCCCAGGCCCGGTTCCACCTGCTTGTAGTCGATCACCGCGAAGCCGTCGTCACTGGAGTAGGGGAAGAACGGCAGGATATGCACGCTGTTGATCAGCATGGTGAAGTGGGTCTTGAGAAAGTGGTGCAGCGTTTTCAGCGGATGCTGCCCCTTGCGCTGGATCGTATTGCCGTAAGTAATCACGACAATATCCGTCTGGTCCCACAGGTTCTTGTGGGCAATCGGTGTCTGGCATTCCTCGTCCAGGCGCATGACCCTCATCAGTCGCTGCGCCAGTGTGGCCCCGTCCTGGTCGGGATAGATGACCGCCAGGTGTTCGCAGAGTCGTTTCTGCAATACTTCGCGGATGGGCATGTCTTCAGTCAGTGCGTTCATCGGTGCTTCCCGGCCTGTTATGTTCCGTATTCCTCGTAGTCCATCTCCACCGCGGACTTCAGTTCCTGCAGGAACTCCGGTGCGGCGCTGGTGATGCGGCTCCAGCTGGGGATAAAGGGGGTCTCCATCGGGTTTTCCAGGAAGGTCTGCCCGGCCTTCATCAGGTTGCGCGCAAACAGCTCCACAGTCTGTTCCTCGCGGTGGATATCGAAATCGAGCCCGTTGATGATGGCATCGTTGCGATAGGTCTCGACAAAATCCAGCGCAATGCGGAAGTAGGTGGCCTTGATACTGCGAAAAGTCTCGGTGGAGAACACCGTGCCCTGGGTGGCCAGCTTGCGGAACAGTGACTTGGATATATCGATGGACATCTTCGACAGGCCCGCCTCCTGGTCGTCAAAGGAAACCTTCTGGTGCTTGTGGTCGTAGCGGTGGGCGATATCCACCTGGCACAGGCGGTTGGTGGAATAGTTGCGGTGCATCTCTGACAGCACACCGATTTCCAGCCCCCAGTCACTGGGAATCCGCAGGTCGTTGATCACGTCCCGGCGGAATGAGAACTCGCCGGCCAGGGCATAGCGGAAGCTGTCCATATAATCGAGGTACTCGGTGTGGCCATAGATCTTTTTCAGGGTACGGATCAGCGGCGTTACCAGCAGGCGGCAGACCCGGCCGTTGATCTTTCCCGACGCCACGCGCGAGTAATAGCCCTTGCAGAACTCGTAGTTGAAGTTGGGATTGGCGATGGGGTAGAAGAGCCGCGCCAGCAGCAGCCTGTCGTAGGTGACGATATCGCAGTCGTGCAGGGCGATGGCCTCGCCGCGGTTGGAGGCGAGGATATAGCCCAGGCAGTACCAGACATTGCGCCCCTTGCCCGCCTCCCGGGGCGCCAGGCCGCGGGCCTCCAGCTTGGCGTCCAGCTCGCGCAGGCGCGGGCCGTCATTCCACAGTACCCGCACGTGCTGGGGCAGCACACTGAACTGGCGCAGTGCGTCGCGATACTGGGCTTCGTCGGCACGGTCCAGGCCAATCACGATCTCGGACAGGTAGGGTACCTGCTTCAGCTGCTCGAGGATGGCCGGCAGGGCCTCGCCTTCCAGTTCCGAGTAGAGGGAAGGCAGCAGCAGGGACATGGGACGCTGGCGGGAGAATTCCATCAGTTCCCGTTCCATCTCGTCCTGCGTTCGGTTGGAGAGGTTGTGCAGGGTGGTAATGGAGCCGTTCTGGAAAAAGTCGGTCACGGGCGCCTCCTGTAGGGGCTGGTAGATGGCCATGCTGGTGGCCTGGGTATTCTCGTTTTCTGGCGCTGGGTCAAAGCTGTGGTGGTGCTATTTATTCCGTTCATCAGTTGGAGCGAGCAGTGGTGCGATGCACTCGTGCCAGCCCGCCGGGCCCTCCTGCTCACTGGTGAGTACCAGCCGGGATGCTGTCTCCTCCAGCTCCGGTGGCTGGCGGTGGGGGCCGCGCACAATCACGGCAATATTCGCCACCGCGAGCATATCCAGGTCGTTGGGGCTGTCCCCGGCCGCCACCAGCCCATAGTCACCCGGTTGTGCCCGGCGATAACATTCGAGCAGCTGCAGGGTTGCGCGCCCCTTGTCGGTGTCACCCAGCAGGTGCAGGAAGCGGCCACCCTCCAGGGTGGCGAGCCCGGCTTCGCGGGCACGGGCACAGAAAGCCCGTTTTTCCCGATCCGTGCCGCGCCATAGCAGCGGCTCGGAGTAGTGACGTGTCTGTGCCGCCGCAGCCTGCTGCGGCGCCAGGCCGGTGGCGTCCACGATCTCCTGCAGTGTGGCATTGGCAAAGCCCAGGTAGGGTGAGCCGTGCGTTCGTGTATCGCGGTCCAGGTAATCCAGCAGGTCCCGGCGGGGCTTGCCTGGTTCCAGCACCCAGAAGCCGGCCTCTTCGCGGGCCCCGGGCAGGGGTTCCGGGAAGTAACCGACGGGGATAAAGATGGCCGAGCCATTTTCGACAATAAACGGGTGGTGGTTGCCCAGCTCCCGCCGGATCTCGATCATCTCGTCGCGGGTCTTGCTGCTGTTGAGGATGACCGGGACTTCGCGTTGGTCCAGCTCGCGCAGCAGCCCGTCGACCGGTTCATGGGAATAGGTGAAGTGGTCCAGCAGGGTGCCGTCCAGGTCACTGACCACCAGCCAGTGCTTGTCGTGCGTTTTTTCTTGCGCCATTGCCACGTCGATCCGGGTCACTCTGTTACAGCCTGTACGTAAATAGAATCCAAAAATAGTGCCAGTCTGGGATTATGAGCCAACAAAATGCCCGGCAGGCGCCATCGCGGTGCGCTGTGGCACCTGATTGCTTTTGTGTCTGGAGAGTCGCTGATCTTTACTGATCAGGTGCTGCAGTTTGGTGAAAGTCGGCCGCACACGATCAAGCGGTATGCCTTATATTGGCGCATTTTGGCCTGGATGCCGCTATTTGCACCAACTCAGTGCATAGCGACAGCCGGACCAGGTGGAGGGTGATATGGCGGGTAAGCGCAGGGGAAAAAACGATGACAAGGAGAAATGGTCGGACAAGGTAACCCGCACCAGCGATGCGCTGGACCTCCAAGAGGGTGTATTCACCCTCGATGACCCGGCCGAGATTGCCCGCTCCCTGAAACGCTCGGCAGAGGCCAGTGAGCGACGCAAGTCCGATCCCTACCGTTCTGCCATGTCGATGCTGACCTTCTATATCAACCGGGCGGGGAGCAAACTGCCGGAAGAGAGGCGGGCGGTGCTGGAACAGGCCAAGGAGGAGTTGCGTCGGGTGTTTGGCCGCGAGTGACCGGCCGTCGCGCCTATGTGCAGGCTGTGGCAAGGAAAATCACAGATTATCCTTATCCGCCGCAGTGAAATGCGCCATCTGGTCCGAATATGCTTTCATAAACGCGGGCCGGTCGACAGCGCGCGCGACATAGTCACGGCAGGCAGGGAATCCAGCGAGCCCGTCGAACCTGGCCACAAGACGCAGTACATCCGCCATGGCTATATCGGCGACCGAGAAGGTGCCGGCCAGCCATTCGCACCCTGCCAGCACCTGTTCCATATGCCGGAGCCGCGCATCGAGGAACCCATCCAGGTGTTTCCGTCCCGGCGTTTCAGTGTTGTCACCGGAAAAAATGAATATTGACCACGGCAGGCTGGCCGCCTCAACCGAGTTGAGCGCAGCGAATAGCCATTTAATCACCTCGCTGCGGGCGCCTGGCTCAGTTGGCATTAGCGTGTCACTGTGCTCTCCCAGATGGAACAGGATCGCGCCACTCTCGAAAATTGAGGTCTCGCCGATGGTCAGCCAGGGCACCTGCCCGAAAGGCTGGTTCGAGAAATGCCCGGTATCCCTTGCACGAAAGGGCACACTCTCAACACGGTATGGCAAGCCGGCTTCTTCCAGTGCCCAGCGCACGCGAATGTCACGCACGTATCCCCTGGGCATATCGGGGACCCAGTCGAAAGTGGTGAGGATCAGTTCGGTCATTGGGTATCTCCTTTTGCGAACCCCTCTATCCAGAGCGCTCTGGTACCGCAGGAGAAGTTGAAAACGCCGTGTACCGGGGCAGATTATTCAGGTGCCTCGTACAGGTTAAAAGCTATTCAAATGCAATGTCCAGTCAGGGCTGGAGTTCGAACGGGGCCACCTTTGTGCCCTGGTGGTAAACCATCTTCCAGGATCCGTTCTCCAGTCTCCATATGGATGTTCTGTATGAGAAAGTCCCGGTATCACTTCCTGCCTTCTTGATAAAAGCCCTGTGCACTGTTTGTGTGACGCCATCCCCAAGAATACGAAACTCCCTGTCCTGCGTTTGTGCAGACCAATCGGCATCCTGCGGCAGTTGCTCGAGAAGCTCTGCGAGCCCAAAGCAGGCACCGCTGGCGCCGATCTCCCTGAAGTCGCCAGAAATCAATTCCCTTAATTTCGTGCGAGATCGTCGTACGGAAGTATTCAGTAAAGATTTTTCCTTGCTGATGATCTCTTCTTGGAGGGACATGTGCCTGGAACCTGGTTGTTCGGGGTGCCCAACCGGTGTCAGTGAAGTTTGCCCCCAGCTTCCCGTACCGAGAGCGGACCCCCGCAACCCGAAAATAGAGTTATTGGTTCTACGCATATAGCGAACCGCTAGAGCCAGTGTGTCGGGCTAGGACTTCTGCCGGCTGGTATCGTGAAACTGCCACAGTACGTTGATGATTTTCCAGTCGCCGGCTCTGGTCTTGTACAGGTGCATGTAATCGATCCACTCATCTACTGTGAGCTTTACTGAGGCCGTCCTCTGGTCAATATCAAAAATCTCGATTTCGACTTTCGGTTCCTCGGGAAACCGGTCACCGTCCTTGTTGTAGGCCGCCGCCAGCTCCAGCATGTCCTCGTAATCCGTTTCTAGGATGAACTCCTTGCCCTTGTCGTCCAGCCAGTAGGTTCTCTTGGCCAGGTCCCTGTCGAGCCCTCTCTTTGCCAGGCCCGGCTGAACCTTGTGCTGTGACTCGATATAGTCCAGTACGGCTCTCCTGATACTCTCCTCATCGGTGGGCGTGCCTGCGTGGGAAACTGCTGACACCATGAAAGTCAGGGTCAAAAGTACCAATACCTTGAACATAAAAATCCCTTTCAGTGTAAAAAGCTTTTCTTTGATACAGGGAGGGCCCTGTCATTATTCCCGGGCCCTTCACTCGGGCTTATGGCCGTGTTCAGGGGCAGCCCTCGCCACGAATAAATTGTATCTAGCCATAAATGGCCGGCGATGGCTATGACCGGGTGGCGGGTGCAGGAGTGCCGTGGGAGCAGGTTCGCATTATGCGGGTAGGGCCTGCGGGCACGGGGACGCGTTGGTGTCGGGGAGCGGGTGGTTTGGCGGGAGGTCAGGGTGCGGGGAACCGCAGCCGGGCCCTTCCTGAGGAGGGGCCGGCGGTTGTGGCCGGCCCCACCCAGCGGGGAGATTTACAGGGACTGCACCCAGGTGCCGTCCGGGCGGCGGCAGGCGGAGCCCTGGGTTACCACCGGCTCGCCGGAGCCCATCACCTCGGCGGTGAAGGGGCGGCAGTAGCTGTCGCCGCGCTGGTGGACCGGGCCCGGGGTGACCGCGTAGCGTTCATTGCCCTGCTGGCTGTCCCAGGTGATGCGTTCGCCCTCGGGAGCGAATTCCAGTGCCTGGGCCACGCAGGCCTGGTTGCGCTGGTCCATGCGCTCGCCGATCTTGCCGCCGATCAGTACGCCGGCAATGGCGCCGCCGATGGTGGCGGCTGTCCTGCCGCGGCCGTCACCGATCTGGTTACCGATCACGCCGCCGACTATGCCGCCCAGTACGCTGCCCACTTTATCGCTGTTGCAGCGGGTCGCGGTGGCCTGCGGTGCGGGGCGCCATTCCGGGCGGTACTCCGGTTCCGGCGCGCGCTGGTCGAACCAAGGCGGCAATACGGCCACTGCGACGCGGTCATGGTGGTGGTCGTCGTAGTAACGGTCGCCGCGGCACTTGCGCTCTTCCTTGTAGTCGCCGTCGCGCTCCCATTTGCGCTCCACCTTGCAGTTGCCGTCCCAGTACTCTTCCTTGCGGACATAGTGCTCATGTTTGTGCTTGTGCTTGTGGTGCTTCTTCCAACCGCGGCCCTCCGGTGGCTCGGCGAATACGGCAGCGGAAAGGCTGCCGCACAGGATCAGGGAAGTCATTATCGCGAGCTTTTTCATGGGCCCCTCGTTGCTTGAATTTTGATCTAATGGTTTGTCGTCGGTGTGCCTGGTGCTGGGGCACCCGGGGCGCCGGCGTATTGGTGTGTTTTCAGGCGCCGGTCGTAAGTCGCCAATTTTACCAATTGGTTCCATCGTATTGGAGGGTGGGGGGCAGGGGATGCGACCGGGGTCACCCTTTTGGATGACCGGTCAGGGAGAGCAGTGCGTCCGCCGGGGCTGCATACCCCGGCAGAAGATGGGGATCAGGGAGAGCTACAGGCCAGGCAGCGGGCATACAGGGCCCGCGGGTCGCGGAAGTTGCGCAGCTCGGCGAGGGGCTCCAGGGCTGGTTGCAGGCTGCTCAGCCAGGCGCCCAGGGGCAGGTTGGCCTGGAGGCTCGCCGCCACGCTGGCGTCGATATTCTCCGAGAGTGCCTGCATCAGCCGCTGGCCCGGTGTCAGCTGGCGCTTGATCTCCAGTACCTCATAGTCCTCGAGCTCTGCCAACTGCGCGGCTGAGGCGATGGCGTCGTCCAGGTAGCCCAGCTCATCCACCAGGCCCAGCTGCTGGGCAGCGCGACCGGTCCACACCTGGCCCTGGGCGATCTTGTGGACCTCCTCGGGGGTTGAGCCGCGGGCCTCGGCGACGATGCGCAGGAAGCGGGTATAGGTGTTTTCCACCCCCTGCTGGAGGATGTTGGCGGCGGATTCCGACAGGGGGCGGTCGAGTCGCATGGCGCCCGACAGCTCGGTAGTGCCCACGCCGTCGTTGTATATGCCCAGTGACTCGAGGGATTCCTCGAAAGTGGGGAAGGCACCGAATACGCCGATCGAGCCGGTGATAGTGGACGGTGCGGCCCAGATGCGGTCGGCGCCGGTGGCAATCCAGTAGCCGCCGGAAGCGGCCACGCTGCCCATGGAAAGCACCACCGGGATACCGGCTTCGCGGGTGGCGAGGAGCTCCTGGCGGATGGCCTCGGAGGCAAAGGCGGAGCCGCCACCACTGTCGACCCGCAATACCAGTGCCTTCACTTCCTTTTCGCGGGCCTGGCGGATCAGTTTGCCCAGGGAGGCGCTGCCGATCTGCCCGGCGGGGGCCTCGCCATCGACAATGGAGCCGGTGGCAGCGATCAGGCCCACCTTGTTCGCGGTCGGTGTGGGGATATGGGTGAGTTTCTGGTTGCGCAGGTACTTGTTGGCATCGATACCCTTGTAGCCGATCTCATCCTCGCCTTCGCCGATGGCTTTCCGGAGGGCGTCGATGGCCACCCGGCGACCGGCCAGCTCATCCACCAGCTGCTGTTCCAGCGCGGCCTCGGCCCAGCTGCCGTCATTGGCGGACAGGCGCTGGGGCAGTTCATTGATAAAACCGTCAAGGGTCTCTGGCGGCAGGTTGCGCAGGCCGGTTACCTGCTCGGTGTACTCGGTCCACAGCTCGTTCAGCCAGCGCTGGTTGTTGTCCCGCGAGGCCGGCGACATGTCGTCCCGGGTGTAGGGCTCGATAAAGTCCTTGTAGTCGCCCACGCGGAAGACATGGAAGTTTACCTTGAGCTTGTCCAGCGCGCTCTTGAAGTAGTTGCGGTAGCTGCCGAACCCGGTCAGCAGCACCGAGCCCATGGGGTTCAGGTAGATCTTGTCGGCATGGCTGGCGAGGAAGTACTGCGCCTGGGTGTAGTTGTCACCGATGGCGTAGACGGGCTTGTCGGCGGCCTTGAAGCGCTGCAGGGCCGCGCCGATCTCCTCGAGCTTGCTGAGGTTGGCGCCCATCAAGTAGTCCAGCTCCAGTACCACCGAGGAGATGCGCTTGTCCCTGGCGGCGAAATCAATGGCATCCACCACGTCCTTCACCCGGGTCTCCACCGGTCCCGGCGGTCCGCCGAGCAGGCCCGGGAAGCTGCGCGGTGGCGACATCTCATCCACCAGGAAACCGGTGGGGGCCACACGCAGGGCCGCGCCCTGGGGAATGGTGAGCTGCTCTTCCTTGCCGAAAATCACCATGCCGATGAACAGCAGGACCAGCAGGAACAGCAGGTTGGTGAACACCCGGCGCAGCCAGGTGATGGCACCGCCAATGCCACCGAAGAACCGGCGGATGAATCCTTTGTGGTGGGTTGATTCGGTCAAACCTCTTGTCTCCTTGTCTTGAGAGCGGGCCGCACGCGGGCACCGGGCGGTGTGCGCCAATTACACCATACGCTGCCAGCGACTGGTCATCATGGCAGAGAAGAACAGGGTAAGGCTAAGTGCCAGCAGGGCGCCATCCTGCCAGCCGCGCCCGGCCATCATTACGTCGACAATGCTGGCGCAGATGTAGACCAGCAGGATCAAGCACAGCCACAGGTAGCTGCGGTACCGCTGCTTGAGCATACCCGGCAGCACCAGTAGCAGGGGGGCCGTCTGCAGGATCCAGAGCGCGAGTGAGCCCCCTTCCAGGAACAGGTTCCAGACTGCGAACAGGACCAGCAGGCCGATATAGCAGGCCCAGTTCAGGCGCTGCCCCATTTTCAGTTTGCGGGCGACGGATTCGCTCATTGGCCGCGCTCTCCCAGCTTGTTCACCAGTTCCGCGACCCGCGCGCCCTGGGCGCGACAGAGTGCAATTTCGTCTTCAGTCAGTTGCGCGCCTTCGCTGCCACCAGCCCAGTGCGAGGCGCCGTAGGGCGTGCCGCCACTGGTGGTACGCATCAGCCGCGCCTCGGAGTAGGGAATACCGGCTATCAGCATACCGTGGTGCAGCAGTGGCAGCATCATTGACAGCAGGGTGGTCTCCTGGCCGCCGTGGATACTGCCGGTGGAGGTGAACACACCGGCGGGCTTGCCCGCCAGGCTGCCGTCCAGCCACATATCCCCGGTCTGGTCGAGGAAATAGCGCAGCGGTGCAGCCATGTTGCCAAAGCGGGTGGGGCTGCCCATCAGCAGCCCGGCGCAGTCGCGCAGTTCCTCCGGGCGGCAGTAGGGCGCGCCCTCATCGGGTATTGGGGGCGCGCTGGCCTCGGTGTCCGGTGAAACCGGCGGAACTGTGCGCAGCCGTGCCGGGACACCGGCGGATTCCACGCCGCGGGCGATCTCTGCCGCCATGCGCGCGGTAGAGCCACTGCGGCTGTAGTAGAGTACCAGTATGTAGTCGTCGGAACCCGGCGCCATCAGAGCAGCTCCAGTACGTTTTCCGGCGGACGGCCCAGCACAGCGCGGTCGCCTTTCACCACGATCGGGCGCTGGATCAGCTTGGGATGCTCCACCATCGCCTTAACCAGTTTTTCATCGGGCAGCTCTTTGTCCTTCAGGCCAAGTTCCTTATAGGCGTCCTCTCCGGTACGCAGTAACTGGCGCGCGCCAATGCCCAGCTTCTGCAGCAGCGCATTCAGGGTGTCCGCGTCCGGCGGGGTCTCCAGGTAGAGCACTACCTCCGGTTCGACGCCCTTTTCCTGTAATAACTGCAGGGTCTGGCGAGATTTTGAACAACGTGGGTTGTGGTAAATCGTCCACATGGCTTGGGTATCCTGTTATGGTTTGGCGTATTCTATGGCTTGATAAAAGCCCCTGACAAACAATCCCTGTCACTGGCGGCGCGGAGGTATTCGCCGCAGAACGCGAGAAATGGAAATCCCCATGACCGAACAGGTACACCGCTGGCGTCGCTTCCTGGTTTCCCTGTGGACGCTGTTCAACGAGAAGAACTGCCGCCAGAATGCGGCGGCGCTCACTTACATGACCCTGTTCGCCATTGTACCGCTGGTGACCGTGAGCTACGCCATGCTGTCCCTGTTCCCGGATTTTGCCGGGCTGGAAAACCGGTTGCAGCAGCAGATCTTCGAGCACCTGGTGCCGGCCAGCGGCCGTGAAGTCCAGGAATACATCAGCAGCTTCTCGGCCCAGGCGCAGCGGCTTACAGGGCCCGGTGTGGCAATCCTGATGGTTACTGCTGGCCTGATGCTGCGCAATATCGAGGCCACCTTCAACGCCATCTGGGATATCCCGCGCGGCCGTAGCGGCGTATCCAGCTTCCTGCTTTACTGGGCCATCCTCAGCCTGGGTCCCATCCTGCTGGGTGCCGGGCTGGTTATGTCCACCTACCTGATTTCGCAAAAATTGTTCCTGCCGGAAGAGGGCACCCTGGGACTGGTGCCCATGGTACTGCGCCTGCTGCCTTTCCTTTTTACCACGATCGCATTCACCCTGTTGTTCACTGCCGTGCCTAACTGCCGTGTGCCGCTGCGCCACGGCATCGCGGGGGGCGTCATCACTGCCTTCGCCTTTGAACTGGCCAAAGTCCTGTTCGGAATCATGGTAGCCCGCAGCTCGGTACAGGCCATCTACGGGGCCTTCGCTTTCGTGCCATTGTTCCTGATGTGGATTTTCCTGCTGTGGATGATCGTGCTGGCCGGGTGTGTGCTCGTGCGGATGCTCTCGGCATACGATGCGGCGGCACAGGGCAGGAAATATTCTGACGTGATGGCGACCCTGGTGTTGCTGTGGGAAGCCTTCCGCAAGTACCAGCACGGTCTGCCCCTGCGGGACCAGGATATTTCCCGTGCGGGTATCAAGCCGGCGCAGTGGCGACGGATTCGCGAGGTACTGCAACGCCACAAGGTATTTACCCAGAACGATCGCAATGACTTTGTCCTGCAGCGCGACCTGGATTCCATTTCCCTGATGCAGCTGGCCGGCTGGATGAACCCGGCCCCGCTGACTTCGGCCAGCCATGCGGCCTTGCAGGACCAGCCGTGGTTCGGCGAAGTGGAAAAGCGTTTCAGCGCCGTGCGGGAATTTACCGGTGAACAGCTGGCGATGAGTGTCGCCGAGCTGTTTCGTGGTACCAGCGGCGACAGCGACGCCGACAAGTCCGGCGGGGCGGGCGGGTCGCGTGGCAAAAGCGGCGGCACCACTACGAGAAACAGAAAAACCAGGAGCAAGCGCGGGAGTGACAAGAGTGCGACTGAAAGCAGTAAGTCCGCGGCCGGCAAAGCCGGTAAAACGGGTAAAGAGGAAGCCGGCAGCAGTGAAGCCATGGGCAGCCTGTCTTTTTTTGGCCGCCGCAATAAGCGGGTGTGACCGCGACGACCGGGAACAGGCTCTGGCCACTATCGATGGTGAATCTGTCGATACCGGCGGCAAGGTGCTGCTGGTGAATTACTGGGCCGAGTGGTGCGCTCCCTGCCGCGAGGAAATCCCCGAACTCAACCGTTTCGACCGCGCCCATGACAATGTCCTGGTGCTGGGGGTCAATTACGATGCACCGCCGGCGGAACAAGCCCGCGAACAGGCCGGCAAGCTCGGCATCGAGTTCCCGGTGCTGGCGACGGACCCGGCAGCTACGTGGGGCCAGCAGCGCCCGTCGGTATTGCCCAGCACCCTGGTGATCGGCAGCGATGGCCGCTGGGTGACTACCCTGGTGGGCCCGCAGACAGAGGCGGACCTGGGCCGGGCCGTTGACAACCTGGCCGCGGACGATAACGCGCATTGATCCCGGTTCCGGTAATACAGCACTCGCACTGAAGCCTCGCCCTGCGCAATCCAAGGTGATCTGCTTCTAAGGCTATAACGAAAGTAACTATATGTTGGTGCGTCCGGGTTGTTAGCATCCCGCGCGATTTCCATTGGCTGATGTTACCGGGGTGGCAATGCACCTGACTTCTTTTCTGTTCCTCGCGCTGTTTTTCGTCCTGTTGTGGCCGCTGCATCTCTGGCACCGCCGCCACGACAGCCTGGCGCCGGCCGTGTTCGCCGGCCTGGTTCTGGGCCTGCTGTTTGGCGGCTTGCTGCAGCTGGCGCGGGACTGGGGCGCGGTGCCGGCCGAGGTCCTGCCCTGGATCGCGGTGCTGGGCGATGGTTATGTGAACCTGCTGTACGTCCTGGTGATGCCCCTGGTGCTGGTTTCGATCCTGGCGGCGGTGGTGCGGGTGAGCAATTCCCAGTCGCTGGGCAAGATCAGTGTGTCGGTGCTGGCGGTGTTGCTGGGGACCACCGCGGTGGCGGCGCTGGTTGGCGTTGCCATGGCGCAGTTGTTCGGCCTGTCCGCCGAAGGGCTGGTGGAGGGCTCCCGTGAGGCGGCCCGGGCCGAGGTGCTGGGCGAGCGCATGGGCCGCGTCAGTGAACTGGGTGTCCCGGAAATCCTGGTATCCTTTATTCCCGAGAATATTTTTGCGGACCTGGCCGGTACCCGCGATACGTCGGTGATCGCGGTGGTGGTTTTCGCGGTGTTGCTGGGGCTGGCGGCCCTGGGAGTGCGCCGGGAAAACCCTGAGCAAGGGGCAAAGATTGAATCTGCCGTGGCGGTGGCCCAGGTCTGGGTAATGAAACTGGTGCGCCTGGTGATGGCATTCACACCCTACGGCATCATGGCCCTGGTGGCGGAACTGATTGCCAGCTCCAGCTGGGCGGATATCGTCAACCTGCTCAGTTTTGTGGTGGCCTCGTTCGTGGCCATCGGCCTGATGTTCCTGGTGCATGGCCTGCTGCTGCTGGCCAACGGCATTAGTCCGCTGCACTATTTTGCCAAAGTGTGGCCGGTGCTGGTGTTCGCCTTCAGCTCCCGCTCCAGTGCGGCGACTATTCCGCTGAATGTGGAAACCCAGATTGATGAACTGGGGAATTCGCCTGCGATTGCCAACTTCTCTGCCTCCTTCGGGGCGACCATCGGCCAGAATGGTTGCGCGGGTATCTACCCCGCCATGCTGGCGGTGATGGTGGCGGTGCCCATGGGCATCGATGTGCTGGATCCTCTGTGGCTGGCCAGCCTGGTGGCGGTGGTGGTAATCAGCTCGTTCGGTATCGCCGGTGTCGGTGGCGGCGCGACCTTTGCCGCGCTGGTGGTGTTGCCCACCATGGGGTTGCCGGTAACCATTGCCGCGCTGCTGATCTCGGTGGAGCCGCTGATCGACATGGCGCGCACGGCGCTGAACGTGAACGGTGCCATGACCGCGGGTACCCTGTCCCAGCGCTGGCTGGGCGCCAGCCTGCCTGCGGCAGAAGAGGCCCTGCCGGACTGAGCCGGCAGGGTAGTGCGGGAAACTGCAACGCGGTAATGGCCGAGAGTGGCCGCAGGAAAGCAGGGCAGGGAGCGGGTTAGGGGAAGATGCCATGACGTCACAGCCTCCACTGGTAATGATTCCGGGCACCATGTGCGACGAACGCCTGTGGGGATCGCTGTGGCCGCAACTTGCCCCCCTGCAGCCCCGGCACCAGGCCATCCCCGGCGGTGACAGTGTCGCGACACTGGTTCGGGCGCTGGCCGCGGCGCTACCGGACAAGCCGGTAAACCTGCTGGGCTTCTCACTGGGGGGCTACCTGGCGGCGGCACTGGCCTGCGCCCACCCGGAGCGGGTGGCGCGGCTGTTTATCTGTTCCAACACCCCCTGCGCCCTGCCGGACACCGAGCTGAAGCAGCGCCGGCAGCTGCTGAACTGGGTGTCGCGCAATGGCTACGGTGGTATCAGCGACCGCAAAATAGCCGCCATGCTGGCGCCGGAGAACCGGGGCCGGGACGACATTGCGGCTATCATGCGCGCCATGGACGCCAGCCTGGGCGAGAAAGCCCTGGTGGCACAGCTGGGTGCCACCAGTGAGCGGGCGGACCTGGCGCGCGAGCTGGCCGATGTACCAATCCCCGTGACTTTCTGTTTCGGTGAGCATGACGCACTGGTCACGCGCGGGTGGCTCGATGACCTGCAGGAGCGGCGGCCCGATGTGGCGCTGCGGGAGGTGCCCGGCGCAGGCCATATGCTGCCGCTGGAGCAACCGCGCCCCCTGGCCCTTGAGATCCGGCGCTGGCTGGACGCCTGACCACTTTCCCCGGGCCGGGTTCCGCCGGATTCAGGTTCGATTCAGTGATCCCCGCTTAAAGTGCTCCCATCGATGATCAATGGGAGACCGATCATGCTTCTGAACAAGAAATTCCTGTTTGCGGTAGTGGTAGGTGCGCTGGTGGGCTTCAGTGCCACTGTCAGTGCCGGCGGCAGTGGCTATTACGGCGACCGCGGTGAATACGACTTTGCCCGCGTAACCGATGCTATTCCCGTTTACAACGATATCCAGGTACTGGAACCCCGCACCCAGTGCTGGGAAGAGCAGGTTGCCTATCCGGGCCGCGGCTCCGCGGCCGGCACCCTGATCGGCGGCCTGATTGGCGCGGCCGTGGGCAACAAGGCCGGGCACCACCGGCGCGGCCGCAATGCGCGGACACTCGCCGGTGCCGCCATTGGTGCCACTATCGGCCACGGCATCAGCAGCCGCAACAATGCTCGCTACGTGACCGAGCAGCGCTGCCAGACTGTAGACGAATATGTCACCCGCCGCGAGCTGGTCGGGTACGATGTCCGCTATCGTTATAATGGGCGGGAATATTTGACTCGCACGGATCGCCATCCTGGCGATAGAATCAGGGTTCGCGTCGACGTGGCCCCCGCCTGGTGATGCCTGTGCGCGGGGAGACCGTGACGCCCAGCGAAGAAGTAACCAGTACTGCCAGAGAATTCGGTACTGAATGCAAGTACCGCGAACGTGCTACCAGGAGCTGCACCGTGAAATCCATCTGTGCCCTTTGCCGTCAGGCGCGTGTTGTATTGGCACTCTTTATCGCCCTGTGCGCCGCGCCCCTGCAGGCGTCCGTGCCGCCGGTGGTTGCGCCGCAGGCCGCACAGGCGGACCACCTGCAGGTCAGGATCCTCAAGGTCCAGAAGCGCGAGATATCCCGCGAGCAGGCGGCAGCGCTGGTCAAGCGCCGCTACGGCGGCAAGATACTGGCGGTATCGGAGACCAGCCGCAAGGGTCGCCCGGCCTACCGGGTAAAGGGACTCTCGGATAAAAGCCAGGTTTACGTGGTCTACGTGGATAAGCAGAGCGGCCGCATCATGCGCTGAGCCGCCGGTAAAATGAATTTGAGCAGAGGGGGAAGCCATGCGCGCACTGTTGGTGGAAGATGAGGAGCTGCTGCGCAAGCAGCTGGCGAATTCCCTGCGCGATGCGGGCTATACAGTGGATGAGGCCCCGGACGGCAATGAGGCCCTGTACTACGGCCGCGAATTTCCCTACGACGTGGCGGTGATGGACCTGGGCCTGCCGGGCGTCGACGGTATCCAGGTGATCGAGACCCTGCGCCGCGAGGACAAGCATTTTCCCATCCTGATCCTGACCGCCCGTGGCCACTGGCAGGAGCGGGTCAAGGGGCTGGAAGCCGGTGGCGATGATTACCTGGTCAAGCCTTTCCATACCGAGGAATTGCTGGCGCGGCTGAATGCGCTGGTGCGGCGCTCCGCCGGTTTTTCCTCCCCCAGCATCAAGGCCGGGCCCATTGTGATGGATACCTCGTCGCAGCGGGTGCGGGTGGACGATGCGGAGCTGGACCTCACCTCGTTTGAGTACAAGGTTCTGGAATACCTGATGCTGCACCCGGATGAGGTGGTTTCCAAGACGACCCTGACCGAGCATATTTACGAGCAGGACTGCGACCGCGACAGCAACGTGATCGAGGTGTTTATCGGCCGCCTGCGCAAGAAGCTCGATGCCGCCGGGGCTGCCGGCCCCATCCAGACGCTGCGCGGTCGCGGTTATCGCTTCGTGGCTCCCGAATAAACGCTGTAACCGGTTAGACAATCCGTGCTCTCCTCCTGGCTCAATTCCCTCAAGGGACGGCTCTCGCTGGTCACCACGCTCGTGCTGGTGGCCTTTCTCGTATTGATTTCCACGGTACTCCAGCACGCTTACCGCACCTCCCTGGCCGAGGCCAAGAAGCGCGAGCTGCAGTTGCACGTCTATACCCTGCTGGCGGTGGCGGAGCCGGAGGGCGACAGCCTGCGGCTGCCGCCGGCGCTGCCGGAACAGCGCTTTAACCAGCCGGACTCGGGCCTGGTGGGGGTAGTGGCGGACCAGCGCGGGCGCATCATCTGGCGCTCCGAATCGGCGCTGGCGATGGACCAGCTGCCCTCGCACCCGCTGCCACAGGGGCGCGAGGTCTTTGCGCAGATGAGCCTGGGCAAGAGCGGCCTGTACAGCACTTTCCGCCAGGGCATCGCCTGGGGCCTGGACAACGAGCAGCGCTACACCTTTATCGTGCTCGAGGATGCCGCTCCCATGCAGGCGCAGGTGGAACAGTTCCGCTCCACCATCTGGCGCTGGCTGGGCCTGGGCGCGCTGTTGCTGGTGGTGACCCAGTGGCTGGTCATGCGCTGGGGGCTCGCGCCACTGAGGGCGGTGGCGGAATCCTTGCGGGAGATGCAGCGCGGTGGCAGTGACCGGTTGCAGGGCAACTTCCCACGGGAACTGAAACCGCTGACCGACAACCTGAACCTGCTGATCGAGAACGAGCGGCGCCAGCGTGAGAAGACCCGGCATACCCTGGCCGACCTTGCCCACAGCCTGAAGACGCCGCTGGCGGTGCTGAAGGGCCTGAATTTTTCCCGCGACCCGCGCGAGGCCTACTCCAACCTGATCGAGCAGGTGCAGCGCATGGACAGCATCATCAGTTACCAGCTGCAGCGGGCCGTCGCCAGCTCACCCAAGTCGATCCTGCGCGGGGTGGAGATCAGGCCGCTGCTGGGCAAGATCCTCGACGCGCTGGAGAAGGTGTACCGGGACAAGCCGGCCGAGGTGGAAGTGGATTGCGCGGACGGTGCACTCTTCTACGGTGACGAGGGCGACCTGATGGAACTGCTGGGCAACCTGCTGGACAACGCCTACAAATACGGCGACGGCAAGATTGCCGTGCGGGTGGCCAACGGCGATGACAACCGCAGCCTGCAGCTGACGGTGGGTGACAACGGCCCCGGGATCAGCGCCGATTACTGGGAACGGGTTACCGAGCGGGGCGTGCGCGCCGACCAGCAGCAACAGGGGCAGGGCATCGGCCTCGCGGTGGTGGTCGATATCGTCGAGAGCTACAAGGGCGAGATCTCGGTGGGGGAATCGGCCCTGGGCGGGGCGGAAATCCGCGTGGATCTCTGAACCACTATGCTGGGTGCCAGGTCCGGTTCATGGCGTAATGCGCTGCGCTTATTGCACCCCGGCTTCCGGCATAAACCGTGAAGCAGGCGCAGGGTGCAATGAGCAACGGGAATTGCACCATTCCCGCCGAATTCAGAACCACTCTTCCCGCATCTCGAACGGCACCCCGTTACCAGCGTCCAGCAGCGCCAGCTGCGGCACGATTTCCGGCAGCTCCCACTCCATGTAGTAGCGCGCCGCCTGCAGCTTACCGCGGTAGAAGTTGCGCTCTTCCTCGCGGTTGGTGGTGTCCAGCGCCCGGTCGGCAGCCAGTGCCTGGCGCAGCCAGGTCCAGGCCGCCACCACACGCCCGAAGGCATCCAGGTAGACAGTGGCGTTGGCCAGGCCGCGATCGACATCGGCCTGCAGCTGGCCCATCAGTGCCAGTGTGGTGGCGTCCAGGCGCTGCAGGTGCTGTTCCAGTGCTTCGGCCATCGGTGCCAGCGCCTCGCGGTCGCGCGCCTGCATCACGGTCTGGCGGATCTCCTCCTGCAACAGGCGATAGCCCTCCAGCTGGTCCATGGGCAGCTTGCGTCCCAGCAGGTCGAGGCCGTGGATGCCCTCGGTGCCCTCGTGGATCGGGTTGAGGCGGTTGTCCCGGTAGAGTTGTTCCAGCGGGTATTCCCGCGTGTAGCCGGCGCCGCCGAGTACCTGAATGGCCAGCTCGTTGGCTTTCAGGCCATAGCGGGACGGCCAGCTTTTTACCACCGGGGTCAGCAGGTCCAGCAGTTTCGCCGCCCGCTCGCGCTCCCGGCTGGTTTCTGCGGTGCGCTGGTCCTCGAACAGGGAGGAGGCGTACAGGCACAATGCCAGCCCGCCCTCCACATAGGACTTCTGGGCCAGCAGCATGCGCCGCACATCCGCGTGGCGGATGATCGGCACCTGTTTCGATTGCGGGTCGCGAGTGGAGGGCAGTCGGCCCTGGGGGCGCTCGCGGGCGTACTGCAGGGAATGGTTATAGCCCTGGTAACCCAGCACTGCCGCGCCGACACCCACACCGATGCGGGCCTCGTTCATCATCTGGAACATGTAGGCCAGCCCCTTGTGTGGCTCGCCCACCAGGTAGCCCACGGCTCCATCTTCCTCACCGAAACTGAGCACGGTGGAGGTGGTATTGCGGTAGCCCATCTTGTGCAGCAGGCCCGCCAGTTTCACATCGTTGGGCTGTGCGGGGCGGCCGTCTTGACCGGGAAGCACCTTGGGCACAATAAACAATGAGATGCCCTTTACCCCGGCCGGGGCCCCTTTGATCCTGGCCAGCACCATATGCACGATATTGTCTGTCAGGGACTGGTCGCCGCCGGAGATATACATTTTCTGTCCGCGGATACGGTAGGTGCCGTCACCGGCCTCCTCGGCGGTGGTGCGGATATCCGCCAGGGCCGAGCCCTGGTCCGGTTCCGTCAGTGCCATGGTGCCGGCACAGCGGCCGTCCAGCATCGGCGGCAGGAACTGCGCTTTCAGAGCGTCGCTGGCGAAGGCATGCACCAGGTTCGCGGCGCCAATGGTAAGGAAAGGGTAGGCGGCCGAGGCCACATTGGCGGCGCTGATGGTGGCCAGGCAGGTTCGCAACACCACTTCCGGCAACTGCATGCCGCCATCCCCGAAATCGTGGTGGGCGGCCAGGAAACCCGCCTCGGCAAAGGCATCCCAGGCCTGCTGGGTTTCCTCCACCAGGTGCACCCGCTCGCCGTCGAAAGTGGGTTCGTGGGCATCGCCACGGGCATTGTGGTTGGCGAAAAACTTTTCCGCCACGGTGCGCGCGGTCTGCAGGGTGGCTCGGAAGGTGTCTTCGGAGTGCTCGCTGTAGCGGGGGCGCTGGAGCAGTTTCAGTGTGTCGAGAAACTCGTACAGCAGGAAATCGATATCGCGTTCGTTGAGCAATTGCGCGGTCATGACTACCCCGTTGGTCCGTGACTGTGGATCTTGCCAGTCAGTAGACCGTTGCCGGGGAAACGCTGCAATGACCTTTGCGCTAATCCCGGCGGCCTTTATTTACCAGGGGCGGGGCAGGCAGGGACTGTAAAGACTTATTCTGCCAGGTCACCGACCGGCAGGCGCTCGGTTTCGTTGCCGGGCAGAACCTGTCGCCACAGCTCCCCGACCAGCGCCTCCCGGGATTCGCGCCGGCCCTCCGCCAGCCAGCGTGCAATGCTGGCGGCTACGTCCGGCCACTGGATCTGTGCCCCGGCCGGGTTGCTGTCCAGCCAGGCGCGGATCGTTGCCGCGTCGACCCGCTCAACCACGGTGGCCAGCTGCAGTTGCTCCAGCGCCATGGCGTTGGCCTCCTGCTCGAACTGGCCCGCCAGCGGGCGGGTGAGGATCGGCTTGCCCAGGGTCAGCGTTTCGGCGATCAGCTCAAACCCGCTGTTGCAGATTACGGCGCGGGCGCTGGCCACATCCTGCTGGAATTCCTCGATCGCCGGTGCTTTTAACTGGATATTGTCCGCCACTTTCATATCGGTGGGCAGGCCGTAGGCAATGATCGGGTAGGGCAGGCTGCCCAGCTGCTTCACCAGGGGCTCGTGGTGCTCAAACGGCAGGTAGACAAGGATATGCTCACCGCTTTCTTCCTTGCCGTGGGGGCGGGCGATGGGCGGCAGGATCGGGTGACCGAAATGGTGCCAGTGCATCCCCAGGCTTTGCTGCACCGGTGCAAAGGCACGCATGATGCCGCGGGCCATCCAGCCGAAGCGGGGCGCGGGAATGGGGAAATTGAACGCATACTGGTGCCCCATGCCCAGGCTGGGTACGCCGTGGCGCTTTGCCGCCCAGGCGGTAACCGGCTCGAAGTCGCTGATCACCAGGTCAAAATCCTGCACGGGCAGGCTGGCGATATCCTTCCACAGCCGGCGCGGGTGCAACTGGCGCACCGTAGCCAGCTGGTCGATGCGGCCCTTGCGGTTGACAAAGGTCAGTCCCTCGCGCCACCAGAATTCCCCGAATGCTTCCATGCGGAAGAGTTTCTCCGGGGGGCGGCCGGAAAAGAGCCACTGTATTTCCAGCTCGGGATGATTTTCGAAGGCCCTGGCCATGGCGCGGGCGCGGGAAATATGGCCGTTACCGGTGCCCTGGACACCGTAGAGGATTTTCACAGAACAGCTCCGCAGACTAACAGGCCGACACTGGTGCCGAGGGCGGCACCGGCGCAGACATCAGTTGGAAAGTGCACGCCCAGACCCACGCGGGAAGTCCCGACCCCGGCAGCCCAGAAATAGCCCAGTAACCATAGCGGGTTCACCGCCTGGGACAGCACCGTGATAAACAGGAAGGCTCCGGAGGTGTGCCCGGAGGGCAGGCTGAAACGGTCGTGGGCGACGATCACCGAGCGCATGCCGGGAATCGCCTGCGGCGGTCGCAACCGGCGCGTGGTGTTCTTGATGGTCCAGTACAGCGACCGCTCGAGTGCGTAGGCCGTGCCGCAGACGTAGAAAAACTGCAACGCGGCGGCGGTAGTGTTGAAAAGGGCGACCACCAGCGGCGAGACCAGGTAAAGCCAGCCGTCTGCCGAGCGGGATAACCACAGGTAGTTCCTGCGTGAGGCCGGCCTTGTCGCCCGGTCTGCCATATGCAGCACCAGGGACACGTCGATTGTTTTCAGGGTGACAGGTAAGCTTCGCATGCAGCCAAGTTACGAAGGCTGTATTGCGCGGAATTGACCGATTGATGTCAGGACTGTGAAATATGCCGTGGCAGGACGTGAGCGGGCCCCTCTGCAGGGAGAGGGGCCCCGCAGCCGGGCGCGACAGCGGGGCAGGTGTTGCCGCCGGTGGAATCAGTCGATACCGATCTTGATGGTGCCGGATCCCGGCAGCTTCTCCACCAGTTCTGATCCGCAGAGTTTTGACGGGGTGTAATAGCCGCCCGGGCCGTCATAGGAAAGCAGGTGCTCCATCACCGCCAGGGAACCGTGCACGGTGACATCGTAGCCGTTGGCAGTAACCACCCGGCCGATCTTCCGTTCGCCGCGGCGGTCGTTGCGTACCTCGCCCCAGACCCACGTCTGCTGTTCCGCGCGCTTCTCTTCATCGGGGCCCTGCACCGACTTGTCCACCTTGCCCTTGAGCCAGTCCTGCACCCACTCCATGCGCAGCAGCCAGCGCAGCTTGTTCAGGCGCTTGAGCTTCTTGGCCCGGCGCGGGCTCATGGGAATATAGACTTCGATATTGGGTATCTGGGTGGTGTAGTAAGCCGTTACCACGTCGCCCCAGGGGATGGCGACGGCGAATTTCTCGCCGCGGCCAAAATCAATTTTGCGTGTCAGCTCGGCGTGATCGATGATCTCTACCTTGCCCTGGCGCCGCACGGCGCTGCCCACACCCAGGCTCTCGATGGAGGTTTTGGCGGTGCCCGGGCTCAGGCCGGAATCCGAGTCGAATCCCAGGGTGAGGTGGGTGGCGGTGGGGATGGCATGGTGCAATGCTGCCGCCAGGCAGTCGGTGGGGATAACATCGAAACCGGTGCCGGGGCAGAGAACCACACCGGCGGACCGGGCCTCGCCGTGCAGGTCATTGGCCTGCTGGTAAACCTGCATTTCGCCGGTAATATCCTGGTAGTGGGTGCCGGTGGCAATACAGGCGCGCATCATGGGTTCGGCCGTAGTGGAAAAGGGCCCGGCGCAGTGGATAACCACATCGATATCCTGCAGCATGCGCTCCAGGGTATCGCTGTCCTCCAGGCTGACAGCAATTGCCGGCAGGCCCAGCTCTTCCGACAACGGTTGCAGTTTCTTCGCGTTGCGGCCGGCCAGGATCGGCCGATATCCCTTGGCCACGGCGGCGCGGGCGATCAGTTCCCCCGTATAGCCGTTGGCACCATAGATCATTATTTTTTTGTCGTTCACCGAGTGACCTTATTCACTTGCTGGTTGTGTTGTCGTATCAGTTACTGACCCGGAATCCGTGCCGGGGTACTTCGGGGGCGGGAATTGCGCGCATTGGCGCGTGCTGGTCCGTTGCAACCTGACAGCAAGATTGCCGTCACAATACTCCACGAGAGGAACGCAACATTACTGGCGCGGTAACCGACTAGTCAAATGCCCTGACCAGGGCGAAGCGGGGCTGGGACTCGCCGTTCCGGTCGACAGTCTCGGCAAACATGGCCAATGGCCGCACCCAGACCCCGTAATCACCGTACAGGGCCCGGTATACTGCGAGCCGCTCGCCGGTCTCGCTGTGAGTGCCCACTTCCATCAGTTCGTAGAGATTGCCTTTATAGTGGCGATAGATTCCGCGTTGCATGATTCCGTTCCAGTTACTGCTCAGGCGAGGTGGTGGGGTGACAGTTGCAGTTGCTCCACCCGATTGCCGTGCAGCACGGCGATGCCGCTGTAGCGGCGCTCGCCGGTGGAGGTGAACTCGAATTCATACTGCCGTTGCAGCGCCAGGTGGCCGCGCCGGTTGCGCCGCAGCCGTGTGCGTACCAGCATCACGGTGTCGTCCAGCAACTGCACGCCCAGCTGCCGGCAATGGGAGGCCGCAGCCCGGCGCGCCAGCTCCTTGGCCGCCATCCCGGCCCAGAAGTACCAGCCCACCAGCACCAGCAGGAATACCCAGAGTAGATCGCCCAGTGAGTAATACATTTCCGCAAGCTTGTTATGATTGGCGGGCAAGAATAACACGAAGGAGTCGTTATGCCCGGCACCGTACTAATCACTGGCTGCAATCGCGGTATTGGCCTGGAGATGACCCGCCAGTTCTCCGAGGATGGCTGGCGGGTCTTCGCCACCTGCCGCGATAAGGCCTGTGCCGATGAACTGCGCGCCCTGGAGCAGCAGTACCCGCAGCTGGAGGTCCACTGCCTGGATGTCACCGATTACCGGCAGATGGCGCAGCTGGCGGAGACACTGGGAGACCAGCCGATCGATATCCTGGTCAGCAATGCCGGCTACTACGGGCCCAAGGGGAGCCTGTTCGGCCGTGTCGATCGAGACGAGTGGCGCAAGGTACTGGAGGCCAACACCATCGCCCCCTACATGCTGGCAGAGACCTTCTGCGACAATGTCGCCCGGGGCGAGCGCAAGGTGATTGCGGTGCTGTCCAGCAAAGTGGGCAGTATCGCCGACAACAGCTCCGGGGGCGGGTATATCTATCGGACCTCCAAAACCGCAGTCAACCAGGTGGTCAAGAGTCTCTCCGTTGACCTGCGCGAGCGCGGGATCACTGTGCTCGCCCTGCACCCGGGCTGGGTGCAGACGGATATGGGTGGCCCCAATGCCCTGATTTCAGCGGAGGAAAGCGTTGCCGGGTTGAGAAAGGTAATGCTGGGCGCCGGCCCGGAGCAAAGCGGTCACTTCATCAATTACGATGGTACAGAGATACCCTGGTGACGCCGGCAACTGCGACCAGTGCCGGTGGCGGCGTTTGCGGCCGCAAGGTTTCACCGGGTTGTAACAAATCCACCGGCACCTGCGACAGAGTGGTAACTCCGGGGTTGCAGGGCGCCAGCGCATCAGCGTACCGGGCCACAGATTCGGGAGAGAGCAATTGAGCGAGCAGACGGCGCGAGGTCCCGCTCCGGGACAAGCGGGGGAAGATACCGGACCCCTGACCGATCCGGGATACCTGGAGGAGCTGCGCCACCAGATGCAGCGGTTTGCCACCCTGCAGCTGGGAGACCCGCACCTGGCGGAGGACGCGGTGCAGGAAGCCCTGGTCGGGGCGCTTAAGAATGCCCGTTCCTTCGGTGGCCGCGCGGCACTGAAAACCTGGGTGTTCGCGATCCTGAAGAACAAGATTGCCGATGTGCTGCGCCAGCGTAGCCGCTATGTAGAGGCGGACAGCCTGCTGCGTGCGGATGCCGAGGAGAGCGACCTGGACGAGCTGTTCAACAAGCGGGGGCACTGGCGCGCCGAGGAGCGACCGGCGAAGTGGGCGGACCCGGAAGCCGCCGTGGATGACCGCGAGTTCTGGCGTATCTTCGAGGCCTGCCTGGATCACCTGCCGGGACGCCAGGCGCGGGTCTTCATGATGCGGGAGTTTATCGAGCTGGAGAGCCATGAAATCTGCGCGGCGGTGGAGATCACCGTGAGTAACCTGAATGTCACCCTGCACCGGGCCCGCCTGCGGCTGCGCGAGTGCCTGGAGAATAACTGGTTTGCCCGTGGGCAGGACCGGGGAGGAGAAGCGTGAAGAGCTGTCGAGAAGTCACCAGGCTACTTTCGGAAGCACAGGAGAGGCAGCTTGACGGGGGCGAGCGCCTGGCCCTGCGGCTGCACCTGATGATCTGCGGCGCCTGCCGCAACTTCTCCCACCAGATGACCAGCCTGCGCCATATCGCCCGTGCCTATGCGCGCGGCGCCAGTGGTGATGGTGCCGGTAACAAGTCCGGGCGGGATTCGGGGCAGGGCGAAGACAGCTGACGCACTATCCCGAAAGTCCATCCCCGAAAAAGTTATCCCCCGGTAGTTAAACCCGGGTGCTCAACCACCAGTACCGTCCTCCTCTGTCATCTCCGCGCCGGATTCAATCTCCGGCAGGGAACGGTCGCCGCGGATCAACTCCTCCTTCCAGCGTCGCGGCCACTTCTTGATCCGCGCCTCCAGCCGCAGCGCCGCTGACTTGTCCGCGGCGCCACACTGGAAGGCCAGTGACAGCGGCCCGCGCCCCCGCAGGGCCTTGGCCGCCCTGGCTCCACCGGCGTCGTGCTCGGCAAAGCGTCGCTCCACATCGGTGGTGATCCCTGTGTACAGGGTGCCGGCGGCAGTGCGGATCAGGTAGAGGGACCAGTCACTCAAAATACATTTCCACGGGTTAGCTTGCGGCTATTTTCCATCATCGGCCAGCGGAATGGGAGAGGTGCACTGGCCCGGCGGCAGCACCTTATAACCGCCCGCTACTGGCTAAGAAGCTTTTGCTTGCCACAAACACCATACCCATGGAGTTTCAGGCAATGATCGACCACTTATCTGATATCGACTGCGGGCTGGAATCGGCAGAATAGCCTGCATGGACTGACCCGCTGACAGCGGCGGGGTTAGGGAACCTCTGGATACTTCCATGGCCTCTCTGGCATTCAGGCGGGGTCGCAATCAAGGCGCAGTCGCGATGGCGGGCTGGTTGCCCGTCAAGCGGCTGCAACGCAGAGTGCGGGCTCGCCTGAACGCCCCGTAGGGCAGGCCCTGAAGCGAGCATCTGCGGCGTTGCAGCCCTGGCAAATGACTAGGGCCATTCACTGCGAGTTGCGTCTTGCATCTGCACGCTTCAGGACCTGCAGAGAGGCCATGGAAGTATCCAGAGGTTCCCCGATCTCCCCGGCGGCCGCAAGGTTCAGGCAAGGATGGCTGGCTGTCGCGGCCGGGTCAAGAGGGCCGGTGTAACAACCAGGAGAGCTTTCGGGAGTGTTGCCATGAGTAGATTGAAAAAGACCGCCGGTGAATGGATGCGGTTACCGGCAGCCGGGCTGCGGGCCTTCGTGGTGGATGCCAGCCTACACCGGATCTCAGCCACTTACTCGGGCAGCAAGCGTTGCCTGACGGATGACCAGCCCCGGGGTGTAGTGCCGGGGCGCTGACACAGATTTGCCCGCGACCGGACAGCGACCCGGCCTGACGGTGAGGACACGACTATGTGCAAGCGAGTTTTTTTTGCGACGTGCAAGCGAGCTTTGTTTACGACCTTCATCGCCTTCCTTACGGCGCTGGCCTTCACCGGGCCGGCAGTATCTGAGCCGGAAGGTTTTGGCTACGAGATGAGCCAGTGGCGGTAAGCCACGGCAGTTTACAACCAGTTTTCGCGCAGTGGTTATTTAGATTTTTACCCTGGATTTCCCTGTAACCCCTTGGGCCCCGGTTAATTCCCTGCAGGTTCCCACCCCATGCCTGCAGTGATCGGGGCCGCTTTTTTCCCTTTCCCTTTCCCTTCTCTTTACTCTGCTACCCGGCGCCGCACCCTGTCTTCTCTCCATTTACGCTCGCGAATTCAACGTAGCACGTATGCCCGCTGAGCGGCCTGTGGCGTGAACTTGCAGGAAGAGTTTCCGTAGCTCCCGCGGCGTTTTTCCGTCATGCTGGTGGCGCTACCGATTCCTCGCGGCGTCCTTGATATCCAACAGCTCCGCGAGCACCGGCCCCTGCCCGCCACCCACCAGGTCCTCCAGGGTGTATTCCTCGAGCGTAGCGAAAAAGCTCTCGAGTGCCCGGCCGAGAATTACCTTGAGCTGGCAAGCTGGTGTGATTACGCACTGGTTGTTGCTGCCGAAACATTCCACCATCCGGCTTTCGTCCTCGGTTTCGCGCACCAGCTTGCCGATATTGATCTCCACCGGCTCCTGCTTGAGACGCAGGCCACCATTCTTGCCCCGTACCGCCTGTATGTATCCCCTGGCGTTCAACTCCTGAACAATTTTCATCAGGTGATTCTTGGAGATCCCGTAGCTGTCGGCGATTTCCGAGATGGTACACAGGCCCTCCCTGTGCACTGCCAGGTAAATCAGGATGCGCAGCGAATAGTCGGTGTAGCGGGTGATATTCATGCTTCACTCTCCCGGGTTCCGGTGCCCGGCCGGGCGGTGGGAATGCGCCAGATGATTGCCAGTGCCGCGCAGAAACCGGCGGCGAGCGCTGCCAGCAGGGGCAGGCTGGCGTCCAGGACCCACAGCAGCAGCCAGTTTGCCGTGATCATGGTTGTGGCCAGCCACTTGGTGGAGCGCGCCAGGGTCCGCTCGCTCTGCCAGCGACGGATGGGTGGCCCGAAGCGGCGGTGATTCACGAGCCAGTGGGCCAGGCCGGAATCTGCCTTGACGCTGAGCCACACGCAGCACAGCAGAAACGGTGTCGTTGGCAACAGCGGCAGGAAGGCCCCGGCTACTGCAAGTGCCAGGCAGAGCCAGGCACAGAGCAGGTAGAACCTCTTGCGCACCCCCCGTTCCCGGTAACTCATCAACATGGGCGTCATGCGATCACTCAATTCATAAGATGCATACAGTTTACATCTTAATGAGTGGTGGCTACAATCCGCCTTAAAGATGTATTTAAAATGCTTCTTTGCGGGGTAACCCCGCACCTACCAGAAAGAGTTAATGGGTAATGGGAGACTCTGATGAACTTTCTTGACGTGCCCCTCGAGCAGCTGGCCCGGGACATCCCCGGTGCCAGTGCGGTGTTTAACCGACGGGGGCTGAGTTTCTGCTGCGGGGGTGACAGGCCGCTGGGCCAGGCAATCAGGGCGGAGGGGCTGGATGGGGACGCGATCCTCGCCGAGCTGTCCCGCCTTGCGAGCCGGCAGGAAGAATCCCGGGACTGGGGACAGGCCAGCGATGCGGAACTGATCAGCCACCTGCTCGAGCGCTTTCACCAGGTGCATCGCGAGCAGCTGGCCGAGCTGCAGCGGCTCGCCGACCGGGTGGAGGCGGTCCATGGCGACAAGCCGCAGTGCCCGCGAGGGCTGGCGGCGCACCTGCAGCAGATGTCCCGCGAGCTTGAACAGCACATGGCCAAGGAGGAGCAGATCCTGTTTCCCATGCTGGCCCGGGGGCAGGGCGGTATGGCCGCCGGCCCAATCCAGGTGATGTTGCACGAGCACGACGAGCATGCCGCCTCAATCGGGGAGATCGATCGCCTGACTGATGGCATCACCACGCCGGCGGGCGCATGCAATACCTGGCGCGCCCTCTACCGGGGGTTGGAGGCCTTCAAGGCCGACCTGCAGGAGCATATCCGGCTCGAAAACGACATTCTTTTTGCACGCAATTTACAGAGTACACAGAGCACAAGCCCGCGCGCATAAGGGGCTTAGGGGGAAATCATGAAGCAGTATTACAAGCTGTGGTGGACGCTGATTGCGATCCTCGCAGTGACCTTCGGGATCCTGGGCTATTTCGGTAAGGAGGTCTACCGCGCTGCGCCGCCAATCCCGGACCAGGTGGTGTCCGAAGAGGGCACGGTATTGATGACGCGGGAGAGTATCCTTGACGGCCAGACTGCATGGCAGTCGGTGGGGGGGATGCAGCTGGGCTCGGTGTGGGGCCACGGTGCCTACCAGGCGCCGGACTGGACTGCCGACTGGCTGCACCGGGAGCTGGTGAACTGGCTCGACCTGGCGGCGCAGGACAATTACGGCAAGCCTTACGATGAGCTGGACGGCGCGCAGCAGAATGCCCTGCAGTACGAACTGAAGCGGGCCTACCGCAGCAACAGCTTCGACCCGCAGACCGGTAAGCTGGTGCTCTCCGAAAGGCGGGTTGAGGCCATCCGCGCCACTGCGGGGTACTATCACCGCCTGTTCGGCGATGCGCCGGAGCTGCAGCAGACGCGCAGCAGTTACGCCATGAAGGAGGCCACGCTGCCGAGTGCGGAGCGTCGCGAGCGACTGACAGAGTTCTTCTTCTGGACAGCGTGGGCCGCGGCGACCGAGCGGACCCCGGGTGAGGCAACCTATACCAACAACTGGCCCCACGAGCCGCTGATCGACAATGTGCCGACCGCGGAAAATGTCGTCTGGTCCATTGTCAGCGTGGTGCTGCTGATCGCCGGCATCGGCGGCCTGGTGTGGGCCTGGTCTTTTGCCCGCAGCAAGGACGAGGAGAACCCCGTAGCGCCCGCCACCGATCCCCTCACCAGCTTCGCCCTCACGCCTTCGCAACGGGCACTGGGCAAATACCTGTTTATCGTGGTGGCCCTGTTCACTTTCCAGGTTTTCCTGGGCGGCTTTACTGCCCACTACACGGTAGAGGGGCAGGGCTTTTACGGGATAGATACATCGAAGTGGTTCCCCTATAGCCTGGTGCGCACCTGGCACATCCAGTCGGCGCTGTTCTGGATCGCCACGGGCTTTCTCGCCGCGGGCCTGTTCCTGGCGCCAATCATCAATGGCGGGCGCGACCCGAAATACCAGAAGCTTGGTGTGGATATCCTGTTCTGGGCCCTGGTGGCGGTGGTCGCGGGCTCGTTTATCGGCAACTACCTGGCCATCGCCCAGGTGATGCCGCCCGAGTGGAGTTTCTGGCTGGGACACCAGGGCTACGAGTACGTGGACCTTGGCCGCCTGTGGCAGATCGGCAAGTTCACCGGTGTGGCCTTCTGGCTGGTGCTAATGCTCCGCGCCATCGTGCCGGCGCTGCGCCAGCCGGGTGACAAGCACCTGCTTGCCCTGCTGACGGCGTCGGTAATCGCCATCGGCCTCTTCTACGGTGCCGGCTTCTTCTACGGCGAGAAGACCCATATCTCCATCATGGAGTACTGGCGCTGGTGGATCGTGCACCTGTGGGTAGAGGGTTTCTTCGAGGTCTTTGCCACTGCGGCGCTGGCGTTCATCTTCTGCAGCATGGGGCTGGTGTCCAAGCGCATGGCCACTGTTGCTGCATTGGGTTCCGCCTCGCTGTTCATGCTGGGTGGCATACCGGGCACCTTCCACCACCTGTACTTTTCCGGCACCACCACCCCGGTGATGGCGGTAGGGGCGACTTTCAGTGCGCTCGAGGTGGTACCGCTGATCGTGCTGGGTTACGAAGCCTGGGAGCATTACAGCCTCAAGAGCCGCGCGCCCTGGATGCAGCAGCTGAAGTGGCCGCTGATGTTCTTCGTCGCCGTGGCCTTCTGGAACATGCTGGGTGCCGGCGTGCTGGGCTTCTCCATCAACCCGCCGATCGCGCTCTACTATGTGCAGGGCCTGAATACCACCGCCACCCATGCCCACGCGGCACTGTTCGGGGTCTATGGTTTCCTCGCGCTCGGCTTCACCCTGCTGGTGCTGCGCTATATCCGTCCATCCCTGCTATTTGACGAGAAGCTGATGAAAACCGCCTTCTGGTGGCTGAACGGGGGCCTGGTGCTGATGCTGTTCACCAGCCTGCTGCCGGTCGGCATCATCCAGTTTGTTGCCAGCGCCTCCGAGGGACTCTGGTATGCGCGTAGCGAGGGCTTTATGCAGGGCGGCCTGCTGCAGACGCTGCGCTGGGTGCGCACTATCGGCGACGTGGTATTTATCGTCGGCGCGTTGGCGGTGGCCTGGCAGGTGGTCAAGGGGCTGCTGGTGACTGACACCACGGTGCCCGGCGAGAAGGTAGTTTCCGCTCGCGCCGGATTTCCGGAATATGCGGGGGAGACCTCACCGGGATTCAGTGCCGGTGCCGAGATGACAGCCGGTCAACTGGCTGACAGCGGCGAGACGCGCTAGCGCGGTCCCCCTTTAACCTTAACGGGGGAGTTTGACTCCCCGGCCCGATAGGAAAAAGGCGATGCATTGCATCGCCTTTTTCATTCATGGCGGTCGCGGTGCCCGTCGGGTTGCCTCCCCCCTGTACCCATTCTCTGAGATCCTCTGCCCGCCTAGAGACTGAACAGGTCCCCCTGGTCCCCGGGTGCGGCCGGCGGCTGAAAGCGGTTGCAGTCCAGTTTCAGTCTGCGCCGGTTTAGTCCCAGCCTCTTGATTGCCACGCGAAAGCGCTGTTGCAACAGCTGTGCGAAGACTCCGGTACCGGTCTGGCGCTGGGAAAAGTCACTCTGGTAATCCCGGCCGCCGCGGCTCTGCTGCACGATGCTCATCACGTGTGCAGCACGCTGCGGGTAATGTACCTGCAGCCACTGGCGAAACAGTGGCGCCACTTCGTGGGGCAGCCGCAGCAGGATATAAGCAGCCTGTGAGGCTCCCGCATCGACCGCTGCCTGCAGGATTGCCTCCAGTTCGCTGTCGTTCAGTGCCGGAATCATCGGCGCGGCCATGACCGCGGTGGGGATCCCGGCGGCCGACAGTGCCTCCAGTGTGCGCAGGCGTGCTGTCGGGCCGGCGGTGCGCGGCTCCAGCTTTCGCTTCAGTTCCCTGTCCAGGGTAGTTACGCTGATGGCCACATGGCACAGGTTGTCCTGCGCCATTTCCGCCAGCAGCGGCAGGTCGCGCAGGACCAGCTGGCCCTTGGTGACGATGGTGACCGGCTGCTGGAAGCGCTGCATCACTTCAAGCAGCTGCCGGGTGATGCGCTTCTGTTTTTCCAGCGGCTGGTAGGGATCGGTGTTGGAGCCCAGCGCGATGGGTGAGCACCGGTAACTGGGTTTGCGCAGGGCCTGTTCCAGTAACCCGGCAGCATTGGCCTTGAAGAACAGCCGGCTCTCGAAATCCAGCCCTGGTGACAGGTCCACGTAGGCATGGGCCGGACGCGCATAGCAGTAGACACAGCCATGCTCACAGCCCCGGTAGGGGTTGATCGACTGGCTGAAGGGCAGGTCCGGTGAGTTATTGGTGGCAATGATCGACCTGGCCTTTTCCTCGATGGCCTCTGTCAGCAGTCGCTCCAGCGGTTCCGGTTCTATCTCCCAGCCGTCGCTCTCGCGGGTGCTGGCCTGCGGCACAAAGCGGCCAGCCAGGTTGCTGGCTACGCCGCGGCCGGTGCGGACCTGCAAGGGGTTGGAAGGATCTTCGTTTGCCATCTGGGATTCAGGGTTTTGTTTACTGTATAAATGTACAGTTTATGGCGGGCGGGCAGGTACATGCAAGTGTGACCCGCAAGGCATACAATGAAGCGCAAGACAGTCATAACCGGAAGTGGGCCATGGATCTAGACGTAGTCGATGCTATCCGCGCCTTTGTGGTGCAGGTTTTACAGGTTTTTGCGCTGTTGTTCGCGTTCGCACTGGTGGTCCTGCTGCTCTATGTCATCTACGTCTACCTGTCCGATGTCAGCCAGACCAAGCATGCCATCCGGCGCAATTACCCGGTAATCGGGCACCTGCGGTACAAGTTTGAGCACCTGGGCGAATTCTTTCGCCAGTATTTCTTTGCCCTGGACCGGGAGGAGCTGCCCTTCAATCGCGCCCAGCGCAGCTGGGTCTACCGTGCGGCCAAGAACGTGGACTCCACCCTGGCGTTTGGTTCGACCCGGCCGCTGAACCAGCCCGGTGATGTCCTGTTCCTGAACCATCCCTTTCCCACTCTGGAAAAAGACGCCGTGCCCCCGACGCCGGTGACAGTGGGGGAGGGCTACGCCGCCCAGCCTTACACCACCAGTTCCTTCTTCAATATCTCCGGCATGAGCTTTGGTGCCCTGTCGGTACCTGCGGTGAGGGCGCTGTCCCACGGTGCGGCCAGGGCGGGAATCTGGCTCAACACCGGCGAGGGTGGCCTGGCGCCGGAACACCTGGAAGGCGGTTGTGACGTGGTCTTCCAGATCGGCACGGCAAAATACGGCGTGCGCGATGCCGAGGGCTGCCTGTCAGACGAGAAACTGGCAGCTGTGGCTGCCCACGAGCAGGTGCGCATGTTCGAGCTGAAGCTGTCCCAGGGTGCCAAGCCTGGCAAGGGCGGTATCCTCCCGGGGATCAAGGTCACCGCGGAGATCGCGCACATCCGTGGTATTCCCGAGGGGCAGGACTCCATCAGTCCCAATGCGCACCCGGAGTTCGGGGACGTGGACGGCCTGCTGGATATGCTGGTGCATATTCGCGAGGTGAGCGGCAAGCCCACCGGGTTCAAGTGCGTGATCGGTACCAGTGACTGGCTGCACCAGATGTGCGAGGCGATCCAGCGGCGCGGCCCGGAAAGCGCGCCGGATTTTATTACCGTCGACAGCGCCGATGGCGGCAGCGGCGCGGCGCCGCAGAGCCTGATGGATTACATGGGGCTGCCGCTGAACCGCAGCCTGCCACTGGTGGTGGACCTGCTGGACCAGTACGGGTTGCGCGATCGCATCAAGGTGATCTGTGCCGGCAAGTTACTGACTCCGTCCATGGTGGCCTGGGCCCTGGCGATGGGGGCGGATTTCGTCAACTGCGGGCGCGGCTTTATGTTCTCACTGGGCTGTATCCAGGCGATGCAGTGCAACAAGAACACCTGCCCGACAGGGGTAACCACCCACAACCCGGACCTGCAGCAGGGACTGGATCCGGTGGACAAGGCGGAGCGGGTCTATAACTACGCGCGCAATATGGCCTATGAAGTGGGCTATATCGCCCACTCCTGCGGTGTGGCGGAGCCGCGCCAGTTGCGCCGCCACCATGTGGAGGTGATCAACGAACGTGGCGTGGCGGTACCCCTCAGCGAGCTGGTGCCGGCGGTCAAGCCCAAGTCGGTAATTGCCAGCGACCGGGGGGTGGAATAGTGGACGGCGTAACCACCCTGGTGGGGCAGGGACTGTATATGGCGGTGGCCGCGGTGGTGGGCCTGGGGCTGGCGCGGGTGCTGCGCACGGATAACACACTCGGTTGCCTGGTGGCCGGGGTGTTGGCCGGGATGCTGTTGCCGGTGATTGATTTCGATACCGGTATCCGCGCGGACAACCTGCACCAGCTGGTGTTCTTCGTCATACTGCCGGTGCTGATTTTCGAGGCGGCCTGGCGTATCGAGCCATCGCTGCTGAAACGCTGGATTGGCCCAATCCTGCTGCTCGCCACCCTGGGCGCAGTGATCACAGCCCTGCTGGTCGGCCTGCTCCTCTACTACGGGATCGACCACCCCGGTTTTCCCTGGATCGCGGCTTTCCTGACCGGCGCCATCCTGGCCGCGACCGACCCGGTCGCTGTAATCAACCGCCTGCGCCAGTCCGGTGCGGACGAGGAATTGTTGACGCTGGTGGAAGGCGAGAGCCTGTTCAACGACGCCGCCGCCATCGTACTGTTCTCGCTGGTCCTCGGGGTGGCTTCCCACAGTGTCATGGAGGGCGCGACGGCAACCGGCGAGCCACTTGCCGGTGCGGGTACGGTCGCGTTGTATTTTGCGGTGATTTTTTTTGGTGGCCTGGCGCTGGGATTGCTGTGCGGGCTGGTAACCGCGATTGTGGTGCTGTTCCTGCGCTCTGCCGGCGCAGCACTTGTCACCCTGGTACTTTCCGCCTTCGGTACCTTTTACCTGGCGGAGCATGTGGTCCACGTGTCAGGGATCCTGGCGGTGATGGTCTGCGCCATCGTTGCGCGCACATGCCTGCGTGAACAGGAAGAGACCTACCTGTCCGATGCGGGTCCCACCTGGGAGTGGCTGGCGCTGCTGTTCAGCGCACTCATCTTCGTGATTATGGGGCTGGTAATCACCCCTGGCATGTTTGCCAGCCACTGGCTGTCGATGCTGATCGCAATCGCCGCGGCGGTGGGTGCGCGGGCTCTGGCGATCTTCCTGGTGGCACCTTTGAGCGGCTTTGTGGGGCCCCCGATTCCCAAGCCCTGGCGAGTGCTGCTGAGCTGGGGTGGGCTACGCGGCGTCATTGCCCTGGCGCTGGTGTTGTCCCTGCCCACCAACCTGCCCTACTGGTACACGGTGCAGTCGATGGTTTTCGGGGTGGTGCTGTTTTCACTGCTGCTACAGGGCACCACCAGCAGTTTCCTGATCCGCAAGATGTCGGCGGCAGAGGTGGTGCCACCTAGAGCCCGAGGGTAACCACCAGCTCATTGCCCTCGATATTGATGTCCTTCAGGGCCATGCGCGCCAGCCGCTGGCGAGCACTGTTGTCTTTCAGGCGGTAGATGGGATGGTTGCGGTAGTACTCGGTCAGTGCCACCTGTACGGCGTTGCGGGCCCGTGCCAGTTGCTTGTCGTCCATGCCCTCGATTTCCAGGTTTTCCACGACTATCTGCTGAAGGTAGAACTCCCCGTTTTCCGCTACGAATGACGGCACCCCGGACACATCCGCGGCCCCGCGATAGCCTTTACTTCCCTCCCGGGACTTGATGTCGAGCGTGATATCTAGCCCTGCGTTGACCCTGCCGGTTTCGGCATTCAGGGCGATTCGAGGGTTATCCAGCGTCAGGTCAAAAATCACCAGGTAAGTGCGGGTAAGCGGCAGGTTGCTTTCCAGTGTCTCCAGAATCTGCGCCTCGCTGATCCGCAATTCCACTTCCTTGCCGGAAAAATAGATGTATCCCGCCGCGATGAGTAGCAGCAGGGCGATTCCCAGGGAAACAAGAACGCGAGTCATGCGGGAATTCCTGAAATTGCAGAGGTGTATCGTGACAAAGTACGACCTTGGTCGGGTTCCGTTGCAGCTGCCGACGCCCAGAATTGTAGCAGCGAGGGCCCGGTTCCTCTTGTACACCAGTGGGGAACATTGTCGGGTACTGCTTCAAACCACGGCTGTACCGATAGAGGTCTTATCGGGCTGCCCCAGCGAGAGAGAAAACGATAATGACCAAGGTAAAATTATTGCTGGCCTGCATTCCACTGCTGCTCTTTACGGGCAGGGTTGCAGCAGCCTGCGTGGACAATGTGGTGCTTGTGCACGGCAATACGGGTTCGCCACAGGACTGGGATAATACCTACCAGGAATTGCGACAGCAGGGATACGCCGCCACGCAGATTTTCCGCCCGGACTGGGGTTCCAAGTCCTGTGCGGCCTGTAACAATCACAGTGGTTCCGAGGAGACCCCGGTGCGCAATGCCATCGAGTCCGCGCTGGACAGCTCCTGCACCGGCAGGGTCGACATCATTGGCCATTCCATGGGAGTGACCCTGGCAGCACAGCAGGTAATCGAGCTGGGCGTCCAGGCCGGTGTCGATGCTTTCGTGGGGGTGGCGGGCGCCTACCGGGGCCTGTGGAGTTGCGGTACCTATCCCTTCAATGTGTACAACAGCACCTGCGGCACTTATGGACTGTCGGTATCCAGTCCTTTCCTGGACTGGCTCTATGGCAGGGCCATCGCCAGCCGTGTGTATTCCATCAAGAGCTGGTCCGACCAGATTGTCTGTGCAACCGGTGTATGTACCGTGGGCGGCGTCCACTCCAGCCGGATTGCCGGGGAGCGGGCAAGTTACACCTATCCCTACGGGCATTTCGGCCTGCAGGAGTACACCTATGAACGCCAGGTGGCCCTGATTCGCTAGGGGCCTGTGCGCCGGGCCCCGTGAAGCGGCCCGGCGCTCCGGTTACTGGATCACACCACAGGCGACGCGGGCACCGCCGCCGCCCAGGGCTTTGGGCTCGTCGGAGTAATTGTCACCGCCGGCGTGGATCATCAGTGCGCGGCCCTTGAGGTCTGAAAGCTTCAGGCGTGGCGCCAGTACCGGGCTGGTGGCCTTGCCGTCGGCGCCCACAAACAGTGCCGGCAGGTCACCCAGGTGGCCGGTGCCCCAGGGGAAGCTGTGGCGGTTGGTTTGCTTCGGGTCGAAGTGGCCGCCTGCGGACAGGGCGGGCACCATCTTGCCGTCTTTCTCGGCCGGTTCGCAGCTGGGGTTCTGGTGCACATGGAATCCGTGCAGCGTGCCCCGGGCCGGGAGGTTCTCGAGCATTGGCGTGAAGACCACGCCATATTTGGACTGGGTGGCGACCACCTTGCCCACCGGCTTGCCCACGCCATCCTTGGTTACGGCGTGCATTTCAATAACCACGTCGGCGTGCGCGAAAGCCGCAAGCGACAGCGCAGCGGCGCCCAACAGACAACGACAGCTCAGTTTCATGGTTCTCTCCTGCGTGTGCTCCCGTATTCCCGGGATTGCGGTTCCGGTAGTCCCGGCAATGCCGCAAAATGCATTGGCGTGAAATTCAGTGCCAGGGTCCTGTCACCAGAGTCTAGAACCGATTCGACAGAACTGCTCGGTCGGATCATGCCGGGGGCAATGTTGGCGGTGAAGGTTACACCGGGAAAGTGGTGGGCGGATAAGCGGGCGCGGTGCGAGGGGCAGTACGAGACAGTGGGAAGAGGGCGGCCACGGGAGAGAGCCGGGCCGCGGGGTAGCGGCCCGGCTGCGGCAAAGCTTACTGCCAGTCCAGGATAACCTTGCCGGACTCGCCAGAACCCATGGTATCGAAGCCCTGCTGGAACTCGTCCACGGGGAACTGGTGGGTGATGATCGGGCTCAGGTCCAGGCCGGACTGGATCAGGCTGGCCATCTTGTACCAGGTCTCGAACATCTCGCGTCCGTAGATACCCTTCAGGATCAATCCCTTGAAGATCACCTGGCTCCAGTCGATCGCCATTTCACCGGGGGGGATGCCGAGCATGGCGATCTTGCCGCCGTGGTTCATGGCCTCGAGCATATCGCGGAATGCAACTGCCACACCGGACATCTCCAGGCCCACGTCAAAGCCCTCGCTCATGCCCAGCTCGTTCATGACATCGGTGAGTTTTTCCCGGCTGACGTTGACGGTGCGGGTCGCGCCCATCTTGCCGGCCAGCTCCAGGCGATAATCGTTGATGTCGGTGATAACCACATGGCGCGCACCCACGTGCCGGGCCACTGCCGCCGCCATAATACCAATGGGGCCGGCGCCGGTGATCAGCACGTCCTCGCCCACCAGGTCGAACGACAGGGCGGTGTGCACGGCGTTGCCAAACGGATCGAAGATGGAGGCCAGTTCGTCGGAAATGTTATCGGGGATCTTGAAGGCGTTCAGGGCCGGGATCACCAGGTATTCGGCGAATGCGCCCTGGCGGTCCACGCCCACGCCATAGGTATTGCGGCACAGGTGGCGACGGCCGGCGCGGCAGTTGCGGCAGTGACCGCAGGTGATATGCCCCTCGCCGGAGACCCGGTCGCCGATCTCGAAGCCGGCGACCTCCTGGCCCATGCCGACTACTTCACCCACGTACTCGTGTCCCACCACCATGGGCACGGGGATGGTCTTCTGGGACCATTCATCCCAGTTGTAAATATGCATGTCGGTGCCGCAGATCGCGGTCTTGCGGATCCGGATCAGCAGGTCATTGTGGCCCGGCTCCGGGACTTCCTCTTCGGTGAGCCAGATGCCCGGTTCAGATTTCAGTTTGGAAAGTGCTTTCATTGTTCAGTGCCAGAATATGCATGGACGGCGGCCATGGGCCGCTCCAGCATCGGGTGCAGCAGGTCAGTGCACCGCAGGAGCGGCCCATGGCCGCGATCGTAAACAGTTTTAAATGATATTGAGTTCGCGGCCCACTTCCACGAAGGCATCGATGCAGCGGTCGAGCTGCTCGCGCGTGTGGGCGGCGGACATCTGGGTGCGGATCCGGGCCTGGCCCTTGGGCACGACCGGGTAGAAGAAGCCGATCACATAGATACCGCGTTCCAGCATCTTGTCCGCCATCTGCTGGGCCAGGGCGGCATCGCCGATCATCACCGGGATGATCGGGTGGTCGGCGCCAGCCAGGGTAAAGCCGGCTGCGGTCATGCGCTCGCGGAAGTAGGCGGAGTTTTCACGCAGTTTTTCCCGCAGCTCGCCGCCCTCCATCAGCATGTCCAGTACTTTCAGGGACGCGGTCACGATGGACGGCGCTACCGAGTTGGAGAACAGGTAGGGGCGCGAGCGCTGGCGCAGGATGTCGATGACTTCCTTGCGCCCGGAGGTAAAGCCGCCGGAGGCGCCGCCGAGGGCCTTGCCCAGGGTGCCGGTGATGATATCCACCCGGTCGATCACGTCGCAGTACTCGTGGGTGCCGCGCCCGTGCTCGCCGAGGAAGCCCACCGCGTGGGAGTCATCCACCATTACCAGCGCGTTGTATTTGTCTGCCAGGTCGCACAAGGCCTTCAGGTCGGCGATTACGCCGTCCATGGAGAAGACACCGTCGGTGGCGATCAGCTTGGTGCGTGCGCCGGCCGCATCGGCCTCTTTCAGCTTTGATTCCAGGTCCGCCATGTCGTTGTTGGCATAGCGGTAGCGCATGGCCTTGCACAGGCGCACGCCGTCGATGATGGAGGCATGGTTCAGGGCGTCCGAGATGATTGCATCCTCGGGCCCCAGTAGTGTCTCGAACAGGCCGCCGTTGGCGTCGAAGCAGGAGGTATAGAGGATGGTGTCCTCGGTGCGCAGGAATTCGGACAGGCGCGATTCGAGCGCCTTGTGGATGTCCTGGGTGCCACAGATAAAGCGCACCGATGCCACGCCGAAGCCATACTGGTCCAGGCCCTCTTTGGCGGCCTCGATCAGGTCCGGGTGGTTGGCCAGGCCCAGGTAGTTGTTGGCGCAGAAGTTGAGTACCTCGGCCTCGTTGTTCACCTGGATCTGCGCCGCCTGCTGCGAGGTGATGATGCGCTCGCGCTTGTACAGGCCGTCCGCCTCGATCTGCTTGAGCTCGTCACGCAGGTGCTGGAAGAATTGCTCTGGCTTGGACATGGTGTTCTTGTTAGCTCCTCAAACTGGCGCTTTTGGCGCTTAGTCTAGCTGTTAACCGGCCAGTTCGCAGGCCTTGTGGGCCGTGACAGGGGCGCTGCTGGCGCGGCAATGGGTGGCGAATTGTAGTGCCTCTTCCGCGGTGTCGAACAGTAGTTGCCACAGCAGCTGGCGGTCGGCCCGTCGCAGGGCGCGTACAGCGGTGCGGTTGCGCTGGTTGGCAATCTCGATCTCGATGACTTCAGTGCTGTTGTGCGGTAACTCGGACATGGTCCCTCCATAAAAATACTGGAGGGCTGACGTGGAAGCGGCGAAATCGGGTTCGCGTCTCCGGTTGGATTGCTCTTCAGAGCCCCATCTCTCTCGCATGCTCACTGTCACGGGTGACAGTTTCAGTGCGGTGAGAAAACCACCTTGCCCCGGTCGGCAGGTTGGCGTTGGCGTCAGCCACTCTCTTGATGTCGGGAGCAAAGATAGCGGGGCGGGAATAACCAGTCAACAGCCCGGCCCCCGGGCAGGGGCCGGGCAGAGCTTTATGCGGGTAACTGCACGGATTTCAGTTCGATAAACTCATCCAGCCCGGCGTCGCCGAATTCGCGCCCGTTACCGGAACGCTTGTAGCCGCCGAAGGGCGCGTCGTAGTTGAACTCGCCCCCGTTGACGAAGCACAGGCCGGCCTCGATGCGGCGCACTACCGGCAGCGCGCTTTCCGCGTCCCTGGCCCAGACACCGCTGGACAGGCCGTACTCGGAATCGTTGGCAATGGCGATGGCTTCGTCTATATCCCGGTAGGGGATCAGGCAGGTTACCGGACCGAAGATTTCCTCCCGGGCGATGGCCATGTCATTGGTTACATCGGCGAATACCGTGGGCTTGACGTAAAAGCCCCGTTCGAATCCTTCCGGCTGCTCGGCACCGCCAGCCACCAGCCGCGCACCCTCGGCCACGCCTTTCTCGATATAGCCACGCACGATCTCCCGCTGGCGGGAGGAGGACAGCGGGCCCATAAAGTTCTCCGGACCGGTGCCCAGGGAGGTTTCCTCAGCTACCTGTTTCGCGATCTCCACCGCCTCCTCGTAGCGGTCGGCGGGCACCAGCATGCGGGTCAGGGCGGTGCAGGTCTGGCCGGTGTTGATAAACACATCCTCACAGCCCCAGCGCACCGCGGTTTCCAGGTCCGCATCCGGGGTGATGATCAGTGGGCTCTTGCCGCCCAGTTCCTGGGTCACGCGTTTGACGGTGGGGGCTGCTGCCTTCGCCACCTCGATGCCGGCACGGGTGGAACCGGTGAACGACACCATGTCGACATCCGGGTGGGCCGATAGCGCAGCGCCAACCACCGGGCCGGCACCCGGCAGCAAGTTGAAGACGCCGGCGGGCAGGCCCACGGAGTCGATGATTTCCGCCATCACGTAGTCCTGCAGCGGGGTCATCTCCGAGGGCTTGGTGATCATGGTGCATCCGGCGGCCAGGGCCGGGGCCACCTTGCCCACAAACTGGTGCAGTGGGTAGTTCCACGGGGTAATAAAACCGCATACGCCGATCGGCTCGCGCAGCACCAGGGAGTGGGCCGCCTTCTCGGTCTTTTCCATTAGCGCGGTGCGCTCGGCGTAATAGCGCATGGAGTAAATCGGGCCCTCGACGTGCAGCCATTCACTGATATGGGGCGGGCACCCGAGCGCCAGCGATACCGCCTGCACCAGGTCGTCCTTGCGTGCTTCCATGGCATCGGCGATCGCGTTGAGGTAATCGCGGCGCTCGGCGGCGCTGGTATTGCGCCAGGTCTTGAATGCCTCGCGCGCTGCGGCCACGGCGATATCGACGTCCTCGGTGGTACCCTGTACCACCTTGCAGATTTCCTCCTCGGTGGCCGGGTTGATCACCGGGTGCAGGTCGCCACCGCGGGAGGCCTGCCACTGGCCGTTGAGATACAGTTTGTCCATATGCATTTTGCTGAAATCGATCATGATTGAATGTCTCTGCAATCGCTTGTCCGCACTCTCTGCGGTTTTGCTTGAATAGCCGCACTCAGGGCGCGGTGATTTCGATCAGTGTGGGTGTATTGCGCTTGAGTGCCTGCGTTATTGCCTCTCCCAGCTGCCGGGGCTGCTCGATCCGGCAACCTTCAGCACCGAAGGATTTTGCCAGGGCGACGAAGTCCGGGGTAACCAGGTTGACGCCTTCCTGCGGTACTTTTGCCGCGTCCATGAAGTCGCGGATCTCGCCATAGCCGGAATTGTTCCAGACCAGGATCGGCAGGGGCAACCGCTGCTCGACGGCTACCGCGAGTTCGCCCAGGGTAAACATCAGGCCGCCGTCGCCGATCAGTGCAACCACGTCCCGGTCGCCGCCCAGGCGGGCGCCGATGGCCGCGGGCAGGGCGAAACCCAGGGTGCCGTAACCGGTAGTGCAGGTGATATGGCTGCGGGCGCTGTAGAGCGGCAGGGCATGGTTGGTGTTGTAGGCCAGCTGGGTGGAGTCGGTCACCAGCACACCGTCTTCCGGCAGCGCTGCACGCAGGGCCTCTACCCAGGTAAAGCGCTCCTCGGAACCGGGCCACCACTCATCGCGACAGGCCGCCAGCAGTTGGGCGACTTCCTGTTCCGCAGCCGCGCGGCGGTCCTGCTGGCCCTCCGGCAGGTGGTCAGAAAGCAGGCCCAGGGTGGCATCGGCATCGGCGCAGATGGCCAGGTCCGGGGTGGCGTTGCATACCAGCTGGGCCGGGTCGATATCCACGCGAATCAGTTTGCCCCGGAAGTCATAGTCTTCCCGGACCAGGTTGCGGTCGGTCTCCGCCAGTTCGGTGCCCACGGCGAGGACGACATCGGCATTCTCCACCCGCTCGCGTACACAGTTGAAGCTCAGGTTGGCGCCGCCACAGAGAGGATGGCGTTCGTCGACGATGCCCTTGGCGGCGAGCGACAGGAAAACCGGCGCCGCCAGCTGTTCCGCCAGCCGCGTGGCGCTGTCGGTGCACGCCTGGGCGCCACCGCCCAGCAGGATTACCGGGCGCTCGGCCCCGGCCAGGAGATCTGCGGCACTCGCCAGGGCATCTGGACCCGGTGCCGGTGCAGTGGCCGACGGGCAGGCGCGGTAATCCTCCAGGCTGCCGGCCATGGGCGCCGGGAACAGGTCGATGGGAATTTCGATATGCACCGGTCCGGGCCGGCTGGAAGACATCACCTGGAACGCGCGGGCAATGACCTCGGGGAGTTGGCCGGCGTCGGTAAGCGAGTGCTGCCAGATGCAGTAGCCCCGGCTCACATCGCTCTGGCGCGGCAGCTCGTGCAGCCGCCCGCGGCCCATGCCCAGGTCCTCGCGGCGGTTGACCGCGGAAATCACCAGCATGGGGATGGAATCGGAATAGGCTTGCGCCATCGCCGTGGCGGCATTGGTGAGGCCGGGCCCGGTGATCAGGAAGCAGACGCCGGGCCTGCCGGTGGCACGGGCGTAGCCGTCCGCCATAAAGGCGGCGCCCTGCTCGTGGCGCGGGGTCACGTGTTGCAGGTCACTGCCCGGCAGCCCCCGGTACAATTCGATGGTGTGGACACCGGGGATACCGAAGACTTTTTCTACCTGGTATTGACGCAGCAGGCGCATGAGCACCTGGGCACAGGTTGGCGCGGAGGACATATCTGCTCGATTCCTTATTGGTGATTGGTATATGAAGTGGCAAGCAGACTAGCGGCCCCCACCGGGGGGCGCAAGCGCCCGCAGACTCTGCACAAAGCGGGAGAAAATCACCGGATAATTGGGCTTTGCGCCCCGGCGCGAGAAGGAAAATCGCGCAATCGGGAGCAGCCGGGAAAAGGTGGCGCAGACGTTATAGACTAGCAGGGGAACCGCTGGGCAAGTTCACAGCCACTTTGCAGGCCCTGGAGCGTGCAGATCTGCGGAGCAGTGCGCAATGAATGGCGAGGTCCGTTGCAAGTGCTGCAACGCCGGGGCTTGTTCGGGGGTTCCCTACTTGAAGCACACCGGGAAAGGAAGAAAACTGGATGGAAATTGATCAGTGGCGTCGGGAGTATGTCAGTGGCGGCCTGAGCCGTGGGGATCTGCGGGAAACACCGATAGAGCAGTTCGATAAATGGTTGCAGGAGCTGAGCCCGGCGGGTCTCAAGGATCCCAGCTCCATGAGCCTGGCGACGGTGGATGCCAGCGGCCGGCCATCGCAGCGCATCGTATTGCTGAAGGGTTACGGGGAGCACGGCTTTACCTTCTTTACCAACCTGCAGAGCCACAAGGCAAAGGATATCGCCGCCAATCCCCAGGTGTGCCTGCTGTTTCCCTGGCACGCCCTGGATCGCCAGGTGATTGTTTACGGTCGCGCCGAGCAACTGGGCCGGCCCGAGGCCGAGGCCTATTTCAATACCCGCCCGCGGGACAGCCAACTGGCAGCCTGGGCCTCCCACCAGAGTGAACCGGTAGAGTCCCGCGACAAGCTGGAGAACGCGTTCCTGGAGGCCAGGGAGCGTTACCCGGAAGAGGTGCCGTTGCCGGACTACTGGGGCGGTTACCGGGTGGTGCCGGATACCGTGGAATTCTGGCAGGGCCGGGCCAGTCGCCTGCACGATCGCTTTGTCTATCGCCTGCAGGATGATGGCAGCTGGCAGGTGGAGCGGTTGTCACCGTGAACGGCGAGCCGCCTGATGTAGGCGCGCTGCGCGATGATTGGGCGCGGCGCGGATACTCCTTTGACTTGTGGACGGATCCTCCCGGGCAGCGCTGGGAGGATTTTGTCCACGATGTCGACGAATTACTGGTGCTGGCGGAAGGTCAACTGGAAGTGGAAACCGGCGGGCGCACCTGGCAGCCCGCGATCGGCGAGGAAATCCATATCCCCGCCGGTGCCAGCCATTCAGTGCGCAATATTGGGGATACCACCGCCAGGTGGTATTACGGCTACAGGAATAGCTGATACGTCCCGCCCGCCTCTCGCGCTGTCTCTCTCCGGCCCCCTCCTCTCCGGTTGTTGCCGTCCCGGTGGCGACCAGTGACGCGATAATATACGCTTTAGCCCCTGTGCCCGCCCGTGAACCAGGTTGGCGCGGACGATGGACTGAACAAGCGAAAGAATAAAAACGGAAGATTTATCTATGGCGGTAATCGGTATTGACCTGGGCACCACCAACAGCGCCTGCGGCATCCTTACGGACGATGGCGTGACACTGATTCCCAACCGCCTGGGTGATCTGTTGACGCCCTCGGTGGTGGGTTTTGATGATTCCGGTGAGCTGGTGGTGGGCAGGACAGCGAGGGAGCGCCTGATCAACCATAGCGACCGAACCGTTGCCGCCTTCAAGCGGTTGATGGGCACGGATCACAAGGTCAAGCTGGACCGGCAACTGTTCAGTGCCACCGAACTTTCCGCCGTGGTGTTGCGGGCCCTGAAAGAGGATGCCGAGGCTTACCTGGGTGAGCCTGTCACCGAGGCGGTCATCAGTGTGCCGGCCTACTTTAATGACAACCAGCGCCACGCCACCAAGCAGGCCGGCGAGCTCGCCGGGCTCAAGGTGGAACGACTGATCAATGAGCCCACGGCGGCGGCCATTGCCTACGGCCTGCACGATCGGCGGGAGGGGAATTTCCTGATCCTCGACATGGGTGGCGGTACCTTCGATGTTTCCATCCTGGAGTTCTTCGACGGCATTATGGAAGTGCATGCCAGTGCCGGTGACAATTTCCTCGGTGGTGAGGATTTTGTCGAGGCGATGATCGAGAACGTGCTCACGGAGCAGGGGATCGACCGACAGGCCCTGACGGCCCGGCAGCTGCAGAGCCTGTATATGCAGATGGAAACGGCCAAGCGCCGTATCAGCCAGAAGCCGGAGCAGGTGCTGGAGCTGGAACTCGGCAAGGGCAAGCTGGAATGGGTTGTTACCGCTGAGTGGTTCGAGAAACTGAGCGCGCCGTTGCTGTTGCGCTCCAAGCGCCCGATCGAGCGCGCCATGCGCGATGCCAACCTGCCGCCCCAGAAAATCGACGAGGTGGTGCTGGTGGGTGGCTCCACCCGCATGGCCCAGTTCCGCTCCCTGGTGGGCAGGATGTTCGGGCGACTGCCCTCCTGCCACCTGGATCCCGACACGGTCGTGGCGATGGGGGCGGCAATCCAGGCCGGGCTCAAGTCCCGCAGCGCGGCCCTCGAGGATATCGTGCTTACCGATGTATGCCCGTATACGCTGGGCACGGGGGTGCTTAACGAGGACAGCCCGGACCAGGGCGATTATTTCATGCCGATTATCGACCGCAACACGGTGGTGCCCACCAGCGTGGTGCGACGCGTGTGGACGGCCCATGACAACCAGGCCCAGGTAAATGTGAAGGTTTACCAGGGGGAAAACCGCCTGGTGAACAAAAATGTCTACCTGGGTGAAATGCAGATTCCGGTACCCAGGGCCAGCAAGGGCGAGGAGTCCGTGGATATCCGCTACAGCTACGATATGAACGGGTTGCTGGAGGTGGATATCACCGTCACCTCCACCGGCAAGACACACAATAAACTGATCGAGTTTGCCCCCGGCGCCCTGTCCGAAGACGAAATCCAGCGTTCCCGGCAAAAGCTGGCCGGGCTGAAGTTCCATCCCCGGGAGGACGAGGAGAACCGCGCCCTGATTGCCCGCGGCGAGCGCCTCTATGAGTCCAGCCTGGGTGAAAAGCGCGAGCACTTGGCGCGGGTACTGGGGGAATTTGACCGGGTGCTGGACTCCCAGAACCCGGCGGAAATCCGTAAGGCCCAGTTGCAGTTGCGGGAGGTGCTTGATCGCCTGGACGGCGAGGACTGGATCTGATGAATCCCTGGCAGCTACTGGAAATTGCGCCTACCGGGGAAACCCGCACGATCAAGCGCGCCTATGCCAAAAAGCTCAAGCAAACCCGCCCGGACGAAAAACCCCACGAGTTCCAGCGGCTGCACGCAGCCTACAAGCAGGCACTGAGACTTGCCGCCGAACAAAGCCAGACTGATGCCTCTGACGGCAGCGGCCCTGGCGAAGTGGCTGCGGAAATGCAGCCTGAAGTTTCCGCTCCACTGGAGCCGCTGGCCGAGTCGACTGGTTCCGGAATAAATTCCGCTCCGGTGCCGGCCGCTGCCGAGCCAGGGAATCACGCTGGGACAGAACAGCAGGCATCGCATCAGCAGCCTGAATCGGCATCAGCTCAGGAAGAACCGGTTCCTGCGGCAGGATTGTCGCCATCCGTTGACGAACAGGAAGCGGAACAGCGGCGCAATGCCCGTATCGATGAATTTCACCGGGTGCTCGCGCAGGTTGACGCGGTACTGGCCGATCCCGCGCGCATCAACGCCAGGGCCAGCTGGCAGTTCCTGGCCGACAGCCCGTTTATCCTGGAAGAGGAATATAACTGGAACCTGGGCCTGGGGGTTTTCCAGCGTGTTGCCCGGTACTCGGTGGCCGTTGCCGGCTCGCAGCAGTGGTATACGGACAAACCCGAAATCGCCAGCGGGGTACTCCGGTATTGCGATTCCCTGTTCGCCTGGTCCGAGGATCCCGCCGGCCTGCAGGAACAGTTTGATGCCGAATTGTTGAACGCGGTACTGCCCCGGCTCGATGGGGAAGAGACCGTGGCCGGTGATCCCCAGCGGGGATTGCGGGGCGGGCGCAAGCTGGTGCTGGAGTGGGCGACCCCGGAGGAGGAACGCTTCCCCGAATATTATTTTGGCAGCCTGCTCGCGCGGGCTTTTGCTGTATTGCTGGATGTTTTCCTGGTCTATGTTGCGCTAGGCATTATTACTTCTGCCGTCCTGATCAAGAATGGTGCCAGCGAAGGGGAGGCCAGCAGCGTGGCGTTGCTGGTTTCGGTCGCGGGTTACCTGGTGCTGGCCTGGCTGGCCGAAAGTTCCCGCTGGCAGGCTACACCCGGCAAGTTTCTGCTGGGCTATCGCGTCACCAACCGGCAGTTCCGGCGTATGGGCTATGGCCACGGGCTCTGGCGGGTCCTGAGCTTCTCCCTGACTGTGCCCCTGTACTGGCTCGCCTGGCTGGTGAACTGCTTCCTGAACGGCAATCTCCTGCACGACCGCCTCAGCCGCAGTTATGTAATCAACTGGCGCAAAAGCCGGGAGGAAGCCGGCGGATAACCGGCCGATTACCACCTACCAGTCAAAGGTGAACTGGCTCGTTAAGAGGGTTGACCGGTTGGTCCGGTCAGGGCCCGTAACGGCTCCACTTGTGCACCAAGAGCGCCCAGAAACCCCGCTCATCATAGCTCTCGCAAATAGGCGTTATTCACCATCCTGATGCCCGATTGGCCCGTTGCAGCCGGGCAAGCTCCCATTCCATGCAGACAGGACTTATTGCGTTAAATCGCCGTGATTTCTGGACAAAATTGCTTTCTCATCCGAATGACTGGTTGTAAGCTTTTGTCATCGTACGTTGTTGTCCTGGCGTGCGGTTAAAACAATATGCGGTCACTGGTCGAGTTCTCCGAACAATAAAAATAAAGGAGGCATGCAGTACGGTCGCAGTGCATCCGTTGTGGCGATAAAAATAAGTATTGCAATGGAGAGAGAAAATGGGACGTCAGTTCAATTCGAGGAATGTATCCGCACTCGTTAGCGCATGCTCGGTAGCCACCCTGTGGTTTGCCAGCGGTATGTCCGCGCACGCTGCGGAGGGTGCAGTAGGCACCATCATGGAAGAGGTCCAGGTCACTGCCCGCAAGCGTGCCGAGGCCGAGCGCCTGCAGGAAGTGCCGGTGGCTGCGACAGCCTATTCCGGCGACCAGCTGGAGGCCTTGCAGACCAAGGACCTGCAGAGCCTGTCTTTTAAAATGCCCAACGTCCAGCTGGATGATGTGGGCACGGTCAAGAATACTGCCAACTTCACGGTGCGCGGGCTGGGTGTCAACAGCTCGATTCCCTCCATCGATCCCACGGTCGGTGTCTTTGTCGACGGGATGTACATGGGGGTGAACGCGGGCGTCGTGACCGATATGTTTGACCTCGAGGGCATCGAGGTGCTGCGCGGTCCCCAGGGCCTGTTGTTTGGCCGCAACGTGACCGGTGGTGCGGTGGTGATCCGCACAGCTCGTCCCACCGAAGAATTTTCCAGCAAGTTCAAGTTGTCCACCACCGACAACCTGGACACCATTGCCGCAGCCACTGTGAATGGTGCAATTTCCGAGACGGTCAACGGCCGCTTTACCGCCTACTACAACAATGACCAGGGCTGGTTCGAAAATGTCTACACCGGCAATGACAGTGCCGGTGCCTCGGACAGCTGGTTTATCCGCCCGAGCTTCAGTGTCGATATTTCGGAAACTGCCGAGTTGCTGGTGCGTATGGAGCACGGCAAGATGGATTCCGACGGTGTAGTGGCGCAAAACCGGGGTGCACTGGCAACCAATTTCCCGCTCTACCCGCTGTTCGGCGTGGATGTATCCGGCTGGGACAACAGTGATGACTCCTTTGAAGTGGCGCAGAACGAGGAGGGCTTCCAGGAGGATGAGTGGAGCCATGTGATCACCGAGTTCAACCAGGATGTGGCGTTCGGTAACGGCACCATCACCAATATCCTTGCCTGGCGCGAATACGATGCCAACGGCACCGGCGATATCGACTCCCTGCCGATTACCGCCTTCCACGCCAACACCCGTGTCGACCAGAGCCAGCTGAGTAACGAACTGCGCTATGCCGGCCGTTTCGGTGCAACCTCCCTGACCACCGGCCTGTACTGGTTCAACCAGGACCTGGAGTACTACGAAAACCGACTGCTGCCCCTTTCCGGACCTCCGGGGTCCGGCGGCTTCGACTGGACCGGCGGCGGTATCCAGGACCACGAAGCCCTGGGTATCTTTGCCCAGGCGGATGTTGACCTGAACGAGTCCTGGGTCCTGACCCTTGGTGGACGCTACTCGACCGAGGACAAGGACGCGAAGATCGCAACCATTCCCGTGGATCTCTGTAGCCTCGACGGTTGTGTCGCCTACGATTTCGAGGATTCGGAAAGCTGGGATGCCTTTACCCCGAAAGTGGGCCTGCAGTGGAACCTGTCGGACGATGCGCAGATTTACAGCTTCTGGACCAAGGGATTCCGCAGCGGTGGTTACAACATGCGTAACACCGGGCCGGGGGAACTTCCGGGGCCCACGGACCAGGAAGAGCAGACCAGCTTCGAAATCGGCGGCAAGGCCGAGTGGTTCGATGGTCGCCTGCGCACCAATATGGCCCTGTTCCACAACACCATCGATGAGATGCAACGGGAAGAAAACCTGAGCAACCCGGTCGTGGGTGTGGTGCAGATTATCCGCAATACTGCTGATGCCACCATTCGCGGTGCGGAACTGGAGGCGATGGCGGCGGCGACTGATACGCTGCTGTTTACCTTCAATGTCGGTTACGTGGATGGTGATTACGACAGTGTCCGCGGCGATATCAGTGGTGACGGCCAGGTGAACAATGTGGACCTGGGGCTGGATATTCCGCGCCTGGCACCCTGGACCTACGGTATTGGCCTGGTCCACGACCTGGACCTGGGGGCTGCCGGCACGCTGACCTCGCGAGTCAACTTCAACCACCGCGATGAAGCGCCCTACACCGACAATAACCTGGGCATGCTGTCGGCTGCGGATATGCTGGACTTCAGCTTCGGCTACACCCCGGATAGCGGTAACTACCGCCTGGCATTCTTCGGCAAGAATATGCTCGACGAGGTCACCGAGGGTAACAATACCCAGCTGCCCATCAACCTGGGCGGCCCGGGTGCCAGCTTTACCCCGCTGAACAAGGGCCGTGTGATGGGCGTGGAGTTGACCTACGACCTGTAACTTCACCCATCCGCCCCGGATGGCATAAACTGAAAGCCCGGCACCTTGCCGGGCTTTTTTATCGGTGCAATGTTGTTACCGTCATTTCCACCAGAAACATACGGAAAACAGAGGTTCTGATGCGCTATATCGATCTGCCCGAAACCGGTGATCCCGAAGTGATGCAGCTGGCGCAAGGGGAGCGGCCGGAAGCCGGCGCGGGCGAGGTGTTGATCCGGGTGGTGGCAGCGGGCGTCAACCGGCCCGATGTGGCGCAACGCCAGGGGCTCTACCCACCCCCGCCCGGCGCCTCGCCGGTCCTGGGCCTGGAGGTGGCGGGTGAAGTGGTGGCTGTGGGCAGTGGTGTGTCGCGCTGGCAGCCGGGTGACCGGGTCTGTGCACTCACCAACGGTGGCGGGTATGCTGAATACGCAGTGGCTCCGGCGGGGCAGTGCCTGCCGGTGCCAGAGTCGTTGTCGATGACCGAGGCGGCAGCGTTGCCCGAGACTTTTTTTACCGTCTGGAGCAATGTGTTTGACCGCGGCGGCCTGCAGGCCGGCGAGGTACTGCTGGTGCATGGGGGTTCATCGGGCATAGGTACCACCGCCATCCAGCTTGCCAGCAACCTGGGCGCGCGCGTCTTTGCCACCGCCGGCTCGGCGGAAAAATGCAACGTCTGTGAAAAACTCGGTGCCGAGCGGTGTATCAATTACCGCGAGGAAGATTTTGTAGAGGTCGTCCGCGAACTCACCGATGACTACGGCGCTGATGTGATCCTCGATATGGTGGGCGGGGACTATGTAAACCGCAATATTCGCCTGGCAGCGCCCGACGGCCGTATTGTCAATATCGCCTTCCTGCAGGGCGCCGAAGTGAAGCTCAACCTGTGGCCGGTGGCGGCAAAGCGCCTGGTCCTCACCGGCTCCACCCTGCGGCCCCGTTCAGCGGAAACGAAGGCTGCCATTGCCCGTGCCCTGGAAAAAACGGTATGGCCGCTGATCCATGCGGGCAAGGTGCGCCCAGTGGTTGAGGCAACTTTCGCATTGGAGGATGCGGCCCGGGCACACAACCTGATGGAGTCGAGCAAGCATATCGGCAAAATTGTGCTGGAGCTGTAAATGACGGCGCGGTTGCCCCGCCGGAACTGCCCCGGCTGGCGACATCGCCGGTAGCCACGCCCGTGTAGGCCTTGTAAAGCCTGCTGATTTTGCGCACATAGGCAACCGGCTCGGAGCCACGCGCATAACCGTAGCGGGCTTTCTCAAAATAGCGTGGCTCCTCCAGCTTGAGCATTGCCACTTCCACGTTGTCAAACCACTTTTCCGGATCCAGCCCCAGTTCCTCGGCCAGCTTCTGGGCGTCCAGCACATGGCCGAGGCCCGCATTGTAGGAGGCGAGGGAAAACCACAGCTTCTCATCCGTGGGCAGGGGATCCTTGAATCGGTTGCGGATCCATTCCATATATTTGACGCCGGCCTGCAGGTTGCGGTCCGGTTCAAACAGCGGCGGCGGGTAACCCATATCTTCGCCGGTGCGCGGCATCACCTGCAGCAGGCCCTGGGCCCCGACCGGGGAAACGGCCTTGGGGTTGAAGTTGCTCTCCTGCCACATCTGCGCGGTGACCAGGCGCCAGTCGAAGTCGTGATCGAGGGCGGATTTTTTTACCAGCTTGTCATAGGGTGACAGGTCCTCCCCGGGGACTACCCGGGCACTGATCTTCTGCACCAGGTTTTTATTGGGCTTGAAGTAGGCCGCAAACATTCTTTTGTATTCGTCGCTGCCACTAAATTTTTTCATAAAGCGGTTAACCTGTTTCAGCAGGTCCTTGTTGCCCTGCTTGACCATCCAGCCCTGGGGCAGGGGGTCACTGACCTGCAGGCCAATTACCAGGTTCGGGCGCAGGGCTGCCTGGATGTCGGCAATATAGGTGTCCTCGATGGTTGCATCGAACTCGCCTTCCGCGACCTTGTTCAGGATGGTGGCAAACGACATTTCCGGTGGAGCTACCTCGACCTCCACATCGATGCCGTTTTCCTGCAGGGTCCTGGCGGTCCCAATAAAGGCCGAGTAGGCACGCAGTGTCAGGGTCCGCCCGGCGAGGTCGCCGAGTGTCTTGATCGGCGGGCGACTGTTATTGCTGATGACATTCTGTGGGGTCTCCAGGAAAGGCACGCTGAACTCCACGCCCTTGGCGATACGCTCCCGGGTGATGGTTGTGGAGGCGCCGGCGATATCAGCCCGGCCATCGGCCACCCATTCCACCAGGTCCTCTTCATCGGGGACCACAACAATCTTCAGCTGCAGGTCGTGCTTGTCGGCAAAGGCCTTCGCCATTTCATAGTCGAATCCCCGCAGTACCCCTTTCCACAGGTAGTAACTGATGGGGCCGTTGTAGGTGGCGAAACGCAAAACCCGCGACTGCTTGATGGCAAACCAGTGGGAGGTACGCTCCGGGATCTCGGTGACCAGCGTACGAGTCAGGAAATTGTTGACCCGGGTTTTCAGGCGCTTGGCGTCCTTGCGCATGGCCCAGGCGATATCCTCTGGCTCGCCGACGGATGCGCCGATCTTCAGGTCATCGCGGTACTGCAGTGTATCCTCGGCAATGGTCCTGTGCAGGATGGTCACCGCGTTGTCGACCTTGCTGACCATATCAAACAGCGTATCCCGCTCGTCGTTCAGGTAAACCTCCCGCACATGGAGATTGGCATCCGGATGTTCCTCCGCCAGCTGGTAAGCCCGGTCGGCGTAGGTGCTGCCCGCGAGGACTATCAGTTCCGCCCCGCGCAGGTTTTTGATGTCGCTGATATCCGGCCCGTTGACACCGCTTACCAGGACGTCAGAGGCTTGCGCCAGAGGTTGGGTAAAACTGACGATTTCCCTTCTGGCCTCGTTGTCAGTGAAATTATCGACGGCCAGGTCGGCCCGGCCATCACTGACCATCTCCATGGCCTGCTGGGGGGTCTCCGCAATAAGCCAGCGGGCCTGCAGTTTCATTCGCTCGGCCAGCTGGTTGGCGAGCTGGCGGTGGGTCTGGGTGACAATGGCCTTGCGGGGCAGGTAGCTCTGGTTGTCCCCGGTGAGGCTGACAAAACGGATAATGCCGCGCTTCCTCAGCGCCTGCAGGTCGCCGGTTTCAATGTACTCCGGCTGGTTGACTCGCTCGGCTTCCCGGGTTTCCTTTTTTTGTTTCGGTGCGGCCCCGCTGTCGGCCGGTGCCAGCCCGGGTCTCTCGCTGATGGGGGCCGCCCGGTCGCTCCTGGCGGGGGACTCCTGGCGCTCCTCGCAAGCGGTGAGGACCACGCATGCGAACAGGGCGGCCAGGAGAATGGCCCAGTAACGCAACGAGCACTGTGATTTAGCCTTCTCAGTCACCATCGCGGACTCCGATAGACTTCACTGGCCCAAGTTTAGGGTCGTAGCCAGCACGAGACATTTTCCACTCGCTCCCTGCGATCGCGGGGCCGTTGCGTTGTCTGCTGCAGCCCGTTGCAGGCGCCCGGAAACGGCACCATCAACAGGCACTGGGCCACGGGGCCCAATGTGCCAATCGAGCCACGGCTGGGGGGTATCCATTGGCATGGTTCTGCTCCGGCAGCTTGCACTGGCGGAAATGGTAGGGTCGGCCTGGTCTCCTTCACCGCGACCGGCGGGCGCCCGGGCTCGGGCGCATGGGGGGAAATTGGGGAAGCCGGAGAGTCAGAGGATTTCGTCGACAGTGGCGGTGAATTCGCCCTCCGCCAGGCGCGTGTGTACACGCTGGCCCGGCGACAGGGTGCGGGTGCTCTTCTGCACCTGGCCCTGCTCGTCGCGCACAATGGCGTAGCCGCGTTGCAGCACGGCCAGCGGGCTGACGTTGTGCAGCAGCTGGCCGCTGTGCGCCAGTCGCTCCCCGCGCTTTTGCAGCAGGGCCTGCATGGCCTTGCGCAGTCGCTCCGCCGCCGTGTCGGTGAGCTGGCGGCGATGCTCCAGCGCACGCTCAGGGTGATAGTGTGCGAACGCCCGTGAGGCCAGCTGCAACTCACGGTGCCGGTTGTGCAGGTGCTGGCGCACTGCGCCCTGCAGGCGCAGTTCCAGGTGATCCAGTCGCTGGGCGCGATTCTGCAGTTGTTCGCGCGGGTGGCGGATGCGATTGCAGGTGGCCTCCACGCGCTGTTGCAGGTGGCGCAGCTGTATCTGCGTGGCTCGCAGCAGGCGCTGGCGGAGCGCGACCAATCCCTGCCACATCTCCACTGCATTGGCACTGGCGATCTCCGCCGCCGCAGAAGGGGTTGGGGCGCGCAGGTCGGCAACCAGGTCGGAGACGGTGGTGTCGGTCTCGTGGCCGACGGCGGAGATGACCGGGATCGGGCAGGCGGCGATGGCGCGGGCAACGATCTCCTCATTGAATGGCCACAGGTCCTCGATGGAGCCGCCGCCGCGTCCCACGATCAGCAGGTCGTGCCTGCCCGAGTGACCGGCCCGGGCAATAGCATCGGCAATCTGGCCGGCGGCCTCGCGGCCCTGCACCTGGACCGGCCACAAGCCGATCTCCGCCGCCGGGTGGCGCCGGCCGAGCACGTGGATCATGTCGCGCACGGCGGCACCGGTAGGGGAAGTGACAATGCCGATACGCCCGGGCAGGAGGGGCAGGGGTTTCTTGCGCTCCGGGGCAAACAGGCCCTCGGCCTGCAGGCGTGCCTTCAGTTCCTCCAGCTGGCGCATCAGGGCACCCAGTCCGGCCTCCTCCATATGCTCAACGACCAGCTGGTACTCGCCGCGGCCCTCGTAGAGGCCGACCCGCACCCGCAGCAGGACCTCGCGCCCGTTTTCCGGCCGGAAGCGCACCGCCCGGTTGCGACCGCGGAACATGGCGCAGCGCACCTGGGCGCGGGCATCCTTGAGGGTGAAGTACCAGTGCCCGGAGCTCGGGGCGGCGAAATTGGAGATCTCACCACTGACCCACAGCAGCGGTATGCTGCTCTCCAGCAGGTGTTTTACCTCCCGGTTGAGGTCGCTGACTGTCAGGACACTGCGGTTGGGGCGGTTGCCGGATGGGGTGGGGGGGTTGCCTGTGAGCATGAAAATCTCGCCAAAGTCCTCGGGGCGGGCCAATATTGCAGTAAGCTGGTGACAGGTAAAGGTATTTGCCAAAAAAAGCAAATTGTCTTTTGACGTGAGCGATCTTGCCGCTATAATCGCGCCGATACCCAATCCCGCTATCTCGAGGTTTGAGTGTCCATGTCTGATTCTGGTCTGCGCATCGCGCGCGAAGCTCTCACTTTTGACGACGTCCTACTTGTGCCCGGCTATTCCGAGGTCACTGCCAAGGACGTTTCTCTTAAGACCAAACTGTCCCGCAATATCTCCCTGAACATCCCGCTGGTCTCCGCGGCGATGGATACGGTCACGGAATCGCGCCTGGCGATTGCCCTGGCCCAGGAAGGGGGCATTGGTATCATCCATAAAAGTATGTCCATCGAGGACCAGGCGCTGGCAGTGCGCGCGGTCAAGAAGTTCGAGGCCGGCGTGGTCAAGGACCCGATCACTATCGAGTCCAGTGCCACCGTGCGCGAGCTGATCGCGCTGACCACCCACCACAACATCTCCGGCGTGCCGGTGATGGAGAAGGGCAACCTGGTGGGCATTGTCACCAGTCGGGACGTGCGTTTCCAGACTGACCTGGATGCCACTGTCGCCAGCATCATGACCCCCAGCGAGCGCCTGGTGACCGTTCCCGAAGGCGCTGCCCCGGGCAAGGTGCAGGAGCTGCTGCACAAGCACCGCATCGAGAAGGTGCTGGTGGTCAACAACGATTTCGAGCTGCGCGGCCTGATTACCGTCAAGGATTTCAACAAGGCCGAGCAGTATCCCAACTCCTGTAAGGATGCCGATGGCCGCCTGCGTGTCGGTGCCTCAGTGGGTACCAGCCCGGATACCGACGACCGTGTCGCCGCGCTGGTGGAGGCCGGGGTGGACGTGCTGGTGGTGGATACCGCCCACGGGCATTCCCGCAACGTGATCGATCGCGTGCGCCGCATCAAGGAGATGCACCCGCAGGTGGATGTCATCGGCGGCAATATCGCCTCGGCCGAGGCCGCCAGGGCACTGGCGGAGGCCGGTGCCGATGCGGTCAAGGTGGGCATCGGCCCCGGTTCTATCTGTACCACCCGTATCGTTACCGGTATCGGCGTGCCGCAGATTACCGCCATCGCCGAGGTTGCGAAGGCGCTCGAGGGCACCGAGGTGCCGCTGATTGCCGACGGCGGTATCCGCTTCTCCGGTGATATCTCCAAGGCCATCGTTGCCGGTGCCCACTCGGTGATGATGGGCTCCATGCTGGCCGGTACCGAGGAGGCGCCCGGTGAAGTGGAACTGTTCCAGGGGCGCACCTACAAGTCCTACCGCGGCATGGGCTCCATGGGGGCCATGTCCCGCACCCAGGGTTCCTCTGACCGCTACTTCCAGGATGCCAGCAAGGGCGCCGAGAAGCTGGTGCCGGAGGGTATCGAGGGCCGGGTTCCCTACAAGGGGCCGCTGTCCGTAATCGTGCACCAGATGATGGGCGGACTGCGCTCTGCCATGGGCTATACCGGCAGTGTGGATATAGAGACCATGCGCACCCGTCCCGAATTCGTGCGGGTGACCGCGGCGGGCATGGGCGAGTCCCATGTACACGACGTGCAGATCACCAAAGAAGCGCCCAACTATCCCGTCGGTGGTCGTTAATAGCGCTTTGAATTGACCAATTATCATGTTTGATGGCGAGCGGACCCTTGGGAACAAGCGGTCCGTTCGCAGTTTCTGGGCCACCGCCCCGCAACAATCGAGTAAGCCATGTCCCAAGATATCCACGCCAGCCGAATCCTGATTCTCGACTTCGGTTCCCAGTACACCCAGCTGATCGCCCGCCGTGTGCGCGAGCTGGGCGTCTTCTCGGAAATCCGCGCCTTCGATATGACCGAGGAAGAGATCCGCGACTACAACCCGCAGGGCATCATCCTCGCCGGCGGCCCGGAATCCGTGCCGGAGGCCGGCTCGCCCCGCGCGCCGCAAGTGGTGTTCGAGCTGGGCGTGCCGGTACTGGGTATCTGTTACGGCATGCAGACCATGGCCCACCAGCTGGGCGGTGCCGTGCAGGGCAGCGATATCCGCGAATTCGGTTATGCGCAGGTGAAAGTGGAGGGCAGCTCCGCCCTGCTCGACGGCATCAAGGATCACCTCGACGGCGACGGCCACGCACTGCTGGACGTGTGGATGAGCCATGGCGACAAGGTGGTGGAGATGCCCGAGGGGTTCGAGCTGATGGCTTCCACCGGTTCCTGCCCGATTGCCGGCATGTACCACCCGGAGAAGAACTTCTTTGGTGTCCAGTTCCACCCGGAAGTGACCCATACCCTGCAGGGCATGCGGATCTATGAGCACTTCGTGATGGAGCTGTGTGGCTGCGAAAAGCTCTGGACCCCGGCCAATATCATCGAGGACTCGATTGAGAAGGTGCGTGCCCAGGTAGGCAAGGGCAAGGTGCTGCTGGGCCTCTCCGGTGGTGTCGACAGCTCGGTGGTGGCGGCACTGCTGCACAAGGCGATCGGTGACCAGCTTACCTGTGTGTTCGTGGACAACGGCCTGCTGCGCAAGCAGGAGGGCGACCAGGTAATGGAAATGTTCGCCGACAATATGGGCGTCAAAGTGATCCGCGCCGACGCCGAGGATATGTTCCTGTCGCGCCTGGCGGGCGAGGACGATCCCGAGGTGAAGCGCAAGATAATCGGCAACACCTTTATCGAAGTGTTCGACCAGGAGGCGGCCAGGCTGAAGGACGTGAATTTCCTGGCCCAGGGCACTATCTACCCGGATGTGATTGAATCCGCCGCCGCCAAGACCGGCAAGGCACACGTGATCAAGTCACACCACAATGTGGGCGGCCTGCCGGAAGAAATGAAAATGGAGCTGGTGGAGCCCCTGCGCGAGCTGTTCAAGGATGAAGTGCGCAAGATCGGCCTGGAGCTGGGCCTGCCGTACGATATGGTCTATCGCCACCCCTTCCCGGGACCGGGCCTGGGAGTGCGTATCCTCGGTGAAGTCAAAAAGGAATACGCTGAGATCCTGCGTGAAGCTGACGCCATCTTTATCGAGGAGCTGCGCAACGCGGACTGGTACCACAAGACCAGCCAGGCCTTTGTCGTGTTCCTGCCGGTCAAGTCGGTGGGAGTGGTGGGCGATGGTCGCCGCTACGAATATGTGGTGGCACTGCGCGCCGTCGAGACCATCGATTTCATGACTGCGCGCTGGGCGCACCTGCCTTACGAGCTGATCGAGAAGGTGTCCAACCGCATCATCAACGAGATCGAACATATCTCGCGGGTGGTGTACGACGTGTCCAGCAAGCCGCCCGCGACCATCGAGTGGGAATAACCCGGTCAGCCTGGACAGGGCCGGCGATCTTTCGCCGGCCTCATTATCCTCTGGTCGCGGGTGACCGCTGCCATTCTGGCCCAGCTTGCCGCCAGGTGAGGGCGGGCAGGCCGCTCGGTCTCGTTCCTGCTCCCCTCCCTTCTTCTGTAGAGCCGCGGATCCTACTGGTTGGCTGCTTTAAAGCTTTTCACTGCCTGGTTGAACTGGTTGCCGACATTGTGCATGGCGTCCACGGTGGCATTGTGCTCCTGAACCCGCGCTTCGCTCTCGGCTTGTAGCTGCCGGGCTGCCTCGCTGTCCGGTTCGACCCCGGATTCTTTCGCTGTGGCCAGCGCCGCCTTGTTTTCCTGCTCCAGGCATTTCAGGTACGCATCGCCCTCCTGCAGGTACTGCTTGACCGCCTTCTGGCCCTGCAGCATGGATTCCTGGCTGGCTGTGCTGCCATCGGGGATTTCCGGCAACTGGGGTTTATCGCAATCGGCGAATGCGCTGCCGGCGATGAACAAGGCGGTTGCCGCGATGAGAGATTGCTGGAATAGGCGCATGAAAAAAGCTCCTGTTGCAGAGTGTTGGTTCACGGGGCAGGTTCTGGGCGGCGCCGTGCCCGTCCCGGCGGAAGGCTGTCGCCTCCGGGCTGCGGGCAGGCCCCTCAAGATCTGACCGCCGTTCTTATCGGAGACCCAATGAGAGCATCGCAGGGGGGGCGGGTGCAAACCGGATCGGTCCGGGTGGGCACTGAGTCCCGGGATCCCCCTCCTGGCCAGCCTGCATCTGACGGGAGCGACAGGCGGCGGAATGAAACCTTACCGCAATGTGGGCGGCATACCGGAAGTGGTGCCACCTGAGCCTCTGGAGTCGCTGGGCAAGCTGCCACATGGCCGGCGCGCGTTGTGTAATGGTGCTTTATCTCTTCTTTGATAATGAGTATCATTTCCTGAGAGTCACAGAGTGGAAAACTGGAAATTGGGAGTTTCTATGCAGCCTTTATCTGGAGTGCGGAAGTATCGTGGACTGGGCCTGGCACTGGCCTTTTTGACCATGCTGGCCACCAGCCAGGCATCCGCCAACGGTGAGATCGGGGCGCACGTCAACAACCTGAAAGAACACCTGGACCAGTACACCGAAGAAGTGAGCTGGCTGGTGGGCAAGTTCGGGGGCGTCGTCGATACCTATGAGAAGCAGGGGAAGGAGGCCGCGCACTCGGACTCGATGATCGAGTACTGGGAGGAAGTGGATTTCCACGCGGCTATTGAAACCCACTATGTGCCTGTTTATGCCAAAATCTGGCAGGGAATTTTCGGCGTCAAACAGGCGATTGATAACGGCGCATCGATAGCCAAAGTGCGCGAGGAGCAGGCGAAGCTGGACCGGGCTTTGTGGCAGGCGCTGGGTGCTGTGAAGCTGGCGGCCCAGTACCAGCAGAAAGGCTTGCTGGCAAAAGTACAGACCACCGCAGCTGAGCCAACCACCGCGCCGGAAACGTTGGAAGACATCAAGCATCGCCTGGACCGTGTGGTGGCCAAGTACGCCGAGCAGCTCCCGGAGGCCGCAACCACGATCGTCCACGATACCTACCTGCAGCGTTTCGAGGGCGTTGAGGGAGCCCTGATCGAACAGGACGCCGACCTGGTCGAGGACCTGGAGAAAGATTTCAATGTGACCCTGCCCAAGGCGCTGGAGGGGCAAGCCTCTGTCGATGACGTGCGCAAGGTAGTTGAAGCCATGCAGGCCAAGCTGGACCGGGCCAAGGCCCTGCTGGTAAAAGCCGAAAACAATCGCAAGGATGTCTTCTGAGGCAGTAAGGACACCAAGTGCAGCGCAGAACCTTTTTACAGAGCCTGGCCGCGGCCGGCGCGCTCGGTACCTTGCCCCTGGCGGCCAGTGCCGTGGCGAATGGTGGAGTCTCCGTGGAGCAGCTGCCGCCGCTGGAAGGGGATATTACCCTCTACCTGGGCCGCGGTGAGGGGGGGCTCTACGAGAACGTCCTCGATGCCATCCGCAAGCGTAACCCCGGGCTGGACCTGAAGGTGCGACGGGGCTCCACCGCGGCCCTGGCCAACTCGATCGTGGCGGAGGCCAAAGCCGGGGTGCGCCGGGCCGATATTTTCTGGGCGGTGGATTCCGGTGCGATCGGCCTGGTGACGGAGGCTGGCCTGGCGCGGACACTGCCAGCGGACCTGACCGGGCAACTGAAAGCCGGGTTCCAGTATCCGCAGTGGGCGCCGGTCACCGGTCGTATTCGTACCCTCCCGTATAACACCAAGCGACTCAGCCCCGGGCAGATTCCCGACAGTATCATGGCGCTGGCAGACAGCGACCTTTCCATTGGCTGGGCGCCCGCCTATGCCTCTTTCCAGTCGTTCGTGACCGCCATGCGCCTGCTGGAAGGGGAAAGGGCCACCGCCGACTGGTTGCGCGCTGTCAGCAAGCACGCAAAGGGTTACGCCGGAGAGCTGGGCGTGGTCATGGCGGTCGAGCGGGGCGAGGTGGACCTGGGGTTCGCCAACCACTATTACACCCTGCGACTGAAATCCGGCAAGCCCGATGCCAATGTCGACCTGGCGTTTACCCGCAATGATGCCGGCTGCCTGGTCAATGCCTCCGGGATCATGGCGTTGAGCGAAGGGGACCTGCCGATCAATTTCATCCGCTACCTGCTGACCCGGGAAGTACAGTCTTACCTGGCGTCGGAGGCCTACGAGGTTCCCCTGGTCGATGGCGTGGCGCCGCCGCGGGGGCTGCCGTCCCTGGATACGATTTCGCCACCGAAAATTGACCTGACCCAGCTGGCCGATATGCGCCCGACGCTCGACCTGATGCGTAGTGTCGGGGTGCTATGACCCGCTGGCTCCCTGTCCGCTGGCCAACCGTGCGCTGGCCGGTGTCCTACCCACTGGCGCTGGTGATAGCGCTGCTGGCGCTCGCGCCGGTGGGTGTCCTGTTCGGGCTGGCGTCTGACAGTGCGCAGCTGTTTGATGCCCACAACCTGAGGGTCCTGAGCAATACGCTGCTGTTGATGGTGTTTACGGTGCTCGGGTCGATAGTGATCGGTGTGCCACTGGCCCTTGTCACTGCCTATATGCATCTGCGCTGGCGGCGGCTGTGGCTGATCCTGCTGGCAGCGCCACTGGCCATTCCCAGTTATATCGGTGCCTTTACCCTCTACGCCGCCTTTGGTCCCGGGGGGGAAATCGACAGGTTGCTGGGGCTGCCGATGCCGGCCGTGGACGGACTGGCGGGCGCTACCCTGGTGATGACCCTTTATTCCTACCCTTTCGTGATGCTCACCACCCGGGCTTCCCTGTTGAGCCTGGACGCCAGCCTGGTAAACGCTGCCCGCACCCTGGGCATGTCGCTCGGCGCCAGTCTCTGGAGGGTGGTGCTGCCGCGGGCGATTACCGGCATTGCTGCCGGCGCACTGCTGGTGGCCCTGTATACCCTGTCGGACTTTGGTACGCCGGCGATCATGCGCCTGGATACCTTTACCCGGGTTATTTTTGTCGAGTACAACGCTTTCGGCCTGAGCCAGGCGGCAATGCTGTCGCTGCAGCTACTGGTTATTGTTGGCCTGGTGCTGTTCCTGGAATCCCGCATCCGCGGAAGTGTGGAAAAGCCGGGCCGGCACCTGCTGTTATGGCCCGGTCCGGGAATGAAGCTGGGGATTGTGCTGGCGGCTGCACCGGTGACTCTGCTGGCCATTGTCCTGCCGCTCGCGGTTTTCGGGAGCTGGCTGGTGCGCGAGGGGACGGGTGGCTTTGAATTCAGTTACGCCTGGAACTCTGCCCGCGCGTCCTTCCTGGCTGCACTGGTTGCAGTGATACTGGCAGTACCGGTCGCCCATGCAGCCATTGCCGGAAAGGCAGGGCGCTTGATGGAGCGCGTTACCTATTTTGGTTTCGGGGTGCCGGGTATTGTGATGGGGACGGCACTGGTTTACGTGGGCCTGCGATTGCCCTTCCTCTACCAGACCCTGGGCCTGCTGGTGCTTGCCTATGTGCTGCGCTTCCTGCCGCTGGCAGTCGGCTCGGTCCGTTCCACCGCCGAGGGGCTGGACCCGAGCCTGGTGCAGGCGGCGCGGCTGCTTGGTGCCAGTCCGCGGGAAGCCTTCCAGCGCATCACCCTGCCGCTGACGGTACGCGGCATGGTGGCCGGCGCGGCCCTGGTTTTCCTCGAGGCGATGCGCGAGCTCCCGGCAACACTGATGCTGGGTCCCACCGGGTTTGAAACCCTGGCCACCTATTTGTGGCGGGTGTACGAGGCGGGGTACTTTGGCCGGGCAGCCATTCCCGGCCTGCTGCTGGTGCTGATTTCGGCACTGGGGCTGGCCCTGATGTTGTCCGGCGAGCGCCGGACAGAATTCGCAACTGAGACTCATCAAGGATAATGCTGAAGGTTAGCAATCTGTCCGTGAATTACGGCTCCACCCGTGTGGTGGATAACCTGGACCTGGCGCTGGCGGACGACGAAGTCCTGATGCTGGTGGGCCCCACCGGCTGTGGCAAAACCACTATCCTGCAGGCCCTGGCGGGCCTGGTGCCTATTTCCGGGGGGGAAATCCAGTTGGGGCACTGGCGCTCGACCCCTTCGAAAGCGGTGCCGCCGGAGAAGCGCAATGTGGGAATGGTGTTCCAGGACTTCGCGCTGTTTCCCCACCTCACGGTCGAGCAAAATGTGTGTTTCCGTCTCAGGGACACGGCGAAGGCGGACCACTGGCTGCAGCTGCTGGGGCTTGACGATTTTCGCCACGCGCGGCCGAACAGGTTATCCGGTGGCCAGAAGCAGCGTGTTGCCCTGGCCCGCAGCCTCGCTCACGAGCCCGCTTTTATCCTGCTGGATGAGCCGCTGTCCAACCTGGATGCCGCCCTCAAGGACAGCCTGCGCTGGGAGATCCGCGAGGCGTTGAAGGCGGCCGGTGTGCCGGCCATCTGGGTGACCCATGACCAGGAAGAGGCCCTGTCGGTGGGCGATCGTGTGGGGATCCTGAAAGATGGCAGGCTGGAGCAGCTGGATACCCCGGAAAAGTGTTATGCCGAGCCGGCCAGCCGCTTTGTGGCGCGCTTCCTCGGCGAGGCGAGCTTCCTGCCTGGGCGCCTGCAGGGCGAGCAGGTGGCGACCGTGCTTGGTCCCGCGCCAGGTGTCCCGATCAATGGTGCCAGTGGCGATGTGGACCTGCTGTTGCGGCCGGATGACCTGTCGCTTACCCCCATGGAGACGGGTAACGGTGTGATCGACTGGGTGCGCTATGAGGGCTCATCCCGGCTTTACGCGGTGAATATCGACGGCGGCGCGCAGCTCAAGGTGCGTGTCAATCACGAGGTCCGGGCCCAGCCCGGGGAACCTGTGCATATGGCCATTACCACCACGCATCCCCTGGCGGTGTTCCCTCGGCAGCAGTAAGTGTGCACGGGGCCGGCAGGCCCCCGTGGGCCACGACATCCTCCAGGTGGGCTTCCTGCTGTCACGCCGGTTTTGCACATGCCCCGGGGCCTGAATCCCTGGCGCCCAGCTGACAGTTGGGTTTGACGTGCCATTCCCGACTGCCAGAAATGATTTCCACAGCGAAATCAAGTCCTCCCTGGCACTTCAGTTAGATAGTTTTTTTGTCAAGACCGATTTACAGCACCTTGTAACTTATTGATTTATATGGCTTTCTGCCTTTGATTAAATTTTCTTCACAAATGCGTTACAACGGTTTCATGGGGGCTGGCGGGATTTTCCCGGGTGCTATGCACAGAGATATCCACAGATTCTGTGGACTGCGTAGACCCCGGGACAGGATTTGTCCAGTAGGCGCTGGTACCTGGTCGTGAAGGGCGACTATTGCGGACAGGAATGTTGATAAAAGCGGTAGCCGCCGCGCCGGACCCGCACGGCGCGGCGTGGACAGGGATCAGCGGAAGCGCATCTCCACGCGGCGATTCTGCGCGCGACCGGCTTCCGTGTCATTCGGCGCCACCGGCTGCTGCTCGCCGTAACCGTTGGCCGAAATACGGCCGGCATCAATGCCGTTACTGATCAGGAACGCTCGTACTGCATTGGCGCGCTTCTGGGACAGTCGCAGGTTGTAGTTGTCATTGCCCAGGCTGTCGGTGTGCCCGGCAATTTCCACCGCAGATCCGGGCTGGCTGCGCAGCGCCCGGACCGCTGACTGCAGGTCATTGCGTGCAGCCGGGGTGAGCCGGTCGGAATTGAATTCGAAACGCACGTCCTCAAGGGTGATGGTCTGGTTGGCGATCACGCAGCCATCACTATCCACCTGCGCGCCGGGCAGGGTATCGGGGCAGCGATCATCGCGGTCGAGCACACCATCGCCATCCGAGTCTGCCATGTTGACCTCAACCGGGCCGCGTTCGGGGGGCGGCGGGGCCATGGCGATGGTGGGCGGTGGCGGGCAGCGCAGCGGTATGCTGATGCCAAATCCCAGTTGCCAGTCGTCCCGGCCGTTCTTGAAAAAGTCGTGGACGTAGCGCACTTCTGCCCGCAAGCGGATACCGCGGCGGGATATTTCCCCGGTGGTGATGCCGGCAGCCAGGTTCGCAAAGCCGTCTGTATCATCGTCGACGTCGGGAATCACATCGTTGCGCGCAACGCCGACACCGGCGAGCAGGTAGGGGGTGTAGGCCTGCCGGTCACCGAAGTGGTACGACACATCAAAACCCACGCCGTAGTTGTAAAAGTCGGTGAACTCGTTGTCGGTCTCAAAAATTGCGCCGAAAACCTGTACCTCGTTGTACCAGGGCCCCTCGTAGCCCCAGCCATAGGCGGCACGGAGTCCCAGTGCGTCGGGATCTGTATTGCGCTCGCTGTCGACTCGGGAGAAATAAGGCAGCAGGTCCAGGTAGCCGTCGTCGGGGCCAGCGGCGCCCGCGGGCAGGCTGGCGGCGATGGCCAGGGACAATAGCAGGGGGCGTGAAATCTGCATCGGTGACTTCCTTGTTGGAATTATTGGCGTCGTTTCGCGGTGTGCATATTTTCGGCAATATTTTCCCTGCCGCACCGCGCCTCTGAGTTATTTAGTCCAGACGCGTCAGTTATCCAAGAAATTGGCGCAGGACTGATCGTTTTGAATGAGAAAAGCGCTGCGGGGGGCCGTGGGGAGGCTTTGGGATAGGAAGTGGGCCTGGGAGAGGATCGTGACAATAAATCGCCGGCCCCCCCCCATGCCGACGGTTGCGGAATGGCGGGACCGGTCCGGGCCTGGTACGACTAGTGCAGCTGGCGGCGGAAACTGATCAGGGCCGCGGTGACAGCCACGTTGAGGCTCTCGACATCATTGTGCATTGGAATCCGGATGCTGTCGGTGCACTGCTTCGCCACCTGGTCGCTGACGCCATGGGTCTCGTTGCCCAGTACAAAAATATTCGCCTGCCCATCGCCGATGCCGGCGAGGGTCTCGCTGGCGTGGGAGGAGAGCCCATAAATTCGTGCACCCTGATCGCGGAAGCTTGCCAGGGTGGGAGCCAGTTCATCACAGCGTAACAGGCGTGTCTTGAACAGGGTGCCGGTGCTGGCCTTGATAACCAGGGGATCGACCTGCGCGCAGCCCTTGCGTGGCAGGATAATGCCGTCGATCCCCCCCGCGCAGGCAGAGCGGATGATCATGCCCAGGTTCTGCGGGTTGGTAATGCCGTCGAGGGCAAGCAGTTCATAGCGATCTCCCGGTCCCCGCTGCAGGAATTCCGTGGCGCTGCCGTACAGTGGCGGAGCCAGGTCGAGTGCCACGCCCTGGTCCTGGCGGGCGTTCCGGGAAATGCGCGACAGGGCCTTGCGATCGTGGTGAGCCACCTCGATCTTGCGTTCAGTGGCGAGCTGCTCGATACGGGCCATTACCGGGTCGCGCCGGTTGCTCACGGCCAGGTGCAGCTTATGAACCGGCAGGGAGAAATCTTCCAGTGCTTCCAGCACGGGCTTGCGGCCGTAAATCGTCAGCAGGCTGTCGTAGAAGGCGCGTTTGCGCAGGTATTCCGGCGAGTCGTTCAAGGGCCTTGCTCACTCAGCAGTTGTTCCAGTTGGTTGGCGGTATCGCGATCGAGTTCGCGGCGCCGGGCAAGTTCCACACAGGCGCGCCCGAGCTGCCGATAGCATTGTTGCAGCACCGGATCTGTGGCTGGCAGCGCATCCAGGTGGGATTGCACCGTGTCGATATCGCCGCGGGCGATGGGGCCCGTGAGGGCGGCTTCCGGGCCCAGCCGCAGGTTATTGGCCAGGGTCTGCGTAGCGATCGGCCCCAGCATCTCGAGTGCCCGCTGCCGGTCGATTCCGGCCTGCTCATAGGCCCGCAGGCTCAGGTCGAGCAGGGCGGTGAGATAGTTGCACCCCAGCACCGAGGCGGCGTGGTACAGGGACTTGTCAGCGCCGGCCAGTGACAGTGGCTGGCAGTCCAGCGCGATGAATGCCTCGCGCAGCAGCGCCAGGGCTGACTCGTCGCCCTCCAGGGCGACCGTACTCCCGCCCAGCGTCTGCAGTGACCGGGCCGGGTCGGCAAAACTGTGGACAGGGTGGGCACTGGCAAGTGCTGCCGGGCGGCAGGGGGTAAGGGTTGTGGCATCCAGGGCGCCACTGCAATGAAATACCACAGTGTTGCGAGCCCGCCCGGATGCACCCAGTTCCCGGGCCACAGCGGCGATCTGGCTGTCACCGGTCGCCACCAGCCAACAGTCTGCCGCCGGCATGGCCTCGATGGTACTGAACGCCTCGGGTATTTCTCCCGCAGCGCCGGCACCGATAAAAAACGCCGCAGCTTCGCTGCTGGACGGGCTGCGATTGCAGACGGCGCGCACCCGGAAAAAACCCTGCTGCTGCCACAGGCGGCCCAGGGTGCGGCCCAGGTTGCCGGCGCCGACGATATTCAGCGTTTGCATCAGTTGCCGGCGAGACAGTTCAGGTAAGCGTTCACCGCATTGCCCAGGCCCATGGCGATGGCGTCCACCGTCAGCGCATGGCCGATGGAGACTTCCTGCAGGCCGGGCAGGTTGCGGTAACGCGGCAGGTTGATCAGGTTCAGGTCGTGCCCGGCGTTGACCCCCAGCCCCTGCTGCAGGGCGTGCTCGGCGGCAGCGCAGTGGGCGGCGAAAATGCTGTCGAGTTCCGGGCTCTGGCTGGCCACAGCCTCTGCGTACGGGCCGGTGTAAAGCTCGATACGATCCGCGCCCACTTCACGGGCCAGGCCGATCTGCTCCGGATCCGGGTCCATAAACAGGCTGACGCGGATGTTGGCGGCCTTCAGCTGGGCAATGATCGGTTCCAGCCGCTCGCCATCGCGGCGCAGGTCAAAACCGTGGTCGGAGGTCAGCTGGTCGTTGCTGTCGGGGACCAGGGTGCACTGGTCCGGGCGGGTCTCCAGCACCAGCGGCAGCAGGCCCGGGTAGTCCGCAAGGGGCTCGGCAAAGGGATTGCCCTCGACATTGAATTCAACACCCTCCAGCGGCCGGCAGAGCTCGGCCAGGTCGCGCACATCGCCGGGGCGGATATGGCGCTGGTCCGGGCGCGGGTGCACGGTCAGGCCCTGGGCGCCGGCATCCAGGCACACACGGCCGTGGGCGACCACATCCGGGTAGTTGCCCTCGCGGGAGTTGCGGATCAGGGCGATCTTGTTGAGGTTTACACTGAGGTCGATCACCGGTTACTCCTGGTTCTTGCTGGCGACGGTGCTGTCCTTGACGCGCTGCGCCTCGAGAATGCGCACAGGTGTATTGGGCGCGTCGGGGAAGGCGCGATAGAGGCCGCGGGGTTCCTCGCCGATCCTGTCGACCACTTCCATCCCGCTGACGACCTTGCCGAAAACCGTATAGCCGGGTTTGTCTTCGCTGCCGTCGAGTCGGGTGTTGTCCCCGTAGTTGATAAAAAACTGCGAGGTCGCACTGTCGGGATCGTCAGTGCGTGCCATGGAGAGGGTGCCGCGGATGTTCTGCAGCCCGTTGTCAGACTCGTTCACCACCGGATCACGGGTCTCTTTTTCCTGGAAGTCGAAGGTATGCCCGCCTGTCTGGGCCATGAAACCGGGAATTACACGGTGGAAAATCACGCCGTCATAGAAGCCGCTGTCCACGTACTGGAGAAAGTTCTCTACGGTGGCGGGGGCCTTGTCGGCATAGAGTTCGACCCGGACGGTGCCCAGGTCGGTCTTGATGTCTACCTGTGGCCGGTCATCCTCGGCAAATGCCGTGGTGGCGAGCAGGGCGGCGAGCAGGGCGGAGGCAATTGTCTTTATCATTGGAACCAACTCCTTGGCTATAGGCGGGTGCCCGGGGGCTACCCGCCGGGGGTCAGGTCAGTTCGCCCACTCGGAACGGCGCCGGCGGGGGCGCAGGTGCGGGGCGATCATCGCCAGAATAGCACCCAGGCCGACCGACATGGCGCCATACATATACCATTTATGGCTTTCACTGCCCGACAGGCGCTGGATCTCGGCTTCCGCCATGGCCTGTTCCTGTTTCAGCAGCTCATGCTGGTTGAGCAGCTTCTGGTGGCGCTGGTTCAGGGCGACGGCATCGGCGGAAAGCTTCTTCAGGTCCTTGAGCTCTTTTGCCAGCTGTGCCGACCGGGCTTCCTGTTTCTCCAGGGCGGTCTCCAGCTCCTGGTTCTCACCTTCCAGGCGACGCACCTCGCCACCCAGGTTGCCTTCCATCTTCTCAAACCGCTCCAGGTTGGCCTGGGCACGCTGCAGCTTGATGGAGGCTACCGGATCGGTCACCAGGTACTGGCGACGCACCCAGCCCTCTTCGCCGCCGGGAGTGCGCACCCGGGCCCAGCCGGCATCCGGCGCGTCTTCCAGCAGCGTCAGCTTGGTGCCGCTGGGCAGGCCGCTGTTGAGGATGCGGAATTCATTGCCCTTGCCGGAACGCAGGGGCACGTGCAGCTGGTCAGTGATATAGCGGGTACCGCCACTCTGGGCGGAAGCGGGCAGGGTAGTGGCGAGCAGGGCCACGGCGAGCAGGCTGGTCAAGGATTTCATCATTTTGATACAGCTGTTTTTATCGTTGCGTGAATGGAAACGGTTGAATCGGTCAGTTGGTTTGCTCAGGGCAGCACAAGCTTGTATGGCTTGACCGCTACGGAGGCGTATACCCCGGCGGTGACAAAAGGGTCGGCTTCAGCCCAGGCGCGGGCGTCCTCCAGCGAGGGAAATTCTGCGACCACCAGGCTGCCGGTAAAGCCGGCTTCGCCCGGGTCCTCGCTGTCCACCGCCGGGCAGGGGCCGGCGATCAGCAGGCGGCCCTCGTCTTTAAGGCGATTGAGTCGCGCCAGGTGCTCGGGACGCGCACTCTTGCGCTTTTCCAGGCTGTTCTCCACATCTTCGCTAATGATTGCGTACCACATGAATGTGCTCTTCTGTCCGGTGAAAATTATTGGAATTTATGGTTCATTGCTGGGCAACAATGTCTTCCAGCTTCAGGCCGGTCAGCTTGCCGATCCGGCGAAACAGGAAAAACAGCGCCAGCATCAGGATTACAGTGGCCGGCAGGGCGATCACCGGAAAGCTCAGGGCCGTCATCTTGCCCAGCTCGGCATTGAACGCCTCGGTTCCCGGCGGGCTCTGCAACAGCACCTTGGCCAGGATGTAATTGAGTGTCGACGACACGAAGAATGAGCCGGCGATCATCCAGGACGCCTGCTGCAATGTCTTCTCGAATGCAGCCTCATTGCCGTTATCGGCAAGCGCCGCGGCCACCCGGGAGGTGTCGAGGATGCGCTCGTTGTACAGCAGCGTCCTGACCAGGGGCCAGGGAGTATACAGTGAGGCGACAGTGGCGATGCCCAGCAGCCCGGGGATGGCCGCCTCCTTGATGGCAATGTACTTGGCGTCGAGCTCCAGCAGGCTGATACCGCCAGTCAGTACGATACTGATGACGCCGAGCGCCGAGAAAAAGTTGACCTTGCCCGAGCGCATCAGGTCCCGTGCGCCGTAGGCAAGCGGGAATGCCAGGGCCACCACGATTGCCCATTTGGTGCCCAGCCAGTCATCCCCGGACAGCTTGGTCAGGATCAAGGTGGGGATGACTATATTCAGCAGCAGGTTGGCGAGCAGGCTTTCGCGCTGGGGCTGCTGTTGCGCCCCGGCGCTGCGCTCGCGGGTAGCGGCTGAACTGGTCGGATTGGTTTCGGTCATGCTCGGTTCCGGTGATAATGCCACGACAGTCGGGTGCAGGTCCTGCGCACGAAAAGGCCTGTCGACCGGCCGTACCGCCTCGCGGCGATACAATGAATGATGCACGGGTCCCTCCTGCGGGACCACCAAGTCGCTTTGCCAGCCCCGGCTGGAGGGGGCTGTGACTGGGCGCGACTGAATTAAATATGACAACAGGATCGGCCAGAGGTTCCGCTGCGGGCGACCCTGCGCCGGCGCAATCGAGCCGGGGTGAGTTCCCCGGGAGGTCCCAATGGTAACAACATATGACGATCCTGCCGCCCGGGCGCTGTCGGGTCGCGTGGACCTGCACTGCCACAGCACGGCGTCGGACGGTATTTTAAGTCCTGAGGCGCTGGTGTCGAGGGCGAAATCCCACGGAGTGTCGCTCCTGGCGCTCACCGACCACGACACGCTGGCCGGGCTGGCCGCCGCTCGCGCCGCGGGGGCTGCAGAGGGGGTGTCGATATTGCCCGGCATCGAGCTGACTGCCAGCTGGGGACGCCGCCAGGTACATATTGTCGGCCTCAATGTCGACCCGGCGTCCGCGGCGCTGGCAAGCGCCATCCGGGAGCGGGAGCGGCTGCGCCGTGAGCGCGCCGCCCGTATTGCAGCCTGCCTCGAGAAGCGCGGTTTCAGTGGGGCCCTCGAGGGGGCCCGGGAAGTGGCCGCTGAAGGCGTTCTGGGGCGCCCACATTTCGCCCGCTGGCTGGTGAATGCAGGCCATGTGGATAGTGAGCAGCAGGCGTTCAAGCGTTACCTGGGAGCCGGCAAGGCCGGTGACGTGATGGTCGAGTGGCCTTCACTGGAAGAGACTGTGGGGTCGATCCGTGCCAGCGGAGGTACTGCAGTGCTGGCACACCCGCTCAAGTACGGGCTCACCCGCACGCGCCTGGCGCTGTTGCTGGAGGCCTTCCAGGCCTGTGGTGGCGAGGCCGCGGAGTTGCTGTGCGGGCGACAGAACCCGGTGCAGACCACTGACCTGCGGCGCCTGATGGAGCGCCATGCCCCGCAGTTGCGCTGCTCCCTCGGCAGTGACTTCCACCGTCCCGACCAGCCCTGGCGGGAGCTGGGCTGTGTTCACTTGCCGGCGGACGTCGAGCCAGTGTGGAATCTATGGCAAACTAGCGCGGGAGAGCGGGCCTGAGGCCCGTTGCAGCATTGTCAAAGGGGGGAGTAGTGGCGCAGTTTTTCCAGATCCATCCGGAGAATCCACAGGGGCGGCTGGTCAGCCAGGCCGCCGATATTGTCGCGGCCGGGGGCGTGATTGTGTTCCCGACCGACTCGGCGTATGCCATTGGTTGCCGGTTGGGGGAGAAGCTGGCAGTGGAACGTATCCGCGCGTTGCGGCAACTGGATAAACGGCATAACTTCACCCTGATGTGCCGGGACCTGTCGGAACTGGCCAGTTACGCCAAGGTGGACAACCAGATGTTCCGGCTGCTGAAAAACCACACGCCCGGCCCGTACACTTTTATCATGCCGGCCACCGCCGAGGTTCCCCGCCGGTTGATGCACCCGAAGCGCAAGACTATCGGTATGCGGGTTCCGGAAAATGCCATCGTGCAGGCCCTGCTGGAGCGCCTGGGCGAGCCGCTGATGAGCTGTAGCCTGATCATGCCCGGTGATACCCAGCCCCTGACGGACCCATACGATATCCGCGACACCCTCGAGCACCAGGTGGAGCTGGTGATCGACGGTGGCTTCTGCGGACTGGAGGCTACCACGGTGGTGGACCTGACCGGGGATGAGCCGGAACTGGTGCGGCAGGGCTGTGGCCCGGTAGACGAGATTTTCGGTTAACGGAGCCGGTGCAGGCCGCCTTAGCAATGTATAATCCCGCGTTTGCGTTTTTGAAGGGTGGGCAGTGTGTCCAGTGAAGAGTTACTAGCCGAGGCCGAGGAGCAGGTGCTGGCCGAGATTGCCGGGGCTGAAACCGTGGTTGAGGACGGCACCGACGATGACGGCAGTGCCGACGGAGAGACCGGTGCCCATGGCGAAACCCACCCGCGCCAGGACGAAATGCCCTTTGCTATGGTGCAGGGCCAGGCTTTTACCGACCTGCCATCCGACCTGTACATTCCCCCGGATGCCCTGGAAGTGATCCTCGAGGCCTTCGAGGGGCCGCTGGACCTGCTGCTGTACCTGATCCGTCGCCAGAACCTGGATATCCTCGAGATCAATGTCGCCGATATCACGCGGCAGTACATGGCGTATGTGGATATGATGACCGCCATACGCTTTGAGCTGGCGGCGGAATACCTGGTGATGGCGGCCATGCTGGCCGAGATCAAGTCGCGCATGCTGCTGCCGCGGCCACCGGCGGCCGAGGAAGAGGAGGGGGAGGATCCCCGCGCAGCCCTGATCCGGCGGCTGCAGGAGTACGAGCGCTTCAAGACCGCTGCAGAGGATATCGACGAAATGCCCCGCATGGACCGCGATATCCACCAGGCTGCCGCGCAGGCACCGGACCGCAATATCACCCGTCCGGACCCGGATGTGGACCTCAAGGAGGTGATGGTGGCGCTGGCCGAGGTGCTGCGGCGGGCGGACATGTTCGAGAGCCACCAGGTGGAGCGGGAGAAACTGTCCACCCGCGAGCGGATGACCCAGGTGCTGGACCGGATCCGCCACGGCCAGTTTGTGCCTTTTGTCAGCCTGTTTACCGTGGAGGAGGGGCGCCTCGGCGTGGTGGTGACTTTCCTGGCGGTTATGGAGCTGATGAAAGAATCACTGGTCGAGCTGGTGCAGAATGAGTCCTTTGGCCCCATTCATGTCCGCGCGGCCGGCCAGGAGCCGGACCAGGTGACCGAGCCCGCGGACGAGGCACCGGAGATGGCCGGCGAAGAGGCCTTTGCCGGAGCGCTGGACTGAAGAGCCCCGGCCGCTAACCAGCGCGCACAGTAACGCTGACAATACAGACCCAGACATTGGCAGGCCCGCGCCAGGAGCGCGGGCCGGTTGGACCCAGAGAACGAGAGATGACCATCGCCCCCGAATTGCTGCGCCGTATCGTTGAGGGCGCCCTGCTGGCAGCGGGACAACCGCTGAACGAAGACAAGCTGCTGTCCCTGATTGACGAGGGCGAGCGGCCCGAGAAAAGTGAGTTGCGCCAGGTCCTGCAGGACATTGCCGACAGTGGTGCCGAGCGCGGTTTTGAGCTGCGCCAGGTGGCCAGTGGATGGCGTTTCCAGGTGCCGGAAGACCTGGCCCCATGGGTAAACCGCCTGTGGGAAGAAAAACCGCAGAAATACTCGCGCGCCATTCTCGAGACCCTGGCGATCATCGCCTATCGCCAGCCGATCACCCGCGGCGATATCGAGGAGATCCGCGGTGTGGCGGTAAGCTCCCATATCGTCAAGACACTGACAGAGCGCGGCTGGATCAAGGTGGTGGGGCAGCGCGATGTGCCCGGCAAGCCCTCCCTCTACGCCACCACGCGGGAGTTCCTGGACTACTTTAACCTGCGCAGCCTCGACGACCTGCCCACCCTGGCGGAGATCCGCGATATCGAGAGCCTCAACCAGTCGCTCGACCTGGGTGACGGTACACCCGTCAAACAGGCTGGTGGCGAGCCCGGCGTGGAAGCCGAGTCCGCTGAGGGCGAGGTTGCCGACAGCGCGATCGAGGCTGAAACTGCGGCCGGGGAAGAGACCGCGACAGAAGCCACCGAAGCCGGTGTGGATGCTACCGACCTCGATGGCGTGGATCCCGGGAGGGTGAACGTTGAGGGTGAGGAATCCGTTGAAGCAGATGGCGGGGCCGACAGCGGGAATGCGGCTGATCCCGCAGAGAATGATGCTGAACCCGTTGTGGTCGCCGGGGAAAATCCCGCGGGCACGATCGACGACATTGTCGGTGAGGATGGGCCCGATGTGGATGTGAGGCCGGCCAGCATGGAAGATGCTGCCGCCGGGCATGGGCTGGATGAGAACGATGAGACGGTCGGGGAGACGGTCGGCGTCGACGAGGATGCACCCGCAGTGGCCGGGAGTGACGATACTGTCGATGAAGGCATGCCCGAAAGCGCTGGAACCGGTATCGAAACTGTGGCCGATACTGGAACTGCCGCCGCGGAGGAAACCTCCGGCGGGGCGCCCGGGGCAGATGGCCAGTCCATCGCCGCTTCCCTGCCAGCCAGCGCGCTGTTTGGTGGCACTGTGGATGCCGAGCAAGCGGAAGAAGAGCCCGGTGAGGGCGAATCGCAGGAAACTGCGCAACCGGAAAATACGAATACATGAGTGAAGGTACCGCGCCTGCGGGCGAAAAACTGCAGAAAGTCCTGGCACGCGCCGGACAGGGATCGCGGCGCGAGATGGAGCGAGCCATCGAGGCCGGCCGCGTCACAGTCAACGGGCAGGTGGCGAAGCTTGGCGAGCGGGTTAGCGATGAGGACCGGATTGAACTCGATGGTAAGCGTGTGGGACTCCAGGAGGAGGAGCGGTGCCGGGTAATCCTCTACAACAAACCGGTAGGGGAAATCTGCTCACGGCATGACCCGGAGGGGCGACCTACCGTCTACGATCGACTGCCGCGCCTGCGTTCCGGGCGCTGGATTTCCGTTGGTCGCCTGGATTTCAATACCAGCGGCCTGTTGTTGTTTACCAACAGCGGCGAGCTGGCACATCGGTTGATGCACCCCTCGTCGGTGATCGACCGGGAGTACCTGGTGCGCATCCAGGGTCATGTGGACGATGAAATGAAAGAGCGCCTGCGCACCGGCGTATTGCTGGATGATGGTGTGGCCCGCTTTACCGATATCGTGGAGAGCGGCGGTGAGGGGAATAATCGCTGGTTTTACTGCGTGGTGATGGAGGGGCGCAACCGTGAGGTGCGGCGCCTGTGGGAGTCCCAGGGCGTGCGGGTAAGCCGTCTCAAGCGAGTCCGCTATGGCAATGTATTTATTCCGTCCCAGGTGCGTGTTGGCCAGTGGATCGAGATGGAGCCGGCGGATATCGATGATCTCTGTGTTACTGCGGGATTACCCAAGCTGGGCCAGCGCCCGTTGACCCAGGCGGAAAAGCAGAGCCTGCAGCGACAGCGCCGCAAGCTGCGCAAGCCGCCGGCACAACGGCGCCAGCCGGGCAGGGCCGCGAAGCCCGGGAGCAAGGACTGAACTGTTTGCCCGGTTACCCTTGACGTAATAAAAAAGCCCACATGTGTGGGCTTTTTTTCTGCCCTGGCATTCCTGCCTCAGCGACCGTGGCGGTTTTCCTCCACTGCCTCCTCACTCTCTTCCTGGATAATTTCCGTCTCCATATCCCCGTCCATATCGCCCGGGTCGACTTCCATGCCGGAGTCGGGCCCGGACTCGGGCGTGAGGGCCTCGTCCGAACCGCTGTCGACCTCCGCCTCGCTCCCGGCTGCGGCCTCCGGGGTATCGGCAGATGACTCGATATAGTTTTTGAGCTTGTTGAGGCCGCGCTCGTAGGATTCGCCCACCATATTCTTCACGACCAGGCCCATCCAGCGGGCAATGGGGCCGCTGCCCATATCACTGTTGAAGTTCCAGGTCACGTTGGTACCACTGCCCTGTGGTTCCAGCTGCAATTCGGCCATGGCGGTACCCTGGGCGCCGAAGTCCAGGTGGGTGCGCACCATGGAGTTGGTCTGGCTGTCGATAATGGTCTGGCTGCCGCGGCCCACATTGGGGTTTTCGCTGCTCCAGGACATCTTGTTGCCGACGCCCTCACCGGGGCCGCTGTAGATGTAGTCGGTGGTCGGGTCGATGGAATACCACGGCGACCAGTTATTGAAGTTGCGCAGGTTATTCAGCGTCGGGAATATCGCTGCCGGTGGCTTGTTGATATAGACACTGCGTTCGACGGTGACTTCACGGGGGAACAGGAAGCCGGCCAGGACCAGCAACACGAGCAGTCCAATGATGTAGAGAATCCAGCGCATAGCGGGGCCTTTTTCAATTATCGGTTTTCTTCGCGGAGTTTAGCGCCTCGCCGGCCACAGGCCAACGTGTACACGACCGCCGCGTGAACTGGCTACATATCGAACGCGACCAGCGGCAGCATCACTTCCACGCAAAGCCCGCCGCCAGCGGCATTACTGGCGGAGATTTTTCCGCCGTGTTGCTGGATGGTGCGCTGGGCAATCGCAAGGCCCAGGCCGACGCCACCGCTTTCGCGGGTGCGGGCGGTATCGGTGCGGTAGAAGGGCCGGAAAATGGCCGTGAGTTCTTCTTCCGGGACGCCCCTGCCACTGTCCTGCACGCGGATACGGCAGGTCTCGCCGGTGACCTGCACTGTGGCGATTACGCGACTGTCCCGGGGGCTGTACTTGATTCCATTGCGCAGGATATTCTCCAGCGCTGCGGTCAGGCTGCTGCCCCGGGTGGCCACGAGCAGCTCGCCCCCGGAGGGGGTGAGCTCGATGGCAATGCCTTTCTGTTCTGCCTCGTGGCGCAGGTCCTCCTTGAGTGCACTGAGCAGGCCGTTGATCTCCACCACATCGTCCAGCTTGCGCTCTTCGCCACCTGCCACCGGCAGCGAGAGAATATCGGCGATGATTTCCTCCAGGTAATCCGCTGCCTTGCCGATCTTCTCGAGCTCCGGGTCCAGGCCGCGGGTATCCTTCTGCCGGGCGATACCCAGCGCGACCTGCAGGCGCGCCAGCGGCGAGCGTAGCTCGTGGGAGACATCCTTGATCAACCTGCGCTGCTCGGCCATTGATTCCTGTACCTGGGCGGTCATGGAATCAAAGTCCCGTGCCAGGTCCGCCAGTTCGTCGCCGCGTTTTTCCAGGGCGGGGGATACCCGGTAGTCCAGTTCACCGGCGGCGACCCGCCTGGTGGCGGTGCGCAACTTGTCCAGGGGACGGCTCAGGTACCGCGCCAGCCAGTAGCAGACGGCACCGGAGGCGAGCATCGACAGCAGCAGGATGGGCCAGAAGTTGCGCCACAGGAACAGTAACAGGAGTTCCTGCTTGCTCTTGCCGGCGATAAACGCCACGCGCAGGCCACCGCGCTCGCGCAGGGGAATAAAGAACCCCACCGTGGGTTTGTTCTCCACCATCATGCGCAGCTCGCGGTTGCGAAAGTGCAGGTTCTGGAACAGTGGCGCCATATCGGACGGGATCGGGCGCCCGAGGATCTCGGTTCCACCAGGGCCCAGGGCGAATACGCGGTCGCGAAACTCGGGGGGCTGGCGTTCCAGCCAGTGACGGAAGTGCATCGGGCCGTGGCGGCGTGCCCGGCGCATGTTGCGCGTCAGTTCACCCACCATGGCGGAGACTTCCCAGCGGTCTTTCTGCCGGGGGTCGCCAAACTCGCCCATGTGGGTGACGTAGATGGTGGTAACCACCATCACCATGGCAGTCAGCCAGGCGCCGAAAAACATTTTCCAGAACAGGCTGCGCATCAGGCTTCCGCGCTTTCGGTAAGCATGTACCCGGCCCCGCGGATATTGATGATCAGGTCGCGACTGGCGCCGTGCTCCGCCAGCTTCTTGCGGATATTGCTCACGTGGACATCGATGGAGCGATCATAGGGCATCAGCTTGCGGCCCAGTGCACTCTCGGTCAGCGTCTCCTTGTTGACCACTTCCCCGGCACGTTGGACCAGGACTTTCAGCACTGAGAACTCGGCTCCGGTGAGGGACAGGGCGCTCCCGTGCCAGAAGGCCTGGTGCTGTGATGGGCGCAGGCTGAGGGGGCCACTACTCAACTGGTCCTCGTCCGCCGGGCGCTCGGCGCGGCCGCGGCGGAGCACGGCGCGCAGCCGTGCCGCCAGCTCGCGCGGGTTGCAGGGCTTGGGCAGATAGTCGTCCGCGCCCATTTCGAGACCGACGATACGGTCGACGGTGTCTCCCTTGGCGGTAAGCATGAGCACTGGCAGGGACCCCGCTGCACCGCCTTCCTCGCGAAGTTTGCGCAGCAATTCGAAACCGTTGTGCACCGGCAACATGACGTCCAGGACCAGTGCATCGAAGCCTTCGCTGCGGGCCAGCTCCAGCCCGCGACCGCCATCGTTGGCTACGGTTACCCCAAAGCCCTCGCCGGAGAGGTACTCGTCTAGCAGGTCGGTCAGTTCTCGGTCGTCGTCGACCAGCAGGATTCGGTTCATATCGGATTCCATGATCTCAGTGCGGTCATTATATTCATAGCCCGCCCCCGTGGACTGCCGCAGCCGGGGCGTTTTACCGTTCTTAACAGTTGTTTACCCCCCTTTGCCCCCATTTACCCCGTGCGGGCCTACTATGCACCTACCGACACAGAACAACTCACACCAGATTGAGAGGAATCAGTTATGCAGCGGAGCAACTGGAAGAAGTTCGCAGGTAGCCTGGTCCTGGCCTCGGCCGTCGCTGTTCCCGGCATTACGCTGGCGGGTGACCACGGAAATCACCATGGCAAGGGGCATCACCACCAGGAGATGTTTGACCGCATGGCTGACAAGCTGGAGCTTACCGAGGGCCAGAGGGCGCAGCTGGAGGCCAATCGTGAGGCCGGTCGGGAGAAGCGGCGCGAACTCCGCAAGGAGATGCACGAGCTGCGCAGCCAGGTTCGTGAGGCCCTGGATTCGGGGGCAGACCAGGCGACCCTGGACAGCCTGGCGGCAAAACTGGGTGCACTCGAGATCAAGAAGATGCAACAGCGGCACGAGCGCCACGAGCAGTTCCAGGCAATCCTCACTGACGAGCAGAAGGCCAAGCTCGAGCAAATGCATAGTGAGCGCAAGGAGCGCTGGAAGGAGCGTCGCAAGCAGCGCACCGACAGCGAGTAAAGCGCTATCCAATCAGTCAAGTAACCGTCCTGTGCGAAGTGCCGGGCGCGCCCCAACTGCCCGGCCGACGCGCCATCCTTGCCCCCGCCATGCGGGGGTTTTTTATGCCTGGCGGTACGGCCAGGTGACTGTCGGCAGCCGCGCTTGCTGTAGGCAGGTATTGTTGGGAAAATACCGCGCCTCGCCAGGCGGTGCAGCCTGACCATCTGGTCATGGGTGTTCGCATGCGGTGAAAGTCTGTTGATAGGAGTGTTTGTGAGCAAGATCGGCTTGTTTTTTGGCAGTGATGAGGGCAACACCGAGGGTGTGGCCGAGCGTATCCGCGCCCGCCTGGGCGAGGAGCGTGTGGAAGTGCATGATATTGCCGATGTCACGCAGCTTGAAATCGCCGGGTACGAGCAGCTCATTTTCGGTATCCCCACGTGGGACTTCGGCCAGATCCAGTCCGATTGGGAGGAGTTCTGGGAAGATGTCCAGGAGATCGACTTCACCGGTAAGACCGTGGCGCTATTCGGGCTGGGCGACCAGTTTGGCTACGGTGACTATTTCCTCGATGCCATGGGGATGCTGCACGATGTGATCGTTGCCAACGGCGCTGCAATTGTGGGGCACTGGTCGACAGAGGGATACGAATTCGAGGCCTCAAAGGCCGAGATTGAGGGTGAGGGCCGCTTTGTCGGGCTGGGCATCGATGAGGACCAGCAGGAAGAGCTGACCGCGGGCCGCCTGAACCAGTGGTGCCGCCAGATCGCACGGGAATTCGGCCTGCCGGGTGGCGCGGACAGCGTTGCCGCGCTGGATGACTGAGCCCGCCATGCAGACGACACTACCCTTTGACGAGTTCTGGGCATGGCTGGCCGACCACCCCAACTGTATCCTGCGGGCCGGTACCGCCGACTCGGTGGTTTACGATGACGACGATTACCACTGGCGGTTCAGTCGCGAGGATGCGCGCACGCTGCTGGTCCAGGTGGTGCGGGGCAAGCGCCTGGTGGCTGAACTGTTTATCGAGCCGGAGCATGTGAACACCGTGCAGGTGAGCCCTGGCGAAAAGGGCGAATTCAATTTTGACTTGCTGGTAGAGGTGCAGGGGCAGCCACAGGTGGCCTATTACTTTGTCATGACCCACGGCCTGGAAGAGCCGCAGCAACATGTACCCGGTGGTTCGCGCGGACGCCTCCACTGAGGCGCCCGCACCCGGTGCGTAACTAGTCCCTTGCCTTCCGGTTCTTCTCGGTGGCACCCACACCGATGTGCTGGTCGAGGAATGCCAGCAGCTGGCGATACAGTTTCAGGTTGTTCTCTTCGCTGTAAAAGCCGTGTCCCTCATCCGGTACGATCAGGCTTTCCACCTGCCGTCCTTCCTCCTCCAGCCGCTCCAGCAGGGCTTCGGCGTGCTCGACCGGCGCGCGCTCGTCCTGGCCGCCATGGGCAATAAACAGTGGCAGGTCCAGCTCTGCGGTGTTGTGCAGCGGTGAATGGGCCCGCAGGAATGCCTCGTCCTCGCCGAGCTCCTCGGCAAGGTAGGCGATGCCACGGTCCCGCCGCTGTATATCTCCCCGGTCGAACATCATCGCCAGGTCGTAAACGCCCACATAACCTGCTGCGCACTGGTAGAGATCGGGGTAGCGAATGGGGTTCATCATCGCGGAGTAGCCACCAAAGCTGGCGCCAAAGATGCAGATCCGGTCGCCGTCGGCGTAACCCTGTTTCACCGCCCAGCGGGCGGCGTCGGCAATATCCTGCTGGATGTCTTCGCCCCATTCGCGCCGGCCTGCATCAAAGAACGCATCGCCGTAACCTGTGGAGCCGCGGAAGTTGACCTGCAATACCAGGTAGCCATTCTGGGACAGGATCTGCGCCTCGCGATCGTAGCGCCAGTAGTCGCGGGCGTGGGGGCCGCCGTGGGGCATCACCACCATCGGCAGGTTCTCCCCGCGGTCCCGGGGGAAAGTCAGGTAGACGCCGATACGCAGGCCATCCTCGGTGGTAAAGGAGTCCGCCTGCATCGGGTTCAACTGGTCTGGCTGCAGCCATTCGGCCGACGGCAGCAGGAAGTCCGCCTTCCTGGATTCCAGGTTTACCAGGAAGTAATCGCCGGGCAGCCGGTCACCGGACACACGGAGCACGCCCCTGGTGCCGTCTTCGCTGAAGCTGGTGAAGTCGATTCGGTATCCGGCAAAGGCTTTCTTGAGGCCACGGAAGAATGCCGCGAAGCCACCGTTCTCATCGAAGAACTCTGCCTTTGGTTTGCCCGGGTCGAGGTAGATACCCACGGGCCGGCCCGAGCTCGGCTCGTGGATCACCTCGGTGATATCGGTGAATTCGTGACTGTACACCGGGGTGACTTCACCGGTTTCCATCTGCAGCCGCACCAGCTGCTCGGTCTTGCCCGCCCGGTTGATAACCAGGTAGGCAGCGTTTGCCTCGTGATCGAACCCTACCGGTGTGCCGGTTTCCAGCAGCGGGTTCCCGACTTGTTCCCAGCCAACCTCTTTCTTGCGGTACAGCTGGTAATCGCCCGAACGGTTGGTGCCATTGGCAAACAATAATTCGCCGCGGCCATCGGTGAAGGCGCGCCCGCCTACCTGCGGGAGGCCTACAACGCGGTCCTTCACCCCGGAATATATATTGATACGCAGGACTTCGCCGTGGGTCTCCCAGTCCCGGGCCCAGGGATAGGTGGAAACCAGGATTTCCCTGTCGTCATCGGGCAGGGTATCGATCAGGGTTGCGCGTGCCCGGGTGCTTTCTGCCCGCTTTATACGGGAGCCGGCCTGGTTCTCGCCGGCTGCCCAGCCAAAGATATTCTTGCCCCGGGAGCCATCGTAGTTGATTGCATAGAGGGAGCCATAGCTGACAGGCGCCTCCAGGGCGGCCCGCCGGGAAATTACCTCGGCGACCACGCGCTCATCGTTGGCCCAGTAAAAGTCGCCGACCTCTTCCTTGCCGCGAAAGCGCAGGGCGCCGGTCACCTCGAGAGGGGAGAGTGACATAAAAACCAGCACCCGCTCGCCCTCATGCAATTTCTGCACTGCGATATGGCTGCCATCAGGGGAGAGTTTTACCTGCTGGATCTCGGCGTGTTTTACCAGGTCACCAAGGGGCACCCGGGATGCAGCCCAGGTTGGCAGTGACAAAAACAACAGAAAAACCAGCATCAACCGGCGTCCTTGCATAATGGGCTTCCTATTCAGGTATCGGATCCATTATGCAACAGGCCCCGGGCCGGACAAGCCGGCCGGGTGAACTGTGTCACAGCATCAGATTACACAGTATTTCACGGTACATATCCTTAAGGCGATCCAGGTCCTCTGCGCGTACACATTCATCCACCTTGTGAATAGTGGCGTTGACCGGTCCCAGTTCCACCACCTGCGCGCCGGTCGGTGCGATAAAGCGACCGTCCGAGGTGCCGCCGGCGGTGGACAGTTGTGTCTTTTCGCCCGAGACAGACTCGATCGCCGACTGGGCTGCTTCCACCAGCGGGCCGGCAGCAGTCAGGAAAGGTTGGCCGGAGAGCTTGAAGTTGGCCTCGTACCTGAGGCCATGTGAATCGAGAATCGCGCAGGCGCGCTGTTGCAGTTGCTCTGACGTGGTCTCGGTGGAGAAGCGCCAGTTACAGATGACTTTGACTTCGCCGGGGATCACGTTGGTGGCACCGGTACCGCCGTTGATATTGGATACCTGGAAACTGGTGGCCGGAAAAAACTCATTGCCGTTGTCCCACTTTTCCGCAGCCAGCTCCGCCAGTGCCGGGGCCAGCATGTGCACGGGGTTTGCCGCCAGGTGAGGGTAGGCCACATGGCCCTGGGTCCCGAAGACAGTGAGTTCGAGTCCCAGGGAGCCGCGGCGCCCGTTCTTGATCACGTCGCCGACCCGATCGGTGCTGGAGGGCTCCCCCACCAGGCAGCAGTCAATTTTCTCTCCCTGTTCCTGCAGCCACTCGACTACCTTGACGGTACCGTCGGTGGCCGGCCCTTCCTCGTCGCTGGTGATCAGGAAGGCGATGCGTCCATTGTGGTCGGGGTGCGCGGCGATGAACTCTTCGCAGGCGATGACCATTGCCGCCAGCGAGCCTTTCATGTCCGCGGCGCCGCGGCCATAGAGGTAGCCATTTTCAATGACCGGTTCGAACGGAGGGTGTTTCCAGTTGTCCTCGGGGCCGGTGGGTACCACGTCGGTGTGGCCGGCGAAAGCAAATAGCGGTCCCGCGCCGCCGCCGTTGCGCACAGCCCAGAAATTGTCGGTGTCGCCACGGCGGAGGTACGTGGTTGTGAAGCCGATTTTTTCCAGGCGTTCAAGCATCAGCGGCATGCAGCCGGCATCGTCGGGGGTGACGGAACGAAGGCGGATCAGGTCGCTGGCAAGTTTCAGGGTCGGTGTCATGATTCTTCCATAGTGTCTGACGGGGGGCCGGGGCACGAGACTGCCCGCTGGCACCCTAGCTATTTCTCATGCTGTCAGCAAGCTGTTGTTAGCCCGGCCCCGGGGACTCGACGGAAATCCTGGCCGGGTCTTCGGGTAGCGTGGCTGTTGTCTCTATTTCCATAATCGCCCGGACCATTGTGGCGGCGCCTGCGGCGACCAGGCAGGTGACGCCACCGGCCAGGTACCAGAAGCGGACACCCATTACCTCTGCCACAGGTGCTGCCAGCGCGAGTCCAAGGGGGGTCATTGCACCTGCCACGCTTGCCACCAGCGTAAAGATGCGGCCCTGGTAATCGGGCGGAACCGTGGCCTGGAGAATCGCGTGAATGGATCCGTTGACTAAAGACGTGCCTGTGCCAACCAGCAGCATGGAGACCAGGGCCGCAGAAAATATCTCGGCGGGCGCCAGGCCCAGGCTGATCACCGCTATTCCCATCGCGGCGAGCCCGAAAAGTGCGGTAACGATGCGCCGCTCGAATCCACCCCAGATTCCCAGCAGCACGCCCCCGGCGATAGAACCGGCGCCGAAAATCATTTCAAGCCAGCCGAGTTGCAGTGCTGTGCCCTGCAATTCAGAGATGACAAAAAGCGGCAGCAGCACGAACGCGGGCACAGCGACAAGGTTAACGCCGGCGGCCCCGCACAGCAGGTAAAGCTGGCCGCGATGTTTCCCCAGGTACCGGAAGCCCAGGGCCATGTCCCCCAGGAATGAACTGTCTGTGCTCTGGCTCGTAGCCGGCTGTGGAACCCGGATGAAAACGAGGGGCGTGATGGCGACCAGTGCTGTAATGACATCAACCAGCAGGATACTGCTCATTGGCAGGGCCGCCACCAACAGGGCGCCCAGGGGGGCCGAGAGCAGGGGCGCGCCACCCTGCAGGGCCTGGTTGAGGCCCTGGATTCGGCTGAGAAGGGATGCAGGCACCATCAGGGTCGTCGAGCTTGTCATTGCTGCGGAGTGAAAACTGGCCCCGATAGCCCGGAGGCCCAGTGCCACCATGAGGTGGGAGACCCCGATGGCGTCGGTGAAATACAGGTAGGCCAGCCAAGCGGAGACCAGTGCGACGGCGCCGTCGGCGACCAGCATGATGTACTTTCGGTCCCAGCGGTCCACGAAGGTCCCTATGAGAGGGCCGAGCAGGACCTGGGGGAGAAGACCGACAACTGCTGCGGTAGCCAGTGTGGCTGCTGAGCCCGTTTCTGCTGTAAGCCACCAGATCAGGGCAAACTGCACCGCCTGGCTGCCGAGCAATGACAGGGCCTGGCAGCTCCAGAGGAGCCAGAATGGTTTCGCGGGGGGTGTCCTTTTACTCAGGTTGGCGTCTGTCACGGTAACGTCCTCTGTTTTATTCAGTTATGCTTGATTATTAAGCAGGCGGTGATTATTCATTCTTTACTGAATAATAGCAACAGTTTGAATGTGTGTTAGTATCCGCCGGACATGGGTAATGGGGAGAGAAATCTGTGAGTGAGAGTGGCGGCTATATCCTGAACGACCTGGAGCAGGTGCGATTATTGGCGCATCCCCTGCGCAGCCGCATCCTGATGGTCTTCTGTGGTGGCGAGTTCACCACCAAGCAAGTGGCAGAAAACCTGGGAGAGAGACCCACAAAACTCTACCACCATGTGGAGATGCTGGAGAGGGCCGGGCTGATCCGCAAGACCCGCAACCAGCAGAATCGCGGCACCGTCGAGCAGTACTACGAGGCTATCGCCAAATCCTTCCAGGTTGATCCGCAGTTATTCTCCGGGGAGGCCGCCGGTGGGGATGTACCGGGGGTATTGCTGGAAATGTTCGCGGGAACCGGTAGGGAGATGGCTGAGCTGTTTCCGAGCGTGGCGGCGGTCGATGCAGAAGATGAGGCGGTTCTCGGCCATCTGGCTGTTAACGCCGAACAGGAGCATATCGACGAGCTGCGCCGGCGGATTGATGCGGTTTTCGACTACATAAAGTGGCTGGGCGAACATGCCGAGGGGGAGGGGGAAGAGCCGAACCGCTGTTTCCGGCTGGCCCTTGCATTTTATCCCCTGGATAAATCAAGCAGTGAACAGGGGCAGTAGCTGTCCCTGAGGGCAGCCCGGGGAGCGACTGCCTGCAGCGCTCGCCGGGCACCGGTGTCAGTTGCTGTGCAGCGCCTCATTGAGCTCTACTGCGCTCTTGTTGGTCAGGCACTCCACCGCGCCGTTGGTGGAATTGCGGCGGAACAGCAGGTCTGTTTTGCCGGCAAGGTCACGGGCCTTGACGTGCTCAACCAGCTTGCCAGTGTCGTCCAGCAGGGCCACCTTGGTGCCGGCGGTGAGATAGAGTCCTGCCTCCACGGTACAGCGGTCGCCCAGGGGGATACCGATACCGGCATTGGCGCCCAGCAGGCAGTTCTTGCCCACAGAAATCACGATGTTGCCGCCACCAGACAGAGTGCCCATGGTGGAGCAGCCACCGCCGAGGTCAGAACCGGCACCGACGAAGACGCCTGCAGAGATGCGACCCTCGATCATGCCGGGGCCTTCGGTGCCGGCGTTAAAGTTGACGAAGCCCTCATGCATGATGGTGGTTCCCTCCCCCAGGTAGGCGCCCAGGCGCACACGGGCGGTGTGGGCAATGCGCACGCCGCCGGGGACCACGTAGTTGGTCATCTTCGGGAATTTGTCCACACAATCCACGTCCAGCAGCTCGCCCTTGAGGCGCGCTTCCAGCTGGCGCTGGGGCAGCTCTTCCAGGTCGATGGCGCCCTGGTTGGTCCAGGCGACATTGACGAGCTTGCCGAAAATACCATCGAGTTTTGTCTCATGGGGCTTCACCAGGCGGTGGGACAGCAGGTGCAGCTTGAGGTAGGCCTCGGGCACCGACTCCGGCGCGGTGTCGTCCTGCAGGAACACCGCCACCAGCGGCCGCTGGGTGCTGGCAAACTGGCGCAGCACTTCCGCCTGATCTCCGGCGCCGGCCGCTTCCATTCGTTCCGCCAGGGGCTCCAGCTGGGCCGGGTCCAGGGCAGCACTCTGGTTACCGCTGTCTATACCGAGGGTTTCCCTGACAGCCGTTGCCACTGCCGCGTCGGGTTTGAGCATGGGCCGGGGGTAAAAAACCTCGAGCCACTCGCCTTTGCGGTTACAGGTGCCGACGCCGAATCCGATGCTGTATGTATCGCTCATGGGTGAATGCTTCCTTAATTGACCAGTTCTTTGAATGCCGCTTCCCTGAAACCGAAGAGGACGCCCTGGCCGGATACGGTGACCGGCCGCTTGATCAGGGTGGGGGCTTCCCGCGCGGCAGTGAGGGCCGATGGGTTGTCCATGGTCTCCTTCTGCGTATCTTCGAGTGCGCGCCAGCTGGTGGAGCGGCGGTTCAGCACCTGCTCCCAGCCATAGTCTTCCAGCCACTGTTGCAGCGGCACGTTGTCCATACCGTCCTCGCGGAAATCGTGGAAACGGTATTCGACCCCGTTGGTTTCAAGCCATTTGCGGGCTTTTTTCACGGTGTCGCAGTTTTTGATGCCGTAGAGAGTAATCATTCGAATACCACTATGCCTTCTTGGTTTTCTTGGGGTTCTTGCGTGCCGGGTAGCAGGTGGTGCAGATTTCACACACGGTGCCGTCACAGCCCCGCGCGGAGCAATATTCCCGGCCGTAGAAAATGATCTGCAGGTGCAGGCGGTTCCACCGGTCCCGGGGGAACAGGCGCTTAAGGTCCTTCTCGGTCTGCGCCACATTCTTGCCGCTGGTAAGCCCCCAGCGCTGTGCCAGCCGGTGGATATGGGTATCCACCGGGAAAGCCGGGTGGCCGAACGCCTGGGCCATCACCACGCTGGCGGTTTTATGGCCCACGCCAGGCAGGGTTTCCAGTGCGGCCATGTTCTCGGGCACCTTGCCGTGGTACTCGTTAACCAGGATCTGGGACAGCTTGCTGATCGCCCTGGCCTTTTGTGGTGACAGGCCGCAGGGGCGGATTACCTGCTGGATTTTTTCCACTGGAACCCGGGCCATATCCGCAGCGTTGTCGGCCAGCTGCCACAGGGATGGTGTGACCTGGTTGACGCGCTCATCGGTACACTGGGCCGAGAGCAGCACCGCCACCAGTAAAGTGTACGGATCCCTGTGGTCGAGCGGGACCGGGGTTTCCGGGTAGAGCTCCTCGAGCTTGTCCAGGATAAAGTCGACCCGTTCCTGCTTGAGTAAGTTTTTTACTGCCATGAAGTTCTGTCTTCTGCCTGTAAACGGCGCCGGGCCGTCTACTGGTTTTTATGCACCGATGAGGGGCCGATGGCCCCGGCTGCCCGGAGCTGTCCGGGATCAGCCGCAGAATGCGCGAATACGCCGGGCGGCCTCTATGCACTCTTCCAGTGTCGCTACCAGGGCCATGCGTACATATTCCCGGCCCGGGTTGCTACCACCGGACTCGCGCGCCAGGAAGCTGCCCGGTAACACGGTGATGTTCTGCTGCCGGAACAGTTCCCGGGCAAATCCTTCGCCGTCGCCGACGCGGGGCCAGAGGTAGAAGCCTGCCTCGGGTGCTGAAACATCGAGGCAGCCGTCCAGGGTTTCAAGTACTGCGGCGAACTTTTCCCGATATAGCGCCCGGTTTTCCTTCACGTGGGTCTCATCGCGCCAGGCGGCGATGGAGGCGTGCTGGTGCGGCAGTGGCATGGCGCAGCCATGGTAGGTGCGGTAGAGCAGGAATTTTTCCAGTACCTGCGCGTCGCCGGCAACAAACCCCGAGCGCAGGCCCGGGAGGTTGGAGCGCTTCGAGAGGCTGTGAAAGACCACGCAGCGACTGAAGTCATTCCGGCCCATGGCGCGGCAGGCCTGCAGCAGCCCGGGAGGCGGGGCGTCCTCATCGAAATACAGTTCCGAGTAGCACTCGTCGGACGCAATGATGAAATCGTGGCGATCGGCGAGGTCAATCAACTGTCGCAGCGCATCCTCGTCCAGTAGCGCCCCGGTCGGGTTTCCCGGCGTACACAGGTAGAGCAGGTCGCAGTCCCGCCAAACCCCTGCCGGCACTGCGCCGAAGTCGGGACGAAAGCCGGTCTGCGCGGTGCAATTCAGGAAGAAGGGCGAAGCCCCTGCCAGCAGGGCCGCGCCCTCGTAGATCTGGTAGAAAGGGTTGGGCATCAGAACCCTGCTGCCCGGTGAAGCGACAGCCTGGGCAAAGGCGAACAGCGCCTCGCGGGTGCCATTGACCGGTAAAACCTGCGTATCGGGGCAGACATGCTCCAGCCCGAACCGCGCGCGGAGCCAGTCGCCGATGGCGCCACGCAGGTCGTCGAGCCCCTTGGTTGCCGGGTAGGCGGAGAGCTGGTCCAGGTGCGCCACCAGTGTCTCGCGGACAAAATCAGGTGCGGGGTGCTTGGGTTCACCGATCGACAGCGCAATGTGCGGCTGGTCGGCCGGGACCAGGCCGGCTTTCAGCTTCGCCAGCTTGGCAAAGGGGTAGGGTTGTAGCTTTTCCAGGTTAGGGTTCATCAGTCTTTCTTTTTTGTGGCGGCGCATTGCGGTGCGTCGCTTTCGTCTCCGGCAATCTATGCCAGCCTGGCGTCGTGGCGGTGCACGGCGTTGTTTTTCAATGTGGTCAAAGTGCCTGCAGGTTGGCAGTGTAACCGCTTACGGTGCCTGCTGGATTGTCTGGTGCGCATCCAGCTCCCGGCAGATGGCTTCCTCCAGTTGCCGGTTGGCCTCCTCGTCCTGCAATAGGTTCCCGGCCGCGTCGGTGATATGGAAGATATCCTCGACACGCTCACCCAGGGTGGAGATCCGGGCGTTATGCAGTTGCAGGTCGTGGTCGACAAAGATCCGTGCAATGCGTGCCAGCAGGCCCGGCCGGTCGGCACTGGTGATTTCCAGGGTGCTGTAGTGATCGCCAGGCTCGGTAGTCAGGTGGGCGCGGGTCTCCAGCTCGAACATCTTCAGGCGCCGTGGCGTACGGCGCTTGATCACTTTCGAGTAGTCCTCCACCAGCGCCAGCTCCTCCTGCAGTGTGGTGCGGATCTGCTCCAGTTTTGCCGGATCCTCCAGCAGTGGCTGGCCGGATTCGTCCAGCACGTAGAAGGTGTCCAGGGTGTAGCCTGCAGCCGAGCTGTACAGGCGGGCATCGTGGATATTCAGGTTGAGCATGTCGAGGCCGGTAACCACGGCCGCGAACACGTTGGCCCGGTCGGGGGTATAGACAAAGATTTCCGTGGCCCCATCGTGCTCGCCGGGGCCGGAGTTCCGTGTCAGAACCAGGGTGTCACTGGTCTCCCCTTTCTCGTTGGCGCAGATCAGCTGGTGGATCGCTGCCGTGTGCCAGGTGATGTTGTCCGCACTTTCCCGGACGAAATAGTCCTCGCCCATCTGGGACCAGATATTCTCCACCGAGGATTGCGGCAGACCCATGGCCTGCAGCTTTTCGCTGGCCTGTGCCCGGGTCTCTTCAATGATCTCCTCGCGGTCGATCGGGTTTTCCAGCCCGCGGCGCAGGGCGCGGCGGGTGGCCTGGTAGAGCTGGCGCATCAGGCTGGCGCGCCAGCTGTTCCAGAGCTCGGGATTGGTGGCGTTGATGTCGGCCACGGTGAGGGCGTAGAGGTAGTCGAGGTGCTCGCGATCGCCAACCTCGCGGGCAAAGCTGTGCACTATCTCCGGATCACTGATGTCCTGCTTTTGCGAGACGGCACTCATCAGCAGGTGTTTCTCTACCAGCCAGCACACCAGCCGGCGATCGCGGGCGGGCAGGTCGTGGCGACGGCAGAAGGCGTCAGCATCGCGGATTCCCAGGATGGAATGGTCGCCGCCGCGGCCCTTGGCGATATCGTGGTAGAGGCCGGCAATATACAGCAGCTCTGGCCGGCGCAACCGCGCCAGGATCTCGGCGGCGATGGGGTACTTCTCCCAGGCCTCGGGACCGCGGAAACTGCGCATATTACGCACTACCTGCAGGGTGTGGGCGTCCACGGTATAGATATGGAACAGGTCGTGCTGCATCTGGCCGGTGACGCGGCCGAACTCGGGCAGGTAGCGGCCGAGGATGCCGTAGCGGGTCATCCGCGTCAGCTGGGTGGACAGGCCGCGCGGTGAACGCAGCAACTGCATAAACAGTTCCGCATTGTGGGGGTCGGCTCGGAAGTGGTCGTCGATCAGGTGGCGGTGCTCGCGGATCAGGCGGATGGTGGAGGCGCGTACTCCCTCGATCCGTGGGTTTTCCGCTGTAAGCACAAAGATCTCCAGCAATGCGGACGGGTCCTCGGTGAATACCCGGGTCTGGGTCACCTCGATGGTGTTGTCGCGCAGCTGGAAGCGCTCGTTGATGGGGGTGACGCTCTCGCTCTGGCCGCGTTGCAGGATGGCCTCGTCGAGGAACTGCAGCAGTACGTCGTTGAGTTCCCGCAGGGCCATTACGATGCGATAGTAGCTGTGCATGAACTGCTCAACCGCGAGGTGGGTGTCGGTGTCGACGTAGCCGAACTGCCTGGCCAGCTCGCGCTGGTAGTCAAACAGCAGTCGCTCCTCGGCCCGCCCGGCCAGCAAATGCAGGCCGTAGCGCACGCGCCAGAGGAAGTCCTCACCCGACTGCAGGATGCCGAATTCCTCTTCAGTGAAGAATCCCTTGCCCTGCAGCTGCTTGAGTGTACGCACACGGAAATAGCGCTTGGCTACCCAGCCAATGGTCTGGATGTCCCGCAGCCCACCGGGGGCATTCTTGATGTTGGGTTCCAGGTTGTATTCGGAGCCCTGCTGGCGATGGTGGCGCTCGTTCTGCTCTGCGACCTTGGCAGCGAAAAACTCATCGGCTGCCCACAGCCTGTCGGGAGTCATGCGCCCGGCCAGTTGCGCGCGCAGCTGGTCGTCGCCAACCACCGTGCGACATTCCATCAGGTTGGTGGCCACGGTGATATCGCGGCCGGCCATCTCCAGGCATTGCTCGAGGGTGCGTACGGAGTGCCCGATGTCCAGCCCCAGGTCCCAGAGGAAAGCCACCAGGCGTTCGATATTGTCCACCACATGGCCGTCGGGCTGGCCGTCGGTGAGGATCAGCAGGTCGATATCGGAGTGGGGGTGGAGCTCGCCGCGGCCATAGCCGCCCACGGCCAGCAGGCTGATGCCCGCGGGCCACTGGTACTGGTGCCAGGCGTAGTGGAGCAGGCAGTCGACGAACAGTGCCCGCTCGTGCACCAGGGTGCGTACATCCTCGCCCTCGCGGAAGCGCTGTTCCATCTGCGTATCGGCGGCGCCGGCAGCATCCTTGAAAATTTCCAGGGCCGGCTTGTCACCGGCGGCCAGGGCGCGCCGGAAGCGGGCCTGGTCGAAGAAGAACAGGGGGCGGGTGAAGTAGGGGGTGTTCGCCAGCTGCATCGGACAGTTCCTTGGGATCATCGTCGGCGGCAAGTGGCCGGGCAGTGCCCGGCCGGAAATCGTGGCCCCGTGATACTCGCAGGTTTACCGGGAGCGGGGCGGAGGGGGACCGCCGGGCCAAAATTGGTCAGAAATTCTCTTCCCCGCGGGCGGTCAGTACCTCAACCCCGTCGTTGGTCACCGCCATGGTGTGTTCCCACTGGGCGGACAGGCGCCGGTCGACGGTCACCGCAGTCCAGCCGTCGCGCAGTACCTTGGTGCCGGGCTTGCCCGCATTGATCATCGGCTCAATGGTGAAGGTCATGCCTTCCTCGAGCACCAGGCCTGTGCCCGGTTTGCCATAGTGCAGTATCTGCGGGTCCTCGTGGAAAACGTCACCAATACCGTGCCCGCAGAAGTCGCGCACCACGGAGTAGTAATTTTTCTCCGCGTGTTGCTGGATCACGTGGCCGATATCGCCCAACGTGGTGCCCGGCCGGACGATATCGATGGCACGGTAGAGGCACTCCTGGGTGATGCGCACCAACCGCTCGGCATGGGGGGCGGGCTTGCCCACAAAGTACATCTTGCTGGTGTCGCCGTACCAGCCATCCTTGATCACAGTGACATCGATATTAATGATGTCGCCTTTCTTCAGCACCTTGTTGTCTGACGGGATGCCATGGCAGACCACTTCATTGATTGAGGTGCAGATGGATTTGGGGAACCCCCGGTAGCCCAGGCAGGCGGGGATGGCGTCCTGGACATTGACTATATGGTCGTGGCAGCGTCGGTCCAGCTCCTCGGTGGTGACGCCAGGAACCACATATTCGCCGATCATTTCCAGCACTTCTGCGGCCAGGCGGCCTGCGGTGCGCATCTTGGCGATCTGTTCCGGGGTCTTGGTGGCTGCGGTCATACTCTCACTTCCGGGCTGGTTGCTGCGGGTTCGTCAATTCCCGGGTGATCCGGGAGGCGCGCTATTGTAGCGGATTCGGCTGCCCCGGGCACAACCGGGGCCGGCCGGGATGCCAGCTGTCGGCTTTTTGGCTTCCCGGGCCCGGTTGAATATGGTATAAAGCGCGCCGCTCTGGGCCGCCGTGCCCGGGCTTTCACCATTTAAGACTAACGTCTCACATACACCGGCACATGCGCCTGGGTGTTCCCGAGTGGCCTCGCAAGGGGTGCAAGGGGATTGGTGCATGGGGTGTGTGGAGGATATAACCCGGGAAGTGTCCGCCGCAGGATGGCCGCTTCCGTAGATATTGAGGTTTACTATGCCGCAAGTCAGCATGCGCGATATGCTGCAGGCTGGTGTCCATTTTGGCCACCAGACCCGCTACTGGAACCCGAAGATGGGTCAATACATCTTTGGCGCCCGCAACAAGATTCACATCGTCAACCTGGAGCACACTGTGCCGGCCTTCAATGAGGCCCTGCAGGTGATCAAGGGTATGGCGGCCCAGAAAAAGCAGGTACTGTTCGTTGGCACCAAGCGCGCCGCGCAGAAGTCCATCCGCGAGCAGGCTGAGCGCTGTGGCATGCCCTACGTCAGCAACCGCTGGCTGGGTGGCATGCTCACCAACTACAAGACCATCCGCGCCTCCATCAAGCGCTACCGCGACCTCGAAGCCCAGTCCAAAGACGGTACTTTCGACAAGCTGACCAAGAAAGAAGCCCTGATGCGCAGCCGCACTATGGATAAGCTCGAGCGTTCCATCGGTGGTATCAAGGACATGGGTGGCCTGCCGGACGCACTGTTCGTGATCGACGTAGAGCACGAGCGCATTGCCATCCAGGAAGCCAACAAGCTGGGCATCCCGGTTATCGCCGTGGTTGATACCAACAGCGACCCGGAGGGTGTTGACTACGTGATCCCCGGTAACGACGACGCCATCCGTGCGATCAAGCTCTACACCACTGCGGTGGCCGACGCTGTAGTGGCGGGCGTTGCCGAAGCTGGTGGCAGCGCTGCTCAGAATGAGTACGTCGAAGCGAGTGACGACGAGGCCGCTGCGGAGTAATCCGCAGGGCACAGCGGTGTAACACTGAACCGTTACGCTGCCAATCGGAAAGGGGCCCCTCGACTGGCCCCTTTTTTTCAAATCCTATTCATTAGCGAACGAACCCCGAGGATTGAATCATGGCGATTACCGCGTCTATGGTAAAAGAACTGCGCGAGCGCACCGGCCTGCCGATGATGGAGTGCAAGAAAGCACTGAACGAAGCCGATGGCGATATCGAGAAGGCGATCGAAGACCTGCGTAAAGCCTCTGGCCTGAAAGCCGCCAAGAAAGCCGGCCGCACTGCTGCTGACGGTGTTGTGGCTGCAAAGGTAGCCGACGATGGAAGCTACGGCGTGCTGGTTGAAGTCAATTCCGAGACCGACTTCGTTGCCCGCGATGACAACTTCAACGGCTTTGTACAGAAGGTTGTGGAGAAGGCTTTCGCCGAGCGCCAGGAAGATGTCGCTGCCCTGATGGAAGGCGAGCTGGAATCTGCACGCGAAGCACTGGTACAGAAGATCGGTGAGAACATCGGTGTGCGTCGTGTCCAGGTTGTGGAAGCGCCGGTCGTGGGCGCCTACGTGCACTCCAACAACCGCATCGCTACCATCGTGGCCCTGAGCGGTGGCGAAGTTGAGCTGGCTCGCGAAGTGGCCATGCACGTGGCGGCGGTCAACCCGCAGGTCAACAAGCCGGAAGATATGCCGGCCGAGGTCCTGGAAAAGGAAAAGGACATCATCAAGGCCCAGCCCGATATGGAAGGCAAGCCGGCTGAAATCGTCGAGAAGATGATGGGTGGCCGTATCAAGAAGTTCCTGAAGGAAAACAGCCTGGTAGAGCAGCCGTTCGTCAAGAACCCCGACGTAACCGTCGGCAAGCTGGTCAAGGATGCCGGTGCTGATGTTGTTTCCTTTGTCCGCTTCGAAGTGGGCGAGGGCATCGAGAAAGAAGAGGTGGACTTCGCTGCTGAAGTGGCCGCCCAGGTCAAATCTTCTTCCTGATCGATACAATACGGTCGCCCCATGGGGCGACCGGCTGCGGAGGGGTGCCTGCGGTGGGCTCATGGAGCTGCATCGCGGCACCCCTCTGTGTAAATGACCGAAATTGTTGTAATGTTCGGCGGCAATACCTGCCAGCGCTAGTGAGGACCAGAGGATGCCCGGTGTAAAAGACCGCAAGTACAAGCGAATCCTGTTAAAGCTCAGCGGTGAGGAGCTGATGGGGGACCAGGGGTTCGGGATCAGCCCCAAGGTGCTGGACAAGATGGCCCTGGAAATCGGCCAGCTGGTGGGGATCGGGGTCCAGGTGGGCCTGGTGATCGGCGGTGGCAACCTGTTCCGTGGCGCCGCGCTGCACGCCGCCGGGCTCGACCGGGTGACCGGGGATCATATGGGGATGCTGGCCACGGTGATGAATGCCCTGGCCATGCGCGATGCCCTGGAGCGTTCCAATATCTCCTCCCGGGTAATGTCCTCGATCCAGATGAGTGGTATCGTCGACCACTATGACCGCAGGGCCGCTGTTCGTCACCTTGAGCGTGGCGAGGTGTTGATTTTTGCTGCCGGCACCGGCAACCCTTTCTTTACCACCGACTCGGCGGCGTGCCTGCGTGGTATAGAGATTGAGGCCGAGCTGGTGCTCAAGGCCACCAAGGTCGACGGCGTTTACTCAGCCGACCCGGTGCTGGACCCGTCGGCGACCCGCTATGAGCAGCTGACTTTTGACGAGGTCCTCGACAAGAAACTCGGCGTGATGGATTTAACCGCAATCTGCCTGTGCCGCGACAACAACATGCCCGTGCGGGTGTTCCGTATGGACAAGACCGGCGCACTGCTCAATATCGTGGTGGGCGGTGAAGAGGGCACGCTAATCGAAGAGGAAGAGAGACAGTGATTGAAGATATCAAGAAAGATGCCAAGGTGCGCATGAGCAAGGCGCTCGACGCCCTGGGCAGCAATTTCAATAAAATCCGTACCGGCCGTGCGCACCCGAGCATCCTGGACGGTATCCATGTCTCCTATTACGGTGCCGATGCCCCCCTGTCGCAGGTGGCCAACGTCAACGTAGAGGACGCCCGTACCCTGAGCGTCACTCCCTGGGAAAAGAACCTGGTGCCGGAGATCGAGAAAGCGATCATGAAGTCCGACCTGGGCCTGAACCCGAGCACTGCGGGTACCGTAATCCGTATCCCCATGCCGATGCTGACCGAGGAAACACGCAAGAACTTCATCAAGCAGGCCAAGAGCGAGGCGGAGACCGCACGTGTTTCCATCCGCAATATCCGCCGCGATGCGCTGGCGGACGTGAAGGCACTGGTCAAGGACAAGGAAATTTCCGAGGACGATGAGCGCCGCGCCAGTGACGACATCCAGAAGATTACGGACAAATTCGTGAGCGATGTGGATGCGGCCCTCGCGGCCAAAGAAAAGGACCTGATGGAAATCTGATGGCTTCCGGTGGTTCCCCCGAAGTGGTGTCCCGCGAGGGGCCCCGCCATATCGCCATCATCATGGATGGCAATGGCCGCTGGGCCGCCCGGCGCGGCCTGCCGCCCTCCGCCGGCCACAAGGCCGGCGTCGAGCGCATTCGCGACCTGGTCTCGGCCTGCAAGGACCGGGGGGTTGAGGCGCTCACCCTGTTTGCCTTTTCCAGTGAGAACTGGCAGCGCCCGCCCAAAGAGGTGGAGTTGCTGATGAGCCTCTTTTACTCCTACCTGCGCAAAGAAGCCCGGCGGATGGCCGATGAGGGTGTGCGGCTGCGGGTGATCGGCCGTCGCGACCGCCTCTCTCCACGCCTCCAGCGCGCCATCGCCGAAGCCGAGGACATTACCCGCGACGGGACCCAGGGCAACCTGGTGATCGCGGCGGATTACGGCGGCCAGTGGGATATCGCCAACGCTGCACGGCAGCTCGCGGAGCAGGTGGCGGCCGGGGAGCGTACTCCGGATTCCATTAATGAACAGACACTGGCAGAGTATGTCCAGCTGGCTGACCTGCCGCCGGTGGACCTGCTGATTCGCTCCAGTGGCGAGCAGCGTATCAGCAACTTTATCCTGTGGCAGGCCGCGTATAGCGAGTTTTACTTCACAGAGACGCTGTGGCCGGAGTTTGGCGAGGCTGAACTGGACGCGGCGATTGCAGCTTACTCCCGGCGCCACCGGCGCTTCGGTGGGCGCGACGATGATGACGGGCTGAAAGCGCAGGCCTGACATCGGCTATAACCAGGCTACAAAAACAAGGCAATAAAGGGTTTTACGGTGCTAAAACAAAGAATAATTACCGCGCTGGTGTTGGTCGCCCTGTTTCTCGGCGCCCTGTTCCTGCTGCCCATCCAGTGGTTCACCCTGGCCACGGTTGCGGTCATCCTGCTGGGTGGCTGGGAGTGGGCCAACCTCTCGAATCTCAATCGCGCCCTGCGCTTCGTATTCCTGGCGGCCCTGGGCCTGGCCCTGATCGGTACGGCCGAGTACGTCTTTGCGATGGATTTCGCCAGTCCCGACACCGCTCGGGCGCGCCATATCCTGGCGGTGGCCTGCGGCTGGTGGGCGCTGGCGTTCCTGTGGGTGCAGAGCTATCCCGCCAGCGCCATGCTCTGGGGTAACCGCTGGGCGCGCGGCCTGATCGGCCTCGTGGTGCTGGTGCCGGCCTGGCTGTCGATGGTAATCCTGCGCGGCCAGGAACACGGTGCCTGGCTGGTCCTGTTTGTGGTCGCAGTGGTGGTGTCTGCCGACGTTGGTGCCTACTTCGTGGGGCGGCGTTTTGGCAAGCACAAGCTGGCCCGGGAAGTGAGCCCGGGTAAGTCCTGGGAGGGCTTTTTCGGCGGCCTGGCGGCGTGCCTGGTACTGGCGGTTGGCGTTTCCATCCTGCTCGACCTGCCCCTCAAGAACAGTGTGCTGTTCTCTTTCGGTATCCTGGTAACGGCGGTTGCCTCAGTGATTGGCGACCTGGTGGAGAGCATGTTCAAGCGCCACCGGGGGATCAAGGACAGCAGCCATATACTGCCGGGGCACGGCGGTATCCTGGATCGTCTCGACAGCCTCTCGGCGGCGTTGCCGGTATTTACCATGGCGGCGCTGGCGAGCGAATTACCCAAGTACCTGTAGCCGCCAGCATGTTGTCCCTGAAGTGTTTTTCTTCAAGGCAGCAGTGTGTGAACAACAGCAGTATCCCGGATAAAAGGCCCTGGACTGCGGGGCCTCAGAGGTAAACTGAAAGTCTATGTATTCCCCGCAGCAGCAAGCCGTCACCGTCCTGGGCTCCACCGGCTCCATCGGTGTCAGCACCCTCGATGTCCTCGAGCGACACCCGCAGCGCTACAGCATCTTTGCGCTCACCGCCCGCGAGCGGGTGGAGGAGCTGGCCCAGCAGTGCCGCCGCTTTGCGCCCCGCTTCGCGGTGGTGGCCGACGAAGAGAAGGCGGGGCGGTTGCAGTCCATGCTCGCAGCGAGCGATTTGCAGACCGAAGTGCTGTGGGGGGTTGAGGGCCTCTGCCAGGTGGCGGCTGACTCCCGTGTGGATACGGTCATGGCCGCCATTGTCGGTGCGGCGGGGCTGCGTCCCACGCTGGCGGCCGTTGAGGCCGGCAAGCGGGTGCTGCTGGCCAACAAGGAGTCACTGGTCATGGCCGGCCCGGTTTTCACCCGGGCCCTGGCCGCCAGCGGCGCGGAGATGCTGCCCATCGACAGCGAGCACAACGCCATCTTCCAGTGCCTGCCCCAGCCGTGCGGTAGCCTGGAGGGAGCCGGGGTGGAGAAGATCCTGCTGACCGGGTCGGGCGGTCCCTTCCGGCGCCACCAACTGGACGACCTGCACCACGTGACCCCGGATGAGGCCTGCGCTCATCCCAACTGGTCGATGGGGCGTAAGATTTCGGTGGATTCGGCCACCATGATGAACAAGGGCCTGGAGTTTATCGAGGCCTGCCTGCTGTTCAATGCCCGCCCGGAACAGATTGAGGTGGTGGTGCATCCTCAGAGTATCATTCACTCCATGGTGCAGTATCGCGACGGGTCGCTGCTGGCCCAGATGGGTAACCCCGATATGCGTACCCCGATCGCGCACGCGCTGGCATTCCCGGAGCGGATTGACAGCGGCGTGGCGGCGCTGGACCTGATCGCCCAGGGGCGGCTGGATTTCGAGGCGCCGGACCTGCGGCGTTTCCCCTGTCTGCGGCTGGCGCGGGAAGCAATGGCCGCAGGCGGCAGTGCCCCGACGGTGCTCAATGCCGCCAATGAGGTGGCTGTAGATGCCTTCCTTGGTGGAAAACTGCCGTTCACCGGGATTCCGGCGGTGATCGAGCAGGTTATGGATTCTGTGCCAGCGGTTGAACTGACCGGCCTGGATGCAGTCGAAAATGCGGATCGCCAGGCTCGCGCCCTGGCTCTCAAAGTGCTGGAGTCCGCCTGAGGCGGGCCGGTGCGTTGCGGGAGTCACCGGTGGGACTGGCATTAACTGACGGGTAGTTATGGATCTGATTCAGACGGTCCTCTGGGCGCTGGTGGCGCTCGGGGTGCTGGTATCTTTTCACGAGTTCGGGCATTTCCTGGTCGCGCGATTGTGCGGCGTCAGGGTGCTGCGCTTTTCCGTGGGCTTCGGTCGGCGGCTGATCTCGCGCTACGACCGCCATGGCACCGAATTCACTATTTCCGCTATTCCGCTCGGTGGCTACGTGAAGATGCTGGACGAGCGCGAGGGGGCAGTGCCACCCGGGCAGCTGGACCAGGCATTTAACCGCAAGAGCGTCTGGGCCCGCATTGCCATCGCCGCTGCCGGCCCCCTGGCGAACTTCCTGTTGGCGATCGTGCTGTTCTGGGCGGTGTTTATGGGCGGCACCGCCGGGCCGGTCCCGGTAGTGGGGGCAGTGGAGCCCGGCAGTATCGCCGCCCGTGCAGGCCTGGAAGAGGGCCAGGAGATCCTGGCCGTGGACGACCAGCCGACCCCAACCTGGCAGGCGCTCAACTGGCGCCTGGCTAACCGGCTGGGGGATTCCGGTACCATAGAGTTCACCATTCGCTACCCGGATTCTGAACTGGAGTACCACTCAGTGGCGGATATCGACCGCTGGCTGGCCGGACAGGAAGTGCCGGACCCGGTGGCCGAGGCCGGTCTCGAGCTGTGGAGACCCCCGATCACGATGACCCTGGCCCAGGTAACTGCCGACAGCCCGGCCCGTGAGGCGGGAATGCAGGCCGGTGACCGCATCCTGACAACCGACAGTCGTATTTTCGAGACCTGGGAGGCGTGGACAGAGTACGTGCGCGCACGGGCGGGTGAGCCCCTGCAGGTGGAGGTGGAGCGAGACGGCGAGCGTGTCTCGCTGACAGTGACGCCGGCCCCGGTAACACTCGACAGTGGCGAGGAGATCGGCCGGATCGGGGTCCTGCCGGTGGTTGAATCCTGGCCGGAAGACCGGGTTCGCACCTACCACTACGGTATTGCGGGCGCGCTGGCCAAGGGGCTGCAGGAGACCTGGGACAAGACAGTATTTACCCTGAATAGCCTGAAGAAACTGGTGTTCGGGCAGCTATCGACCAAGAACTTGAGCGGCCCTATCACCATTGCTAAAGTGGCCGGCACTTCGGCGGACGCCGGCTGGCAGTCTTTTCTGTCGCTGCTGGCGCTGCTCAGTATCAGTCTCGGGGTCCTAAACCTGCTGCCGATTCCGGTGCTGGACGGTGGCCACCTGCTCTATTACGGCATTGAGGCGGTCAAGGGCTCACCGGTGTCCGAGCGCGTGCAGGTGATTGGCCTGCAGGTGGGTATGGCGCTGGTACTGGGGATTATGGGGCTGGCGCTGTACAACGACATCCTGCGCCTGTAGCGCAGCTGGTTTATTGGTCCCGCCCGGGCTACCGGGAGGGACAGCCCCCCAGGGGGCGCGGAGGGGCCTGCCGGCAAGGCGGCTCCCCGAGAGATCCCCCTGCCATAGGCGGTGCGGGACCAGGCCGGGCAGGGTTGCATTCTCCCGGCCCAGTGGAATTGCGAATAAATACTTTGGAACTGGTTAATGAATGATTTCCTGAAAGCGGCCTCATTGGGGTTGGCACTGCCGATTACCGCTGTTGCCCAGTCGTTTGTGGTCAACGATATTCGCGTGGAGGGCCTGCAGCGGGTATCGGCTGGCACGGTCTTCGCCGCCCTGCCGGTGCGCGTGGGGGATACCATTGAGAGCCTCGAGATCCAGAGCGCGACCCGCGCACTGTTCCGCACCGGTTACTTTCAGGATATCCAGATCGGCCGGGAGAGCGGCGTCCTGGTAATCACGGTTCGCGAGCGGCCCGCCATCTCCAAGATCGAGCTCACCGGTAACAAGGCGATCAAATCCGAGGACCTGCTCAAGGGCATGGAGGAGAACGGTCTCGCCGAGGGCCAGATCTTCAAGCGTGCCACCCTCGAGGGCCTGGCGCAGGAACTGGAGCGACAGTACGTAGCTCAGGGACGTTATGGCGCCAGTGTCACCACCGAGGTCAAGGAGTTGCCCCGCAACCAGGTGGAACTGAAGGTTGTGGTTGATGAGGGCTCGGTCGCTGCGATCAAGCACATCAATATTGTCGGCAATGAAGCTTTCTCTGATGATGAGCTGGCGGATATCTTTGAGTTGCAGACCACCGGCTGGTTGTCCTGGCTCAGCAGTGACGACAAGTATTCCCGTGAGAAGCTGACCGGCGATCTGGAGCGGCTGGAGTCCTTTTACCTGGACCGCGGCTACCTGGAATTCAAGATTGATTCCACCCAGGTATCCCTGAGCCCTGACAAGCAGAGCGTTTTCATCACCGTGAATGTCTCCGAGGGAGACGTGTATAAGGTGAGCGAAGTGGACCTGGCCGGTGACCCGGTGGTGCCCGAGGAGGAGATCCGTCGCCTGCTGCTGGTTCGCGAGGGCCAGACCTTCTCCCAGGTCCTGATGACGACCACTTCCGATTACATTACCAAGCGCCTGGGCAACGAGGGTTATACCTTTGCTGAGGTCAATGGCATGCCCGAGCCCAACGAGGAAGACAAGACGGTAAAAGTCACCTTCTTCATCGACCCGGGCAAGCGCGCTTATGTGCGCCGGATCAATTTCCGCGGCAACACCCGCACCTCCGATGAGGTACTGCGCCGCGAAATGCGCCAGATGGAGTCCGCTTCTGCGTCCTCTGCCCGTATCGAGCAGTCAAAGGTCCGCCTGGAGCGCCTGGGCTACTTCAAGGAAGTGCAGGTGGAAACCACGGAAGTACCCGGTACCTCCGACCAGATCGACGTAGAGTACACGGTAGAGGAGCAGCCTTCCGGCACTATCGGCGGCACAGTGGGTTACGCGCAGGACAGCGGTATCGTGCTGGGTGCCAACGTGCAGGAGAATAACTGGCTGGGTACCGGTAAATCCGTCGGCGTCGCCATCAATACCTCCCGTTACCAGACGGTAGCGAATTTCTCCTACACCGATCCCTATTTCACTCCCGACGGTGTGAGCCGTGGTTTCAATGTGTTCTACCAGGAGCGGGACTACTCGGAAATCAACCTGGCGAGCTATAACACCACCACTTACGGTGCCGGCCTGAATTTTGGTTATCCGATTTCGGAAATCTCCCGGGTGGGCCTGAATTTCGGTTTCAGCCACCTGGAGCTTGGCACCGCCAGTAATTCGGTCAAGGAAATCCGTGAGACCCCCCGCGCGATTGAGGGCGTGGATGGGCAGGTGCTGGATACGGACATCGTGACAATCGATGAAGAGCTGGCTGCCGCTGTGGAGGCGGGCGAGGCTCTTGACCTCAGCCAGCCATTGGATCCGTCGCTGCTGAATACCGACCTGGACGGCTTTGTGGACGTGAACGGTGACGAGTTTGATACATTCTCGGTAACCGGCTCCTATGCCCGCTCCACCCTGAACCGCGGCATCCTGGCGACCCGCGGTACGTCGCAGCGTGCATCCCTGGAAATCGCTGTGCCGGGCGGGGACCTCGAGTACTACAAGTTTATCTACACCGGCCAGTATTTCCGCCCGCTGACCAAGAACCTGACCCTGCGCCTGCGTACCCGCCTCGGTTACGCTGACAGCTTTGGTGATACCTCCGAGCTGCCGTTCTTCGAGAACTTCTACGGTGGTGGCTTCGGCTCGGTACGCGGCTTTGAGCGCAATTCACTCGGCCCGCGCTCTACCCCGCCCACGCCCTATAACACCACCACCTGTGCGGTAACCGCAGAGGGCTTCGCGGCCGAGAGATGTTACGTACTGAACGAGGAGACCGGGGCTCTTGAGGTCGTCTCGAACCCCCGTGAGCCGGATCCGTTCGGTGGCAATATCCTCGTAGAGGGTAGCGCTGAGGTGATTTTCCCGTTGCCGTTCATCAAGGACCAGCGCTCCATGCAGTCCGCGTTCTTTATCGATGCGGGTAATGTCTTTGATACCAGCTGTGGCGAATCTCAGCTGAACTGCTACGATGTCGACGTTGAGCGGCTGAATGTTTCAGCCGGTATCGGCCTCACCTGGATCTCCGGTTTTGGCCCACTGACATTCAGTGTGGCGAAGGCGCTGGAGAAGAACGACGAGGACGAGGTCGAAGTATTCCAGTTCTCCCTGGGTAACAGTTTCTGATTCCCGGGGCAGGGCTTGAACGAGGCGGTCGAAGAGAGCCGCCGTGTAGTATAAATAAGCAAAAATGGAGAAACCGACGTGCTTAAATCTGTAAAAATTATCGCAGTCCTGTTTGTGGGAATTATTTTTTCCGGGGCTGCCGCGGCACAGAGCAAGGTAGCAGTCTTCAACCTGCAGGCCGCCATCATGAGCACCGAGGCGGCCAAGTCCAAGGTTAACGCGCTCAAGACCAGCTCCGAGTACTCGCAGCTGCAGAGCACTGCGGAATCCATTCGTGCCGAAGTGCAGAAACTGGCCGAAGATGCGCAGAAGAATGCGGTTACCTGGTCCGAAGAGCAGAAGGCCGAGCACCAGCGCAAGATGAACTTCAAGCGTTCCGACTTTGAGACTGCGGTCAAGAAGCTGCGTGCAATGGAAGGGCAGGTCGGCCAGGAGATCCAGAAGACCATGGCACCCAAGGCCAAGAGTGCCCTGGAAGCCATTATCAAAGAGCAGAGCCTGGACCTGGTGCTGGACGCAAATTCCGCCTATTTCGCTGGCCCCAATGTCGACCTGACTGCCGCGGTAGTCAAGCGCATGAACGCGGACAAGTAATCCGGCAAGAATTGCGCGCATGACAGATAAACTGACCCTCGCCCAGCTGGCCTCCCGGCTGGGCGCTGAGTTGCGCCTGGCGCCCGGGGCGAGCCCCGATGAGGTGCCGGGTGGGCTGAGCACGCTGCAGGATGCAGCGCCTTCCGATGTAAGTTTCCTTGCCAGTGCAAACTATCGCCGCTTCCTGCGCGATACACGCGCCTGTGCTGTGATACTCACTGCCGAGCTCGCGGACGAATGCCCGGTGTCTGCCCTGGTGGTGGAGGCGCCCTACCATGCCTTCGCCCGGGCGACAGCACTGTACGATACCGCTCCCGCGCCGGCCGCGGGTATTCACCCAGCGGCGACGGTGCACGAGGGAGCCGACATCGATCCATCCGCGAGTATCGGTCCCGGTGCCGTTATCGGCGCTTCCACCCGTATCGGTCGCGATGTCGTTATCGGTGCCAACACCACGGTGGGAGAGGGCTGCATTATTGGCGACGGCACCTGCCTGCACGCCGGTGTCTTCGTCTACCACGGTTGTGCTATCGGGGATCGATGCATCATTCACAGTGGTGCAGTGGTTGGTGCAGACGGCTTCGGCTTTGCCCCTCATGAGAAGCGCTGGACGAAGATCCACCAGCTGGGTGGTGTCGAGATTGGCGATGATGTCGAAATTGGTGCCTGTACCTGTATTGACCGCGGCGCACTGGGCAATACCGTGGTTGGGCAGGGGGTCAAGATCGACAACCAGGTGCAAATCGCGCACAATGTGCAAATTGGTGACTACTCAGCCATTGCCGCCTGTTCGGCGGTCGCCGGCAGCGCTGTGATCGGCAAACACTGTACGATCGCGGGTGGTGCCGGGGTGGTGGGGCATGTCACGGTGGCAGATGGCACACATGTCACTGCGATGACGCTGGTCACCAAGTCCATCGAATCGGCCGGTTCCTATTCAAGCGGCACGCCTTTTTCTGACAGTCGCAGCTGGCGTCGAAATGCAGTGCGTTATGCACAGCTGGACCAGATGTCACGTCGCCTGCGGGAGCTCGAGAAGCAGGTGGCGGTTCTTTCCGCGCGCCGCCCCGAGGCTGGCGACGGAGAGTAAGGCAGCGGGAGTAACCGGGCTTTGCAGGTCCAGGCGTCCGGTGCGATTCGGGCAATAGAATTGTTTTGTTGTTCGGGGCGTAATCACGCCCCGAAGTAGTTTTTGGGGACATTTACCATGATGGACGTGCGCGAGATTCGTCAATACCTGCCTCACCGTTATCCCTTCCTGTTGGTTGACCGCGTGGTGGAGCTGGAAGAGGGAAAATACATCAAGGGCTATAAGAACATCTCCGTCAATGAAGAGGTGTTCAACGGTCATTTTCCGGAAGCGCCCATCTTCCCGGGTGTTATGATCGTCGAGGCAATGGCGCAGGTATCCGGTATCCTGGGGTTCAAGACCCTGGGGCAAAAGCCCGAGGACGGCTTTCTCTACCTGTTTGCCGGTATCGATAATGTGCGTTTCAAGCGACAGGTGGTTCCCGGTGACCAGCTGCAGCTGGAATCCGAGGTGGTGTCGGAACGCCGCGGCATCTGGAAATTTGCCTGTAAATCCAGTGTGGATGGTGAGCTGGCCGCCTCCGCCAATGTATTGTGTGCGGTAAAACAAATCTGACCGATTTATACTTGGTGGTCGAAACCCCAGTTTGGTTTCTTGCAATGCCACCCCGGACAGCAGGGGTGGCGGTCGAGTTTTTCCGGGAGTAAGGCGCAGCATGCAGACGAATATCCACCCCACTGCAATTGTCGATGATTCCGCGGTCATCGGTGCCGGGGTGTCGATCGGCCCGTACACCGTGGTGGGCCCAGGTGTTGAGATCGGCGATGGCTGCGACATCGCTTCGCATGTGGTCCTGAGTGGCCCCACCAGGATGGGAAAGAACAACCGTATCTACCAGTTTTCCTCCGTAGGCCAGGATACCCCGGACAAGAAGTACCAGGGCGAGGATACGACACTGGTGATCGGTGATGATAATGTGATCCGCGAGGGTGTCACCATCCATCGTGGCACAGTCCAGGATCGTGGCGAGACCACGATCGGCAACGACAACCTGATCATGGCCTATGCCCATGTGGGTCATGATAGTGTCATTGGTAATCACACCATCCTCGTCAACAATGTGGCGCTGGCAGGGCACGTTGAAATCCGTGACTGGGCCATTCTCAGCGGCTTCAGCCTTGTGCACCAGCATTGCACGATCGGTGAGCATGCCTTTACCGGGATGGGGGCGGCAATCGGCAAGGATGTGCCCGCCTATGTAATGGTGGCTGGCAATCCCGCCGAGGCCAAGACCATCAATGCCGAGGGGCTGCGGCGAAGGGGCTTCTCGCGTGACGAGATCGCCCTGATCAACAAGGCCTACAAAATCGTTTACCGCCGCGGCCTCACCCTGCAGGAAGCCCTGGAGGCGCTGGCTGAATTGCGGGAACAGTCCGCTGTGGTACAACCCTGGATCGATTCCCTGCAGAATTCCTCTCGAGGTATTACCCGCTGATGCGGGTTGCGGACTGTAGCGCGCCAATATTCTCCCTAGAAAGTTAAGCCCGTGACCAAGCCAGAACATCCATTGCGCGTCGGTATACTCGCCGGGGAGGCATCCGGGGATATCCTCGGTGCTGGCCTGGTGGCAGAGCTGCAGTCGCGATTCCCCGATATCCAGGTGGAGGGTATCGCCGGCCCACGTATGCAGGCCCAGGGGGTCAGGTCGCTGTTTCCCATGGAGCGGCTGTCGGTCATGGGGCTGGTTGAACCCCTCAAGCGGCTGCCTGAGCTGTTGCGGATTCGTCGCAGCCTCCGCGACCACTTCCTGGACAACCCGCCCGATGTATTTATCGGCATAGATTCTCCCGATTTTAATCTCTCCCTGGAGCAGTCGCTGCACGAGGGCGGTATCCCCACCGTGCACTACGTCAGCCCTTCGGTCTGGGCCTGGCGGCGCGGGCGTATCAAGAAGATCGCCAGGGCCGTGGACCATATGCTGACCCTGTTGCCGTTCGAGGCGGATTTCTATCGCGAGCACCAGGTGCCGGTAACCTTTGTGGGGCACCCGCTGGCTGACGAAATCCCGCTCCAGCCGGATACTGAGGCCGCGCGCGTCGAACTTGGCTATGGCCCGGGGGACCGGGTAATCGCGTTGCTGCCAGGCAGTCGTGGTGGCGAAGTGAAATTACTGGGGCCGCTGTTCCTGCAGGTGGCGCACTGGTGTCGCCAGCGCCGGCCGGAACTGAAATTTGTGCTTCCGGCTGCCAATGAGGCGCGGCATGGCGAACTCTCCGCGATGCTGGAGAAATACCCTGATCTCGACGTGCAGCTGCTGCAGGGCCAGTCCCACACGGCACTGGCCGCGGCGGATAATGTCCTGATTGCCTCGGGCACCGCCACCCTGGAGACCATGCTGCTGAAAAAGCCGATGGTTGTGGCGTACAAGATGGCCGGGCTTTCGTATGCAATTTTTTCCCGCATGCTAAAAACTCCCTGGGTTGCCCTGCCCAACCTGCTGGCACAGCGGGAGCTGGTTCCGGAAATACTGCAGGACCAGGCTACCCCGGAGAACCTTGGGGCGGCGCTGTTACAGTATTTTGATGATCCACTTCTGTACGACCAGCTGCAGCGCGAGTTCTCCGAATTGCACCAGATGTTGCGCCGCAATGCGTCATCCCGCGCGGCTGACGCCGTCTGTGACCTACTGGCGCAGGCAAAGAATAATCGGGATAACAAACAGAAATTGGAAGGTTGATCGAGTGGCAGCGGTAAAATCAAAACCCGGGGCTGAACTGGCACCATATCACTGTGCTTATCAGGGGGAGTTGCTGGCGGGCGTTGATGAAGTCGGTCGCGGTCCCCTGGCCGGTGATGTTGTGGCCGCAGCTGTGATTCTGGATCCGGCGGCGCCTATTCCCGGGCTTGCAGATTCCAAGAAGCTGACCGAAAAACGCCGCGAGCAGTTGTTCGATGAGATCCGCGAGCGTGCCCTCAGTTTTGCTGTCGCCAGGGCGTCAGTGGCCGAGATCGATGAACTCAATATCCTGCATGCCAGCCTTCTGGCGATGAAACGGGCGGTAGAGCAGCTGTCGTTGCAGCCGGAGTATGTGCTGGTGGACGGCAATCGCAAACCGGACTGGGATTACCCTTGCGATACCGTGGTCAAGGGGGATGCCAGGGTGCAGGCGATTGCCGCGGCATCGATCCTGGCCAAGGTTACCCGAGATCGGGAGATGGTCGAGTTGGATCAGCGGTACCCGGGTTACGGACTGGCGGGACACAAGGGCTACCCCACCCGCGCTCACCTGATGGCTCTTGAAGAGCATGGGCCGACGCCGATTCATCGCCAGAGTTTCGCGCCGGTCAAACAGCTTTTGATTGAGTTTTAAACCTTCCTTCAGGGGCCAGCCTGGCCTGGCGGCTAGCCGCGGGCAACCTTCCTGACCCGGGCGCGGGTAATCATTTTCTCGGATACCTCCTCGATCTCCACCAGGTAATCGAGGATATAGAAGCTGATATTGCCGTCGGGGATATTCTCCAGGTGCTCCATCGCCAGACCGTTGAATGTCTTCGGTCCGTCGGTGGGTAGCTCCCAGTGCAGGGTGCGGTTGATATCGCGGATCGAGGTGCCTCCCTCGATGGAGTACCAGCCGTCCCCCTGGGCGATGATTTCCTCATCCTCGCTGGGTACCGGGCTGGCAGTGAAGTCCCCCACGATCTCCTCCAGCAGGTCCTCCAGGGTGACGATGCCCATCACCTCGCCGTACTCGTCCACCACCAGGCCCATGCGGCGCTTTCTCTTCTGGAAGTTCATCAGCAGGGTAGGAAGTGGTGTTGCCTCGGGAACAAAGTAGGGCTCGTCGGTAAACGACTTCAATTGCTCGGAATTGAAGGCTGCCGGACCTTCCCGCAGTATCTGCGCGGCCCGGCGCAGGTGCAGGATGCCCACCACCCGGTTGATATCGCCGGTGTATACCGGCAGGCGGGTAAAGCTGCTCTCCGCCAGCTGTTGCAGGATCTCGTCACCGGAGTCCTCCAGGTCGATGCCCACCACCTCGTTGCGGGGGATCATGATGTCCTCCACGGTGGCCTGGTCCAGGTCCAGTACATTGAGCAGCATACCCTTGTGCTTGGTGGGCAGCAGGGCGCCGGATTCGAATACCACTGTGCGCAGCTCTTCCGGGGCCAGGTGCTCGGCTTCTGCCTGTTCCCCGGCCTCTACGCCGACCAGTCGCGCCAGGCCGTTCGAGACGCTGCCCACCAGCCAAACCGCCGGCGCCAGTAGCCACAGCAGCGGGCGCAGGACCAGTGAGGCGGGGAAGGCGACCTTCTCGGGATGCAGGGCGGCGATGGTCTTGGGTGTGACCTCGGCAAAGATCAGGATCACGATGGTGAGCACGGCGGTGGCATAGAAGACGCCGGCATCGCCGTATAGCTTGGTAAAGACTACCCCCGCGAGCACAGAGGCGAGGATGTTCACCAGGTTGTTGCCGATCAGGATAACGCCAATCAGCTTGTCGGGCCGGGTCAGGAGCTCCATCGCCCGCTTGGCCCCGCGGTGGCCGCTCTTGGCCTGGTGGCGCAGGCGGTAGCGGTTCAGCGCCATCATGCTGGTTTCGGAGCTGGAGAAAAACGCGGAAATGACAATCAGCACAGCCAGCAGGCTAAACAGCAGGCCGGGGGGTATCTCGTTCAAGGGAGAGCTCTTGTTATTTGCGAACCGGGATATTGAAACAGAATTTCCCGCGCCGCAAGCACAGCCCGCGGCGTGGGGCACAATTTACCTCAGCTGCGCTGGAGAATGACCTCCAGCACCAGCTTGCTGCCGAAGTAAGCCAGCAGCAGGATGGCGAATGCCGTCAGGGTCCAGCGCACGGCGGTGTTGCCGCGCCAGCCCAGCCGCCAGTGCCCCCACAGCAGGATGCTGTAGAGCACCCAGGCCACCAGCGACAGCGTGGTCTTGTGCATCAGCCCGTGCTCGAACAGGTTATCCAGGAACACGAAGCCGGTGACCAGCGAGGCTGTCAACAGCAGCTGGCCAAAGGCTACCAGTCCGAACAGCAGGGATTCCATGGTCTGCAGCGGTGGCAGGAACCGGCTGACACCGCCGGGACGGTGATTGTGCAGCTGCTGGTTGAGAAAGTGCAGGTAAATCGCCTGCAGGGTGGCCAGGGCAAGCAGGGAGTAGGCGGAAACGGACAGTAGTGCGTGCAGGGCGATTCCGGGAGACAGCTGCTGGCGCGGTGCTACATTGCCCCAGGAGTGCACGGCACTGAGTTCTGCCAGCGCGCCCAGCGGGGCCATGATCAGGATCAGCAGGGTCAGTGGGTGGCGGCAGGCCAGTACCAGGATCAGCAGGTTCACGATCCAGGCGACCAGGGACAACATGGCCAACAGGTCAAAGCGGTAGCCACCGGCGGTGACCAGGTTAAAGGACAGTGACAGGGCGTGCGCTATAAGGGCGCCGGCGAGCAGCACCAGCAGCAGCGGGTTGCGGCTGCGGTGTTGCCGGAAAACCGTCTGTGCGGCCACGACAGTCGTGGCCAGGTAAAGCAGGATTGCCGTCCAGTGGGCGATTGCCGCCATCGATAAATCCGTCTGTCATTATGATAGGGCGGCAGTGTGGCACAGCGCGCCGGTACTGGAAAGCCTGTGTCCCGCTGGCGGTATTTCTGCTGTGGGGGCTCCTGGGCTATACTGCCGCGCCCCAGACATTGTGGAGCTGCCTTCGTTAGGAGGGAGTTCTGGTATATCGCACAGGCCGGTCCGGGTTGACCGGCCGGTCCAGAAAGAGATCGAGACGTACATATGTTCGACAACCTGAGTGATCGCCTCTCGACGGCCCTGAAAAAGGTCACCGGTAAAGCGCGCCTGACGGATGACAATATCCGCGACACACTGCGCGAGGTGCGAAAGGCCCTGCTGGAGGCGGACGTGGCGCTGCCGGTGGTCAAGGCTTTCGTGCAGCAGGTGCGGACCGCTGCCGTGGGCCAGAAGGTCAGCAAGTCGCTGAACCCGGGCCAGCAGTTCGTCAAGATCGTGCAGGACGAGCTGGTCCAGGTCATGGGCGAGGCGGCAACCCCGCTGAACCTGGCCGTGCAGCCCCCGGCCGTTATCCTGATGGCCGGCCTGCAGGGTGCGGGTAAGACCACCAGCGTGGCCAAGCTGGCCAAGTACCTTCAGGAGCGCGAGAAGAAGAAGGTGATGGTGGTCAGTGCGGACGTCTACCGTCCTGCGGCCATCAACCAGCTGGAAACCCTCGCCGGCGAGGTGGGTGCACTGTTTCACCCGTCCGCCCCGGAGGACAAGCCGCTGGATATCGCGCGCAGTGCGATGGACGCGGCGCGGCGCCAGTTTGCCGATGTGCTGATCGTGGATACCGCCGGCCGCCTGCATATTGATGAAGAGCTGATGGGGGAAATCCGTGAGCTGCACGGGGCGCTGGACCCGGCGGAAACCCTGTTCGTGATTGATGCCATGATCGGCCAGGATGCCGTCAATACCGCCAGCGCTTTCAATGACGCACTGCCGCTGACGGGCGTGATCCTGACCAAGGCCGACGGTGATGCCCGTGGCGGTGCGGCACTGTCCGTGCGCCATGTGACCGGCAAGCCGATCAAGTTCATCGGCGTGGGGGAGAAGACCGATGCACTGGAAACCTTCCACCCGGACCGTATTGCCTCCCGTATCCTGGGGATGGGCGATATTCTCTCGCTGATCGAGCAGGCCGAGCAGACCATCGACCGGGGCAAGGCGGAGAAACTGGTCAAGAAAGTGCAGAAGGGCAAGGGCTTCGACCTGGAAGACCTGCGCGACCAGTTGCAGCAGATGCAGAATATGGGTGGTCTGGGCTCACTGATGGAGAAGATGCCGGGAATGGGCAATATGGCCCAGATGGCCCAGCAGGCTGACATGGGCAAGGAGTTCAAGCGTATGGATGCCATCATCAGCTCCATGACCCCTGCCGAGCGTCGCAACCCCGATATCCTCAACGGCTCGCGCAAGCGCCGTATCACCGCCGGTTCCGGCACCCAGGTCCAGGACCTCAACCGCCTGCTCAAGCAGCACAAGCAGATGGGCAAGATGATGAAAAAGCTCAAGGGCGGCGGCATGGGCAAGCTGATGCGTGGCATGGGTGGCATGCCGGGCATGGGCGGTGGTGGCGGCATGGGTGGTATGGGCGGCATGCCCGGCGGCCTGCCTCCGGGCTTCCGCAAGAAGTAGGGTCCGGGCGGTAATCGCGGGACCGCGGAAAAACCTTATCCGACAGCGTGTTAAGCGCTATACAAATATCGGGCGGTACATTAGAATACGCCGCCTTTCAGCCGGGTGAGCTGCCGGCTAGTTGTTGTTGGTGGTCGTGAATCGCGACCGCCCAGTATTGAACTTACAGGAAAGCTACATGGTAACCATTCGTTTGGCTCGTGCCGGTGCTAAGAAGCGCCCGTTTTATCACCTGACTGTGACCGACAGCCGCAAATCCCGCGACGGTCGTTTTATCGAGCGCGTCGGCTTTTTCAACCCGGTCGCCCGTGGTCAGGAAGAGCGCCTGCGCGTTGAGCGCGACCGCGTCGACTACTGGGTTAGCCAGGGCGCCCAGGTTTCCGATCGCGTCAGCAAGCTGCTGAAAGAATCCGCCTGAACCAGGTCGGTAACGTAGAGAGAGCGCCCGTGACGGAGAACAGATCCCATTCCGGTGAACTGGTCACGGTCGGGCGCATTACCTCCGTCTATGGTGTGCGCGGTTGGGTGAAGGTGCATTCCTTTACCGAGCCGATGGACAATATCCTGCAATTCCACGACTGGTGGCTGCAGGATGGCGACGGTTGGGAGCCGCTGCAGATAGATGGCGGTCGCCGCCACGGTAAGGGCCTGGTTGTCCATATCAAGGGTGTGGATGATCGCGACCTCGCCGCCCGTTTCTGCCAGCGCGATATCGCGGTGAGCAGTGCGCAGATGCCATCACTGGCCGAGGGTGAGTACTACTGGCACCAGCTCGAAGGGCTCGCGGTGATCAGCCAGTTTGGCGATGCCGAGCACGATCTGGGTAAGGTGGAGCGCCTGATGGAGACCGGGGCCAACGATGTCCTGGTCGTGCGGGGCGGAAAGGACGGGCGTGAACGCCTGATCCCGTTCCTGCCGGGTGAGTACATTACCGATATCGACCTGGACGCCGGTGTGATTACCGTCGACTGGGATCCGGAATTCTAGCGCCATGAGTGCCCGGCGTATCGCGCTGGTGAGCATCTTCCCGGAGATGTTTGCCGCCCTGACTGAATACGGCATCAGCGGCCGGGCAGTGAGGGATGGCCTGCTGGAGGTGCGCTGCTGGAATCCCCGGGATTTCACCAGCGACCGGCACCGTACCGTGGACGACCGGCCCTATGGCGGTGGCCCGGGCATGGTGATGCTGGCAGAGCCGCTCTACCAGGCGCTGGCTGCCGCGCGAGCGTGGGCAGAAGAGGGCGGCGCAAGTGCCCGCTCCATCTACCTGTCGCCGCAGGGCCGGCCGCTGGACCAGGGCGGTGTCGAGGAGCTCGCCGACGCGGGCAACCTGGTGTTGCTGGCGGGGCGCTATGAGGGTATCGACGAGCGTATCGTCGAGACCCTGATCGACGAAGAGTGGTCGATCGGTGACTATGTTTTAAGTGGTGGCGAGCTGGCCGCCATGGTGATGGTGGATGCTGTCACGCGGCTGATTCCCGGGGCCCTCGGGCACGATCAGTCGGCGGTGGAGGACTCCTTCGCCCAGGGGCTGCTGGACTGTCCGCACTATACCCGTCCCGAGGAATACCGGGGACGGTCGGTGCCGGAGGTGCTGTTGTCCGGCAACCACGAGAAAATTCGGCGCTGGCGCCTCAAGCAGGCCCTGGCGCGCACCAGCCAGAGGCGGCCCGACCTGCTCGAGCGCATCGAGCTGACAGGGGAGCAAGCTGCCCTGCTGGAGCAGATCCGGTGCGAGCAGAATGCCGGCACTGGCACTGAAGAGCATTGAACACGGGTTCGCGACACTGTCGCGGATCGCATTGACAGGTCGAATTCGCCGGGAGGCGAGAGTAATTCGGCAGCCTAGCTGAGAAGCTACATATCTGTATTTGGGAGAAGTCCAAATGACCAATAAAATCATCCAGCAGCTGGAACAGGAACAGCTGAAGAGCGAAGTTCCTCCTTTTGCCCCGGGCGACACCGTCGTTGTCCAGGTAAAAGTAAAGGAAGGTAACCGCGAGCGTCTGCAGGCGTTCGAAGGTGTGGTGATCGGCAAGCGCAATCGCGGCCTGAACTCCTCCTTCACCGTGCGCAAGGTATCCCACGGTGTTGGCGTTGAGCGTACCTTCCAGACCCACAGCCCGCTGGTCGACAGCGTCCAGGTCAAGCGTCGCGGTGACGTGCGCCAGGCCAAGCTGTACTACCTGCGCAACCTGACTGGTAAGGCCGCGCGCATCAAGGAAAAGCTCAACTAAGGGCATTTTCTCGATAAGCGGTTACGCGAAAAACCGGGGCAAAAGCCCCGGTTTTTTTATGCCCGGTATTCGGGTGCGCCTGCGGCGATGGCCGCTGTGGTTTAATACGCCCATGGAAACCTCCCCCGAACAACAGCGGTTGATCGAGTCCTGGCTGGATATGCTCTGGGCCGAGCGCGGTGCCAGTGAGCATACGCGGGCGGCTTACGGCCGCGACCTGAGGGCGTTTGCGGCCGCCTGTCGCACCGGGTTGCTCTCCTGCGGTGGCGCCGAGGTGCTGGCCTACCTCGGGCAGCGCCATCGCGCCGGGCACTCGGCCCGCTCCAGCGCGCGGGCCCTGGCGGCCCTGCGCAGCTTTTACCAGTACTGCCTGCGCCAGGGGCTGGTGCAGGAGGATCCGGTAGCGCTGGTGGAAAACCCGAAATTGCCCAAACCCCTGCCCAAGTCCCTGTCCGAAGCGGACGTGGAGGCCCTGCTGGAAGCGCCAGACCTGGACAGCGATATCGGCCAGCGCGACCGCACCATGCTGGAGCTGTTGTACGCCTGTGGCCTGCGGGTGACCGAACTGGTGGAGCTGCGAGTTAGCCAGGTGAACCTGCGGCAGGGTGTGGTGCGTGTATTCGGCAAGGGGGGCAAGGAGAGGCTGGTCCCGCTGGGAGAGGCCGCGCAGGGCTGGATGCAGCGCTACCTGGCGCAGGTGCGCCCCAACCTCCTGCCCCCGGGAGAGAGTGATACCTGTTTCCCGGGGCGCAAGGGGCGCCCCATGACCCGCCAGACCTTCTGGTACCGGGTAAAGCACTGGGCCGCTGCAGCAGGCATCGAGAAGCCGCTGTCGCCCCACACCCTGCGCCACGCATTCGCCACCCATTTGCTCAATCACGGTGCCGACCTGCGCGTGGTGCAGCTGCTGCTGGGCCACAGCGACCTGTCCACCACCCAGATATACACCCATGTGGCACAGGCGCGGCTCAAGTCCCTGCACCGGGAGCATCATCCCCGCGGGTGATCGGGCCCGGCAGCCCGGTGATTCGGCGTGGAATTTCCGGATTCTGTCGCCGCACGGTGGTATAGATGCGGCGAATATTGTAAAACGCGCCATGGACAACGATTGACGCGGAACCATGCCATACTGGCTGGAACCCGGGAGGGTCCGGTGAGTCGAAGCGAATAAAGAGACTGAGGAAATTGTGAGAATGACGCTGATAAGAAAGCCGCTGATCCTGGTCGGCGCACTGTTGGGCCTGCTGGTGCAGGGTGCCCAGGCCGAGGTGGACGCGAACGTGGCCAAGGCCATCAAGGCGAAGCTGCAGTCAGCCAATCCCAAGGCCAGTTACGGCGAGGTGACCGAAAGCCCCATCGCCGGTCTCTATGAAATCGAGGTCGACGGCAACACCACCCTGTATGTGTCCAAAGATGGCAGTCACTTTGTTTATGGTGATCTTTTCCAGGTCAAGACCGGTGAGCTGGTAAACCTGTCCGAGCAGCGTCGCGGCAAGCAGCGTGCCCAGGTATTGGAGGCATTGGATACCGACGACATGATCGTCTTCTCCCCAAAGGGCGAGACCAAGACCCACGTTTATGTGTTTACCGATGTGGACTGTGGTTACTGCCGCAAGCTGCACCAGGACGTACCGGAACTGAACAAGCGCGGTATCGAGGTGCGCTACCTGGCATTCCCCCGTGGCGGACTGAACTCCCTCGGCTACCGCAAGATTGCGACTGCATGGTGCGCCGACGACCGCAACAAGACCCTGACCGCCCTCAAGAACCGTGAGAACGTCTCCCTCAAGGTCTGCAACGACAACCCGGTCGCCGAGCAGTACAAGCTGGGCAACGAGGTGATCGACGTGCGCGGTACACCGACCATCGTGATGCCGGACGGTACCGTAGTGCCCGGCTATGTGCCGCCGGCCACCATGGCCAAGGCCCTGGGTATCTGATCCGACCGGTCCCTGTCCCGAGAGAAGGGCGCCCCCGGTCGCAGCCGGCGGGCGCCTTTTTTATATCTGCCCGGGGCGGTCAGGCTTGCAGTGGGAGGCCTGTGGGAGCACCCGCTGAAGCGTCTGCGAGACGAGGCGGGGGAGCCTGCCCGTCGCGCAATTTTATTGACAATTTAGCCATTTTCTCGGTAATGTTGTCGTCCTTTTATCGATTTGAGAAACACTTATTGCGCTGTTGCCTGGCCCGGCACCGGCAGCCCGCCAGTCAGTGCGCGGCTCCGGGCGTCACCGCGGGCCGATTGCGCGGAGGGAAGTTGTGAGCGCAACCGTTGAAGAAACCACGTCTGTCACCCCCCTGAAACCTGCCGGCGAGCCTCGCCGCGCGGTGCGTATTGGCATCTGTGGCCTGGGCACTGTGGGCAGCGGCACCGTCAATGTCATGGCGCGTAACCGTGAGGCCATTGCCGCGCGCTGTGGGCGCCCGGTGGAAATCGTGCAGATCGGCGCGCGGCGGGATAATCCCGCCTGTGACATCAGTGGTATCAATATCTCCCGGGAGATATTCGATGTCGCCAGCAACCCGGATGTCGATGTGCTGGTGGAACTGATCGGCGGCACTACCGTGGCCCGCGAGCTGGTGCTGGCGGCGGTTGCCAATGGCAAGCATGTGGTCACGGCCAACAAGGCTCTGATCGCCGAGCACGGCAATGAGCTGTTTGCCGCGGCGGCGGAGCAGGGTGTCACCATCGCCTACGAGGCGGCGGTGGCCGGGGGTATCCCGATCATCAAGTCGCTGCGTGAGGGCCTGGTGGGCAACCGCATCGAGTGGCTGGCGGGAATTATCAATGGCACCGGCAACTACATCCTGACCGAGATGCGGGAGAAGGGCCGCAGCTTCGACGAGGCCCTGCGCCAGGCGCAGGAGCTGGGTTATGCCGAGGCAGACCCAACGTTTGACGTGGAGGGCATCGATGCCGCCCACAAGCTGGTGATCATGGCATCGCTGGCATTCGGCATGCCGCTGGCGTTCGACAAGGTATACACCGAGGGTATCAGCGGGGTTTCCAGTGAGGATATCCGTTACGCCGATGAGCTGGGTTACCGGATCAAGCACCTGGGTATCGCGCGCGGAACCGACAAGGGGGTGGAGCTGCGAGTGCATCCCACCCTGATCCCCCAGCGGCGCCTGATTGCCAATGTGAACGGGGTGATGAACGCCGTGCTCGTGAGCGGCGACGCCGTGGGTCCGACACTTTACTACGGTGCCGGTGCCGGCGATGAGGCCACCGCCTCGGCGGTGATCGCCGATATCGTGGATGTGGCGCGGACACTGGAATCCCGGCCCGAGGAAAGGGTGCCGCTGGCAGGCGTGACCCGCGACAGCCAGGGGAATACCGACGTACTGCCCATGGACGAGGTGGTGACCAGTTACTACCTGCGCATTTCCGCCCACGACAAGCCCGGCGTGATGTCGCAGGTGGCCAGTATCTGCAGTGACCAGGGCATCAGCATCGAGGCCCTGATCCAGCACGAGCCGGCCGAGGGCGAGGCGCTGGTGCCGGTGGTGATCCTCACCAGTCGCGCCCGCGAGGCGCGCCTGCGGGAGGCGGTGGCACAGATTGAAGCCCTGGACACGGTCGAGGGCGCAGTGGTGCGCATCCGCGTGGAACCCCTGGGCTGAAAGGCCATCCCGCGACCCCGGTACCTAACCCGGTACCTGTGGGAGCGGCCCATGGCCGCGATCCGTACTGGCCGTGGCGCTGGCAACCCTGTGGCAAACAGCCTTTTCGGCAATTGTTTGCCACAGGGTCGCCAGCGCCACTCCTTCAATGAATCCTCAAGATTGAATACCGAATAAACCGTGAAATTTATCAGTACCCGTGGCCGCGCGCCCTCCCTGTCCTTTGCCGATACAGTCCTCACCGGCCTCGCCAGCGATGGCGGCCTGTATGTGCCGGAAACCCTGCCAAAATTCTCCCGGGACGAAATCCGTGCGATGGCGGGCCTCGAGTACCCCGAGCTCGCATTCCGGATTATCCAGCCCTTCGCTAATGGTGACCTCGCTGATGATGAGCTGCGGGGCATCATCGACCGCGCCTACAGCACTTTCCGCCACGAGGCGGTGGCGCCACTGGTGCAGACCGCCAGCAGCGAGTGGGTACTGGAACTGTTCCAGGGGCCCACGCTGGCGTTCAAGGATTTTGCCTTGCAGTTCCTCGGCCAGCTGTTTGACCACCTGTTGAAAAAACGGGGCGAGCAGGTGGTGGTCATGGGGGCGACTTCCGGTGATACCGGCTCGGCCGCCATCGAGGGTTGCCGCCACTGCGACAATATCGATATTTTTATCCTGCACCCGCACAACCGGGTGTCCGAAGTGCAGCGCCGGCAGATGACCACCGTGCTGTCCGACAACGTGTTCAACATCGCCCTGGAAGGGAACTTCGACGACTGCCAGAACATGGTCAAGGCGAGTTTTGCCGACCAGTCATTCCTGCCCGACGGCCGTCGCCTGGTGGCGGTTAACTCCATTAACTGGGCGCGGATCATGGCCCAGATCGTTTACTACTTCTACGCGGCCCTGAACCTGGGTGCGCCGGATCGCACGGTCAATTTCTCGGTACCCACGGGCAATTTTGGTGATATTTTCGCTGGTTACCTGGCCCGCAAGATGGGGCTGCCCATCGATCAGCTGGTGATTGCCACCAATGCCAACGATATCCTGCACCGTTGCATCAGCGATAACGACCATTCACCCCGGGAGCTGGTACACAGCCTGTCGCCCAGCATGGACATCATGGTGTCCAGCAACTTCGAACGGCTGTTGTTCGACCTCTACCAGCGCGACGGCGAGTCGGTGGCCAACCTGCTGGCCGACCGCGGCGCGCCCATGTCCCTGGACGAGGGTGCGCTGGCGCGGGCGCGGGAAGTGTTTTCCTCCTGCCGGGTCGACGATGCCCGCACCGTCGAGGTGATCCGTGAGGTGTACCAGGCCAGTGGCTACCTGCTCGACCCCCACACCGCCATCGGCCTCGAGGCGGCCCGCAGGACCCGGCGCTCGCATACGCAGCCGATGGTTTGCCTGGCCACCGCGCATCCGGCAAAATTCCCCGATGCCGTTGCCCGGGCGCTGCCGACGCAACAGATTCCGCTGCCGGCCCATATGCAGGACCTGTTCGAGCGCGAGGAGCGCTACAAGGTACTGCCCAACGACCTGGAGCAGGTCCACAGGTTTATGGCAACGGCGTTATGAATACACCGACAACCAGCTGAGACAGAATGAGCAAAACAATTCAGCGACGGCCAGTGGATCTCTCCACTGGCCGTTTTGCATCTGACGTACCCGAAATCCTGCAGCGCGTGCTGCTGGGGCGCGGTGTGACCAGCGAGGATGCCCTGGAGCACCGCCTGGCACGCCTGCACTCGCCGGACGCCATGCGCGGTGTGCAGGCGGCGGTGGAGCTGCTGGTGGAGGCAGTGAGCGCACAGCAGAAGATCCTGATCGTGGGCGACTTCGACGCCGACGGAGCCACCTCGAGCAGCCTTGCCGTGCTGGCCCTGGGGGCAATGGGGGCGCCCTCGGTGGAGTTCCTGGTGCCGAACCGCTTCGATTTCGGCTACGGCCTGACGCCGGAAATCGTCGAGGTGGCGAAGGACTACCAGCCCGACCTGCTGATTACCGTGGACAACGGCATCAGCAGTATCGATGGTGTCGCCGCGGCCCGCGCGGCGGGTATGCGGGTGATCGTAACCGATCACCACCTGCCGGGCAGTGAGCTGCCCGAGGCGGATGCGATCGTCAACCCGAACCAGCCCGGATGCGATTTCCCCAGCAAGGGCCTGGCCGGGGTGGGGGTGATTTTTTACCTGCTGAGCCGGCTGCGCACCGCCCTGGTACACAGTGGCTGGTTTGCCGAGAGCGGCATTCCAGCACCCAATATGGCGGACTACCTGGACCTGGTGGCCCTGGGCACCGTGGCGGACCTGGTGCCGCTGGACCACAACAACCGTATCCTGGTGCACCAGGGGATCGCGCGTATCCGCGCCGGCCACTGCCGGCCCGGTATCGCGGCGCTGCTACAGGTGGCCGGGCGCGACCAGCGGCGCCTGTCCACCACCGATATTGGCTTTATCCTCGGCCCGCGTATCAACGCGGCGGGGCGCCTGGATGACATCGGCACCGGTATCCGCTGCCTGCTGACGCAGGACCCGGAAGAGGCGCGCGAGCTGGCTTCGGAACTCGATGCCCTGAACCGTGACCGCAAGGCGATCGAGCAGGGGATGCAGCGGGAGGCCCTGGCGGCGCTGGACAAGTTGCACCTGGAAGGCGAGATTCCCTGGAGCCTGTGCCTCTATGACCCGGGCTGGCACCAGGGCGTGGTGGGTATCCTGGCCAGTCGCATCAAGGAAAAATTCCATCGCCCGGTGATTGCCTTCGCCGAGGGTGACAACGGGCTGGTCAAGGGGTCGGCACGCTCGATCCCGGGGCTGCATATCCGCGATGCCCTGAGTGACGTGGCGGCGGCCCACCCGGACCTGATCAGCAAATTCGGCGGCCACGCCATGGCGGCCGGGCTCAGCCTGCCGGCGGAAAAGCTGGATGCCTTTCGCGATGCATTCGAGGCGGCAGTGCGCTCGCGCCTGGACGAATCGCGCCTGCATGCGGTGATCGAGTCCGACGGCGAATTGCAGCCCGGCGACTTCACCCTGCAGACTGCCGCCATGCTGCGCAACTGTGCCCCCTGGGGCCAGTCATTCCCCGAGCCATTGTTCGACGGCGAATTCCTGCTGTTGCAACAGCGGATCGTGGGCGAGCGCCACCTGAAAATGACAGTGGCGCCGCAATCCGACCCGCAGCGGGCCGTTGATGCCATCGCCTTCAATGTGGATACGGACCAGTGGCCGCAACCGGTGGATAAAATCAGGCTGGCCTTCAAGCTGGATATCAACGAGTATCGCGGCCGCGAGTCCCTGCAATTGCTGGTGGACCACCTGGAGCCGGCCTGAATCCGGCAAGTCTTTTATCGAGTTACCGGGCCGCGTCGACCGCGCCCCCTGTGGATGTACCTGAATGAATCGCAAGCAAGCCCGGGCTGAAGTCCTGCTCCTGCTGGCCGCCCTGTTCTGGGGACTCGCCTTTGTGCCACAGAAAATCGCCATGGCACATATCGAGCCCCTGGCGTTCAATGCCTGGCGTTTCTTCCTGGGCGGCCTGCTGTTGATCCCGATTGTTTACTGGCTGTCGTCGCGACGCGACCTGCAGCCGGGTGAGGAGGGCGGTCATCGAGTCCATCATACCTGGCGCCGCTGCCTGCCCGGCGGGGCTGTGCTGGGTTTCTGGCTCTTCCTGGGGGCGGCCCTGCAGCAGGCCAGCCTGCTGTACACCACTGCCGGCCGCGCCGGGTTCATCACCGGCTTCTACCTGTTGCTGGTGCCTGTCATTGGCCTGTCCCTGGGGCATCGCACCAATCGCTGGACCTGGGCCGGGATCGGGCTGGCGTTGCTGGGACTCTACTGGCTGGCTGATTTCAGTGAACAGGCCCAGCTGATCGGCGACCTGATGGTGTTTGCCAGCGCGTTTGTGTTTGCGGTGCAGGTGCTCTCCGCCGATCATTTCGTGCGTCGCTACGATGCCCTGCGCCTGGCCTGTATCCAGTTCCTGGTCTGCGGTGTCCTTTCCGGGGTTGCCGCGCTGGTGGTGGAGCAGCCCAGCCTGCAGTCGGCCGTGGACGCCGCCTGGCCGATCGCCTACATGATGGTCTTCTCCACTGCGATCGCTTTCACCTTCCAGTTGCTGGCCCAGCGCCATGCGGCGCCCTCCCACGCCACCGTCATCATGAGCCTGGAGGCGGTATTCGCGCTGGTGGCCGGCTGGCTGTTCCTGAATGAGGTGCTTTCAGTGCGGGAACTGCTTGGCTGTGGCCTGATGCTGGCTGGTATGCTGGTCAGTCACTATGGCAACCATACGGGAACACATCACTGACTATGGGGTTGATCGACCTGTCGCTGCTGGCACTGTTTGTGCCGACATTCTTTATCGTCTCCATCACGCCGGGCATGTGCATGACCCTGGCGCTGACGCTGGGTATGTCCGTGGGTGTGCGTCGCGCCGGCTGGATGATGCTGGGGGAGCTGGCCGGGGTGGCGCTGGTATCCGTGTCCGCGGTGCTGGGCATCGCCGCCCTGATGCTGAAATACCCGACCGCATTTACCGTATTCAAGTACCTGGGTGGGGCCTACCTGGCCTGGGTCGGGGTGCAGATGTGGCGCTCCCGTGGCCGGATGGTGATGGTGGCGCCCGCAGACAGCGGGGACAAGCCGATACCCGCGCGCCGCGCGCTGGTGACCCAGGGCTTTGTCACCGCCGTGGCCAATCCCAAGGGGTGGGCCTTCACGATCGCCCTGTTGCCCCCGTTTATCAACGACAGCCTGCCCCTGGCGCCGCAGCTGGCGGTGCTGGTTGCTATCATTCTGCTGTTGGAAACCCTGTGCATGCTCATCTATGCCGGCGGAGGACAGACGCTTGGGCGCCTGCTGCAACGCGGTGAAAATGTCACGGTGATCAATCGCATTGCCGGCAGCCTGATGCTGGGCGTGGGGGGCTGGCTGGCGTTCGGCTGAACCGGCGATCCGGCGGTCCGGCGCATCGGTATTCCGCCCACTTGCGGGCAGTAACTTTAAGGAGGAAGAGAGCCCATGAAAAACCTGATACTGGTTGTGAGCCTGCTGCTGTTGGCGTCTGGCTGTGCACCGCGGGAAGAGGAAAAGCCCACCCCGGACGATACCACCGCCGAAAACGGCGGCAATGGCCAGCAGGAAACCGGCGAGGCGGAAGCCGTGCCGGCGGAAGAACTGGTGTGGGTGTTCCGGGCCCGCGGCAACCGCCAGTGCGAGAACGGCGGGACAACCCTGGAACAGAGCAGCAGCAGCCTCACGGCCGCCGGTGTGGACATCCAGGAATCCCGCTGCGGCACCCGCACCGACCGGATGTATGCCAGCGTCTGCGGCGGCCAGACCGGGGATATCCTGCTGCACCTGGTGGAAAAAACCTCCCTGGACACGGTCCTCCAGCAGGGATACGACCCCGTCGACAATATCCAGTACCAGCAGGCCAGCTGCCCCGGCAATGGCACCAGCAACGGTAACGGCAACTGAAGCCGGCCCGGTGTACAATGGCGCCTCCTGGAACTTTGCGGTGATTGACGGGAGGCCAGATGAACATCTCTGCTGCGGCGCAGGTGAGTGGGCTGACCACCAAGGCCCTGCGCTACTACGAATCCAGCGGCCTGGTGGTCCCCGGGCGCTGCGCCAATGGTTACCGTGACTACAGCGACGCCGACCTGGAGGCGCTGCATTTTATCCGTCGCGCCCGCAATGCCGGTTTCTCGGTGGACGAGGTGAGCGACCTGCTGGCACTGCATCGCAATCCCCGGCGCCGCAGCCGCGAGGCCCGGGCCATGGTCGAGGGCAAGCTGGGGCAGCTGGAACGGCAGATAGAGCAGCTGCGTGACATGCGCGCGACCCTGCGGGAGCTGGCGCGGGACTGCCCGGGAGACGATTCCCCCGAGTGTTCAATCCTGGCCGGGCTGGCGGCTCCCGGAGCCCGCTGACAGGGGGCGCACTGGCAAGGGCAGGGCGCGCTGCGGTAGAATGCGCGCCGCTTTCAACTGGCTCGGAATTCTGGAATCCATGGAAATCAATCCCCTGCTGAACAAACTCAATGACCTCGAAGAGCGCACTGGCGTTCTTAGGGGGTATCTTTGACTATGCCAACAAGAAAGAACGCCTGACCGAGGTCGAACTGGAGCTGGCCGAGCCCAGCGTCTGGGACGATCCCAGCCGCGCCCAGGAGCTGGGCCGCGAGCGCTCCTCGCTGGAAACCGTGGTCACCACCATCGAAAACCTCGAGACTGGCATTGCCGACTGCCGCGAGTTGCTGGAGATGGCCGCGGAAGAGGGCGACGAGGATTCCGTGGCCGAGGTGGCGGAAGAAATCGAGAGCCTGCAGGAACAACTGGGTGTGCTCGAATTCCGCCGCATGTTCTCCGGCGAGACCGATGCCAACAATGCCTACCTGGATATCCAGGCCGGCTCCGGGGGCACCGAGGCCCAGGACTGGGCCGAGATGTTATTGCGTATGTACCTGCGCTGGGGCGAGGCCCACGGGTTCAAGACCACCCTGGAAGAGGCTTCCGCCGGCGAAGTGGCCGGCATCAAGAGTGCCACCATCCATTTCCAGGGCGACCATGCCTTCGGCTGGCTGCGCACCGAGACCGGTGTACACCGTCTGGTGCGCAAGTCCCCATTTGACTCCGGCAACCGCCGCCACACGTCTTTCAGCTCGGTATTTGTGTCGCCGGAGATCGACGACAATATCGAGATCGAGGTAGACAAGTCCCAGGTGCGAGAGGACACCTACCGTGCCTCCGGCGCCGGCGGCCAGCACGTCAACAAGACTGATTCAGCGGTTCGCCTGACCCATATCGAGTCCGGCATCGTGGTGGCCTGCCAGAGCGAGCGCTCCCAGCACCAGAACCGCGACAAGGCCTGGAAGATGCTGCGGGCCCGCCTGTACGAGCAGGAGATGCTCAAGCGCAATGCCGAGAAGCAGGCAATGGAAGAGAGCAAGTCCGATATCGGCTGGGGCAGCCAGATCCGCTCCTATGTGCTTGACGACCAGCGCATCAAGGACCTGCGCACCGGTGTGCAGACCAGTAACTGCCAGTCGGTGCTCGACGGCGACCTCGACCAGTTTATCGAGGCGAGCCTCAAGGCCGGCCTGTAAACTTTCCGGATCCCTTGATGTAGGAGCGGCCCATGGCCGCGATTGAACTGGCGGGAACACGCTGAGCCCCGATCGCGGCCATGGGCCGCTCCTACAGTACAGGAAACAAACCCTTAAATAGCCACGATTGACGAATCGCCATGACAGATACCCAGCAAGACGAGAACAAACTGATTGCCGAGCGCCGCGCCAAGCTGTCCGCGCTGCGTGAAAAGGGCAATCCCTTCCCCAATGCCTTCCGCCGCGAAAACCTGGCCGCTGACCTGCAGGCCGAGTTTGGCGATAAATCCAAGGAAGAGCTGGCGGAGCTGGGCAAGACCGCATGCGTGGCCGGGCGGATCCTGGCCAAGCGCGGCCCGTTTATGGTGATCCAGGATGTATCCGGCCGTATCCAGCTGTACGCCGACAAAACGGCGCAGAAGGATATCAAGGAGCGTTACGGTGCCTGGGATATCGGCGATATCGTGGGGGTGCGCGGCACCCTGCAGAAGTCCGGCAAGGGCGACCTCTACGTTACCTGCGAGGACTACCAGCTGCTGACCAAGGCACTGCGGCCGCTGCCGGAGAAATTCCATGGCATTGCCGACCAGGAACTGCGCTATCGCCAGCGTTACGTGGACCTGATCGCCACGCCGGAATCCCGCGACGTATTCCGCATCCGCTCGCAGGTGATCGACTATATCCGCCGCTTCCTGAACGACAACCACTTTATGGAAGTGGAAACGCCGATGCTGCAGGTGATCCCGGGCGGCGCCACCGCGCGGCCGTTTATCACCCACCACAATGCGCTGGATATCGACATGTACCTGCGGGTGGCGCCGGAGCTGTACCTGAAGCGGCTGGTGGTGGGCGGCTTCGAGCGCGTCTACGAGATCAACCGCAACTTCCGCAACGAGGGCCTGTCCACGCGGCACAACCCCGAGTTCACCATGCTGGAGTTCTACCAGGCGTACGCCGATTACAACGACCTGATGGACCTCACCGAGGGCATGCTGCGTGGTATCTGCGAGGACGTGCTCGGTTCCCCCACGGTTGAGTACCAGGGCAACAGCTACGATTTCTCCAAACCGTTCGCGCGCCTGTCGGTGTTCGATTCCATCCTGCGCTATAACCCGGGCCTCAATCCGTCGGATATCGACAACCTGGCTGGGGCACGCAAGGTAGCGGAAAACCTGGGCATCCCGCTGAAGGACACCTGGGGCCTGGGCAAGGTGCAGATCGAGATCTTCGAGAAGACCGTCGAACATCGCCTGGACCAGCCGACCTTTATCACGGAATACCCGACCGAGGTATCGCCGCTGGCGCGCCGCAACGACGAGAACCCGTTCGTTACCGAACGTTTCGAATTCTTTGTCGGCGGCCGCGAGATTGCCAATGGTTTCTCCGAGCTCAATGATGCCGAGGACCAGGCCGAGCGCTTCAAGGCGCAGGTGGCAGAGAAGGATGCCGGCGATGACGAGGCCATGCATTACGACGCGGACTATATCCGTGCGCTGGAATACGGCCTGCCCCCCACCGCCGGTGAGGGTATCGGTATCGACCGCCTGGTGATGCTGCTGACCGATTCCCCGTCGATTCGCGACGTGCTGCTGTTCCCGCATATGCGCCCGGAAACCAGCGCGGAGTAACGTAAGGTCGCGAGCGGCAATTGCCGGTCAAGCCCGCCGCCGGGAGTTCCGCTCCCGGCTGTTCCTGCCTGTCTTTACCCCCGAATGCCCAGCGGTCCACTGGGCAGGTAAATGGTCTCCCGGCTGCCGCTGTCCCGGCGCTGGATTTCCACCGCCACGTTTTCCCCCGGTGCCACTTTGTAGACCTGCGAGCGCAGGTCACCCATATGGAAAATTCGCTCGCCGTTGTAGCTGATGATCCGGTCGCCGGGGCGCAGGCCGGCTGCGGCGGCCGGGGCGCCGCTGATCACGTCGTTGATTTCCATATTCTGGCTGCCGCTGGTGGCCTCCAGGTAGCGCTCGAATTCCTCCGCTGACAGTTCGTGCTCCAGCATCTTGCGGGGGTGGCTGTAGGATTCCAGCTTCTCGCGCAGGGCCATGGCCTCCGGCGACGATTTGTTGGGGGTGTGGCGGTAGGCGTAGGAAATTTTCATGTGCTCGTACTGGAAGCGTTCCTGCCGCTCGAGAATATGGGCGGCCCGTGCGGGATCGATGCCCGCCTCGACCAGCTGTTGCAGCTGCATCTCGTGAAAGTCCTGGCTGTGTGCACGACGCCTGCTGTGCCGCTGCCCATCCCCCTCACTAATTGCTGCCTGGCGGGTGCGGGGCTCGTTGTCGACCTCACCCTCCAGCTGCTGGCGCAGCTCCTCCACCAGGTCCAGCATCTGTGACTGGATTTCATTGGAGCGGGCGAGGGATTCTTCCAGCCTGGCCACGCGGGACTCCAGGTCCCCGTCACCTGTAAAGATTTGTGCCAGGCGGCCGGCCCGGCCGTCAGCCAGGGCGCCGGCCGTACTGTCCGGCGCACCCGCGGCGATCGCCAGGTAGCCGCCGGGTATGGCCACCAGAAGGGCAAGAAGGGCAAGGTTCAGTCTGCGGCTCGCAAATATCATGGTCAGTACCGGGAAGTGACCCGGAGACCAGTGTCAGTGCTCAGTCCAGGATCACCAGGTGATTGGGAAGCTCATTTTTCATCGTTGTGGCCGGCGCCACTTCCCGCAGGAGTTCGCCGCACCGCTCAATACAGTGTACAAACGCTTCGCCGGTTTTGCCTTTCTTGATCTCGTGGATGAACTCCTCGACGATCTCGCGCCAGCTCTCATCGGTAATATGTTCCGCCAGGCCCCGGTCGGCGAGAATCTCCACGTAATGTTCGGCCTCGGCGACAAAGATCAACAGGCCCAGACGTCCGTGAGTGCTGTGCAATTCCTGCTGCAGGAACTGTCGCCGGGCCAGGTTGGCGGCGCGCCAGAATTTCACTTTGCGCGGTACCAGGCGCATGGTCAGGGGGCGCCAGCGGAACAACACCACCAGGGCGATAAACAGGATCCACTGGATCGTGAAGGCCTCGTGGTATTCCAGCCACCAGGGCAGGAACTGCAGCAGTGGCGCCAGCACCAGGGCCAGGAACGCGGCCCACAGGGTGGAGATGTAGACGTAGTTGTCGGCTTCGCGGGTCAGGACGGTCACCACCTCGGCATCGGTCCGTGACTCCACTTCCTTGATTGTCTCGGCCACCTTGCGCCGGTATTCACTGTTGAGCATTACCATCCCCCCGAGGCGCCCCCGCCGCCAAAGCTGCCACCACCGCCACCGAAGCCCCCGCCCAGGCCGCCGCCCCCGAAGCCGCCACCAAAGCCACCGCCGCCGTAATAGCCGCCGTAGCGCCCGCGACGATAGCGGCCACTGTTCAGTGGGGCGCCGAATACCGCACCGCCAAACAGCTGCAGCATCACCAGCAGCAGGAAAAAGCCCACCAGCAGCGCCAGGCGACGGTCGCCGCTGGTTTCCGTGGGTTCAGCCACATATTCGTTGCGGATTGCGGCGATCATTGATTCGACTCCGGCAATGACACCAGCATCGAAATCACCGGAGCGGAACTTCGGCAGTACTTTGGTATGGATGATGTTTGAAGACAGGGCATCGGTGAGTGCACCTTCCAGGCCGTAGCCCACCTCGATACGCACCTGGCGCTCCTGTGGCGCAACAATCAGCAGTGCCCCATTGTCCTTGTCCTTCTGCCCCAGTTTCCACTCGCGACCCAGCTGGTAACCATATTCCTCGATGGTGAGTCCCTGCAGGTCCGGTATGGTTACCACCACCAGCTGGTTACTGGTTTCTTTCTCATGCTGTTGCATCAGCTCGGTGAGTTGGTACTCGGTGTCCTGGCGCAGCAGGTTGGCGCGGTCCACAACCCGCCCGGATAGCATCGGGAACTCGGGCTGGGCCCATGTAGCAGCGCTATACAGGCAGGCCAGCAGGCTGAACAGCAGGGGCAGGTGGCGAAAGTGCATTATCGGTGGTCAGGGTCCGTCACTGGAAATCCACATCCGGGGCTTTTTCTGCATCTTCCGAAGTGGCCTCGAAAGTCTCGCGGATCGGCATGTCGCTGTAGAGCACGCTGTGCCAGATACGTCCCGGAAAGGTGCGGATTTCCCGGTTGTAGCGCTCCACGGCGGATATATAATCCCGCCGGGCCACACTGATGCGGTTTTCGGTGCCTTCCAGCTGTGATTGCAGGGTAAGGAAGTTCTGGTTGGACTTGAGGTCCGGGTAGCGCTCGACCACCACCATCAGGCGCGACAGGGCACCACTGAGCTGTGCCTGTGCCGCCTCGAACTGCTGGAGTTTGGCGGGGTCGTTGATCAGGTTTTCATCAACCTGCATGGAGTTGACCCGGGCGCGGGCCTCGGTGACTGCCTCCAGAGTCTCCCGCTCCTGGTCAGCATAGGCTTTTACGGTCTTGACCAGGTTGGGGATAAGGTCGGCACGTCGCTGGTACTGATTCTGTACCTGGGCCCAGGCGGCTTTTACCTGCTCGTCGTAAGTAGGGATATTATTGATGCCGCACCCGCTCGCCGTTATGGCGAAGAAGGAAACAAACAGTGCCTGCAAAAAGCGTGGCCAGGACCAGGGGCGCACACAGGGGCGGGAATTTAAACAGGAGCGGGTGCCGGGAGTTATCGGTTTCATGCCAATCATCCATGTTTATGCCCAGAGCCCGACAATAATAGCTTCCCGTGACACAGTCACGGCAACAGGTAGGGGCCGGGGAGAGTAATGGCGCTTAAAGCAACAATTTTCAAAGTCCGGCTGCAGGTTGCTGACCTGGACCGGCATCACTATGCGGACTACCCGTTGACCATCGCCCGCCACCCATCGGAAACCGACGAGCGCATGATGGTCCGCTTACTGGCATTCGCACACAATGCCGGCGATTCACTCGAATTCACCCGTGGCCTCTCCAGTGATGAGGAGGCCGACCTGTGGCAGTTGGGCCTCAGCGGGGAAATAGAACGCTGGATCGAGGTGGGGCTGCCAGCGGAAGAGCGGGTGCGCAAGGCCTGCAATCGCGCAGGTAAGGTATTGGTGTACAGTTATGGGCGGCGCACGGCCGGGGTATGGTGGCAGAAGCATGGGCAGGCCCTGGCACGATTCTCCAACCTGCGGGTCTATCAGCTGGATCCTGACCAGACCGAAGCACTGGCATCGCTTGCGCAACGCACTATGGAATTGAACGTCACCATACAGGATGGCCACCTCTGGATTGCCAGCGGGGAGGAGAGCCTGGAGGTGATCCCGGAGCAACTGCAATAATTTTGGAGTATTTATGCCTTCTTTCGATATTGTCTCTGAAGTGGACAAGCACCAGCTGACCAACGCGGTCGACCAGGTAAACCGCACCGTGGGTAACCGCTTTGACTTCAAGGGCGTGGACGCCGAAGTGGAAATGAATGGCTTTGAGCTGACCGTGCGGGCCGAGGCCGATATCCAGGTAACGCAGATGGTGGATATGCTCCGCAGCGCGCTGATCAAGTGTGATATCGATCCCCTCGCCATGGAAGTGGGCGAGCCGGAGCAGTCCGGCAAGGTGGTTAAGGTCAAGATCACACTGAAAAATGGCTTGGACAAAGAGCTGGCCAAGAAAATCACAAAGATTATCAAGGATGAGAAGCTCAAGGTGCAGGCATCCATCCAGGGCGACCAGGTCAGGGTTACCGGCAAGAAGCGCGACGATCTGCAGCAGGTCATCGCAACACTGCGTGGGAAAGAGCTGGAACAACCCTTGCAATTCGAGAACTTCCGCGATTGATAATACCGTGCCCCCGGGCAACGGGATAAAGGTAAAAAATGCAGAAGTTTCTTCGGGGCCTGCTGTTGTCAGGTTTTTTAGGGCAGGTGACTGTTTCTGTGGCGCAGCCGGTTATTCCTGCGGAGCTGCGCGGCAGCTGGTGGCTGGACGGCAGTGCGGGCCTGGATATTTCCGGGCTGAGTTTTTGTGACGGGGAATTGCTGGCGGTATCAGACAAGGATTCCACCGGTATTTACCGGATCCGGCTGGACCAACCGGCAATGGGGCCTGGGCCGCGCACAGATGCAGATAGTGGTGAAGCGGGAGATAACGCTGTTCCAGCGGCGGCGACACAGCTGGAGCCCTACCGACGCATCAACGGGCTGGATTTGCCGTCCGGGCGCTGGGAGGGCTGGAAAGCAGCGCTGCTCAACCTGGTCCAGTCGGGGACAGCGGCGGACTTTGAGGGGATCAGCTGCAGCGGTGGCGATATCTACATGGTCAGCGAGCGTCACCACCGTGTTGCGCAGTTGCCAACTACTGGTGATGCGCGCTGGCTGCCACCGCAGTGGGCCGATGGCGCCCGTGAGCGCGGCTTTATGCTGCAGTTCAATGGTGCCAGCGAGGGACTGGTGCGGGACGGCGAAGATACCTGGATTGCGATGGAGCGGGATGGGCGGGGGCTGGTGCGCCTGTCCGGGGATACAGTCGAGTATTTTCGCGTACCGGGAGTGCCTGGCCTGGATTTCCGCGGTCGTTCGGAAGACCTGACCGGGCTCGATATTTATGACGGGGCCCTTTACACCCTGGAGCGGAATGCGTTTGCCGTTTGCCGCCGCGCACTGCCCGGCCTGCGTGCGCAGTGGTGCATCAACTATCGCGCGGTTGAGGAAAGGCCGGAGTACATCTACCGGGAGACCTATTACGGCAAGGCCGAGGGCCTGGCTGTGCGCGACGACGGGATTTTTGTGGTACTGGATAATAACAATCTCGGCCGCGTTGCAGCCCCGGATGATCGCCGCGGCCTGCTGTTACAGCTGGCGCATCCCCCGGCGGGTGTGGTGGCGGAAGCCGGACCCGAATGAGCCGGCGCATCCCCCTGCAGGACCTGCTGCGCGAGGTGCGTGCCTGCCGCCTGTGCGAGGACGTGCTGCCGCTGGGCCCGAACCCCGTGCTGCGCGCGGCTGAGTCGGCGCGCCTGTTGATTGTCGGCCAGGCACCGGGCACTAAGGTGCACGAGACCGGCATCCCCTGGAATGATCCTTCGGGCGATCGCCTGCGGGACTGGCTGGCAATCGACCGCGATACCTTTTACGACGAATCCCGCATCGCCATTATCCCCATGGGGTTCTGCTATCCCGGGCGCGGCAAGGGCGGCGACCTGCCGCCGCGACCCGAGTGCGCTGCCGCCTGGCATGCGCGATTGCTGGAGCTTCTGCCGGACCTGCAACTGACCCTGCTGGTGGGCCAGTATGCACAGCGCTACTACCTGCCGCACTGGTATGGCAGCATTACCGAGAACGTGCGCCACTACGCCGATGCGCTGCCCGCCGGTTATTTCCCATTGCCGCACCCGAGCCCGCGCAATACCCTCTGGCTGCGCCAGCGCCCCTGGTTCGAGAAAGAAGTGGTGCCGGAACTCCGCCGCCAGGTAAAGAAGGTCTTACCGTAGGGGCGAGCCTGGTGTTCGCCCGTGCACCGCGACAAAAGCACGAAGATAGTATTTTTCAGGAAGCAGCATGACATCCCCCGAAAAAATAAAGATAGAACCCAGCTGGCACCGGGTGCTCGAGAGTGAGTTCCGGAAACCCTATATGGGCCAGCTGCGGGAGTTCCTGCGCACAGAGAAGAGTGCCGGCAAGCAGATCTACCCACCTGGTGGCCAGATTTTCAATGCCTTCAACTCAACACCGTTTGATCGGGTAAAGGTCGTGATCCTGGGGCAGGATCCCTACCATGGGGCGGGCCAGGCCCACGGCCTGTGTTTCTCGGTAATGCCGGGCGTGCGCATTCCCCCGTCACTACAGAATATCTACAAGGAGCTGGAATCCGACCTGGGTATCCCCCGGGCACAGCACGGTTGCCTGCAGCCGTGGGCAGAGCAGGGCGTATTATTGCTGAACGCCACCCTGACGGTGGAGGACAGCAAGGCCGGTGCCCACCAGGGGCGCGGCTGGGAGCAGTTTACCGATGCGGCTATCCACGCCCTGGCAGAGCAGCGCGAGGGGTTGGTATTTATCCTGTGGGGCAGTTACGCGCAGAAAAAGGGGGCCTTTATCGATCGCAATAAACACCTGGTGCTGCGCGCGCCACATCCCTCACCATTGTCGGCACACCGGGGGTTCTTCGGTACCCGGCCATTCTCACAGGCCAATGCCTGGCTAGAGCAGCACGGCCAGGCGCCCATCGACTGGCAGTTACCTGCAGCTGCTGAGCTTCACCGGGTTGCGGTTGAAATCTGATTGCGGGATAGCCGGCCTGGATGCGAATCAGGCCAGCGGGTCTGCTTCCGCGTCGTAGGGTAGTTCCTGCAACTGTAACTGGCGGCCGTCTGCCAGTTTGAGCGAGGCCTCCTCGGCGACCCTGGCAATGGTCAGCACCGCCAGCAGCTCGATGCCTTCTTCACTGCGGCAGGCCTCGACAGTATTGCCAATGGACTTGCCGTCGCCCGTGACGATATCGCTGCCGGGAGCGGGTAGTTCGCCGGACTCGCAGCGCGCCCGGTACATGCGGCGCTTTGCGGCGCCCAGGTACTGCATGCGGGCCACCACTTCCTGGCCGGTGTAACAGCCTTTCTTGAAATTCACCCCGCCCAGCAGGTGCAGGTTCAGCATCTGCGGGATAAACATTTCACTGGTGGCGGCGTGGAGTTGCGGGATTCCTGCCGCCACCTGTTCCGCCACCCAGTGGCAGTAACCTGCCGCTTCGGCGACCGTGGCCAGTTTTTCCCAGAGGGCCCCTGCAGACTCACCGGGAACCTCCAGCGCCAGCTGGTGCTCATTCAGGGCACAGGCGAGGATTGTGGTGTCGTCCAGCTGGCAGTGCGCGGCTTCACCGGGTGCCAGTTGCGGGACCTGCAGCAACTCCGCAGCCTGCCTGATGGCCCCCTTGCCCTGCAGGCCCAGCCAGCGCCGGGATTCCCCGGCCTCGGCCAGTTCGGTCTTGAAAAAGACCGCGTACTTGGCCATGGCGTCCCGGCCGATTGGGGCCAGGTCCCGGGGCAGCAGCAGGGTAAAGTCTTCCTGCGAGTGCTTGATGGCGCGGAAGGCGCTGATCATGCGCCCCTTGGGATTACAGTGGGCACCCAGGGTACTGTGGTTATCGGGCAGGTTGACCAGGTCGCAGGTAAGCTGGCCCTGCAGGAATTTCTGGCTGTCGGGGCCGGTGACGGTGACCGACCCCAGGGGGCTCAGGTCCACCAGGTGCAGGTCCGCCGGGGTATCGGGGAAGTGCGCCTGGTTGCCCTCCCACACGGCGCCCCGTGCGCTGAGGTATTCCTGCCACTGTGCCTGGTCCATGGTGAGTCCCTGTACTGCTCGGTTGGTGTGTGTTGACACCACTATGTGGGGTTGGCGGGGTGGATTTCAACCGGGAGCGCAGGGTCCCGGCGTGGCCGGGGCTACTGTTCGGGCGCCCGCTACAGGTATACTGCCGCAAATTCTCTGGTTGGAATGAAGTATGGATCGCAACCGCCTGTTTTGGGCCAGCCGCCGCGGTATGCTGGAGCTGGACCTGGTACTGCTGCCGTTTCTGGAAAACGTCTACGACACCCTCGACGAGGCTGACAAGCAGCGTTATGTAAAGCTGCTGGACAGCGAGGACCAGGACCTGTTTGCCTGGTTCCTGCGCCGCGAGGATCCGGAGGATCCGGAGTTGCTGCATATTGTGCAGATTATCCGTGACAACACCGGCCTGCAGGAATAGCCCGCACTCCCCCGTCCCCGAGCGCCACGCGCGGTTATCCTGCAGCGTGGCGCCCTCCCGTATTCTTACCTTGATCCTGGCGGCGGCCCTGCTGCAGGGGCTGCTGTTGTTGTGGCTGGCGCCATTGCCCTGGTATATCGCCCTGGCCCTGGTAGTGCCGGTATTGGCCTACGCCATCCTGGAATGGCACCGCATCGTGTCCACCAGCGGAGTCATCAGTACCCGCGAGCGGCGCTGGTTCTGGCGTCCCGATGGTGCTGAGGATGGTGAAATCTTTCTGCACGGTGAGCTGGTGCTGTGGTCCTGGGTGGTAGTGGTGAACAGCCGTGACCCGCGCGGGCGCCGCCTGCGGCTGGTGCTGGCCCGCGACAGTATGAGCGCGGATGACTGGCGGCGCCTGCGGGCGGCACTGCAGTACTCCCGTTGAAACTGGCGGTTTGCGGGCGGGGGCGCGCCCGCCACTTACACAAACTGCCGCTGGTCGGCGAAATTCTCCGGCACCAGGATGGTATCCATGGCCAGTTCACGCAGGCTCGGGTAGTCCACTGAATAGTGCAGCCCGCGGCTCTCGCGGCGGTCCAGTGCTGAGCGGATGATCAGCTCGGCCACCACTGCCAGGTTACGCAGCTCGATCAGGTCGCTGGTAATACGGTAGTTGGCGTAGAACTCACGGATTTCCTGCTGCAGCAGCCTTACCCGGTGTTCCGCTCGCAACAGGCGTTTGCGGGTGCGCACGATACCCACGTAGTCCCACATAAAGCGGCGTAATTCATCCCAGTTGTGGGAGATAACCACATCCTCATCCGAGTCGGTGACCCGGGAGGCGTCCCAGGGCGCCGCCTCCCGGGGCGGCGTTACGCGGTCCAGGTGCGCATCGATATGCAGTGCCGCGGCGCGTCCGTATACCAGGCACTCCAGCAGGGAATTGCTGGCCAGGCGGTTGGCGCCGTGCAGGCCGGTAAAGGTGGTTTCGCCGATGGCATAGAGCTGGTCCAGGTCGGTGCGGCCGTGTTCGTCCACGATCACACCGCCGCAGGTATAGTGGGCTGCGGGGACCACCGGGATCGGTTCCCTGGTGATATCAATGCCGTACTGCAGGCAATTGCTGTAAACAGTGGGGAAATGCCCGCGGATAAAGTCGGCGTCCTTGTGGGAGATATCCAGGTAGAGGCAGTCGGCACCCAGGCGCTTCATTTCATGGTCGATGGCGCGGGCGACGATGTCCCGGGGCGCCAGTTCGCCGCGCTTGTCGAAGCGGTGCATAAAGCGCTGGCCGTCGGGCAGTTTCAGTTGCGCACCCTCGCCGCGCAGGGCTTCCGTCACCAGGGAGGCCTTGGCCCTGGGATGATACAGGCAGGTGGGGTGGAACTGGTTGAATTCCATGTTGGCGACGCGGCAACCGGCGCGCCAGGCCATGGCAATGCCGTCCCCACTGGCGCCGTCGGGGTTGCTGGTGTAGAGGTAAGCCTTGCTGGCGCCACCGGTGGCAAGGACCACGGCGCGGGCCTGGAACAGCTCCACTTCTTCGGTTTCACGGTCCAGTACGTAGGCGCCGGCGCAGCGGAAGCGGCCCTTGGCGGCATCGGGCTGGCGGATCAGGTCCAGCGCGACGTGCTGCTCGAAACAGTCGATGTTGGCGGCTGCACGAACCCGCTCGATCAGGGTGCTGTGCACCGCCCGGCCGGTGGCATCGGCACTGTGGATGATGCGCCGGTGGCTGTGGCCACCCTCCTTGGTGAGGTGGTAATCCTGGTCCTCACGGGTGAAGTCGACCCCCTGGTCAATCAGCCACTGGATCGCTGCGGCGCCGTTTTCCACTGTATGGCGCACCGCATCCGGGTGGCAGAGGCCGGCGCCCGCATCTAAGGTATCAGCGATATGGGACTCCACCGAGTCGGCGCTGTCGAGCACCGCGGCGATGCCGCCCTGCGCGAACCAGGTGGAGCCGTCCCGCAGTCGCTGCTTGGATAGCAGCGCCACCCGGTAACGGGCCGACAGGTGCAGCGCCAGGGTCAGCCCGGCAGCACCGCTGCCAATGACCAGGACGTCGTAATTTGCCTTTGCACTCATAATTTTCATTGTCCAGTGGGGTCGCGTAGTATAGCGCCAACTTTCAATTCGTCGATTTGGCCCGGAACTTATGTCCTACCGCCAGTGTCTTCAACATCACAGAATAAATACCTGCGTTGCCAGCTCCAGACCCATCTGGGAGGCCGCACGCGGTGTGGCTGTATTTGGGAGTAGGGGATGACAGCGCAACAGGCGTCACCAAGTGACCGCCAGCTGGTAGAGCGGGTGCAGAAGGGCGACAAGCGCGCCTTCGACCTGCTGGTGTTGAAATACCAGCACAAGATCGTTGCCGTGGTGAGCCGTTTCATCAAGGATCACAGCGAGGTTCAGGACGTGGTGCAGGAGGCTTTTATCAAGGCCTACCGTGCACTGGCCAATTTCCGTGGGGAAAGTGCCTTCTATACCTGGATGTATCGCATCGCGATCAATACGGCCAAGAATCACCTGGTGTCCCGCGGGCGTCGCCCGCCGTCCTCAGACGTGGACCTGGAAGATGCGGAGTTTTATTCCGGGGCCGACATGCTGCGGGACAATGAGACACCGGAAAACCAGTTGTTCCGCGACCAGCTCGAGCAGGCCGTGCACCAGGCGATCCAGGCACTTCCTGAAGACCTGCGCTCGGCCGTGACGCTGCGCGAGATGGAGGGCCTGAGCTACGAGGATATCGCCGAGGTCATGGGTTGCCCCGTGGGTACCGTGCGCTCGCGCATCTTCCGCGCCAGGGAGGCGATTGACCGCACGGTCAAGGCGGTAATGGCCGGTGAGCCCGAGCCCATGGGGGATCGCGGCTAGGTCCCGCAGGACCGGGACGCTGGAGAATTTTTGCTGCGGTGGTGAAACAATTCCCCGCCCGGCATGTCTGAGAGAATGACCGGCAAGTGGTATCTGCTGGAACTGGCAATTTTGCCGTGGCGCGGGTCTCTGCGCCGGTTCATCAATTGTTTTAGAGAGGGGTTGCCCGTATGTCCCACGGGAGTCATCAGGATCGGCTGAATGAATCGCTGTCTGCGCTGATGGATGGCGAGGCCACGGAGCTGGAGCTGCAGCGCCTGCTGAAGCACGGCGGCGCCGAGGGTGAGCTGGCCGAGCGCTGGTCCCGCTACCAGTTGGCGGCCAGTGTGATGCGGCGCGAGCAGGTGTCGCCGGCAATACCGGGGCTCGCAGCCGGCATTTCCGCGGCGATTGAAGCTGAGGCACCCCTGGATGTGCAGGCCGGGGAGAGTCCTTCGGCTGCCAACGACGGTACCCGTTCCCCCTGGATGCGGACCCTGTCCCGCGGTGCTGTCGCCGCCACTGTGGCTTTCGCAGCCATCCTGGGGGTGCAGCAGCTGTCGCAGCCCCAGCCCGGGGTGTCAGGTAATGAAACTGGTGCCCCACAGCTGGCAGCCGAGCCGGCGCGACCGGTGCAGCAGCCGGTCCAGCAGTCGGCACCGCAGCCCAGTGGTTTCTACGTGCCCGCACCGACAACCCGTTCGGTCAGCACTGCCGGCCCGCGCCTGGTGCCCGAACGGCAATCGGGTGTCCCGGTGCAGGGCGTGATCCAGCAGGCGCCGCCCGCGGAGCTGATTCGTCACCTGAACCGGGTGATGATCCAGCATTCACAGCAGGCGGGCCATGTCAGCACCCAGGGCATGGTGCCGTTTGCGCGCGCCACCTACGGAGAGCAGGACGGACAGTGACCGAATCGCTATTTATCCCGCACTACAAAGCCAACAGCATGCTGTTGGCTTTGCTGTTGATGGCCCCGGCAGTTTTCGCGCAGCAGCCCGTGCCTACAGAACCGGCGGACAATCCCACCGGTACGCAGCAGCCGCAGGCGGTGGTGCCACCAACCGGGCAGGAGCCCCCGGCGCAGGCCGACAGCATCGATTACTGGCTGGGCAAGCTCTCCGATGCAGTGAGCAACCTGGAATACAGTGGCCTGGTGACGTTTGAGCACCAGGGCCTGCTGGAAACATTGCAGGTCTTCCACGCCGTTCGCGATGGCGAGCAGGTGGAGCGGGTCCGCTACCTGAGCGGCGAACCCAGGGAACTGATCAGTCACGGCACCACATCTGCCTGTAACCGGGTGGTGAGCCCGTTTGGACGGGCCAGCCAGTGGACCTCTATCGACGGCCAGCGGGCGGGCAGTTACCACTTTGTCCTGCGCGGCGGCGAGCGTATTGCCGATCGCGATACGGTTGTGATCGAGGCGCGTCCGCGCGACCAGCACCGCCTCGGGGTATTGCTCAATCTCGACCGGGAAACCGGCCTGCCGCTCAAGTCCATGCTTGTGGGCGCCCAGGGCAAGGTACTGGAGCGCTACCAGTTTGTGCAGCTGGACCTGTCCCCGATCAGCGACGCCAACCTGCAGCCCGGATCCCCCAATACGCGACGCATAGATAATCGCCATGCGTGTGAATCCGCCCAGACCCGCTGGCAGCTGGGCTGGCTGCCCGACGGCTACCAGCGGGTAGCGGTGCGCACCCTGGCCGATGGCGACATGCTGGTATTCAGCGATGGCCTGAGCGTGTTCACGGTATTTGTGCAGCGCCTGGGCCCGGAACTGGAGTACAAGGGGCGGGCAATCCGCGGGGCCACTGTGGCCTATATGGACCGCGTCGAGGTGGACGGCACCAATTACACCGTTACCGTTGTCGGTGAGATCCCCGATGCCACCGCGCAGCGCCTGGCGCGTTCCGTGGCGATGGAAGCGGGCTCCTGAGAGCATGCACGAAGAGCGTGGCCGCGTGGTGGCAATCGAATCCGGCGCTATCTGGGTGGAGACAATCCAGCGTAGTGCCTGCGGCGGGTGCGCAGCCAGGTCCGGCTGCGGTACCGGTGCGCTGGGTGACTACCTGTCCAAATCCACCCGTATCAGGGTGGCGCTGAACAGCTGGGACCAGGACCGCATCTCCCTCAACGACACCGCGGTCATCGGCATTCCAGAGCGCGCCCTGAGTACCGGTGCGCTGGTTGTGTACCTGGTGCCCCTCGTTGCGCTGATGCTGGCGGCGATGCTGGGCGAGGCGCTCGGCGGAGAAATCGGTGCCATCAGTGGTGCCGTGGCGGGCCTGCTGGCCGGGGCCGGCGTGGTGCGCTGGTACAGCCGCCGCCATGCTTCCAATCCCTTCTATGCCCCGGTGCTGTTGCGGCTCGAGTCCGCGAGTCCGTCCCACCCCTCTCCCGCCTGACCGCGCAGGCTGTCCCCGAACTAAACTCTTAGGGTCTGACGTTTCGGGAAACCCTTATGCATGCCCGTTGTTATGCCGAGCAGTGGCCCCTGCGCACATCCTTTGTGATCTCCCGTGGTGCGCGAACCGAGGCAGCGGTCGTGGTGGTGGAAGTATCGGACGGCTCGGTCACCGGTGTCGGCGAGTGCACGCCTTATCCCCGCTACGGCGAGAGTGTCGAGACGGTGCTGGCCCAGGTGCGGTCGATACTGCCGGCGGTGGAGGACGGGCTGGACCGCGTTGCGTTGCAGGCACAGATGCCCGCCGGCGCCGCCCGCAATGCAGTGGATTGTGCCCTGATGGACTGGGAGCGCCGTCGCGACCAGGCCGGCCGGCACGGTCCCGGGTCGCTGGCCACCGTCCAGACCCTGATTATAGATACGCCGCGGGCCATGGCAGAGGCTGCGGCGGAGCAGGCGGCCCGAGGGGTGGAAACCCTCAAGCTCAAGCTGGATGACAGCAGCGTGGAGGCCCGGGTGCGCGCAGTGCGGGCCGCGGCACCGGAGACCCAACTGGTGATCGATGCCAATGAATCCTGGCAGCGCGCGACGCTGGTGGAGCGCTGCCAGATGCTTGCCGGTCTCGGGGTGGCCATGCTGGAGCAGCCGCTGCCCGCCGATGATGACAGCTTCCTGTCCTCTTTCCCCCATCCCCTGCCGATCTGCGCCGACGAGAGCTGCCACACCCGCGAAGACCTGCCCCGGCTGCAGGGGCTCTACGAAATGGTCAATATCAAGCTGGACAAGACCGGCGGTATCACCGAGGCACTGGCCCTGGCGGATGAGGCCAGGGCGCAGGGGTTTGCCCTGATGCTGGGCTGCATGCTGTGCACATCCAGGGCCATACGCGCCGCCTGGCCACTGGGCGAGCTGGTGAAGTTGCGCGACCTGGACGGTCCCACCTGGCTGGCGCGGGATGTGCAACCGCCGCTGCGCTTTGAAGCGGGGCGTGTCTACTGGTAATAAGGCAACCTGGTAGCGAGTACTGACACCAGCACCGCGGCTCAGCGCGTGATCAGGTCGATCAGGGCCTGCAGGTAATCCTCACTGGCGGCGTCGGCCGAAACCGGCGGGAATTCCACGGTAATGCAGGGCAGGTCCCGTTCGGCACACCAGGTGCCGAAGGAGCCGGGGGTCAGGTAGCCCACATCGGCCACCAGGGGCAGGCGCAGGGCACTGGCCAGCCACTGTCCCAGGGTGCTGGAGGCCGGGTCCTCGACACAGGCCAGCGGTTCGTGAATGGTCACTAGCCAGGAGGGTTGCAGCCGGTCGATCAACTCGCACAGGGCGCGGGTTTCGGGCTCCGAACCGGCGCTGTCGCCGGTGCTGAGGAGCACGTCGCGCTCGTCCGCGGCACTGTTCCAGCGGTAGACCGTGTCCTCTGCCTGCCAGTTGCTGGTGGCGAAATTGCGATTCAGGTCCACTCCTGCAGCATTGCAGCGCTGGCCCAGCTGGCAGCCATCGGGGTTGACCGCGAGGATCACGTGGTGCCGCAGCGCCGCAGCGGGGATGGCGCGCAGGGCGCAGGACAGGGCCACCACCGCGGCGACTTCGTCACCGTGGGTGCCCGCCATCACCATGCCTGGCCGGTCAGCGCCCTCCGGGACCTGGGCCGGGAAATACAGCAGGGGGCTGCCCAGGCGGGATTCGCCATAGGCCTGGCGGGGATGGTCGAACTTGCCGCGCTGGGTGCGGGGGCGTAAATTGATCATTCTTTACACTGATTTACAGTCGGCGCCAGAACTTTAGGCGTAGGCTTGCCACTAACACTGTAAGCCGGACCCGTTGAATACCGACTTCCCTGACCCTATCTAGGGCTGGGACGGTACCCGGGAAGAACAGACAGTCATTGTTTTCATATTAGAAGGGATAACTAGGGGTAACAAACCGATGGTTAAACGCTGTACGCAGTTCCTTTTCATCCTTAGCCTGATGATCTCGACAGCCGCATGTGCGCGCGGCTTGCCGGATCTGACCGACCTGATCGAGAAAAACTCCCCGGCGGTGGTGAAAATCAACACCATGGAGACCACCCGCCAGGCCAGCCGCGGGGGCCCGCCGCAGTACCGGCAGGATATCCCGGACATCTTCCGTCACCTGCTGGAGCCACGCCGCCGCGAGCAGCGGCCGGTGGCCAGCATGGGCTCCGGCTTCATCATTTCGGAAGATGGCTACGTGGTCACCAACAACCACGTGGTTGACGGCGCCGACCAGGTCCTGGTGACCCTCACCGACCGGCGCGAGTTTGAGGCACAGGTGATCGGCACCGACCCGAGTTCCGACCTGGCACTGCTGAAAGTGGATGCCGATGACCTGCCGGCTATCAGCTGGGGGGAATCCGAGGACCTGAAAGTGGGTGAGTGGGTGGTTGCGATCGGCTCGCCGTTCGGCCTCGACTACTCGGCCAGCGCCGGGATCGTCAGCGCCATGGGGCGCAGCATCCCCAATGAGAGCCGCGAGAACTATGTACCGTTTATCCAGACCGATGTGGCCATTAACCCCGGTAACTCCGGTGGCCCGCTGTTCAACCTGAAGGGCGAGGTAGTGGGCATTAACTCGCAGATTTATACCCGCAGTGGTGGCTCTATCGGCCTGTCCTTTGCAATCCCGGCAGACCTGGCCCGCGATGTGGTCGCCCAGCTGAAAGATAAGGGGCGCGTGGACCGCGGCTGGCTGGGCGTGGGCATCCAGGATGTGGACCGCAACATGGCCCAGGCAATGGGGCTGCGCCGTCCCAGCGGCGCCCTGGTGGCACAGGTTGAGGCTGGTGCCCCGGCTGCTGAAGCCGGCATTATGGCCGGTGACATCATTACCCACTTCGACGGCGAGCGTATCGATGTCTCCGGTGACCTGCCGCACGTGGTTGGCCAGACCCGCCCGGGCGAGGAGGTAACCGTCGAGCTGATGCGCAAAGGCAAGGTCAAGCGCCTGGGCGTGGTGGTCGGCGCTCTCGAGGGTGACGACCAGCAGCGCCAGCAGGCTGCGGTCAGCCCCAGTACCGATGCCGGCGGCCGCCTGGGGTTGATGGTTGACGAGATTCCCGACGCGCTGAAGCAGCGCCTGGGGGTTGAGTCCGGGGTGATGGTGAAAGAGGTTGTTCCGGGCAAGGCCGGGGCCAAGGCGGGACTGCGCAGCGGCGATATCATCGCCCAGCTGGGCTTCGACGAGGTCAATGACCTGGACGATTACCGCCGCGTGGTCAAGGACCTGCCGGGTGACGAGTTGCTGCCGATTCGCTTTTTCCGCGGCGGGCAGCCCACTTTCCGCACCATCCAGATCGAAGAGGACTGACCCGCGCGGGGTCCCGGGGCCGGCGGGTTGCAGGCCCCGGTATTGCTGCCGGGACCCGGTCCCGGCGGGCGCCTGCGGGCCCCGTGTGAATAGCACTGCCCAGTAGCCACTGCCATCTGGTAGACTTGCGCCATCTCTCTGGCGAGGTCGCCAGATAACATTCTGATTTTCAAAGGGTTTCTAATCCGCAGTGGCAACAGATCTCTCCCATATCCGCAACTTCTCCATCATTGCGCACATCGACCACGGTAAATCCACCCTGGCAGACCGTTTTATCCAGGTCTGCGGAGGGCTGAGCGACCGGGAAATGGCCCAGCAGGTGCTCGACAGCATGGATCTGGAGCGGGAGCGCGGTATCACCATCAAGGCCCAGAGCGTGACCCTGGATTACACCGCGCGCGACGGCAAGACCTACCAGCTCAACTTCATCGACACGCCCGGCCACGTGGACTTCTCGTACGAGGTATCGCGCTCCCTGGCGGCCTGTGAGGGTGCGCTGCTGGTAGTGGACGCGGCCCAGGGGGTTGAAGCCCAGTCCGTGGCCAACTGCTATACCGCCATCGAGCAGGGGCTCGAGGTGATCCCGGTACTGAACAAGATGGACCTGCCGCAGGCCGACCCGGACAAGGTGGCGGAGGAAATCGAGGACATTATCGGGATCGATGCCACCGAAGCCACCCGTTGCAGCGCCAAGTCCGGCCTGGGGGTGGAAGAGGTGCTGGAGGACCTGGTGCGGCTGGTGCCGCCGCCGGAGGGCAATGTGGATGCACCCCTGCAGGCACTGATTATCGACTCCTGGTTCGATGCCTACCTGGGTGTGGTCTCCCTGGTGCGGGTGGTGCAGGGCACCCTGAAAACCAAGGAAAAAATTGTTACCAAGTCTATCGGCCGCGCACACGTGGTCGACAGTGTGGGGATTTTTACCCCCAAGCGGAAAGAGACCGGCGTGCTGCGCGCCGGCGAAGTGGGCTTTGTGGTCGCCGGTATCAAGGACATCCACGGCGCGCCGGTGGGGGACACCCTCACCCATGCCAAGGAAGCCGACGATGTGAATATGCTGCCCGGCTTCCAGAAGGTGAAACCGCAGGTATACTCCGGCCTGTTCCCGGTCAGCTCTGACGATTATGAGGCTTTCCGGGATGCACTGGACAAGCTCTCCCTGAACGACGCCTCCCTGTTCTACGAGCCGGAGACCTCCGATGCCCTCGGGTTCGGTTTCCGCTGTGGTTTCCTGGGCATGCTGCACATGGAAATCATCCAGGAGCGCCTGGAGCGTGAGTACGACCTGGACCTGATCACCACCGCACCCACCGTGGTCTATGAGGTGGAGTTGACCGACGGGGAGGTGATCACCGTGGATAACCCGTCCCGCCTCCCCGAGGTGGGCAATATCGAGGAAATGCGTGAGCCTATCGTCGAGGCCAATATCCTGGTGCCACAGGAGCACCTGGGCAACGTTATTACCCTGTGTGTGGAAAAGCGCGGTGTCCAGAGGGATATGCAGTACGTGGGCAGCCAGGTGTCGCTGCGCTACGAGCTGCCGATGAGCGAAGTGGTAATGGACTTCTTTGACCGGCTGAAATCGGTCAGCCGTGGCTTCGCCTCACTCGATTACAGTTTTGTGCGCTTCGACCCGGCAAAGCTGGTGCGGCTGGATATCCTGATCAACGGTGACCGGGTCGATGCGCTGGCGCTGATTGTGCACCGTGATACCGCGCAGCAGAAAGGGCGCGCGATGGCGGAAAAAATGAAGGAACTGATCCCGCGGCAGATGTTTGACGTGGCGATCCAGGCTGCGATCGGGGGGCAGGTGATAGCCCGCACCACGGTCAAGGCCCTGCGCAAGAACGTGACCGCCAAGTGTTACGGCGGCGACGTATCGCGCAAGAAGAAACTGCTGGAGAAACAGAAGGCGGGCAAGCGCCGGATGAAACAGCTCGGGCGTGTCGAGGTGCCGCAGGAGGCCTTCCTGGCGGTTCTGAAAGTGGATCAGTGAGTGGTGGCTGCGGACTGCCATGCCCGGCAGGACCACACGGACTATTGATCGCGTTGGTATAGATCTCTGAGAGCAATATGGACATCAATTTCCCCCTGATCCTGTTGTGGCTGGTAGTGGGCAGTGGCCTGATCTGGCTGGTGGACAGCCTGTTTTTTGCCCGGCGGCGGCGCGAGCTTGCGGCAGCCGGGGTCGATTCAACGCAGGCGCAGCCCGGCAGGCAGGTGGCGCCGGGCGAGGTGCGCGAGCCGGTGCTGGTGGAGTATGCGAAGTCATTCTTCCCGGTGCTGGCGCTGGTGTTTGTATTGCGCTCCTTTATCGTCGAGCCGTTCCAGATCCCCTCCGCATCCATGGTGCCCACCCTGCAGGTGGGCGACTTTATCCTGGTGAACAAATACGCCTACGGACTGCGCCTGCCGGTTTCCCGCACCAAGGTAGTGGACATTGGTGAGCCGGAACGCGGGGATGTGATGGTGTTCTTTCCGCCGCACATGAATGAGACGTATTTTATCAAGCGTGTGATCGGCCTTCCGGGAGACCGGATCCGGGTTGAGGGTAACATGCTGTATATCAATGGTGAGCCGGCACCGCAGGAACTGATCCAGGCGATCCCCCCGGGCGATCCGCAGATGGAGGTCCTGTGGGAGGAGATCTATGGCCGCCGTCACCTGATGGCCAAGAGCGTCTATCCCAGCCGCTTCGCCAATATCCCCGAGGTGGTGGTGCCCGACGGGCATTATTTCATGATGGGCGACAACCGGGACAACAGCCTGGACAGCCGCGAGTGGGGCTTTGTGCCCGAGCAGGATATCGTCGGCAAGGCTTTTGCGATCTGGATGCACTGGGACGCTCTGTTAAGCGTGCCCAGCTTCAAGCGCGTGGGTACCATCGAGTGACAACCTTCGATTTTCATTGAGCATCGACAATAAAAAGACAGAGGATAGCTTTATGGGTGGGCAAATCAGAGCTTCACTGCAGCGCCAGCGCGGCATGAGTTACTGGGGCATCATACTTGTTGTGGCCGGGCTGGGTTTTGTCCTGACCTGTGTCTCCAAGATGGGGCCTGGCTATATCGACGCCTATTATGTTGACCAGGGCCTCAAGAAGCTGGCGGAGCAGGATAACCTGCGCGACATGACACGCTCGGAGATCAAGAAGGAACTCGACAAATTCTTCCTGATCAACAACGTCCGCGGCCAGCCGACCGAATCGGTCAAGATTATCCGCGGTGCGGACAGCATGCTGGTCAGTGTCGACTACGAGGTGCGCCAGCCACTGATGTACAACGTCGATGTGGTTCTGCGTTTCAACAAGCAGCTGAATACCGCCAAGGCGGAGCTGTGCTGCGAGCCACTGGTAGATCTGGAGCAATTCCGCCAACGTGACTGATATTGCACTGGAGCGCCTCTGCCGCAGGCTGGGTCATCACTTCGAACGTCCCGAACTGCTCGAGCTGGCGCTTACCCATCGCTCCCATGGCAGCCGCAACAATGAGCGGCTGGAGTTCCTGGGCGATTCCATTCTTGGCTTCACCATCGGTGCGGCACTCTTCGAGCAGTTCCCGGCCGGCCGCGAGGGCCAGCTTACACGCCTGCGCGCACAACTGGTCAGCGGTGAGATGCTGGCAAAGCTGGCGCGCGAAATGGAACTGGGTGAGTGCCTGCGCCTGGGCGAGGGAGAGATGAAAAGTGGCGGCCACCGGCGCGCCTCGATACTCGCCGATGCGGTCGAGGCCCTGATCGGTGCGATCTACCTGGATGCGGGGCTGGAGGCGGCGCGCGCGCGGGTGCTCGACTGGTATTCCACCCGTTTGCAGGGGCTTTCCCTGGAAACCGCCAAGGATCCCAAGACCCGCCTGCAGGAGTGGCTGCAGGCGCGCCAGCGGCCGCTGCCCGAGTACCGGGTGGTGGATGTGGCCGGCGCCGAGCACGCGCAGCGATTCGTGATAGAGTGCAAGGTGGAAGGGCTGGCGGATGCGGTCAGGGCCGAGGCAAGCAGCCGCCGGGCCGCCGAGAAAGCCGCCGCCGCCGAGGCCTTCCGGCTACTGACCGGTGCGAGCTGAGCCTGCCTGGCGAATTCTGTTACAGTGCCTCCATCCCTCACCCGATCCCCATGCTGGCGATCCCCGGAACGGGCATTGTGCACCCGGCACCAGATACACCCTACAATCAAGTGGAGCGAGCATTGATGCGCGTCCCGCACCCGGAGGTTTTCCTTGAGCGATTCTAACCAGCAGCAGGCCCGCCGTTGCGGCTATGTTGCCATTGTCGGCCGACCCAATGTCGGCAAGTCCACCCTGCTCAACCACATGCTGGGGCAGAAGCTGGCCATTACCTCGCGCAAGCCCCAGACCACCCGCCACAATATGCTCGGTATCAAGACCGAGGGCGATTACCAGATCGTGTTTGTCGATACCCCGGGCCTGCATGGCGAGGCGGACAAGGCCATCAACCGCTATATGAATCGCGCCGCGAGCAGTGCTGCCCGGGATGTGGATGTAGTGGTATTCGTGGTTGAGCGAACCCGCTGGACCGAGGGCGACCAGCTGGTGGCGGACAAGCTGCGGGGGCTCAAGAGCCCGCTGGTAATCGCGGTAAACAAGGTCGACCAGCTGGACAATAAGGGCGACCTGCTGCCACAGCTGCAGGCGCTGGCAGAACAGCACCCGCAGGCCGAGATCGTACCCATCTCCGCGCTGCGCGGGGTCAACCTGGATGCGCTTGAGGAAGTGATCGTCCGGCACCTGCCCGAGGGCGAGCACTACTTCCCCGAGGAGCAGATCACTGACCGAAGCTCCCGCTTCCTCGCCGCAGAGATTGTGCGGGAAAAAGTAATGCGCCAACTGGGGGCGGAGATCCCCTACCAGGTCACCGTCGAGGTGGAAGAGTTTGCCCAGGACGGCAGTGTCCTGCACATCAGCGCGGCGATCCTGGTGGAGCGTAGCGGCCAGAAACGGATCCTGATCGGCAACAAGGGTGAACGCATCAAGCAGATCGGCAGCCAGGCCCGCCAGGATATGGAGCGCCTGTTCGACAGCAAAGTGATGCTGAATCTCTGGGTCAAGGTCAAGTCCGGCTGGTCGGACGATGAGCGCGCCCTGCGCAGCCTCGGCTATCGCGACGACTAAATCCCGGATTGTTGCTCGTGTCAGTTGTCGCTGGAACCGGACGAGAGGATGTGGCGGAGCAATCCGGCGGCCGGCAACCGACTGAGCACCGGGCGTCGTGCAGGTGCGGCCAGCTGCGACTGGCTGCCCATGGCAATCCCGTCAGGGTATCCATCTGCCATTGCCAGGCCTGCCTGCGCCGTGCCGGCAGTGTCTTCGGCGTGCGGGCGCGCTTCCCCGCCGAAGCTGTTGATCTGCACGGTGAATGGCGCGAGTACCTGCGCACCGCCGACAGTGGCAATTGCCTGGCATTTCGTTTTTGTCCCGCCAGAGGGGCAAGCCTGTTCCTGGTCCTGGATATCGAGCCGGGGGCTCATAGGGTTTCCGGTGGGAGCGTTTACGGACCCCGGCTTGCCTGAGCCGACCGCTTCAATCTATGAATCAAGTTGCCATTCATGGGTAAAATTGCCGGATAATATCGAGCATCGTCCCTGAGGCATTAGCCCGGTGCAGCCAGGCTATTCACTACAGAAACTTCCATGTCCCATCGGCAACCACCGCAACCGGCCTATATCCTGCACTCGCGGGCCTATCGCGATACCAGCCTGATCCTGGAATTGCTGACCCCGGATGAGGGGCGGATCAGCTGTGTCGCCCGCGGAGCGCGCCGTGACAAGCAGCGCCGCCAGCAGTCATTGCAGCCGTTCGCCCCGCTGTTGGTGTCGCTGCTGGGTCGCGGTAGCCTGAAAACCCTGGGCCAGGTGGAGAGTGCCGGTGTTGCCACCTGGCTGCGGGGCCGGGCTGTTTATGCCGGCCTGTACGCCAATGAGTTGCTGGTCAGGACGCTGGCGGAGGGAGAAGCCCAATACGCGGTGTTTGCCTGTTACCAGTCGCTGTTGCAGGAGCTGGCGCAGTTGGCGGGTGATACCGCCGGCGCACTGGAGCCGCCGTTGCGCCGGTTTGAATTGCAGCTGCTGCGGGAACTGGGCCAGTGTCCACAACTGGGCTACTGTGCCCACAGTCAGGGGCCGGTCAGTGCGGAAGGGGTTTACCGACTGGAGCCGGAGCACGGCTTCGTGCCGGTGTTCCGTTCGGCCACCGGTGCGAGGTCCGTCGATGAATTCAGCGGCGTTGAGCTGCTGGCGCTGGAGTGCGCTGCGGCGGGCCAGGCGATCGACCCGGCCATGCTGGCCGTAGCCAAGCGCCTGACCCGCCTGTTGTTACAGCCACTTCTGGGCGCCCGGCCGTTGCAGAGCCGCGAGCTGTTTCGCCAGGTCTATGGTGAGCGCTGAACCGTCACCCGGCCTGGGCCCGGCGTAAGTCAGGCGTTGGCCGTCAGGCCGAACAGTGCGTCCAGGTCCTGCTCAGAGGCCCATTCCCGCAACGCGCGGATCTCGCGGGCCACCGCTTCCACTTTCTGGTCGTCGATATCGGCATCATTGCGGTTCTGCAACGGGCGCAGGTGGTCCTGCAGGGCACCGGTGGCCTCCCGCAGGCGCGGGACCCCGCAGTAGCAGCAGCCACCGTGGAGCCGGTGTACCAGCTCAAACAGGTCGCGGTGATTGTCTGCGGCACGGCAGCGGTTGAGTTCCTGCTCGTCGGCGATCAGTCCCTTGACCAGCATCTGCAACATATCCCGGGCCAGGGTGGCGTCGTTGTTACTGAGCGACAGGCTCTCGGATATATCCACCAGGCGTGGCGTGTCCGGCGCCTCCTGGTTGTCCCTGGTTGGGACAAGGATTTTCATCCAGCGCTTGATCATATTGCTCAGCTGGGCTTCGCTTACCGGCTTGCTCAGGTAGTCATCCAGGCCGGCGGAGAGCAGGCGGGCCTTTTCCTCGGCACCGGCATGGGCCGTCAGGGCGATAATCGGCACCCTGCCATCGGTTTCTGCCGCACGGATTTTCTTCGTTGCCTCGATACCGTTCATGCCCGGCATCTGGATATCCATAAAGATCATGTCGAATGTTTCATGCTCCCACAGGGATATCGCTTCCTGGCCGCTGGCCGCAACGGTCACGTCAATACCCTGGGCCCGCAGCAACTCGCCCACCAGGTGGCGATTGGCCTCGTGATCATCCACCGCCAGTACCCGGGGCGGGGATGTCCATGGCAGGGCCGGATGGGTGGTGCCAGTGGGGCGGCTACTGGGCTGGTGGGGGAGCGAGCGCCGCATGGCCCGCAGCAGGTTGTCGCGGGTCACCGGCTTGGCCAGGAATGTGAGTACGCGGGTGCGCAGCTGCTCGTAGCAGCGGCGCAGTTCCACCGGCGAGCCCTGCATGATCACCCGGCACTGGTAAGTGTCCACCAGCTGCTGGATAGTGCCGACGAAACTGCAGAAATCGTCCCCGGCGATGGCGGTATCAATGATCACTGCATCGGGCAGGGCATCGTGGTTCCACATCTGTTGCAGTGCCGGAAGCAGTGTGCCGGTGTCATCCAGCTCGATGGCTTCAACCCGCCAGAGCTGCAGCAGTTGTGATACCTGCATGCGCGTCATGCGGTTGGGGTCGGCAATCAGCACCCGCGCGCCGGGGAACTGGTCCCGTACCGGCTGGCTGCGGTTGCGTTCCAGTTGCAGCGGGATATGCACCCAGAAGGTGGCGCCCCCGCCAGCGGCCTCGTCGATACCAATGCTGCCGCGCATGCGCTCCACCAGGCTGCGGGCGATGGCCAGTCCCAGCCCATTGCTGCTGATCTGCTGCCCGGGACTCTGGGCACTGCTCTCGAGCACCTGGCGCAGCTCCCGGCGACCCTCCTCGTTGATCCGGTTACCGAGATCGGTGACGCTGATGCGCACCGTAATCTCTGCATCCTGGCCACTTTGCACACTGGCGCGCACCGGGATGTTGCCGTCTGCCGAACTGCGCACGGCATTGCCCACCAGGTTGGTGAGTACCTGCTTGATGCGCAGGGGATCGCCAATCATGGTGGGCGGTAGCTGGGCGTCGATCAGCGGTACCAGTTCGACCCGGTTCTCGTGGGCGAAGGGGGCGAGGATCTGCAGGGTTTCCTCGAGCAGCTGCCCTACGTTGAGGGGAATATGGTCCAGCACCAGGTTGCCGGACTCGATCCGGGAAAAGTCCAGGATGTCGTTGATGGTTGTCAGCAGGTTCTCGGAGGAGCGCAGGATTGTCTGCAGGTAATCCTGTTGCAACTCGTCGACCTCGGTTTTCAGCAACAGGTGGGTAAAGCCGATGATACCGTTGAGCGGGGTGCGTATTTCGTGGCTGGTATTGGCGAGGAATGTGGACTTTACGCGGCTGGCTTCCAGTGCCTTCTTGCGGGCCAGGTCCAGCTCGATATTCTGCTCCTCCATGCTGTCCAGGGACTGGCGCAGGTCCTCCATGGATTGCAGCAGGTTTGCGGTGGCGTCCTCCTGGTAGGAGGCAAAGTTGCTCGCCATCTGGTTGATCCGCTCGGCCAGCAGGTTGAGTTCGCGATTTTCCCCGGGGGCAACCCGGCGGTCCAGTTGGCCGTGGCCGATATCCTCGACCGCCTTGCCCATATGCGTCAGGTAGCGCCCCAGCCTCTCGGACAGGAAGATCGACCAGGCCAGCGCGGCCAGGGAGCACAGTATCAGTCCCAGCAGGCCGGCCAGGGCCACCTGGTAGGCACCGATGGTGAAATAGGGGCGATGCAGCTCGATGGCGATCCAGCAGGTCAGCGGTTCGGTCTTGAGGGGATGGAGTACCTGGATACTGCCGGATTTCTCCAGAATAAAGCCATCCGACTGGTCCGCCAGCTGGGTGGCCCTGAGGGGCGAGCGCGGGCGCGGGCCCGCCGACGCCAGTTCCTTCAGCCCCGTGTCCGGGTCGAGGTCGTCCCCGGAAGCGGAGTAGATGTGCACCGACCGCACCATGTCCTTCTCGAGCATCAGGGCCAGCAGGCTCTTGTGCAGCCAGTCGAGGCGCTTCTGCAGCGGCTCCCCATCGCTGAGCTCGATCAGTTCCGCCAGCTGCTCCGCGCTGGCGTGGCCGTGGCTCAGCAGGAGCTGGCGGCGATCGCTCACCTGTTGCTGGGTCAGCAGCCCACCCAGTACCAGGGCCAGGATCAGTGCGGGCCCCAGGGTCAGGCGGAAGATCAGGGCGCGCAGCGAAACCGCGCGGCTGGCGGGGTCCGGGTCTTGTACCGGAGAAGTGGGTACAGTCATAGGAAGGACATGTGTTCGGACGTTATTTTGTCCCGATTCTACTCCCCCCGGGGGCAAATCGCACCACGCCAGTTCGCACTAATTCCACGGCCGCCGGCGGGGCCGGTATATCCCCGGGCCAGGGGCAGTGAGTACCCGGAGCCGTTTCCCGCAGGCAGGCCGTAACGCCGCGTTGCGGAAAAACAGCTTCGTTCCTGCGGTCCGTGCCCGAAAACAGGTGACGCCGTGCCGCTGATTGCGTATTTGCCCTGCGAAACCAGATTTCTCACCGCTGCGCCCCTTGCCTGGTTTTCCGGCAGGGTGGCCGTTGGGTTGACCGTAAACAGGCCACCGGCCGGGCAGATTTCACCAGGGTCGCAGGTGCCGGGCCCGAAGGGTAGAATGGCGCTTCGATTTTTTGCCCGGTTGCGAGCACATTATGCATTACCCGACGATTGCCGACTGCGTGGGGAACACTCCCCTGGTGCGCCTCCAGCGCCTGCAGGGTGATACCAGCAACACGATTCTCCTCAAGCTCGAGGGCAACAATCCTGCCGGCTCGGTCAAGGACCGACCGGCCCTGTCGATGATCAGCCGGGCAGAGGCCCGTGGCCAGATCACGCCCGGCGACACCCTGATCGAGGCGACCAGTGGCAACACGGGAATTGCCCTGGCGATGGCGGCGGCGATCAAGGGCTACCGCATGATCCTGATCATGCCCGAGAGCGCCACCGAGGAGCGCAAGGCGGGAATGACGGCATACGGTGCGGAGCTGGTCCAGGTCAGTGCCGAAGAGGGTATGGAAGGGGCGCGAGACCTGGCACTGCGTATGCAGGCCGAGGGGCGAGGGCTGGTACTGAACCAGTTTGCCAATGATGATAACCCCCGCGCGCACTATGAGGGCACCGGCCCAGAGATCTGGCGCCAGACCGGCGGCGAGATTACCCACTTCGTTTCCTCCATGGGGACCACTGGCACCATCATGGGCTGTGGCCGCTACCTCAAGGAACAGAATCCGGCGGTACAGATTGTGGGCCTGCAGCCCACCGAGGGTTCCAGTATCCCCGGGATCCGCCGCTGGCCGCAGGAATACCTGCCCAGTATTTTTGTGCCCGAAGAGGTGGACCGCGTGGTGGATATGGACCAGCGCGAGGCCGAGGAAATGGCGCGCAAGCTGGCGCGGGTCGAGGGGATTTTCGCCGGGGTGTCTTCCGGCGGTGCTGTGGCGGCAGCCCTGCGGCTCTCCGCGGAAGTGGAGAATGCCACCATCGTCGCCATTGTATGCGACCGGGGTGACCGCTATCTCTCCTCGGGGCTGTTCAGTCAGCCGCAAGCCGGCAATTGATTCGGGAAGTATTCAAGTCCGATGGTACAAGTCAGAAAACATCACTCTTTCGGCGCGAGTGGCGAACTGGACCTGGAGTCCTGGTTACGCCATATCCAGACCCTCGCCAATCTCGATGGCGGCGCCCTGGTTACCCTGCGTCGCGCGGCGGAGCTGAGCAGCGATGCCGAGCAACAGGCCATTGCGGCGGAGAATATCTGGGCCGAGGGGGCCAGCAGCTACCTGACCGGCCTGGAAATGGCCGAGATCCTCGCAGACCTGCAGGTGGACGGCGAAGCGCTCTGTGCCGCAGTGCTGTACCGCGCGGTGCGGGAAAAGCGCCTGCCGGTCAAGAAGGTCGAGGAGGAGTTCGGCAAGCCCGTGGCCAAGCTGATCCGCGGGGTGCTGCGCATGGCGGCGATCCGCAGCCGCAGTGCGGATACGGATACCGAGAGTGCCCGCGGCGCGGTCGAGGAGCACTCGGAAAATATCCGCCGTATGCTGGTGGCGCTGGTGGACGACGTGCGTGTGGCGCTGGTCAAGCTGGCGGAGCGCACCTGTGCCATTCGCGCGGCGAAAAACGCCGACCCGGTGAAGCGCCGGCGGGTGGCCCGGGAAGTGGCGGATGTCTACGCACCGCTGGCCCATCGGCTGGGTATCGGCCATATCAAGTGGGAGCTGGAAGACCTGTCGTTCCGCTACCTGGAGCCGGAAGACTACATGCGGATCGCGCGGCTGCTGGACGAGAAGCGGCTCGATCGACAGAAATATATTGACCAGGTGCTGGAGCTGCTGCGCTCCGAGCTGGGGCGCGCGGATATCGAGGGCGACGTTTTCGGCCGTGCCAAGCATATCTACAGCATCTGGCGCAAAATGCGCCGCAAGAATATCGGCTTCTCGCAGGTTTACGACATCCGCGCGGTGCGCATCCTGGTGCCCACCGTGCGCGACTGTTATGCCGTACTGGGCATCGTGCATAACCTCTGGCGCAATATTCCCAACGAATTCGACGATTACATCGCCTCGCCCAAGGAGAATGGCTATCGCTCTCTCCACACCGCGGTCATCGGCCCGGAGCGGAAGGTGCTGGAGGTGCAGATTCGCACCTTCGCCATGCACGAGGAGGCCGAGTACGGCGTCTGTGCGCACTGGCGCTACAAGGGCACGGACAAGGACTCGCAGGGGCAGGACGGTTACGAACAGAAAATTTCCTGGCTGCGCCAGGTACTCGACTGGCACGAGGAAGTGGGCGGCAACCCCTTGCAGGACGACCTGCAGTCCAGTGAGGTGGATACGCGCATTTACGTGTTCACCCCGGACGGGCATGTGGTGGACCTGCCGAGTGGTGCCACGCCGCTGGACTTTGCCTACAAGATCCACACGGAAATCGGCCATCGCTGTCGCGGTGCGAAGGTCGATGGCCGCATCGTGCCCCTCAACCACGAACTGCAGACCGCCAACCAGGTGGAAATCCTTACCGGCAGGCGCGAGGCACCGAGTCGCGACTGGCTGTCGCCGGGGATGGGCTATATCACCACTTCGCGCGCCCGGGCCAAGATTATCCACTGGTTCAAGCAGCAGGCCCGCGACCAGAATATCGCGGATGGCCGGGCGATCCTCGACGGCGAGTTCAAGCAACTGGCGTTGATCGACTTCGACTTTGCCGCATTGGCCGCCAAGCTCAATATGCACTCACTGGACGACCTCTATGCCGCCGTGGGTGCCGGGGATATCGGGGTAGGGCAGGTGCTCAATTCGGCCCAGCGGATGGTCAAGGTTGAGCAGGCCGAGCCGGTTCCGTCGCTGACTGCGTCAGTGGCGCGCAGCGATGGCCAGGCCGATGTGTATATCGATGGTGTCGGTAACCTGATGACGCATATCGCGCGCTGTTGTAACCCGGTCCCCGGCGACGAGATCATGGGTTACATCACGCTCGGTCGGGGTGTTTCGATCCACCGCAAGGACTGCGCCAACATGCTGCGTATGCAGTCAGAGGAGCACGAGCGTGTGCTGCAGGTGGAATGGGCGCAAAAGCCGCGTGAACTGTATGCGGTGGAAATCATGATCGAGGCCTATGACCGCCACGGGTTGCTGCGGGATATCACCGCGATGCTGGACAGCCAGCGCATCAATATCACCGCCATGCAGACGCGCTCGAATAAGCACAAGCATACGGTGGACATGGTGCTGACCGCGGAGATCCACAACTTCGAGGAGCTGAGCCGTGTACTGCACCGGATCAACCAGCTGCCCAATGTGGCCTCCGCCCAGCGTCGTGTCCTGCATTGAGGCGGCGTAATGCCCTGTAAACCGACCGGAGTTGACCTTGCAAGATCGCTACACCGTTGAGGACCTCCTGCACCTGATGGCGCGCCTGCGCGACCCGGACGGGGGTTGCCCCTGGGACCTGAAGCAGGACTTTGCCAGTATCGTCCCCTCTACTATTGAGGAGGCCTATGAAGTGGCAGAGGCCATCGAGGCGGAGGACTTTGAGCACCTGCATGAGGAGCTCGGTGACCTGCTGTTCCAGGTGATCTTTTACGCCCAGCTGGGGCGGGAGCAGGATCGCTTCGATTTCCCCCGGATAGTCGATACGCTGGTGCGCAAGCTGCTGCGCCGGCACCCACATGTTTTTCCCGATGGCAGGCTCTACGGCCAGCGTCCGCAAGCGACTGTGAATGAGTCCGAGGTCAAGCGCAACTGGGAGGCGATCAAGGCCTCGGAGCGCGGTGCCAGGGGGGACGCCGGGGTGCTTGCCGGTGTCGCGCGGGGACTGCCCGCGAGCACACGTGCGCTGAAGCTGCAGAAGCGTGCGGCCGGGGTCGGTTTTGACTGGCCCGCGCTCGATGGCGTGCTGGAAAAAATAGAAGAGGAAGTAGCGGAATTGCGGGCCGCGGTGGCTGCCGGGGACAGTACCCACATAAGGGAGGAGCTGGGAGACCTGCTGTTCAGTTGTGTGAATGCGGCGCGTCACCTGAAGGTGGATCCGGAGGGCGCCCTGCGGGACTGCAACCGCAAGTTCGAGCGCCGTTTCAATATGGTGGAGGGGGCCCTTGCCGCCGATGGGCGCCGCCCCACCCAGGCCTCGCTTGAGGAGCTGGATGCGCTGTGGGAAAAGGCCAAGCGCGTCGAGCGGGGCGGGGAGTGAACCGATAGCCTGTCAGTCGACGAACAGTGCATTGCTGCATTGCCCATGTGACTCGAACTCTGTCACATTCTGCAACGTGGTCTGCGCGATATTACAGATGGCTTCCCGTGTGAAGTATCCCTGGTGGCCGGTTACCAGTACGTTATTGAACATCAGCAGGCGCGCAAAAACATCGTCATCCAGCACGGTATCCGAGTGGTCCTCGAAAAACAGGCTGTCCTCCTCCTCGTAAACGTCGATGCCCAGGTATCCGAGCTTGCCGCTTTTCAGTGCCTCGATAACTGCGGGAGTATCGATCACCGCACCGCGGGATGTGTTGATCAGGCAGGCACCATCGCGCATCTTCGACAGCATATGCCGGTCAATCATGTGTGTTGTGGCGGGGAGCAGGGGGCAGTGGAGTGAGATGATATCGGAGTTCCTGCACAGGGTGTCGAGGCGCACATAGCGCATTCCCAGGGCGTGGCAGTCAGGGTTCTCCTCCGGGTCATGGCCCAACAGTTCACAACCGAAGCCGTGCATGATGCGGGTGAAAACCGTCCCGATCTTGCCGGTTCCCACCACGCCCACGGTCTTGCCGTGGAGGTCGAAGCCCATCAGGCCATCGAGGGCGAAATTGCCGTCCCGGACCCGCGCCTGGGCGCGGTTGATGTTGCGGATCAGGCACAGCAACAGGGCCGTGGCGTGTTCGGCGACCGCGTAGGGCGAATAGCCTGGTACGTTGGCGACCAGTATCCCGAGCTGGTTGGCCGCCTTGATATCCACATGGTTGAAGCCTGCGGAGCGCAGGGCGAGCATTTTTACCCCGCTCTCCTGCAGTCGCTGGAGCAGGTCACGGTCGACCGTGTTGTTGACAAAAATACAGAAAGCTTCCGCGCCCTTGCCCAGGGCCAGCGTGTCGCGGTCAAGCTGGGTGTCTATATAGTGAAGTTCGTGGCCAAAGCGGCGGTTGTACCGGTCGAGGTAGGTCCGGTCGTAGGAGTGAGTCTGGTAGACGGCAATTTTCATGGACCTGGCTCCTGCGGTACAAATTTTGTACTAGCATAGCGTGTTGGCAGTGACCGACCCGTCATCGGTCGGTCGCGCTCGCCGCTGTACCTTGCCCTGCCTGGGGTCTGCGTGTAAGGTAGCGCTCTTTTGGCGTGGCAGGCATTGACCCGCCGATATAATCTGGAGGCAATCTGACTATGCGAATTATTCTCTTGGGGGCGCCGGGGGCCGGCAAAGGTACCCAGGCTCAGTTCATTACAGAGAAATTCGGCATTCCGCAGATCTCCACCGGCGACATGTTGCGTGCGGCAGTAAAGGAAGGCACCCCGCTGGGGCTGCAGGCCAAGGACATCATGGCGGCCGGTAAGCTGGTTTCGGATGACCTGATCATTGCCCTGGTCAAGGAGCGTATTGCCCAGCCGGACTGTGCCAACGGTTTCCTGTTTGACGGTTTCCCGCGCACCATCCCCCAGGCCCAGGCACTGCTGGATGCCGATGTTGCCATCGATCATGTACTGGAAATCGCTGTGGACGATGAAGAAATCGTCAAGCGCCTGTCTGGCCGCCGTGTCCACGAGGGATCCGGCCGCGTCTATCACGTGATTTACAATCCGCCGAAGGAAGAGGGCAAGGACGATGTCACCGGTGAACCGCTGGTGCAGCGTAGCGACGATACAGAGGAAACTGTCCGCAATCGCCTGGCGGTGTATCACGAGCAGACCGAACCGCTGGTTGGCTTTTACCGCGAGCTGGCGGAGCGTGCACCGGAAACTGCACCCAAGTGCAGCAAGGTTGCAGGCGTGGGCACCATGGATGAGATTCGCGAAAAGGTGAGCGCGGCGCTCACCAGGTGATGCGCCCGGTCCCGGACTGATCCGGGAATGGGTTCGCCACGTAAAACGGCCCCCTGACGGGGGCTTTTTTGTGTCCGGCATATGGGCATCCGGCATACGGTTTGCCGGGTTCGGGGGATTGCCTGTAATTGCTGTTCACATCTGGGGCGCCGATGTATTCCGCTTTATAGTGTTCAGGTATTCCTTGGGGCTTTGCGGCTGCGATGCCAGGGGCGTTGCCGGCGCGACCCTGGGTACAGCCGGGCGGATCTGTTCAATTTCAAATGGGGCCAGCAAATGACTACAGCCGTTATCCTGATGAATCTGGGGACACCGGAAGAACCCACGCCCGCAGCAGTGCGGCAATTCCTTCGCGAATTCCTTGGCGACCCCCGGGTTGTTGAGGTTCCCCGCCCGCTGTGGATGGCCATCCTGCACGGATTCGTGTTGCCCTTCCGGCCGGGCAAGATCGCCCCGGCCTACGCGGAAATCTGGGGCCGTGGACTGGACGGGGAAGCGGTTGAGGGGTCACCGATACACTTCTACACCCGTCGCCAGGTGGAACTGCTGCAGGCGCGCCTCGCTGACCTGCGACCCGATATTACCGTGGATTACGCCATGACCTATGGCAGGCCCGGCCTTCAGTCCACTGTCGAGCGCCTGCGCCGGGAAGGCTTTGATTCATTCCTGGTGCTGCCGCTCTATCCCCAGTACTCAGCGACCACCACCGGCGCTATTTATGACCAGGTGGCGAAAATCTATCGGTCCAACCGTGATATCCCCGATATCAGCCTGGTGCGCGATTATTACCGGCACTCACTCTATATCCAGGCCCTTGCCAGTTCGGTGCGGGAGCACTGGGAAAAACACGGTGCCGCAGAAAAGCTCCTGATGTCTTTTCACGGTATCCCCCGGGCCAATGTCCGCAAGGGCGATCCCTACGAACAGCAATGCCATGAAACCGCCCGGCACCTGGCCAGTGCGCTGGGACTGGCGGAGGACCGCTGGCAGATCTGTTTCCAGTCGCGTTTCGGCAAGGCCGAGTGGTTACAGCCTTACACAGATAAAACCCTGGAGGCATGGGGGCGTGAAGGGTTGGCGAGCGTCGATGTAATCTGCCCGGCATTCGCGGCCGATTGCCTCGAAACCCTGGAGGAAATTGCAGTAGAGAATCGCGCTAATTTCCAGGATAGCGGCGGGGGTGAATACCGGTATATTCCGTCCCTGAATGCTCGGCCGGATCATATCGAAGCGCTCGCGGCCATTATCGAAGAAAAGCTTCCTCTCTCCTGTTAAAAATCCGCTTTGTCGCCCTTGAAAGTGAAAAAATGGATCCGAATGGTTGAAAGCGGGATTTTTTTACCCAAAAAGCTGTTTTTTTGTCCCATTTTTCTTGCAAAGCAGGTTTTTTTTATTAACTTAGATAAAGTTGCATGGAAATAAACCATGCAACTCGCTCCCTGAGCGCAGCCGGCTACCTGCTGACTGAACTTAAAGGGAAGTCGAAAGGCGATGACCGCGGCAATCAAGCCGATACACTTTCAGGTAGGTAGGAAGTACTTCTTCTCATACAAGGAGACAAGGGATGGCACGAGTAGCAAAAAAGCGTACAGCAAAAAAGAAGGCCACGGCCAAGCGTACCGCCCGGGCAAAAGCTCCGGCTTCACAATCACCTGCAGTAACCAAGGCCCAGAAGTCGGTTGATTCCGCGACCAAGGCCCTGGATGCCCAGATGGATCGCGTGGCCAAGGCACGTGAGCGGGCCCAGCGGACCGGAACAGCGGCGGCCAAGAAGTCCCTGACCAGCGCCAACCAGAAGTTAAAGGATTTGCGCGCCAAGTCGGCTTCCGCAAAGCTGGACCTGGCCAAAGCCAAGGCAATGGAAACGGTTCGTCACGCGGAAGAGGCAGCCAAGCAAAAAGTTTCCGAGATGGCGGATAGCCTGTCCAGCAAGGCGGAAAAGGATATGAAGGCGGCAGTCGACGCCTTTGAAAAGCGCTGGAAAAAGTCCCGCGAGAAAGCTGATGCCAAGAAGCTGAAGGCGGCGGAGAAAAAAGCCGAGGCCAAGGTGAAGCAGGCGGCCAAGAAGGCCACCGCCAAGGTGAAGGCGCTGGACAAGAAAGCCGCGGCCAAGGCCAAGGCTGATGCCAAGAAGGCGGCCAAGAAGAAGACGGCTAAGAAAGCTCCCGGCAAAAAAGCCGCACGTAAGAAGGCCACCACCAAGCAAGCCGGCCGGCCGAAGAAGTCTGCAGCAAGGGCCGGTAGCGCCCGCAAGGGACAGAAACGCGGACCCGGTCGTCCCCCCAAGGTGAATGTGGCTGACAGGAAGGCGGCCGCGTCTGGCAAGAAGGCCGCGACCAAAAAGGCCACCAGGAAAAAGGCGGCGAAAAAGTCCACGGCTCGCCGTGGCCGTCCGCCCAAGAAGTCCTGACAACCGGATATCCATTCCGGTTACCCGCAGTATCGAGCAAAAGCCCCGGCCTGGCCGGGGCTTTTGCGTTTGCGGCCAATTCCGGGGCTCCAGGCCATGAACTGCCGCGGCGGATGTGACACAATCTGCTCCTCGCAATTGATGGGACCCCTCTGCAGTGAAAATCCTCGCCCTGGATACCACCTCCGGCTCCTGCTCGGTCGCCCTGAGCGATGGCGACCTGGTCCGGGAGCAGTTTGTCGCCGCTGAACGCGACCACACCCGCCGCCTGCTGCCCATGGTTGACCAGGTACTGGCCGAGGCCGGCCTCAAGCTCAGTGATCTCGACGCCCTGGCCGTCAGCCGCGGCCCGGGCTCGTTTACCGGCCTGCGTATTGCTATCAGTACCACCCAGGGCCTGGCGTACGCCGCGGACCTGCCGGTAATTCCCGTATCCAGCCTCGCTGCACTTGCCGCCGGGGCGAGGCGCCAGCACCGGGACTGGTCGACCGGGAGCATCATCGCGGCACTGGATGCGCGTATGCAGCAGGTCTACTGGGGAGTTTACTCCGCCGCATCACCGGCGCAGAGCCTGCTGCCTGAGGCAGTGCAGGACCCGGAAGCGGTGGCTGCGGTGATCGCCGGTGCGGAACTCGACTCCCCCCTTTATGGAGCTGGCCCGGGCTGGCACTACGAGGGCCTGGCGACGGCACCGGTGACGGCAACGGACCAGAATTGCCCCATCCATGCCCGGGATATCGCTGAGCTGGCCCGTGCGGCCGGCACAGCGGCGGCAGTCACTGCAGAACAGCTGGAGCCCCTTTACCTGCGCAATGAAGTCACCTGGAAGAAGCGGCAGAAAATCCGCTCGGAATAGGAAACCCGGCCTTACATGGAAATTTTTCAGATTGTGATCCTGGCCCTGATCCAGGGGCTGACGGAATTCCTGCCCATCTCCAGCTCTGCCCACCTGATCCTGCCCAAGGAAGTACTGGGGTGGCCGGACCAGGGGCTGGCATTCGATGTTGCGGTCCACTTTGGTTCGCTTTCGGCGGTGATTTTTTATTTTCGGCACGAGGTGTGGGCGCTGCTGCGCGATGGCCTGGGTGGCCTGGTAAAGGGGGAGTTTACCGATGACGGCCGGCTGGCCTGGTTGATCGTCCTGGCGACTGTCCCCGCGGGCATGACCGGTCTGGCGTTCAAGGGGTTTATCGAGCACAACCTGCGCTCTGCGGCGGTGATTGCCGCTGCCACCATTGGCTTTGGTATTCTCCTCTGGTGGGCAGATGTGCGTGCCCGCCGTGAATTGACGCTGGCCCAAATGGACTGGAAAAAGGCCCTGTTGATCGGGGTGGCGCAGGCCGTCGCATTGATCCCGGGCACTTCCCGCTCCGGTATTACCATGACCGCGGGCCTGATGCTGGGAATGAAGCGGGAGGCCGCGGCGAGATTCTCTTTCCTGATGTCGATCCCGGTGATCGCCCTCAGCGCCCTGTTGCTGACGTTCGACCTGCTCGGTGAGCAATCTGTCCCCTGGGGGGATATATTCCTGGGGGCGTTGCTGTCGGGCATCAGTGCCTACCTGTGTATTCACTTTTTCCTGCAATTTATCAGCCGCATCGGTATGGCGCCCTTCGCCATTTACCGTCTCCTGCTGGGGGCGGCTCTTATCTGGATGATCTGGGGGTAACTGCCAATGACAACCGTCGCATTCATTGGGCTCGGGGTAATGGGGTATCCGATGGCGGGGTTCCTCGCCCGGGCCGGCCATACAGTGCGGGTATACAACCGCACTACCAGCCGTGCACAGCAGTGGGCCGGGGACTACCCGGGCACCGTCTGGCCGACACCGGCGGAAGCGGCGCAGGGAGCGGAGTATGTGTTTGCCTGTGTGGGTAACGATGACGACCTGCGCGAGGTAGCCTGCGGGGAGCGGGGCGCGTTTGCAGGTATGTCCCGGGGCAGCCTGTTTGTGGATCACACCACGGCTTCTGCCAATGTGGCGCGGGAACTGGCAGCCCTGGCTGCGGAGCGCGACATCGGATTCCTGGATGCACCGGTCTCCGGGGGCCAGGCCGGGGCCGAGAACGGTGCGCTCACGGTGATGGTGGGCGGAGAACCCGATGACTACGAGCGTGCGCTGCCGCTGATCGATCACTACGCCCGCGCGGTCAACCGACTGGGCCCGGTGGGCAGTGGCCAGCTGTGCAAGATGGTTAACCAGGTCTGTATTGCCGGTGTGGTGCAGGGCCTGGCCGAGGGGCTGCACTTTGCCCGGGCGGCCGGGCTCGATGCGGAGCAGGTTGTCGAGGTGATCTCCAAGGGAGCGGCCCAGAGCTGGCAGATGGAAAACCGCTACCAGACGATGCTGGCGGGCGAATATGAGCACGGGTTCGCAGTCGACTGGATGCGCAAGGACCTGGCCATCGTGCTGGACGAGGCACAGCGCAATGGCGCCCTGCTGCCGGTTACTGCCCTGGTGGACCAGTTCTACAGTGAGGTGCAGGCCCTGGGTGGTGGTCGCTGGGATACCTCCAGCCTGTTCGCCCGCCTGACGAATGTACGCTCTTTCGACTGAGCCGCATCGCGCCATGGAAGCAGTGACTTTAGTCCGGGGCGGGGCTGGGATATGAAAGTCCTGCTGTTGTCCGCCTACGACGCCGGCAGCCACCGCCGCTGGCGCAGGGGCCTGGTCGCTGCATTACCCGAGTGGGACTGGACGGTGCTCACCCTGCCTCCGCGGTATTTCAGCTGGCGTGTGCGCGGCAACAGCCTCAGCTGGGGGCGGGGAGAGGCTGCCAAGATTCTGCAGCAGCCCCATGACCTGGTAGTGGCCACTTCCATGACTGACCTGGCCACGCTGCGCGGCCTGGTACCGTCGCTGGGGGGTATTCCCGCAGCAGTTTATTTTCACGAAAACCAGTTCGCCTACCCTCGCAGCGATCGGGCGTTCCAGTCGGTCGAGCCGCAGCTCCTCAACATCTATACCGCCCTTGCCGGCGACCTGCTGTTGTTCAACTCGGAATTCAATCGCAGCACCCTCCTCGACGGCGCCAGGCAGCTGCTGAAACGCTTCCCCGATCACGTGCCGCCCGCTATTTGCGATGAGATCGAGCAGAAATCACGGGTACTGCCGGTGCCACTCGACGATTCGCTTTTCACCGGGCCAGCCCCAACGGCAACCGGCCCGGACCGCGATGCCCCGCTGGAAGTCTGCTGGGCGGCGCGCTGGGAATATGACAAGGGTGGCGAGCGGCTGCTGGGGATACTGCAAGGGCTGGAGGAGGGGCAGGTGAACTACCGGCTGCACCTGCTGGGGGAATCCTTTCGCAACAGTCCCGGGGAGTTCGCCACTATCCGGCGGGAGTTTGCCCATCGGCTGGGGCGGGTGGGATTCCTGCCCGACCGGCGGCAGTACCTGGAGATCCTGGCGCGCAGCCATGTATTCCTGTCCACCGCCCACCACGAGTTCCAGGGGCTGGCAGTGATGGAGGCCTGCGCGCTGGGGTGCTCGCCCCTGGTACCGGACGAGCAGGCCTACCCCGAGTTTTACCCCGTTACCAGCCGCTACCGGGACGTCCGCGAGGCAGTCGATAAAATAGGCCGTATGGCCGCCGGTACCGCACTGTGCCCGTCACCGGATTTTTCCGGCTATGCATGGCAGCGGCTGGCCCCGGCGTACAGGGATTGTCTGGCCGGTGTTGCAAGTATGTCCTGATTTAACCAGTCGTGGTCCGGTGACTACTGGGTTTGGCTGGTAGCTGCGGCTAGACTGCCCATCGACGGGTTCGCCATCGACGGGTTCGCCCACGATAAGACTCAACAATGCCGGGCCCCGGCGCTGCTGTAGAGACCGTGCCGTGCCGGAATTCGCCGAATTCTCCTTTTTGTCCTCGCTATCGTCGCTGTCCTCCCTGTCGGCGGTGACGCTGGGGCTGCTGCTGGCGGTTTGTGTCGCCAGTGCATTTATATCGGCGGTTACCGGTGGTGCCGGTGGTGTGCTGATGTTTGCCGCACTCAATGTGGCGATCCCGCTGCGGATGCTGGTGCCGATTCACGGTGCGGTACAGCTGATGAATAATCTCGCGCGGATCTACTATGTGCGCGAGCACATCCGCTGGGAGTTCTGCCTGCCCTTTTTTGCCGGCTGTACCCTGGGTGCGGCGGTCATGACCATGGGACTGGCAAGCCTGGACTGGCAGCAGTTGCCGATGGCGCTACTTGCCGTCCTGATTTTTTACACCGTATTGAAACCGAAGAAACTGCCGGAAATCCGCCTGGCCCCGCGCAACTATTTCTGGGTCGGGATCGGAACCGGGACGCTGGGCATACTGGCAGGCGCCGTGGATCCATTGCTGGCGGCCTTTTTTGTGCGCAGGGACCTCTCGCCCAAAGAGGTGGTGGCGAATAAATCGGTCATGCAGGCCTGGTGCCATGCGCTCAAGGTGCCCGCGTTCATCTACCTGGGCTTTGCCTTTTCCGATCACCTGGGGCTGATACTGCTGTTGACCTTGGCAGCGGTGGTGGGAACCCGGATCGGCATCGCCATGCTCAACCGCCTGGACAGCAGGCTGTTCTTCCGGCTGATGCGGTTGGCACTGTTGGTTGCCGGCCTGCGAATCATCTATCAACTGATTGTGAATTAACTGGAGCGCCGCCATGGCCGATTATCGCATCCTCAATCCCTACGACGGTGAGCTGATCGAAGAGTACGATTTTGCTGACCGCGACGATGTCGAGCGAGTTATTGGCCAACTGGTGGCGGGGCGTGCGGTACAGTCAGCCACACCAGCATTCGAGCGTTCCGATATCCTGTTGCGGCTTGCTGGCCTGCTCCGTGAGCACGCCGATCACCTGGCCAGGCTAATTACCGCCGAGACCGGCAAGACCATCAGTGACAGCCGGGTGGAGATCGAGCGCGCGTACAACACAGCCCTGGCGAGTGCCATGGAAGCGCGCGCCATAAACGGCGAGGCACTGGATTCCGATGCCTACCCTCCGCAGCGTGAGCGCATCGGCGTGGTGTTGTGGAAGCCGCTGGGCACGGTACTGTGTATCACTCCGTTTAATTTCCCCATCAATATCGCTGTACACAAGATCGGTCCGGCATTTGCCGCGGGCAACACCATCCTGTTCAAGCCAGGCCCGCAGAACAAGCGTTCGGCGGAATTCCTGGTGGAGCTTTGCTATCGCGCCGGTATGGATCGCAACGTACTGCAGATGCTGGTGCCGGATATTCCCGCCACCAGCTACGCCGTGGCGCACCCGCAGGTGCAGGCAGTCAACTTTACCGGCGGCACGGCGGCGGCCAATGCCATTGCCGCAGCGGCCGGTTACAAGAAACTGCTGCTCGAGCTGGGCGGCAACGATCCCCTGGTGGTGATGGCGGACGGCGACCTGGATGCGGCGGTATCCGCGGCCATCAACCAGCGGTTCGCCACTGCCGGCCAGCGCTGCACTGCGGCCAAGCGTCTGTTTGTGCAGCGCGAGGTTTACGAAGCTTTCACCGGCAAGCTGCTGGATGCTACCGCCCGCCTGGAAGTCGGCGACCCGATGGCGGAAGATACTTTTGTTGGCCCGCTGATCCACACTGCCGCCGCAGACGAGGTGCACGGACGTGTCGAGGATGCGGTGACCCGGGGTGCGCGGGTGCTGTGTGGGCATCGCCGCGAGGGCAACCTGTTGTGGCCCACGGTTATCGACAGGATCCCGGACGACGCGCCCCTGGTGGCAGACGAGACCTTCGGGCCGGTTATCCCGCTGCGCCCGTTCGACAGCATCGACGAGGTGATCAGGCTGGTTAATGACAGTCCCTTTGGGCTGCAGGCCGGGGTTTTCACCCGTGACCTGGGCCTGGCCAAGCAGCTGTTCAACGCTCTCGATGTAGGGCTGCTGGCTGTAAACGACGGCCCGGGCTTCCGCGCGGAGCATTTCCCCTTTGGCGGGGTGAAAGAGAGCGGGGTAGGGCGCGAAGGTGTGCGCTACGCCATTCGCGAGATGAGCTACCAGAAATCCCTGGTAATCTGACCCTCTCTTGGCCCCGGTTCACAATACTGTTGGCCGGCCTTGTCCAGGGCGCGGATCATCCACTATACTCCGGCACAACTTGTCGGAGTGCCTGTGGGCTGAGATCGCTGTTGCGAGATCCGTTGAACCTGATCGGGGTAACCCCCGCGTAGGGAACAAGATCTGAAGTCGCTACATATGTGAGCGCGGGGTTTTCACCATAAATTCCCCGCTACCGAAAAAGTCATTACACGACTTTCCTCTCTGCTGATTCTTCCCCGGGCGCTCGGGCGCCACTCTCCGCGAAAAAGCGCCACGTTGCGCATTTCCGCGCAATACAAAGGGGTCAGCATGTCTCAAGAAACCGATACGCCGGTCGACGCGAACCGAGAGTCCAGCGAACGGGATTCCACGAAAAAAAGTGGACAATCCCGCGCGGAAAGCCGCGAATCTGCCCGGGTTTTCCTCGACAACCTTACCGCCCAGTCCTTTCCCAATTCCCGCAAGATCTACCTGGAGGGTGACAGCGCCGATATCCGTGTTGGCGTACGCGAAATCTGCCTGGGCGACAGTGTGGTGGGTGGTGACGAAAGCAACCCGGTGCTGGAGCCCAACGCGCCACTGCGGGTTTATGATACTGCCGGCCTGTATTCCGATCCGGACTACCGGCCCAATGTGCGCGACGGCCTGCCCCGGTTACGCCAAGCCTGGATCGAGGCCCGCGACGATACCGAGGTACTGACCACCCGGCAGGCGGCCTACAGCCAGCAGCGCATGGCCGACCAGGGCCTGGACCATATCCGCTTTGACAACCTGCCGTCCCCGCGCCGCGCCCGGGCGGGGCAGAATGTCAGCCAGATGCACTATGCCCGCCAGGGCATTGTTACCCCGGAAATGGAGTTTATTGCCGTGCGCGAGAATATGGGCCGCGCCGCGGCCGGCGAAGTGCTGGCGGAATCCGATTACGGCAAAGCCCGCGACGGCATTTTTATCCCGGAACAGATCACCCCGGAATTTGTGCGCCGTGAAGTGGCGGAGGGGCGCGCGATCATCCCCGCCAATATCAATCACCCGGAGCTGGAACCGATGATCATCGGGCGCAATTTCCTGTGCAAGGTGAATGCAAATATCGGCAATTCCGCAGTCACCTCGTCCATCGAGGAGGAGGTGGAGAAACTGGTATGGTCCACGCGCTGGGGCGCGGATACGGTGATGGACCTGTCCACGGGCCAGAATATCCACGAGACGCGCGAATGGATCCTGCGCAATTCACCGGTCCCCATCGGCACGGTACCGATTTACCAGGCCCTGGAAAAAGTGAATGGGGTTGCCGAAGACCTGAACTGGGAAGTGTTCCGCGATACCCTGGTGGAACAGGCGGAGCAGGGGGTGGACTACTTCACCATTCACGCCGGGGTATTGCTGCGCTATGTGCCGCTTACCGCAAAACGCGTCACGGGCATCGTGTCCCGCGGTGGCTCCATCATGGCCAAGTGGTGCCTGGCCCACCACCGGGAGAATTTCCTCTACACCCACTTTGAGGAAATCTGCGAGATCATGAAAGCCTATGATGTGAGCTTCAGCCTCGGCGATGGCCTGCGTCCGGGTTGTATTGCCGACGCCAATGACGAGGCCCAGTTCGGTGAGTTGCACACCCTGGGTGAGCTGACTGAAATTGCCTGGCGCCACGACGTGCAGACTATGATCGAGGGGCCGGGCCACGTGGCCATCCACAAAATCCGCGAAAACATGGATGAGCAGCTCAAGCACTGCCACGGCGCGCCGTTCTATACCCTCGGTCCGCTGACCACTGATATCGCGCCGGGCTATGACCATATCACTTCCGGTATCGGGGCTGCACTGATCGGTACCTACGGCTGCGCCATGCTCTGTTACGTGACGCCCAAGGAACACCTGGGCCTGCCCAACAAGGAAGACGTAAAAGAGGGGCTGATGGCCTACAAGATCGCCGCCCACGCCGCGGACCTGGCCAAGGGCCACCCCCGCGCGCAGCAGCGCGACGATGCATTGTCCAAAGCCCGCTTCGAGTTCCGCTGGGAAGACCAGTTCAACCTGGGCCTGGATCCGGAGCGTGCACGCACTTACCACGATGAAACCTTGCCGAAGGAATCCGGTAAGGTGGCGCATTTCTGTTCCATGTGTGGTCCCAAGTTCTGCTCCATGAAAATTTCCCAGGATGTGCGGGACTATTCCCGCAAGCTTGAGGCGGAACAGGGCATGGAGGAAATGGCGCTCAAGTTCAAGGACATGGGCAGCGAGTTGTATCACAAGGGCTGATGCAGCGCGCCGCAACTTCGGCATTCGAGAGCTCCCGGCACAGGAAAACCGATGACCCTGACTGTCTCCAACCAATGTCCCCGCGTCGCCATCGCCGGCGGCGGCCTGATGGGGCGCCTGCTGGCCTGGCGCCTGGCATTGCGCGGGCTGGATATCACCCTGTTCGAGGCGGGCAGCCTGGCGCGCCCGAGTGGTGCCTGCTGGACCGCTGCGGGAATGATTTCACCGCTTTCAGAACTGGTGCACAGCGAACGCTCGGTATACGAGCTGGGCCTACGCAGCCTGGTGCTATGGCGGGAATGGAGCGGGTGCCTGCAGCTCCTCTGCGGTTCCCCGGTGGGGTTTCGCCAGGCCGGTAGTGTGCTGGTGGCACACGGCCGTGACCGCAGCGAGTTGCTGCAATTCCAGCGCGAACTACAGGGCAAGCTCGAGGCCGGGGAGCTGGGGCAGCTGCGGGCCGTTGCCGCCACTGAGCTGTGGGAGCTGGAGCCGGCGCTGGCCGGCTTTGAGCGGGGGTTGTTCCTGGCCCCGGAGGGCGATATCGACAACCGGCGCCTGTTGCCGGCCCTGCTGGAGGTACTCCGTCGGCAGCGGGTTTCCCTGCGCGAGGAATGCCCGGTGGACTGCGAGCCGTTCACAATTTTCGAGGGCGGTCGCCGGCAGGAGTTTGAGTTGGTGGTGGATTGCCGTGGGCTTGGTGCGAGGGATCGGGTGCCGGGCCTGCGCGGCGTGCGCGGCGAGGTACTGGTGGTGGAAACGCCCGAGGTGCAGTTGCGGCGCCCGGTGCGCCTGCTGCATCCCCGCTACCAGTTATACGCGGTACCAAGAGAAAACGGCCAGACGGTGATTGGCGCCACTGAAATCGAGAGCGAGGATATGTCGCCGACCAGCCTGCGTTCCTGCATGGAATTATCCTCGGCCCTGTACTCCCTGAACCCGGCATTTGCCGAGGCGCGGATTATCGAGACCCGCGTCAACTGCCGTCCGGCCACTATGGATAACCTGCCCGTGGTGGAGGGGGAGCCGGGGCTGGTCAGTGTCAATGGATTGTACCGGCATGGCTACCTGCTGGCGCCGGCACTGGCCGAACGGGTGGAGCAGTTGGCGATAGGGCAGGTGCAGCAGTTGGCATGAAGGACGGCCGGGATGCAGCTATCCACCGCCCCGGATATACAGCAATAACTTACTGCTGAACAGGCAGCCATAAAGCGAGGTGAAATGCGAATCCCATGAGCAAGCCGATAAAAATCCAGGTCAACGGGGAAACACAGCCGCTCCCGGAAGAGAGGAACCTCGACCATTTCCTACTGTGGCTGGGCTATGAGGGCGATACCTTTGCCGTGGCCCTCAACGGTAACTTTGTGCCGCGGGGCCGCTATGCGGAAACAATACTCAATGACGGCGATGCACTGGATGTAGTGGCGCCGGTGGTCGGAGGCTGATATGAGCGATGAGCTGGCACTGTACGGCAAATCTTTTTCCTCACGCCTGCTGGTGGGCACGGCCATGTACCCGTCGCCGGCAATCATGCGCCAGTCCGTGGTTGAGGCGGGAGCCGAGATCATCACCCTGTCGCTGCGCCGGCAGAACCCGGCCCAGCAGCAGGGCAAGATGCTGTGGGATTATATCCAGGAGTCCGGTTGCTCGTTATTACCCAACACCGCCGGTTGCAAGTCACCCGCGGAGGCAATCGCCCTGGCGGAAATGTCGCGGGAAATCTTCCGTACCGACTGGCTGAAGCTCGAGGTGGTGGGGGATGATTACAACCTGCAGCCCGATCCGTACGGCCTGGTGGAAGCGGCAAGGGAACTGGTGCAGCGCGGCTTCAGGGTATTGCCTTACTGCACTGACGACCTGCTGGTTTGCCGCAAGCTGCTGGACGTGGGCTGTGAGGTGCTGATGCCCTGGGGCGCGCCGATTGGGACCGGGCTGGGCCTGATGAATAAATACAACCTGCAGACATTGCGCGACCGTCTGCCGGATATCCCGCTGATTATTGATGCGGGCATAGGAGCGCCCTCCCAGGCAGCAGAAGCCATGGAAATGGGTTTCGATGCCATCCTGCTGAACACCGCCATCGCCAGGGCACAGGACCCGGCCGCTATGGCCCGGGCTTTCCGGCTGGCGGTGGAGAGTGGACGCGCGGCACACCGGGCCGGCCTGATGGTCCAGCGCCAGACCGCCAGCCCCAGTACCCCGACGCTGGATATGCCGTTCTGGCAGCAGGCGGAAACCGCGGGCCGGAATTGACAGCGCACAACGCTTTCGGCGACGGAGGATTTCCGTGTGGATAGCCAGCAGTGCTGAGCTCGCTGGTGCCACCGTTGGACGGCCGCCGCAAGCATCGAGTTGCCGGGCAGGTGAATTCCTGAGTCGAAACCCGGTCATACACGGCGTGAATAATAAGATGTGAAGCACGGCAAAGCGGGAGCCGCGGTAATCCCCTGTGCCAGGAACAAGTTGTAAATAGTTTATGCAAATGCAAACAAAACCGATTGTCTGGACCATCGCCGGCAGTGATTCCGGCGGTGGCGCCGGTATCCAGGCGGACCTGCTTACCTTTGCCGATCTCGGTTGCCACGGTTGCACTGCCATCACCGCCAATACTGCACAGAACACCGTGGAAGTTGCGGCCGTCAATGCGGTCCCCCTGGATGTACTGAGCGGGCAGCTGGAGGCGCTGCAGCGTGACCTTTTCCCCGACGCGATCAAGATTGGCCTGGTGGCCAATGCCGGGCAGGTGCTCGCCCTGGCGGAGTTCCTGCACCGTCTCAAGGCGGTGACGCCGGTGCCGGTAATCTACGACCCGGTGGCTGTTGCTACCAGTGGCGACAACCTGGCCGAGGAAGGCATCGGTGAACTGGTGATGCGCGAGCTGTTCCCGCTGTGTGACCTGGTGACCCCGAACCTGCACGAACTGGAGTGGCTGGCACGTGCGCCTGTGGGCAGCGCGGAGCAGATTCAGCACGCGGCGCGCCTGTTGCATGCCGGTGGCTGTCGCGCGGTGCTGGTCACCGGTGGCCACGCGGAAATCCAGCCCGGGGAGGTTGCCGACCTGCTCTGGGACGGGGCGCGGAGTGACTGGCTAATTGGCGATAAGCAGCCTTCGGTCAACACCCATGGCACCGGCTGTACCCTGTCTTCCGCAATTGCCGCCTGTACCGCACTTGGTTATCCGCTGCGGGATGCCTGTGTGGTGGCCAAGGCCTATGTCCAGAGGGGCCTGCGCCTGGGGGATGGCGATACCGTGGGCAGTGGCCCGGGCCCGGTGGGGCATTGTGGCTGGCCGGTTGAAATGGTGGATTTCCCCCGGGTGCTGCTGCCGCAGGAAGAATCGGCCAGCCTTTATGGTACATTCGACGCATCCGGCAGCCGCCTTTTTACCAGCGACTTCGCCGCCACGGATAGTGGGACGCTGGGGCTTTACCCAGTTGTCGATTCGGTCGAGTGGCTGGAAAAACTGGCGGCGGAAGGGGTTAAGACCCTGCAACTGCGGATCAAGGAGGCCGGCACAAACCTGCGAGGGCAGGTTGAGCGGGCGGTCGTTATTGGCCGGCAGTATCGCCTGCGCCTCTTTATCAATGATCACTGGCAGCTTGCCATTGAGTGCGGTGCCTACGGGGTACACCTGGGACAGGAGGACCTGCAGGCCGCCGACCTGAAGGCGATCAGGGCTGCGGGGCTGAAGCTGGGTATCAGCACCCATGGTTTTTATGAATTGCTGCGCGCCTATCGCTATCGCCCCAGCTACCTGGCCATCGGGGCCATCTTTGCCACCGATACCAAGGATATGAGTGACCAGTTGCAGGGGGTGGCCAAGCTTGCGCGGATGGCGGCACTGGTGACAGATATCCCGCTGGTGGCAATCGGTGGCATCAATATCGAGCGGGCCCCGGCGGTGGCGGCCACTGGCGTGGGCAGTATTGCCGTGGTCAGCGCCATTACCCGGGCGGCGGATTACCGACAGGCCGTGCGCGAGCTGCGGGCCATTTGCGGGAATTGAATCATGCTCAGTAACAGGCAATACCAGCGCTACAGTCGCCAGATCATGCTGCCCGAAGTGGGCGAGGGCGGCCAGGAAAAACTCGGTCGCGCTCGGGTGATGATCGTCGGTATGGGCGGACTCGGCAGCCCGGCGGCGCTCTACCTGGCGGCGGCCGGGATCGGCGAATTACACCTGGTGGATGGCGACCGACTGGAAATATCCAACCTGCAGCGACAGATTCTCTACAAGACCAATCACCGGGACAAACCCAAGGCGGAGGTGGCGGCGCAGCAGCTGGTGGCGGCGAACCCGGAAATCCGGGTGCAGGGACACGTGCGCATGGCCGATGCCGCCTGGTTGCGTGACCAGGTTCCGCAAATGGACCTGGTGCTCGACTGCACGGATAACCTGGACAGCCGCTATGCCATCAACAGTGCCTGCCGTGAGGCCCGCAGGCCGGTGGTGATGGCATCGGCGCGGGGTTTTTCCGGCCAGCTGGTGAGCTTTGATTTTGCCACCGGGCTGAGCCCCTGCTATGCCTGCCTTTTCCCCCCCGGCGGGGAGCGGGAGGCGGCTAACTGTGCCAGTGCGGGAGTGCTGGGGCCGGCCCTGGGGGTGATGGGGAGCCTGCAGGCGATCGAGGCGATCAAGTTTTTGCTGGGACTGCCGGTGCCGAGCCTGGGCCGGTTACAACTGTTCGAGGCGCAGACACTGGAGTTGCGGTCGCTGCAGCTGCAGGGTAATAATCAATGTCCCGAATGTTTCCCGGGCCAGTGAGCGGACTTTTGCAGCCACCCGTCCGGATTCGTGCGGGAATCTGTACGGGCCCGGGTTACCCTCCGGCGTGCAGCCGGAGTCCTGCCGGGGACTGTGCGCCGACAATGCATACGGAAATAACAACAATGAAACGATTGCTCCCCATCCTGACAGCCACCCTGGTACTGGTCGCCTGTGCCCCCGGGGACGATCCAGCGGTTTCATCGCAGGCTGCAGCCTCGCAGCCGGCGGGAATACAGGCCGCAAGCGGGGCGGCGCCGGAGGACATTCGTGAAACCTACCTGCGCAGTTGCCACAGTTGCCACGGGCCCGGTGTCACCGGCGCGCCCCGTACCGGCGACGTGGCGGCCTGGAAACCCCGTGCCGCAAAGGGGTTGGATGTGCTGGTGACCAACGCCATGGAGGGTTACAGGGCCATGCCTCCCCGGGGGCTGTGCTTCGATTGCACTGAATCCGAATTCGCCGGCCTGATCCGCTATATGGCAGGTGCCGCGCTGGATGATACGGCAGGGGCCGAGGCGGGCCGTGACACCACCAGTGCAGGGCACTGATCGCAAGCGCCCCGGGAGCAGCTGGCCTGGCGATAAAAACCATTCGCAGTGGCGAGTGGTTTACCACACGGACTGATCGACAGGAGTCGGCCTATGCGTGCTGTTGAACCCCGGAATCCCTCTTCCCGGGATTTATCCTTACTTCACAGGCTTTTCCCATCCGCCATTTCCTGGCCGGTTGTTTTACTCTTCACCGCTTTTCTCACTCTCTCCCTGTGGATTACCCCTGTTGCGGCACAAAAGCTGGACGGCCCGGAGGATAAAAGCGGAGCGGACGGCAACGCGGCAGGCAAGGCATTTCAGGATACGGATACCTCGCTGCCGGACCAGCTGGAAATCCGGGTATGGCGAATACCCTGGGGTGGTCGCCCACGGGACCCATTTGTGGATAGCCGCGGTTCGGTCTGGTTCTGCGGCCAGGCCGGCAATTATATTGGCCGCCTCGATCCGTCAACGGGGGACCTCAAACAGTTCGAGGTGCCGGAGAACTCCCACCCGCACAACCTGGTTGTCGATCCTGAAGGCCATATCTGGTACGCCGGTAACCGCAATGCCCATATTGGCCGGCTGGATCCGTCGAACGGTGGTATCCGGCGCTTTTCCATGCCCGAAGGTGTCGACGATCCGCACACGCTGGTATTGAATGGCGAGGGCAATATCTGGTTTACCGCACAGCACAGCAACCGCATCGGGCTACTCGATACAGGCAGCGGCAGGGTGCGGTCGGTGCAGCCCAGCGTTGCCGGTGCGCGCCCTTACGGCATCAAACTGGACAGTGACGATCACCCGTGGGTGGCACTGTTCGGTACCAACCGCCTCGCCAGGGTAGATCCGGATACCATGCAGCTGACCGAGTTTGAGCTGCCGCGTCCCGACGGGCGGCCGCGCCGGCTGGAGATCGATGAGCGTGGCGATATCTGGTATGTGGACTATGTCGGCGGTTTCCTCGGCCGCTACCAGCCTGAGAGCGACCGGTTTGCCGAGTGGCGGCTGCCGGGAGACTCCCCGCGCCCTTATGGCACCGCCCTCGACAACAGGGGGCATCTCTGGGTTGTCGATACCGGCGTGATGCCCAACCGGGTGCTGGGGTTCGACCTTGGCCGGCAGGAATTTTTCAGCAGTTCGCCGGTACCCGGCGGTGGCAATGTGCGGCATATGTACTTTGACCCCGCGGAGAGTGCGTTCTGGTTCGGCGTTGATGCCGGTTATCTCGCCCGCGGGCGGCCAAAGGCGGGGACCGGGCGCTGATAGCAGGGATTGCCGGATTTCTGGCGCTGCGGGGCCGCGAAACCTGTAATCGCGGCTAAGCTTGCAATATTGTCGCGCCGGCACCAGATAGCTTTTCCTTATCGAACCTATTCCCCAAATAAATTTTTAATTTCTGACTGCGGCGTTACTATGGGGTCAATTCGATAAGTCATTCGGCTTTCGGGAAGTTTTTTCAAGACAGCAACAAGAGGTGGATTATGACCAAGATCGACATCGGTATTAACGAGCAGGATCGTGAAAAAGTCGCCCACGGCCTGAAGCGCCTGTTGGCGGACAGTTATACGCTCTACCTGCAGACACACAATTTCCACTGGAATGTCACCGGCCCGCTGTTTCGTGAACTGCACCTGATGTTCGAGGAGCATTACACCGAGCTGGCCGAGGCTGTCGACGACATCGCCGAGCGTATCCGCACCCTGGATGTTGAGGCCCCTGGCACCTACAAGGCGTTTGCCGAGCTCAGCTCCATCAAGGAAGTGGATTCCATTCCCGCGGCGGAGAAAATGGTGGAAATTCTCACGCAGGGCCACGAGCAGGTGGTCAAGACCTGTCGCGAAGTGTTGAAGGCCGCGCAGGACGCGGATGACGAATCCACCATGGCGCTGGTCTCCGACCGCATGAGCGTGCACGAAAAAACCGCCTGGATGCTACGGGCTACTACCAAGAAATAATCCTCCACAAGCAAGGCGCCCGGGTAGGGCGCCCCTGCCGGGAGTCAGTCTCCTGCACCCGTTCCCCCCGCGGGGAACGGGCGCCCCGGCAGGTGATACCCGTCAGGCGGTGGGTACTATTACCGCGGCTTCCCGCTTTTGATTCCTCCCTGGTTTTCCCCTCCCTCACTCCGCAACAGGCCCGTTGAGTCATCCTCTCCCGGGCAATTGGTACAACTTGGGTAATTTCTGCGGCCGGGTTTCGCGCTTGCATTCCTATGCTGTGTGTTACACAGTATATGCTGTGCATCACACAGTATGTGGAGGAGCGACATGACGCTGGATGCGGAGCGGCTCAACAAACTGGCGATGGAAATGCGCCGGGGGATGCTGGTACTGGCGGTGCTGCGGGCCCTGGGTAAGCCGCACTACGGCTATTCCCTACGCAAGCGTCTCGCCGCCATCGGCCTGGAAATCGACGAGGGCACGCTCTACCCGCTGCTCCGGCGGCTCGAGGGACAGGGGCTGCTCAGCAGCACCTGGCAGGTCCACGATGGCCGCAAACGGCGCTTTTATGTCATCGCGGAAGATGGCAGGGCGGCATTGGAGCTGATGACAGGGGAGTGGCGCAAACTTAATCACGCTATCGATAAGCTTGGGGAGGAGTGGTAATGGAACTACTGCAGCGATATGTGGATAACGTCAAGACTTACCTGCCGGGCGGCCTGCGGGATGATATCGGCAGCGAACTCTATTCGGGCCTGCAGGACCAGTACGACGATTTAAGCGAGGCGCTGGGCCGTGATCCCACCGAGTCCGAGCTGTCGGAATTGCTCAAGCGCAGGGGGCATCCGATGGAAGTGGCTGCGGCCTACCAGCCGCGCAGGGCGCTGGTGAGTGAGGCGCTGTTACCACTGTATATGCAGGTCCTGAAGTGGGTCTTCCTGGCGATCCTGATCGGTAACGGTGCGGTGCTACTGGTCGAGTTGCTCAACCAGTCGCAGCCGCAGTTCCTGGCCGCCGCTCTGGGGTGGTTGAAGGGCAGTTTCGATGCAGGCCTATACAGTTTTGCACTGGTGACACTGGGCTTTTTCCTGGCCGGTGAAAGCATCAGTTTCAGCGATGCATTCGGCAAGTGGGATCCCCGGAAACTGCCCAGGATTGCCGCAGCGGGCCAGCGTATCAGCGCTTTTGACAGCGCGGTGGAGCTGGTGGCCATGGTCCTGCTCGCGGGCTGGCTCAACGACCTGTTTCCCGCGATTCAGGCGACCGGCCCCGGGGGTATTGAGGTCACGATATCCAGCGAATTGCGCGCACTGCTCCCGTGGTTGAACATGGCTATTGCCCTGAACCTGTTGATGGCACTGGACAAGCTCTTCCTGCCATTCTGGACCCGGGCCAAGCTGGCACTGGATAGTGCCATCAACCTGTTGTGGCTGTTTCTCTTTGCGCAGCTGTTCGGCCTGGAGCAGGTATTCAGCTTGCAGTGGGAAGGCGCCGGGGTTAATTCATGGGAAATGCCGGCAGCCAAGTGGCAGCTGGTGGTTATCGTTGCCGCGCTGGTTACCGGGTGGGACCTGCTGCAGAACCTGCGACGCTACTTCCGCACGATCGCCGACCGGCCGGCCTGAGTGCTTAAGAGGAGGCGGCTTCAGTGGCTGCCGGATGGCTCTGTCACCAGCTGCAAAAGTGCACTGGCCGGTGCCGACAGCGCACCGCGGCTGCGCAGCAGCACACCGACTTCCTGCTCAACCACTGGTGCCTGCAGGGGGAGGCAGGGCAGGCCGTAGTCGCGCATCTGCGGTCGACAAAGCTCAGGGACCACGCTGGCGCCGATGCCGGCCCGCACCAGCTGGCCGATAGTGCTGAGTTGGTTGGCTTCGCATAATAACCTGCCACTGTAGCCGCTCTCTGCCATCGCCGCATCGGTCCAGCGCCTCACTGCCGAGCCCCGGTTCATGGCGATAAACGGCTCCGCGGCGAGCGCCTGCCAGGTCACAGAGTCCCGGTCCGCCAGCGGGTGTTCCGGTGGCACTACTGCGATAAAGCGATCTCTCGCAAATCCGTGAAATTCGAGTCCGGCCAGGTCATCGGGGCGGAATGCAATGCCAATTTCCGCCCGGCCTTCCTGGACAGCCCGCTGCACCCGCTCCATTACGATATCCTCGATCACGATGTTGATGGATGGATGCCGGCGATTGAATTCTGCCAACAAGCCCGGCAACCGGTTAAGGGCAAAGGCGGGTATCACCGCCAGGTTCAGTTGTCCCTGTTCCAGCCTGAAGCGTTGCTGGATCGCCTCCATGGACTGGTCCCAGTTATTCAGGAGTTGTTCCGCCCGGCCGAGAAACTCGCTCCCTTCCGGCGTGAGTGCCAGCTGGCGACTGTCGCGGTTGAACAATGGGCCGCCCGCTGCCTCCTCCAGGTTGCGGATGGCCACCGACAGGGCCGGTTGCGAGATATGCAGCAGGGCGCTGGCCTCGGCCAGGCTGCGGCTTCTGGCGACCGCGACAAAAGCGCGCAATTGCTTGAGAGTGGCACTCATTAGACTGTTAACCGTAACCTGGTCATAATTTAACTTAAAGTTAACAATTATAAATATATTTTAAATTTTATTAAGAGTAAGACCAAGGCATGATTGTGACATGCCTGTGATGCCCGTATTTTTCCGGGCCCGGAAGACAATAAACACAGAAGGTCAGACGAGATGAGTAAAACCGCACAGCCCCTGTGGCAGCCGACGCCGGAGGCCGTAGCCGCCACCCAGATGGACCGGTTCCGCCGGCTGGTCAACGAGCGCTTCTCCACCAAACTGGAGGATTACCACGCGCTGCACCAGTGGTCGGTGGATCACCGGGAGGAGTTCTGGAAGCTGTTGTGGGACGAGACCGGGGTCATAGCCAGCGAGCGGGGCGACACCGTGCTGGAGAATGACGAGATGCCAGGAGCGCGCTGGTTTCCCGGCGCGCGGCTGAATTTCGCCGAGAACCTCCTGCGTTACCGCGACGATCGCACGGCCCTGGTGGAGCGACTGGAAAATGGCAGCCGCCGCCAGCTCACCTACGCTGAACTGTTTGCCCGGGTGGAGCGCCTGGCCGCGGCACTGGCGGAACAGGGCGTCGTCGAGGGCGACCGTGTCGCCGGTTTCATGCCCAATGTTATGGATACTGTGGTCGCGATGCTGGCTACCGCCAGCCTGGGCGCCATCTGGACCTCCTGTTCACCGGATTTCGGGATCAACGGGGTGCTTGACCGCTTCGGCCAGGTGGCGCCGAAAATACTGTTCGCCTGTGAAGGCTACTTCTACAACGGCAAGACCATCGATTCCCTGCCGCGGATCCGTGAGATAGCCGCGCGAATCGACTCGCTGGAGAAGATAGTGGTGGTGCCGGTGGCGCGCTCCGCCGACGATACGGCTGCAGCCGTGGCCGACCTGCCGGGCAGCACCACTGTGGAGGCCTTTATCAAAGGCGCTCCCGAACAGCCGCTGACTTTCGTGCAGACGGAGTTCAACCACCCGCTGTATATCATGTATTCCTCCGGAACCACCGGGGTGCCCAAGTGCATCGTGCACGGTGCCGGCGGCACCCTGCTGCAGCACCTCAAGGAGCACCGCCTGCACTGTGACCTGGACCGGGACGATACCCTGTTCTACTTCACCACCTGTGGTTGGATGATGTGGAACTGGCTGGTGAGTGGCCTCGCCTGCGGTGCTACCCTGGTGCTGTTCGACGGTTCCCCGTTCTACCCGGCGGCGGAGAGCCTGTGGGATATGGCGGACGAGGAAGGCATCAGTGTTTTCGGCACCAGCGCCAAGTACATCGCCGCGCTGGAAAAGGCCGGCCGCAAGCCCCGCGAGACCCATAAACTGGAGAACCTGCGCGCAGTGCTGTCGACTGGTTCACCGTTGGCCCACGAGGGTTTCCGCTATGTCTACCGGGATATCAAGGCCGACCTGTGCCTGTCTTCCATCTCCGGTGGCACTGACATCATCTCCTGTTTTGCCCTGGGCAACCCGGCCCTGCCGGTCTATGCCGGTGAGCTGCAGTGCCGTGGGCTGGGCATGGCCGTGGAGGTATGGAACGACGACGGCGAGCCGGTGGTCGGTGAGAAAGGTGAGCTGGTATGCGCGAAATCCTTTCCGTGTATGCCGATCGGGTTCTGGAATGATGAAGATGGTTCCAGGTACCACAGCGCGTACTTCGAGAACTGGCCTGGCGTATGGGCCCATGGTGATTACGCGGAAATCACCGGACATGGCGGGGTGATCATTTACGGCCGCTCCGATGCGGTACTCAACCCCGGCGGGGTGCGTATCGGTACCGCCGAGATCTATCGCCAGGTGGAAAAAGTCGAGGAGGTGCTGGACAGTATCTGTATCGGCCAGGAATGGCAGGATGATGTTCGGGTGGTGTTGTTCGTGGTTCTGCGCGACGGTGTCACCCTGGACGATGAGCTGGTGCAGAAGATCCGTACCACCATCCGCGCCAACACCACGCCGCGCCATGTGCCGGCCAAGGTGATCCAGGTCACCGATATCCCACGTACCATCAGCGGTAAAATCGTTGAACTGGCGGTACGCAATGTGGTGCACGGCAAGCCGGTGAAGAACCAGGAAGCGCTGGCCAACCCCGAGGCCCTGGCACTTTATAAAAACCTGCCGGAACTGGGATCCAACTGATCGATTCCGGCAAAGGGCGGCGGCCGGTATAAACCGGCAGCCGCCCGGTCCCTTCTCCGCGTCGCCCCATCCCCTGGCGCTGTACCATTCCTGCCAAACTGCGCTACCCTGAAGTCGCAAGAAACGCTTTTATAACCTCCAATAATCTTCACGGAAGAGCACTGATGATCACGTATCTCTATTGGGCAGCAGTGATTGCCCTTGTCGTTTTTTCGCTCCTGGCGGGTAGTCGCATGGGTAGCCTGAAAGTGGGGGGCATTTTTGCTGTCATTATCTTTCTGGTGGGTTGGCTCGCTTACTATTTCCATTTCGAACAGGTCTTCGTCAAGCGGTTTGGCGGGGTGATGCGTATTTCCGTGCCTGAGGGGCAGCGCCATATCGGTGCCACCTGGAAAGAAGACAACCTGTGGATCGAGAATTACGATCCGCAAACGAACCAGTGTATTTTCTCCGAATATTCCAAGGGCAACCTGCTGGAAGGCCGGGTGATAATCCGCGACTGCAACCCGCTGCTCGGCACCGGCGCCGGCAGCACCCGCTGACCCGGGACACGCAACTTCCGGCGCAAACCAGGATCGAAGGGTAAATGGACATTCTTCCCGCCCGCCCGGGCGGGATCGGCTGCGCGGCGATTCCCCACAGCCGTAATTCAATAATGGATGAGTTCTTTGCGCGTACTAATCGGTATTCTCCTGGCGGCAGTGCTGTTCGGCCCCATGCAGGCTGCGCGCGCCATTCCCTTCTTCGATCAACTGCCCGATTTCCGGGTGCGGGTAGCGGGTGACCGTGACCTGGAAGAGTGGCTGGGCGACCAGCTCAAGGACCTGCGCAAGGGCAGCAGTGTGCTGGAGAACTATGAGGACCCGCGGGATGTGGCGCGCTACGAACGGGGTAACCTGGAGAAACTGCTGCGCTCGCGCGGCTACTACGACAGCCGTGTGCGCGAATCGGTTAGTGACGGCAAGATTGTCTATCGCGTCGAGCCGGGCCCCCGCTACCTGATCAAGGATATCTCGGTGGAGATGCCGCCCCAGTTGCGTCGTGGCCTCGGCGCGCTGCCCCTGCAGATTGGCGATCCACTCAACGCCGAGAAGGTCAAGGAAGGCGTGACAGTGATCGAGAAGTACCTCAATGACAATGCCTGCCTGTTGAATGTGGATGTGAGTTATGAGGCCACGGTCATACACAGCGAGGCTGCTGCGCGACTGGTTTACCGTGTGGCCCCCAGTCCCGAGGTTGTTGTGGGCCAGGTCTATATCGAGGGTGTTACCACAATCGATGGCGATTACCTGCGCGATAAAGTCGGCATCACGTCCGGTGAGTGTTTCAAGCGCAGCCGGCTGGACGCTGCCCAGTTGCGATTGCTGCGTACCAACCTGGTGGCCGGGGTGGGCAGCGAGGTTTCCGAGCCCTACGGCGGTGTTGTGGATATTACTTTCCGGATCCAGGAGCGCAAGCATCGCACCGTCAAGTTGGGTGTCGGCTACACCTCCAGCGAGGGCGCCGGTGTGTCGGCGGGCTGGGAGCACCGCAATGTTTTCCATCGCGGCGAGAAAATTGATATCGAGAGCAAGGCCAATCCCGTGCAGCAGAGCCTGAAGGCGCGACTGCTGGTGCCACGCTTCCTGCGCGATGACCAGGACCTGACCGGCAAGGTGGAACTCTCCAATGAGGAGCGCGATGCCTACCAGGCGGAATCGTTCACCGTGGGTGCAACCATCTCCCGCAAGCTCAGTGAGCATCGGACGGCGAGTGTCGGCAGCGAGCTGAAATTCAGTGATATCGAGGAAGAGGGCGGTATCACCGAGAACTACCAGTTGCTGGCTTTCCCGCTGGGCCTGAAATGGGATACGACCGACAGCCCGCTCGATGCGCGCAAGGGTGCGACTGCGGCGCTGGAGGTGAAGCCCTATGTGGACCTCGGCACCAGCGGCAGCAATTTTGTGAAAAGCCTGGTGGTAGGGACCGGTTACCACACGCTTGCAGATACCCGCTGGGAGCCAACCCTGGCGCTGCGCCTCAAGGCCGGGGTGATATCCGGTGCCGACAATGCCGATGTGCCGGCGGACGAGCGCTTCTACGCCGGCGGCGGTGGCTCCGTGCGCGGCTACGGTTACCAGGCGCTGGGCCCGCGCCGGGTGATCGAGCCGGAAGAGCCGGGCGAGCAACCGCGCCTGAGTGACCCGATTGGCGGTCGCGCCCTCAGTGAGATATCCCTGGAAGGACGTCTGCGTTTTACGGAAAAATGGGGCGGGGTGATATTCGTCGATGGTGGCAATGCCTACCTGGATCCTGAACCGCGCTTCGATTCGCTGTTGTGGGGGGCGGGTATCGGTGTGCGCTATTTCACCTCCTTCGCGCCCGTGCGCTTCGACATTGCAGTGCCCCTGGATAAGCGGGAAGGGCTCGATGACGACTTCCAGGTATACGTGAGCCTGGGGCAGGCGTTCTGATATGGCACGGTCGCTCTCTGCCCTGGCATCTGGTTTCGTGCGCGCCATTGGCACGGTGCTCCGCAGTCTCTGGCACTCCCTGGGCGGTCGCGGTGCACTGGTGTCCAGTGTGCTGCTGGTGCTTCTGCTGGCGTTGCTTTATTTCGTTGGCACCGGCCCGGGGCGCGTATCCCTGACGCACGGCGCGCTCGCCCTCTCCGAGCGCCTTGTGCCGGGGCTACGCATCCAGGCGGGCGAGGTGGCCAGTGAACGCCTGGGCGCCTGGTCGTTTTCCTCCCTGAAAGTGGATTACGAGGGCGAGGTGCTGTTACAGGCCCGTGGGCTGGCGCTGGGCATCGACCTGCCGGGGCTTGTCGCCGGCAGGGTGGATATCCAGCGGGTGGGTGCCGCCGACCTGTTGCTGGACCTGGATGTGTTGCAGTCGCTGCTGGAGGCCGGCGCCGAGCAGGCCGAGGCAGAGGTGGAGGAGCAGCCGGCGGCGGCGCTCAATATTCCCTCCATCAGGCTCGGCCGGCTGGACATCGATCGCCTGCGGGTGATCGACCGGCGCTACCCGGATTTGCCCCCGGTGGCCGTGGACGGGGACGGCTACTTTCGCTGGCAGGGCGAGACAACCCGCGGGGGGCTGGAAATACGCGAGCTGGACGGGGCGGGGCTGTTGGTAAGCCTGGCTGCCCGCGAGACCAGTGAAGGGCGTTACCGGGTGGAATTCCTGGCGCGCGAGGACAGCGGCGGATTTGCCGGCCAGCTGCTGCAGCTCCCCTCCGGGCAGGCGCTGGATGCCAGTGGCCGGATTGCAGTGCGCGAGTCCGGTGACCGGCTGGCAGTCACCATCGAGGAATTTTCCCTGCCGCTGGTGTCCCACCGCTTCGGGCTTGCCGGGCCCCTGGAAATCGCACTGTCGCCCTGGCTGGTGGAGACCGGCGGCCTTTCGCTGACTGTCGATGATACAAAACACGCGATTTCAGGCTCTGTCAGCGGCGAACGGGTGGATGCGGAAATTCGGCTCAATCGCCTGCCGCTGGCCATTTCACAGCCCTGGCAGGATTACCTGCAGGGCGGCTGGCTCAGCGCCGACCTGTCACTGCAGGGCCCGCTGTCGCTGCCGGCGGTCTCAGGGATGGTGGAGCTGCGCAGCAGTTACCGCCAGCAGCCGGTACACCTGGAGGGCCGGGTGCAGACCCGGGATGAGGTGATCGAGCTGGCGGGTGCGACGCTGGAATTTGCCGGCGCCCGCCTGGACCTGGCCGGCGAAGTGGACATTCCCGCAGAGTCCATCGATCTTCAGGGCGAGCTGGCGCGCCTGGAACTGGACGATATCCGCGCGCTGCTGGCGGTGCTGCCGGAAGAGAGCCGGGTGGAGTTGCCGCCGGAGCTTTCCGGTGCCATCGACGGCCTGCAGCTTAGCGCCCGTGGCCCCTGGGGCAACCCGGACTTTACCGCCACGCTCCTCGCCAGCCCGGTTTATGGCGAGCTGCAGGGTGATCTCCGCGCCGTGGTTGCGGGGGGCCCGAAAAAGATTCGCGTGCGGGAATTCAGCCTCAGCGGCGAACATTTCCAGCTGGGGGGGAATGGCGACGTCTCGCTGGAAAAGGAAACCCTGCAGCTGCAACTCACGGCGAGGGCAGATGAATTCCCGCCGCGGTTGCTGCTCGATATCCCCGAGCTGGCCGGCATTGCCGTCAACCTGGATGCGGAATTGTCCGTGCGCGGGCCCTGGAGCAAGCCACAGCTCCAGGCCAGTATTAACTCGGACGGCAAGTACCGAGACTATCGCTATAGCCTGGAGGGGGCTGTGGCCGGGGATATGGACCGGATCCAGCTGGACGGAGTGCGGCTGGAACTCTCCAGTCTCGATCCCGGCCGCGGTTTTGGTGTGACCGCCCTGGCGGGACAACAGTCCCCGGTCACCAATGGCGATGAGGGAGGCAAAGGTTCACTTGCGCCGCAGCAGAGCCCCAGTCGCGTGCGCGAGCTGGCCCGGGAATCCGCCCAGCTGGCCTGGCAGGGTGAGGCCTGGCTGCAGCTGGACGGGATCGTCGAGCCGGGCAAGCAGCGTGCCCGGGGAACAGTGGCGGGGCGCAATATCCCGGTATCCCTGGCAGAGTTGGCGGGCGTGTCCTTGCCCGCCACACTGGAGGGTCAGGTGAGCCTCGACGGGGAATTCTCCGGGCCTTTCGCCAGTCCCGAGGCCCAGGTCAATATCCTCGCCCAGGGCAGCTTCCGCGAGGAGCCCTGGCGCCTGCAGGGCGACGTGGGTTACCGCCAGGGCAGTATTTCCCTGTCCGGTGTCGACCTGCAGTGGGCGGGCCGCAACCGACTTCTGGCCGAAGGCAGCCTGAATGAAAAAGAGCTCGACCTGGAGCTGCGGGGCAATGCCATGCTGGCCGACCTGGAGCTGGGCCTGCCGGCGGAACTGAACGAACGTGGTGAGATTACCCTGCAGGCGACCGCCGCCGGCAGTCCGCGCAAACCGCAGTTGCAGGGGGAGCTGGGCCTCACCAGCGTCACTGATGGCAAACCGTTGTCCGGCGCGATCCGCTGGCAGACCCGGGGGCCCACACTGGAACTGGAATTGGAGATGGACCATGGCACGCGCCGGGCGGCGGAGGCCAGTGCACAGCTGGAGGTGGGGCCAATCCTGGAAATACTGCTGGCCGAGCGCCCGGCCGGCAGTGCGCGGCCGCCATTGCCCCTGGCCCTGGACAGCGGGGGCAGCGCGGACCTGTCCGTGCTTGAGGCTTTTCTCGATCCCGGGATTCACACCATGCAGGGGCAGCTGCAATTTACCCTGACCGCGGATGGCACCGTGGAGAAGCCCCGGATGCTGGGGGAGGTGCGCCTTGAAGGGGGCTCCTACGAACATCGCCCGAGCAATACCCGCCTGCGACGTATTGCCCTGCTGGCGCGCCTGACCCCGGATCGCTGGGTGATCGAGGAGGCGCGGGCGGAGGACCGGGAGGATGGCCGCATTGATATCGGTGGTGCAGTGACCTTCCCGGCAGTGGGGCCACCGCAGCTGGCGTTCGAGGTGCGTGCACAGCGGTTGCACCTGCTCAATTCCCCCGCCGTGCGCGGCGCTGTATCCGGCACGCTGGGACTGAGCGGGACCACCGAGGACGCGCGCCTGGAGGGGCGCCTGACCCTGCGGCCGCTGGAAGTACAGGTAGAGCAACTGTTCGGCAGCAGTGTGCCGGAAATCGAGGTGGTTGAAGTCGAGGTGGACGGCCCGGTGCAGCAGCGCGGCCCGCCCATCCTGGAGAACATCGCGCTGGCGATCCAGGTTGTGCTGGACCAGCAATCCTACGTGCGTGGCCTGGGGTTGAACTCGGAGCTGCAGGGGCAGGTAAATGTCGCCGGCACCGCGGCCAACCCGAACGCATCCGGGGAACTCACCATCGTGCGGGGTAATTTCGACCTGCTGGGCAAGCGCTTCGAGCTGCTGGAAGGTCGGGTGCTGTTCGAGAACAGCGAGGCTGCCATTTTCGTCAAGGGGCGTCACGAGTACAGTGACGGTGAAATTATTGCCGAGATTTCCGGCACCGCCGACGACCTGGATATCGAATTCAGCTCCACGCCCGAGGCGGCCCAGGATGAGATCTTCGCCCAGCTGCTGTTTGGCAAGTCACTGCAGGATATATCGCCACTGCAGGCAGTAAGGCTGGTGACGGTAGTGCGCACCCTGCAGGGCGGCGGGGCCGGCTTCGACCCGGTGGCCAAAACCCGGGAGTTACTCGGGGTCGATACGCTGGATATCAAGAGCGAGGAGGGCGAGGAAGGCCAGGATCGCTATGCGCTCAGCCTGGGCAAGTACATTACCAGCCGCATCTTTATCGAACTGCAGCGCAGTACTGATCCCCTCAACCCCTGGGAGGCCCAGATGCAGATTGAATTGCGGCGCAACCTGAACCTGGAGCTGAAATCCGCCGGTAGCAATGAAAGTGGCGCCGGCAGCGTGGAGCTTCAGTGGAAGAGGGACTATTAGTTTGGGGAAACCCGGACAGCCGCGTTGGCATGAAAGACGCCGGGGCAGGGAGCCACTGATGGAATACGCCGCTATCCTTCTCGCCGCCGGCTACTCGCACCGGTTCGGCAGTGACAAGCGCCTGGCGGATATCGACGGGGAGCCCATGCTACTGGCAACACTGGCCGGTATTCGCGCGGCCCTGGATACCCTGGGGCCGGGCCCCGCCGAGCCGGGCCGGCTGCAGGTGGTGGTTCGTTCCCGGGACGGGCTGGTGGGCCGCCTGCTGGCGGGGCAGGGTGGGGAGTTGGTGCGTGCCCCCGCCTGGCCGGTAGGGATCGGTGCCAGTATCTCCGCTGCCGCCGCGAAACTGGCGTCGCTGGATGAGCCGCCACGGGCCCTGGCGATCTGCCCGGCAGATATGCCGTTTGTAAGGCCCGAGTCATTGTGCGAGCTCTTGCGCCACTGCGCGGCGGACAAGATCTGTGCGCCGGTATTCGCGGGGCAGCGGGGCAAGCCGGTGGTGTTCGGCCGGTGCTTCCTGGGGCAACTGGCCCAGTTGCGGGCCCGGAAGGACTGGGAGCGGGTAATCCGTGCCAATCCCGCCGCACTGTGCGACGTGCCGGTGGATGATATAGGCGTTACGCTTGATGTTGACTGCCCCGCAGATTTTCATCGTGCCAAGCGGCGGGGTCCAGGTGATAGAAGGCCCGCAGCTCTGCATACAGCTTCCCATGGTGGTCCCTGAGCTCCACCGGGATCGAGAAAAAAGACTCTGATGCCACGGCGAAAAACTCCGCCGGTGACTGGGCGCCATAGGGGTCGAGAATGGAAGCCTGTCCCCCGGCAGCCTCGTCGCTCCCGGTATTGCCTGTCCCTGTTTTCTTCTCCTGCCTAATCACCTGGTGTCGAAGTCGCTCATATTCCTCCCGAAAGACCGGCGCCCAGTTACGTCCCGATTCATTATCGGTGAACAGGGGGCGGCCGTCATAGACACCGTCCTCTTCGTCCAGCTTGTGGGCAAATTCGTGCACGATCACATTGCGGCCCTGTTGTGGGTGGAGCAGGTCTTCCTCGATGTCAGCCCAGGACAGCACCACCGGCCCGAGATAGTGGGACTCCCCCTCCCGCGCGCTGGCGGCGGTCATCTCGATGGCGCCCTCGAAATGGGTTTCCCGCGCCACATAGGTATCGGGGTAAAGCAGCACGGTTCGCAGTGCGGGGTAGCAGCGGTTTTGCCGGCCGGTCAGCAGCAGGCAGGCCCAGGCGGCCACGCAGAGCCGCATTTCATCGGTTATCCGCAGGCCGTCACAGCCGACAAACTCCTTGTCATGCAGGAACAGGCTGACATTGGCGCACAATTCCCGCTGGGCTTCCGGCGCCAGGGCCGAGTAAAAGGGCAGGGCGGATTGCAGGTGCCGGTAGGCCGACGGTGTGAGGGGACGCGCTCGCAGGTAGCGCCGCCGCCATTTCTGCCAGTAGACCGGCAGCACCCAGACCAGGATTGCCAGCGCGATAACGGCCAGGAATGTGTTCATGACTGCCCCTCACCGGGCGCGCCCACCGGCAGAGCGGGACCGGTGTAGTCGGTGGATGTGGCGCGTTTCACTGGCCGGTATTGCAGGACCCGGTCAGCGTAGTCGACCCGCGGTACCAGGTAGGGGCTGAAGGGCGTGGTATCGGTATCGCCTGACAGCCACTGGCGGATAAATCCGCTGCTTGGTGGGGCGATCATGGGCAGGCTCTTGTCGTGGAAGCGTTCCGTTAGCGGGTGCGCGGGCAGCGTAATGATCGAGCAGCTCAGCAGCCTGCCGTCGTCCCAGCTTTTGTACAGGCCGCAGAAGAAAAAAGGTAGTCCAAACGAAAATTCCACCGGGTTGTCGCCGTGCTGGCTCTCAACCCAGGCATTGGCCGGAATCAGGCAGCGGGAGTGCCGGTACTCCGGACGCTTGGGTAACTTGCGCCAGTTACTGTTGATGGACCAGTATTTTTTATGGGGGCTGTAGTGGTCACCCTCTTTCTGCAGGTACAGGTGCCAGATTGCCGTCTCCAGTTCGGGCGTCCCGTGGCGGCCGGTGACAATGCTGACCTGTGAGGTCGGCCGGCGCCGGCGGCCATAAATCATTCTCTGCGGGTAGCCGACGCCCACCTGCTCGAGAAATCGCTCTATGCCGGCATGGTCGTCTGCATCGAACAGGCTGCACATGGGTGTTTGGGCCCTTGCTGTAAAAGCGGTGACAGGCAGGAGTGTACCAGCTGGGTGACAGCTGTCGCGCACCCGTTGCAGGGGCCTGCTACTGGCCCGCAGCAGTCAGCCGCGATAGTGCCATATAGCGCTGGATGTATGGCTTGTGTGTGTAGAGGATATCCTCCGGCAGGTCATCCGGGGCGAAGAAGCGGGTCTCCACCACCTCGCTGTCATTGAATACCATATCCCCTTCCGCGATTTCACACTGGACCGCGATATCAACCACCGGTGTATAGGCGGGTTTGCGCACGTCGAGTACCCGGGTGGACAGCACCTCGGCCCCTATTTCTTCCTGTAGTTCACGCCGCACCGCCTGCTCCACGGTTTCACCGTGCTCGAGCCATCCCCCGGGCAGGCCCCAGGCATCCTGGTAGCGGTGGCGGACCAGCAACAGGGAGTCTTCCCTCTTAATCAGGAACACCATGCCGACCAGGAACTTGTCCGAGGTGATATATGAAATTTTCCAGCGCAGGTCGACCGGAAGCTCGCGGTAGATCGTGTATTTGAGCCCGGGAAAGGCGAGGAGGGCGGCTGCAGCCCCGCAGCAAGCCAGGAGGATAAGGGCTAGGGTCTTCTTGATCATGGGGCGCTTGGCTACCTCGATTCGCTCGCCATGGCGATATTACTGGCAAGCATTCGCCGCATAGCGGCTTTATTACTGCATGGATCTGTCATTGGGCTCCCGGTTACCAGTCACAATACGGGGTGTCGACCAGGTTCGCATTGTAATAGCGGGGATCGCCGGTAACCTCTGCTGTGACCCAGTCCGGGCGCTCGAATTCCTCGGCCTCCGACTCCAGCTCAATTTCGGCCACTACCAGTCCCCGGTTACGCCCCGAGAAAATGTCGATCTCCCACTTGTGCTGTCCCACGGTTACGATGTGGCGGGTTTTCTCGATGACCTGGCCCCCACACAGGGTGTCGATAATTTCCTGTGCATCCGCCACGGGAATTTCGTATTCGAACTCGCTGCGGGAAATACCCCTGGTGGCCCCCTTGAGGGTGAGAAAGCCGCGGTCGCCATAGATTCGCGCCCGGACTGTGGATGTGCCGGACACCGGCAGGTAGCCCTGGGATACGGCGGTGCCCCCCTCCCGGGTGGCCAGGGTAGCGGCAAAGCCGGGCTCCACCAGGAATTTTCTCTCGATTTCTTTGGCCATCGATGTCTCTGCCAAGTCTCCATAACAGGGGCCCGGGCCAGCCGGCCGGGTTACGCGGGTGGTGGTGCCCGGGCTCAGTAGAGCTCGCCCAGCGGGACGGCGCGCGCCGCGCGCCTGAACAGCCGTCGTCCCAGTTCATACTCGGGCCCTGACTGCGGCGACCATACACTGCTGGAATGGTACTCCCCTACCCATTGAACTTCTATCTTCCAGGCCGCGCCGTCCAGGCCATGGCGTTCCGGCGGTGGGCGCGCGCCCAGGTAGCTTCCGGTTACCAGCCGCCGTATCCGGTCGACGAATGAGGCCTCGACCTCCAGTGATACCGGCCCCGTGCGGGCTTTGCCCCAGGGCGTGCTTTCCGCAATACAGAGTCTACCCGGTACCGGGTCCAGCCGGATGGTTAGCGGAAAGTCAAAAGCGCGCTCCAGGGTGAAGCGCACGTAGTCCCCCGGGCGTGGGGTCAGGTGCTGGTGGCTTTGGGCTGGTAGTGGTAACCGGTTCAACCCGGCTCCCTGGAGAGATATGGCCTGGTTGAATTTTGAGCGGCCGGGCCGGTTGGCCCGGCATACAACCGCGCCGCTGAAACGGGTATCATGTCGCTCAGATTTGTACCAGTATGTAGCACGGAAACCCAAGGATCTATGAGCAAGCAGCGTGTCCTGACCGGCATCACCACCACCGGCACTCCCCACCTGGGCAATTACGTGGGCGCCATCCGCCCGGCGATTGCCGCCAGCCAGGAGGAAAACAACCAGTCCTTCTACTTCCTCGCCGACTACCATGCGCTGATCAAGTGCCAGGACCCGGAGCAGGTACACCAGTCCACCCGGGAAATTGCCGCCACCTGGCTGGCCCTGGGACTCAATACCGACAATGTGGTGTTCTACCGCCAGTCCGATATCCATGAGATCCCGGAACTCACCTGGCTGCTGACCTGCATGACCGCCAAGGGCCTGATGAACCGTGCACACGCCTACAAGGCGGCGGTGGATGCCAACCGGGCCGACGGCGAGGACTCCGACTTCGGCATCAACATGGGCCTGTACAGCTACCCGATCCTGATGGCCGCCGATATCCTGATGTTCAACGCCAACAAGGTGCCTGTGGGCAAGGACCAGGTCCAGCACATCGAAATGGCCCGTGATATCGCCCAGCGCTTCAACCACCATTACGGCGAGCACTTTGCGCTGCCGGAGGCGGTCGTGGATGATCATGTAGCGGTGCTGCAGGGCCTGGACGGCCGTAAGATGAGTAAAAGCTACGGCAATACCATCCCGCTGTTCCTGACGGAAAAGCAGCTGAAAAAGCACATCAACAAGATCAAGACCAACCTGCTGGAACCGGGCGAGCCCAAGGACCCGGATACCTCTACCGTGTTCCAGGTCTGGCAGGCGTTTGCCACCCCGGAGCAGACCGCCGAGATGCGCAAGGCTTTCGAGGAGGGCATCGCCTGGGGCGAGGCCAAGAAGCAACTGTTCGAGCTGGTCAATGGCCAGATCGGCGATGCCCGCGAGCGTTACCATGAGCTGCTGGCCAACCCGGCGGATATCGAGGCAGAGCTGGAAAAGGGCGCCGAAAAGGCCCGGGCTTATTCCGCCCCGTTTATCGAGAAGCTGCGCGCGGCGGTGGGTATCCGCAAGATCGGCTGATTGCGTTGCCGGCTCGCCGGCGCATTCGCTCAATGTAGTCATCCGCGGGCCATGGCCCGCGGATGGATGTATAAGAACAACAAACAAGCACAATAACTACTAATTACAGGGAGCCCTGTTATGAGTGATGTCGAGGTGAGTCCTGCCGCCGGTGTAGAAGGTGGCAAGGGCATTGAAAAAAACAGCTGGGTCAACCGGGCGCTGAACCGGGTAGAAGTGATCGGCAACCGCCTGCCGGACCCGGCGGTACTCTTCCTGATCCTGATGGTCACCGTATGGGTCTTCTCCTGGCTGTTGTCCGGGGTCAGCTTTGACGCGCAGCACCCGGCCACCGGTGAGGCGATCCGCATCAACAATCTCCTCTCGGGGGAGTCACTCGCATACTTTCTCTCCAACATGGTCACGACCTTTACCGGCTTTGCCCCCCTGGGGGTGGTGCTGGTGGCCATGCTCGGCGTGGGTGTCGCAGAGCAGAGCGGGTTTATCAATGCGGTGCTGAAAAAGCTGCTGGGAGTAACCCCGCAGATGCTGCTGACCCCAATGGTGATCCTCGTCGCCATCGTCAGCCACACGGCAGTGGATGCGGGCTACGTGCTGGTGATACCGCTGGGTGGGGTGATCTTCTATGCGGCCGGACGCCATCCGCTGGCCGGTATTGCGGCGGCGTTTGCCGGCGTCTCCGGTGGTTTCTCTGCCAACTTCGTGCCCTCGGCGATCGATCCCCTGTTACAGGGCTTTACCCAGTCGGCGGCGCAGATCGTGGATGCACAGGTACAGCTCAACCCACTGAACAACTGGGCCTTTACCTCGGCTTCCTGCCTGGTGATCGTGCTGCTGGGCTGGTGGCTCACCGATCGGGTCATCGAACCGCGCCTCAGGGACGTGGAGATCGACGGGGACGAGAATGAGATGCCGGTGATGCAGGACATGGGCGAGCGCGAGCGCCGGGCGCTGCGCTGGTCCCTGCTGGTGATGGCTGCCGGCATTGCCGGGCTGGTGGCCTGGATGCTGCCGGAGTCTTCGGCCCTGCGCGATGGTGCGGGCCAGCTGGCATCCTTCGGTGCACCGGCGATGAAGTCGATCGTGCCGCTGATCTTCCTGCTGTTTATCATCCCGGGAGTGGTGTTCGGCTACCTGACCGGCACCTTTGGCAAGTCGAAGGATGTTATCGACTCCATGTCGAAGACCACCGGCTCCATGTCCTACTACATCGTGATGGCGTTCTTCTGTGCCCTCTTTATTGCCGAATTCGGCCGCTCCGGGCTCGGTACATTGCTGGCAGTGGAGGGAGGCGGCCTGCTGGCGGCGATGAACCTGCCGGGACCCGTGACCCTGATGGGCATTATCCTGCTGGTGGGCTCGGTAAACCTGTTCGTGGGTTCCGCCTCCGCCAAATGGGCACTGCTGGCCCCGATCTTTGTACCCATGCTGATGCAGGTGGGTTTCTCCCCGGACCTGACCCAGGCCGCCTACCGGGTGGGGGATTCCTCCACCAACATCATCACCCCGCTGATGCCGTATTTCCCACTGGTGGTGGTGTATTGCCAGCGCTACGTGAAGGGTACCGGTATCGGCACCCTGGTATCGTTGATGCTGCCCTATTCAGTGGCCTTCCTGTTGTGCTGGTCGATCTTCCTGGTGATCTACTGGTCCATCGGCCTGCCCCTGGGGCTGCAGTCCAGCTATACCTATCCCTGACATTGACCGGGAAACTGCCGGCGGGGCCATAGGGGCACCGCCAGGCTCTTCCCGCCTGGTTGAGTGAGAATATGGCTTACCTGTACCTGGCCATTGCCATTGTTGCCGAGGTCGCCGGTACCACTGCACTGAAGGCCTCAGAGCAGTTCACCCGGCCACTGCCGTCGCTGGTTGTGGTGGTGTGCTACGGACTGGCGTTCTATATGCTGGCGCTGGTACTGCGCACTATTCCGGTGGGCATCGCCTACGCCATCTGGGCCGGGGTAGGGATCCTGTTGGTGGCCCTGGCGGGCGCGGTTATCTACCGCGAGGTGCCGGACTGGCCGGCGGTGATCGGCATGACGCTGATTGTCGCCGGTGTGGTGATCATCAACCTCTTCTCTGAAAGCAAGGTGCACTGACCTGCGGCCCGCCCTGTGGCTATACCCGGACGTTTTCCTTTCTTTGTTGCAAATAAGAATCTATCGCATTATTGTTTGCTGCGGTTGTGCTGGTCCCGCGCGGCAATCCCCTGCCATCTGGACCGGTATGCAATTCCAGGGACATAAAAACAGGAGCCGGGCCTCTCTCGCCGGGAATACCAATGATGGAATCGCCGCTTGTTGCCGGCCTGGTGGCTGGACTCTGTATTTTCTCCGGTGTCACTTGCCTGTATTTCGCATGGCAGCGTAGCGGGCCGCAGCGCCTGTTTACGCTCGCGGGATGGGGGTTGCTTGTCGCGTCAGTCTGGAGCTGGTCGGGCGCCTACAGCCTGGAGTTCGGCATCTGCTTCAGTGTAATTCTCACGGCGCTGGTGGCCTGGCTGGTAGTGATCCTGGGTGGGGCATTGCCGCGGCGCCGGGACCTCTTGTCACAACGACCGGCCCGCGCGCGCCGTTCAGAACCGACGGTCGCCGGGCGTGTCAGGTGGCGCAGGAGCATACGCTTCCTGGCCGCTTTGGTGCTGCCGCTTACCTGCGCCGTGGTATTTGCCCTGTCGTTTTTTGGCTGGAGCGACGCGGAGGAGAGTACCCGCCTGGTGAGTGCGGTGTTTGTCGGGCTGCTGGCCTGGAAGGCCGGGGTGGTCTGGGTAAGTGCCGACCGGAATCTGGCGCGGGCGGTGCTGGGCCTGCTGCTGGTCAACGCCGGCAGCGGCCTGCTGCTGGCCGTGCAATGACCGGGGGAGAAGAGCGATGAAACTGTCATTCAGGCCCAGCCCGGCCTTTGTGCGCGATATGACCGGTGGGCATTCAGCGCTGGGGCTCTTTCTGTCCACCCTGCTGTATATCGTCTGTGTGAGCGGTACCCTCGCGGTCTTCTACCCGGAGTTTGAACGCTGGGAGCAGGCATCCGCGGGGGAAATGCTGACAGTCGAAGCGGATGTATACCGGCGCGCTGCCCGCGAGGCCCTTGCCGGGATTCCTGCCGATGGCGAGCAGCCGGGCGTGATCCGCTTTACGGCACCCACCGCCGAGATGCCCCGCATGCTGGTCGAAGTGGGGGAGAGAGAGCATTTCGTCGGCGGTAACGGGACTCTGCGGGAACAGGTAACGCATGAGTGGACGGATTTTCTCGTCTATCTCCATTTTGCCCTTAACCTCCCTGTGGGCCTGGGTGTCCCGGTAGTGGGCCTGATCGGCGTGCTGATGGCGGCGCTGATTATTTCCGGATTGCTGGCCCACCCCAATATCGTGCGTGAGGCATTCTCCCTCCGTGGTCGTGGTTCAGCGCGTCGACGCCAGGTGGACCTGCATAACCGCCTGGGCGTATGGGCGGCGCCATTTCACCTGATGATCGCGCTGACGGGTGCATTTATCGGCCTCGCAACGGTGTTCGCCTTTGCGATTGCACAGGTTTTTTATTCCGGCGATGTGGAGAGGGTGCACCACCTGCTGTTTCGGGATGTGCCGGAGGCGAAGGCGGAAGCCAGCGCTGTACCGGTGCCGGATTTTGCCCCGGCACTCGCGTCGCTGGCCCGCATCGCTCCAGGAAGAGAGCCGTTTCGGATCAGCCTTCACAACCCCGGCAGGGTGGGTCAGTTGTTTGAAATTACCACCCGCGTACCGGGGCGACTGGTCTGGGGAGAACGATTTTACTTCAATGCCGATGGCGCTTCCCTGGGGCGGGATGGCTGGTCCGATGGCAGTGCGGGCAAGCAGGTTTACGCCTCTAGTTTTCGCCTGCATTTTGGTCACTACGGCGGTTTCGCCGTGAAAGTGGCCTACTTCCTGCTGGGCCTTGGAATGTGTGCACTGGTGGTTTCAGGAATCAATATCTGGCTGCTGCGCAAACGACAGCGGGGTTTCCCCCGGGAAAGGCTGGAGCGCATATGGGTGGCGCAGGTGTGGGGGGTGCCCCTGTTGATTGCAGCGGCCGCCCTCGGCCAGCTGGTCCTGGGCTTGCCTCCCCTGCCGGTATTCTGGGGCGGGATTTTGGGGCTCAGCCTGGTGGCTGCGTTCCGGGGGAGTTGTGCCGGATGGTCCTGGTACTTGCGCCTGGCTGTTGCCCTGGTCGCGATGGGCGTGGTCGGGGCACACCTTGGCCGGTTTGGTGCCGGTGCCATCCATGGCGGCGCGCTGGTGGGCAACCTTGTCTGGTTGCTCTGCGCCCTCGGTTTCGGCCTGTCCTGCTGGTTCCGGGATGGTCGCCAGCGCGTTGCCCGCCCGGGGGAAGCGGTTTCCGGAGAGCCGGCAGCTACCCCCGATTCGGGCTGAAAGGCTTTATTGGACCGGGCGTAGCATTTCGATATGCGGGATACCATCCTCGTCGTAGGGCTCTGATACCTGCTCAAAGCCGAAATCGCGATAAAAACCGGCAAGGTGGAGCTGGGCGGAAATACGGATGGCGGCGCCGGGGTGGACGTCATCAGATAGCAGCACTGCACGGCGCACCAGCTCGCGCCCGAGCCCGGTGCCCCGCGCCGACAGGGCGGTTAGCACACGGCCTATGGCCGGTTCGCGATACTTCTTCCCCGGGTCCACCACGCGCAGGTAGGCGAGCAGGTGTGGTTCCGGGGTGCGCGTATCCCAGCCACACAGGTGCCAGGAATCCCAGTCCCTGCCATCGGCGTCCTGGTAGGCACAGTCCTGTTCCACCGTGAAGACCTCCTGGCGCACCCGCAGGATTTCATACAGTTGCCGGTTGTCCAGCCCCTCGAGGCGCGCCCACTGCCACTCCACCATGAACAATCTCTCTCCTTAGCGGGTTGAGCGCAGAGAATAGCGGTTTCCGCCGGGGGTGAGAACGGCCGGGTGGCCCGCTGCCATCAGTCCCGCTCCAGCTGGGCACGCCAGCGGGGCCGGGTTTCTCCCGCCGAGGGCGCCGGCCAGCCCTCCCGCTGCCGGCTGCGATCGCCGTCATTCTCCTCTGTCTGGTCGTGGAAAAGCTGCACCCGGGTCTCGAACGGCATATCGATCTGCGCCTCATCCAGGGCCAGCTTGATGGCCCTGACCACGGCAGCGCCGATATGGTTGGCATCGGTCTGGCGGCTGTGGGTCCACCAGCGTACACGGATGGTCACCCAGCTGGCGGCCAGCTCCCAGGGCAGGGCCTCTACCGGAACCTTGTCCTGCACGCCCTCGACCTTGCTGACCGCTTCTACCAATACCTCGCAGGCTCGGTCGATACCGTCGCCGTAGCCGATGCCGACATCGTATTCACTGCGACGCAGTGGGTGGGCGGTCTTCACCACCACTGCGGTGGTGTAGATGTCGGCGTTGGGAATGACCACTCGCTGGCCGTCATAGGTGCGGATAAATGTGGCGCGGTTCTCGATTTTCTTGACCGTGCCCTCGAATTCCCCGACACGGATCTGGTCGTTCAGGTGAAAGGGCTCCTTGAGCAGGATCAGCAGGCCTGCCAGCCAGTTCTGCAGGATATCCTTGAAGGCGAAGCCAAAAGCCACTGAGCCCACGCCGAGCCCGGCGACAAGGTCGCCCGGCTTCAGGGTGGGCATGACAATGGTTGCTGCCAGCAGGCAACCAACGCCGAACAGTATCCACTTCACCAGGCCGCCCAGGACTTCCCCGAGGTTTTCCCGCTTGCGTCGCGCCAGGTGTTTGCGGGTGAGGAAACCGAACAGCGTGCCGAGCAGGTACAGCAGTATGACTACCACCAGCGCTGCCACAAAGTTGGGGATATGCTGGATACCATCGGCAATCCAGCCATCGACTTTGCCCAGTGCGGTTTCCAGGCCGCGATCTACCTGCTCCGGAAGTTCCCGGAGCGCTTCCGAACTTTCTTCCTGGCCGGCGAGTAGGCGTTGTGCCGTCATCCAATTCATCCCCGAGACCCCTGGCCGGGTCGAGTTTTCCCTGCTGTATCGCGCAGTTTAGTCGTAGCCGCGGCCGGGCGGCGTATCCTCCGGGACTTTCCGGCGTCGGGTAGAAGTATCGCGTCTCAGAGGATGATCGCTATCGGGATGTTGTGGCCACGCATGGCATCACGCAGCTGCCGGGAGATTGAGGCGCCCATCTCAATCACTGCACGGGACGGTCGGGGGGAGGAACCGGGCTAGAGAAAGAATGTCCTGGTAGCAGCCATGAAAGCAGGCAACACGATTGGCCGGCACGCTGGTGTCAGTCGCCGGGGATCAGCGCTCACCACTGGAAGACCGATCCGCGACAGGGGAGAGCGTGCCGCAAGTCAATCCCGGCCAGTGCGATCCTGTTGCGGCCGCTTGAACTGGCCCTGTTGCAGGTAGTGGATTACCTGGGCGATGACTTCGTCATTTTTCATCATGAATACATGGGTTGCAGGCACGGTGATATGGTCGTTCATGCCCTCCAGCTTTGTCCTCTCTACTGAGACCTTGCCGTCATCGGTGGCCGGGATCATCCGGGAAAGTATCGGGTTGATGCTGCGGCTACCGGCAATGATCCCCAGGTCGAACTCGGCCGCCCCCAGCCGGTTGGGAACGCTCATGTCGCCGGTGCCAAGCTGTAGTCCCGCGTCGCCGAACATGAAATGAAAGCCCGGGAAGCTCCCCAATCGGTCGACCACCTCACTGCCCCGGTTGGGCGGCCCCAGCATAACGACCCGTTTCAGGTTCTTGATCGGCACCCGGCTGAGGTACTGTCGTACCAGTATTCCGCCCATGGAGTGGGTAACAAAATTTACCTCGCTATCTTCCGGGCACCGGTCCAGGGCCGGTGCTATTGCGGGCCCGGCGAGTTGGTCGATGGGCCGTTCGGTGGAGGGGTAATCGACATTCACTGTGTGGTAACCGGCTTCCCCGATGGCACGTTCCAGCTTTGCCATGGAACGGTCGGATTTGGCCAGGCCGTGCAGGAGAATCACGCAGGCTTCAGTGGCGCTGGATAGCGGAGAGTAGGGCAGTGCCAGTACTGCCAGTAGCAATGCGTATGCCCGTTTCCGGGAGCCTATGTACATGGTTTTCGATAAGTCCGGGTCGTTGGCGGCTGGCTGCCCAATCTACCGCGAGCTGTGGCGCTTGCCAAGTGTACGCCCGGTATACAGCCTTCCCCGTTTGGGCCGGCGCACCGGGGAGTTGGTCCCCCGGGTATCAATAGGCCACATCAAACCCCAGCAGGATATAGGATTCCTTATCCAGGTGGCCGGTGAAGTACAGTCCCTGCTGGTCATTTGCTCCGAGAAAATCGGCATTGATCTCGATGATTCCCTTGGCATTGCGCATAAAGTAATAGCTCGCAGTGAAGGTGAGGGTATCAATTTCAATGCCCTCGTAGATCGTATCGGTATGGGCCAGGTCATTGGCGTCGGCGCTGTTGTACAGGAGTGAAAATGCCCAGCGATCGCTGGCGATATAGTCCAGGCCCAGGAAACCCCCGTGCCAGTCATACTGTCGGTTGGGCCAGAGGATCGTATCGCCGATTTCCGGCTGCAGGAAATCATCCCAGCTGGTCCAGAGATACTGGGCATACCAGTGCGCCCTGTTGCCGATACTGCCGGAAAAGTCGACCCCGAGCATGGTTACATCCGAGTCTCGCTCGCCCCTGAACAGGCCCGCTGGACCGGTGGCGCTATCCCGTTTTCCCGAAAGCGCAAACAGTCCCGCGGACAGCGGCTCCTCATCAACACCCAGGCGGGCAAAGGCACTTTTTGAGTTGTTGTCATCAAAGAGGTTGTCCGGGCGGCGATAGCCGGGACTGTTCACATTGAAGTTATCCGTGATGCCATTGCCATTGACCAGCCCCAGGGCCAGGTCAACCGGGCCAAATGACCGATCGAGTATCATGCCCCGCTCATAGGTGATACTGGCCATGCGGTACACCATAAAGTCTTGGAACGTGAGACGTACTTCCCGCGGAAACATCAGGTCTGATATCTGGAACTGGCCCAGCTGCAGGCCGACACCGGAGCTGAACAGGTCACTGTGGCGGATCCATGCGTCCTCGATGATCACTTCGCCGTTTTCTCCCTTTTCGGCGAAGATCGCGTAAAAGTAGTAGGTGAGGTTTTCACTGAGGGGCGCGCTGGAGAGCAGCTTTACCAGATAGGGCGCCTGGAAATCAGTATCCGCCTCTACACGCTTGCCGTTCAGTGGATCGATCGATTCACCCTCGCGCCCCTGGAAATACGCCTGGGCGCGCACGGCAAAAGGAACCTTCTCCGGCAGGGCCAGCAGGTTGTCCCCGGTATCGACTGTTTTGTCGCGCCATGAGGGCAGGCGGTAGTTATTACCGGCGAACTCTTCACCGAAGGCATTCAGGCGGGGAAAAGCCGAGTGGCAGGCGGCGCAACTCATCTCGTACTGGCGGGCAAATACCGGAATTGCCCAGGCTCCGAGGGACTGCAGTAAACAGGCAAGCGCGACCGCGGGAACCAGTAGCCGCGCAGGGAGCAAAGGCATGCGTGTTCTCCGAATAGTATTTAACTTCTGGAATCTAGTGCACCAGCGCCTCTTGTAAAGCGCGAGGGAAGAACTGTTTGCACTCCCGGGTAATCCACAGGGTGATTGCGCGCGTATGACGTCATTTGGGTTAAAGGGGGTGTCACCATGTCTGAGCTGGTTAGGCTGATCTACGCCAGTCGCGCAGAGTTCGCGCCGGCTGATCCTGTACAGGGGGTTGAACCCAATGTCGGTCGCATACTTATGCAGAGTCGTCGCAACAACAAGCGTAGTGGAATTGGCGGTGTGTTGTACTTCGGCGACGGGCATTTCTTCCAGGTTCTTGAAGGAGAGCGCGAGGCGGTCAACAGGACTTATCAGCGCATCAGCGGCGATTCCCGCCACCGGCAGCTGACCATCCTGTCGGTGAACACAGCGGAAACGCGCCTGTTTGCCGACTGGTCGATGAAATATGTTCCCGCCGAGCAGTCGGTGCGGGAATTCCTGGCGGCCCGGGATTACCTGCGTTTTGCGCCGCTGCAATTCAGTGAGTCCGAGGCAAAGGAGCTGGCTCGCCTGTTCCACCGTGAGCACACGGGGCGGGAGCGCGCTGGCAGGTTCAGCTGGCGCAGGTTATTTGATTTCTGAACCGGTGTATCCCGGTGCCCGACATAACTGCGGCGTGCCGCGCTAGGGGGTGTGCTGTGCGGAAGCGCGGGCAATAAACCCCTGGTTTACCAGGCTGTCCGGTTTCAGTGCCAGTCGCTCATTGGCGAAGGCTTCCGCCAGTTCCCGGTTGCCACTGCGGATGGCTGCCTCGGTGAGCGTCCAGTCGATGATATCCCGCTGTGCGTGGCTGCCACCGAAGGTATTGGCTATATAGCGGGCGCTGTGCAGGTGTTCCGTGGCCCGGTGATAGTCACCGTGCCAGAAGGCGATAAACCCTTCCACCAGGGGCAGGCCGGTCTGCCAGCCCCAGTGTGATACCTCCGCTTCGTTGTCCCTGCCGGCACGGAGGCTGTTGGTGATGTCTTCCGCCCTGCTGTCCTCCCCGGCACCGAGGTAAGCCATCACTGCATGCCAGTCGTTGAAGGGGTAGAGCCGGCCATCCGCATGTTGTTCCCAGGCTTTCGCCAGCTCTTGCCAGCGGTCACCGACGTCGCAGCCACTGATGGACAGGCGCCATAGCAGGGCCGAGGCATCCACCATATCCAGCGCCATATTACTTTTTTCACTGCGCACCGGGCCGTCATAGAGCGCCAGAGCCTCGTCCTGCTCGCCCAGGTCCAGGTGGTACAGTGCCCGGTGCCACCAGTTGTGCACCTTGAAGAAGTTTTCCTCCCCGGCCCAGAACGCTTCGCGGCTTTTCATCCATTCGATGCCGACTTCGGGACGGCCGGTCATTTCCAGTACATGGGCCACTGCGTGGTGGGCCCAGCAGTCGAAAGGTTCCAGCTCGATGGCGCTGTGGCCATATTCCTCCGCACGCAGGTAGTCGCCGGTTTCCTCGAGCCCGAAGGCATACATGCCCAGGAGGAGCGAGTAGCCCGGGATTTCCGCCGACCACAGGGGCAGGGCGCGGGCGAGCCGGTCGCGCAGGTCGCGGCTGTTGGCCCGGTAGAAGTCCACCAGGTGCCCACATTGCAGTGCCACCAGGTCGTGGGGGAAGCGCGCGCAGTGGTAATCCAGTGCCTCTGCGGCAGTGGTCCAGTAGCCCATCACCAGTTTTTCCAGGGCACTGAACAGGGATTCTTCACGGTCATTTATTGGCAGGTCGCGGGCGGCCAGCAGGGATTTCTGTGCCGCGAGATTGGCCGCCGGCTCAGTGGCCACAGCACAGAGGCCCGCCTGCAACAGGTGGGCCATGGCAAACTCCGGTGCCGCATGGATCGCCTTCTGCAACGGCTCCAGGGGGTCGCCATGATAGAGATTGAATGCGCGCAGTCCGGCCAGGTAATGTGGCATGGCCTCGTCTGTCGCACCGGAAACCGGGTATCCCTGTTCGTCGCTGGGCATGTTGCGCTCCGTCCTGTTCTGGATAATGTCGCGTATGGGGGCGGCGGGGCTCAGTGGTCATCCTGCCGGTGTTTACTGCGGCCTTTCCGCTGCTGGATCCAGCTGCCCAGGAGCCCGCCAATAAAACCGGCCACGGGGTACATGATGTAGGGCAGTACTCCCTTTCCCGCCCCCAGCAGGTCGACCAGGAGTGCAACGACCAGGCCGCCGGCGGCACCGCCGAGGGCCAGTCGCAATGGTCGCGGCATCACTCTCATGCAATCAGTCTCCCTGTATCACGGCGTCGGGGACCAGGTAGGACTCCTGTTCACCAATATCCACGCGCCAGTTGTCTCCCTGTCGCTGCCACTGGACCTTTGCGGCGCCATTGGTGGAAAACCGGTTCTTGCGAAAGTACAGGATGCGCAGCACTGACGGATCCGCAGGGGAAATGGTCCAGATGGTTGCCTCGGGCCGGTGGCGGCGCACCCGGAATGGGCATGCGAGGCTGAACTCGGCGTCGCCAACGGCACAGGTAAGCTTGCCGGCCGTATCGTATTCAAGCGGCCACTGGACGTCGCCCGTGGTGGGCGTGGCGGGAGTGCCCGCAGTGAGTGAAATGTCCAGGCTGAAGTTGGCAGTTTCGTCCCGCCGTGCGGCACTGGGCATCAGGTAAGCCTGGATGGTGTAGACACCGGATGAGGGCAGTACCTGGGAAAAACGATTGCCATGGGTGGAGCCGATAAACCTGGCGGCGTCCCCGGGACCCTTGCCCGGGGCGAAGATATTGAAGTAGTTGGCGGCATTATCGGTTTGCATTTCCACCGTCATGCGCTGCCCGGCACTCGCCTGTACGGTATAGAGCTCATAGGCCCGGCCCTTGATCGTCCCCTCTATGGTGGCGCCACTGTGGCCGGATTTGAACTGGATTGCATTGTCCGGCTGTTCTTCTGCCTGCACACATGGCAACAGTGTCCCGGCCAGGAAGCCAAACAGCAATGAAACAAATGTATGCCAACGTGCCCCGCTACTGGCAGGGAAACAGGTCGGCCAGCAGGATTTGCAATGCATTCCGTTATGCCCGAGTGAAGCTATTCCCTCAGTCTAATTCATGTGCAGCGGCTGGTGATCTCCCAGCACATAGCGGACGAGATCCGCAGCATCCGTGAGCAGGCTGGCGCCCGCGATTACCAGGTAGATAAAGGCGTAAATGCGGAAAGGGCCGGAATATTCATCCCGCCAGAATTTTCCCAGCAGCCAGAAGTACACGGGTGTCCAGAAAAGCAGGTGCGTCACCCCGAGGAGCCGGACATAACCGACCCAGTCATAGAGCCAGTTCATGGTCACGGCGGAAGCCACAAACGCCGCCAGGATTGCCAGGGCTTCGGGCCTGGCAGTGACGCCGCCTGTCGGCTTTTTCTTCAGGACAAAGAAAACCGCTGCCAGGTTGGTCAGTATCATCACCCGGAACCACCAGCGCAGCCATTCGGCTTCTGTTGCCGCGGCAGCGATCAGGTCCGGGGGCATGGTTTCATTCATGGGCCGTTACCGTGGTGTTTACCGCAGTAAAGCACACTGGCTGCTATCGTGACCTGCCAAGGCGGTCAGGCGCCTGATCGGTTCCCGCCTGTCCCGGGCGGATTACTATCCCGGCGCTGTGGCGGTGGCGATTACCCGGCGTATGGCGGCAGCCAGCTCGCCGGGCACTTCCTCCTGGAGGAAGTGCCCGGCCTGTGTCTCGGTCACACGGGCATCGGGGAACAGCTCCAGGTTGCCGTGCAGGGCGCGACCGAGAATGGGATCGCGACAACCCCATACCAGCTCCACCGGGCCGCGGAAGTCCCGCGCCCAGCGGTCCACCAGTGCCAGCTGCGCGATTGTCGGGTGCTCGAGCCGGGTGGGCACCATGCGCGCCAGTGCCAGTGGCGCGGTCCGGTCGCGGAAGTGGCGGAGGGGATACCTGTAGGCGCGCATTTCCGCTGGCCCCAGGCTGGCGGGATTGCCCTGTACCTTCGGCAGCATGGGCATCGGGAAATTGAACAGGCGGAAGGCCAGGTCGGAGATCACCGGGCGGTTGGCAAAGCGGTGAAAGGGCGTCACCCGTGGTTGTTTCGTCGGCAGCCGCAGGGAGGTGTTGGCAAAAACCGCTCCGGCAATACGTTCCGGGTTCAGCGCCGCCGCCAGGCCGCTAACTGGCCCGCCCCAGTCCTGGCCGACGATTGTGATTTCCCGCAGGTCCAGTGCACGGATCAGTGCCGAGAGCTGGTGCCCGTGAAATTCCAGGGTGTGGATGGCTGGATCGCGGGGCTTGTCACTGAAGCCCATGCCGATCAGGTCAGGCGCGATCACCCGCACCGGCTGCTGCAGTAGTTCCTCAATCACCTTGCGCCACAGGAAACACCACATGGGATTGCCGTGCTGCATCAGCACCACAGGGCCGGAACCTTGATCGACAAAGTGCATGCGATAGCCACCGCTGCTGAACATGCGGCGGCGGTAGGGAAGTTGCTCCGCCAGCCAGGCGGGCAGGGGCGGCGCTTCCGAAAACGGGAACTGTTCCATCACCGGACTCCTCGGGGGCTCGTTGTCATTATTGTGCCGTCAGTGAGTCAAGCTAGCACGGTGCAGGCAACGGGGAATTGACCGAATCGACTCCAGCGATAGACAAACAGGAACGCTTCACGGGCGTCGGCCTGCAACCCCGTATTGGGCTCGAGGGTCCGCGAGCGCGCCGGTTATTGTCGGTCAATGCGCTCCTGCAGCAGCGCTACCAGCTTTTCCGGTCGGCCGGGGGTCACCACCAGGGTGCGCTCGGGAAAGCGCAATATCACCGCTTTTGCCTGGTCCGTGGCGAACGCCCGGTAGCGGCCGATGTGCTTGTTCTGGAACAGGCCGATGTAGCCGAACAGTCCGCCGTTGCCAAATATCCGGATAGAACCCTGCATGGCGCCGGGATCGGCAACCACCTGCTGCAGTCCGTCGAGCGGCAGGCGCGTTTTCCACAATGGGCGAATTACGTAGATGGCATCGCCTTTCAGGGTGAAGCCGCGGATGGCGAACAGTGTCGAGAGCGCCAGGATCGCCACCGGCAACCAGATGGAGACCCTGTAGAGGACGGGTGGGTCGGCCGGCGCCCGCGCCATCAGGATCAGTGGGATAGCCAGTAGCAACAGCACGGCGAGAGCGGTGAGCCATTTCAGCTGCCGGCTCCAGGGAGCATTGAATTGGTAGGGAATAGCCATTTCAGTCAATTGTTAGAGTCAGGGTAATCAGCGTCCGGATGGTAAGCGCAAACAGCACCAGCGTCGACAGGGTGAAAATCATAAAGCGCACCTCGATTTTGTTGATCAGGGCCTGGAACAGGCTGTGGGCGACTCGCAACCCGACATATCCCCAGGCAAGCCAGAGGTCGGCGCCGTTACCCTGTCCCAGTAATGCCTGGGTCAGGCAGATGGCGTAGAAGAGCGTCGGTTGCTCCATCAGGTGGTTGTAATTATCGGCCTTCCAGCGCACCCGGGCTGGCAGCCGGCCCATCAGTTCGGGCGGGGGGACAGTCGGGTCCAGGTCGATTCCCGCCCTCGAGATGGCGGGCAGGCGGGTCGCATACATCCACAGCCACATCAGCAGGGACCAGGCAACCAGGACCGTGACGGGGAAAAGGATCGGGCTGGCAATGACTGTCATAAAGATTCCTTATTGTTATGGCCTGCGTGACGCGAATAACCTTGTACCATAGGTGTCCCATTCCAGTGACCCCGACAATTCGTGCAGGTAGAAAAGCATGCCAGCTCGCCGGGGGATGATGGCCGCGGGGTCCGGATCTTCGCTGGTGTTACGCTGTGCGCAGATTGTACTATTGTGACTGTGTTTTATTTTTTGGTTTCAAGGCAGAGGGCGCTGAAGTGAGCAGCAAAGTCGGTAATCGTGCGCTGGTTGTTGAGGGTGGTGCGATGCGCGGGATTTTTGCCGCCGGCGTCCTCGACGCATTTATTGAGTCCGACTTCCTGCCCTACGACTTTGCCATCGGTGTGTCGGCGGGCTCCACCAACCTGATCGGTTACTTGGCGGGGGACCGGGGACGCAGCCGCAGGATCCTGCTCGACCACGCGCGGCGCTCGGACTTCATCAACTGGCGCCGCTACCTGAAAGGCGGCCACTTCTGCGATGTAAGCTGGCTCTGGCATGCGTCATTCGACGAGGTGCCGCTGAACGTCCAGCGCTACTACGACAATGCGATACCGCTCTACGCCGTGACTACCAACGTCAATACGGGCGAGGCCTGCTACCTGGAAGTATCGGCGGAGAATATGCACGAGGTGTTCCCTGCGTCCTGTGCCATCCCGTTTGTATACCGGGAATTCCCGCAGGTAAACGGTGAGCCCATGACCGATGGCGGCCTGGCCGATTCCATTCCCGTGATCCGGGCCTACGAGATGGGCGCAACCGATATCACCGTGGTGCTGTCGCGGCCACTCGGATATCGCAAGCGCCTGACGCCCGCCCCGCAAATGCTAAAGCAGGTATTTCACGAGCACTCGCGGCTGTTCGAGTCGGTTCTGGAGCGCGCCGGACGCTACAACCGGGCGCTGGAGTTTATCGTCAACCCGCCGCAGGGGTGCCGGGTGTCAGTTATCGCACCACCGGAGGACTTCCCGGTGAAGCGTTTTACCCGCGAACCCGACCTGCTGGAACAGGGCTACCAGATGGGGCGCCTGCAGGCGCTCCAGCACCTGGGGCTGGCCTCGGCGTGTTCGTCCGTGGGAGATCAGCGCGACGTCGGCGGATCGCGGTAGAAGAGGTAGGGGAACAGCCTGCGTTTCTGCTCCGGCGACAGCCCGCTGACCCTGCGGATATTCTGCTCGGGGATCGACTCCGGATCGGGATAGTTGGCCAGCACCCGCTCGATCGATTCTTCCCGGATCAGGTGCAGGATCGGGTAGGGGGCTCGATTGGTCAGGTTTTCTGCATCACCGGGGGCAGTGCCGGCGAACTGGTAATGGGGATGGAAAGTGGCCAGCTGGTAAATCCCGCTGTAGCCGTGCCGCTCGACCAGCCACTCTGCCAGGTCCAGGAACTGGTTGAAATCGGTAAACTCCTGCAAGTGGTGCGGGATGACCAGGAGGGTGGTCTCCAGCTCCGCGGGCGACAGGGAATCCAGCCGTTCCATTTCCGCCAGCAGCTCCTGCATCAGGGCCTCGTCGGTCTCCGCCGCGCTGACTGCAAAGCGGACCTGGCCCGCGCGCATGGGCCTGCGTGCGAAAGGGCAGAGGTTCAGGCCTACCACTACGTCGGCAAGCCATTTCTCCACTGCCGCGATCACCGCCTCGCGATCGTCCAAGCCGCTTACCACATCAGGTCGTCGGGGATCTGGAACTCCGCGTAGGGATCGTCCTCGTCCACGGCACTGCTGTCTTCCGGCGGCTGCACCACCGCATCCGGGTTACGCTCGGCAATCTTCTCGGCTATCACCCGCGGTACCAGCTCGAACTTGTCGTCCAGGCCGACGATCATCAGGCGCCCGGCAGCGAGGTGGTCGCGCGCCGCCTCGCTGACATGGATGGTCTTGATCTTGCGCTCAAAGGTGAAGTTGTAAGCCACGTCCTCGCGGCCACGGGGCTGGCGGTTGCCCGCCACCATCTGGCGGATCTGGGCGGCAATGGCCTTTTCGTGGGCGGCTGCTTCGCGCTCGGCATTCAGCGCCCGGTCACGGGCCGCTTTCTCGGCCCGGGCCTGTTCCGCCGCTGCCCGGGCCTCGTTTTCCACCTGCTGGCCGGACTTCTTGGCCACTTTCTGTTGCTTGCGCTTTTCCTTGCTGACCTGTTTCGCTTTCTTGCTGTCGACGAGGCCGGCCTTGAGTAACTGGTCCTGGAGAGAGCTCATGTGAATTCCGTGAGTGGTCCTGGGGATTTTCGGGGACTTTAAACTGATTCGGGCGCTAATGGCACCCTCTTGGGCGGCACCGCGCGGGTGCCACCCAGTGGATTTCTGGCTTGGCCTAGCTTGAATAGTAGGTCGCGGCGCCGGGACCGACCGGCAGGCCCAGTGCGAATACCCAGATAAAGAACAGCAGCGACCACCCCACGAAGAAGAAAATCGAGTAGGGGATCATGGTGGAGATCAGTGTACCGATACCCAGGTCCTTCTTGTAGCGGGTGGCAAACGACACGATCAGGCCGAAATAGCTCATCATCGGGGTGATGATATTGGTGACCGAGTCGCCGATCCGGTAGGCCGCCTGGATCACTTCCGGGGCATAGCCCAGCAACATCAGCATGGGCACGAAGATTGGTGCGGTGACCGCCCACTGGGCGGAGGCACTGCCCAGCATCAGGTTCACGAAGCCGCACATCATGATAAAGAACAGGAACAGCAGCGGGCCAGTCAGGCCAATACTTTGCAGGGTGTCGGCGCCCACCACGGCGAAGATGGTGCCCAGGTTGGTGACCTTGAAGAAGGCCACAAACTGGGCGGCGAAGAACACCAGGACGATGTACATGCCCATGGTCCCCATGCTCTTGGACATGGCGTTGATTACGTCACGGTCGTTGCGCATGGTGCCGGTGACGCGGCCGAAGACAAATCCGGGGATCGCAAAGAACACCACGATCAGCGCCACGATACCCTTCAGGAACGGGGAGCCGGCGACCGCACCGGTCTCAGGATCCCGCAGCACGCCCCACTCCGGCACAATGGACAGCGCGAACAGTGCGCAGACTGCCAGAACCGCCAGGCCCGCGTACTTGAGGCCGCGTTTCTCATCGGCGGTGAGCTCGCCCATCTTGTCCTGGGACAGGTCCACAGAGGCCTCGGAATCATCGTATTTACCCAGCTTGGGCTCGACGATGGCGATGGTCACCCAGCTGCCCACCAGGGTGATCAGCACGGTGCTGACCATCATGAAGAACCAGTTCACTTCCGGGCCCACGGCGTAGGTGGGGTCGATCATATGGGCGGCGGACTCGGTGATACCGGACAGCAGCGGATCCACGGTGCCGATCAGCAGGTTGGCGCTGTAGCCGCCGGATACACCGGCAAAGGCCGCGGCCAGGCCCGCCAGTGGGTGGCGCCCCAGGGAGTGGAAGATCATTGCCGCCAGCGGGATCAGCACCACATAGCCAAGCTCCGAGGCGGTGTTGGAGAGAATGCCGGCGAAGACCACAATCACGGTCACGGTGCGCCTGGAGGCCTGCATCACCAGGCCCCGCACTGCGGCGCTCAGCAGCCCGGAGTGCTCTGCCACACCCACACCCAGCAGGGCCACCAACACGGTGCCCAGCGGCGCAAAGCCGGTGAAGTTGGTCACCAGGCTGGTCACGATCATCCGCAACCCGTCCCCGGACAGCAGGTTGAACACCTCGATAATACCGTCCGGGTCCCGGCCAGCGGCACCCACCGGGCGCGGGTCCGGCACTGCCAGGCCGAACCAGGACGCGATACCGCTGATAAACACCACGCCCACGGCAAACAGGGCGAACAGGGTGATCGGGTGGGGCAGCAGGTTACCCAGCCACTCGACGGTATCGAGGAAGCGGGTGAACGCGGTCTTCTTTCCCGTGGCCTGGGAGCTTTCCGCACTGGGGGAAGTGGTTGAGGTCATGGCTGTTCTCTGGTTCTGTAAGAATTCTGTGTTAGTGCCAGCACCGGTTACCGGTTAAAAATTGGTCAAAATTTGTGCTAAAGCCGTCGATGATACACAAAACGGGGTCGCGGCTGAACGGCCGTGCTGAAATTCGCTGGGGGTGACCGGGATGTCATGCAGCGGAGCGGGCCGGCTGTAATGCCGGGGGCGCTGTGGACGCGGGTTTAGTCGGGCCGTGAGAGCAGTTGCACGGCAATGGGTGACCCAGAGTCCAGGTGAACATCCCGCTGGGGGAAGGCGATCTCGATATCGCGCCCGGCAAAGGCCTCCACGATGGTGTGGCGCAGGTCGGTGAGCACGGTGCGGAAATCCGGCTGCGCAGCCAGGTCGAGCCAGAAATAGATGCAGAAATTCAGCGCACTGTCCCCGAAGTCCTCGAATACCACCACCGGTTCCGGTACCTGCACCACCAGTGGGTGGTCGCGGGCAATGGACTCGAGCAGTTCCTGCACCTCGCGGGTGGGCGAGCCGTAGGCCACACCGACAGTGATGCTGGTCCGCATACGCTGGTCTGAAAGGGTGATATTGGTGACGGTGTTCTCCAGCAGCATACTGTTGGGGATCAGGATTTCCACACCATCGAACCGCCGGACCCGTGTGCAGCGGTCGCCGATCTTGTCCACGATCCCGCGCACTCCCTCGATCTCTATCTGGTCGCCGGCACGGATCGGCTTTTCCCCCAGCAGGATAAAGCCGCTGATCAGGTTATTGATCAGGTTCTGGGCCCCGAAGCCGATGCCGATGGCGATGGCGCCGCCGAGGAAGGCGAATACGGTCAGGGGGATCTTTACAGTGATCAGTGCCAGCGCGACTACCACCAGGACCAGCCCGATGCGCAGCAGCCGCTGCAGCAACAGCCGGTTCTGCCATTTGCCGGCCGAAAAGGGCAGGACGATACGGCTGATCAGCCTGGAGATCTGCGAGGCGAGTAGCAGGCCAATGGCCAGGATCAGTAATGCCTGTATTACCTTGCCCAGGGTAATCGGGCGCTGCTCGACAACGCGCTCACCGTCCACCACCAGCGTGTCTTCCACCGATGCCAGTTCATAGTCCCAGATGCGTAGGGCTTCCTGTAGCATCAGGTCCCACCAGCCGCGAATTTCCTCCACAGTGGTGGCGTTGCCGATACGGGTTTCCAGTTCCAGTTGCCAGAGTTGCAGGAAGTCCCGCAGCCGCCGGGCAGCAACCAGGGTGGTTTCCAGTTGCTGTGTGCGGTCTTCCAGGCTGGCCAGCAGGTCGTGCCGGGCAGGCTCCAGTGCGGACACGGAGAAACGCGGCTCGAGTGCGAAATCCTCAACTTCGGCCCGCGCCTGTTCTAGGCCGGAGATGCTGTCACCGATCACCTTCCCGAAGGTGGGCAATTCCTGCAACAGGGTTTTGGCCCGGGCCACCTGCCACTCCTGTTGCAGGCGGTATCGCTCCTCCCAGAGGTCCCGTCGCAGTTGCAGGTAAGTGATCTCCAGGTTGATGTCGTCGCCGGTGTTCCTGAGTACATTCATCTGCCGCTGGCGCAGCTCCAGTTCCGCTTCCTGTCCGGTCGGCTGCCCCGGGGTGGCGGAACCCGTCCCGTCTCCGGGCGGACCCGGTTCCGGGTCTTTCACCTGGTCGGTATTACCTGCTTCGCCGGGCTGCGCTGGCGGGTCGGCCCGGTAAGCGGGATCCGGGTGCAGGGATTCGATTCTCGCTGCCAGTTCCGCCTGGCGCGGGTCGAGAGCCTGGCGTTTCTCCCGTGCGTCCTGGAGTTGCGCAGCCAGCGTGGCTTTACGCTCCTCGAATTCACTTTCGCTGACGCGTGTATCGGCCAGGGCGGTCGCCAGTTTCTGCCGGATAAAGTCAGCCCTGGCCTGCTGGTAGGCGATACGTTCCTGCAGGTGTTTTTCCGCGGAGCGCAGGTAGGCCACGGTCTCGCCGTCGAATCGCAGTTCAAGTTGCGCCAGTTCATTATCGCGGCGAGCCTGCGCCCGCTTCGGGCCCGTAGGCGCGGCCTCGAGTGCCTCCATTGCCTGTCGTGCACTCCTCTCCGCGTCGCCATAGGCGTCGAACACGAGGTTTTTCCCGTATTCGATTGATGCCAGGCGGGTCTCCGCGGTTTGCCTGGCAGCGCGCGCAGCCTTTAACTGGTGAAACAGCTTGTCCGCCAGCGCTGCGGGGTAGGGACCCGGTTCGGGAAAGCCGGTCCAGTTGGCGATTTCGCGTCGCAGGTCCTCGCGCTCCTGCTGCAGGCTGGTTTCGTCCTCGATGATGCTCAGGTGCCGCCGCGCTGTCTGGACCCTTCCCGAGAGAAGACCTACCCGGCGCTCCAGTGGCGCGGTGTCCTGTCCTGACCCCTGCAGCGGCTCGAGGGTTTTCCTGGCTTCGCGCAGCTGGTCACTGGCTGACTGGAGGTTGTCCTCTACCCGGGCTCGCTCGGCCTCAATGTCTTCCAGTGGCGCCTGGGCCTCCGGCAATTGTGGTTCGGTCGCGGGCTCTGAACCGGGCAGTGAGAACTGCGCGAATGCGGGGGTGGGAAAGCAGGATATGACGATGCAGGGTACGACGATGGAGAGCCAATGCCTGATCAACCCGCCGGACTCTGCAATGGGATTGGGGGCGGGGAAATGCCGGCGCCAAAAACCGGTTCTCTGTCTGATGCCAATCCTCATCCCGGGGGTTCCAATCGTTGCGGGCCGATTTCCCAGTCCAGAGCATAGTCAAAGGCGCCTGGTTGTTTACGGGTGGGGGAGCCGCTGTTGATCCCTGCGTCGATATGGGTTGGCCGGGGAAGTGAGGAAAGAGGGGCACTGTGGGATGGCGGGCCCGGGGGCCCGCCTTTTTACTTCCAGCCTGTGAGAGTCAGAAGCCGGCCGACTGGCTGGAGTCGGATGTACCGGTATTGAAGCCATTGTTGGAGCCCGGTTGCCACTCGATTCCGGCGCCGGAATTATTTTCCTCGCGCTTGAGGCATTTCCACTCCACGTCGGTAGAGGCGGGCAATTCAATAGTGGCACTCCAGGTGGGATAAGCGGAGGCGTCCAGGACTCGCGCACCGGCCGGGTCCCAGTTGCCCAGTTCATCCTGGTTTCCTACCACGTAGACACTCTGGCCCCAGTAGGTGTAGCCGTTGGCGCAGCTGAATGACACATTTACCGGGCCACCGGCACTGCCGCCCGTAGAGCCACCACCGCCGGACTCGCCACCGGTGTTGCCACCGCAGTCGGGGCAGGGGACACCCACGCGGGCGCCCACGTGAATCGCAGAGGCGTTGCGGTAGTAAACGTTGAAGTTTGCATTGCCATTGCCGTCCACGGAAATAGTGGGGCCACTGCAGGTGCCGGCGTCGTAATCGAATTCGCCCTGGATGATGTCGCAGTAGGTGCCGGCGGGCATACCCGTCTGGAAGCTGCGGTTCAGGTCACTTCCTTCCATATTGATGGCCACGAAACCGAGCCCGCCGCGACCCCAGGCCAGCTGGTGGTTGCCGTTATCCCAGTAGTTGGTCACCCCGAAGTAATCGGCGGTATTGTTGCGGAAGGCCACCATATTGGCGATGGCACGATTGCGGTGTTCACACAGCCAGCCGTTGCTGCAGTCACCCGCGGCCGAGGCGGGAGGGCCCTGGTCATGGTCGCTCCAGTCGTAACTGGACATGACCTTCGGGTAACCATAGGGCCAGCCCAGCAGGAATACATGCGCCATATTATTGGCGTTGTTGCCGTCCTTGTGGGTGATCGTGTTATCGGTATTCTGCCGCTGGTTATCGTGGTTGGCCACGAAGGTGATGGCATCATCAGTGGGCAACCAGCCCTGCCAGTTGCCGATATTGCTGATTTCCTTCAGTGGCCCGCGCAGCTTGAAGTAATAGCCCATGGTATTGGTGAAGTTGAACTCCGTTACATCACCAACCCAGGTATAGTCACCGGCCTGTACCGGCTCGCCGGCCGCGCCGATCACTTCCTGGTAGATGTACGGGTCGCCATTGAGGCGTTGCACAATCGCATTGATATCCGCCGCAGGCATATGCTTTGCTGCGTCGATACGGAAACCTGCCACGCCCATCGAGATCAGGTCATTGAGGTAATCGGCAATTTTACCCTGGACGTAGGCGGATTCGGTCTTCAGGTCGTTCAGGCCCACCAGGTCACAATTCTGTATCGACCACTTGTTCGAATAGTCGATGTCGTCGGTGCAATTATGGAAATTATTGGGACCGTAGGGGACTTCGGGAAAGTTCCGGTCCCAGGCCGCCATATGGTTGATTACGGCATCGACATAGATGTCCACGCCAGCCGCGTTGCAACGGCTGACCATGTCGGCGAATTGCTGGCGGCTGCCGGAGCGACCCTCGATCGCGTAGCTTACCGGCTGGTAGCGGGTCCACCACTGGCTGCCGTTGATGGATTTCTGCGGCGGTGAAACCTGGACGGCTGAGAACCCCTTGGGGCCGAGGAAGTTTTCACATTCGGCAGCCACCTGGTCCCATTGCCATTCGAACAGGTGCACAAATGCTGTGCGGGGTACGGCGTGTGCTGTTGTGCTTGCCGTAGTGAGGGCCAGTGAAAGGAACATCATCGCACTGAAGTATCTCATCGGAGTACCTCGATTGGTTGGTTATTATAATGACTGTTTGCTTTTATCCGGGGAGGTCTCCTGCAGCAACCGGCTGAAGCCCCTGGGCTAAATCACACGGATACTGCGCTGCAGGTTTTCTCTTGCTACTGGTCCCCGGTGCTTGCTCCCGGAGCTTACCGGGTGAATACACAATCAAGGTTATGGCGGTGTCCCGAAACAGTGCATCAACCCTGTCGGGGGCGTAGTGCCGGGATGAGAATAAAACCATGCCACAGGGTTCATTTATGGAACCGGGAGCAAGCGTGTACTGCATGGGGGTTGGCCGATAGGTGGAGGGCATCTTCGAAGATTATTGATTTCGACCCGTCTTTCTACTGCTCAATAGGGAACGGGCGCGGGTTGTTGGCAAAAGAAATTTGACGAAGGGCGGGAGTCAATCGACAGTCATCACAGCGCCGGCAAGTTAACGGACCCTGATCTCACCTGGAGAAATTTCCGTGGTGCCCGGCACTGTGGTCGGCCTGGGCGATGATTTCCTCCGGGTCCCCGCCTTCGGCCAGGTCCCGGGCGGCTCCCTTGATGACCAGGGCCGAAGCAGTTGCCATGGCCACGCGCTTGCCATCGGCTGTATCAATATTGCAGGTAACCACCCGCAATTGCCGGCCGTAATGCCGGACCTGGGCAATACAGGTCAGGTCGCCACTGTTGATTTTTGCCGGCCGCGTGAAGCGGATATGCATATCCAGGGTGGCGAACAGGTCGCCGGCCGGCAGCGTGGAATAGATCGCGGCACCCATGGTGAAGTCTGCAGCCCAGGCCAGCATCCCGCCATATATCGCGAGGCTGCCATTGGAGAACCACTCCGAGGTGGGCAGTGTGCCGTGGAAGCAGCCTTCCTCCACTTCCCGGGGGCGGTAGCCGGTGAGTTGCCAGATTGGCTGTGTGCGGCCCTCGGCGATGGTCGCCTGCTGCAGTTCCAGTGGCTTGAGCTCGGCAAATTCCTTGAGGTCACATAGCTCTGCATCCGGTGGATCACGGCGATAGGGGTCGGGCGTATCGTCTGGCCCCAGGTCCGGCTCGGGCAGATCCTCGTCCGGGTCCACACTCAAATCGGTGATCATGCAGCGACTGCTGCCAAACGCCAGCAGGCGCCCGTCCTGGTCCGTGATCTCGACCATCGACAGCCCCACCTGCCGGCCGGAATGCACCGTTTCTGCGCGACCAACCAGATTCCTGGTGGCATTGGTAATCGGGCGCACAAAACTGATGGTCAGTTCCGAGGTGGAGAGTACCTTGCCGGCGGGGAGCGTGGTCCAGATGGCCGAGGCGAGGGGCGCGTCAGCCAGCAGTGCGCAGATGCCTCCCCAGTAGATGCCGCTGCCGTCCGCCAGCCAGGTGGTTACTGGCATGGAGAAAGTCGCCTTTCCCAGGGTGACCTCGGTGGGCTTCATTCCGGTCAGGCGCCAGATGGGCGGGCCCGGCAGTTCTCCCCGGACAAAACGGCGGAAGGTTTGCAGGCCCGATTGCTGCAGTGCGCGCAGGTCCCCAATAGCGCCGCGACGGGGCTCGTCGGGAACCGCCTGCCAGCCTGTCTCCGGCGATTCGCGGCCCTGTTGGTCCTGCGAGCGTGCCTTGCCCATCGTTACCGGGGTGCGGCGCGGGCGCCCAACACCTGTCCGATACTCAGAAGTCAAATAGCTCGGTGATCAGGTTGCGCTTCTGCTTGTGGGGCTCCTGCGGGTGACCCGCATCGCTGAGCCCGGCGGCATGGGACTTCTCGATGATCTTTTCGAGCTCGCCGTGATCGAGCCAGATTCCCCTGCAATTGGGACAGTAATCGATCTGCACGCCATTGCGATCCATGGCCATCAATCCGGACTCTTTACAGGATGGGCAGTTCATCTATTTCCTCCAGTATTTCTGGCGGCGTGACCCGAAACACGGCCACGCCCGTTCGGGGCCGCCGAAAACGGTGGTCTTCTTATATGAGCCTATACCAATCCGCGCGGGCCGGGGGCACTGACCGACAGTCGCCACAATTTGCGGGGAATCCGGGTTGATAATGTGGATTTAGCTGCCGTGATTCAGGCCTGCCAGTGATTCCTGGCGCGATTCCAGTGGTAGAGGAGCCGGGCAAAGCCGTTGTAGGAGAGGCCCAGTAACGGCCGGAGTAGGGGGAGGCTCGCTAGCCGGGCCTTCCACACCTCCCCGGGGGCGTTGCGCCAGATGGCGATAAACGCACCCAGCCCCACCTGCAGGTCGCCGTTTTCATCAATGACGTGCAACCGTTCGCGGACAAACTCCAGGTCGGCGCCAAGGTCCCTGACCCGGTCGTGGTCCAGGTGGACATCCTCCCAGTCCACCGGGCAGCCGGCCATGCGCCGCTTCTGGTGCCCGATGCCGGCACGGCAAACGGGGCAGGCGGAGTTGTAATAGACCCTGATGGTCGGCTTGTCTCTCATACCCTGTTGCTCCGGCCTTTCACTGTCATTATTCAGAGAGCATGGGGAATAGCCCGCGCGGGCACTCCGCCCACGACCGCATTGGCGGCGATATCCCGGGTGACCACTGCCCCCGAGGCGATTACAGCATTATCACCGATGGTAACGCCCGGATTGATAATGGCCCCGGCCCCAATCCACACATTGTCGCCGATGGTAACCGGCGCGCCGTACTCCAGCCCGGTTGCACGTTCCACAGGATCCCTCGGGTGGGTGGCGGTGAGGATACTGACCCTGGGGCCGCAAAGGCAATTTGCCCCGATGCGGACGCTGCAGACGTCCAGTATTACCAGCTCGAAGTTGGCAAAAAAGCCGTCGCCCAGGTGAATGTTGTAGCCATAGTCACACTGGAAAGACTGTTCGATCGTGCAGGCTTCGCCGCGGCTTCCCAGCAGCCGCGTCAACAGCTGGTTGCGCAGTACGTCGTGATGCGGTTCTGAATGGTTGTACTCCCAGCACAGCTGCCGGGCCAGAAGGCGCTCCTGCGCGAGTTCGGCATCGGAGGCCCGGTACAGCTCACCGCGGAGCATCTTTTCCTTTTCAGTAGTCGTCATCGCATTCCCTGTATCTGCGTGCCAACCCGCCATCCGGGCAGCTCATCGCAGCGGCTGGCATGGCCATGTTAAATAGGGTACAACCGGGTATCAGTTTTTGAGCCCCGGGGCGTAGTTCAGCTTCCCAATTGCTATCGGACCCGCACAGGAGAAGGAATGTACCGTAAAACCAACAACAGGAAATCCCTGATGGCCATCCTGGTGGGCGTCGGCAGTGCAATCCTGGCCCAGGCCTCGGTGGCGGTCACCTATATCAGTGCGGATCGCCTGATCGATGTGGAGACAGGAAAGGTTATTGAATCGCCGTTGGTTACTGTCGATGGCAACCGAATCGTGTCAGTCGAGGCCGATGTCCCGGCCCCGGAGGGAGCACTGGCGTTGGCTGGCATGACCCTGGTGCCGGGCCTGATGGATATGCATGTGCACCTGACAGGATCCTCGGACCAGCACGGTTACCGGCGCCTGGCAGTGACATCCGAGCGTGCGGCGATTACCGGGGTGAAGAGCGCGCGCGCTTCGCTCAAGGCCGGATTTACCACCATGCGCAACCTGGGCGCGTCCGGATACGCGGATATTGCGCTGCGCGATGCCATCAATGATGGCGATGTGCCCGGGCCGCGACTGTTTGTATCCGGCCCGGCCATCGGGATTACCGGGGGGCATTGTGACAACAACCTGTTGACCCACGAGTACGAGGCCCGCGGGCAGGGCGTCGCCGACGGTCCCTGGGCCGTGCGGGCAAAGGTGCGTGAAAACTTCAAGTATGGCGCTGACCTGATCAAGATGTGCGCCACCGGTGGCGTCATGTCCAGGAACACCGAACCCGGCGTCCAGCAGCTGGCGGAAGAGGAGATGCGGGCGGCTGTGGTCGAGGCCCACCGGCGCGGTGCCATTGTCGCGGCCCATGCCCACGGCACCGAGGGTATCAAGGCGGCCATCCGTGCCGGTGTGGATTCCATCGAGCACGCCAGTTTCCTCGACCGCGAGGCAATCCGGCTGGCGAAGAAAAACGACACCGTCCTGTCGATGGACATTTATGTCACTGAGTACATTCTCTCGGAGGGTGAGAAGGCCGGAATCATGCCCGAGAGCCTGGAGAAAGAACGCAAAGTCGGTGGGCGCCAGCGGGAGAGCTTCCGTGCAGCGGTGGATGCCGGGGTGAAGATGGTGTTCGGGTCCGATGCTTCCATCTATCCCCATGGCCAGAATGCACGCCAGTTCTCGCGCATGGTGGAATTCGGCATGACACCGTTACAGGCACTGCAGGCGGCAACCATCAATTCCGCCAGGCTGCTGGGGCAGGATACCCGGCTGGGCAGTATTCGCGCGGGTAAGCTGGCAGATATCGTCGCGGTGCCGGGTAATCTGCTGGAGGACATCAGCGTGATGGAGCGGGTCAGTTTTGTAATGAAGGACGGACAGGTATTCAGGAACGATAATCGCGATTTCTGACCTGTTATGCGAGGGCGAACCCGGGCCCTGGTTCAGGTGCCATAGGGCCAGGTTTCAGGCGGCTCCCGCTCCTGCCAGCCCTCGGTCATATCCAGAGGCTCCAGTGCCGTCGTTTCATCGAGGTGTATCACTGCATCGAACTGGTGCTGCAAGCGGGTGCGGAAATAGTGGCTCTGGCGCTCGGTTTCGGGCCGGTAGATGACGCCGATGGCCCGTTCCAGTAACGGATGGCCGAGGGTATCCGGAGGCAGTGAAGCCATGTCGAGGTAAAACCGTTTCCGGTCGGCCCGGTGGAACAGTTCCTCGACACTCCCATCCAGTGCCGGTCGCACCCAGCGATGCTCCACCGGCTGGTCCCAGTCGGTGGCCGCTGTCACATGGCCGGTGTAGGTAGTGAACCCCAGCAGCAGCGCGTCGTCACCCAGTTTCTCGCGAACCAGCTGGCCGACGTTTACCTCTTCGTGTAGCGCTGCGTCGGTTGCGCGGGCGTCGCCCAGGTGCGAATTGTGGGCCCAGACCGCAATCCGCGCCTGGCGATCGCGCTGCTGGCTGAGGTGCTGGCGCAGGTCCAGCAGGGTGTCCACCATATGCCGGTCACGCAGGTTCCAGGTGTTTACGCCGGAGAAGAACATGCCCCGGTAATAGGCCTCGGCATGGTGTACCACCCGCGCGTTGCGCTCGGCGTAAAAGAGCTCATCCTCCCCATACAGCCCGCTCCGCTGCAGCCACTGGCTATGCGCCTGCAGCATTTCCAGCAACTGCTCGACGGCCGCTTTCTGGCAGGATTCACTCAGCCCCATGGCCGCCTGGTAACCATAACGCTGCGGATCTCCATGCCGGTCCAGGCAGGCATAGCGCTGTCGCGCTCGCTCTGCTGCGGAAGGGTCAACCTTTTCCAGGTAACCGATTACGGCGTCGGCAGAGCGATACATGCTGTACAGGTCCATGCCGTAGACACCCACCCGGTCTGCCGGGGCACGTGTACTGTTCCACTCACGCAGCCAGTGCACGAATGATTCCATCACGGTGTTGCGCCACATCCACAGCGGAAAACGCTCGAAGTCGCCGAGGGCGGCGCGGGCATTCGCGTCGCCATCCAGCCCCCGGACAAAGCGGTTGATGCGGTAAACATCCGGCCAGTCACCCTCCAGCACAATTGCGTCGAGGCCCTGTTCCTCGACCAGGGACCGGGTGATCTCCGCGCGCATCGAGTAGAAGTCGTGGGTGCCATGGCTGGCCTCACCCAGCAGTATGACACTGCGATCGGCGGCCCTGCGCAGCAGAGGATCGAGATCGGTATCGTTGCCTGCCAGCGGCTCGGATACCCTGTTTACCTGCTCGAGTATATTCCCAGCATTGTTCATGGCTATGGTCGCGGCGCAACCGGGCCGCACTCTAAAAGGTTTGTTACCGGGGGATTGTAGGCTCCCCCCCGCGGCGTCACAGCGCTGGTCTGGGACGTATATCCCGGCCTCCGGGCGGTATAAGATGGACCGGGAGTCAGTACTCGAGGAGGGAGCATGAAGGGAGAAAAGTCCGCTGGAGCCCCGGTCAGCACCAGTGTCGATGGCGATATATTCATTATCACTATCTGTCGCCCGGAGAAGCGCAATGCGGTGGACAGGAAAACAGCCACCGCATTGCGCGACGCGTTTGTGCGTTTTGCCGCTGATGAGCGGCTGCGTGTCGCAGTACTGACCGGCAGTGGTGACAACTTCTGTTCCGGCGCGGATCTGTCGGCAATGGCCGACCCGGAAAGTCGCAATGAAATCGAGCCCGGGGGCACTGGCCCGGGCCCCATGGGACCCACGCGCATGCAGTTTGACAAGCCGGTGATCGCTGCGGTTCGCGGTTATGCGGTGGCTGGTGGCCTTGAACTGGCGTTGATGTGTGACCTGCGCGTGGTCGGGAGGTCCGCGATTTTCGGGGTATTCTGTCGCCGCTGGGGCGTGCCCCTGATTGACGGTGGTACCGTGCGGCTGCCGCGAGTGGTCGGCCATGGCCGGGCCATGGATATGATTCTCACCGGTCGCCCGGTCGGTGCCGACGAGGCACTGCAGGCGGGGCTGGCCAACCGGGTGGTCGAAGACGACCAGGTGCTGGTGACGGCACTGGAACTGGCCGGGGACATTGCGCGCTTTCCCCAGCGATGCCTGCGAGCGGACCGCGACTCCGCCTACCGGCAATGGGACCTGACACTGGAAGAGGCCCTGGCCAATGAGGGACGTGGGGGGTATCCGGTGGTGTCCGAGGAGGCGATCAGCGGAGCAGGTCGGTTTACTGCGGGCGCGGGCCGGCACGGGGAGTTCGGCCAGGACTGATCCGGATCCCCGCTCAAGCCGGGTGTCGCTCCTCTGCTTGCCCGACAGTCATTCCGGGGGTTCAGTCAAACAGCATCGACCATCCCGCTTGCAGTAACAGGCTTGCCTTGCGCCAGCTCCAGCGGGGTGGATCGACACGCTCTCCGCCAATATAGGTGGCTGTGACCTGCACCCGATCCCACTGTTGCGGCGACACCTCCAGGAGGTTTTCCGACAGCACGGTAAAGTCTGCCAGCTTGCCCACCTCGATACTGCCCCGCGACTGCTCCTGGTGGATCTGCCAGGCCGCATTGATGGTCAGCGCACGAATTGCATCGTCTGCGCTGATACGCTCGCGTTTCCCGAAAATGTTTTTCTCCCCTCGACTCTCGCGCAGTACGGCAGTCCGCATGGCGCGGATGGGCCCCAGCGGCGAGGAGGGGGAATCTGTATGGATGGTAAACCGGTGGCCTGCGCGCGCTGCGGAGCCGGCTGGCATAAACCGGTTCGCGCGCTCGGGGCCGACGATCAATTCTTGCAAGGTGTCGCCGTAGTAGTAAATATGGTCCATATAGAAGCTGGGGGTAACGCCGAGTTGTGCCGCCCGTTGCAGCTGCACGGGAGTAATCAGGGCACCATGCTCGATCCGGTGGCGGTGGTCTTCCCGCGGAAATTGCCGTTGGGCTGCGTCCACTGCATCGAGGAACTGATCGATTGCCCGCTCGCCCTGGGCGTGTGCGGAGATCTGCCAGCCCTGCCGGTGGTAGCGTAGTACCAGGGCTTGCAGTTGTTCATTGTTAAAGGTCAGGTGCCCGCGACTGCCGGCCTCGATTCCCAGCCGTTGCCGGGTAAATTCATTATCGAGATAGGGGGCGTCCACAGCCATGCCGCCGGCATAGGGTGAGCCGTCAATCCAGAGTTTGGGCCCACGCACCTCGAACGACAGGTTACCCGAACCGGGGGCGATGCCGGATTCATCCAGCTGGTCAAACAATGGGTAGGTGTAGGTCCGCACCGGGGCGCCGGGGTGGCTGGCGACAGACTTCAGGGCGCGGATATGCTCCGGGATTATCGGTTGCAGCCCCGGGGCGACAATGGTGGTGTAGCCGTGGGCCGCATAAGTCTCCAGCTGGTTGGTCAGCAGGTAGAGGTAGGCGGGCAGGGGGTACCCGGGGGTGGAGCCGGTGAACTTTGCCATCGCGCCCACCTCCACTACCAACCCGGTCAGCTCGCCATTCGCGTTGCGCTCGAAGTGGCCGCCGTCCGGGTCGGGACTGTTCCTGTCGATACCGGCTTCCGCGAAGGCGCGGCTGTTGGCAAAACCCGAATGTAATGTCTGGGCGATGATAAACAGCGGGTTATCCGGTGCCAGCAGGTCCAGTTCGGCCAGGGTTGGAGGCTCCAGGTCCCGCAGGAGTGCCGGGTCCCAGCCATAGGCCAGCACCCATTCGCCGGGGTCTTTCCCGGCAATGCGCCGCTTCAGCGTGTCCAGCACATCTTCGCGACTGCGATGGGTGAAGCCGGAGATATCGATGACTTCCCCCATCATGGCCGACAGGATCGGGTGGGTATGGATATCGATAAAACCGGGCATCAGCACCTGGCCATGGAGGTCGACCATTTCTGTCCCCGGGCCGCGCATATCGAGCACCGCATTGTCTGTTCCCACCGCCAGGACCTTCCCATTCAGCACTGCCACGGCCTCGGCAAGGGGCTGGCGCGGGTCCATGGTGACAATGGAGCCACCGTGGAAGATCCGGTCAGCCGTGAGTGGGGTGGCGTTGGCGATGGAAGTAGCCAGGAAGCACAGGAATAACAGGATTCGTCCCTGCGTGGGTCGCGGGGTTGGAAGTTGCTTAAGGGCAGGCCCCATTATTGTTATCCGCAAATCTATAGAAGGCTCAGCCGGTGAGTCTACCAACAAACCTGGTTGGGTCTACGCTTCAGAGAAAACATGGCCGATTTTCACCAGTGCGGTTTGCGCCTGGCTGTATTGAAGCCACTGCATGAGCCTCCGGGAGTAAACGCTCCCCGCAACATCACTCCCGTAGCGTCTTTGGCCCGAGTTCCGGTAAAGGAATGACAATCCGGTCGCCCTGCGCAGGCTCTCCCGCCATAAAGCGGTTGATTGCAAGCTGGATCTGCTCGGAAGACATAAACAGGTTGTGACCGGCATTCTCGACGGTAATGGCGGTCAAGTTTTCCAGGCCAGATACTGCAGCGCGCTGTTCATTGATATCGGTGCGACCATCCAGGGTCCCGCTGAAAAGGAGTACAGGCACTTTGCTCCGGGGCGCCTGGCGAAATTCGTCTCCCAGGTCAAGCTCCGGGGCAAGCCCCTGCAAATGATAGGAAAAGTTCAGGTAGTCGTGCAGAAGGGAGTGTTTTGCTTCGCGGGCAACCACCCGGGAGCGGTCTTTGCCAATACCCGAGGCTATATCCATTGCAGTGGGCATGGCGTTCAGTGAGATTGGCTCGCCGGGATGGAGTATCGCGTCCGGGAAGTAACGGCGTGGCACCGAGTCAAATGCCGGTTGCTCTCCCTGGTCCAGGGCGCGATAGAAATCGAGTAATCGTGCGGCGCTGCGGGGATCCGCGATAAAGCTTGAGGCGATCAGTTGCATATCCCGCCGTTCAAGCAGGTAATCCACTGTGGTGCCATTGTCTTTAGTGAGCTGCATTGGCACCGGGTTGAGGTCGAGCTTCCCATGAACCCGCTCTATCAGTCCCTTGATATCGGGGTAGGCGGCCCTGGCCCGAGGTTGTGAGTCTACAGCTGCCTGCAGTCTGTCGAGGTAACCAGCGGTACTGGAGGGGAGCTTGACAGTCTGGTCCAGTCCCTCGGCACTGGACAGGACAATACGTGCAATCCGGTTTTCCATTTCCCCCAGCGCAGCCAGGGCCAGGTGACTGCCGTATGATGTGCCCCACAGCACAACCGCTTCCGCACCCAGATGCGCCCTGAGCGCATCGAGGTCGCGGGCACTTTCCCGGGTATTGTAACCGGCAAGGTCGATACCCCTGTCCTGCCAGAACTTCATGCACTCGCGCACAGCCTCGCGGTACCTCTCGATATATTCACGGTCAGAGACTGCGCCGGAGGCGGGGTATCTTTGTCCGGAGTGGCATTCCGGCAGGATGCTGGACTGGCCTGTGCCACGCTGGTCCAGGGCGATGACGTCGCCAAACTGGCGCAGGGCCATAAACATCCCGAACCGGTAATTGACTGCCATGATGCCGGAGCCGCCGGGGCCACCTGCAAGGTAGATAATGGGTGGTCCCGAGCTTTCACCGGTTGCCGGAAAACGAACATAACGGAGGGGGATCATACGGCTGTCAGGCCGCTGGCGGTTCTCAGGTACCTTGATCTCCCCCCGGTACCCACTGGCGGTCTGCTTGCTCCAGGTCTCGAATACAAAGGCTTCTTCACTGGCAGTTGACACTGCGTGCGTTGAGTAGGTGCCGCAAAGCAGAGCTGCTGGAATTGATAATAACTTAAGCTTGAAGGTGAGGCGTTCTCTCAATCGAATCATTATCATTCCCTTTCTTCAGGCCCTGCCGACCCGTTCCCTTGTGTAACACCCGGGTGTTCAGCCCCGGGCTGAAGTATTTCTCTACCGGTGCTAGAAGAGCCGGTCTTTGTAGCCAGATGAACCCGGTAAACAGGTACGCTTGCCCGGTAATATGGAATTGATTACTTTCCACATGGCCGCTGCGTTGTGCCGGCACACTTTTATGGCCGCCTGGAGTCCCCGTAAAGGTAGTCGGCCGCAGCCTTGCCCATCGCCGGGTAATCGTGCCCCACACCGGGAACCACTTCCAGTTGCCACTGCAGTTCCGTTCCCAACTCCCGGGCCCGCTCCTGTGCCTGGGCGAAAAAATATTTTCCGCGCGACAGGCGGTGGTCGCCCTGCCAGTTGACGTCGGGGGTGCGTACCAGGTGGCCTCGGGTTTCGTCGGCGTTGTCCAGTTCGCCGAGGAATACCACCAGCTCACGCTTGAATGCCTTTTTCAACCCGTCCCTGTCCAGCATGTCGCTGCCTGTGCCGAAGGGGAATGGCTTGTCGAAGCGGGGTACCGTGTACCAGCCGGAATTCCCGGCGAGGATGCGCCGTGCTTTGCTATCGCCGGCAAAGAGAGTATAGCGATGCAGGACCTGGCCACCGGCGGAGTGGCCGAACAGGTCGTATGTCGCCGTGGTCATGCCAAGTTCCGCGACAGCGGTTTCAAATATCCGGTCGAAGTCGCTGAACAGCCAGGTTTCGGCCCGGCGATTGATGTCGTAACCGCTTACCCGGGTGCGCTCTTTATTGATGCGCACGTTCTCGATCATGCCGGCAATATTGTAACTCCAGAACTCCGGGTAATATTTTTCGGAATAGTGGGGTGAGAGTACCAGCACGCCGTATTTCTCCGAGGGGTCAACCCAGGTATCCCGGTAGCGCCAGGCATTGCGGCCGGCACCGGGGAGCACAATCACCACCGGCGCATCCTTGCGGAGATTTTCGGGTCGGTGATAGAAAACTGCCAGCGGGTTACTGTCGGGGGTATTACTATCCACCAGGAAGCTGCCGGAGCCCTCCCGGATAGAGCCCTCCGCGGTATCCAGTCGCAGCGGCTTCTCCACCAGTTCCATACCACACACATGGCAGGAGCCTCGGGCCCTGACGGCACTGGCCTGGAACAGGTCCTGTTCATGATTGCACGGCGGGCAGATGTACCGGGGAGGCTGGACCTGACCCGGTAGCGTTGCCGCCACCGAAGTCGCGGGTAGGCCGGCGGAGACGACCAGGTAAAGGGTGCAGGCGATACCGCCAATAACAGCGCGTGAAATGGCCCGGAGGGAAATTCGGGGTGAGAGTGTCATTGTCTGTTCCAGTGGTGCTCTGCTCGAATGAAGAACGCAGTTATTGGCCGGTTGCGTTATGCCAGCAAGTGCCCCCTGATTCCCAGGTTGCTGGGACCAGTCTACCGCCGTGATGTGGTGGTTTATACCGCGCTGGATTACAGCGCCTTACAGGACGGCGAGGGCTGGAAATGTGGGCGGAAGAGAGGGACGCGTAGTTCGGGTGCCGAGCGAGGTTGCCAGGCAAGCGGCCGGGTTGCGCGAACTGGACAGCCCGGCTCTTGGTGCAGGGAAGTCATCCCCGGTGATGGGGTCAGGCAAAGAGCCAGATCAAGAGTAGAAGAACCAGTGCCCCCAGCACCATTGCCAGGCCCCGCAGCATGAGCGTCCGGGCATATTCCGCCCGGCCCGGGTAGAGCAGGGCGTAGGGCAGGCCGGTAAACGGGCCCAGGATGATTGTGGGTATGCCCCACAGCCATTGCCTGTTGCCCAGGGCCACGAGGGCCGCGACCAGCCCGCCAAACCAGAGCAGGGCCACCCCGATGACAAGGACAATAAACACTGGCAGTACCAGCCACTGGTGTGCAAGGTAAAATTCAATCAGTGCCTGTTGATTCATGGTTCCTGTACTGCTCCTGCCTGTCTCCGGCGAGCCCGGCATAATCCTGGCTCGGCCGTCCCGGTTTTGCTGTCTGTTGAGTCAGCGTATGGTACCTGAATACGCAACATCATGAGAGCCAATGACTGTACCTTGCTATCTTTTTAGCAGAATGCTCTGTCCGGCGGTCACGTCGGTATACGCGCCGCTCCGGGCTGGCTCCTGGCCTCCCGGTAGCGTCGGCGTATTGCTATACTTCGCGCCCAATCTGGCGCCCGCCAGGCTTCATTTCACGATTTCCGGAGCGATCCATGGCTGATACCGACTCACTGTGCGACATTGGTTTTATTGGCGCGGGGGTGATGGGTAAGAACCTGATCCTGAACCTGGCCGATAACGGTTTCCGGGTCTGCGCCTTTGACCTGGACCACAGTCGCCTGGAGGCTTTGCTGGAGCAGGACCGTCAGGAGCGCGGTGACCAGCCGGCGCGGATTGAGACCTGTAATTCCTATACCGAGCTGCTGGCGCGGGTAAAAGCTCCCCACCTGGTGATCCTGTCGGTGCCTGCGGGCGCTCCCGTCGATGATGTCTGCAACAAGTTGCTGGATGCCGGTCTCAAGGCCGACGATATCGTGGTCGATACCGGCAACAGCCTGTGGACCGACTCCGTCGAGCGCTGCAAGCGCTACGAGGGGCGCCTGATCTTCTTTACCACTGCCGTGTCTGGCGGCGAGGTGGGGGCCCGGTTCGGGCCGTCCCTGATGCCCAGTGGCGATCCCTATGCCTGGGCCCGTATCGAGCCGGTCTGGCATGCCATGGCCGCCAAGGTGGATCCGCAAAGCGGCCAGCCGATCGAACGCTTCGAGCCGGGTAACCCGGTCAAGGAAGGTGAGCCCTGCGCTGCCTATATCGGCCCGATCGGCTCGGGCCACTATGTGAAAATGGTGCACAACGGCATCGAGTACGCCGATATGCAGTTGATCTGCGAGGCGTACGACGTGATGCGCAGTGCGCTGGAGATGAGCCCTACCGAGATTGCGGCGGTATTCCGGGAATGGAACAGGGGGCCGCTGAACAGCTACCTGATCGATATCAGTGCCGAGGTGCTGGCTACCGTGGATGCAGACACCGACCAGCCGCTGGTGGACGTGATCCTGGACCGCGCCGGGCAGAAGGGCACCGGCCTGTGGACTGCGGTAAGCAGCCTGGAAGTGGGTTGTCCTGCTCCCAGTATCGCCGAGGCGGTGTTTGCCCGCTCCCTGTCCACACGCAAGGTATTGCGCTCCCGCGCCGCGAAAAAGTTGCTGGGGCCGGATGTGGAGGCGGTGCCCGCGGAGCAGCGGGACACCGTGATCGCCCAGCTGCATGACGCCATGTACTGCGCGAAGATCTGTATTTACGCGCAGGGCTTCGACCTGATGAAGCTGGCGGCGCGGGAACAGGGCTGGCAGCTGAACTTTGCCGAGATCGCGCGCATCTGGCGCGCCGGCTGCATTATCCGTGCGGTTTTCCTGCAGTCCATCAGCGCTGCCTACGAGCGCGACCACAAGCTCTCGAACCTGCTGCTGGATGATTACTTTATCGAGCAGATCGCGGCCAACCAGGGCAACTGGCGCCAGGCGGTGGCGGACGCCAGCCTGCGCGGGATTCCGGTGCCGGCGCTCTCGTCAGCGCTCAATTATTATGATGCCTTCCGCCGCGAATCACTGCCCGCCAACCTGCTGCAGGCGCAGCGGGACTTCTTCGGCGCGCATACTTTCTCCCGCAATGACCGGCCGGAAAACGAGAAATATCACGTGCTGTGGAGTCGGGAAGGCCGGCCGATCGTCCGGGTCTGACCTGGCAGGGTGGCCGGTCCGCCGGCCGCCGGTCCGCCGGCCGCCGGGGCGCCGGCCGCCGGTCTATCCAGCATTTATTTCCCTGGGTTATCCCCCAGCTTTCGGGAATTTCTGGAATACCTCGTTTACCGCACTGGCCAGCGCTGCCTGCGGGTCGGCCATCATTGCCGGGGTAATGCGCCCCCGGGTACGACCGCGCCAGACCATCTCCCGTTGCCTGACGTCCAGCACGTCGATGGTCAGCCTGCCCTCCGTCTGCTCATCGATATCGGTTAAGTGCTTCTCCCCGAGGTCACGGTAGTACTCCTGCAAAAAGGGATAGCGTGCCGCGGCAAAGCCTGTGGTGCGTGAAATCCGTGTCTTGGGCAACTTCTCGGTGTAGGCGGCGATATTCACCAGGATATCCGGACTGGTGCTGCGGGTCATGCCACGGGCATTCAGTTGCCGGGTGACCTCTGCCTGCAGGATGGATTCCACGCGGCTGTTGGCGCCACCTGACTGTACAAAACCGAAGGTGCGGTAGTCTCCCCAGCGTGAGTCATCGTCGGCTGACGAGAAAACCGAAGCCCCTGAACATCCAGCCAGGAACAGGGAGAGGAAGAGGGCGGTGAAAGTATTGTGACTCATGCGCAGGTTCCGATCCGTCGGTGGAGCTGTCGCCAGCCCGGAGCTTGCTCTATGTGGCTGGCAGGTATTCAGTGACAGAGCTTAGACCAGGAAATGGCGAACGGGCTCCCTGCGTGGCACTGAGAGCTGTGTCTGCTGGCAGTTTGATCCGGCTGCCCTAGGGCTTGCCGAGCCGGGTAAAATCGTGCCAGAGATCCGCGGCAATTGCGCGGACGGCTTCCAGTTGGCCGGCATCCAGTAGTGCCAGTGTGGTACCGATAAGCAGGTAAATCACAGGTAGTACCAACCCGGATGGAAGCAGGTAGGCACGAGCGGGGTTTGCGGGATTGAAAAAGACGTCCACGGTTGAACCGGCAACGACCGGCAGCAGGTCCCGCGGGCGGATGGGTAGCAGGTTGACCGAGAAAAGTTTGCACCCGATATATTCGCGCCCCCGGACCTGGTAGCGGTATCGCAGTACCGGCGTATAACTGATGGAGCGGCTTTTACCGATGGTTACCTGGTATTCACTGGCACTGATACCGGGTCCCTCATGTATTTCCGCATCCAGTTTGCTCTGTTCAACCCTGCCGCGGACCTTTGGCCATGCGCGGCGTGCCCTGGCAATAACCAGGTAGGTGATGGCGGAGACGGCGACAAACAGGCCTGACAAGTTGACCAGGTTAATCTCACTGAGTGTGGTCATCGCCTCTCCTTGCCGGGGCACACTGTCACCAGTTAAAACTGGTAGCCAATCTGGAGGCCCCAGGTAATGCCGTTCTCGAACTCCTGGTAGCTATCGGAATGAGTGTATTCCTTGCCGATATTGATCCCAGCCGATAATCCACTATTTTTTGCGCTGTCGAAATAATAGGTGTAGGAGCCACCCACAAAGGTTTCGTAAAAGGTGCCGGCGCGCTCTATGACGAGAGTGTCCTGGATCGCGTCGTACCTGGTGATGGCTACATGATTCAGGTCGCGGTGGCTGGTACGGACAAAAGCACCGAGTGCATGCTGGTCCGTCATCAGCCGCTCCCATGCGAGGGCAATACCGTAAGCGTCCTCTGTGTCCCAGTCTGAATTTGCTATCCCGGCGCCGGCTGAAAACCTGTCACCTCCGTTGCCGAGGGTAAACTTGAAACCTGCCAGGCCACCGTATTGCGTTCCCAGGCCCAGCCCAAAGTGGGTATCCACCTTTGCAACCGTAAGGCCGGGCATAAGACATAATAAAAATAAAATCTTTTTCATTAGTTGAATCCTGGTAAAACTTTTTAACAAGCGGTCTGGCGTGAATATAATTTCCGGTTGCAGTCGTGTCTACCCGCTGTTTTTGTTCCGGGGCAGGACGGTATGGCTCGTCGATTAGTTGATGGTTGGAATGGCCATGAAGGAGGCAAAGAGGTTTAGGGGCGGGGACTGGAGCAGGATCCAGTGCCCGCGATGGCCTGCCAGGCTCTGCGGTATAGGCTGAACAGGCAGGGTAGGGAACAGTGCTCGGGAACGGGCTTATACCGGGCAGTTACGCGTGTTGTAACGGGCCGTATTTAAATTTTGCCTTGTTGCAGGAAAGTAGGGGCTGTCAGTGAGAGCCCCCTCCTCTTTTCCTGCCGGGGTTGTCCCCGGGGCTAATTTCCTGTTCGCGGTGACGGTCAGAAGACGACCTCGTCTACCTCCGCCGCTGCATGTTCGGATTCGGCACGGGACGCCCGCGCGACGATTTCCTCCACGCTTGCTGTTTCCGTGTTGGCACCGCCGAAAGCTGCCAGCAGGTCCGTGAGCAGGGCGGAGATCTCGATGGTCATCACTGAGAAATCGGCGTCGAATCGCTGTGCCGCATTGTCGGCGTCGGCACTGTCCGCTTTTTCGATCAGCTCATCACTGAACTTCACCCGTTTCAGGGACAGCTGGTCGTCAACGAGAAACTCCACGCCGCCACGCCAGGTCAGGCCCAGCTTGTGCACCTGCATTCCCGCCACCAGGTGGTTGTGGATTTCCTCGGCACACAGGTCCTGGTTCTTGCAGCGGATCACGCTGCCGCTGTCTTTCGGGTCGCGCAGCTCACACTCATGGCCGAACTCAAACTGCGCCGGTGCCTCGGGGGCATGCAGCCAGTGTGTCATGGTTTGCTGCGGCAGGTTTTTGGCCGCCAGAGGGACCACCGCCAGGCTGCTGATCGCCTCGCGCAGGTTTTCCAGCAGTTCCTCTGCGGCGGACGCCGAAGAGGCATCCACCACCACCCAGCCGTCGCGGGGCGCGATATAGGCGTAATGCAGGCGGGAACGGGCAAAGGCTTTGGGGCGCATCTCCATCAGGACCTCGTCCTTCAGGTTCTGGCGCTCCTTGCGGCCCACCTGGCGGCCTTCCTTCTGGGAGATGGCCTGGGCCATTTCGTCCACCTTCTCATTGATCACGCCGGCGGGCAGGACTTTCTCCTGTTTCTTGGCGCAGACCATCAGGTAGCCATTGGTGCTGTGGACCAGCACGGAGCCGTGGCGTCCCAGTGGCGGCACCCAGCCGTAGCGGGCCGCGTCCTGGCTGCCGCAGGGCACGAACTGCCCCGGCTCCAGTAATTCGTTCAATTTTTCGGCAGTGAGATCGAATTCTTTGGTGAGGCGGTATACACGCAGGTTCTTGAACCACATACAACGGGCCATTCATTCTGTTTTCGGAAGCGGCCGGCAATTATGCGTGAAGCGGCCGGTCACAGCCAGTGCCCCGTCCGCAGTTTTGTCTTTGGAGAGGGCGGCCCTGGTTAAATCCTGAACAGCCAGTAAAGCCCCTGGATGGCCGTCGTGGGGAAGGCCGTCTCGTGGTCAGCCCCCTCAATGACCCGGTATTCCAGCTCCAGGCCGGGGTATTGCCTGGCGGACAGGGTTCGGTGGAAACGGTCCGCGTCAGCCACCAGGTCGTGGGGCCAGCTCTTATAGTGCCCCGGATGCTCCAGGCTACCGATGGACAGGTAGACCCTGGCCCTGAGGTCCTGGCGCTTTCGCGCGTATTCTGCCTCCAGGTCGAAAATAATCCGCTCGTCGAACCAGAGTGATGGGCTCCCCAGAACGTAATTCCGGAACATCCCGGTATGTTTCAGTAACGCATAGGCACCCAGCAGGCCACCCAGGGAATTGCCCACATAGGTACGGCCCGCCGGATCCGCCGGATAGTGTTCCTCGACGGTGGGGAACACCGTATCGCGCAGGAATCGCAGGTGCGCCTCGGCGCCCCCGGTTTCGAGCTTCCATTCGGTGTCGATCGATGGGGTATAGTCGCGGACGCGGCTTGGGGTCGAGTGAATAGCTTTATCCCATGACACACCCACGAGTATGGCTTCTTCCGTTTTCTTGATGGCCATGGGGTAGCGGGTGGCGCCGGAAACAACCTGGAAGGTATACATGGCATCGGTCATGTAAATTACCGGGTAGCGCCTGTCGCCCATGCCCTGCTTTTTATAACTGCGGGGCAATTTGATAAACAGCTCGTAGTTTCGCTGTGTTTCCGGGTCGGTTACTGCGATCGTCTCCGTGCGGGGAATGGTAAAGGGGGAGGATGAAGAGGTTGCCGTGCCAGCAATGGCCGGCCCTGCGCCCAAAAGAAAAATAAGCAGGGATTTAAATATTAACTGCACAGTTGTCCTTTGCATCGCGATAGTGGGCCGGCGGGATTCCCGGAAATAAAACTAGCGAGGCACATCGAGCCGCAGGTTGCCGTCCTTATTCTGTGAGTAAATAGTGAAGGGCAGCACAACCGTGTCGGTTACTGACGACAGCACTGTATCGAAGACATAGAAGCCGGCAATTGGCAGGATTACGGTGGAGCTCCGCTTCGAATTCAACTTGCAGACATTGTAAGAGACACCGCTGTATACCCGTGGCAGGGATTCACAATAGGTATTCTGGCGGCGGAGTTCTGCGGCAACTTCCCGGTCGGGCTGTCCCAGGGTGGTGGCAGTCCCGCAGCCGGCAAGCAGGGACGCGAGGGCGGCGAACACTGCCGTTCTGTATAAAGTTGCGGACACTGGAGCCTCTCCTTGAATCAATGGACGGACAGTCGTGACGAATATACCCCGTCACGACCTGAGAAGGAAATACCCGCCAGGTGACGGTTGTTTGCAATTGGCGTCTCTATCGGGCACCTGGTCAGCCGGCGCGACAGCGAGTGGCGGGAATTAGCTGCCCCAGAGTGAAACTGGCGCAGAAACAATCTCGCTTGCGTCGCTTTCATCTTGACGGAAAAAGCCTGCTGGTTTCACCGATAAAATTCGAATAGTCTCTTTGCCTTCGAATCCGCCGGGTACTGGGCTCAGATGAGCGAAAATAATAACTCCCAGCGTTACCGGGCATTTATCAGCTACAGCCACACCGATGAGCGCCACGCCAGGTGGCTGCAGCGTGCGCTGGAGTCTTACCGGTTGCCCCGTCACCTGGTCGGCCGCCGGACCCCGGAGGGGATTCTCCAGGCTCGCCCGGGAAAAATATTCCGTGACCGAACTGATCTTTCCGTGGGGCCGGACCTGACAGAGCACTTGCGGCAACCGCTGCTGGAGAGTCGTTACCTGCTGGTGGTGTGCTCGCCGGCAGCTGCCGCCTCCCGTTGGGTCAATGATGAAATCCTGTTTTTCAAGCGACAGCATGGTGAGGGCCGTATCCTCGCCCTGGTTGTCGATGGCGAGCCCCTTGCCTCTCTGTCGGGACGGCCCGAACAGGAGTGCCTGCCGCCGGCATTGCGATTCCGGATAGACCGCAGCGGAAACCTTAGCGATAAGCCGGCAGAGCCCCTTGCCTCGGATATCCGGTCCCGGGGTGATGGCAAGCGCATGGCGCTCCTCAAACTGCTGGCAACCATGCTGGGGCTGGGACTGGACGAACTGGCCCGGCGCGACCACCAGCGGCGGATGCAGCTGCAGAAACTGATTTCGGCGACGGCCCTGGTCGCGGTGACGATACTGGCGGCGCTATCCTACGCCGCCATCAATGCCCGCGATATCGCCGAAAAGAGGCGCCTGGCAGCCGAGGACCTGGTTAACTTCATGCTGACGGACCTGCGGGACCGGCTGGAGCCTATCGGCAGGCTCGATGCGCTTGACCTGGTGGGGGAGAAAGTCCTCAGTTTCTATCGCGCCCAGCGCCACAGTGCACTGAACGCCGATGCGCTGGCCAGGCAGGCCTCTGCGATGCACCTGCTGGGAGAGATCCGCGACCTGTCCGGGGATACGGACGCAGCCATCGAATTGTTCTCCCGGGCAGCCGTTACCACCGGCGAATTGCTCGCACGGGACCCCGCCAACGCCGATCGCATCTTTGACCACGCGCAGAGCGTCTTCTGGGTAGGCTATCCCGATTACCAGCGCGGTCACTACCGAGAGGCCCAGAGGTGGTTCGACGAGTATCTCCAGCTGGCGCGGCAACTGGTCCGGCTGGAGCCTGCCAGGCCTGCATGGCAGATGGAGCTGTTCTATGCACTCAATACCCAGGCAGTGCTGAAATTCCGGGATGCGCAGTATCGCGAGGGCCTGGAATTGTTCCAGGAGGCGGGGACCATCCTCGCCGGTCTGCCAGATAATAATGATAACCGGGAGGCGCGGATCAATAACCTCGCCTGGATCGGTTCGGCGTATTTCATGCTGGGGGAATTCGACTCCGCCATCGACAGCCGGCAACAAGAGCTGCGCCTGATCGATGACTGGCTGGCCCGGGAACCGGATCGCAACAACCTGCTCGATTACACCATGACCGCGCAGAACGCGCTGGTACGGCTGTATCACCGCACTGGCGATACCGTCGCGCTAACACGCTACCGTGCCCTGGCCGGGGAAACTGCCCGGGAGCTTGTGCAACAGGATCCGGAGAACCGCGACTACCGCCTGCGCGCCTACAAGTTCCACCTGAATGATGCGCTTATCGGGCATATCGGAACCGCAGAAGCAGACCGGTTACTGGCCGATATACGTTCGCTGGCCAGGGAAATGCCGGAGCGCTTTGAGGTCCGGCAGCTGCGGTGGCAGGCCGAATTCAAGCTGGCACTTAAATATTTTGGCAGTGCCCGCCGGGACGTCCTGGTGGGCTCCGTCGGAGATTTTTCCCGATGGGCTGCAGGGCTTGATGCGACAGGCCAGCAGCGCCTGCTGGAGCCGCTCCGGGTACTTTCCGGCCTGTTGCAAGCCATGGATAGCAGTGCCGGGGCAGAAGAATGGCGAGCCGGGCTCCTCGAAGGGCAGCGGCTGCTGGCCGGCACTGACAACCGCATGGATTTTAACCTGTACTGTGGCGAGGATTCGTTCGTGCCATTGCTCGGCCCGGGAAGGCCGACAGACTCACAAGTGATTGCAGTAGCCAGGCAGTGTATCGGCCTGGAAGCCAACCCCGAGGTACTAAACCTGTCTCAAGGAGAGAGTTATGAGTAATGCAAAGTTTCGCATCAACATTATCAAGAATCCCGCTTTTGATCCCGATGATCCCGCTTCCTGTGAGGTCGAGTTTGTAAAGGATCCCGGCCAGGATAGTAACCCTGCCTCCATCGACCAGGCTGGCACTATCACCATCAGCAAAAAGAAGGGCACCGCTGTGGATATTGCCTTCCGTCTCGCCGATGATGTCTACAGTGACTACAGCTTCACAAAAGGCTCCTTCCTGGCGAGCAGTATTACCTCCAACACAAAGGGCGAGTTCTCCATCAAGAACGTAAAAAGTGGAGACCGCACCCTGGTTGTCACTGATGAAAATGATGACGGTGATACCTGGAGCTACACCCTGACCCTGTTTGATACCAGTGATGCCTCGCAGCCGCCTGTTGTACTGGATCCCATGATCAAGAACACCACGATGGCGTAAACCATCAGTTTGCGGGCTGAATCCGTGCCCCGTCTTGCGGGCACGGTCTTTTGACTGGTGACAAGAGGGCATTGGCGATGAGCGTGTTTTCGCAGCGTAAACGGGTCCGCGGTTGGGCCCTGCGAAATGAATGGCTGATAGTCTCCTTTCTGGTCAGTGTGCTGTTTGTATTTGGTTACCTGGGCTACTACCAGGTCCTCAGTGGATCCGGCCCGGGGCTGGAGCGCCACTGGGATGCCCTGTATAGCGCGATCAAGCTATTCATCTTCAATGGCCCGGATACCACCGAGGGCTGGCCGCTCTCACTGCAACTGGTGCGGATTCTGGCACCATTCCTGCTCGTTTACACGGCAATCAAGACCATCTGGTTGAGAACTGGCGAGCACCTGGCGCTGTTTCTGCTGCGATTCCGCCCTCACCGCTATGTGATCATCTGCGGCATCGGCGAGACAGGGCTTCGCCTGGCCAGGCAGTACCTGGCCGAGAGTCCCCATGCCGTGGTGGTAATCGACCATAACCCGGTTAATCCCAGGGTTGCGGCACTGTCCGCGCAAGGGGCTATCCCGGTGATTGGGGATGCAATGGATCCGGCAACCTTTATCCGGGCAAAAGTCACTGCGGCGCGCGAGGTCTTTGTATTTACCGGTGACGACGAGGCCAATATCGCCGTAGCCAAGGTGGTACACCGGCTGGTACGTGTGCAGGGTAAAAAGAGCGGGGGGCGAGCCGTAAGGGGCGTAAAAAAGCCGACCCCGAGGCTTCGCTGCCATATCCAGGTCAACTCCCCCGAGATCTGTGAAATCTTCCAGAACCACAGTTTTTTCAGCCTGGTGGATGAGAAACTGGAGTTGAAAATTTTTAACCGGGATATCTATATTGCCCGGAATATTTTTGATTACTGTGCTCCCGACCTTTATTACCTGCCCCGGGGAGCGGATTCCAGGAGGATGAATATACTTATCCTGGGTTTTGGCTCCCTGGCCCGTTCGCTGCTGGTGCAGTATGCACTCACTGCTCATTACGCTGATTTTCGCAAGCCCCGTGTGGTCGTCATGTGCGAAGAGGAATGCCGAAGGGAAGTGGCGCGCTTCTACCATCGTTGCGCCAATATTGAGCAGGTTGTCGACCTGGAGTTTATTTACCAGGACCCGGTTGCGATCAAGTTGGAGCAGTGGGGTGAGCTCATGCAGGCCGAGCAGTTTGTGGCCTGTTACTGCGCCTTGCCCCATGATGCCGATGGCATCCTCGCTGTAAGGCGCCTGAACCGCATGCGTAATGCCCTGGGAACCGACGCTGTCAATTTTGTGGTTTGCCTGAACCAGCAGTCCTGGATTGCAGACGTCGTGGACGATGATTTCCTGCCCATTTCCCGGGACAAGTCCCGCATTGACCCGGCTGAGCCGATCGAGCACTTTGAGTGCCTGGACGAAACCATCACGATTGATGTGGTGGTCAACGATGCCCTCGATCGGGTCGCAATGGCGATCCATGCGTATTATCTGGAAGGCCAGCGTAGTGCCGGGATGTCACAGAGGGATAATCCCTCGATAGTAAACTGGCAGGGACTGCCCCTTTACAAAAAACTTGCCAATCAGCGGGCAGCTTCGCACCTGGACGTAAAGCTGCGGATTGCCGGCTTCAGGCGCGTCGACGGAGCCGGCAACGGCGTACCCGGGACCGCCTTCCCCGGGGATGGGCCGATGCTGGAAACCCTAGCCCGGGTGGAGCATCAGCGCTGGGTAGCGGACAAGTTACTGGCCGGGTACAGCGTCGGGCCCGAGCGGGACGACAGCCGCTTCCTACACCCGGACCTGAAGCCGTGGGAAGCTCTGGCGGAAACGGACCGGGACAAGGACCGCGCAATCATCCGGCAGATGCCTGCATTGGTGGCGCTGCTGGGCCAGAGGCTGGAGCGAGCGACCGGGGATGCGGCGAGAAGCACTGCCCCGGCGCTGGAAACCGAACCCTAGCGTTCTCCATTGGGGAATGCTACCGGGATACCTGGACGTCACTGGCGATAATGCGGGTGATTGGCTTGCCAATCTCGGTGCTGTAGGTCCTCGCAAATGCTTCCGGGTTTTCACCCAGCAGTAACAGGGAAGTCGCTGCTACCTGGTCCAGGTAAAGCGTTACACCGCCGGCAAGTTCACCAGCGGCCCGAATATCCGGTCCGAGGGCGGCGATCCAGGTCTCACTGGCACCCTCAACCCCTGTTTCCCGGAACTCCCCGAGGTTATCGAAGTAGCTGAGCACGGCGCGCCGACTGGCATGGTGCGGCCAGGCGCCGGGTGTACGGCCACGACCGTGGTCGACGGTGATTACCAGGTTGGTGTTGTCCTTGTAAGCCGGTATCGATTGCAGTGTCCGCCAGAGATCGGCCAGGAAGCTGTCGCTGCGATGGGCGGCATTGAGGTATTGGTAATAGTCGCCATCGTGGGCAAAGTCGTCCGTTTCCCCCAGTGCCAGGTAGAGCACCCTCGGTTTGCGCTGCTGTAGGAACTCCCGGGCAAAGCCGTAGGTAAATGCATCCAGCCGCACATTGGTCCAGGGGCTCGGAGTACTGGCCTGCAGCTCATTCAGGAAGCGGGCGCGCGCGGACATGCCGGCCCAGCTGGCATCCTGGAAACCCGCATTGACATGAATGCCGCTGCGATCGCGGTTCAGGATCGCCGGGAATACTTCCCAGCTACCGAACGCAGCCACGCGGTCCCGGTAGGCCGGCCTGCTATGCAGCCACTCGAGGAAGGTATGGTTTTTGTTGGGCACGGCCCGGTTGGAACTGATCTCTGGGTCGGCACGGCCTGTCAGGATCTCATTGTAGCCCGGGTACGAAAACCACCAGGGATTCGCCACCTCCACGCGGGATTCTTTGGCCCGGTTGCCCGCCAGCAGTCCCTGCCTGGCGATAGTGCCCCACAGGAAGGGCATCAGTTTCTGCCGCCGGCTTTCTGGCGTGTTGGCCCCGAACTGTTCCAGCAAAAGTTCCCGGTGTTCAGTGAACTGTTCATTATCCATCAGTGCCGGGTCGTAGCCGGAGAAAACCTCCTGCCAGCGCAGTCCGTCAATTGTGACGAGCACCAGGTTGTCTGCGGCCTGGACCCTGGCGGCCAATGCCAGTATGACAATGATCAGGGATACTTTTGATTTACACATTGTACTCTCTGCTATGGGGCGGACCGACATGGGCCGGCCCGCCAATTGCTGCAATAAGCGGTCAGAAATCCACGGTGGCGGAGAGTGAGGCGGTGCGGGGTGCCCCGATCCAGGCGCCGCCGGAGACCACGGTGCCGAGGTAGTCCTCGTCCGTCAGGTTATTGACCACCAGGTTGAGGCTGATCCCCTGCAGTGCCGGGCTGACGTCCGCCAGGTTGAGGCCCAGGTAGGCGTCGGCCACGACGTAGGACTCCGCCTCCCAGGTGTTTGCCAGGTCCACGTAGCGGTCGCCGGTGAGTTTGGCTGACAGGCCGCCGTAGAGCAGCGATGAACGCCAGTCCAGCCCGGCTACGAACAGCTGGTCGGCAATGCCCACTGCATTATTGCCCGGTACCAGTCCCTGGGCAGCGTCCACAGCGGCATCACCGGTACCGATATAGCTGGCATCAAGGAATGTGTAGGAAGCGTAGAGATTGAGGCCCGGGTTCAGGTCATAGTCCAGCAGCAGTTCCAGGCCATCGGACTCGATACCGCCGGCATTGAAGTAGGAGCCGTTGGTACCGATCAGGTAGTTGGGGCCCGCCGCGGTGTTGTTGTCCAGGAAGATGATGCGGTTATCGAACTCATTGCGGAACAGGGTGGCAGTGGCGGCCAGCGCTTCGCCCGTGTACCGCAGGCCCAGTTCGATGGTCTCGGAAGTTTCCGGGTCGAGGTTGTCCAGGTTGGATTCGGGCCGTTCCAGGACACTGTCACCGATGGCCTTGAAGTTTTCGGCATAGCCGGCAAATACCTCGGTGCCATCCATGGGAGCTTCCCAGACCAGGCCGGCCGACAGCAGTACATCGGAATCGGACTCGAGGTCTGCGTCCAGGCTCTCGGAGAACAGGTCCTCGCGCTCCACGTCGACCAGGAACTGCTTGGCGCCGAGGCTCAGGGTGACGCTGTCGATTGTCAGGGCATCCTGCAGGTACCACTTGTTGGTCTGCTGCGGATAGCTGCGGCGATACTGCTCCCAGTAGGGGGTACCGTCGAACTCCGGGCCACTGGTGGCATCGGTGATCCGGTGCCAGTCCCGGTGTTCGTCACGGGTGGCGTCCTCGTACCAGAAGCCACCGCGGAACTCATTTTGCAGGCCGGCAATTTCACCGTTGTGGGCGAAGTCGAGGCTGAAGCCGCTGCGCTCCTTTTCATAGTGCGTATGACGGTAGGACATCACCGGGATGGCACCGGCCTCATAACATGCCGGGTCGTACTGTGCGCCGGCCTGGCCATAGATGGTGACAATATTGGAAGTGCAGCCTTCGATCGGTGCCAGCGCATTGCCGCCGGCGTCCACATAGAAAAACTGGCCGGCACTGCGACCGGTCATGGCGGTGGTGCCACCGAGGAACTCGGACTGGCCGCTGTCGCCGTCATCGGTGACATCCACCAGGTAGGGCGGTACCCAGTCGCCACGCCCATCATTAGTGTGGTAGTAGACACTGCCTTTCAGGTTGAGGCTCTCTGCCAGGTCCAGGTCGAACTGCGCATAGCCGAGCAGGTTCTCCCGCAGTGTGGACCAGCCGCGACGGTATAGCTGGTCGATATAGGGCACACCGCTCCATTCACTGCTGAGGAAGTCATTTTCCGGGAACTGCTCGAACTGGGCGGCGGAATAGATACGCTGGTAGTTATCCTCGTGAATGTCATCGTAGGAAACATAACCCGAGAGGGTGCCAGCCGGGACTGTGGTTACCACCTTGGCCGCGACATGCTCGCGTTCGTTTTCGGCGGTCTCGGTAATCCAGTCGGTTGCCTCCTGGTTTGAGTAGGAGATCCAGGCCCGGGTGCTGCCTTCTGCAAAGCTGCCGGTGTCATAGCGGAGGTAGTAGCGCTGAGCATCGAACTCGCCGCCGGACATCTCGACGCGCATACGGCGATCTTCGGTGGGGTCATCGGTGCGATAGTTGATGGTGCCGCCCAGGGCCTCGTTGGAACGGGAGGCAATGTCCGCAGTACCCTGGGACACGGCGACACCGCCGATATTGGCCGGGTCAATAAAGCGGTTGGCCTTGGAACCCCCGCCATAGTTGGAACCGCCGTTGGGGATGCCGTCGATGGTGGTGCCGATCTGCTGCTCATCCAGGCTGGTGGTGAAGCCGCGCACAGAGATATTGGTTGACCAGTCGTCAAAGCCGTAAGTATCCCCCTCGTTGACGGATACCCCGGGCAGGTTGTCGATCAGGGCGTTGACGCTGGTTATCGTAGACTGCTGTTTGCGCATCGCATCGGTAACAGCACTGCTGTTGAACGTCTCGCCGCTACCGAGTACTACCACTTCCTCGATATTTTCACTGCTGTTGTCCTGTGCAACGGTGCCAGCTGAAGCCATGGCGGTAACCATGGAGATAGCTGTGGAAAGTAATCTTTTTGAACTGTTCATTCCTTTGTTCCCTCTTTAACAGGTGGTTATTCAACCCGGCCACTTCGTTGTTGCCATCCATCGGGCAGTAGCGCTCGTCGGCGCTTCATCTCCGCGGCTCTTGTCTGGCGCGGCTACAATGGCGCCACCTGATGAATCGGGATTTACAGGAGTATGAAATTAATCTTGCTGAAATGTTATAGGGTCCGGTTAACCGGTTGTTGCAGGTCGTGTTGTCCTGAAAAAGTGAACAACTTGTAGTGGCATCAGAGCTTCGAAAGAAAAAAGGCCGCTGCGTGAGCGGCCCAACAGGTGGGGGAGGGAGTTACTTCAGAGAGTTCTTTTTACAGTAGCTTTCCGCCCAAGGGTGTGGTGCGGAAAGGAGCGTTGATAATGCTGCAACTGCCTGGGAAAAAAGTTGCACTATTCGGCGGAACGATGATCCCGGCTATTCTGGTTTCACAGAATGTGCGGTTGATCTCAATCCTGGTGATTCTGCAGGTTGCGAATACCTCAGGGGGAGGAGCTGCATCTAAAAAAGACGGCTGGCGCAATCCTCCATTCAGCTCGAAATACTACCCCTGGTTATAGTGATCTCTGGCTTCATGAGGCCACGCTGAAAACAGATTGGTATGGAAGTGCCAGTTGGGGGTGCATATTGTCTGGGGTGTCTCACCGGGGCAATGTCCAGCCTAGCGGATAAACCGCAACCATCGCCACAGGCTGAGCATTTCTGTCAGGGCACCGGCAAAGTAGGTGAGCGCCGCTGCCTTGAGCACCGACCTGACCGCGGGCATGTGCTCCGCAGGTACATATCCCTCTTCCAGGATCGGCAGCGCTTTGTTGAAACTGGCGTCATACTCCTCTGGCAGGATGGCGGCATACATCAGCGCGGATGCCATCATGGTCAGCACACCGATTGCCACGGCAACAGCGAAGATATGGGGAACCCTGGCGACCAGGGCCAGGGAAGAGATTGCCAGCATCAGCCCGGTGCCCAGCCTCCGGATAAAGAAGGCTTTGCCCATATGTTTCTGCCGCAGGTGGCTGACGGGCTCGTTGCGGGTAAACTGGATCGCGTGCCCGACTTCGTGGGCGGCCACGGCGACAGCCGTCAGGGACTTGCCGTCGTGGACCCGGGGGCTCAGTGAGACTATTTTCTTCGCCGGGTCGTAGTGGTCACCATTCGGCCGTCCCCGTTCCACGGTGACGCCGTCGAGGCCGAAACGCTCGACCAGGTGGCGGGCCAGCTCGCCTCCGGTGCCCGGCATGGCCTCCCGCTGTTTCGAGTGGCGCCACATCACCAGCTGGACCCAGAGCGAGGGGCCGTATACCAGCAATATGACGAGCAGAGCTCCAAGTCCGTAAATCATGTCCGGTTCCCTGTTATCTGCTTACCCCGCACCCGGAGGGAAATCTCTCCTGCTGCGGGGGACCAGTCTATCGGAATTGCGCGCTGGCGAGCCACATCGGTCGTGCTTTAGTGGTGCTTTGCCGGGATCGCCTGCACCACCTTCAGGAAGTACTCCCAGAAATTCGCCACGCTCTCGATATGTACCCGCTCTTCCGGCGAATGCGCGCGGCGGATCGTGGGTCCGAAGGAAACCATATCCCAGTGGGGGTAGGGCTTGGCCAGCAGGCCGCACTCCAGGCCGGCATGGATGACCTTTACTTCCGGCTCGGCGCCGGTCATATCCTTGTAGACATCTTTCATCAATGCAAGCAGGGGTGACTTCACATTGGGCGTCCAGCCCGGGTAGGCGTTATCCAGCGACACAGTTGCGCCGGCCAGCTCAAATGCGGCGGCGACATTGAGACCGTGCTGGTCGCGGGCGCTGTCGGAGAGGCTGCGTACCAGGCACTGCACACGCACCCGGTATTCGCCGTCATTTTCTTCAGTAACCACGCGGGCCAGGTTGTTGGAGGTTTCGGCGATGCCCTCCAGGGTGGTGCTCATGCGCTCCACGCCACTGGGGCAGGCGCGCAGCATGCGGATAACCCTGCGCTCGCTCTCCCGGTCCATGACAGATGCCGGGGCTTCGGTTTCCTCTACCGCGATATCCAGTTTCGGTTCGTTGTCGAGTTCGGCTTTGCTCACTGCGCGTTCCTGCAGGACAATTTCCATCAGCCGGGCGGCATTGTCCGCAGGTACCGTGAGGGTGCTGAAGGATTCGCGCGGGATGGCATTGCGCAGGGTGCCGCCATCGAGCGCGGCAATGCGCAGCCCTTCGATCTCCCGGATGGCGGTATCGATAATACGGTTGGCGATCTTGTTGGCGTTGCCGCGGCCCTTGTCGATATCCAGCCCGGAGTGGCCGCCGCGCAGGCCGCGCACACTCAGGCGGAAGGCCTTGTGGCCCGCCGGCAGTGGTTCGGCGGAGTAGGGTAGTGCCACGTTGATATCCACGCCGCCGGCGCAGCCCACGTACAGCTCGCCCTCGTCCTCGGTATCCAGGTTCAACAGCAGCTCGGCCTCAAAATGGCCCGGCTGCAGGTGCTTGGCGCCGGTCATTCCTGCTTCCTCATCGATCGTCAGCAGGGCTTCCAGCGGCGGGTGCGGTATATCCGTGCTCTCCAGCAGCGCCAGGATGGCCGCTACGCCGATGCCGTTATCCGCGCCCAGGGTCGTGCCAGTGGCGGTGACCCAGTCGCCGTCGATCTGCGGGCGGATTGGATCCCTGAGGAAGTCGTGGTCAGTGTCGGCGTTCTTCTGCGGCACCATATCCACGTGGCTCTGCATGGCGAGGATCTTGCGGTCCTCCATGCCGGGAGTGGCCGGTTTCTTGATGATGATATTGCCGATCTGGTCCAGCCTGGCTTCCAGTCCACGTTCTTTGCAGAAGTCGAGGATGTAGGCCACCACCTTTTCCTCGTGCTTTGAGGGCCGGGGAATCTCGCACAGCCTGGAGAAATGTTTCCACAGCGGGGTCGGGTTCAGTTCGGCAATGGATGACATATTGCGTCCTTCTTCCTTTATTTATTTCTGGCGCGGTCCCGGCCGGATGGGCTGGCCGCGGGTATGAGCCGGCCGGGCTTGTGGCCCGGCCCGGGAAATTGCGGTGGCAATTATAGGATTGGGGGCGGGGGAGTGACAGGTGGGCGCGGCCCGGAAGGGCCGCGCCAGTGCATTACTCGTCCGCAGCGGAGGTGGCAGCCTCTGTGGCCACGGGGATACCGCCGCCGACCACCTCAAAGGCGATGCGGCGCTTGTCCACGTCGACACTGCCTACCTTTACGGTCACCGGTTGCTCCAGCTGGTAGGAGAGATCGTCGTGGGCCAGGGTCAGGTGCTTGCCGTCGAAATCCGGCAGGTTCTTCTTGTCGCTGTTCAGGCGTACGAAGCCATCGATGCCGAAGTCATCCAGGCGAACGCCCAGGCCGGCGCCATTGACCAGTGTCACCCTACCGGTAAATTCCTGTCCCACCTTGTCCTGCATAAACTGGCAGTAGAGCCACTGTTCCAGGGCGCGATTCGCCTGGCGACCGCGGAGCAGGCTGTCCTGCAGTCCCTCGATCTTCCCGTCGTCGAGGTCCACTGTCTGCTGTCCAGCAGCGGCTGCCTGCAGCACCCGGTGATTGTGCAGGTCGTTGTACTTGCGGATCGGTGAGGTAACGGTGGCGTAAGCCTCCAGGCCCAGGCCCAGGTGGGCGCCGGGTTTGTTGGCCAGCTGGCCAGGGCGCAGCATGCGCTTGAGCACTGCCAGCAGGTTCTGCATCCGGGGCTCGTCGTGGGTCTCCAGGTACTTCACCAGCGCCAGGTAGTTGTCCAGCTGGTGCAGGTCCTTTTCCGCGTGCTCGGGCAGCAGTTCCTTGAGCAGGCTCTTGACCTCCCCCATGCGCTCGTCACGGAATCCAAGGTGGACCGAGAAGCAGCCCTGCTGCAGGCTTGCCAGTTTCGCACCCATGGCGATGTTGGTGGCCAGCATGGCTTCCTCAACCATGCGCTGGGCCACGTTGCGCTCGCGTTTCTCGATGCGGGCGATCTTGCGTTTCTCATCCAGCAGGATGTCGTAATCCGGGCGGTCCTCCATGATCAGGGAGTGGCTCGCGCGGTAGGTGGCGCGCGTCTTGCTCAGGGCTTCCAGGTTGCGGAGGCTTTCCTGCTGGTCTTCCGGTACGGCACTGAGGTCGCCATCGATAAACCCGCTGACGTTGTCATAGCTCAGCTTGTGCCGGGAGCGAATCGCCGCGAATTCGTAGCGGCTGCCGCCGATGCGGCCATCACTGTCAATGTCGATGTGCAGTACCAGCGCCGGGCGCAATTCCCCTGGCAGCAGGGAGAAGGCCTCCTCGCAGAGCTCGCGCGGCAGCATGGGCAGCGTCTCGCCGGGCAGGTACTGGCTGTGGGCGCGCTCGAAAGCTTCCCGGTCCAGAGGGGTACCGGGCTCGATCAGGCTGGAGGGATCGGCGACCGCGATGTGCAGGGTCCAGCCGCCGTCGCGCGCAGTGACGGCAATGGCATCGTCCATGTCGCGGGTGGACTCGGCGTCAATGGTGGCGAAGCCGGTGTCCGTGAGATCCTCGCGCCCGGCAGCCACTTCGGCGATTTTTTGCTTGATGTCCGCAGCCTGCTTCAGGGCTGCGTCACTGAACTTCTCCGGCAGCTGGTGCTGGGCGACGACAAAGGCATGCTCGATACCCGGCATTTCCGGTGCGCCGATTACTTCCAGTACCTTGGCCTGGGCCTTGCCATCCTTGAACGGGTGACGGATCACCTTGCAGGCGATGAATTCGCCTGGCTGTGCCTTGCCACGGGCCTTGGGGGGCAGGAAGATCCAGCGGTTCAGGCCGTTCTGGCTGGGCTGGATAAAGTGCCCCTGGCCCCGCTGGACATACTGGCCCACCAGGTGATTGAGGTCGCTCTCGAGCAGGGCATCCAGTTCAGCGGACAGTTTGCCCTTGTTTTCCTCGGTGAGGCTGACCCGCACCCGGTCACCGGGAAATACGCGTTCCATTTCGGGGGGAGGGAGAAAGGCCTCGCGTCCATCGTCGAGCATGACGAAGCCGAATTTGCCGTTGCTGCCGCGGACCCGGCCCTCGGCAAACTCCTTGGTGGAGCGGATATCGGTTTTCAGTTGGTTCAGTTGCTTGAGGGCATCCGGGTTCAGCATGCGTGAGGTCTCTACACGGGTCGATTTGGGCGCGGATTCTACCAGACAGAGATTGCGGAACCAGTTTAAACCCTCCCCCGGGGCAGGTGGTGAATGACCGATAAGCCATTTCCGGGTCACAGTGACCCTTCATCCTAAAAATAATGTGCCTGTGTGATAAATTAACCCGTTGGACGCTTGTTTGTGCAAAGATTGCAAACTTTATATCCTGATCATGGATATAATCTTATTCTCGAATAAAAATGCACAAAGGGCTGTGGTTGTTCCCCAGCTGTAGAACCGGTCTCCGGAGAGGAACACAAAATGAGTATATTTTCCCATCACGCCTACGATAAGCACGAACAAGTGGCTTTTTACCAGGACGCCAAAAGCGGACTGAAGGCGATTATTGCGGTGCACAACACCAATCTGGGACCCTCACTGGGCGGTTGCCGTATGTGGCCCTACGCCGATGATGGCGAGGCGCTGGAGGACGTACTGCGGCTGTCCCGCGGCATGACCTACAAGTCCGCCATGGCGGGTCTCAAGCTGGGTGGCGGCAAATCCGTGATTATCGGTGACCCGCGCAAGGAGAAGACTCCGGAACTGCTGCGTGCCATGGGCGAATTCATCAATACCCTGGGTGGCCGTTACATCACTGCTGAGGATTCCGGCACCAGTGTTGCCGACATGAAGGTGATCGGCGAGACCACCGAGTTTGTTTCCGGCCTGATCGAGGGCTCCGAGACCGGTGGCGATCCGTCCCCTTCTACCGCATATGGCGTCTTTGTGGGCCTGAAGGCCACCGCAAAGCACCGCTGGGGCCGCGATGACCTCAAGGGCCTGAAGGTGTCCATCCAGGGCGTGGGTAATGTAGGCTTCCGCCTGGCCAAACTGCTGAAAGAGGCAGGTGCCGAGATTTTTGTCACCGATATCTTCCAGGACAACATCGACCGCGCCGTCAACGAACTGGGTGCCACTGCAGTGGGCTCCGACGAAATTTTTGACCTGGATGTGGACCTGTTCGCGCCCTGCGCCATGGGGGCCATCCTCAATGACGACACCATCGCGCGACTGAAAGTGGGTGCCATCGCCGGTGCGGCCAACAACCAGCTGGCCGAGGAGCGCCACGCTCAGGTACTGCGCGAGAAGGGCATCCTTTATGCCCCGGATTACGTGATCAATGCCGGTGGCATTATCGATGTGTATTACCAGCAGCAGGGTAACTACGATCCCGCGCAGGTCCAGGAGCACATCGAGCGTATCGCCGACACCATGCAGGAAATCTTCCAGCGTGCCGAAGAGACCGGCGAGACTACCGCGCATGTGGCGGACCGTATTGCCGAAGAGCGTTTCGGGCACGAGGACGCAGTAAAAAAAACTGATTCTGCCGCGGCCTGATGTGAAGACCCGCACCGGGTCACGTTGAACGCGGCGCGCCGGCCCCGCCGATAACCTGATCGGCGGGGAAGGCGCCAGGCAGCTTTCTCCCTCTGGCGATATATTGTCGCGAAGTCCAACTGAAGTAGTTTCCCGGGCGCATCTGCGCCCGTTTTTTTATTCCTCCCATTTCTCCCCGCTGGCCACCTGGCCCGTTGGCGCTGGCAGTCGACCGATTTGCCCGGCGCGCACCGAAGTTTGTTGCCTAAACTATCTTTCCCGGTATGTGCCACCCGCAATGCCACGAGCGCACTGGCGGGACCGCAAAGCCGGCTCGGTAACGGGGAATTCATCCATGCTCACGCGTTTTGTGCTTATCACCATACTTTTCACCGCGGTGCTGCAGGCTGGCTGCGGCGCACCCGAGGAGTCCCGGCGGAAGAACGGGGAGGGTGAGCACCGCGCGCTGACGGTTGACCGGGAAGCTGCCGCCAGTAGCCGCGCCGCAGCGGCCAAGCAGGAAGCCTACGTTGAAGTGCCGGATATCGAGATCCCGTTCCACCGGGAAACCCTCGACAATGGCCTGACCGTGATTGTGCACGAGGACCGCAAGGCGCCGGTTGTGGCGATCAATATCTGGTACAAGGTGGGATCCAAGGATGAAAAGCCCGGCAAAACCGGCTTTGCACACCTCTTCGAGCACCTGATGTTCAATGGCTCGGAAAACTATCCCGGTGAATACTTCGAACCGTTCCAGCGCTCCGGAGCCACCGATATGAACGGTACCACCAATAATGACCGTACCAATTACTTCGAAACCGTCCCCAGGGGCGCACTGGATATGGCGCTGTGGATGGAGTCCGACCGTATGGGCCACTTCCAGGGTGCCATCAGCCAGGAGAAGCTCGATGAACAGCGCGGTGTGGTAAAGAACGAGAAGCGCCAGGGTGAGAATGCCCCCTATGGCAGGGCGTTTGAAGTCATCGCAGAGAGTACCTTTCCCCCGCATCACCCTTACTCCTGGACCACCATTGGCTCCATGGAAGACCTGGACAATGCCAGCCTGGAGGACGTCAAGCAGTGGTTTGCCGAGTACTACCAGCCCGCCAATGCCATCCTGGTGATCGCCGGTGATATCGGCGTCGAGGAAGCCATGGCCAAGGCGCGAAAGTACTTCGGCGACATACCCAGCACCTCGGTACCCCCGCGGCTGGAAAGCTGGGAGCTGCCCGTGCAGCCGGACAAGCGCGAAGTGCTCACCGACCAGGTGCCGCAGACGCGTATTTACAAGGTATGGAATGTCCCCGGCCTGGACAGCGAGGAAGAAAATGCCCTGGACCTGATGACTTCGTTGCTGGCGAACCGCAACAACTCCCTGCTTTACCGGCGACTGGTGCGGGAGGAGCAGGTTGCTACCAGTGTCAGTGCCTATTACTTCGGCCGCCAGCTGGCGGGGCAGCTGTTCATCATGGTGGACGTAAAACCCGGCCAGCCGGTGGAGAAAGTGGAGCGGCTGCTGGACGAGGAGCTGCGCCAGTTTGCCAGGGACGGGGTCAGTGTCGAGGAATTGCGGCGTATCAAGCAGAGCGAGTTCGCCGGCCTGGTCAAGGGGCTGGAGAAAATCGGCGGTTTCGGCGGCAAGAGCGATATCCTGGCGCGATCAGAGTTTTACTACGGTGACCCCGGCGCGCTGATCACCGGGCTCGAGGAGTACTCCCGCGTGTCGGCGCTGGAAGTCCAGGACGTTGCGGAGCGCTGGCTGACCCCGGAGAGTTACACACTCATTATCAAGCCCGCGGAAGAGTACCAGGCGGCCGATGAGGGGGCCGATCGCAGCAGCCTGCCGTCGGTGGACAAGACGGTTGAGCTGGAACTGCCATCGCAGAAAGAGTTTACCCTCGATAACGGCCTGCGGGTGGTGCTGGCCGAGCGCCACGATACACCGGCAGTTTTCATGAACCTTCAGTTTCGCAGTGGCGCCGCTGCCGATGGTGACAAGCCGGGCCTGGCATCCCTGGCCGCGCGTATGCTCAGTGAGGGGGCCGGGAAGTACGACAGCCTGGCCTTCAGCAGCAGGCAGGAAGAACTGGGGGCCAGTGTTACCGCCGGCAGTGGGCTTGACTACAACAGCATCAACTTCAGTGCGTTGACCACGCAGCTGGAACCCTCCCTGGAATTACTGGCAGAGGTGGTCGAGAACCCACTGTTCCCGGAGGAGGACCTGGCCCGGGTAAAATCCAATCGCATCGATGCCATCGGCCAGGAGAAGGCACAACCACAGGGGCTTGCCCTGCGTGAGTTGCCGCCATTGCTCTATGGCGATGGCCACCCCTATGGTGCGCCGCTGACCGGCTCGGGTACAGAGGCGGGCATCAGGGCCGTCACTCGCGACGACCTGGTGGACTTCCACAATACCTGGCTGCGCCCGGACAATGCCGTGCTGACCGTAGTGGGGGATGTAAAAGCTGAAGACCTGAAGGCCCGGCTGAATAATGCCCTGGGCGGCTGGAAGGCCCCCGATACCCAGCTGCCGGAGATCCCTATTCCAACGGTGGAGCGCCCCCCGGAGCCGCGCGTTTTCCTGCTGGACCGGCCGGGGGCCCAGCAGAGCTATATCCTTGCGGGGCTGGTGATCCCGTCATGGGAACCAGAGGGTGCCGAAGCTTTCGACGCCATGAGCAGTGTCATCGCCGGGAAATTTACCTCACGGGTGAACATGAACCTGCGCGAGGACAAGCACTGGTCCTACGGGGCCCGGGCGGTCTCACTGGATACCGAGGGGCAGCGTCCCTATGTCCTGTTTGCCCCGGTGCAGACCGACAAGACCGCCCAGGCCGTCACCGAGTTGCTGAAGGAATACACCCAGTTCCTGGGCGACAAACCGGTTACGGAGGAAGAACTCGCGGACTACCGCGATGATGAGGTGCTCAAGCAGAGTGCCCGCTTCCAGACCAAGGAGCAGCTGCTTTCCAGTATTGCCTGGCAGGTGGAGAAGGGGTTACCGCCGGAATATATTGCCGAGTACCCGCAGCGGGTATCTGCGCTTACGCGCGAGGATGTGAAGCTGGCCGCAGACAAATTCCTCGACCCGGGCCAGTTTACCTGGGTGATTGTGGGGGACCTGGACAAGATCCGGGAGGATATCGAGGCCCTGGATATCGGGCCGGTGACGGTATTGCCCGGGGAGTCCTGAACCCGGCGCGAAAGAAATCGCAATTGGCGTTTTCTGCATTTTCTACTAGTCTGGGTACTGTTGCCTGCCGCGCGCCAGCTGAGAGGCGCCGAGCGCCCGGCGGGCAACACGGGAATCCAATAACGAGATCCAGAATAGAACTGTTGTTGTCACCGCGCGGGGCCCCCCGCCGCATCTGAACAGGGCACTCGCCCCATTTCGTCCAGAGCCGCCGGGTGACTCCGCCGGAGATACAATAAAAGGTAATCACCATGAAACTCGCGATCCTGTCCCGCTCTCCCAAGTGCTACAGCTCCATGCGCCTGCAGGAAGCGGCGCAGAAGCGTGGGCATGAGGTGGAGGTGCTGGATACCATCAAGTTTGCCATCGACCTGCAGCGCGGGGCCCCGGACCTCTATTACCGGCAGAAACAGATCGGGGACTTCGACGCGGTACTACCGCGCATCGGCGCCTCGATCACCTACTACGGTACAGCGGTAGTGCGGCAGTTCCAGGAAATGGATGTTTTCTGTGCCAATACCGCCCATGGTATCAACAATTCCCGTGACAAGCTCCGCAGCCTGCAGCTGCTCAGCCGCCACCATGTGGGCATTCCCCGCACGACCTTCGTGCACCACAAGAAAGATGTGCTGCCCGCGATCGAGCGCGTGGGCGGGGCGCCGGTGGTGATCAAGCTGATCGAGGGCACCCAGGGGATCGGCGTGCTGCTGGCCGAGACGGTCAAGCAGGCAGAGGCCATTATCGAACTGTTGCAGGCCCAGAAACAGAATGTGCTGATCCAGAAATTTGTCGCCGAGAGCAAGGGCCGGGATATCCGCGCCTTCGTGGTAGGCGATCGTGTGGTCGCCGCCATGCGCCGGGTCGCGCAGGGACAGGAGTTCCGCAGTAACGTGCATCGCGGTGGCGTTGCCGAACCGGTCGAATTGCCGGACGAATACATGGAAACCGCGGTGCGGGCCACCCAGATCATGGGGTTGCAGGTTGCGGGTGTCGATATGCTCGAGGGCAAGAACGGGCCGCAGATCATGGAGGTGAACTCCTCGCCGGGGCTGGAGGGTATCGAGACCTGTACCGGGCTCGATGTGGCCGGCGCGGTGATTGAATATATTGCCGCGCAGGTGGACTTCCCGGAAATCGATGTGCGACAGCGCCTGACAGTGAGTAAGGGCTACGGTGTCACTGAAATCTATATTCCGGAAGGTTCCAGGTTTGTGGGCAAGACCATTCGCGATACCCAGCTCTATGAGCACGATATCAATGTGCTCACTCTATACCGGGGCGCCAAGGTAATACCGAATCCCAAGCCCGAACGGGAGCTGGAGGCGGGTGACAAGTTACTTTGCTTTGGTAAGCTGGAAGCCATGCGGGGCATGGTGCCGGCCAAGACCCGTCGACGCCGGCGGCCGGACATTTCTGACTTGCCTTCCGACCTGGCCATCGCGGGAGAGGTGTCAGACCTGGAGTTGTGACAGTCACTCGACTGCCGGCACGGGCAATAAAAAACCGAGACAGCGCAGCACTGTATTCCGGGTGGTGGGGCTTTCTGCCCCGGTGTGCCGCCCGACTTGTGGGAAAAATACGTGGAAACACAAGAGCTGCTTGAAGAGTTAAAACAGAATGCCAGCCAGGCACTGACCTCCACTGACCGGATGGAAATCCTGGGGCAGCTGGGCGTCATACTGGCAATCTACGCGCTCGCCTACGTAATTGCCCACCGCCTGGTCAAGCTGGTCCCGTGGTTCAGGCGTCCTCCCGAGCGGCCGGAGCAGTCACCAATCCAGCTGCTCGTCTATCGTTGTGGCAGGTTGCTGTTCCCCCTGCTGGCCCTTGTGTTCCTGCGTATCGACCTGGCATTTATCCCGCAGGTCCTGGGGGAAAGCTGGGTTGTGCAGGCAGCTTTTGCCATCGCAATTATCCTGCTGTTCAATGATTTTGTGAAACTGGTGATCACCCGGGCGTCGGTTGCCACCGTATTCCGCTGGGTGGGAATGCCGATCCTGTTCCTGTATGTGATTGGCGCACTGGATGACATCGTCCGGGTGCTGGATTCCATGGCGGTAGAACTCGGCAATATCCGTATCTCCGCTTACGGGATCACCCGGGCCGTGATCTTTGGCTCACTGCTTTTCTGGCTGGGCCGCGTGTCCAATTCCACCGGGCAGACCATCATCCGCAACCAGCAGGCCCTGGATTACCGCACCCGGGAAGTCGCGGCCAAGCTGTTCGAGATCGCGCTGTTCACGCTGGTCTTTATCCTGATTCTCAACCTGATGGGGATCAACCTGACCGCACTGGCAGTGTTTGGCGGGGCCGTGGGCGTGGGTATTGGTTTCGGCCTGCAGAGCACTGCCTCCAATTTTATCTCGGGGCTGATCATTATCCTGGATCGCTCGATCACCCTTGGCGACTACGTTGCGCTGGACGAGGAGCGCCGCGGAACCGTGACCAAGCTGAGCATGCGGGCGGTCACCCTGGAAACCTTTGATGGCAAGGATATCGTTGTACCCAATGAGAAGTTCGTTTCTGAATCGTTCGTCAACTGGACACAAAAAAACCGGAAACAGCGCTACCGGGTAGACTTTTCCGTCAGCTACAGCACCAATGTGCGTGAAATGGTGGAAATCGTAAAAGATGCGGTAGCGCGGCATCCACAGGTCCTGAGCGGCGATGACCTGCCCATCGAGGAGCGGCCCGACTGTGAGATCGACAGCTTCGGTGACAACGGCGTTAACATGTTTGTGGAATTCTGGATGGAGGGGGTCGACGATGGCCGCAATCGTGTTGGCGGTGACCTGCTGCTGATTATCTTCGAGACGTTACAACAGCACGGAATCGAGATTCCGTTCCCGCAACGGGATGTACGCGTCCTCAGTACCCCGGAGAAAAAGACCCTGGATCCCTTTACCTAGTTTCCGGGCAATTCGCCAGCGAACGGGAGAGCCGGCTGTTACGGTGCTGCGCCGGTCTCCCGCAAGCGGGGTCGTCAGGCCCGGGCGCTGGGTCGCTCGCTCAATTCATCCCGCCAGCGTTTCAGGTGCGGGTGCTCTTCCGCCGACGGGCGCAGGTTGACCACCTTGCCGAAATCCAGCGCGCACAGCATGCTGATATCTGCCACCGAGAAATAGTCCCCGGCCAGATAGCGGTTATCTGCCAGGTGGCGATTCAGCTGGCCAAAAAAAGCCCGGGCCTTACCGGCGCAATCTTCACCGTAGTCCGGGAAGGTGTTCATGCGGTCGGAAAAGAAGCCGGTGGTGTGCTGGAATGCCATGCCCACATTGAACATCAGGTTGAACTCCGCTCGCCGGACCCACATTTCCACCACAGCCTTTTCCTGTGCGTCCCGGCCGAACAGCGGGTTCTCCGGGTATTGCTCTTCAAAATAGCGCTTGATCGCCACTGACTCGGCGATGCTGGTGCCATCCTCCAGCTCCATCACCGGCACCTTGCCGTTGAAGTCCCTGCGCCGGTAATCGTCGCTGAGGTTTTCGCCGCGGGCGATATCCACCGGCACGAAAGCCACATCTTCGATACCTTTCTCGGCCAGGAACATGCGTACCCGGCGACAATTGGGGGCCTGGGAATACTCATAGATCTTCATGGGGCATTTCTCTCCACTTGGCGAATAGGGTAGATTGTGGGGTTACACAGTCACTCGACACAACAACAAGACTAAGCCAGTCATAAAAGGTGTAACAATGACCACTTTGACCAATCGGGGAGTCTTCCGTATTCGCGCGGCCGCCCTGGCCGCGGCGCTGCTGGCGTTGGCGGGCGCCTCCCAGGCCATGGCAGAATCGCTGGCGATCTACGCCGGCCAGATGTTCGACAGCGAATCCGGTGAAATGCTTGAGAACCGCACCATCCATGTTGTCGACGGCCGCATAGAATCCGTCCAGAAGGGCTTTGCCAAGCGCGACCGCGAACAGCTGGTGGACCTGCGGGGCTACACCGTGTTGCCGGGGCTGATGGATATGCACACGCACCTGGTGACGGAGTTTGGCCCTCGCACCTATGTCGAGCGGTTTACCTGGAATCCGGCTGATTATGCCCTGCGGGGTGTGGATACCGCCCGTCGCACGCTGATGGCTGGCTTTACCACCGTCCGCGACCTGGGGGATACCGACAATGTCACCGTGAGCCTGCGCAAGGCCATCGACCAGGGCACCATCGACGGTCCCCGTATCTTCACTGCCGGCAAGTCCATTGCCACCACCGGCGGCCACGCGGATCCCACCAACGGGTACCGTATGGCGCTGATGGGGCAGCCGGGGCCTGTTGATGGCGTGGTCAATGGTGTGGCGAGCGCGCGCGAGGCGGTCCGCCAGCGCTACAAGGACGGCGCCGACCTGATCAAGATTACCGCGACCGGCGGCGTGCTCAGTGTCGCCAAGAGCGGCCAGAACCCCCAGTTTATGAAGGATGAGCTGGAGGCCATCGTCGCCACTGCGAAGGACTATGGCTTTACCGTGGCGGTCCATGCGCACGGCAAGGAGGGTATGCAGCGGGCGATTCGCGCCGGTGTGGACTCGATCGAGCACGGCACTTATATGGATGGCGAGACCATCGAGCTGATGAAGCGAAACAACACCTGGTATGTCCCCACGTTGCTGGCGGGAGCCTGGGTCACAGAGAAGTCGCGGGTGGAGGGTTTCTTCCCCGAGATCGTCCGCACCAAGGCGGCGACTATCGGCCCGCTGATCAAGGAGACCTTTGCCGAGGCCTATCGCCGCGGGGTCAAGATCGCTTTCGGCACCGACAGTGGCGTCAGCCGCCATGGTGACAATGCGCAGGAGTTTGCGTTGATGGTTGCCGCGGGCATGAATCCCGCCGACGCCCTGCGCAGTGCAACCTGGAATGCCGCCGGGCTGCTGCAGGTGCAGGACCAGCTGGGCAGTATCAGTGCCGGCAAGCATGCGGATATCATCGCCGTCGCCGGTAACCCGCTGGAGGACATCACCCAGCTGCAACGGGTCCGGTTTATCATGAAAGGTGGCAAGATCTACCGGCAGCCGCCTCAGGCCCGTTAAGCAGGGGCCGCTTACGCAGGGAAGGGAAAGGAGGAGCCGGGCAGGCGGGGACACCGGGCCGGGTGCGCGCCGCCTGCACGCCACCCGGCCGGCCTGTTGTCAGTCCTTCAGTTCAAATACCAGTTCCAGGTTGACGGACATGGTGGTCTCGCCGGGCGCGACCGGGGTGCGGGCATCGGCCGAGGCCATTTCCGCGCGCATCATCGGGCGCGGTGCGCCGCCATTGCCGCCCTCGGAAATGCTCACGATGCGGGCCACTTTCATTCCCAGTGAGTCTGCGTAGGTTTCCGCGCGTTCCCGGGCCAGGTCCAGGGCCTTGCCGCGGGCCTCGGCCAGCAGGGGCTCGGGCTCGCCAATGGAAAAGTTCGGGCCATAGATATTGTTTGCCCCGGCCTCGGCCATCTTGTCCAGTACTTCCCCCAGTTCATCAATCTCACGTACGGTGATCCGCACGGTATTGCGGGCCATATAGCCGGTGATCTGTCGATTCGGTCCCTCGCTGTTGGGGCGGGAGCTGTAACGCGGTGTCAGGCTGATGCCGCTGGTCTGTACGTCTTTCTTGTCGATGCCGGCTTTTTCGATTGCCTTGATCAGTTTCTCCATCTGTTCGGCGTTGGCCTGCATGGCCTGCTGGCTTTCCTCTGCCTCGGTGACCACACCAGCGGAGATATCGGCCACATCCGGGACCTTGCTGGCCTCACCTGTAGACGAGATGGATACCAGGGTGCCGGTGGGCTTGCCCTCAGTGCCGTTGCCGCAGCCGGCGCCGAAGAGGACAAGGCCCGCAACCAGGCTGCCGGAGATCAACTTCATCATTTTCTGCATGGCGTTTTCCTTAATTCTCCATGAACTCTTGTAATAACGATCAGTTTTGATTGTCTTGCCTGTTAGCTGAATACACGCTGAAACGTTTCGTCTTCTGCATGATAGATGGCAAAACCGAGGCGCAGCAGTTGTTGCCGGCGGTCGCACAGGACACCGCGTGAACCCAGCTCTTCCTGCAGTTTCTCCGCATGCTGTGCGGTGGTGCAGTTGAAGGTGAAAAAATGTCCATGCCCGTTTTCCAGGTCGTGGTGCACCAGCCTGTCGCGATTTAGCAATGGGTGGCCGGCGCTGTCCATGGTGTCCAGGAAGCGCCGCTGGCGGTCCAGCACATAATCATGGATTTTTTCCACCGTGACACCGTCGCGCTCGAACAGCTCGAGGATCGCCAGGGCCTTGTAAAGGGTGGAATAGTCCATGGTCGAGCCGGCGAAACGCAGCCAGTTATCCGCATAGCCAACCCGGTCGGCACGGTTTTCCAGTTCCGCCATATCCGCAAACCAGCCGGTATACAGCGGCCGCAGCGTGCATCCCGCGGGGATACTCATAAAGCAGAGGCCCTCGCCGGCGCCCTGGTACTTGTAGGAACCGGCCGTATAGAAAACCTTGTCGGCGATTGCCCCCAGGTCTGTGGGCCGGGCGAAGTAGCCGTGATAGCCGTCGATAACGAACTCGGTACGCTCCGGCTTGCGCCCGGCGATGCCGTCCAGGTCGGGGAAGGCCACGCCGGAGTCGAAAAACACCTGGCTGGCGTAGGCCAGGTCATAGTGGCCGCGGTGCAGTTCCTGCTCGAAGCGTTCGGCCAGGGTGTCGTAGGGCTCCTTGTGGATGCGGGTCACCTCGACACTGGACTCCTCCTCCAGGCGCTGCAGCTGGCGGGTAAAGCTGTAAAACTCGCCATCGGTGGTCAGGATGCGCAGGGGGCGGGAGAGGTCGAAAGCGCTGATCAGGCGGAATACCAGTTCGTGGGTATTGGGCGCCATGGCGATCCGGTCCGGGCTGGGCAGGTTGAGCACGCGGGCAACCGCCGCCTGCCAGGCGGGAATCTTCTGTTCAAAAATTGGTCCCCACTTGCTGTCCGCGAGGGTGGCGGAATCCGTCCAGTACTGCTGCGCCGCCTCGCAGGTGACGTCTGGCCAGTAATGATGGGAGTGGCAGGCCATATGCAGCGGAGGCTGTGCCCCGCTGGCGGCGCTTTCTGCAGCGCCCTGCAGGAATTGTCGATAATACTTCTGATACATTTGGCTCTGGCGTCCGTAATAAACAACCTTTATTTTACCGCCCGATTGTAGCCGGTTTGGCCTGGCGCAGATATGTGCCGGGCCGGACAGGGCCAGCGACGTAAGCGGTACAGTGACGCTATTGATACGCACAATTGGCATCGCGGTCGCTGCGGCACTTGCATGTGGTCGATATTTGAACGGCGTGCTCGCCTGCCAGGGGAGCCCCGGCCCGTGTCATGGTCGCCGGGGAAAGCTCTCACAGTGGCCCTGCATGCGTTTACCGGTTCCCAAATATACCGTCAGAGGAGTTACACGATGGAATACCTGCATACCATGGTCCGGGTCGCGGACCTCGAGGAGTCGCTCAAGTTCTACTGTGAGAAGCTGGGCCTGCAGGAGATCAGCCGCGTCGACAACGACAAGGGGCGCTTTACCCTGGTATTCCTTGCCGCCCCGGGCGACGCGGAAAGCGCGCGGGAGAACAAGGCCCCGCTGGTGGAGCTGACCTATAACTGGGATCCGGAAACCTACTCCGGCGGCCGTAATTTTGGCCACCTGGCTTACCGGGTAGATAATATCTACGCCATCTGCCAGCGGCTGATGGACGAGGGCGTCACCATCAACCGGCCGCCCCGGGATGGCCATATGGCGTTTGTACGCTCTCCGGATGGTATCTCGATTGAGTTGCTGCAGAAGGGGGAGTCCCTGGAGCCGGAGGAGCCCTGGGCGTCAATGGAAAACACCGGCACCTGGTAAGAGTGAACGGGAAGCTATTGCGCTTGGCATCTCGGTCGGTGGCAGTGCTCGGAATCCTCATGTGCTTTATGCACACTCCGGTTCCTGCGCGCTGGCACCGACCAACCTGCCGGCGCTCATGACGCTTCCCGCGTCACTCTCCGCCTCGAAGGAGGCAGGTGGGTGACTGCGTCGCCAGCGGGCAGTGCTCGGAATGCTCATGTGCTCGTGTACATTCCGCTTCCTGCGCGCTGGCACAGCGAGCCTGAAGGCGCAGGGGAGCTGCACTTTTAAAGCGCCGACGCAGCGCGTGATTGGGGCCGGAAGATTGGCCCGACCTGAAATTGGATGAATTTGTGAAGAAAAGATCCTGCGTAATACTGGCGGGGGCGGAAGCTGCCCGGCGGGTCCGGGAAGAGGGCCTGCGCCAGGAACAGATTTCGACCCTGGTGGGCGCTTCCGGAGGGCCCAAGTGGCTGGTGATCAGCCAGCTCGACCGGGTACTGATGGGGGATTTTTTCCGCGACCGGCAGCAGCCGATTGCCACGGTGGGTTCCTCGATCGGCAGCTTTCGCAATATGTGTTACGCCATGGAGCGACCGCTGGAGGCCCTGGAGGCACTGGAACATGGCTACATCAACCAGGCTTACGATTCCGGCAAGCCCACCCCGGCAGAGATCACCACGGCCGCCGAGCGGATCCTGCAGGGGGTTCTCGGGGATGAGGGCGCGGCACAGGTAGCGGCCAACCGGACCTGGCAGAGCCATTTTGTTACCGTGCGTGGCCGCGGGCCCCTGGCCAGCGAGCGGCGCGCGGTACTGGCGCCGGCCCTGCTGGCATCGGCCCTGGCCAATGCCTTCTCCCGACGCAGCCTGAGCGCCTTCTGGGACCGGGTTGTGTTCCATGCGGGCGACACCCCGGCGGTGCAGTTTGACAGCCTGCGCACGGTCAATATCACCCTGTCACCGGACAATGTCCGCTCCTCGGTGCTGGCCAGTGGTTCCATCCCTCTGGTAATGGCCGGGGTGCAGAATCCCCGGGGGGCGCCCCTGGGCAACTATCGGGACGGGGGCATCACCGATTATCATTTCGACCTGCGTTTCCGGCACCCGGACGGGCTGGCACTGTACCCGCACTTTTTCCCCTACATGGTGCCCGGCTGGTTTGACAAGAGCCTGAGCTGGCGCTGGGTGCGGGGCGGGGCATTGCAGAATACACTGTTGCTGGCGCCTTCCCCCGGCTTCGTTGCCAGCCTGCCTTATGGCAAGATCCCTGATCGCAACGATTTCTACCAGTTCACCACGGCTGAGCGGCTCAAGTACTGGAATGCTGTGGTGGATGCCAGCTGGCGTGTGGCCGAGGATTTCTATGAGATGTGGCAGCGGGGTACAATTGTCGATCACATAATTGAAGTTGGGCACGACGATGTCCTGCACAAGCTGGAAAGGGTAAGTGCCGCATGAGTGAACAGCAGGATTTCAGCGCGCCCCAGGAGGAGTACCGCACTACCCAGGAGCGCGTCTACTTCCAGGTGCGCGATGCCATCCTGCGCGGCCGCTTCCTCCCGGGCCATGCCATTACCATCCGCGGCCTGGCCGCAGAGCTGGACTGCAGCCCGATGCCTGTGCGCGAGGCTCTTCGCCGCCTGACTTCAGAGCGCGCGCTGGAGCTCTCGGATACCCGCCGGGTAACCGTGCCCACCATGACCCCGGAAAAACTGGCAGAAATCTGCGCGGCGCGCGTCGCACTGGAATGCCAGGCGGCCGAGCAGGCACTGCCGTATGTGGGGACCGAGGAGCTGGAGCAGTTGCGCAGGCTGGATGGCCGGGTGACCGACGCACTGGCAGAAAAAGACATTGAAGAGTACGTCACGGCCAACCTGGAATTTCACTTTACCCTTTACCGGCTCGGGCGGCCGCATATCATCCTCTCCCTGATCGAGAGCCTCTGGTTGCAGACTGCCCCTCTACAGCACCTGGTGTTCCAGCGCTTTGGTGTCCAGGAGCTGCCCGATCGCCACCAGGACCTGCTGGAGGCCATAGCGTCCAAAGACCCGGAACGGGTGCGCACCGCCATCCGCCAGGATATCGAGGAAGGCCTCGGCTCTCTCTCCGCAGAAGAATTAACCTAGGATTCCATGTACGGTTTTATCCATATTTCCCTCCACGTCGTGGTGCCCATTGCACTGGCCTGGTTCCTGTTCCGTGACGACTGGCTGAAAGCGGCCCTGATCATGCTGGCGGCAAACCTGGTCGACCTGGATCACCTGTTTGTGGAGGCCACATCTGAACCGGTGCAATGTGCCATCAACACCTATCCACTACACACCATGTTCCCGATCTCCTTCTTCGGGGCGTTGCTGTTCCTGCCCTGGAAGCCTGTGCGTATGCTCGGGGTAGGGCTGGTGGCGCATATGCTGATCGATGCGGCGGGTTGCGGTCTATGATATCCGCAGCCCACAATTGAGCTGTTCACCGGGCGGGAATATTCCGCATGCACGGTTTAGGAAAAAGTCAGCTTGAGTGCACCGAAATATTGCGCATCGTTGCTTGCAAATGTTCGCATTGCGCCCGGACTTGACGTTTTTGGCCGTTGCGAAGCGCCTTCACAAATCGCGGATGACAAAGCCGTTACTCTTTGACGACATAACAATAACTGCCCGGCTTTTCGCGGGCACAACACGTCAAGGAGATCACAATGCCCAGCAAGCTCGCGTTGCTCTTTCCAACCCTGTTCCTGAGTCATGGGGCCCTGGCCTGTATCACACAGGAATCCGAATCCAACGATGCCGAGTCCAATGCAGATGGCCCGGTCTGCTCCAGCCAGCAGGTGGCCGGCGAGATCGACAGCCGGCGCGACCAGGATTGGTATTACTTCAATATTGACGAGGCCGCCACACTCGATATCACCCTGGGTCACGCCAGTGGCGACGACTTTGACTGGTACCTATACGATCCACAACAGCAGCTCTATGCCGCCGAAACTGCGGACACCCCGGAGAGCGCGTCTGTTTCTGTGGGTGGGGCAGGCATGTACACACTTAAGGTCACCCGGTATAGCGGCACTGGCTCCTACTCCCTTTCCGTTGCCGGAATTCCCTCTTCCGGGGGCAGTGGCGATGGCGGTGATGGTGGCACCGGTGGCTGTAACCTCGGTGCACGGCCGAGCAAGCCCGGGGGGCTTACTACCTACCTGGCCGGTAATCCGGACGATGCCTGCCTGGAGCTGGCTCCCAATGGGGGCGGGCTGCTGGTCATGGGGGGCGGCACCGACGTGGATATGGCGTTTGAGCGACGCGTCAAGCCCATTTCAGGCGGTGGCGATGTGGTGGTCCTGCGTACTTCCGGCGGCGATGGTTACAACGAGTACTTCCTTAACCTGCTCGGGGCCGATTCGGTTGAAACCCTGATGGTCGACCGGTCTCAGCATGCGGACAGCGACTATGTTCTCTGGGCGCTGCAGTCCGCCGAGTTTATCTGGCTGGCCGGTGGTGACCAGTCCGACTACCTCAACCAGTGGCAGGGAACCCCGGTACAGCAGGCGCTGGATGAGGCCCTTGCCCGGGGTGCCGTGCTGGGTGGTACCTCCGCCGGAGCGGCGGTGCAATCCGAGTATATCTACGATCCCGACGGCACTTACGGCGCCTACTCCCCGGAGGCTGTGACCGACCTCTGCCACGAGTACACCAACATCTCGACGGATTTCCTGACCACCGCAATGATGGAGAATGTGCTGGTGGATACCCATTTTGCAGAGCGGGATCGTATGGGGCGCCTGATGGCCTTTATGGCCGGCCTGCCAGTGGGTATCCGTGGCATGGGCGTGGACGAGCAGACCTCGATCTTCTTTACCAGCGATGGTACAGGGGTGGTCGATGGCAGCGGCAATGTCTACGTGCTGGCCGAGGACGGCTCGACCTCCCGCACCCTGGCAGCCTGTGGACTGCCGGTCATCTATGAGAATGTGCTGCGCTACCAGCTCTCCGAGTCCGACCAGTACAACATACTGACTGGGGCGACATCGGTTGCGCCCACCCGGATTGGCATCGACGGCAGCAAGACCAACTTCTATATCAACCAGCCATACCAGTAACCGGGGTATCCCCTGGGTTGTGGGGCCGGGGCGGGGAGAAATTCCCGCCCCGGCTTTTTTATGGGAAATTTTCCCCTGCCCGCATCGATTGAGGGGTGCCTGTTTTGTAATCGATGGCTGCAGAAAATTCTGTTTGCCACGGGTTCCACGCCGGTCTTCCCTGCATGTCAAGAAACGCTTTACAGCATTTTTTCACCGTGATAAAAAATCGGTGAAGTTCGTTGGATAACAACAAGCAAACACCTCCAAAGAAAAGCACTATGAACTCAAGCAACGTGGTATCCATTGCTGCCATCGAGTGCTGCTCCGCCAACTACCACCTCAGCGAGTGGTTTGACGAGTAGCTTCCACGCATCGGCCTGACCGTGCGCTTGACCCTGTTTTGATAGGACAAAGTTGAGCGTGCCGCCGAGCACAGGGAAGCTATAAGTCGGTTCTCTTTTCCCCGCCTTATATCGCCAACAATATCCAGCAGTATCGGTGTGTCTCCGGCATGCTGACCTGTGTGCGCAACCGGGCCGCCGGCGTTTGCCTGTGGGCATTGCTTGCCCTCAAAAAGCACATTGCAAATCCAAGATAAGAAGGGCCCTGGAGCCTGAACACAGAGGGAATCCAAATGAATAAGAGAACCCATCTTTACAAAGCCATTCGCCTGGCCGTCGGTTGTTCTCTGGTCGCCGGCAGCGCATTTGCGCAGGACTTACCGAACCCCGCTGGTGAGGCGGTGGAGGAGATCACCGTCACCGGTAGCCACATCAAGGGGCTCGATACCGAGGGCGCGGTGCAGGTTGTGCAGATCAACCGCGACGATATCGAGGCATCCGGCGCGACCTCCGCAATTGAAATCCTGCAGGAGCTGACGCAGACCGGTGGTGGCTCCGGCACCTTCTCCACAGCAACCGGTGGGCCACTTTCCAGCAACACCCCGGTGGGGGCTGCAGGTGTCTCCCTGCGCGGCCTGGGCAGCTCGGCAACACTGGTACTGGTTAACGGCCGCCGCGTATCTGTCAGTTCCTTCGCCAAGGGGCAGGAATCCTTTGTCGATGTAAACTCCATTCCCCTGTCAGCCATTGAGCGCGTTGAAGTCCTGCCCAGCGGTGCGGCTGCAACATACGGCGCCGATGCGGTTGCCGGCGTGGTTAACTTCGTGCTCCGTGATGATTTTGAAGGCAGTGAAGTCAGCATCACCCACGGTAACTCCACTGCCAGTTCAGATGAGGGCAAGTACAACCTGAACTGGATCTGGGGGCGCACCGGCGAGCGCAGCCACAGCATGGTGGTGGTGGACCTGTTCAAGCGCAATGCGCTCTACGACCGCGACCGGGATATTTCTGCCAACTCTGTTCGCCCCAGCCAGCAGGGGGTTTACCCCAGCTTCAATGACCTGGCCTTTATGCTCTACGACCAGACGCAGACCCCCACAGCCGGTGGCTGTCCGGAAGACCAGTTCAAGTTTGGGCGGCTGGGTGATTATTGTGAATTCAACACCAATGCGGTAGCTGCCACCCGGGATGACTACCAGAGCGGCAGTGTGGTAGCGACGTTTAATTACGACCTGAGTGATAACCTGGAATGGTTCAACAATGTCATGTTCCAGACCAGCGAATCCCGGGGAACCAGCTCCCCGGCCAATTTCAGCTATGCGCCTTTTGATCCCGAGAGCCCCCTGTGGCCTGCGGCCCTGGTCGAGGACATCGTCGAGGAGGGTTCGTTTGAGGGCACCACGGATATCAGTGATTTTTACGGCTACCCGATCTATGCCTGGGGCAAATTCCCCGATCCCCGGGCTGTCGAAGTCGAGAGCCAGTCGGTTCGCCTTTTGACCGGGCTTCGCGGCGAGCTGAATAACTGGGATTGGGAAGTGGCTGCCAATGTTGGCCGCAACGAAAATGAACAGCGTGGTATTTCTGGGCTGTATAACTCCGAGGCCTTCTACAATGCATCGCTGGGCAATCTCTGTGCCGATGGCACGGTGGTCAATCGATGGGATGTTGATCTTGACCCGGTGGATGCGTTTTACGCGGGAGAGACCTGTGAATCGATCGGTAAGACAACAGCCTGGTACAACCCATTCGACGGGCAGGCCGACCAGGTTGATGCGATTGACCAGTTCGTAAGAACTGATGCCAGGCGCAGTGGTGTTTCCAACCTCTATGCCATTGACGGTAATATCTCTGGTGACCTCTTTGACCTGCCGGCGGGCACAGTAAAAGTTGCCATTGGTGCAGAAGTGCGTCGCGAAAGTGTGGAGGACACGCCGGCAGCAGATGCGGTTTCGACCACTTTCAACCCCGAGCCGATCCTCGGCTTCAGCTCCACATCAGCCGACGCAGAGCGTGACCAGTGGGCAGTGTACATGGAGCAGGCGATTCCGGTAACACTCGATACTGAAATGCAGCTGGCGCTGCGCTATGACTATTACGATAGCTTTGGCGGCGATTTCAATCCCAAGGTTTCCCTGCGCCATGCCTTCAATGATGCCGTCATCGCCCGGGGTAACTGGTCCACTTCCTTCCGTGCGCCCTCACTGGCCCAGGTCGGTGCAGGTACCCTGCTCAGCAGCTACCGCGTCGACTGTGAAGTGACGCCCGGCGCCTGCGATGGCCTGAATGATGTCGACGGCGAGTCCCTGCTCTCTGAAGAGGTCAGTAACGATAACCTGCAACCAGAAGAGGCCACTACCTGGGGCGCGGGCTTGCTGCTAAAGCCGACGGCCGATACCGAGATCAGCATCGATTACTGGAATATCGAGCATGAAAACCTGATTGGCGTTGAGGAAGATGACTTTATCCTGCGTGCGCTAGCGGGTGAGTTTGACGTGGTCGGTGAGGGTGAGCTGCCTACCGGAAGGCCGGGCCTGGAAGTGGATGCCGGTGGGTTTGTAGTGGATGCCCATTTCCAGCTGACCAACCTGGGCCTGCAGAAAACCAGCGGCGTGGACCTGGCGTTCACCCAGTACCTGGATACCGACAACCTGGGCAGTTTCCGCTTCACCCTGGATACCACATACCTGGCTGAGTTTGACCGTTACCCGTCAGATGCGCTGGGTGAGGTGAGTGAGGCCGGTGAATACCAGTACCCGCGTTGGCTGGCCAATGCCAAGATGCGCTGGACCTATGAGCAGTGGTCGGCCTCCCTGGGTGCGCGTTACACCCACAGCTATGCGGACGACCCGACCCTGCGTGTCCTGGACGCTGTTGGCCTGCCGGAGACCGCTGAGGTTGAGGTAGACGCCTGGGAAGTTCTCGATATGAACATCAGCCGAGACTTCGACAATGGCAGCTGGCTGAGCCTGCGGGTCGATAACCTCCTGGACGAGGAGCCGCCCCTGGTTCTGGGCACTGGTGCCAATGTGGATCACGTCAACCACAGTTCCATGGGCCGCTTCGTCACCCTGAGCTACGGCCACGCGTTTTAATCGAGCCGGATACCACCGCCCCCACAGGGGTGCGGTGGCTGTTAACCAGTATAAAAACCAACTTGGTGTACCCCTATGCAAGCTTCTGCCCCTGAAGTCGAACGGCAAGGCGCCGGTGAGGTGGTCGCAGAGCCCAAATGGGCAATGCCGGATACCTACCTGATCTTGTTGTGTGTGGCACTGGTCGCATTTGCCCTCAACTTCCTGATCCCGGCCGGCACTTACGAGACCATTGTGCAGACGGTCAACGGTGTCGAACGCAAGGTGATCGACCCGGCCACTTACCAGCAGGCGACGGATGCGCCACAGGGTATGGCCGTATTTGCGGAAGGCGGAGACATCGGCCTGCTGAATTTCGCCTTCGAGGGGATGGTCTCGGGCAGCAAGTGGGGCGCCTCGATCGGGGTTTTCGCCTTTATCCTGCTGACCGGCGGTGCTTTCGGGCTGATTTTTGCCAGTGGCTCGGTGGAGCGCGGGTTGTTCCAGGTCATCGCCCGCAACCGCGAGGCCGGGCATCTCTACCTGGCCATCCTGTGTGTGCTCTTTTCCCTGGGCGGGGCAGTATTTGGCATGGGGGAAGAGGTGATTCCCTTTACCCTGATCGTGGTGCCACTGCTGGTGACCATGGGGTATGACAGTATCACCGCACTGCTGGTGACATACGTCGCCACCCAGGTGGGCTTCGCTACCTCGTGGATGAATCCCTTCGGTGTCAGTATTGCCCAGGGTATTGCCGATGTGCCGCTGATGTCCGGCAGTGGGCCCCGCATGGCGATCTGGTTTGTCGCCACCTGCCTGCTTGCGGGCTACACGCTCTTCTACGCACGCCGTATCCAGCGCGACCCGGAGTCGTCCCTGGCACATGATTCGGATGCGGTATTCCGCCAGAAGCAGCAGTCGGTGGAATCCCTGCAGACCATGGTCCGCGGTGACGGCTGGATCCTGTTGCTGTTCGCGGCGGGTATCGCCTGGATGATCTGGGGCGTGGTGGAGCGCAGTTATTTCCTGCCGGAAATCGCCAGCCAGTTTTTCACCATGGGGATTGTGATTGCGATTGTCGCCATCGCCTTCGGGCTCAATGGCCTGACGGCGAATAAGGCGGCGGCTGCATTCAAGGAGGGTGCCCAGCAGCTATTGCCGGCAGCCATGGTGGTAGCGCTGGCCAAGGGCATCGTGTTGCTGCTGGGGGGAGACGATCCCAACGGGGCCAGTGTCCTCAATACCCTGCTGCACTGGGCGGGCCAGGGGCTAGCCGATGTCTCCGGCGCGGTTTCCGCCTGGTTCATGCTGGTTTTCCAGACGGTTTTTAACTTCTTTATTACATCTGGTTCAGGGCAGGCAGCCCTGACTATGCCGATCATGGCGCCGCTGGCGGACGTGGTGGGGGTTACCCGCCAGACCGCGGTACTGGCTTTCCAGCTGGGTGACGGTTTCACCAATATTATCGTGCCGACTTCGGCCGCCCTGATGGGTTGCCTGGGGGCGGCCCGGCTGGACTGGGGCATCTGGCTTCGCTTCGTGTTGCCGTTGTGGACGGGCCTGTTCCTGTTCGCCTCCCTGTCAGTACTTGTCGCCGCCCTGGCCGGCTTCTGAGCAGTAAAAAATTGATATGTCACAAATAACACTGATAAAAAACGCCCATGTTTTCGCCCCGCGGGATTTTGGAATCTGCGATGTGCTGGTGGCCGGGGACAGGATTGCGAAGATCGACCACAACCTCACCCTGCCGGAAAATATCGGCCAGGTGGTGGATGCGGACGGGGCCTGGTTGTTGCCGGGGCTGGTCGATTCCCTGGTCCATATCAGCGGCGGTGGCGGGGAGGGCGGCTTTGCTTCCCGCACGCCAGAACTGGACCCGCGTGAGGCCTTTGCCTCCGGGGTGACCACCGTGATCGGCGTGCTGGGTACCGATGCCACCACGCGCACCCTGAATGAACTTTACGGCAAGGCCCGGGCCCTGGATGCCCAGGGACTGTCCTGCTATATGCACAGTGGTTCATACCAGTTCCCGGTAAATACCCTTACCGGCAGTGTCCGTACCGACATCATGCTGGTGGACAATATTATTGGCGTGGGTGAGCTGGCCATTTCCGATCATCGCTCTTCTCACCCGTCGACGGCTGAGCTGTTGAGGGTCGCCTCCGATGCCCGGGTCGCGGGCCTGCTGAGCGGCAAGAGCGGGGTCATCAGCATCCATGTGGGTGGCTGTGACGGCCGCCTGCAGCCGCTCTTCGATGCGGTCAACAATTCGGATATCCCGATCAGCCAGTTTTATCCCACCCATATCAATCGCAACGAGCACCTGCTGCAGCACGGCGTCGAGTTTGCGCAGGCGGGTGGCTTTATCGATTTCACCACATCCACTACGCCGGAAATCCTGGCGTCGGGCGAGCTGCGCGCCAGCCGTGCACTGCGGGTGGCGCTGGAGTCCGGTGCACCGGAGGACCGCCTGACATTCTCTTCCGATGCCCAGGGCTCGATGACCAACTTCTGTGACAACGGCACCCTGCAGGATATTGAAGTGGGATCGGTGGCGAGCCTGTTTGACGAATTCCGCCGGGCGGTGCGCGAAGAGCAGGTGGACTTTGTCAAGGCGCTGCGGGCGGTTACCGCCAATCCGGCAAAAGTGCTCGGATTGCGTCGCAAGGGTGGTATCGGCGAGGGTCTCGATGCGGACCTGAGCCTGGTGGACCCTGACAGTTTCACCATCCGCCATGTGATGGCGAGGGGGCGCTGGCAGTACTTCGACAGCCAACTGCAATTCCGCGGGGCTTTCTCCTGACATGAGTACCCCGGTCGCCGGCAATGTTGCAGTGATACTGCTTCCCGGTTTCCCGATGGGGGCGCTGGGGGTATTGATGGAACGCTTTGCGTTAGCTGACCAGTCCCCACAGGTCTACAGCCTCGGCGGCACTGCAGTAGCGGCCCGGCACGGTGTAAGGATCCAGGCCGAGGTGCTGCCCGCCGTGCCGGGTTCCCGGCAGGCCCTGTTTATCTGCGGTGGACGCCAGTATTCAGGCGAGCCGCTATCGGCAGCCATGCACGAGCGGCTCGCGGCACATGCCGGGCGGGCAGGTAATTGTATTGGTGTCGGCTCGGGCGTTCTTTTACTGGCACAACTTGGCCTCCTGGCGGGGCGGGCCTGCAGTGCCCCGGCAGAGCTGCACTCACAGCTACGGGCCCAGGAGCCGAGGCTGGCCCTGGCCTCACAGGGGGTGTCACAGGACCGGAATATCTGGACGTGCGCCGACGGGGACATGCTGACCTCGATACTCGACTCGTTGCTGGCGGGTTGGCGGGCCCCTGGCAGTGGCCCGGGCGATGCCCCGCGCGGTGAGGTCGGCGACCGGGCACTACTCACCGAGGCCCAGGCGCTGATGCGCAGCAACCTGTCCGAGCCGCTGACCACCGGCGAGATTGCCGATTACCTGCAGGTTACCAGTAAGAAACTCGAGCGGGTGTTCAAGCGCCTGTCTGGCCAGCTGCCGGCACGATTCTATATCGGCCTGCGACTGGCCCTTGCCCGCGACCTGTTGCACCACAGTGACCTCAGCATCGAGGAAATTGGCAAGCGCTGCGGGTTTGGCTCGCCATCACATTTCAGCCGTGCCTTTCGCAATTATTTCGGCTGCACGCCCCGTGAGGAGCGGCAGCATCCTGTTCATCCCGGTTTTAGCCGGGGCCGCAGTGGGGGCAACCCCGGCTGCGGCCCGACAACGGGAACCACTTACCGCGAGTGTTTACGATGATAAAAAGACTGTACCGAACTCTTCTGATTACCGCCGCTGTCGCTGTTTCCGCCTGTGGCGATGCCCGCGGCGGGGCCAGTGAGATGGCGCCTGCACAGGGGCAGGCCCGTGAAGGCCGGTTGTTGATTGTGGGCGGCGCGCTGCGCAGTGATAACGCCGCCGTGTACCGGGCGTTTATCGACTCGATCCCGGCCGGCTACCCGGAAGTAGCCATCGTGCCGGCGGCCTCCGGGCGCCCGGCGCACTATGCCGGGCAGTTCCTGAAGGACCTGCGCGACCACGGGTACAAGGGGCCCGTGCATGTGCTCCCGGTAGCGGTGCGCGACGACCCCGACAGCGAGGAGGATGAAAGCACCTGGGCCCGCGGGGCCTTTGATGAGAAGGTGGTCGCCACCATGAGCAGGGTTGGCGGTATCTGGTTCGTGGGTGGTGACCAGACCCGCATTACCCAGACCCTGGTGGGCCCGGGTGGTGACGATTCCCCGCTCCTGGCCGCGATCCGGGAACAGCTCGCCAGGGGTGCTGTGGTGGGCGGTACCAGCGCTGGTGCCGCAATCATGAGTAACCCGATGATTGCCGCCGGGGACTCCCTGAGCGCGCTGACCCGGCCGGGGACCGACGAATACGCGGGTATGGAGGCACAGGAATCCGGCCTGCTGGTGGTCAAGCCCGGGCTGGGTTTTTTCCCCGGCGGTATTGTCGACCAGCACTTCGATCGCAAGAGCCGGCTGGGTCGGCTGATCCGGGCGCTGGCACCGGCGCACAGTGAGGACCTCCGCCTGGGTTATGGTATCGATGAGGATACCGCGGCGATGGTGCACCTGGATTCCGGGGAGCTGGAGGTGATCGGCAGCGGCAATATGATCCTGGTGGATGCACGCGATGCGCGGTTTGCCGACGAAGGTCGCTTCGCCGTGGACGGGCTGTTGCTGTCGGTGTTCAGCCACGGCGACAGCTATAACTGGCAAACCGGTGAAAAGCACATGGATGGCGCCCAGACCCGTGACCGGGAGGCATTCTCCTACGAGGCGCAGCAGGGCGCTGGCCTGGCGCTGCCCAACAGCCGCCTGGATCACCTGCTGGGATTCTCCCTGCTGGACAACGACAAAAGCCGCGAGCTGCGCCGCTATGCCTTCAGTGAGGCCGGCGACGGGGTACGATTCCGCTTCGAGCAGACCGATGACAGCCGGGGCTACTGGCGTTACGGTTCCGGTACCAAGGACCAGTACTCGATCAGCGATGTCAGGCTGTCGGTGGAGCCGGTGGCGGTGGAGATTCACCGGGGAAGCCCTGAATAAATCCATGGCCCCGCTGGCTTCCAGGCCCGGCCACTGAATTCTCGCCACCGGGCCGGCGAGAATCGCCAGCCCCGATTGCCGGTTAGTCCGCGGGCGTTACTATGCTCCCGCCCGGAACCCGGGCACTGATTCTTTCCCGTTTTATTCCCGGGCCGGGCGCGACCGCGTGCGGGCCGGATCTCTTTGTGGAAAACGACATGAGCGACACCGCCAACTTTCGTGTGGAAAAAGACCTGCTGGGCGAGCGGTCGGTACCGGCAGCGGCCTACTACGGGGTGCAGACCCTGCGGGCACTGGAGAACTTCAGTATCAGCGGTATTCCCCTGAACCACTTTCCCGACCTGGTAACCGCGCTGGCCATGGTCAAGCGTGCCTGTGCCCTGGCCAATAGCGACCTGGGCAAGCTGGACGAGGAACAGCTCGGGGCGATTGTGCACGCCTGTGATGAGCTGATCGGGGGGCAGCACCACGAGCATTTCTGTGTGGATATGATCCAGGGGGGCGCCGGCACCTCGACCAATATGAATGCAAACGAAGTGATCGCCAACCGGGCCCTGGAAATCCTGGGGCGCGAGCGCGGGGATTATGATGCCCTGCATCCCAATATCCACGTCAACATGTCCCAGTCCACCAATGATGTTTATCCCACGGCACTGCGCCTGTCGATGGTCTTTGGGTTGCGCGGGCTCACTGCCGCCGCGGCCCGGTTGCAGCAGGCGCTGGCGGAGAAGGGGAGGGAATTCGCCCCGGTCCTGAAAATGGGGCGCACCCAGCTGCAGGATGCGGTACCCATGTCGCTGGGCCAGGAGTTCAATGCCTTCGCCACCAATATCGGTGAGGAGGTGGCGCGCCTCAATGAAATGGCCGAGTTGCTGACCGAGGTCAACCTGGGCGGCACCGCCATTGGCACCGGGCTGAATACCGAGGCGGATTACCGCGACCTGGCCATCGGCCACCTGCGGAGTATCAGCGGTGTACCGGTGAAGGCCGCCGCCGACCTGGTGGAGGCCACTTCGGACATGGGGGCATTTGTCCTCTTGTCGGGCATGCTCAAGCGCTGCGCGATCAAACTGTCGAAGATATGTAACGACCTGCGGCTGTTGTCCTCCGGTCCCCGCGCCGGACTCAACGAAATCAACCTGCCGCAGAAGCAGCCGGGCTCATCGATCATGCCGGGCAAGGTCAACCCGGTAATCCCGGAAGCGGTCAACCAGGTGGCCTTTACCGTGGTCGGCAACGACACCGCCATCACCATGGCCGCCGAGGCCGGGCAGCTGCAGCTGAACGTGATGGAACCGCTGATCGGCTTCAAGCTGCTGGAGTCCATCCGCTACCTGGACGCCGCGATGGGATCGCTACAGCGCGACTGCATCCAGGGCATTACCGCCAACGAGGCGGTCTGCCGGGGATACCTGGAGCAGGGCATCGGGCTGGTGACGGCGCTCAACCCCTATCTCGGCTACGGCAAGACCTCGGCCATCGCCCAGCGCGCGCTGGCGACCGGGCGCGGCGTGGCGGAGCTGGTGATCGAGGAAAAGCTGATGAGCCCGGAGCAACTGGAGGCCCTGCTGAGCCCCGAGGCCATGCTGGCCCCACTGGCCAGCAGGCGCGACCAGCCGGTCTGAATGCGCACCGGGGCATTCTTACCCTAGAGTGACTGCAGTCAGCTCTTGCGCTATTCCCGCGGCTGGCACTAAAATGTGATCACAAATTGAGGCGGCCGAGCCGCGGGCCCTGCTTTCCGGCGGGGCCTGGTCGCGCTGTAACCAGTCAGGAGTGAGAATATGAACAAGAGCGAGCTGCAACAACACGACCGCGAGCACCTGCTGCACCCGTTTACCGATTTCAATGACCTGGGTAAACAGGGCACCCGCGTGATCACCAATGCCGATGGCGCGTATATCACCGACATTGACGGCAATCGCATGCTCGACGGCATGTCCGGCCTGTGGTGCTGTAACCTGGGCTACAGCCGCAATGAGATCGCCGACGCCATTTACGAGCAGCTGCGCACGCTGCCGTTCTACAACAGCTTCTTCCAGTGCACCACCGTGCCCTCCATCCAGCTGGCGGACGCCCTGGCAGAGGTGACCCCGGCGCACATGAACAACGTCTTCTTTACCGGTTCCGGTTCCGAGGCCAACGATACCAACCTGCGTATCATCCGCCGCTACTGGGACCTGAAAGAGCAGCCGGAAAAGCGCATCGTGATCTCGCGCAAGAACGCCTATCACGGTTCCACCATCGGCGGCGCCAGCCTGGGCGGCATGAACGGCATGCACAAGCAGTTCCAGGCGCTGGATTACATCGAGCATATCCAGCAGCCTTACTGGTTCGGCGAAGGTGCCGATATGTCCCCGGAAGAGTTCGGTGTCCAGGCGGCGCGCAGCCTGGACGAGAAAATCCAGGAACTGGGCCCGGAAAAGGTGGCGGCATTTATTGCCGAGCCGATCCAGGGCGCTGGCGGTGTGATCATCCCGCCGGAGACCTACTGGCCGGAAGTGAAAAAGGTACTCGACCAGTACGATATCCTGCTGGTGATGGACGAGGTGATCTTTGGTTTCGGCCGTACCGGTGAATGGTTTGGCGCCGACTACTACGGTATGAAGCCGGACCTGATGACTTTCGCCAAGGCGGTGACCAATGGCTACTTCCCCCTGGGCGGCACCATGGTCAGCGACCGCGTTGCCGAGGTAATCAAGTCGAAGGGCGGGGAATTCACCCACGGCTACACTTACTCCGCACACCCGGCAGCCTGTATGGCCGGCCTGGCCACCATCAATATCCTGCGCAATGAGAACATCATCGGCAATGTGCGCGATGTGACCGGTCCCTACCTGGCCAAGCGCTGGGCAGAGCTGGCGGATCACCCGATTGTCGGTGAGGCCCGCAGCCTGGGTATGGTGGGTGCGCTGGAACTGGTGAAGGACAAGTCCAGCCGTGCGCGATTCGATGAGGATTGCACTGCCGGCGGTGTCTGCCGCGACATGAGCATCAAAAATGGCCTGGTCATGCGCGCAACCGGTGACACGATGATTATCGCGCCGCCGCTGATTATCACCACCGAGCAGGTTGACGAGCTGGTGGATAAGGCGCACCGCGCGCTGGATGATACTGCCAAGGCTCTGGCGTAAACTCTGTCCCAGCGGGCGCCGCCGGCGCCCGCTTCGCTTTTTGGCCACCTTTTTATTGCCAGGCTATTTATGTCAGAAGAACAACGATTCTCCCCGTCCCCGGAGATTCTCGACGCATCGGAAACCTTCCTGCGCGAGCATCCCGACCTGAAGTGGATCGAGGGCTTTGCCTTTGATATCAACGGTATCCCCCGCGGCAAGTGGCTGCCGGCCGAGGCTGCAGACAAGCTGCTGAAGGGCGGCCTGCAGATGCCGCGCAGTGCCGTCAGCCTGGATGTCTGGGGCCGGGATATCGAGAACAGCCCGCTGGTGTTTGCCAGCGGCGACAGTGATGGGGTCTGTGTGCCCGTGTCGCCAATTTCCATGGCGCCCTGGCACCGGGAGAAAACCGCACAACTGCACATGCAGCTGCACGAGGCAGACGGTTCACCGCTGTACGCGGATCCCCGCACCCAGTTGCAGCGGGTAGTCGAGCGGCTGGGTGAGCTGGGTTACCGCGCTGTCTGCGCCACCGAGCTTGAGTTTTACCTGCTGCGTGAAGATGCAGACCACCTGGCCCGGCCGCGACCGGTCAGCGACAACGACGCCGACCTGGTGCCATCCACCGACGTCTATGACCTGTCAGAGCTGGATGCCCAGCGGCATTTCTTTGCCGACGTGCGCGCGGCCTGCGAGGAGCAGGGGATCCCCGCGGATTCGATCCTGTCGGAATGCGCACCGGGCCAGTTCGAGATCAACCTGCTGCACAGCGCCGACCCGGTGAAAGTGGCGGACCAGACCCTGCTGTTCAAGCGGTTGTTGAAAGGTGTGGCCCGGAGCCACGGCCTGAGGGTCAGCACCATGGCCAAGCCCTTCGGGGACCAGGCCGGTAATGGCATGCATGTCCACATGAGCCTGATCGACCAGGACGGCAAGAATGTCTTCAACGATGGTTCTGACCAGGGTACGGACCTGCTGCGTTACGCCGCCGCGGGGATGCTGGCGACGGCGAACGACGCCATGGCGGTGTTCGCCCCCCATGCAAACTCCTATCGGCGCTTCCAGGAGAGTTCCCACGCCCCGCTGAATCTGTGCTGGGGGTACGACAACCGCACCACCACACTGCGGGTGCCGGCAAGTGACCCGGAAGCGCGCCGCATCGAGCACCGGATCGCAGGTGCCGATGTGAATCCCTACCTGGTGCTGGCGGCTATCCTGGCGGGTGTCTGTCACGGAATCGAGCAGCAGCTGGAGGCCCCTGCGCCTGTTGAGGGGGACGCCTACCAGGTGGAAAGCGAGCAGCTGGTCAATACGTGGGGCGCTGCACTCCAGCGTTTTGAGCAGAGTGCCCTGTGGCAGAAATACCTCGACCCGCGGTTTGTGGAGCTGTTTGTGTTGCTCAAGCGGCAGGAGCTTGCGGAGATCGACGCCCGGGTTACCGATGTGGAATACCAGAGTTACCTGCATCGCGTGTGATGCGTCACAGCTCAAGTGCCGGCGCCGGCCTGTTGTGAGCAGAAAAAGATGGGATTCGCGACTGCCACTGGCTGCGGCAAAAATTCCTCTGCTATACCTAGAGTCAGACAGGCAAACAGCGTGTCTTAAGCTCTCCTCCTGAAAGTGTGTTCGAGAAAACTGGCCCGCCAATTGGCGGGCATTTTTTTTGCGATGACGAGTAAGTGGAAAATTAATTTCTTTGATTTATTCCTGTTTTAGGCGAGCCTTTCTGCAGCCCGCAAAACCCCACCTATACTGTTTGTAACCGCACATGCGGCGAAGGAGCTTTTTAGCGTTACAAGGAGTTACCCCATGAGACTGAAGCCCCTCCTCATTCCCCTGGCAGTGGCGGTTAATGCCGGCCTCGCCGCACAGTCGGCTCTCGCGGGCCCCTCAGGTTACCCGGTACAGGCACCCCCGCCCCCCTCCGGCTACATTGCCGGTACCACCATTGTGCGAGTGGGCGCCGCCTGGGTGGACCCGGATGACGATTATTCGACAACCCAGTCATTTATCGCCGAGAACCTCCTGTTTGACGAGCTGGGCGAGCCCCTCCCGAACCCGGAGCAGGTCCCGATTGATGTGGGCGTAGGGCTTGATATCGATGATGAGACTACCTGGTTTATCAGCGGTACCTACATCTTCATGGATCACTGGGCGATCGAGCTTTACTGGGAGAGCGAGGCCAGCCTCGACGCGACCCTGCGCTCCGATGCGGTAGTGGCCGATACCGGCGAGTTTATCGGTGAGTTTTCCGAGGGGCTGGGTGACTTTGATTACAGCACGGTAAGCCTGTACCTCGACTGGTTCTTCCTCGACCCGTCCTGCCTCTGGCAACCCTATGTGGGGCTCGGTGTGGCCTACACCAATATCGACGAGGACTTTGTGCGCGGGGTTACACGGGTTGATGGCGCTCGTGACCATGGCCTGATCAGCTTCGGCAGCGATTTCAGCTGGACCGCCCAGGTCGGTGTGGATTTCGCGTTCGGTCGTGATAACACCTGGATCATCAATGCTTCTGCCATGTATGTGGACTCGGAGCCGGATCTGGACCTGGGGTTCAATACCTTCACCCGGCCGGCGGATTTTGCAGCGCCTGTAGAGCTGCCGGTACGGATTCGTGACGAGCTGCAGCTGGATCCGTGGATCTTCAACCTGGGTGTAGGTTACAAGTTCAGTTTCTGAACAGTTAGTATCACTCCCGCGGGAGGGCAGGGTGCTGCCCTCCCGTTTTTATATCAGTCCAGCCAACCCCGGAGTGGACGCCATTGCGGTGGCAGTCACATTCATGCCGGTGTATTCTTCTCCTGAATCTGCCAGTACCAATAATACGAATTGAATGGGGAATCCATGACGGCCCTGGAGAATTGTGCCGACGGTCCTGCTGTCTCGAGTTCGCGTCCACTCAAAATCTGTCTCCTCGGCTATCGCAGTCATCCGCATTGCGGTGGACAGGGAGTTTACCTCTACTACCTGAGCAAGGCGCTGGTTGAGGCGGGGCACCAGGTGGACGTTATTTCCGGCCAGCCGTATCCGGAACTGGATCCGCGGGTTCGCCTGATCAAAATGCCGGGACTGAACCTCTACGAGGTCGAGAACCCCACCCGTGCCCTGCGCTGGCGGCACCTGCTCAGCTGGGCGGATTTCTTCGAATGGTGGAGTAAGCTCACCGGGGGATTCGCCGAGCCCTACACCTTTGGCCGCCGGGCGGCAAAATACCTGCGCCGGCACGGTAAGCATTACGATATCGTGCATGACAACCAGTCGCTCTGTGACGGGCTGCTGGAGATCGAGAGCAATGGGCTGCCGGTTGTCGCCACCATCCATCACCCGATCACACGGGATCGGGACCTTGCCGTGCAGGCGGCACCGGACTGGCGTTATCGCCTGCTGGTGCGCCGCTGGCACAGTTTCCTGCGCATGCAGAAGCGGGTGTCGCGCAAGCTGGCCCATATCGTGACGGTCTCTGCCCAGTCGCGGCGGGATATTATCGAGCAGTTCGGTGTGCACGAGCGGCAGATCCAGGTAATCCACAACGGTATCGATACGTCGGTATTCCGCCCGCAGCCGCATATCCAGAAGGTGCCGCACCGCATCATGACAACCGCGTCCGCAGACCAGCCCCTCAAGGGCCTGCGAGTATTGCTGCTGGCCCTGGCGCAGGTGCGTCGCCAATACCCGGAGCTGGAGCTGCTGGTGATTGGCCGGCTGAAAGAGGGCGGTCCCACGGCAGAACTGTTGCAGGAATTGCAGTTGCAGGATGCAGTGCGCTTCGAATCCGGTATTTCCAATGAGCAAATGGCCGGTTATTACGCCTCTGCTTCACTGGTGGTCTGCCCCTCTCTCTACGAGGGTTTCGGCCTGCCTGCCGGCGAGGCAATGGCCTGTGGCACCCCGGTGATTTCCAGTGACGGTGGTGCGCTGCCCGAAGTAGTGGGCGACGCCGGGCTACTGGTACCCGCCGGTGACAATAAGGCCCTCGCTACAGCAATAGCAAGCTTGCTCGGTGATGCATCACTGCGGGCCGAGCTGGCAACCCGGGGCCGGGCGCGCATCGAGCGCGAATTCTCCTGGCGGCATGTGGCCGAACAGCTGGTGGACTACTACCGGGGAATTATTTCCACCGGAAGGCAACCGGGTGCGCTGTTGCCGCTCTCGGTGCGGGTAGCCAATGACAAGGCGGAGGCCGCCTGATGATTACAGTCGAGCCGCAGCGGCTGAAACTGCAGCCGGGCCAGACAGTCCTCGACCTGGGCTGCGGGGAGGGACGCCATGCCATTCACCTCGCGCTGTCGGACAATGTCGATGTCTACGGCTTCGACCTGGATTTTACCGATATCTCCACCGCAAGGGACCGGGCGGTACCCTTCCTGCAGGAGGGGGAGGCGGCCGGCAGGTTGCTGCTGGGTGTGGGTAACGGCCTGAGCCTGCCATTTGCCGACAACAGTTTTGACGTGGTGATCTGTTCCGAGGTGCTCGAGCATATCCATGACTACCGCGGCATGCTTGCTGAAATCGACCGGGTCCTGAAGCCCGCCGGCACCTTCGCGGCCAGCGTGCCAACCTTCCTGCCCGAGTGGGTCTGCTGGAAACTGAGCGACGAATACCACCAGGTGGAAGGTGGCCATATCCGCATTTTCCGCGAGCGCCAGCTGCGTCGCAGTATCGAATCACTTGGCCATCGTTGCTATGCGAGGCATAAAGCCCACGCGCTGCACGCGCCCTACTGGTGGCTGAAATGCCTGCTGTGGGAGCGCCCGGAGTCCCGCCTGTTGCAGCTCTATCACCGCTTCCTGGTCTGGGACCTGATGCAGCGGCCATTGTTGACGCGTGTGCTGGAGAAACTGCTGGCACCAATCCTGGGGAAAAGTATTGTGTTGTACTTTGTAAAGCCGCCCTGCGAGGCGGAACAGGCGGTTCCCGCGCTGGAGGCGCACGCATGACCAATCCGGTGACGGCACAGGTGGTCGCGCCTGAGGATGAGCCACTGTTTCCGCGGGATTTCCTGCGCAAAAGTGCCGATTACATCCTTTCCCAGCAACAGCCCGATGGCTGCATCCCCTGGTTTACCGGCGGTTATGCCGACCCCTGGGATCACATCGAGGCGGCGATGGGATTGAGCATCGCCGGGGAGCATGGCGCCGCCGAGAGGGCCTATACGTGGCTGGCCCGATTGCAGTTGCCGGACGGTAGCTGGTGGGCCGCGTACCGGGACAATGCTGTGCATAACAGCGAACGCCGGGAGACGAATTTTGTTGCCTATATCGCCACCGGTATCTGGCACCACTACCTGGTGAGCGGCGACCGGGACTTCCTGTTGCGTCACTGGGCAATGGTGGACAGGGCGCTGGCATTCGTACTGCGGCTGCAGACGGAATACGGTGAGATCCACTGGGCAGTCGATGCCGACGGAAAGCCGATGGAGGATGCGCTGATTACCGGTTGCGCATCGATTTACAAAAGTCTCGAGTGTGGTATCGCCATTGCGCACACACTCGGCCATGCGCGCCCGCAGTGGATCCATGGGCGCCGCAAGCTCGGCGATGCACTGCGGCTGGCGCCGGAGCGCTTCGACCGCACCTGGGAAAGCAAGGCCCGCTTTTCCATGGACTGGTTCTACCCGGTTCTCACTGGGGTGTTTCGTGGCGATGCAGCCCGCGCGAGACTGGAGCGGAAGTGGGATGAGTTTGTCGTGGAGGGCCTGGGTTGCCGCTGTGTTAACGATGAGCCCTGGGTAACGGTGGCGGAGAGTTGTGAGCTCACCATGTCACTGGTGGCGGCGGGAGAGAGGGGGCGCGCCGCTGAAATCTACCGCTACCTGCATCGCTGGCAGGACCGGGACGGCGGTTACTGGACCGGTTATGTCTACCGTGACGATGCCGTGTGGCCGGAAGAGAAAACCACCTGGACAGTTGGGGCCATGCTGCTTGCTGCGGATGCACTGGCTTCGTTGACCGGAGCCTGTACGCTTTTCACAGCGGTGACCCACTCATCAGACGCGGCGCAGTATACCGAGGGTGTCGACCAGTTCGACCAGCTCGAACTGGGCTGAGGCCAGCGCCAGCTTGTATATTTCGTAGGGCGCCTGGCCGCCGTCGTTGGGGTCGGGGAAGATATCGTGGATCGCCAGGTAGCCGCCGGGCACAATATGCCGGGACCAGCTGCGGTAATCGGTCATGGCGGCCTCGAGGGAGTGGCCGCCGTCAATAAAGACCAGGCTCAGTGGGGTATTCCAGAAGCGCGCGGCCACGGCTGAACTCGCTACAATCGGCACCACCCAGTTTTCCAGGTTGGCCGCGCGGATATTGCCGCGGAAAGTACGGAAGCTGTCCATCAACTGCGCGCCCTGGTCAAAAAGGGACGGGTCGTGGTATTCCTCGCCCGGCTGGTGCTCTTCGGAGCCGCGGTGGTGATCCACTGCGTAGAGCACACCATTCATCAGCTTGCAGGCGGAAGCCATGTAAATGGTGGATTTGCCGCAGTAACTCCCGACTTCCAGGCACGCGCCGAAACCGCTCGCCTCGGCGGCGAGGTGGTACAGGGCCTCGCCCTCGTGGGCGGCCAGGAAACCCTTGATGGAGTGGATGTCGACGGGCAGGTTGATGGACATGGTCGATCGTTCTTGTTCTGGATTTCGGGCAACAGTAAACCGACCCCCCTGGAAAAGCAATTGGCACATTCGCCTATAGCGGGCTCCAGGATTTGTTCGCAAGGTAACTCTTTTATATGCGCAAGGACCACCGCCCATACTGGCTCAAGCGATTGCAGGTGCGCCTGCGCAACTGGCGTGCGCGTCGCTTCCTGTGGCCGCAGTTTGACGCTATTGGCCGGGAGCCGGAAATCATGGACCCCGGTTCGGTGCAGGTCTTTGGTGACCGCATCCAGCTGGGTGACTTCCCCCACCTGATTTCCACACCGGATAACCCGATTCGCCTGACCACCCTGGGCCACCGGGGCAAGAAGGCGGAAATCCACATTGGCGATTACGTCCTTATTTCACCCGGCGTGCGCATTTCTGCCGAGCAGTCCATACACATCGGCAATGCCTGCATGATAGCGGCGAATACGTATATCAGCGATTCGGACTGGCACGGCCTGTATAACCGTACGCGTCCGTTTCGCTGTACCTCGCCGGTACGGTTGGGGAACAATGTCTGGCTGGGGGACAGTGTCATTGTCTGCAAGGGCGTGACGATCGGGGATAACTCCGTTGTCGGGGCCGGCAGTGTGGTGACCAGGGATGTCCCGGAAAATACCGTGGTAGCCGGCAACCCGGCCCGGGAAATTCGCAAGATCAACCCCGGTCGTCGCATGATCACGCGGGAGGCCCTGTTTGCCGATGCTTTCCGCCAGGCGCACAATATGGATGAACTGGACCGGATGCTGCTGGGGGAAAATACCCTGCGCGGCTGGTTGCGTGCCCTGGTCTCTCCGCGGCGCGGGGATTGAGAACCAGGGTGGGGCAGGGTAATGTCCAGGCCGGTGCGGGTGCGGGACCGCTGCAAGGCAGTGCCGTCAGGATAATTTAGCAGTCACAATAAATTCATGAAGAAACAGAAAAGTATCGTACTGGTCGGGATGCCCGGCGCGGGCAAAAGCACGCTCGGGGTGCTGCTGGCCAAGGAGCTCGCGCTGGATTTCGTCGATACCGATGTGCTTATCCAGCTGCGGGAAAACAAGACCCTCCAGGAAATCCTCGACGAAACGGATTATATGAACCTGCGGCGGATCGAGGGGGAGGTCATCAGGGCGGCTAACCTGCCGAAGCACGTGATCGCCACCGGCGGAAGTGTCGTGTACAGCGACGAGGGCATGAAAAACCTGTCCGGTTTCGGGCCGGTGGTGTTCCTCAATTGCTCTGCCGAAGAGTTGCGCCGCCGTATCCACAACTATGACAGTCGCGGCATTGCCAAGGCGCCGGGCCAGTCCTTTGCCGAACTGTTCGAGGAGCGCCAGGCGCTCTACCGCCAGTACGCGGATATCACTGTGGACTGCGACGGCCGGAACCTGCAGCAGGTGCTGGACCGGGTGCTCGAGCAGCTGCGGGAGCTGGACTGAGACGCACGTCACTTTACCGCTTCCCGGGGCCGCGGCAGGCAGGGGCCTGCCGCGCGGCCTAGAGCGGCAGCTGGGTGGTGTACTTCACCTGTTTGAGGGCGAAGGTTGAATTAACCGACGCGACATTGGGCAGGTGCACCAGAGTCCGCTTGAGTAGCTGTTCGTAGTGCTCTACGCTGTCCACCACCACGCGCAGCACATAGTCTTTATCGCCGCTGGTGGAGTAGCATTCAACCACTTCCTGGACATCGTGAACGGCGGACTCAAAGCTGTTCAGTGACTCCTCGTCGTGGTTTTGGATGGTTACATAGCAGTATACTGTGACTCCCAGGTCGAGTTTACGGGGGTCGAGCAGGGTGACCCGTCCACGGATGATGCCCTCTGCCTCGAGGCGTTTGATCCGGCGCCAGCAGGGCGTGTGGGAAAGACCCACTTTATCTCCGAGTTCCGCCATGGAATAGTCGGCGTTCTCCTGCAGCGCTCGCAGAATCTTGCGGTCAAAATCGTCCAGGTCTGTCGAACGCTTCATATAAACTCCTGTCCTACAATTTTTGCTTTAATCGAGACGGTCATCATAATTTTACGCCCAATGGTGTAAATAAAGCAATGATTCATTGCGCTTTAAGCACTAGTATGACCTGACCAGCTCGTCGTAGCCCTCCCGCCAGTCCCGGGCGGGGCCGCGCAACGGGCTACCGGCCCCGGAATTGGCCGCAACCCCCCGGAAAAGGGGGGCGGCAGGGGGACCTGGATTGCCGGAACAATAATGATCAGCACGAAACGGGCTTTTAGCAGAAGTTCGAGCGAAGAGAGAACCGGAAGTAGGCGTATGAGTGAAGCAGTCAAGAGCCCGCAGAACGCGGCGCAACCCCAGCCCCAGAAGATTTCCCTGGACGATCGCTATACCACCCTCAGGGGCAGGGTACTGCTGTCGGGCATCCAGGCACTGGTGCGCCTGCCCATCGACCAGATGCGCATGGACCGGGCCCGCGGTCTCAATACCGCCACTTTTATCTCCGGTTACCGCGGCTCGCCCCTGGGCGGCTACGACCAGCAGCTGAGCCGCGCCGGCAAGCTGCTGCAGGAGCACAACATCCGCTTTGTCCCCGGTGTGAACGAGGAACTGGCGGCGACTTCCGTCTGGGGATCGCAGCAGGTAGGCCTGTTCGAAGGCGCCCAGGTGGATGGCGTCTGTGGTATCTGGTACGGCAAGACACCGGGTGTCGACCGCTCCGGTGATGCGTTCCGTCACGCCAACGCGGCCGGCTCCTCCCCCAAGGGTGGTGCCCTGATCATTGCCGGCGACGACCACGGCTGCAAGTCGTCGTCCTATCCCGGGCAGTCCGAATTCGCCTTTGTGGATATGCATATCCCGGTGCTCAACCCATCCACCGTGCAGGAAGTGCTGGACTATGGCCACTACGGCCTGGAGCTGTCGCGCTTCAGCGGCTGCTGGGTGGCGATGATTACCCTGGCGGAAAACATGGACAGCTCTTCCACCGTGGAGGTGGATCCCGAGCGGGTGCAATTCAGTTACCCGGAAGTGGAGCGCCCGGAAGGTGGCCTGAACATCCGCAAGCAGGATAACCCGCTGGAACAGGAAGAGCGCCTGTGGCGCTACAAGCGCCCGGCTGCGCTGGCGTTTGCCCGCGCTAACAAACTGAACAAAGTGGTGCTCGACAACCCGCAGGCGACCCTGGGGATTGTCAGCACCGGCAAGGCCCACCTGGACCTGATGCAGGCCCTGGAAGACCTGGGCATTGACGAACAGCAGGCCCGCGACCTGGGTATCCGCATCCTCAAGGTGGGCATGACCTACCCGCTGGATGTCCCCGGTATCCAGGAGTTCGCCCGCGGGCTCGACCACCTGCTGGTACTCGAGGAAAAGCGTAGCCTGATGGAAGTGCAGCTGAAAGAGGAGCTGTACAACGTCCACCTCAAGGACCCGAATTTCCCCCGCATCCTGGGCAAGGTGGACGAGCACGATCAGCCGCTGATGCCAATGTACGGCGAGCTGTCGCCGGCGGTGGTGGCCCAGGTGCTGGGCCGGGTACTTGGTGACAGGGACCTTAGCGAGCGCGCGAAACACCGGCTGATGCGCCTGGACACCCTGGCCGAGCGTATTTCCCGGCAGGCCGGCTCCAGTGTGTCGCGCCTGCCGATGTTCTGTGCCGGTTGTCCCCATAACCGCTCCACCAAGGTACCTGAGGGTAGCCGTGCACTGGCGGGTATCGGCTGTCACTACATGGCCCAGTGGCTTGACCGCGAAACCTACACCTTTACCCAGATGGGCGCCGAGGGCGTCAACTGGGTTGGCCAGGCGCCATTCACCAGCGAGGAGCACGTATTCGTCAACCTCGGTGACGGTACCTATTTCCACTCCGGGATCCTCGCCATCCGCGCCTCCGTGGCGGCGAAGGTCAACATCACTTACAAGATCCTGTTCAATGATGCCGTGGCCATGACCGGCGGGCAGCCGCACGATGGCGAGCTGCACCCGGACATGATCTGCCGCCAGGTGCTGGCGGAGAACGTGGAAAAGGTTGTCCTGGTGATGGACAACCCGGACAAGTACCGGGGCATGCTGACTTTCCCGAAAGAAGTCGAAATCCGCCACCGCGACCACATGCCGGTGGTGATGGAAGAGCTGCGCGAGACCGCTGGCTGTACCGTGATCATTTATGACCAGACCTGCGCCACCGAGCTGCGCCGCAAGCGCAAGCGCGGCCTGCTGCCGCAGGCTGAGGGGCGCCCGTTCATCAACGAACTGGTCTGTGAGGGCTGCGGTGACTGCGTCAAGCAGTCCAGTTGTATCGCGGTGGAGAAAGTGGACACCGCCTTTGGGGACAAGCGCCGCATCAACCAGACCGGCTGTAACCAGGACATGTCCTGTGTGAACGGCTTCTGCCCCTCCTTCGTGACCGTGAAGGGTGGCAAGCTGAACAAACAGGCTGGTGTGGGCGACGTACTGCGCACCGAGGCCGGCAAACTGGAAATGCCGCAACTGCCGTCACTGGAGGAGCCCTATAACCTGCTGGTCACCGGTGTTGGTGGAACCGGCGTGGTGACCATCGGCGCGCTGCTGGCGATGGCGGCGCATATTGAGGGCAAGGCCACCAGCACCCTGGACCAGACCGGCCTGGCGCAGAAGGGCGGGGCGGTCTACTCCCACGTGCGGTTCGCCGCGGCGCCGGAGGCACTGAAAGCGGTGCGTATCTCTGACGGTCGCGCGGACTCCCTGCTGGCCTGCGACCTGATCGCCGCGGGTAACCTGCAGGCCTGCCTGGCCAAGCTGGACGAAACCCATTCCCGGGCTGTCGTGAACACACACCTGAGCCCCACGGCAGCCTCGGTGCTCGGGCGTGAGGATGCGCATTCGCCCCAGGCGGTGCTGGACACCATCAGTGACACTGTGCGCGAGCTGGAAGCGGTGGAGGGCCACAAGCTCACCGAAGCCGCGCTCGGTGACACCCTGACCGCCAACATTTTTATGCTGGGCTTTGCCTGGCAGAAGGGCATGCTGCCGCTGGGCCTGGATGCCCTGCAGCAGGCTATCGAGCTGAACGGCGTGGCGGTGGAGGCCAACCTGCAGGGGTTCGCCGCCGGGCGCCTGGCGGCGGCCGACCGGGCCCGCCTTGACCAGCTGCTGACAGGCACTCGCCGCACGGCGCAGCTGCCCCGCACGCTGGAAGAGATCGTTGCCCACCGGGTGGGGCACCTGACCGGCTACCAGAACGCCGAGCTGGCGCGTCGTTACCAGGCGCTGGTGGACAGGGTCAGGGATGCCGAGATCCTGCGGGTGCCGGCGAGCGAGGCCCTGGCGGAAGTAGTTGCGCGTTATTACGCCAAGCTGCTGGCCTACAAGGATGAGTACGAGGTGGCCCGGCTCTACACTGACGGTCGCTTCACCAGTGCGCTGGAAGAGAATTTCGCCGGCGATTTCGAACTGGAGTTCAACCTGGCACCGCCGCTGCTGGCACCGTTCGACAAGGCGCTGGGACGCCCGCGGAAGATGAAATTCGGCGGCTGGATGCACAAGGCGTTTGGCGTGCTGGCACGCTTCAAGTTCCTGCGCGGCACGGCGTTTGATATTTTCGGTTACACCGCCGAGCGCCGCATGGAGCGCCAGCTGATCGGTGAGTACGAGCAGCTGGTGGACCGGGTTATCGGTTCCCTCAATGCCGATAACCATGCCGCCGCGATCGAGCTGCTCAGTTATCCAGACCGTATCCGCGGTTATGGCCCGGTGAAAGAGGCCAGCGTCGAGGAGGCTCAAAAGTTCCGTAACGATGCGTTGGAGCGCTTCCAGAACCCCTCCAGTGGTACCGGTGCGAGCCGACCGGTCGAGGTGTTTGACCCCGCGACTGCGCAGCAGGTGGGATAACCAGGCACGGCAACAGGAAAGGGCCCTTCCGGGGCCCTTTTTTTTGTGCCGGGTTCCGTGCTGTGCTGCCGGCTACCAGCTCATCTGTGCGCGGATGCCCAGCTGGTCAGTACCGTCGCCGGTGAAGTCATCGTCACCGAAACGGAGGTTGAGCATAAAGCGCACTTTGGGGTTGTGGTAATAATTGACGCCCACAATCCAGCTGTCCGCTTCCAGGTCGGGTATCTCATCGTTCTGGATCGACTCATAGCGGGCCGTAAGCTCCCAGGCCCCCCAGGGGCTGCTGGGCTTGGCTGACTTGAAGACGCCTTTCTTGCTGTTATAGGGCTTGTGCTCACCGGTGATCAGCCAGCTGCCCTGGATATACCAGGCGTGGACGTCCTGGTCGCCGATAAAGCAGCCGAAATCCGGATCGCATTCAAACGTTGGCGGTGCGTCAAACAGGTCCTCGAAGAAGATCTCGGAAACCGAGTATTCGCCCTCGTAGTCGCCATAGGCGTATTCCATCTGGGCGTAAAACGGTCCCCAGGTGCCGGCCAGCTCCAGGCCGGTGATGTGTACGGCGCCGCCCTGGGAGCCGAGAAAGAATTCGTCGTCACCGAAATCGCCAAAGAAGAATTCCTCGTCACCGGGAGTCAGGGCAATCAGCTGGCTGGGTCCGCGTCGGCCGGCATAGTCGGCGTCGGCCTCAAACGGCTCCGTCTCCCGGTTGGCGTTTTCATAGCTGTATGAAGCGCCCAGGTGGATGGTGCTCAGCTCGTTGTTGATCGGTGCCCAGGTGAAGCGGCCTGCCGCACCGACGCCCTCATTGCGGGGAGTATCGGCGTTGCGCAGGTTAAACGCCATGATCCCGGCGGTGTAGCAGTCCCAGTAATTGTTCCAGCCAATGCCCTGCTGGAACTGGCGCCCGTCATAAATGCCCGTGGCGGTGGTAAAGGGTCGCTCCAGCATCAGGATTTCATTGGAACTGGTGAGCTCCTCCATCGCCCGGAACGGTTTGAACTGGCCGACCCTGATCTGCCCACCGTAAAAATCGTGGCCGATCCAGACCTCGCGGAAGCCGGCCAGGGTGTCGCCGGCGGCAAAATCCTGCTCAAGCTTGTATTCCCAGTTGTAAGCCTCGCCGGTCAGGGTGATCCGGGCGCGGCGGAATTCGGTGGTGCTGACAGGGTCGTCGATATCGGTATCGAAAAGGTAGGTATCAAAGTGAATGCGGCCACCCAGCTCGGCGGAAAAGTTTCCATCATCGGAAACGATTTCCAGGCCGCCACTGGTCTTGGCCGTGTCCGCGTGGGCGGGGATGAAAGAAAGCCCCAGCCATGCGGGTGTGAGCAGTGGGAGGATAAGCTTGCGGGTGTCCATACCAGGCTCCGGGATGCCGTTGCGTTCCGCACCGGGCACGGTGCCTCCAGAGTCTAGACAATGGCGTGTAGGGCGCTGCAATAATGGCGCGCGGGATCGCCTGTAAGGCGCAATATTACCGGCCTGTGAGTGTCCGGTTACAATGGAATCCAACCGCCGGCGAGGGCGTTGCGGTATTGCCGCGCGCCAGTTATCAGTTTGCCGGCGGTTGTTTCTTTCGGGAGGGAGTCCCGGGCCGTCCCTCGCCCGGGTTTGTTTGGCGGGGCTGTGGTCAGCTCAGAGCTGCTTCAGGCGGAATCCCTGCTGTTCCAGTCCCTCGAGCACGCTTCTTTCGCCGGCGAGATGCCCGGCGCCGACAATAACAAACAGGCTGCCATGCCGGTTGCTGAACTCAGCGATCTTTTCCGTCATGGTGTGGTTGCGGTCGAAGAAAATCACATCGTAAAGGGAGGCGTATTCGGGGTGTTCCCGCAGCCCCTCGGCGATTACCAGTTCGTACAGCTCGTCCATGTCACCGGACTTCCAGGCCGAAGTCATGCGCGGGACAAAGGACTGCACTTCCTCGAGTTGTTCCAGGGTCTGCTCCAGCAGCAGGTCCGGGTTTTCCAGGTTATTGAGCATCTCCAGCTGCGCCACGATTCCCTCAAGCTCCAGCACCGGCTTGTCTGACTTGTGCGCCTTGAGCAGGAAGTGGCGGTCGATACCCAGTCCGGGCTCCAGTCCCTGTGCCCGCAGCTCCACCATACTCATGCTGACCATGGCAATAGCCGGGCGCTGGCGCATGAACATGGCCTCGGGGATCTTGCGCCGCTCTAGCCACGCCTGCAATTGTCCGTAAACATCTGCCGACAGGTCATCTTTCAACGTCCGTTGCCCCTGGTAGACAGAGGCCTGCATGATTTGCTGTTGCAGCGCCAGGTCGGATTCAGCGGCCAGGACATCGGCCTCGACCACCAGTGCGTCACTTTCCCCGTAGGCCTGTTCAATTTCCTCGCGCAGTGGGTAGAAACCACTGTTGGCCAGGTGTACCGAGCCCAGCAGGTAGACAGTCTGGTTATCTTTCTGGGCAACCCAGAATACCCCCTTGTCGTTGGCCGCGAAGGCCAGCGCAGAGAAGGCCAGGAACAGCAGTGCGGTCCATGCACGAGCGAGATTTGCGTATGAGAGGAGCCTGGTGTGTTTCATCAAGATTTTCCTTATGAATTTTCCCTGTGAAAATTCCATTACCTTGGCGGGCCATGCTAGCACGCCAGGAATCTGTGATTCGAGCTGGCTAACCTGCCTGAACGCACGGATTGTAAAAAATGTGTTGTGCACCTCGGCAGAAGTTCCCTGTTTCCGGACAATAGCCGAAAAAAACATAGTACGGGTTTTGACGTTACATGCGAGTAGTTCAAATATTGCCCGATTTTGACGGGGGAGAGCTGGCGCGGTCCACCCTGGACCTGGCCCAGGAACTGATGCGACGAGGCCACGAGTGTATCGTCATTTCCAGTGGCGGCGAGCTGGTGCCACGTCTCACCATGCGGGGCGGCAGGCATTTCCAGTTGCCGGTCAGCAAGCGTTCCCTCTTGAGCCTGCGGGTTGTGGGGCGGTTACGAAGGCTTTTGCGCGACCTGGACGCTGACGTACTGCATGTCAGTGGCGCTGTACCCGCACGGCTTGCGTGGCAAGCCTGGCGGCGTATGCCTGCGGCTGCTCGTCCCCGCCTGGTTACCAGTGCGCACGATGAGAGTGGCAATGGCTTTTTTACCCGGGCACAGGTTTATGGGGAGCGGGTTATCGCCGTGTCAGAGTGGCTGGCCAAATCCCTGCACGAACGCAATCCCAGGCGCCTGGCAGGTTCCCCGAATGTAATCTGGCGCGGCGTGAATACCCGGGAATTCGATCGCTCGGCAGTTGTGTCCGGCCAGTGGCAGTTGCGTTTGCTGAACGAGTATCCCCAGCTGGAGGGCAAGAACTGGTTACTGATTCCGGCCCCCCTCGCACCCGGCAACGGGCAGCAGGTTTTCCTGCAGTTGCTGTCCGCGCTGGGCCGGGAGCGCGGGGACGTTTTCGGGCTGGTGGTGGGTGACCCACCCGTGGGGCAGGAAAAGTTTGCCCGCAAGCTGGAAAAACTCGCCCTGGACCTGGGCCTCGAGGATAAGGTGCTTTTCCTCGGGGCCCGCCGGGATATGCGCGAGCTGTATGCCAGTTCGCAGATTACCTATCACCTGGCAGAGCAACCGGGGCCGCATTCAGCCAGGGTCAGTGAGGCATTGGCAATGAACTGCCCGGTGATGTGTTACAGCGACGATGGTGCGGCGGAAACCGTGCAGCGCTGTTTTTCCCGGGGCCTGGTGGAGCGGGGCGATTTTGATGGGCTGGTACAGAAAAGCCTGTCAATTCTCGATCGGCGGGGTGAGCTGAATTTCGCCGGGCTCAGTGTCGATGAGACTGCTGCGCAGGTCTTGCAGATTTACGAAGAGCTCTGTCAGTCCCCCACAGCCTGATCGCGGGCCAGCAGCTTGCAGTAAACTTCCCAGGTCGCAGAGGCCATGGAGTCCAGGGTGAGCTGCTGTGCCGCCCGGGAAAATACGGGTGCAAAAACACTGTCCAGCTCATCTCTTTCCCCGAGTGCTGCCCGGATTCGCTCTGCCAGGTGTTCGGGGTCATCTGTTCCCAGCAGGAAACGTGGCGGCACGAACTCCTCCGCGACGCCGACCTGGCGGCACAACACGGGCCTCCGCTGCAACAGCGCATCGATTAACAGGTAGGTAGATTCCTCGCTGCGTGATGGGATTACGGTGATTGCCGTTGTCGGTTGGGCTGCCCCATCCCGGGCGGCGGTAAAGTGGACCCGGTCATCGATTCCCAGTATCTCGCAGGTTTTTCTCAGGTTTCCCTGCTCGGGTCCTGAGCCCGCAACTGTCAGGGAAACCCCGGGCAATCCCGCTACTGCCTGGAGTAACTGTTCTGACCGGTTCGTTTTGGTGAGCCGGCATGGCAGCAGCAGGTCAGTTGCGCCCGCCGGTGGCTGCTGGTTGCCGGGATCACCTGGCGGCTGGGGTTCAATGCCGTTGGGAATCACATGCCAGGACAGCCGGGAGTTGGCAACCGCAGACTGGCTCACGGCGATGCGGGCATCGAAGGCGCTGGCAAGCTTGTCCCGTGGGTGGCGGACATTGTGCCGGGTAATGATGTGCTTCAGGTTTGTATAGGGCTGGACTGCAGCCAGCAGTTGCGCTGACTTGCTGCCGTGTCCGTGGACGATCTGGAAGTTGCCGGCGCGCAGCTGGTTGGCCAGTCGCCAGACCAGGTTGGGGTGGTGGCGGCTCCGGTCAGTGTTCAGGGGAATAAAATCAACGGCCCCGTCCAGCACCTCCCGGTAACGGGGGTGGGCGATAACCGTAACCGTCGCGCCGGTATTGTGGGCCTGCCAGCGACTCAGGTCGACCACATGTCTTTCAATACTGCCATGCTCGCGGCTGGCAATCAGGTGGCAAATATTCTGGATCATTATTAATTCAGCTCTGCGCCCGTTCCGGGGCCGTTCACTGTAAGTTCGCACTGTTATGCCCGCCGGAAATTATTCCTGGCTGTTTCCGGGTAATGCAAGACCTGTGCGCAGGGCACAGCGACCCCGCGGCAAATGCTCAAAGGCACAGGGCGGAATTGCTGCTTCATCCTTCAGTTGTTAAATATTCTCGGTGGTCGCGGTGACAATACGGTGATCGGCGGATGACGCTTTTGTTACCGCAGTGTTGGTGCCTGGGGGAGGGCGTGTCGGGCGATTACCGGCAATCGCCGGGATTGCTGGTCAGAAAGAAAAATGCCAGTTGATGGAGGCGAAATCGAAGCCCGGGTTGGGGGTGTTGGTGTAGGCGTTGGAGAAGTGGCTGTAGCGCAAGGACACAGAGCAGCCACCGGGCAGGCGGTAACCGCCGACAAAGTGCAGGGCAAAGTTGGGTTTCGTGGTCAACTCGATGTCACCGAAACTCTTGTGCGTCAGGTAGGCGGCGCCGACGCCGGCCTCGGCAAAGAGACCATGGTGGTTGCCGCCGGGATACCAGCGCAACACCGGTTTCAGCTCGAGGACCTCCTGGTGCTGGTCTTCCCCCAGGTGCTGCTCCCAGAGCCGGGAATAACTGCCCTGTACCCACCATTGCCACAGACCCGAGCGAAACTGGAACCCGGCAAAGTCATGGGCGTAACTGAAACCGGCCATCTCAGCGCTGGAAATCGACTCACTCTGGATGAGTGTATTATCCAGGCCCTTGCCCGCACTGATGATAAATTCCTGGTCGGCCATGACCGGGGCGGCGTTGATCAGGGTGCCGAGAAAAAGGGCGGGCGGGATTCCGCGCATGAAACTCACTTGATTGGTCGATTTACGTGGTGGCCCGATGACGGTTGCTGGCCCGGGTCAGGGAAAAGCCTAGCCAGATATTCAGCGATGGCAAGTGGCGCGTCAAACGCAGAGTGCCGCCACGGTGCAAAAAGGCACGGTGGCGGCAGTCGGGGGGCTGGTGCGTTGCGGTGGCGCGTCAGCGCCACTGCCGTTTGAGCTGTCGCAAGGCGTCGGAATGCAATTGGCGCGCGCGTTCCTGGCTGAGCCCAAGCTGTTCACCGATGACCCGGAAAGAGCAGTCGCGGTCAGAGAGCAGGCCATAGCGCAGGTTGAGAACGGTGCGCTGTCGTGCCGGCAGGCGCGCCACTGCCTCGCGCAACCTCTCCGCCAGTTCCTGGTTGGTGACCAGTTCATCGGTGTTGTAGAGCTCGTCCGCCGGCGCGTAGTCGAGGCGCGTACTGCTCTGGTCCTCGGCCACCGGCTCATCGAGGGAGCCCGTGGGGCCGGGTAGCTTGAGCAGGCTCTGGACGCGCTCCAGGTCGAGCCCGGTGTGTTGCGCCAGGTTCTCGTCCGATGCCGGGAGGCCCTCAGCCCGCACTTCGGCGATGGCCCGGTAGATAGCGCGCAGGTCATCCTGCACATTGGCCGGTTGGCGCACTAGGTCATCGTTGCGGCGCAGGGCGAGCTGGATTTCCTGCTGGATCCACCAGTACGCATAGGTGGAAAAGCGGTAGCCCATCTGCGGCTTGAAGCGCTCGATGGCTTTCATCAGCCCGACGTTGCCCTCCTGGATCAGGTCAATAAAAGGCACTGCCGGGTTGCGGAAGCGTTTGGCGATGGCGATGACCAGCCGCAGGTTGCACTGGATGAGTTTCTTGCGCTGTTCCTGGAATCGCCGCAGCAGGCTTTGCAGGGAACTGCGGTCGCGCCGGGACAGTTTGCCGGTATCGAGCAGCTCGCGGGCGCGGGCGATAATCAGCCCATGGTCGTAGGCCCCGGTGCTGCCGCGCTGTTCGACCCCTTCGCTGCGTAACTCCACCAGTTCCGTGCCGCGTTTTTGCAGCAGGGCAATCAACTTGTCCTCCAGCTCGCGGAGCAGGGACGTGGTGGTGTTTTCCTCCTCGGGGGTCAGGAGCTGCAGCCGATACAGGTGCTTGAGGTAATTCTGCATCGGTGAGCCGCCGCTCTCCGCCGTGCGATCCTCCCGGGCAGGTTCGTCTTTCCCTGCCGGCGCGGCAGATTCGACGGGGCTTTCGGTACCTTCCGCGTCAGCATCGCGGGAGAATGACTCGTCTGTGTCCTTCAGCCATGCTTCATCCCTTGAGTGAAAGTTTTCGCGGGACAAGTGACTACACCTTCTGTTGGCCTTGTGACTGACAGCACGCCGGCCCGCGAAGGGCGATGGCGCCTGTTTCTTCATTGAATATAGAAGAGTGTTGAATGGTGCGCCGGACTATTGGTGACCGAAAGGTTTTGTTTCACTCCCGCCGGGAATGGGCTGGGCGTGGTCCCTGCGCCTGGATATCGAAAGTGAAATCGATGCGCTCCGCGACCCGCAGCGCCCCCATGGCGGCGCTGAATGGCCGCAGTCCCAGCTGGCGGTGAGTGAGGCTGAAGTTCCCCCGGGCTCGCAGGCCCCGGCCTGTGCGCTGCACGGTGGCCGGCACCAGCACGCGGACCTGCCGGCCGGCGATGGTAATGTCCACGGGTATGGTGAGCTGGTGCGGGCCTCGGCCGGTGGGAATGCTGGCGCTGCCGCTGAGGCGGATCTGTCCGAAGCGCGCGCTGTTGAGTAGTGCGGGGCCGAGCATATTGGCCCGGGTGGCGGCCCTGTCGCGGGCAGAGAGGCCGGAATCGAAGTCGGGCCCATAGCGGCGGCGCAGTACGGGATTATCGACCTCCAGGCGGGATACCGGGAATGCCAGGTTAAAGCGGGCGCTGCCGTCCGGGGCGAGGCCCACCTGGCCGGAGAGGCCGTGGGCGGCGATGACGTGGTTGTGGCCCAGCCGGCCCAGCGGGCCGCTGCGGTAGACGCGCCAGTGCAGGTCGGATTGGCCCGGGTCGATGGTATAGGCTTGCGTGGCCGCCCAGGCGCTGCCGGGGATCAACCACAGCAGGCACAGGCCGATCAGCGGGACAGGGAAGCTCCCCGGCATCTGGACACCATTTTCTTCCTGCTCTGCAGGAAGCGTAGCCTGCTGCCCGCCCCTTGCCGGAGTTGGTGCCGGCGGTCGTTACCGGGTGGCCCAGGCGGGAGTTCAGCGAACGCGCTTTACGCGGATAGAGCGGCCTCCATCGGCATCGCGCATGAAGAAAGAGCCAAACAGGCCGCGATCCACTTCCACCTGCTGGCCCGCTTCCCAGCTGACAAACTTGCTGTCATTCTGTCGCCAGACCTGGCCGTTCTCCAGGTAGAAAATGTGTTTGCCGTACGCCCCTTCCTCGACCTTCTCTATGGTCGCGACAATGGACTCGGGCGCCTCTCTGGTGGCGGCCTCCTGCTCTTTGCCGAAGTTCTTCCTGGCCAGTTCATCCAGGGAGCCGGCCACCCGGTCAAAGCAGGCAAGTCGCTCTGCGTCCGCCTCAATCCCGGCGCAGTCGCGCAACTGTTGTGGCAGGGGATCTGCCTGGGCGAGGGCGGGGCACAGGGCCAGGAGGGCGAGGAGGGTGATCTTGCGCATGGGTACCGTCATTCCATTCATTTGGCGGAAATTCTGCCGATAAAGTGTGTCCCTGACAAATGAAAATGTGCTTTGAGTCACGTCCCGAGCCCGGGTGACATGGAACAATAAGCCACTCAATAACCATAAATTCACGCTATTCAGGGGTCGGAAAATGAAAAAGCTCATTATTCCAGCAATCGTAATTGCCGCGGTCGGTGGCTATCTCTACTACCAGAACCAGCAGGCGGCGCCCGAGGCCGATATCGCGCAGGAAGTTGAATCTGCGGTTGAAGAGGCCGGGGCTGCGGTTGAGGAAACCGCCGAAAAGGCAGAGGAAGGCGTAATGGCCTCCAATGACATGGCGGGCGCCGAAGGCGACGTTTTTGCTGACCCGGCAAATATGGCCGAGGAAGCTGAAGAAATGGCCGAGGAAACCATGGATGCCGCCGAGGAAATGGCGGAAGAGTCCATGGACGCCGCCGAGGAAGCCGCGGACACCGTGGCTGATGAAGCGGAAGAGGCTGCTGAAGAGGTGATGGACGAAATGCCCGAGGAGTGATGGCATATCGCGGGATATCCCTCCCTCACCGAGAATACCCGGGCCAGGCCCGGGTATTTTTTTGTCCGGCGAAAACCCGCCACCGGCAAACTGGAGCCACCTCCATGAATCTCAACCAGGTAACACTCCCGGCTTCCGACATGGCCGTGTCCTGCCTCTTCTATCGCCGCCTGGGATTTACCCAGATCGTCGATACCCCGCACTATGCGCGCTTCGAGTGCCCGCATGGCGGCGCGACATTCTCACTCGCCCTGGCGGAGGGGGAGTTTTGTAATGGCGCGGTCATCTATTTTGAGTTGGAAGACCTGGACGAGCGGGTGGCCGTGCTGCGGGAGCGGGGAATAGAGTTTACCCAGTTGCCACAGGACATGCCCTGGTTGTGGCGGGAGGCTGTGTTGTTTGACCCGGCTGGCAACAAGGTCAAGTTATACCGGGCCGGTGATAACCGGCGCTACCCGCCCTGGCGGGTAGCGCCCGGGTCTCCCGGAAGCGCTTAGCCTTAGCCCTGGGCGTTGAACTGCCGCCCGTTGACGTCGCTGCTGTCGTCCCCCATCAGGTACAGGTAGGTGGGCATAAGGTCTTCCGGCGCGGTCACGCCCTTGGGATCCTCGGCAGGGTAGGCTGCCGCCCGCATATTGGTGCGGGTGGCACCGGGGTTGATGCTGTTGACGCGGATGCTGGAAACCCCGTCCATCTCATCGGCCAGCACCTCCATCAGGCCCTCGGTGGCGAACTTGGACACCGCGTAGGCTCCCCAGAAGGCGCGCCCCTTGCGGCCCACGCTGGAGCTGGTGAATACGATGGAGCCGGCTTCGGATTTTTCCAGCATGGGCAACAGGGTCTTGGTGAGGCCGAACGCCGCATTCACGTTGACCTGCATGACCTGTTCCCAGGTGCCGTAGTGGTAGTTGGCGATGGGCGTGCGTTGTCCCAGCAGGCTGGCATTGTGCAGCAGCCCGTCCAGGCGCCCGAATTCCTGGTCTACCGCTTCGGCGAAATGCTCGAAGTTCTCGATCCGGGCCTGTGCCAGGTCCATGGGGAAGATCGCCGGTTGCGGCCCGCCGGCGGCCTCGATTTCGTCGTACACCTGCTCCAGCTTCTGGGTCGTGCGTCCCAGCAGGATCACCGTGGCGCCGTGGGCGGCAAAGGTCCTGGCGGCGGTGCGGCCGATGCCATCACCGGCGCCGGTGACCAGGATAACCTTGTCCCGGAGCAGGTCCGGGGCGGGGGAGTAGTCGCCGATAGTTTCGGGCATGGGGAGTCCTGTCTCCTGTCCTTTCGTTGTTAGGGGCGCCGGGGCGAATCAGGCCCGGAGGTAGCTTTCCTTCAGCAGGGGCCAGATATCACCGGCCGACTCCACCAGGTGGTCCGCATTCCAGTTGGCGGCACTGTCGCCGGCATCGATATAGCCGTAGCTGCAGGCGATGGTAGGCATGCCGGCGGCGCGTCCAGCCTCGATATCCCGCACGTGGTCCCCCACGTAAATGGCTTCGGTGGGTTCGCAGCCGATCTGCGAGCAGGCCAGCAGGATGGGCTCGGGATGCGGCTTGCGGTTGGTCACATGGTCGGGGCAGACCACTGCGCCGGGTTCCGGCAGGTGGGAGAAGGCTTCCATCAGCGGCACCGTGTAGGTGGCCGGCTTATTGGTCACGACGCCCCAGGCGATATCGTTGGCTGCCAGCTGTCCCAGCAGTTCTTCAATACCCGGGAAAAGCACGGTCTCCACCGCCAGGTGGGTCAGGTAGAGGTCGAGGAAACGCTGGCGCAGGACCTCAAACGCCGGGTCACTGGCATCCCGGCCAAAGCCCAGGGACACCATGGCGCCGGCACCGTTGGAAACCACGGCGCGGATCTGGTCCGCCGGCAGTGGCGGCATCTTTTCCTGCTGGCGCAGCTGGTTCAACACCACGATAAAGTCGGGTGCGGTGTCAAAAAGGGTGCCGTCGAGGTCAAACAATACTGCTTTCATGGTACTTCCGGGGGAGTTACTGCATTTTCGTGGCGTGAACCAGGTAGTTCACGTCCACATCCCGAGGATTCAGCCTGTAGTTGCGGGTGACGGGATTGTAGGTCATGCCGGTGATGTCGCGCAGCTCCAGGTCCGCGTCACGCAGCCAGGCGCCCAGCTCCGAGGGGCGGATGAACTTGCCGTACTCGTGGGTGCCCTTGGGCAGCAGCCGCAATACGTATTCCGCGCCCACCACGGCAAAGAGCCAGCCCTTGGGGGTGCGGTTGATGGTGGAGAAGAACAGCTGGCCGCCGGGTTTTACCAGCCTGGCGCAGGCCCGTACCACCGAGGCGGGATCGGGGACATGCTCCAGCATCTCCAGGCAGGTCACGATATCGAAACTTTCCGGCTGCTTTTCCGCCAGCTCTTCCACCGGGATGCGCTGGTAATCCACCTCTGCGCCGCTTTCCAGGGCGTGGAGCCGGGCCACCTTCAGGGGTGCCTCGCCCATATCGATGCCCGTGACTGCCGCACCGCGTTGGGCCATGGCCTCGGTGAGGATGCCACCGCCGCAGCCCACGTCCAGCAGTGACCGGCCGGCCACCGGGGCCCGGCTGTCAATGTAATTGGCGCGCAGGGGGTTGATCTCGTGCAGGGGCTTGAACTCGCCCTCGCGGTCCCACCAGCGGCTGGCCAGTTGCTCGAATTTGGCGATTTCCGCCGGATCAACGTTGGTCATTCACTCTTCCAGTCATGGCCCGGTGCCCTGGGCCCGGGTTTCAGACAACTTGCAACGCGATTTGCTCCCGGCCGGCGCCGGTGCTTCAGCGTATCTCGCCCGCGATTCTATCACGCCAGTAGCGTGTCCGGAGAATCACATCGGTCTCGTTGAGACTCAGCAGTTCCCGCCGGCGAATCAGCGGCCGGCCGCTGACCCACACGTCACTGACATTGTGGCCGTTGCCGGTGTACACCAGCTGGGATACCGGGTCGTGCAGGGGTTGCTGCTCCAGGCCGCCGAGGTCGACCGCGGCCAGGTCGGCGGACTTGCCCGGCTCCAGGCTGCCGATGACGTGGTCGATGCCCAGCGCGCGGGCGCCGTTGATGGTGGCCATTGCCAGCGCCTGCTGGGCGGGCAGCGCCTCCGCGCGGCCGCTGACCGCCTTGGCCAGCAGCGCCGCGGTGTTGGCCTCGGCCAGCAGGTCGAGGCTGTTGTTACTGGCCGCGCCGTCCGTACCCAGGGCCACATTGATACCGCTGTCGAGCAGCTGCGCGGCCGGGCAGAAGCCCGAGGCCAGCTTCAGGTTGGACCTGGGGCAGTGCGCCACATGGGCGCCACTCTCCTGCAGCAGCTCGATGTCCCGGTCGCTGGTGGCGGTCATGTGCACGCAGAGTGTCTGGGGAGTCAGCAGCCCCAGGCGGGCCAGGCGCTCGGTGGGGCGCTCACCGGACTCCGCCAGCGCGCGTTCCACCTCGCCGGTGGTCTCGTGCAGGTGCATCTGTACCGGTACCTGCGCCTCGGCGGCGTAGACGGCGATCTTTTCCAGGGTCGCATCGCCCACGGTATACGGGGCGTGGGGGGCGAATACCACATCGATGCGCTCGTGGGAGCGATAATCGTCCCGCAGTGCCAGGCCTTTCTGCACGGCATCCTCGCCATCGCGGCTCCAGGGGGTGGGAAAGTCGATCACGGGGAAGGCAATCTGGGCCCGGATGCCGGCTTCCCGCGCCACCTCGGCGGTGGACTCGGGGAAGAAATACTGGTCGGAGAAGGTGGTGGTGCCCGAGCGCAGCATCTCGGCGATGGCCAGGCGGCTGCCATCGGCGACAAAGCCGGGCTCCACCCACTTCTGCTCGGTGGGCCAGATATGCTGCTGCAGCCATTCCATCAGCGGGCGGTCGTCGGCGAAGCCCCGCAGCAGGCTCATGGCGGCGTGAGTGTGGGTGTTGACCAGCCCCGGGATCAGCGCGTGCTGCCCCAGGTGGACTTCCTCGGCGGCGCTGTAGCGACTGCTCGCCTCGGCGGCGGGCAGCAGGGCGGCGATCCGGCCGCCATCCACAGCCAGTGCGCAGTCCTCGTAGACCCGCCCAGCGGGTATCACCGGGATGATCCAGCGGGCGTATATCAGGGTGTCAATCTGCTGGTGCTGGGGCCTGGAGGGTTGCATTGCGGTGCCTTTTTGCGGGATTGGGGGCGGTTGGTCAGGCCGTAGACTCTAGCCGCGGCCGGGGGCGCGGACAAGCCCGTGACCGGTGGTTACAGGGAACGTCCTACAGGGCGCCAATTGTGATAACATTGCGCGCTTGATCGATTCCCGGGCTCCCGGTGATGGGGCGGCTTGTGCGCCCGCTGGCGGATGCCTGTTGGCAGTCAGGCCCCGGGAGCTGTGGCGGCGGTGATAACTATTTAAGGAATGCCGGAAAAATATGGGCGAGCTAGCCAAAGAAATCTCTCCGATCAATATCGAAGAAGAACTCAAGCAGTCCTATCTCGACTATGCGATGAGCGTTATCGTGGGCCGCGCGCTACCGGACGTGCGCGATGGCCTGAAGCCGGTCCACCGGCGCGTACTCTTCGCCATGAACGAGCTCAAGAACGACTGGAACAAGCCGTACAAGAAGTCGGCGCGTGTAGTCGGTGATGTCATCGGTAAATACCACCCGCACGGTGACTCCGCGGTGTACGACACCATCGTGCGCATGGCGCAGCCCTTTTCCATGCGCTACACGCTGGTGGACGGCCAGGGCAACTTCGGCTCCATCGATGGCGACAGCCCGGCCGCCATGCGTTACACCGAGATCCGCATGGACAAGCTCGCCCACGAGCTGCTGTCCGACCTGGACAAGGAAACCGTCAATTTCATCGACAACTACGACGGTTCCGAGCAGATGCCGGAAGTGTTGCCGTCGCGGGTGCCCAACCTGCTGGTCAACGGTTCCTCCGGTATCGCCGTGGGTATGGCAACCAATATCCCGCCCCACAACATGGGCGAAGTGGTCAAGGCCTGCCTGGCCCTGATCGATAACCCGGATGTCACCATCGACGAGCTGATGGAGCACATCCCCGGTCCTGACCTGCCCACCGGCGCCATCATCAATGGCCGCGCCGGTATCCTGCAGGCCTACCGCACCGGTCGCGGGCGTATCTATGTGCGCGCCAAGGCCGAGGTGGTCCGCGACGACAAGGCCAACAAAGAAACCATCATAATTCACGAGATCCCCTACCAGCTGAACAAGGCGCGCCTGATCGAGCGCATTGCCGAGCTGGTGAAAGACAAGAAGATCGAGGGTATTTCCGAGCTGCGCGACGAGTCCGACAAGGACGGCCTGCGGGTGGTGATCGAGCTCAAGCGCGGCGAGCTGGGCGACGTGGTCCTGAACAACCTCTATTCCCAGACCCAGCTGGAAAGCGTGTTCGGCATCAACATGGTTGCGCTGGTGGACGGCCAGCCGAAGGTGCTGGACCTGAAGCAGCTGCTCGAGCACTTTGTCCGCCACCGCCAGGAAGTGGTTACCCGCCGCACCGTGTACCTGCTGCGCAAGGCGCGCGAGCGCGGGCATATCCTCGAGGGCCTGGCGATCGCCATCGCCAACATCGACCCGGTGATCGAACTGATCAAGTCCTCGGCTACCCCGGCGGACGCCCGTGAGGCGCTGCTGGCCAAGGGCTGGGCTGTGGGCGAGGTACAGCAGTTCCTGGAGCGCGCCGGCGCCGATGCCTGCCGCCCGGATGACCTGCCGACAGAGTTTGGCATGCGCGACGACGGCTCCTATTACCTGTCGCCGGCCCAGGCCCAGGCGATCCTGGAGCTGCGCCTGCACCGCCTGACCGGCATGGAGCACGACAAGCTGCTGGCCGAGTACAAGGAGCGACTGGAGCAGATCGCCGGGTACCTGCATATCCTGGGTAGTTTCGAGCGCCTGATGGAGGTGATTCGCGAGGAGCTGGAAGAGCTGGTGCGCGACTTCGGCGACGAGCGTCGCACCGAGATCGTGGCCTCCCGCCAGGACCTGACCGTCGAGGACCTGATCACCCCGGAAGACAAGGTGGTCACCATTTCCCATGGCGGCTACGCCAAGAGCCAGCCGCTGGCCGACTACCAGGCCCAGCGCCGCGGCGGTATGGGCAAGTCCGCCACCCAGGTGAAAGACGAGGACTTCGTCGAGCACCTGCTGATCGCGAACTCCCACGACACCATCCTGTGCTTCTCCAACAAGGGCAAGGTGTACTGGCTCAAGGTCTACGAAGTGCCCACCGCCGGCCGCGCCTCCCGCGGGCGGCCGATGGTCAACATGCTGCCGCTGGAGGACGACGAGCGTATCAGCAGCATGATGCCGGTGTCCGAATACGACGAGAACCACTACATTTTCTTTGCCACCGCCAACGGTACGGTGAAGAAGACCCCGCTGCCGGCCTTCTCGCGCCCCCGCACCGTCGGCCTGCGCGCGATCGAGCTGGAAGAGGGCGACCGCCTGGTGGCCACCGCCATCACCGATGGCCAGCGCGACGTGATGCTGTTGACCAGTGGCGGCAAGGCGGCGCGTTTCTCCGAGAGCAATGTGCGCTCCATGGGCCGTGTTTCACGCGGTGTGCGCGGTATTCGTATGCCCGAGGGCAAGTACGTGATCGCCATGGTGATCCCGGAAGAGGACGGCGCAGTAATGACCGTGACCGAAAACGGCTACGGTAAGCGTACACGGCTGGAGGACTTCCCCACCAAGGGCCGCGGTAACCAGGGTGTCATTGCCATCGCCGAGAGTGAGCGCAACGGCGAACTGGTGGGCGCCTGCCAGGTGCACCCGGGTGAGGAGATCATGCTGATTACCGACCAGGGAACCCTGGTGCGCACCCGTGTCGACGAGGTTTCCCTGCTCAGCCGCAACACCCAGGGCGTGCGGGTGATCCGGTTGAAGGAAGGGGAGCGGGTCCGGGGCCTGGCGCGAATCCAGGAGAGTGAGGACGAGGATGAGCAAGAGCAAGAGGGCGGTACAGAGTGACCGCTCCAGGCTTCCCCGAAAAAGGCTGCGATTTATCGCGGCCTTTTTCGACTCAGGGGCACTAAAAATCTCGTTCTGCAGTGATAGACCTTTCACGTAACTACCGTTTTTGCGTCCATCTATCTAGTTTTTTCTGTAACCATTTTTTTCAGGTGTTGGAATTCAATCGATGAGGAAATTCAATTTCTGTGCCGGTCCCGCTGCATTGCCGGAGCCGGTTTTGCGACAGGCGCAAGAAGAGTTGCTCGACTGGGGTGGTCGTGGCTGCTCGGTGATGGAGGTGAGCCATCGCTCGCCGGAATTCACCGAGGTTGCAGAAACCGCCGAGCAGGACCTGCGCGACCTGCTCGCCATTCCGGAAAATTACCGGGTCCTGTTCCTGCACGGTGGCGCCACGGCGCAGTTCAGTGCCGTGCCCTGGAACCTGTTCGGCGGCCCGGGCCGTGTTGCCGACTATATTTACACGGGTCAGTGGGCCAAGAAGGCAATCGCCGAGGCCCGCCGCTACGGCCCGGTCAACGTGGTGGCATCCAGCGAGGATCGCAACTTCAGCTACGCCCCCGGCCCGGACAGCTGGCAGGAGAGTGATGACGCCGCCTATTTTCATTACACGCCCAATGAAACCATCGGCGGGGTGGAGTTTGATTATGTGCCGGAGGTATCCAGCCCGCTGGTTGCGGATATGTCCTCCAATATCCTCTCGCGACCGATCCCGGTGGAAAAATTCGGCATGATCTACGCCGGTGCGCAGAAGAATATCGGCCCGTCCGGCATTGCGGTGGGCATTGTCCGTGACGACCTGCTGGACCGGGCAATGGACGGTATTCCCCGCAGCCTCAACTGGAAGGTGGCGGCGGATGCCGGCTCCATGGATAACACACCGCCCACTTTTGCCTGGTACCTGTCGGGGCTCGTGTTCAAGTGGCTGAAGGGGCGTGGCGGTGTCGCCGCAATGGAGGCGGAAAGCCGCCACAAGTCCTCCATGCTGTACGACTTTATCGATTCCAGTGATTTTTACTCGAGTCCGGTAGAGCCTGGAAGCCGCTCGCGCATGAATGTGCCGTTTGTGCTTGCGGATGACAGCCTGGACCGGGCTTTCCTCGAGCAGTCGGAGGCGGCCGGCCTGCTGAACCTGAAGGGCCACCGCTCGGTGGGCGGCATGCGCGCGTCGCTGTACAACGCCGTGCCGGTCGAGGCTGTAGAGGCGCTGGTAGCGTTTATGGCGGACTTCGAAAAACGGTTGGGATGAGTGATTAACAGGGAAAATTGTGAGCAAGGGGATGTCTGAAAAAACTTTGAATGCGGATCCGCGGCTGGTTGCGCTGCGTGATCGAATCGACGAAATCGACGGCAAGATCGCGGCACTGATCAGTGCCCGTGCCGAGTGCGCACTGGAAGTGGCCGAGGTGAAGAAGGCCACCGGGGCCAGCGCCCTGTATTACCGTCCCGAGCGCGAGGCCCAGGTCCTGCGGCGGGCCATGGAGCGCAACAAGGGGCCCCTGACCGACGAGGAAATGGCGCGCCTGTTCCGGGAGATCATGTCCGCCTGCCTGGCACTGGAAGAACCAGTCAAGGTGGCCTACCTGGGCCCCGAGGGTACCTTTACCCAGCAGGCGGCGATCAAGCACTTCGGCCACTCCGCCGAGAGCCGGCCGCTGGCGGCCATCGATGAAGTGTTCCGCGAGGTGGAGGCCGGTGCAGTGGCGTACGGCGTGGTGCCGGTGGAGAATTCCACCGAGGGGGTGATCAACCACACCCTCGACAACTTCATGCACTCCAACCTGCACATCTGCGGCGAGGTGGAGCTGCGCATCCACCACCACCTGATGATCTCCGATATCACGCGGCCCGACGCCATCACGCGCATCTACTCCCATGCCCAGAGCCTGGCCCAGTGCCGCAAGTGGCTGGATGCCCATTATCCGCACGTGGAGCGAGTGGCGGTGGCCAGTAATGCGGAGGCCGCCAAGCGGGTCAAGGGTGAGTGGAATGCTGCAGCGATCGCCGGTGACATGGCGGCGGAGCTCTACGGCCTGAAGGTGCTGGCGGAAAAGATCGAGGACCGCCCCGACAACTCAACCCGCTTCCTGATCATCGGTTCCGAGCAGGTGCCTGCCAGCGGCGATGACAAGACCTCGCTGATGGTCTCCATGCGCAATGAACCCGGTGCACTGCACGACCTGCTGGCGCCATTCCAGCGCCATGAAATCGACCTGACGCGGGTCGAGACGCGTCCGTCGCAATCGGGCAACTGGACCTACGTGTTCTTTATCGACTTTATCGGCCACCGGGATGCCGCGGATGTGGCCGAGGCCCTGAGTGACGTTGGTGCCCGCGCCGCAGACCTGAAAGTCCTGGGATCCTACCCGCGCGGGGTATTGTGATGCCGGAGCCGATTGTCGGCCGCCTGGTGGTGGTGGGTATCGGGCTGATCGGCGGCAGCCTCGCACTGTCGCTGAAAGCCGCGGCGGCGTGCCGCGAAGTCATCGGCGTGGCACGGCGCAGGCAAACCTGCGAGCAGGCGATTGAGCTGGGGATCGTCGACCGGGCGGAGGTATCGCTGGAGAGCGTGTTGCCGGAGCTGGGTGAGGGCGACGTGATTTTTGTCGCTGTGCCCACCCTGGCAGTGCAGGGCGTATTCGAGGTGTTGCGCGACAGGCTGCCGGCCGGGGTCACTGTAACGGATGGTGCCAGCGTCAAGGGCAGCGTGGTGGAAGCCGCGGGCCGGGTGTGGGGGCGCCTGCCGGAGTTCCTGGTGCCGGGGCACCCCATTGCCGGGTCCGAGCAGAGCGGTGTTACCGCCGCCCGCGATGATCTCTATATCGCCCACCGGGTAATCCTCACCCCGCTTGCGGAGACCGCGGCAAGCCACTTTCAGCGCGTGGAGCGCATGTGGCAGGCCGCGGGCGCGGAAGTGCTGACCATGCCGGTGCGCGAACACGACGAAGTGCTGGCGGCCACCAGCCACCTGCCGCACGTGATCGCCTATGGGCTGGTGGACACCCTGGCCCACGATGCCGAGAACGAGAACATCTTCCGTTATGCCGCTGGTGGCTTTCGCGACTTTACCCGGATCGCCTCCAGTGACCCCACCATGTGGCGGGACATCATGCTGGCGAATCGCGATGCCATCCTGGCGGCGATCGACCTCTACAGTGCCAATCTCTCCGAGCTGCGCGGTGCCATCGCCACCGGCGACAGCGACCGGTTGATGGGCATCTTCACCCGGGCCAAGGCGGCCCGGGATCACTTTACAAAAATGTTGGCCAAGAAAGCGTACACAGAAAATATGCAAGAACAGGAAGTGACCTTTATCGCGCGCCCCGGCGGCGCGGTTTCCGGCAGCCTGCGGGTGCCCGGTGACAAATCCATGTCCCATCGCTCGATTATGCTCGGTTCCCTTGCGGAGGGAGTGACCGAGGTGGAGGGGTTCCTCGAGGGGGAGGACGCGCTCGCCACCCTGCAGGCCTTCCGCGATATGGGGGTGGTCATCGAGGGGCCAGACAATGGCCGGGTGGTCATTCACGGGGTGGGCCTGCACGGCCTGCAGGCACCGCCGGGGCCCCTGTACCTGGGTAACTCCGGCACCTCGATGCGCCTGCTGGCGGGCCTGCTGGCGGGGCAGTCTTTCGATGTCACGCTGACCGGCGATGAGTCCCTGTCGAAGCGCCCGATGAACCGGGTCGCCGACCCGCTGCGGGAAATGGGGGCCGAGATCGGGACCGGGCCGGAGGGGCGCCCGCCCCTGAAAATTACCGGCGGCCGCCAGCTGCACGGTATCGATTACAGGCTGCCCATGGCCAGTGCCCAGGTAAAGTCCTGTGTGCTGCTGGCGGGCCTGTATGCCGAGGGCGAGACCAGCACCACCGAACCGGCGCCGACCCGCGACCATACCGAGCGGATGCTCACGGGCTTTGGTTACGAGGTGCAGCGCGACGGGCCCCGGGCCAGCCTGCGCGGCGGCGGGCGCCTGCGGGGCGGCCGTATCGATGTGCCGGCGGATATCAGCTCCGCGACCTTCTTCATGGTGGCGGCGGCCATCGCGCCGGGGTCCGAGGTCTTGCTGGAGCACGTGGGTATCAATCCCACCCGCGACGGCGTGATCAATATCCTGCGGGCGATGGGGGCGGATATCGAGCTGCTCAACCGTCGCGAGGTGGGCGGCGAGCCGGTGGCGGACATCCGGGTGCGCCACGCGCCGCTGGCCGGTATCCGTATCCCCGAGGCCCAGGTGCCACTGGCGATTGACGAGTTCCCGGCCCTGTTTGTCGCCGCGGCCTGCGCTGCGGGCAAGACGGTCCTCACCGGCGCGGAGGAACTGCGGGTCAAGGAGAGTGACCGTATCCAGGCAATGGCGGACGGCCTCGAGATCCTGGGTGTGCGGGCAGAGCCGACGCCGGACGGAATCGTGATAGAGGGCGCCGGCGAAGGTGCGGTTTTTGATGGTGGCACAGTCGACAGCCTGGGTGATCACCGAATTGCCATGGCATTTGCGGTGGCATCTTTGCGCGCACGCGATACCATTCGCATCCAGAATTGTGCCAACGTGGCGACATCCTTCCCGGATTTCGTCCGCCTGGCACAGCGTGCCGGGATGAACCTGGCGCAGGAGTAGCGGCGGTTCCACCACTGTGGCCCCGGCCCGTGGCAGGGCTGCCGCCCCGCGAAGTAGTACCAGACAGAAGCACCCGACAATATGACAGACACTGAACAGCGGCCGCCGGTGGTGGCCATCGACGGGCCCAGCGGCTCCGGCAAGGGGACAATCGCCCGCCTGCTGGCGGAACAGCTGGGCTACAGCCTGCTGGATTCCGGCGCCCTGTACCGCCTTACCGCCCTGGCGGCACTGGAGCGCGAGGCCGACCTGAGCGATGAGGCTACGCTGACGGAGATCGCCGCCAACCTGGATATCCGCTTTGAACTGCACAATGGCGACACCGCCGCCATACTGGAGGGGCGGGATGTCAGCCGGGATATCCGCATGGAGCGTGTCAGCATGGCGGCATCGAAGGTAGCGGCCATGCCCGGTGTGCGGGCGGCTTTGCTGCAGCGCCAGCGGGACTTCCGCCAGTCCCCGGGGCTGGTGGCGGATGGCCGCGATATGGGCACCACGGTTTTTCCCGACGCGCCGGTCAAGGTCTTCCTGACCGCCAGCGCGGAAGAGCGCGCCCGGCGGCGCTTCGAGCAGTTGCGGGAGAAAGGGGTTTCTGTTAGCCTCCGCGACCTGCTGGAGGACATCCGCGCCCGTGACGCGCGCGATATGAACCGCGAGGCCTCCCCGCTGGCTCCCGCCGAAGACGCGGTTGAGCTGGACAGTACCGGGGTGGATATCGACGGTGTGCTACAGCAGGTAATGGGATTGGTTCGCGAGCGCATCGGTACCGGGTAGGGTACTGCGCCGGGGCCACAGCCCAGAAAGAATTTCCAACGACAACGGCCGGGGTCAGCCAGAATCGCCCGGCCGTTGTTGTAATCTGACCCCGCGTGCTGGCAGCGCGGGTGGGGCCTTTGCTGGCGGTTGACTAGAATTCAATGTTGCCATCGGCTGGGTCCAGTTATATAGGTAATGTAATGAGCGAAAGCTTTGCTGATCTATTTGAAGAGAGCCTGAAAAGCGTAGAAATGGCCCCCGGTTCCATCGTGACCGGTGTGGTAATCGACGTGGACAAAGACTGGGTGACTGTACACGCCGGCCTGAAGTCTGAAGGTGTTATCCCCGCTTCCCAGTTCGCCGACGAGAACGGGGAAGTAAGCCTGCAGCCGGGCGACGAAGTACAGGTAGCCCTGGAAGCAGTTGAAGACGGTTTCGGTGAAACCCGTCTGTCCCGCGAGAAGGCCAAGCGCGCTGAAGCCTGGAAGATCCTCGACGCTGCCCACGCGGCCGACGAAGTGGTCAAGGGTGTTATCAGCGGCAAGGTCAAGGGTGGCTTTACCGTCGACGTATCCAACATCCGCGCGTTCCTGCCGGGTTCCCTGGTAGATGTGCGCCCGGTGCGCGACACTGCCCACCTGGAAGGCAAAGAGCTCGAGTTCAAGGTCATCAAGCTGGACGCCAAGCGCAACAACGTTGTGGTTTCCCGTCGTGCGGTCATGGAAGCGGCCAACAGCGAAGAGCGCGAAGCGCTGCTGGAAAGCCTGCAGGAAGGCATGACCATCAAGGGTATCGTGAAGAACCTGACCGACTACGGTGCCTTCGTGGACCTGGGCGGTATCGACGGCCTGCTGCACATCACCGACATGGCCTGGAAGCGCATCAAGCATCCGAGCGAGATCGTGAACGTTGGCGACGAGATCGAAGTCAAGGTTCTGAAGTTCGACCGCGAGCGCAGCCGTGTATCCCTGGGCCTGAAGCAGCTGGGCGAGGATCCGTGGGTCTCCATCAAGCAGCGTTACCCGGAAAACAGCCGCGTAAAAGCGACTGTGACCAACCTCACCGACTACGGCTGTTTCGCCGAGCTGGAAGAGGGCGTCGAGGGTCTGGTACACGTTTCCGAAATGGACTGGACCAACAAGAACATCCACCCGTCCAAGGTCGTCTCTGTTGGCGACGAGATCGAGGTGATGATCCTGGATATCGACGAAGAGCGTCGTCGTATTTCCCTGGGTATCAAGCAGTGCCAGGAAAACCCGTGGGATGCCTTCGCGCGTAAATACGCCAAGGGCGACAAGATTTCCGGCAAGATCAAGTCCATCACCGATTTCGGTATCTTCATCGGCCTGGACGGCAGCATCGACGGCCTGGTACACCTGTCCGATATCTCCTGGAACGAGTCCGGCGAAGACGCCGTGCGCAAGTTCAAGAAGGGCGACGAGATCGAGACCGTTATCCTGGGTATCGACTCCGATCGCGAGCGTATCTCCCTGGGTATCAAGCAGCTGGAGTCCGATCCGTTCACCGATTACGTGACTGCCAATGATCGCGGCACCATCGTGAAGGGCACCATCAAGGAAGTTGACGCCAAGCAGGCTGTCATCACCCTGGCGGACGAAGTCGAAGGCGTACTGCGCGCTTCCGAAATCAGCCGCGACAAGGTGGAAGATGCCCGCAACGTCCTGAAAGAAGGCGAAGAAGTAGAGACCAAGATCACCAGCGTGGATCGCAAGAACCGCGTGATCAGCCTCTCCATCAAAGCCAAGGACCAGGAAGACGAGAAGCAGGCCATCAAGGATCACAGCAAGAAGCAGGCTGAGCAGGTTCAGCCGGCGACTATCGGTGACCTGATCAAGGCCCAGATGAACAACAAAGACTGATAGTCTCTGGTTGTTGATCGCCCCGGGCTGATTGCTTGGGGTTATAAGAAAGCCGGACTGGGGTTGCCCAGTCCGGCTTTCTGTTACATGATTGCCCTCTAATCTAGAATAATCAATGACTTACACAAGGTTTAGGGGCGCATGACCAAGTCCGAGCTGATCGAAAGGATTGCGTTGAGGTTGGACCAGCTGCCAGTCAAAGATGTCGAGCTGGCGGTCAAAGTAATGTTGGATTCCATGTCGGATGTCCTCGCCAAGGGAGAGAGGATCGAGATCCGCGGGTTTGGCAGTTTTTCCCTGCACTACCGTGCACCGCGCACCGGCCGCAATCCCAAGACGGGAGACGCCGTGGCACTGGCAGGTAAATATGTGCCCCATTTCAAACCCGGTAAGGAATTGCGCGACAGGGTCAACCAGCGCATGCACGAAGAGACCATCTCCGAAGTATGATTGGCGGTATTTCCCGTCGTTGATTTGTTAGCCCTTGCCCGAGGCGGAGGTTCCCTTGTCATTCTTGCGCTGGCTATTGCGTATCCTGTACGGGGCCCTGGCCCTTATCTGTATCGCAATCGGTGTCTATTTCGCAGTCGATAACCCCCAGAGCATCGCGCCCCGGTTTGCCGGCCTGGTGATGCCGGAGGGCAGTGTGGGGTTCTGGTTGATCGGCGCTCTCCTGTTCGGGGTCCTGCTGGGCTTTATCGTCAGCCTGTTGCCACTCTATGCCGAGCGTCGCCGCGTGCGTGGATTACAGAGGCAGCTGGACCGCACGGAAGAGGAACTCTACACGGTGCGCCGCAAGGTGTCCGGAGACTGATTTGGCCGATCTCACCTTTTTCTTTTTCCTGCTCGCTGCCATCGCGATTGGCTGGCTGCTGGGGCGCAGGAGCCTGAGAAAAAAGGCGGACTGCAGCGACCAGCAGCAGGCGCTTGCGCGCACCTATGTGCAGGGCCTGAACTACCTGCTGAGCGAGCAGCACGGCGACGCCATCGACAAGTTTATCGATTCGCTCGAGGTGAGCAGCACCACCTTCGATACCCACCTCGCCCTGGGCAACCTGCTGCGCAAGCGCGGCGAGCACGACCAGGCCATCCGCGTGCACCAGAACCTGCTGGCGCGTCCCAGCCTGGCCCGTAGCAGCCAGCACCGGGCACAGCTGGAGCTGGCCCGGGACTATATTGCCGCCGGCTGGCTCGACCGGGCCGAGCGCCTGCTGCAGGAGCTGGTGGAGTCCTCGCCGGATCTCCGCAATACCAGCCTTGAGCACCTGGTGGAGGTCTACCGGGACGAGCGTGAATGGGCCAAGGCGATCCACGCGGTGAACCTGCTGCACGGTCGCCGTTTCAAGCGGATGCCGGAAGACTGGGCCTCCATCCAGGCTCACTTCTGTTGCGAGCTGGCCGAGGATGCCATCAACGGCAAGGATTACCTGAGTGCCCGCAAGCATATCGATGCGGCACTGGGTTACGACCGCAGCTCGGCCCGCGGCAACCTGCTGTGGGCGCGACTTGAGTACCTGCTGGGGCGCCCGGAAGAGGCCATCAAGGCCCTGCAGAGGATCCCGCGGCAGAATCCCGACTATGTGCCCGAGATCCTCGACCTGCTGACCACCTGCTACGAGTCCCTGGGCGACGAGGCCGGGCTCGACCGCTACCTGGAGCAGTTGCTGCGGGAGCACCCCACCAACAGCGTACTGATCAAGCTGACAGAGCGCATCGAGCGCCAGAAGAGTGAGGCAGAAGCGGCGGAATTCATGGGGCGCCAGCTGGCCGAGCGTCCCTCCCTGCGGGGGCTGGGGCACTTCCTGGACCTGCATATCGACAGCACCGAGGGGCGCGCGCGGGAGAACCTCTCCCTGCTCAAGACCCTGATTGACCAGCTGATTGCCTCCCGCCCCCACTATCGCTGCAATAACTGTGGTTTTTCCGGCAACCAGCTGCACTGGCTGTGCCCCAGCTGCAAGCACTGGGACACGGTGCGCTCGGTGAAAGGGGTAGAGGGGGAGTAGGGCAGCCGCCAGTGATCGTTTTATAATGCGCCGCAACGCAGCTTTCTTTTCAGAGGTAAGACATTGCAATCCCAGGTTTCTTCTCCCGTTATCGTCGCTCTCGACTACAACAACGCCGACCAGGCCCTGGCCATGGCGGACCAGCTGGATCCGGGCCTGTGCCGGGTCAAGGTGGGGAAAGAGCTGTTCACGGCAGCGGGACCGGAACTGGTGCGGGCGCTGGTGGGGCGCGGCTTTGAAGTCTTCCTCGATCTCAAATTCCACGATATCCCCAACACGGTAGCCGGTGCAGTGCGCGCGGCCGCCGACCTGGGTGTCTGGATGGTCAATGTCCATGCCAGCGGTGGCAGCCGTATGATGCGGGCCGCCATGGAGGCCATCGCCCCGCTGGGAGAGAAGCGGCCACTGCTGATCGGGGTGACAGTCCTTACCAGCACCGCCCCGGAAGAGCTGCCGGAGATCGGTGTCGAGCGACCGCTGCAGGAACAGGTTGAGGCACTGGCGAAGCTGGCGCAGGAGAGCGGCCTGGACGGCGTCGTGTGTTCGGCCCGTGAGGCCGGGGCCTTGAAGAAGCTCTGCGGAAAAGAGTTTGCGCTGGTGACCCCGGGCATTCGCCCCAGTGGTGCCGCTGCCGGCGACCAGCGTCGAATCGTCACCCCCCGCGACGCCCTCGATGGTGGCTCCGACTACCTGGTAATCGGCCGGCCGATTACCGCTGCCGAACAACCACTCGAAGCCCTTAAAGCAATACTCAAGGAAATTCAATAACCGTGTAAGCGCGTGTAATCAGGTTGCCCCCAAAGTTACCGGGAGAGCTGGTAGAGTCTGGCGTGTCCGGAGTCAAAGGCAGTCCCGGCGTCAAGGAGACCAATAAACGCTTGGAGGCACGATATGAAACTGATCCGTATCCCGTTGCTCGCACTTTTTGCAGTATTTGTCCTGGTCTACGGCTCGAGCTATGCCGTCGCAGACGAGGTGGCCGGCGATAAAGAGGCCGATGTGGCCGCGATGGCGGCGAGCACAATCAACATCAACCAGTCCACAGCGGAAGATATCGCCGCGGTGCTGGAGGGCGTTGGCCCGGTACGTGCAGAAATGATCATCAAGTACCGGGAGGAAAACGGTCCTTTTACCTCGGTGGAGCAGCTGCTGGAGATAAAGGGGATCGGCACGGCGACTCTTGATAAGAATCGCGACAAAATTACGCTCTGAATTCGCTTTTGCGGTAGCTGTCGGTGTTTAAGTCAGAACTTTTCGACTAAGGTGGCCCGCAGTTCGAGTGAACAACAATTAAACGAAGTAACTAAATGAGTCGTTGGGTCATTATCGGGGGCACCGGTTATATCGGTGCGGCACTCTGCCACCAGCTGGCCGAATCAGGGCTGCCGGTGGTGTCCGTCTCCCGCGCGCCGCAAGGAAACCCCTGCTGTGCGGGCAATGCCCTCTACACCCATCAATCCATTTCCCTGAGCCCGGGCACTGACCCGGGTTTTGTGTTTCAGCCCGGCGACCGGGTCATTTACGCCGCGGGCCTGGCGGATCGCCGCCAGTGCGAGCGCCAGCCAGGCCTGGCGCGCTGGCTCAACAGCGATTGCCCGCTCATCCTGCTGCAGGCCGCCGATGCCCGGGGAGCAGAGTCGTTTACCTACCTCTCCAGCGTCAAGGCCATGCGGCCGCCCCGGGGCGTGCTGGCAGATGAGGGCGCGGGGGAGCCGGCAGGTGACGCCTACGGCCGCAGCAAGTGGGATGGCGAGCGGCAGTTGCTCAGTTTTGCGGCGGCTTGCCGGGTGAACATTATCCGGCCGGCGGCTGTCTACGGAGAAAGTGTCAGTGAGGGCGCGGCAGGTAGTCCCCGCCGCGCCGGTCGCCTGCGGGCCCTGGTGCGTCGCCTGGGCCGGTTCCTGCCGGTGGTCCCGGCCAGTGGACGGCGCAGCTTTGTCAGCCTGCCGGATCTGGTGAATGCCATCGTGATGGTGGCGGGAGCCAGCCATTGCCGCGGCCAGGTCTTTATTGCCGCCGAGCCGCGCTTTTATGACCTGGCGGGCATCCTGTCCGACTGTGGCGTGAGGACCAGCGGCAGCGAGAGCCTCACCCGGCTGGTACTGGGGCCGCTCAGGCCGCTGCGTGCATTGCCGCAGGTGCGTGCCCTGCTTGAGCTGGATGCCAGTGAGCTCTATAGTGCGGCGCGCCTGCGCCGGGCACTGGCCTGGAAGGCGGAGCGACGATATAGCCAGTATTTGCGAGGTAACCTGTGACAGAGTGGATGGCGGAGTGGTGGCTGCCGCTGGCCCTGGCTGCAGTGGCCAGTTACGCGGTGACGACGTTGATGCTGTCAGGAGCCACGCGGCTTGCCATGGATGTGCCCAATCACCGCTCGATGCACGAGGCCCCGGTACCGCGGACCGGCGGCTGGGCATTGCTGGTGGGGTGCGCGCTGGCGATTGGTGTGTCTCCCGTGGCACTGTCACCACTGGTTGCCGCTGCCTTCGGGGGGCTGTTGCTGATTTCGGTGATCGACGACTTCCGCCATGTCTCCGCGGCAATTCGCCTGCCGGTGCATGTGGCTGCCGTGGCACTGATATTGCTCTCTTTACCTGCACCACTGGCCTGGTGGTGGTACCCACTCCTGCTGCTGGCAGGGGTGTGGATGGTGAACCTCTACAACTTTATGGATGGGATTGATGGGCTGGCCGGCAGTATGGCCGCCATCGGTTTTGGCTGCCTGGGCCTGCTTTGTGCCTGGCGCGCCGACTGGGGGCTCGCGGGCCTCTGCGGGATCATCCTGGTCACGGCGCTGGTATTCCTGCGCTTTAACTGGCCACCGGCAACGATTTTCCTGGGGGACGCCGGTTCCACCTGTTTCGGCCTCGCTGCCGTGGCGGTGTCGCTGTTCGGTTGGCAGCGCGGTACTTTCGGCCTGCTGGTGCCGATCGTGGTTTTTGCCCCCTTCTGGGTGGATGCCACGCTTACGCTGGCCCGGCGGATGCTCAATGGCCAGCGTTGGTGGGAGGCGCACCGTGAGCACCGCTACCAGCGCAGTGCCCTGCGGATTGGGGTCCGCAAAACCCTCCACCGCCAGGTGGCCGCCATGATTGCCATGGCAGTAGTGGCCCTGGCCATGGCGGCGCTGGGGTTGGCATAGGCCCGCACAGGGGGCGAACTGTGGCTATGCCACGGTGACGGCAGGACAGTTTAAAAAGAATGAAAGGACCCGGCTGCTGCCGGGATAATGGGGAAAGCTTGGAGCTGAAAGACCTGTGAAGCGTTTATTGCGATCGGTCCAGAAAAATTACAAGCCGGCGTTGATGCTTCTGCACGACCTGCTGATGCTCAGTGTTGCTTTCATGGCAGCCATGTCGATCCGCCTGAATGGGGTGGGGTGGGCGCTTGAGAGTGAGATGCTGATCTGCCTCGGGCTGACCCTGGCATCGAGCAGTTTCATTTTCCTGCGGCTTGGGCTCTACCGTACCGTTATCCGCTATATGGGCCAGCAGGCGCTGGTGGCCGTGCTGCAGGGGGTGACGGCCTCCGCGGTAGTACTGGCGGTTGCTTCCTACCTGACTTATGCCGGTGTGCCGCGCTCGGTACCGGTGATTTACTGGTGTTTCGCCCTGATTGCCGTGGGTGGGTCCCGCTGGCTGGTGCGTGTCTACTACCAGATGGCGATGGAGATCCATAAAACCCGCGTGGCCATTTATGGTGCGGGCACTGCCGGTCTGCAGCTGTACAAGGCACTGGTCCACGGCGAAATTTACAAGCCAGTGGCATTCTTTGACGATAATGCCTCCAAGCAGAAGACGCTGATCGACGGCGTACTGGTCTATAACCCGGCGAATATCCTCGATGTGGTAGCGGAGCGCGATATCTCCGAAGTGCTGCTGGCCATGCCCGGCGTGCCCAAGCGCCGCCGTCGCGAGATCACCCGGGCGCTGCGTGAGCGCGGGCTGGTGGTCAAGGTGATCCCGGGCCTCGAGGAGCTGGTTGATGGCGCCGGCCGCAGTTCCGACCTGTCGCAGATTTACGAGAACGTGCTGGGGCGCGCACCGGTGGAGCCGGAGAGTTCGCTGATCGCCTCCTCGATCAGTGGCAAGGTGGTGCTGGTAACCGGAGCCGGTGGCTCGATTGGCTCGGAATTGTGCCGGCAGATCGCCCACTGGCGGCCCGCGCACCTGGTCATGCTGGAGAACTCCGAGTATTCGCTCTACCAGATCGAGCGCGAGCTCTACCAGCAACAGCAGGACGAGGGCGACCCGATCATGGTTACGGCCCTGCTGGGTGATGTGCGCGACCGCGGCCGCATGGCCGAGATCATCGACAGCTTTTCCGTCCAGACCATCTACCACGCGGCGGCCTACAAGCATGTCCCGCTGGTTGAGCAGAACGTGGTTCTGGGCACGGACAACAACGTGCTGGGGACCCTGTCGGTGCTTGAGGCGGCGGAGGCTTGCGGTGTGGAGCAGTTCGTACTGGTGTCCACCGACAAGGCCGTGCGGCCCACCAATGTGATGGGGGCCACCAAGCGGCTGGCGGAACTGATCTGCCAGGATTTTGGCCGTCGCTTCAGCAGGACACGTATCTGTATGGTCCGGTTCGGTAACGTGCTGGGCTCTTCCGGCTCGGTCATCCCGCTGTTTACCGACCAGATCAATGCCGGCGGGCCGGTGACGGTCACCCATCCCAAGGTAACGCGCTATTTCATGACCATTCCCGAGGCCGCGCAGCTGGTCCTGCAGGCCGGGAGTATGGGGCGCAATGGCGATGTATTCGTGCTCGATATGGGTGAGCCGGTGCGCATCTACGACCTGGCCCGCCGCCTGATCCAGATCATGGGACATACCGTGCGGGATGAGGAAAACACGGAAGGTGATATCGAGATCCAGATCACCGGCCTGCGCCCGGGCGAGAAACTCTATGAGGAATTGCTGCTGGGTGACAGCGTGTCCGGCACCGACCACCCCATGATCATGCGGGCTGAAGAGGAGCGCCTCGACAGCGAGCAGTTGCAGGCACTGATCGCCGATATGCGCGATGCCTGCAACCGCTATGACTGCACCGAGGTTCATCAGCTGCTGCAGCGCGCGGTCCGGGATTACAACCCGAGGCACAGCATGGTGGATGTGGTCTGGTCCAGGCAGCAGGGCGAGGCGCCGGTAACGAAGGGTGCCGAGGTGAAGTTGCTGCCGGTCAGTGGTGAGGCGGTGAAATAGGGCGGGTTGCCCACAGTCAGCTTCCAGGATTTACTAAAGCCTCCCGGTGGGAACCGGGAGGGTTTTTTATTGGTCCCCAGGCCCCTGGCGGGAGCACACGAGGTGCGCCCCTACGGTGAATCTGGGGCTGCGCTGCAGGCGGGTAGGGTGCAGTGAACGCAGCGCATCGCGCGGGTTCCGGGTGCGGTGCATTTCGCAGTGCTCAATGCGCCCTACAAGTCGGGCCCTGCCGTAATCTTGTAAACCCTTTCTTCCCTGGTGCCGCTTGTAGGGGCGCACCTTGTGTGCGCCCGGGGGCGTATCGGGCTCCTCCGGCCACCAATCACAGATTGGCGGCGTTCGGCTGCGTGCGACGTGTCCGTCGCCAACGCTTGCCTCACCCAACTGGGCTCTTCTCGCCCAGCAGATAGTTGAAGGCCAAATAGTAAAAAGGCCCCTCAACTCTCGTTGAGGGGCCGCTGTCTATTTTTGGCTCCTCCGGCCGCCAATCATAGATTGGCGTCGTTCGGCTGCGTGCGACGTGTCCGTCGCAAACACTTGCCTCACCCAACTGGGCTCTTCTCGCCCAGCGCATACTTGAAGGCCAAATACGAGAAAGGCCCCTCAACTCTCGCTGAGGGGCCTTTCTCGTATTTGGCTCCGCCTGCTGGGCTCGAACCAGCGACCCATTGATTAACAGTCAATTGCTCTACCAACTGAGCTAAGGCGGAATATCTTGTCGGCTGTGCCGTTCAGATGGCGCGTATAGTATAGACGCCCCCCGGGTAGGTCAACCCCTTTTTTGCACTTTAACTTATTGATTTACCAGTATTTTAATTTTGACACCGGATTGTACAAAAACACGGCAGGATGGTGGTCAGGCGCTCAGTTCGACCATCATCGTAGATCCTGGCGTGGGGATTTGTGGCCGGCGAGTGGCTCGGCCTACAATCCGGGATTGCTTTAACAAGGTTCAGGCGAAGTAGTTTATGGAATCGCGTCCGTTTCAGGTTGTTTCTAAATACGAGCCCGCGGGGGACCAGCCGGTCGCTATCGACAGCCTGGTGGAGGGCATCGGCGACGGTCTCAGCCACCAGACCCTGCTGGGTGTGACCGGGTCCGGTAAGACATTCACCATGGCCAACATCGTCGAGCGCCTGCAGCGTCCCGCCATCGTGATGGCCCACAACAAGACCCTGGCGGCGCAGCTGTATGGCGAGTTCAAGGAGTTCTTCCCCAAGAACGCGGTGGAGTACTTCGTCTCCTACTACGACTACTACCAGCCGGAAGCCTATGTGCCGTCCTCCGACACCTTTATCGAGAAGGATGCCTCGGTCAACGAGCATATCGAGCAGATGCGGCTGTCCGCCACCAAGGCACTGATCGAGCGCCGGGATGTGATCGTGGTGGCAACGGTATCGGCCATCTACGGCCTGGGTGACCCGGACAAGTACCTGAAGATGGTGCTGCACCTGGACCGGGGCGACCTAGTGGACCAGCGCACCATCCTGCGCCGGCTGGCGGAGCTGCAGTACACCCGCAATGACACCGACTTCCGCCGCGCCACCTACCGGGTGCGGGGTGACGTGATCGATATCTACCCCGCGGACTCGGACCTGGAGGCGGTGCGCCTGTCCCTGTTCGACGAGGAGATCGAGGAGATCACGCTGTTCGATCCGCTGACCGGGGAAGTGTTCAAGAAGGTCCCGCGTATCACCATCTTCCCCAAGTCCCACTATGTGACGCCCAGGGAAACCATTGTCAGCGCCATCGACCAGATCAAGGAAGAGCTGCGGGTGCGCCTCAAGCAGCTGCGGGACAACGACAAGCTGCTCGAGGCCCAGCGCCTGGAGCAACGCACCAAGTACGACCTGGAGATGATGCAGGAACTGGGCTACTGCAACGGCGTCGAGAACTATTCCCGCTACCTGTCCGGGCGCGATTCCGGCCAGCCGCCGCCCACGCTGTTCGACTACCTGCCGCACGATGCCCTGCTGTTTATCGACGAAAGCCATGTCACCGTGCCGCAGATCGGCGGCATGTACCGGGGCGACCGCTCGCGCAAGGAAACACTGGTGGAGTACGGCTTCCGCCTGCCGTCGGCGCTCGATAACCGGCCGCTGAAATTTGAGGAGTGGGAGCACCTGGCGCCGCAGACCGTATTCGTCTCGGCCACGCCCGGGCCCTACGAGGCGGAGCATGCGCAGGCGGTGGTGGAGCAGGTGGTGCGCCCCACCGGCCTGGTGGACCCGGTGGTGGAGGTGCGGCCGGCATCGACCCAGGTGGACGACTGCCTTTCCGAGATCCGCCGTTGCGCCGAGGCGGAGCAGCGGGTGCTGATTACCGTGCTGACCAAGCGCATGGCCGAGGACCTGACCGAATACCTGAGCGAGAACGGCGTGCGGGTGCGCTACCTGCACTCGGATATCGACACCGTGGAGCGGGTGGAGATTATTCGCGACCTGCGTATTGGTGAGTTCGATGTGCTGGTGGGCATCAACCTGCTGCGGGAAGGCCTGGATATGCCCGAGGTGTCGCTGGTGGCGATTTTCGATGCGGACAAGGAGGGCTTCCTGCGTTCCGACCGCTCCCTGATCCAGACCATTGGTCGCGCCGCCCGGAACCTGCAGGGCAGGGCGATCCTCTATGCCGACAAGGTCACCGACTCGATGCAGCGCGCGCTGGACGAGACCGAGCGCCGCCGCGAGAGGCAGCTCGCCCACAACGCGGAGCACGGCATCACGCCCCAGGGTATCCGCAAGAGTGTCGCCGATATCATGGAAGGCGCCATCGCCCCCGGTGTGCCCAGGGGGCGGCGCAAGGTGGCCGAAGGCAAGGGCAAGTACAAGGCCGGGCCCGAGCCGCTGTCCGACAAGGAGAAGTGGGCAAAGATCGAGGAGCTGGAAGAGCAGATGTACCAGCACGCCAAGAACCTGGAGTTCGAGTCCGCCGCGCGGCTGCGCGACGAGATCACTGCCCTGAAAGAGGCCGGTTGATCCGGGCGGGAGCGCTAGCCGGCGCTCCCGCGTCCCGGGTTCCCGCCTTCCGGTTTATTTTCCCCGGCCGCACTACCTGCAGTGGCCTTTTGCCTCGCCCCGGCGCTTGCCGGGCTGCTGCCGCTGCGGGATTTCAACAACAGCAGGCTGCCGATAATGATCGCCATGCCCAGCAGGTGCATGAGTGAGAAAGGTTCCCCCAGCACCCAGGCGGCCGCGACCAGGGTGACCACCGGCCCGGAACTGCCGATGGCGCCGGTACTGGCCGAGCCGATGCGCTCGATGGCGGCGCTCATCATCAGCGACGGTATCACCGTGCACAGGAAAGCCACCGCCAGGGCGTAGCCGTATACCTGCCACGGTTGTGCCAGCCTGTCCCAGCTCCCCTGTACCAGGAAATGAATGGCGATGGCGCCACTGGCCGCCAGCATGGCCAGGGCGGTGAACTGCCGGCTGCCGAGCCTGCGGATCGGTGCCTCGCTGAAAGTCACATAGAGCGCAAAGCAGAAAGCCGCGCCCAGGGTCAGCAGCGCGCCCCAGCTGGTGGCGCCCAGGCCGGTCCAGCCCGGCACGGCCTCGCCGGTGGAAAACTGCTGATCCTGCCAGTAAATCAACAGGATGCCGGCGTAGGCGCCGAGAATGCACAGCAGCTGGCGCGGTTCGACCGGCTTGCCCAGCACCCACCAGCCCAGTACCAGCACCATGGTGGGGTACAGGTAGATGATCAGGCGCTCGAAGTTGGCGCTGATGTAGCGCAACCCCTGCAGGTCCAGGAAGCTCGCCATGTAATAGGCGCAGATGCCCAGGGCGATGGTCAGCGCCAGGGTGTGCCCGGGCACTGGCTGCCACTGCCCGCGGGTGCGCAGGCTGGCCAGGATCGCCAGGTAAAAGGGCAGGGCCAGCAGCATGCGCAGCAGGATAAAAGTTTCCACGTCCACGCCGTGGCGGTAGGCCAGCTTGATAAAGATGGCCTTGATCGAAAACAGTGCCGCGGCCAGGAGGGCGAGGGCATAGCCGTTGTCGAGCAGGTTGGGTCCTGTGGCTGGTCTGGCCGGCACGGCGGTTTCCTTGCGGGGTTGGATCGGGCCGGACATGCTACAGGTGATGTGCATGCAGCTACAGTAAGTGGCCATGCGGTGGGTATTTCCCGCAGCCCGGTAGCGGGAACCGTTTGCTGAATCGCGCGCCAGCTGGCGTAATAAATTTCTGGCATAAGTGTGTTGAAAAGCCCAAACCGTGGTGCTAAAGTTCGCGTCCTCTGCAGCGGGCACCCCCCGTTAGCAAGCCTCCAGACCCGTAGCTCAGTTGGTTAGAGCGCTGCCTTGACATGGCAGAGGTCAGCAGTTCAAATCTGCTCGGGTCTACCAGATTCTCTTCCCGGCGCCGAGGCGCCGGGTTTCCCTGGCCCACAGACAGGGCCAACTGCCCGCAAGGCAGACAGCCGACGGGCAGGTAATCACGCGGTCTTTCGTAGGGATCGCCACTGATAGAAGGACGTACAATGCCTGTTGTCACTCTTCCCGATGGTTCCCATCGCGTATTCTCTGACCCGGTTTCCGTACACGATGTTGCCGCCGATATCGGTCCCGGCCTGGCCAAGGCCGCGCTCGCCGGTGTTGTCGATGGCAAAGAGGTGGATACCAGTTATGTGATCCACCACGATACCCAGCTGGCCATTGTGACCGATCGCCAGCCGGAAGGGCTGGAGATCATCCGCCACTCCACCGCGCACCTGCTGGCCCAGGCGGTCAAGCAGCTGTACCCGGGCGCCCAGGTCACTATCGGCCCGGTGATCGAGGACGGCTTCTACTACGATTTCGCCTACGAGCGCCAGTTTACGCCGGAAGACCTGGAGAAGATCGAGAAGCGCATGGAGGAGCTGGCCAGGGAAGATATCCCGGTCAGCCGTCGCCTGATGCCCCGCGACGAGGCGGTGAAGCACTTCCGCGAAATCGGCGAGGAGTACAAGGCGCAGATTATTGCCGATATCCCCACCGACGAGGATATCTCCCTTTACCGCCAGGGCGACTTCGAAGACCTGTGCCGCGGGCCGCACGTGCCGTCCACCGGCAAGCTCAAGGCCTTCAAGCTGACCAAGGTGGCCGGTGCCTACTGGCGTGGTGACGCCAGCAACGAGATGCTGACTCGCGTCTACGGTACCGCCTGGGGCAACAAGAAAGACCTCAAGGCCTACCTGCACCGCATCGAGGAAGCCGAGAAGCGCGACCACCGCAAGCTGGCGAAGAAGTTCGATCTCTTCCATATTCAGGAAGAGGCACCGGGCATGGTGTTCTGGCACCCGAACGGCTGGACCATCTACAGCACCGTTGAGCAGTACATGCGCCAGCGCCAGCGCAAGGTGGGCTACAAAGAGATCAAGACCCCGCAGCTGGTGGACTTCAGCCTGTGGGAGAAGTCCGGCCACGCGGACAAGTTCGGTGACGACATGTTCTCGCTCACCAGCGAGGAGCGCCAGTTCGCCATCAAGCCGATGAACTGCCCCTGCCACGTGCAGGTGTTCAACCAGGGCCTGCGCAGCTACCGCGACCTGCCACTGCGCCTGGCGGAGTTCGGCTCCTGCCACCGCAGCGAGCCGTCCGGCTCCCTGCACGGCCTGATGCGGGTGCGCGGCTTCGTCCAGGACGATGGCCATATCTTCTGTACCGAGGACCAGATCCAGTCAGAAGTGTCCGATTTCATGGACCTGCTGCACTCCGTGTACCGGGATTTCGGCTTCGAGGAGGTGATTTACCGCCTCTCGACCCGCCCGGAGCAGCGCGTGGGCTCTGACGAGAGCTGGGACAAGGCCGAGAAGGCCCTGGCGCAGGCGCTGGACGAGGCCGGCCTGCCCTGGGAAGAGCTGCCGGGCGAGGGCGCCTTCTACGGGCCCAAGATCGAGTTCTCCCTGAAGGATTGCCTGGGCCGGGTATGGCAGTGCGGCACTATCCAGGTAGACTTCTCCATGCCGGGCCGCCTGGACGCCCAGTATGTGGCGGAAGACGGTTCCCGCCAGACCCCGGTGATGCTGCACCGCGCCACCCTGGGGTCCTTCGAGCGCTTTATCGGTATCCTGATCGAGCACTACGAGGGGGCCTTCCCCACCTGGCTGGCACCCCAGCAGGTGGCGGTGATGAATATCACCGATCGCCAGGCCGATTACTGCCGTGACCTGGAGCAGCACCTTGGTGCCCTGAACTACCGTGCGGTCGCCGACTTGAGAAACGAGAAGATCGGTTTTAAAATCCGCGAGCACACATTACAGCGCGTTCCTTATCTGCTGGTGATCGGCGATAAGGAAGTAGAGAACCAGACGGTCGCAGTGCGGACGCGCAGCGGCGAGGACCTGGGAACCATGACTTTCGAGTCATTCCTGGAGATCCTCGAGCAGGACGTGAACCGCCGCGGCCGTACCTCTATTGAGGGCGAAGGTTCTGAGCACTGATTTCTTTGGTAACTGGAGACGATAGCTATTAAACGAGACAACAAGGGACGGTCCAAGAAGGCCCGCATTAATGATCAGATTGAGGCATCACAGGTACGCCTGATCGGCGCCGACGGCGAGCAGGTTGGCATTGTCACCCTCGAGGAAGCGCTGGAGAAAGCTCAGCAGGCCAATCTGGATCTCGTTGAAATTGCGCCGGACTCCGATCCGATAGTCTGTAAGATCATGGACTACGGTAAGCACATTTTTGAAGCCAAGAAGGCCAAAAATGCTGCCAAGAAGAAACAGAAGCAGCAGCAGATCAAAGAGATGAAGTTCCGCCCCGGTACCGATATCGGGGACTACCAGATCAAGCTGCGCAACCTGACCCGCTTCCTGGAAGCGGGGGACAAGGCGAAGATTTCCCTGCGCTTCCGCGGCCGCGAGATGGCCCACCAGGAGCTGGGGATGGAAATGATGCAGCGCATCGAGAAAGACCTCGAGGAGCTGGGCACGGTTGAGCAGCGGCCGAAGATGGAAGGCCGCCAGATGATCATGGTCATCGCACCGAGCAAAAAGAAGAAGTGAGTCGCGGCGGGTAACCGCCGGGCCTCCTCTCGGGAAGTGATTGGGCGACGGCTGCCTCCTCACTCCCGCAACGCCGCCGGCTCGCCGGCGGTTCTACGTTAAGCCTGTTCGCAGGCACAATTACTTTTGGAGTACAAAATGCCGAAAGCAAAGACCCATAGTGGCGCCGCCAAGCGCTTCAAGAAGACGGCTGCGGGCTACAAGCACAAGCACGCCAACAAGAGCCACATCCTCACCAAGATGACCACCAAGCGTAAGCGTCAGCTGCGCGGCACCACGACTATGAACAAGTCTGATGCCACCCTGGTCGATCGTATGCTGCGCGCCAAGTAATTGGCCCATCGCTAACAGGTTTAAGAGGATAGAGTTATGGCCCGTGTTAAACGTGGTGTAGAGGCGCGTCGTCGTCACAAGAAAATTCTGAAGCAGGCCAAGGGTTACTACGGTGCGCGTTCGCGCGTATTCCGCGTAGCCAAGCAGGCGGTGATCAAGGCCGGCCAGTACGCTTACCGTGACCGTCGTGTCAAGAAGCGTAACTTCCGCGCCCTGTGGATCACTCGTATCAACGCCCAGTCCCGTTCCGAGGGCCTGAGCTACAGCCGCCTGATTGCCGGCCTGAAAAAGGCTGACATCGCCCTGGACCGTCGTGTCCTGGCCGACCTGGCTGTATACGACAAAGCCGCTTTTGCTGCCGTAGTGGAAAAAGCCAAGGCAGCCCTGGCAGCTTAAGTAGCGTCTTTGAAATAAGACGAGGGTACTGAAAGGATCGCATTGCGATCTTCCAGGTACCCGACAAAGTAGGGGAGGGCTGTTATGGCCCTCCCCTATTTTTTTGCCGGCTGATCTCCACTGGTGAGTACCAGGCCGGCGAGATTGTCCACATACATGGATATAATCACCCGCGCGTCGCCTATCCTTCACGGGGCGCAGGGCAGTTGCTTACGAAGAAAAATTGAAGTCAAACGGGAACGATTCAATGCAAGATTTGCAGTCCCTCACCGAACAGGCGCTGGACGCCGTGGCCAAGGCTGAAGACCTGGCCGGGCTGGACCAGGTGCGCGTCGATTACCTGGGCAAGAAGGGCCAGCTGACCGCGCTGCTGAAGGGCCTGGGCAAGCTTTCCGCCGAGGAACGCCCCGCCGCCGGTGCCAAGATCAACGAGGCCAAGCAGCAGGTGCAGGAGCAGATCAACGCCCGCCGCGCTGCGCTGGAAGAGGCCGCCATCAATGCCAAGCTGGCCGCGGAGACCATCGACGTGACCCTGCCGGGCCGCGGTGAAGAGCCCGGCAACGCCCACCCGGTAACCCGTACCCTGCGCCGCATTGAGAAACTGTTCGTGCGCCTGGGCTTTGCCGTGGAAGAGGGCCCGGAGATCGAGGACGACTACCACAACTTCGAGGCGCTCAATATTCCCGCGCACCACCCGGCGCGGGCGATGCACGACACCTTTTACATCGACCCGTCCACCGTGCTGCGCACCCACACCTCTCCGGTGCAGATCCGCACCATGGAGAAGGCGGCGCCGCCGATCCGTATTATCTGCCCGGGCCGCGTCTATCGCTGCGACTCGGACGTGACCCACTCCCCCATGTTCCACCAGGTGGAAGGCCTGGTGGTGGACAAGGGCGTCAGCTTCGCGCACCTGAAAGGCTGCGTGGACCAGTTCCTGAAGGCCTTTTTCGAGGCCGACGTGCCGGTGCGTTTCCGCCCGTCCTACTTCCCGTTCACCGAGCCCTCCGCCGAGGTGGACATCCAGTGCACCGCCTGTGGCGGCGAGGGCTGCCGCGTCTGCTCCGGCACCGGCTGGCTGGAAGTCATGGGCTGCGGCATGGTGCACCCGAACGTATTCGCCTCCTGCAACATCGACAGCGACGAGTACACCGGCTTTGCCTTCGGCATGGGCGTGGAGCGCCTGGCCATGCTGCGCTACGGCGTCAACGACCTGCGCCTGTTCTTCGACAACGACCTGCGCTTCCTCAAGCAGTTCTGACCGGGGCTTTACTCCCGGCCCACCCGTAGGAGCGGCCGCTGGCCGCGACCAGAGATCGGGAACCAGAACGAAGAACAGACAGCAAAACAGAATTCGGACAGAGAACGACTATGAAATTCAGCAATGCATGGCTGCGGGAATGGGTAAACCCGCAACTCTCCGCGCAGGAACTGGCCGACCAGGTCACCATGGCCGGCCTGGAAGTGGACGGCATCGAGCCGGTGGCCGGGGACTTCACCGGCGTGGTGGTGGGCGAGATCCTCGCCTGCGAACAGCACCCGGACGCCGACAAGCTGCGGGTCTGCACCGTGGCCGGCCACCCGGAGGGCGAAATGCAGGTGGTGTGCGGCGCCCCCAATGCCCGCGCCGGCATCAAGATCCCGTTCGCGCTGGTGGGCGCCAAGCTGCCCGGCGACTTCAAGATCAAGAAAGCCAAGCTCCGCGGTGTGGAGAGCTTCGGCATGCTGTGTGCCCAGACCGAGCTGGAACTGGGTGAAGACAGCGACGGCATCTGGGAGCTGCCCGCCGATGCCCCCACCGGCACCGACCTGCGGGAATACCTGCAACTGGACGACGTGGCCATTGAGGTGGACCTGACCCCCAACCGTTCCGACTGCCTGGGGATCGCCGGTATCGCCCGTGAAGTGGGCGTGCTCAACCGCTGCCCGGTGGAGGGCCCGGCCATCGAGCCGGTGGCCGCCACCATCGACGACAGCCTGCCGGTGTCCCTGATGGCCGGCGACGCCTGCCCGCGCTACGTGGGCCGGGTGATCCGCAATATCGACGTCGGCGCCACCACCCCGCTGTGGATGCAGGAGCGCCTGCGCCGCGCCGGCCTGCGCAGCATCGACCCGGTGGTGGACGTCACCAACTATGTCCTGCTGGAGCTGGGCCAGCCCATGCACGCCTTCGACCTGGCGAAGCTGGACGGCGGCATCAAGGTGCGCATGGCAGAGCAGGGCGAGAAGCTGACCCTGCTGGACGGCCAGGAAGTGACCCTGAACGACAGCACCCTGCTGATCACCGACGACAGCAAGCCGCTGGCCATGGCCGGCATCATGGGGGGCGAGGAGTCCTCCGTAACCGGCCAGACCCGCGACATCTTCCTGGAGAGCGCCTTCTTCAGCCCGCTGGCCATCGCCGGCAAGGCCCGTTCCTACGGCCTGCACACCGACTCCTCGCACCGCTTCGAGCGCGGCGTGGACTACCGCCTGCAGGAGAAAGCCGTTGAGCGCGCCACGCAGCTGCTGCTGGACATCGTCGGCGGCGAGCCGGGCCCGGTACACCTGCGTGAACTGAACGACGCCATGCCCGCCGAGCGCCACATTACCCTGCGCCGCGCGCGGGTCGAGAGCGGCCTGGGCGTGCAGATCGCCGATGACGAGATCATCGATATCCTCACCCGCCTGGGCCTGGAGAAGATCGACCAGGACGACGCCGGCTGGACCTTCCTGGCCCCCAGCTTCCGCTTCGACCTGGCCATCGAGGCCGACCTGCTGGAAGAGCTGGCGCGGGTGTACGGCTACAACCGTATCCCCAGCATCAGCTTCAGCGCCGCGCTGGATATCCTGCCCGAGCACGAGGTGGAGCTGGACGGCACCGCCCTGGAGCAGACCCTGCTGGCGCGCGGCTACCACGAGGCCATCACCTTCAGCTTTATCGATCGCGAGTCCGCGGCCCTGTTCGACCCCAAGGCCGAGCCGGTGGCACTGCAGAATCCGATCAGCGCCGACCTGGCGGTAATGCGCACCTCGCTGATCCCGGGCCTGTGCAAGGCACTGCAGTACAACCTGAACCGCCAGCAGGAGCGCGTGCGCCTGTTCGAGACCGGCCTGCGATTCGTGCCTGGTGCTGACCTGCAGCAGCAGCCGATGCTCGCCGGCCTGGTCTACGGTACCCGCCAGGCGGAGAGCTGGACCGGTGGCAAGGACTGGGTGGACTTCTACGACATCAAGGCCGACGTCGAGGCCCTGCTGGCAGAGACCAACGCCGCCGACGAGTTCCGCTTTGTGGCCGGTGAGCACCCGGCACTGCACCCGGGGCAGTGTGCCCGCATCCTGCGCGGCGACCGCGAAGTGGGTGTGCTGGGTGCCCTGCACCCGCAGCTGCAGAAGCAGCTGGACCTGCCCAAGGCAGCCTTCGTGTTCGAGCTGGACCTGGACGCCATCGGCGAGGCCCGTCTGCCGGCATTCAACCCGCTGTCACGCTTCCCGGCCGTGCGCCGCGACCTGGCCCTGCTGATCGACGCCGATGTTCAGGCCGCCAATCTGGTGGAAACTGCTGCCGAGACCGCCGGCGAAATGTTGACGGACCTCAAGATTTTTGACGTCTATCAGGGCGAAGGCATTGATTTCAATAGAAAAAGTGTCGCTATGGGCTTGACCTTTCAGCATCCGTCGCGCACCCTTAATGACGAAGAAATCACTGCCGCGGTTGACGCAGTGGTTAAGCAGCTAGAACAAAAATATAACGCCAGCTTGCGCTGACCCCCGGCTCCGCTCGGGGTGCAAGCGGTTTAGCCCGGTGGTACTACGGGTTAAGGCACCCCGAGAGCGTCAGCTCCCGGGTTGAAAGCCGCCGCGGTTTGGGCCGCTTCCGATCCGGGACTGACGCCTCTGAATCTGTTGGTAGGAACCAATGACAGAGGCACTGACCAAGGCCGGGCTCGCCGAAAAACTGTACGAAGAGCTGGGCTTCAACAAGCGTGAGGCAAAGGAGATCGTCGAATACTTTTTCGAGGAGATCCGCAATGCGCTCGAGAGTAACGAGCAGGTAAAGCTGTCCGGCTTCGGCAATTTCGACCTTCGCGACAAAAGCCCACGCCCGGGACGGAACCCCAAGACCGGCGAGGAGATCCCCATTTCTGCACGCAGGGTGGTGACCTTCAAGCCGGGACAAAAACTTAAGGCACGAGTAGAAGAAGATGCTGGAAGCGAGCAACAATAGCGAACTGCCTGTTATCCCGGGCAAGCGCTATTTCACCATTGGAGAGGTCAGCGAGCTCTGCGCGGTCAAGCCACATGTACTGCGCTACTGGGAACAGGAATTCCCCCAGCTCAGCCCGGTCAAGCGCCGTGGCAACCGCCGCTACTACCAACACCAGGACGTCCTCCTGATCCGCCAGATCCGCGCACTCCTGTACGAGGAGGGCTACACCATCGGCGGCGCCCGCCACCAGATGGAAGCCGGCAGCCAGCAGGCGGAGAAGGTACAGCTGCAGCAGGTACTGCCGCAGGTGATCGCCGAGCTGGAGGGGGTGTTAACGCTCCTGGAAACCTGATCCCGCCCGCCGGGGCAGGGCGGCCCGAAAGGCGCAAATCCGGGCTTGCATTCCCCGCCCAACAATGTATGATTTGCGCCTCATCGCAATGCGATGCCCCTTTGAAATCAAGCACTTAGAGTCATCTGGGCGCCTGGTTTCACACTCAGTCGGAGTGTAGCGCAGCCTGGTAGCGCACCACACTGGGGGTGTGGTGGTCGTCGGTTCAAATCCGGCCACTCCGACCATTATTTGAACAAAAAAGCCCGCTTTTTAGCGGGCTTTTTTGTGTCTGCTTTTCCAGATGTCAGTTGTTTGACATGCGCCTTTCCGAAACAAGTCCGTGGAGATGGGTGAAGGGTTGCAGCGAAGCCAAATTCACCCTTGCGATTTTTATAAGAGCCTGGCCTTAATCGATGTAATTCGATGTAATTCGCTCTGGCGCCGACAGGGTATAAAGACGACGCAAATGTGATTACTATCACAGGTTGTCCTGAGATGGGGGCTTACAGGGATCTAAAGCTAGGGAACAGCACCTGAAAACGTCCGTAAAAAATAAAGAAGGTGCTTTTTGGAGCAGATTTTAATCAGCTGGATCGGGGGGCAGGATCTGGCCGCGAGTCAATCTGAAGACGAGCGGCGTATCGGGCCTATTGCTTCAACGCTGGCCGCTCACGCATTCGACCGTGTCGAGCTCCTGAGTAATTATCCGGGCGGCGAAGTTGAGGAATATTTAAGCTGGCTGAAGGCCCGTACTGACACTGCCGTTTGCGTACATAAGGCCGACCTCTCCTCTCCAGTAAATTTTGCTGAGATCTACGGCGTTGCCAATGACGCCTTGGATACACTTGCAAATCTGCCGGGCGCCCCTGAGCTGAATATTCTTCTCAGCCCGGGCACCCCCGCCATGCAGGCGGTGTGGATCCTGCTTGGCAAGACGCGCTTCCCAGTGACTTTCTGGCAGTCCTCCATGGAAGAGGGGGTGCAAAAGGTTGAGATTCCGTTCGAGATTGCCGCCGAGTACGTGCCAACAGCGGGCAGTGTGGACTCGCGGGGGATCAGCGAGCTGGCGACAGCCAGCGTCCCAGCCAACGCCGCCTTTGATGACATCGTCACTCAGAACCCCCGCATGCAGCGTCTTAAGGCTCAGGCGACGATTCTGGCGGCCAGAGAGGTTCCCGTCCTGATCTGCGGGGAATCCGGCACCGGTAAGGAGCTATTTGCCCGCGCTATACACAATGCCAGTGGCCGAGCAAGCCGCTCTTTCGTGGCGGTCAACTGTGGAGCCTTCCCGCCCGAGCTAATCGACTCCATTCTTTTTGGCCACAAGAAAGGCGCGTTCACCGGCGCTACTTCTGACCGCGACGGGGTCTTCCAGCAAGCGCATGGCGGCACGCTGTTCCTGGACGAGTTCGGCGAGCTGGATCCGGCAGTACAGGTTCGCCTGTTGCGCGTACTACAGGACGGCACCTTCATCCCGGTGGGAGGGCGGCAAGAGTGTAGGGTGGATGTCCGAATAGTGGCTGCGACAAACCGAGATCTGTTGCAGGCGGTGTCCGAGGGCGTTTTCCGAGAAGACTTGTTTTACCGCGTCGCCGTAGGTGTGCTGCGCCTGCCGCCCCTGCGGGAGCGTCAGGGGGATCTCGGGCTGTTAGCTGCGCGGATACTGGATTCCCTCGGGAGTCAGGATTCTCACCTGGAGGGTAAAAAACTTTCTGTTTCCGCAAAAAACCTTATCCTCGGGCGCCCCTGGCGGGGTAACGTGCGCGAGCTGCACTCGACGCTATTACGGGCGGCGCTTTGGAGCACCGGAGATACCATCGAGGCTGACGATCTGCGTGAGGCGTTGTTCCAGATGCCTGAGCGGGAGGTGGGCCTATTGGGGCGCGATATTTCCCAAGGTGTTGATATTCAAGGGATTATCGATGAGGTCTGGCGCCACTATATTCCCCGGGCCATGGATTCAGCACAAGGGAAGAAGACCCGTGCGGCGTCTTTGCTTGGCCTCAAAAACTACCAGACGCTAACCAACATAATGGAAAAATTGGGCCTTAAGTGAAAGTTGGCACGCCATTCGCAAATAGAGTGGTATGGATAGAAAATTTTATATGAAATCGCAAAACTTCGAGTTCTTACGGGAAAGCTGGCCGGAGTTGGCCAGTATCGGCGGCTTTGCCGAGCAGTATGTCCAAAGTGACCCCCAGAGTGCTTTGACCAAGCTGCGTAATTTCGCCGAGCGGTCCGTCGATATCGTGTACCGCGCGCTCAGGCTCCCGCGGCCGCAGATGGCGAAATTCATGGAAATGCTGTCCAACGATGCCTTCGAGGCGGTGACGCCTAAGGTAGTACTGGACAAGTTTCACGCTATCCGAATCCACGGGAACAAGGCTGCACATGGTGACAAGGTCTCTGCCCAGAGTGCCCAGTGGCTACTGAGGGAGGCTCACGATCTGGCGCGCTGGATCTATGCCACCCACGGGGATGGCGATGTGTCCAGCCTTCAGCCGTTTGAGCTGCCCGAGCCCCCCAAGTCTGCCAAGGCAGAATACAAGAAGGAGCGCAAGGCGCTGTTACAGCAGTACGCGCAACAGGAAGCACGCATGCAGGCCTTGCTTGCCGAGCTGGATGCCGAGCGTGAGCGCGCAACCCAACTGGAAAAAACCGCAGCAGAGGCCGAGCAGCTCCAGCAGGAGGCGTTACAGAAGGGGCAGCAGGTTGCGGCGGACCTCAAGTTTGATGAGGCCACCACCCGCAAGCACCTGATTGATTCACAATTGGCCCAGCAAGGGTGGGATCTCGAAAACCGGGACCAGGTAACCCTGGATATCGGTGCCCACAAAGAGCTGAACAGAATCCAGCATCAGCCGACCCCGAGCGGTGAAGGGTATGCCGATTACATTCTCTGGGATGACAACGGCAAACCCCTTGCGGTCATCGAGGCAAAGAAGACTGCGGAAAATGCCGAGAAGGGGCGTCATCAAGCCAGGCACTATGCCGATGGCCTGGAGAAGATGCATGGCCAGCGACCAGTCATTTTCTACACCAATGGCCACGATATCTGGATCTGGGACGACCATCCCGCCCAGAACTATCCGCCGCGCAAGCTCTTTGGCTTCTACACCAAGACGAGCCTGCAGCATCAGATCCGCCAGCGCACGGAGCGGCAGCCACTTAACACGGTATCGCCGAAGCCAGAAATATTGGGTGACCGTCTCTACCAGCACGAGGCGCTGAAGCGCATCTGTGAACGCTTCGAGACTCGTCAACGCAAGGCGCTAGCTGTGCAGGCGACTGGAACCGGCAAGACGCGTCTGTCGATTGCAATCTCTGACGTCATCATGCAGGCGGGGTGGGGTAAGCGCATCCTGTTCCTGTGTGACCGTCGTGAACTGCGCAAGCAGGCCAAGAATGCGTATAGCGAGTTTCTCTCTGCCCCCATTACCGTCTTGACCAGCAAGAGCGTGGAGGACACGCAGAATCGTATCTTTGTCGCGACCTACCCGACAATGATGAAGAATTTTGCCAAGTTCGACCCCGGTTTTTTCGACCTGATTATTGCCGATGAGTCCCATCGCAGTATTTACAACATCTATGGCGATATTTTTCGCTACTTTGACGCCTTGCAGCTGGGCCTGACGGCAACGCCAGTGGAGATGGTCAGCCGCTCAACCTGTCGGATGTTCGATTGTGACCTTGGGGACCCCACCAGCAACTATGACCTCGAAACCGCGATCTCCGAAGGTTACCTGGTGCCCTATGAAGTCGTGAAGCACACCACCAAGTTCCTGCGTGATGGCATCAAGGGGCATGCGCTCAGTCCTGAAGAGGTGGCAGAGCTGGAGGACCAGGGCATCGACCCCAACATGTTGGACTTTGATGGCAAGGACATCGATCGCGCGATCTATAACAAGGACACCAATCGCAAGATTCTCCAAAACCTGATGGAAAACGGCCTGCGCCAGGCGGACGAGCAGACTCTGGGGAAAACCATCATTTTTGCCCGCAACCACAATCACGCTAAGTTGCTCGAGGGAATTTTCAATGAAGAGTGGCCGATGTACGGCGGCCGCTTCTGTCAGGTGATCGACAATTACGACCCGCGCGCCGAATCATTGATTGACGACTTCAAGGGCGATGGCACCAACGACCAGCTCACTATTGCCATCTCGGTCGATATGCTGGACACCGGCATTGATGTGCCGGAGATCCTCAACCTCGTGTTCGCGCGACCGGTGAAGTCGCCGGTCAAGTTCTGGCAGATGGTTGGCCGCGGGACCCGCCTCTGCAAGGACCTGTTTGGCGAAGGCAAGCACAAAACGCACTTCCAGATTTTCGATCACTGGGGCGTGGTCGAATACCACGGCATGAAACGCCGGGAAGTCACCGTAAGCCAGAGCAAGTCGCTGATGCAGCGCTTGTTTGATGAGCGCCTTGCGTTGGCGAAAACGGCGTCGAAACATGCAGAAGTCGATTTCTGTGACACTATCGTCCAGTGGCTGCACAAAACCATCAACAGCCTGGATGAAAACTCTCTGGCAGTCCGCGAGAAGTGGAAAGTCAAGCGCCAGATGTCCGACCTGGACACGCTGCGCCAGTTCAGTCCGGCGACCGTGACCCTGCTGGAAGCCGAGATAGCGCCGCTGATGAAGTGGCTCGATGTTCGGGGGCACAGTGATGCCTATCACTGGGATTCTCTCGTCAGCCGGATTCAGCAGGAAAAGCTGAAAAATACCGGCCGCTTTGATGACCTCGTCGGTGAAGCCATTGGCCAGCTCTGGCAGCTGCGGATGAACCTCAACCAGGTCAAGGCGAAGGCGGCAGAGATCAAGCAATGCCGGGAGCCGGCGTGGTGGTCCAGTGCGTCCCTGGAGGAGCTGGAGGAGATGCGCGAGTCATTGCGCAGTGTGATGGCCTACAAGGAGAAAGATGATCCCGGCGGCCGCGAGGTCCCGGTGATCGATATCAAGGATGGTGAAGAACAGCGCGAGGAACAGACCACGCACCTGGCGGCGGTTGATATGCGCGCGTACCGGGCGCGGGTAGAGGCGGCCCTCAAGGAATTGTTTGATGACAATCCGACCCTGCAGAAAATCCGCGACGGCCAACCGGTGAGCCCCGAAGAGCTCGACAGCCTCAACGCGCTGATGCACACCCGCCACCAGGAGCTGGATCTTGATGTTCTGAAAGGCTTCTATGATTCCGCGGCACCCATGGAGCAGATCTTGCGCTCCATCGTCGGTATGGACGTGGAGGCCGTGAACCAGCGCTTTGCGCAGTTCATTCAGAAGTATCCTTCGCTGGACTCGCGCCAGACGGCATTCCTCGCGGAACTGAAGCGCGAGATCGGCCGCAACGGGGCCATCGAGGTCGACAGTCTCTACGAGGGAACACTGGCACGGATCGGTGACCCGGACACTTTGTTCAACATAGAGGCCCAGGTGGATGATCTGATCGCCCTCATCGAGAGCTTCGGCGCACCGCCAGAGATGGATGGCGGCGCGGCGGCCCCGTGACGGCACTGTAACAGTAACTGACAAATTCAATGATTAATTGATCAGGAAGTAAACATGATCACAGGTGAACTCAAAGGCAAGGTCGACAGGCTCTGGCTGGAATTCTGGCAGGGTGGTATCTCGAACCCATTGACGGTAATCGAACAGATTACCTTTCTGATGTTCGCGCGCATGCTGGACATCAATGAGAGCCGCGATGAGAAGCGCGCGTCGCGCAGTGCCAAGTACACGTTCAAGCGCCGCTTTACTGATGAGCAGCAGCACCTGCGCTGGTCCAACTTCTGCCACGAGGGCGATCCGGACAAGCTCATGGCGCTGGTGCGCGACGGTGTGTTCAAGCACTTCCGCGAGCACACCAGTGACATCCGCTTCGGCGATTACATGAAGGATGCCCGGCTGGCCATCGAGAAGCCCTCCCTGCTCACCAAGGCGGTGGAGATGGTCAGTGCACTGCCGCTGGAAGCGGGGGATGCCAAGGGCGATCTCTACGAATACCTGCTGAGCAAGCTCAATACCGCCGGCATCAACGGCCAGTTCCGCACCCCGCGCCACATTATCCGCCTGATGGTGGAGCTGACGGATCCGGAGGCCTCGGACGTCATCGCCGATCCTTCTGTCGGCACCGCAGGCTTCCTGGTCGGAGCGCTTGAATACCTGCTGGAGAAGTACACCGACGAGGATGCCGTGGTCGAGGAGGTGCAGGAGGACGAGCTGGGCAGCTTTGTGCAGCGGACCTACACCGGCAACCGCCTGAGCGCGGAGGACCGCGAGCACATCGAGACCCGCATGCTGCACGGCTTCGATTTTGACAGCACCATGCTGCGCATCGCGGCCATGAACCTGTACATGCACGGCGCCCGCGACCCGGATATCCACTACCAGGACTCCCTGGCGCAGAGTTTTGCCGATCGCTACCCGCAGCAGGAAAAGGACGCCTTCAACCTCATCCTCGCCAATCCGCCGTTCACTGGCCAGCTGGATGAGGACACCATCAACCCCGCTATCCTGCGTATGGTGAAAACCAAGAAAACCGAGCTGCTGTTTGTGGCCCAGATCCTGCGCATGCTCAAGACCGGTGGTCGCAGTGCCACTGTAGTGCCCCAGGGGGTGCTGTTCGGCTCCTCGAAAGCGCACCAGAAGCTGCGCGAGTTGCTGATTGAGGATAACCAGCTGGATGGAGTCATCAACCTCCCCAGTGGCGTGTTCAAGCCCTATGCAGGTGTCGCTACTGCAATCCTGCTGTTTACCAAGGGCGGGGAGACCGACCACGTGTGGTTCTACGACGTGAAGGATGATGGGTTTTCCCTCGATGATAAGCGCGCGCCGCTGTACAAGGACGATGCTGGCCGACCGCTCAAGTTTGCGGGGGACCTGCCTAAGGTGCTGGAAGCTTATCGTCAGCGGGACAAGTCCATTGCCAACACTGAAGAAAATGACCACACCAAAACCTGTTTCTGGGTGAGCAGGGAAGAGCTGGCTGCCAACAAATATGATCTTTCCGTAAGCTCTTATCAAAAAGTTGTACATAAGCAGGAGCAGTATGATCCGCCTAGCGAGATCATTACACGCCTTCTGGGATTAGAGAGTGAGATAGCTGCCGAACTGAAAGCATTGGAGAAAATGCTGTGACTGGGGTTCATATGTATGGTGAATTTCCTTCACACTGGCAAGTCCTATCTTTCACTGAGGCCGTCAAAGATTCAACTTCGCGTAATGTGAAAATTCCCAGAAGTGAGTATCTGTCTCAGGGATGTATTCCGATCGTAGACCAAGGGCAATCGCTATTTGGTGGCTACGCGGATGATAGGCGATTAAAAACTGATGTAAGCCTTCCCGCGATCGTTTTTGGTGATCACACAAGAGTCTTCAAATTTATCGAAGAAGAATTTTGTTTGGGGGCAGACGGAGCGAAATTATTAGAGCCAAAAGTAAATCTTGATAAGAAGTTTTTGTATTACTATCTAAGTAGCTTGAGGATCGAAGCGGCGGGATATAGTCGGCATTTCAAGTTTTTGAAAAAAAATGTAGTTCCGGTCCCGCCAATAGAGGAACAAAAAAGGATAGCTGACATCCTCGATAAAGCTGATGTGATCCATCGCAAGCGTCAGCAGGCCATCGCGCTCGCTGATGAATTTCTGCGGTCGGTATTTCTGGATATGTTTGGTGATCCAGTTTTAAACCCTAAGAAACTTCCGTTAAAAAGTTTGGAATCGATCTCAACATTTGTGGCAGGTTCGGCACTGCCAAATACGGAAGAATATGACGGTCAAGATGAGGGCGTTGCTGCGTTCAAAGTTGGAGATATGAATGCTTTAGGTAATGAATATTATTTGGTTCGTCCGCGAAAATGGGCGAAGACATATAAGAAGGCCAACGCTCTAGTCCCGGAGGGAACAATTGTTTTCCCGAAGAGAGGTGGAGCTATCGGGACAAACAAAAAGAGAATCACCAAGGTTTCAGCAGTTCTCGATCCTAACTTGATGGGTGTAATCCCAGGCGAGTCTATTCCTCTGGAGTATCTATATTTCTGGTTCCAACTGCTGGACTTGAAAACAATTTCAAGTGGTAGCTCAGTGCCTCAGCTGAACAAAAAAGATTTGGCTCCTCTTAAGGTTGTCATTCCGCCTAAGCCTGATCTCGATAGATTTGTTGAGATTTCACGAACGCTACGTGGTTCAAAGGCTATGCAAAATAGCGCTTTAGAGATGGCTGGTGACTTATTTCAAAGCCTCAGTCAGAAAGCTTTTAGTGGGGAGCTATAGCCGGTGGACAAAGAGCAAGAAAAAATGATGGGCAGCCTGGATGCCCAGCTGGACTACATCCGTGAGGCGGATGACCTGCGCCAGCTTAACAGCTTTCTGACCCGAGTGATGGCCAATCAGCGGATCCAGGCGCTGATCAAGGGTGATAACCTGTCGCTGGCCTGTGATGCCGTGGTGGATCTCGGTCAGATTGATGATGGTGATGATGCCGAGAACCGGCTGATTGCTGCTGCAGCCCTCGGTCGTCTATCTGCTGTGGCTCGTGGCCGTGATGGTGTGGTCTTTGCCCGTATTGGTGAGCTCTTCGAGGAGAAACCGCTCTCTGTTGAAGACCTGGCGGACGGTGATGAAAAATATTACGCGGCACTGACAGTCAGTGCGCTGAAAGCCCCTTGGCTGGGGGAGTATTGCAACGAGCAGTCGGTTGCGATCGATACCGCGGAAAAGGCCCGCCGCCTGCTGCTGGGAACGGCCCTGCGTGAGGCGGGCTCATTGTCTGACTACTGGCAGCAGAGCTTGCCGGCTCTGGATGCCCTGCGTGCGATCCCCAACGACGACACGCGCTACAAGCGTATCCGCCGGATCACCAGCGCTGCCAGTGAGGAAGTTCGCAAGTGGGAGGGGGATGTCGGCAGCGATGCCGGTTTGGCCCTGGCCGACTGGTTTGCTGCGTTGCTCCAGACCAGCAAGAAAGATGCCGCAGAAGACACTCTGGTTGATATTTTCGACGACGCCCTGGCCATGCTGTTGCGCATCATCGAGTTGCGCTTCTCTTACGCACTGCTGGCGCCCACCTATGTCATGCTCGAGCGGGCGCGCACGTCCTTCGGGCGCGATGTCTGGAGTGAGATCCTGCGGCAGTCCAAAAATCTGCCCAAGGTGCGCACCGCGCTGAAAGAGGCAGCCCTGGTACTGGCACGGCAGAACACACAGGACAAGGAGCTCATGCAGGTGCTCTGCACCGCCTACCATTCCCGCGCCCAGGTGATGCCGGCCATCACTGCCCACTTCGCGGATGCTCGGGATCTTAACCAGGAAACCCGGGCCTGGTGGGAGCAGGGCGGCAAAGTCGCCGAGAGCCAGCGCGCCGCAGAGCACCGGGTTGGGAACTCGGAGGACCAGCAGATCGGGTCTTTGCTGATCAATGTGGAGGACAGCAAAAGTGTTATGGAAAAGCTGGAGCGGGCTGTGGTGCCCTTCCTCGAGATTTCCGACCCGCCGCTGGCGGAAACTGTGAAAAAAGCTGCAGGGAGTTATACCGAAATTGCCCTTGCGGCCCGGCAGCTGGCAACCATGCGCAAGCTCAGGCACATGAATCTGAAAGGAGAGGTTCTGCGCTACAACCCTCTGGAACAGGACATGCTGGGTGGCCATCAGCTGGGTATCAGCCGGGTTCGTGTCGAGCGTGACGGAATTCAGAAAGAGTTTGGCGGAAAAATAAAAGTGCTCGTGAAACCCCGTGTTTCACCGGCAGAATAATAAAAAGGAGTAAAGACTGTGGAAGCAATTGAGGCAAAGATCCTGCTGAAAAACCTGTTGAAGCGAATCCGGCAGGTGGATGAAGACTGTTACGAACTGCGCGGTACTCTCACCGATGACGAGGTGACCGCTCTCCAGTCGGCGCTGGTCGCCTTGGATGGCGGCACGGCCTCCAGCAGTGCCATGCCTCAATCGCCTCCTGCACCACAGCCTTCCATTCCGCCCCAGCCATTAAAGCCAGTCCCCACCTTTGACCCGCCGCAGGAGCCGGTTACCGAAGCGACCAGCGAGCCTGAGCCCGTTTCCGAGATGCTGGAACACGTGGCCTCACCGATTGAGATCGATACCAGCGTTCTCGACCTGGAGGAACCGGCCAGGGACCGTCGCCTGTGCCTGGATTTTGGCACGGCCATGTCAAAAGTCACCCTGGTCCGGGATGACAGCGCGGACCGGGACTATGAGGATATTCAGGTCCTGAATCTTGGTGTTCCGGGGGATCAGGAGGAAATCAGCGAAACCATGCTGGTGTCGTCGGTATTCATCGACGGAGAGGGCTTGCTGTGGTTCGGTCAGATGGCCGTGAAGCGCTCTGTACTCGAAAACGGGCGCAAGCGCCTGGATAACATCAAGCACTATCTCTCTGTGGAGGGAGATGGGCTGAACAGCAAGGTATCGCCGACGTTCAACCCTACTGACATCGATATCACCTATGGCGATATGGTACTGGCCTACCTGATGTACCTGACGTGGACTGTCAACCATTGCCTGGAGGAAGAAGGTGAGCCCCGCAATCTTCACCGCCGCTTTGCCATGCCCTGTTTCCAGGGGGCCAAGGCCCGGGATGTCGCGCCGTTGCTGAAATACATGCTGGGAGACGCTCAGGTGCTCGCGGATACCTTTTTCCGTACCCTGCAGGACGGTATACCGTTAGCAGACTTCATGGCAGCAGTTGCTCAACTGCGCTCGGCCAAACGCGCCTACCCATTTATCCAGGAATCCATTACCGAGCCGCTGGGCGTGGCCGGGGCCATCATGAGCTGGAAAAAGCGGGTGGATGCCCTGGTGATGGTGGTGGATGTAGGGGCCGGCACCAGCGACTTCAGCCTGTACCGCATGAGATTTGACCAGGAGACCGGCAAGAGCGTCGCCTATGAGGTCGACAACTCCGCTGAGGGTATCACCGAGGCCGGTAATTATCTCGATGGCCTGTTACGGGGGCTAATTTTAAGGAAGGCGGGGGTCAATTCCGAGCATCCACAGTGGCGTAATATTGTCGGTAACTTGGAGCTCGACCTGCGTGATTACAAGGAACGCCTTTTCCTCGATGGCGAGGTCTCCGTTCGTCTGTTCAATGATGACCTGGTGACGATCACTCAGGAGGAATTCCTATCTCTCGAGCAGGTCACCCGGTTCGGTGAATCACTGAAGGCCTGTCGTGATCGTATCCTGAAACGCGTCGATGCCAGCTTCATCAAGGGGGCGCCAAACGGCGTTCTGGCTTTGGCGCTCACCGGCGGTGGTGCCACCCTGCCAATGGTCAAAGCCCTAGCGCAGGGAACAGTAGACGTGAATGGCACGGAGCTGAAATTGGTGCAGTCCAGAGGTTTTCCTGAGTGGCTGGAAGATGAATATCCGGATCTGGAGAGCGATTATCCGCGAATTGCTGTTTCCCTCGGGGGGGCACGCAAACGCATTATCGACCAGGGGGGAGTAGCCCGGGTTACTGCTGGCGATGTGAAGGTACCCCCAACGCTGGATGGCTACTATACGAAAGGATAAGCGTCGTTTATGGCTAGAGTCACTTCACTGGGCCTGAGCAACTTCAAGGCTATCGGAGAAAAACAGCAGAAAATCGTACTGTCACCGATCACGCTACTTTTTGGCCCCAACAGTGCCGGAAAGAGCACGGTTCTGCAGGCACTGATCTATTTGCGGGAGATGATCGGCAAGCGAAACCTGAATCCCGATCGGACTGAGCTGGGAGGCAGCTGGTTGGATCTGGGGGGATTCCAGAATCTGGTACATGGTCGCAATCTCGATACTGCTATGGAATTCGAGGTGGAACTGGCGCTCGATAGTGATGAGCTACCTGAATACCTTAGTGAGTATGAACAGGAGATGCTCGACAACGAGGGTCTGCCCGCAGTAGCGGATTTCTTCACTGAACTGGAAATTGCCACTGTCCGTTTGAAATTGCGCTGGAGCCAGAGCCTGGCGAGACCAGTGATTGAATCGTATCAGTGTTTTCTCAACGGGGAAGAAATCGCACTACTGAAGGCATCTCCTGATGGGCGTCAGGTCAATATCGAGCGTATGCCACTGTCATTCCAGGGCTTTCAAGCGCCAATGGAGGAACATGTCAGTGAGACATCACTGGCTCAGTTGTTGAGCGATATGCTCAACAGTTCGGTAGTTAACGCTGGAGCCATTGAGTCAGTCAGCTCCAGACCGTACAAAACCGCCTCGATGGAAGAGGTCGAGGCGCTGGTAAATACTGAAGCTCTACCGGCGAAACCATTACTCGTTCAAATTAAGGAAGAACTGGCATGCCGTACGACGCGCCGTGCCCACGCACTGGAGCACACTGTCGACCGCCTGCTGCTATTACATGATGAGAACCCGGTTATCGAGATGCTGGGATTGCACGGCCAGCCCGATGCGATGCCAAATTTCGCAAACGGCCTCGAGCTCTCTTCTGAGGTCTGGTGTGATAGTGACGAACGGGATGATGGTATCGAAAAAGCCCAACGAAAACTGGCCGCTGCGGTGGTCAATGCAGCCATTTGCGGTCCCTTGCAGTGCTTGGCTAGCTGGCTTGATGAACTGAGCTACATCGGCCCCTTGCGGGACCTCCCACCCCGCAGCATCCAGTCAAGATCCACGCCGGATAAGTCTCGCTGGGCGAAAGGCTTGGCTGCGTGGGAGTTGTTACCTACCGCCAAGTCTTTGGTGATCGATGAAATCAACTTCTGGCTCGGTGAGAGCTGCCTGGATTCGGGTTATCAGCTTTTGGTCAAAAAGTACCGGGAGCTGGAGAATACTCATCCCATCTACCAGATGCTGGAAGCGGGCCTGGATGAGGATGACCAAGAGATCCTAAAGGATCTGCTGAGTGAGCTGCCCCAGAAAGTACGGGTTTGTCTGAAAGAAGAGAAAACCGACCTGGAAGTGATGCCCCAGGATATTGGCGTTGGGATATCGCAATTATTCCCGGTAGTGGCGCTCAGTGTTACACAAAAATGTGGGTTGGCGGCTATCGAGCAGCCAGAATTGCACATTCATCCCAGGCTGCAGGTAGAGATGGCTGACGTTTTTGCCAGTTGTGCCAAGCAGAGTAACGTGATGTTTCTGCTTGAAACACACAGCGAACACCTCATGCTTAGGTTGCTGCGGCGGGTCCGGGAGTCAGCGAGCAACTTCTCACGGAACACAGTAGCTCTTAAACCCCAAGATCTGGCGGTGCACTATGTGGAACCGAATGAAGCCGGCACCGAGTTCAAACAGCTCAGAGTGAGTGACGAAGGCGACTTCCTTGATGAATGGCCGCAAGGCTTCTTTGACGAGCGGGATGAGGAGTTGTTCTGATGTACAAGGAAGTGGCCATTGATCCCGAGTGCATGAAAGATTTCAGCTATTACTCTTTGATTAAAATGGAGTTCGGGTTTGAAAAAGGGCGCTACATTTCTGCGGTGATAAAACAGTGGGCCAGGGAAGCCTACCCTCATGTGAAAGGGTCTGATATGCCGCCCGTGCGCAAGAAGTCTATCACGAACTTCCTCAACGGGTTGATGAAATCACGGGTGCATGAGCTATTTCTGCTGGCAGATTATCGTAGGACGATCGCCTGGAAAGATTGGATTGATTGGTGGAGTGAGCAGAACCAGAAACACAGTTTCGCACTTACCTTGTCAGAGGGCAGGGTTGAAAACTCCGTTGACTACATGGCGGTATTGGAAGGCGCGGAATGCTGGAAGATCAAACCCACGCTCATGCTTGATCGAAATCCTGATGAAATTGTGGATGTATTAGAGCCCCTGCTCAAGATAAGTAGTGAACTGACAATCATTGATTTATATTTCTCCTTTGCGGAAAACAAAACACTGGTCGAGTTGTTACGTAGAATTCAGGCTGTGGGGGCTAAAATCTCCGACTTCCACCTCATTACAGCGATTGAAACTTCTGACCCTTCAGCCGTATTTGAGCGCGAGTATCGCTCCTTGGTGCCGGAGAGTATGAATTTTCGAGTCACAGAAGTTCCCCAGAGATACATCCATGATAGATATTTCATCACAAATTCTGGTGCACTTAAGGCCGGATATGGGTTCAAGGACGGCGTCGAGCAGGGAGCGCCAGCAGATAAGCTCAGTGTGAATCTGGCCTCGCTTGAGGAGTGTGATCACGTGATGCGGGGTGTGAGCGAAGCTTATGCTGAAGGCAAGGCGAGGGTAGTTTTTCCCCTTCCCTAGTATCTTCTAGGCTGGTGGATTGCCGGTGTCAGCGTGTCTCTAGCGGGTAACCCCATTGGTCGCTAAGTCAAGATAGACACGTCAGCTCCTCTATGAGTATAAAATAATTCATGAGCAGATAAAAATACTTATCATGCATTCTTGGCGCTAAGTCAGGGTTTCAGGTAAAAGGCAATAAAATCAATAGCTTACCGTCAGTTTTCTTTTGGCACGCGTTTTGTAATCTATAAGAAGACATATTTTGCTTACATTACGGGAGCCAATTCATGGCCGATCAGATTATTCTCAGTCCCCAGGAATCTATTACATGCCCCCACTGTAATGCCCACTTTCCCCTCCGCGATGCCCTGACCCAGCAGCTGATCGAGCGCTACCAGAATCAATACGAGTCGATGCTCAGCGGAGATCGCAAGGCACTGGAAGACCGCCTCTCGCGCGAACTGGAGCGCAAGCAGGCCCGTCAGCACGAAGCGCAGTTGGCAGAGCTTCAGGACAAGCTCGCGGATAGTGAGCAAGTCGCAGCCCGCGCCAAGGCGCAACTGGATGCCGTCAAGGAAAAGGCCGCCCAGCAGGCTCGAGAGGAGCTGCAGGCGGAGACGCAGGAGCTAAAAGCGGAGCTGGACGCTAAAGACAAGAAGCTGAAGGAAATGCGCCAGGCAGAAATGGAGCTGCACAAACAGAGGCGCGAGCTGGAGGAAAAGCAGGCGGAAATCAGCCTTGAACTGGAACGCCGGTTGGCTGCGGAGCGTGAGTCGCTAGAAGCCAAGTTGCAAGAAACTTTTTCCCGGCGAGAAGCGGAACTCAACAAGAAAATCGCGGATGCGCAGAAGTCCAATGCGGAGCTAACCCGAAAATTGGAGCAGGGCTCCCAGCAACTACAGGGTGAAGTGCTCGAGCTGGAAATAGAAACTCTTCTGCAGCAACGCTATCCATTCGACAAGATCGAAGAGGTTAAGAAGGGGGCGCGTGGTGCCGATGTCATTCAGCAGGTACATCTGCGCTCCGGTACTTCCTGCGGCTGCATAGTCTGGGAGACCAAACGCGCTGAGAACTGGAGCAACGCCTGGGTGGGCAAACTCAAGGAGGATCTGCAACGTGCCGGTGGCGATATCGCGGTCCTGGTCACCACGGCATTTCCCGCAGGTATCAGCGATGGCATAGCGCTGCACGATGGTATCTGGTTGGTGAAGCCGGCGCTCGTCAATGGGTTGGCCGACGCACTGCGTACGGTACTGGTTGAATCACAGCGCCAGAAAGCCATTAGCACCGGTAAGGGTGAGCAGATGGAGGCGCTGTACGACTACCTGTGCAGCAACCAGTTCGCCCAGTACATCCGCTCGCTCGTGGAAACCTATGAGGAGATGCGCAGTGAGCTTGAGCGGGAAAAGGCTGCGATGCAGCGCCTTTGGAAGAAGCGCGAAGGTCAGATTGGCCGCGTGACGACGCAGGTGATGGGTATATGTGGAGACTTGCAGGGAATAGCGTCTACGTCGTTACCGCATCTGGATGACATCAGTACGCTTGATGATACCTGACATCGTGTTGTCCTTTGATCTGGGCTACGTGCTCGACCCAGAGAGAATTCTGACTTTAATTGGCGATAATTGCCTATGGAAAATACAGGTCTTCGAGACTGGTAGTCTTGAGCGGTTGGAAGGTGCGATAAATGACCGCTTTTATAACCTAATAAAAATTTAGATAGCGTATGAGTTAAACCGATGCTTCAGCAGATATCACTCCGTTATGGGCAGGTCAGGTTTTAGAAGCAAGCAAGGAATAGTGATGCGAGAAACGCGTGAAGATAAGGTACAGGGCTACGACATTATCGGTGATATCCATGGCCACGCCGAAGTCCTTGAAAATTTGCTCGAGCATATGGGATATGAGCAAGGGGGGACGGGCTACAGTCACCCCAACCGCAAAGTGGTATTTCTCGGCGACTTTATTGATCGCGGCGAAGAGCTGCGCCAGCACCGCCGCTTGCTGGATACCGTTATGGCTATGGTCGACAACGACCATGCCCTCGCGGTCATGGGTAACCATGAGTTCAACGCGCTGGCGTTCCACACAATAAACGAAGGTAATCCCCTGCGGGCGCATGACGAAAAAAATATCAAGCAGCACCGTGCCTTTCTGAATGAATTTGCGCACGATCCTGATGAAAAGGCGCGGGTACTCGCGTTTTTCTATCGCCTACCCTTGTGGCTGGAGTTGGAGCTGGGTGCGCAGAAAATGCGTGTAATCCATGCCTGCTGGAGTGAGGCGCATTTGCGCACCGCGCAGGACATACTTGCTGACGCGCGTCTTTCTGAAGCCAGCCTGATTTCTGCGTCCGAGGAGGGAACAGCCCTGTTTGAAGCCGTCGAAGTGCTGTTGAAGGGATATGAAACATCGCTTCCCGAAGGGATCACCTTCCTGGACAAGGACAAAAATGCACGGGATGCGGTTCGTGTTCAGTGGTGGAAGGACACAGCCAGTACCCTCGGGGAGGTCGCCCTGCCTCTGGGCGTCGACCTCCAAGAGGCGGCAGCACTGCCGGTACCGCGGGGTATGCCCCGATATGGGCGGGAAGAGGTGCCCTGTTTTATTGGCCACTATTGGCTAAATGGGGCGCCGGGACCTCTAGCTGATAACGTCGCATGCCTTGATTACTCCATCGCCAAGAGTGGAAAGCTGGTGGCTTATCGTTGGAGTGGTGAACAATCCCTTGACCGGAAGAATTTTACCTGGTGCTAATACCCGCTAATTTGCCGAATGGGTCCAGATTCCATGGTGGAGCACAAGTTTCGGGCGCGGCAGAGGCGTCTTCCCACGTTGAGCTCTTGTAGCGTTGTGCAAAAGCTGACTTAATTAGGAGGAAATGTTGTGTCTATTAACTTGGTGCACAGTGTTTACCTTGAAGCTGGCCGTTGGCAGTACGACCTGAATTTTTATAGTAATTTCGAGGTGATGTTGCTGTTGCGAAATCCGCCGCGAGATCCACTGGATGCCTGGGGCACGGAATCGAGTCATCCACAAGACGCCAGGACCTATCAAGGTGAGGGCAATAAAAAGGACACCCACCAACTGAGGATATCCGGCTGAACAGCCTTTCTCTATGCGAGGGTGAACTCCGGCAGACGCTCTAACTGGGTAGAAATGCCTCAAGTGTGGCTTTATGCGCCAAAGTGGCCTTTTCAGGTACAGGAGGGCTGCATAGGCGTTACGGGTGGCGTTTCCTTGGACGGAAAAGGCTAGGTAGCTGGCGGTGAAAGGAAGCGCTCGCAATCGCGAATCCCATGGGACCAGCGTTTGCCGAGTTGCTCACAGGCGCTGCGGACAGCGTGGGCACTGCCCACCAGGCTTTTGAAACGGCTCTCGAAGTGCCGGTTGAGGTAGAGCCAGTGCCTGGGATCTATCTGCAGGCGCTCAAGGATTGGTGGTAGTTCGCTATCGATGGCTCCGCGCTTGTCTTCACGCAGGCAGCGGCCGCTCCAGTCCACCAGCTCTATATAGTCCCGCAGCCGAAAGGGCATTCCTTCCGGCATCGGAACGCGGGGGTTACCGGCGAAGGGCATCAGCTCCCTGGGTTGGATGCCGGTCCTGGCCGCCGAGACACGTCGCTTGATGGAGGTGTGTGCTGACGATTCCGGTGTGTTCGCCATTCTGGCCCGGATAGGGTTCAGGTCCACGTAGGCCATACAGGCTGCCAGGGCCGGCTCATCCAGGAGTGCCTGGGACTTGAAGCGTCCCTCCCAGAAGCGGCCGCTGCACCGGTCCTCCCGGTTGGCGTCGCGAGCGATGGACTCGTTGAGGGAGCGCATAAACCAGCTGATATCGGTAAGTCGTGTACGCCAGCCCTCCGCGACCTCCGAGAGGCGGGCATACTCTGCAGATCCCAGAGTTTCGCCGCGCAGGAAGCGCTGGGAGAGCAGGGAGCCCTTGTACAGCCGATGCCAGCGCTCCACCACTTCGTGAAGGTCCCAGCTCCCCGCCTCCGCCGAGTTGATGTACAGGACCACATGGTAGTGATTGCTCATTACCGCATAGGCGCAGATATCCAGGGCAAAAACCCGCCCTAGCTCCAACATCCGGTCCTCAATCCATTGCCGGCGATGCTCAAAGCACTGTCCAGTGCGATCGTCCTGCCCGCACAGGAATGCTCGCCGTACACAGCGTGATACGCAGTGGTAGTACGGCGTGGTGCTCGGGCAGATTAGCGTTTTACGCGCTCTGGTCATTGCTGGGTATGAGATTTGTATACATATACAGTATTTTGCCTGTGTCCCCAGAAAGCTCAATAGCTCTGGCGGTGAATGCTTTATGTTTGTTGGGTGTCCCTTGTTGCTGCGCTACACAGCGTGACACGCAGTGGTAGTAAGGCGTGGTGCTGGGGCAGATAAGAGTTGTACGCGCTCTTGTCATCGCTGGCTATGAAGTCTGTATACATATACAGCATTTTGCCTGTGTCCCCAGAAAGCTCAATAGCTCTGGCGGCGAATGCTTTTTGTTTGTTGGGTGTCCCTTGTTGCTATACTTGTTGCTCTTGTTGCTGTCGGATACTGGTTAATCATATTCATGACGTGTCAATTTTTGATAGACCCCAAGCCCGACCACTACCAAAACCACGGAGATCAGTAAAAAAGTAGGGTAAATCAAGTTACTGATATCTTGTTTCCCTGCATCAAAGACGAATACCAGTCCTTCCAGGCTCAGGGCGATGGCTATAATAACGAGGAACTTCAACAAGGTTTCCCGCTGCTCTGTCAGAGACTTTCCACGGCTACTATTGAGAACCTCTTCCTCTAGCAGAAACTTGGCAACATCAAAGACTGCCATGGCAATGACGATCAGGCCGATGGCATTGAGCAGAGCCTTGATCAAGAGAGCCTTTTCATGAATTGCATCCAAGATGCCCCATAATGAAACAATCATCATGGCGACGCTGATTGCACACAAGCAGACACTGATGAAGCAATATACCGAGCGTCCGATCCAGTCCGATATCTGATTGACTCCTGAGCCCTTGGGGTGGTTTTGATTTCCATCTAAGGCGTTCGTTTTTTCGGTGCTATCTTCGTTCACGGGTGAATTTTCTCTTGCCGGTGGCGGTATGCTTCGCGATGGATCGATACTAGCGTAACTGTTTCTGGCTGTGGAATTTTTTCATTGGCGAGATCTAGTGATCCGTTGTTATTCGTTCCTTACATCGTTTGGGCGGCCTTCCTAGCGGATGACCACATCAAAATTGTCACTCCTAGAACAGCAGAAATCAGGGAGGCGGTGAAAATGCCAAGTTTGGCGCTATCGATCAGGTCGTCACCAAAGGCGATTTTTGCAATGAAAAGTGCCATCGTGAATCCAATCCCGGCGAGCACGCTGCCACCGGTAATCAGCCGCCAGGTGAGCTCCGGCGGACGAGAGGCCAATTTCAACCGCAGGGCGAGCCAGCTAAACAATACGATGCCTGAGGGCTTTCCGAGTACAAAACCGAGGACGATCGCCAGGGTCAGGGGGCCGTCAATGTCCTGTAAATCGAGTACAAGGCCGGCATTGGCAAAGGCGAACAGGGGCATGATCACAAAGCCCACCCAGGGGTGGAGCACGATTTCCAGCCGCTCAACCGGGGATAGTGTTTCGCGTGCAGCCACCTCTGCCATCTGTAATGTGTGGCGATCCCTGGTCTGGCTGCTGCTCTCGCTGCTTTGCGGGTGAGCGATAACCTGGTTGAGTATGGCATACAGCCGCTCGTCGCTGACCCAGCGCCGGGCTGGCGTCATCAGGCCCAGCACAACGCCGGTGATGGTGGCGTGGACACCGGAGGCGTCCACCGCCATCCATACCGCAATGCCCAGCAGGATGTAGGGGGTGAAGCCACGCAAACCCAGCTTGGCCATCACGCGCACGATCACCAGCAAAAGCCCGGCCAGTGCCAGTGCCCACCAGTCGAGGTCACTGCTGTAGCCAATGGTGACGACAAGAATGGCACCGATATCATCAACGATGGCGATGGATAGCATAAACACCCGCAGGCTCTGGGGGATGCGCGTGCTGAGCAGGGCCAGGCAGCCAATCACGAAGGCGGTGTCCGTCGCCATGACGGTGCCCCATCCATTCTGGCCTGCCTGTCCCGCCTGCAGTGCCAGGAATATCACTGCGGGGACGATCATCCCGCCCAGTGCGGCGGCAATGGGCAGTGCGGCCATACGGGGGTTGCGCAGCTCGCCGAGAATCAGCTCGCGCTTGAGTTCCAGTGCCACAAGAAAGAAAAAAAGCGTCATCAGGCCGTCGTTGATCCACTCCCGCACGGACCGGGTCAGCTCGAACGCGTTGAGGTGGAACCCGAGGGTTGACTCCCAGATATGCTCGAACGCTTCGGCCCAGGGGGAGTTGGAGAGGATGACGGCGGCAATGGTGAATAGGAGGAGTATGGCGCCTCCGGCCGACTGGATGTGCAGGAAGTGCACGATCGGGCGTGCCAGTCGATCAAATGCTTGTCTGGGCAAGCGCGTGGATCCGGCGCCGCCACGCTCATCCTGGTTCATACGATGACCAACCTGAAGCCTGGTGTGGGCAGAGTAGCGTTAATATGCAACGGTCCAGGGTTATATCGTGCCATAATCCTGGCTGGTTCCCCGCCATGTATGTTCAACTCTAGCTTACCTGGTTTGGCCGCATGGAATCGGTGGATCCGGTGAGAGGATGAGAACAAGGAGTTTGGCATCAGGGTGCCCATCAACTGAATCTTCCGGTGGAATCAGAGAGCCGGGCACATAACAGTGCCCGGCTCTTTCCGCAAAACTCCCTCTCCCTATCCATCACGGCAGTAACTAGCCTGCTCCTTGAGCTGCACTGCCTATGACAGGTAGCTAGTAATAGCGCATGCAACGCGCATACTCGTCCCGGAAGCTGCCCGGCTCGCGGCGGTAGGGGCCGACCCTGGCGCGACGCGATTGATCCGAGGCGACGCGACGGCATGTCGATCGGAGCTCGCGGTAACTTTCACCTCGGATGTCGTCGCGGAAACGGTAGCGCCCGTAATAACCCTCGTATTCACCGCGGTAGCTTCCGTAGTCACCGCCGCCGCGATAACCCGGCGCGGGGAGCGGGTAGACCCGGCGTATTTCCGGAGGCGGTGGCGCTACCGGAGCCGGGGCCGGAGTTGGCGGGGCAAGTGAGGCGATTCTCTGCGGCGCGCTGTAATAGTCGCGCCAGCCATAAGGCGGGGTTACGACCGTGAAGTCGTCGCCGTCAGGCTCGTATACGAAGAAGGTGCCCCTGGAAGTGACATAGTAGCGTTCACCACCCATGGTGAAGGTACCGCTGCTGCCGGGAACATTCGGCACCCGCGCGCCCAGTGGGGAATCCACGCGGACAAAACCACCTTTGGTCGGCCGGTAGAAAGAACCCACCCAGTAGTAATAGGTCTGGCCGCCTACAAGGATTTGTGAGGCGCCGCTGGGCAGGGTCCTCACCCGATCATCTGCCCACGCCAGCCCGATGGCAAAGCTGAACAGAACTGCGATGGCATAGCGCATAGCGGCACACCCTCTGTTGCAAACTGCTGGAAGTTTACTCAGCGGCTGCGCCTTTCCCCAATCCCCGGCACAACTCCAGGCGCCCCAATATCAATAAGGCATAAAAAGGACACCCACCAATTGCAGATATCGGGCTGCAGAGCCTTCCTCTACGTAGGGGAGGGCTCTGGCTCACCGATATAAGGGATGATGTCTTTTATGCCTAAGTGGTCTTTTAAGGGGCAGGAGGGCCGTCTCGTTGCTTCGGCAGGGTGGCGTGGGAAGGGAGGGCTAGCTAACCAGCGGGGAAAGGAATCGCTCGCAATCGCGAAGGCCGTGTGACCAGTGCTTGCCGAGCTGATCACCGGCGCTGCGAACAGCGCGGGCGCTAGCCGCCAGGCTCCTGAACCGGCTCTCAAAGTGCGGGTTGAGCTAGAGCCTGTGCCTGGGCTCTATCTGCAGGCGCCCCAGCATTGGTGGTAGTTTGCTAGCGCGGGCTCGTCGAAAGGTAGGGCTCGCTCCCAGCCACGTGGCCTGCAGCGAAAAACCGGTTAGCGTTATTCGATCCTGTTTTCCAGGTGTCCCAGAAAGGTAGCCCTGGTGATCACGCGGTCGGCGCGCTGCAGGTAAAAGCCCTGGTTCCATACGTTCGCGGGCTTGAAGGCTACACCGGCTCCTGTGCCAGTCAGAATCAGCGTGCCCCGTGGGATGCCACCTGCCGGTAGCAGGTCTACAGGTTGGTCACCATCTAGAAAGGTGTGTCCGGCCTGGTCGAATGCCTGGCGGACGATGTCGTCGATATCCAGGATCATTTGATCTGCCGGGAACCGCTGCCGTGCCTCGCCATTCACGGCGAGCTCCAGGGCGATCGTTTGGTAGAAGGAGGCCGACCTCGGGATCACGAAGAGGTAGCCGGTGGGCAGGAAGGACGGGCGCCCCTTGGCTGCGGCGAAGCCTGTGGTGCCCATGGGGGCATCGAGGTCGATCTGGCGGAGCAGGGTCCAGCGATCGGTGAAGTCGTTGCAGAGTACGAGACCGTACTTAACGCGGTCGTCAGGTGACTGGATGTCGGCAAGTGGAACCATGGCGATCTCGGCCTCGAAGTCGAGGCGTGGGTGGAAGCTTACCGGGTCGTTCCACCCACTTGCCCGCGCCAGCTTTGGGAACAAGAATGGCGGATCGTCCAGGTACACCTCTTCGGCGTGGTCCCTGAAATTCGTACCGGCCGCCACATAGGGGTATTGGAAGTCCACGGGCACCGTCAGCCCGGTGAGCGGCACGGTCACCGTGGGGCCAGTCACTGCTGCGAGGCCGTCGTAGCCCAGCCGGGCGTAGGCCTCGATGAGGTCGCCGGCGTCACCGAGCCCGGCAGTAACGTCGATCCCGTCGATAGTGTCGCCGTTATGGCGAGTGACCCGTATCAGTGACGAGGCTGTACGTGCAAACGTCAGTGCTGCTGCCGGGTCTGCGATAACCTGGGGCCGCCCAGCGTCCCAGGCGATATCCACCGTGGGGCGTGAGATATAGAAGCTGTAGGCGACGAAGGCCGTCGATGCAACGATGAGCACCAGCAGGGTGCGGACAAGAAATTTCATGCATTTTCCCTATTGCCGGGGGACTGCCGCTTGATCCTGGTACCGCTAGCGAACTTGAGGGTAAAAGGGTATCTCAATGGGGGGAGGAAGTCTGCTTTTGCCCGGGTAGCGTCAGCCCAGGGCTTGTCGAGCTGTTCACAGGCCCTGAGGGAAACAAAAAACATAAACGGGGTGCCCTGTTGTTAATTCAGTTTAATCATGTACTTTCGTGTAATTGAAATATGACCGCTTTAATCCGTAAACTGACAATTAGAATAGTTTCGCATATTGGAGATGATTGAATGTATAAAAGGGTAGGGTTTCTGGTCCTATTATTTTGTCTTCCGGGGATAAGTGCTGCCGGGGAGTGGTATGGTGAAGCAGCTTATACCAGCTTTCACTACGGGAGCGCGCCAACCAGGGGGGTTAGGGAGTTCGAAGAAGGGCAAGGAGATGACTTCTTCAGCCTTACTGGCGGTTACAAGTTCAACCGGAACCTTGCCCTTGAAGCCGGGTATACGGACTTCCACGAGTATGTGTCTTACTATCCTTATGCCGGCATAACGTGCGCTACGCCACCTTATAGCTGTGGTGGTTACGAGACCCAGGATATCAACGGGTTTCATATCGAGGGAGTATTGGGTAAGCAATACGGGAGTCTGTACCCTTATCTCGAGCTGGGAGTCTTTTTCCCGGGGAGTGTATCCCCTGTTCTTGGGGCCGGCGTGCTGTGGAATATCACTCCATCTATTGGGGTCAACCTGTATTATGAGCAGTTTGTTATGGCTCTTGAGCGGGAAGATGACCCGAAAGGGGATGTGCAGAGTTACAACCTGGGCTTCCGTTATACCTTTAACTAAAAATTAACAATAAAAACGATACAAAAAATAAACGGATATTCACTAACTGAGGATATGACGCTGAAGAGCCTGCTCTAAACGAGGGTGAACTCGGGTAGGCACTGTAGCCGGGGTGAAGTGTGTGAAATATGCTCTTTTCAGGTACAAGGCGGCTGTATACAGGCGTTACAGCTTGCGCTTTTTCAGGTGTGAAGGGCTAGATCACGGGCGGTGAAAGAAAGCGCTCGCAATCGCGGATGCTTAAGGGACCAGCGCTTACCGAGCTGCTCACTTGTTCTGCGCACCCCGTGGGCGCTGCCCGCCAGGCTTTTGAAGCGGCTCTCGAAGTGCCGGTTGAGGTAGCGCCAGTGCCAGGGGTCTATCTGCAGGCGCCCCGGGGTTGATGGTAGTTTGCTGTTGATGGCTCCGCACTGGTCCTCACGCAGCCAGCGGCCGCCCCAGTCCACCAGCGCTATATAGTCACGCAGCCCGAAGGGCATCCTTTCTGGTATCGGATCGCGGGGATTGCTGGCGACGGGCATCAGCTCGCCGAGCTGGATGGCTTCCCCAGCCGCCTAGATACGTCGCTTTATGGAGGTGTGACCAGGCGATTCCGGTATGTTCGCCATCCTGGCCCGGATAGCGTCCAGGTTCACTAAGCCATACAGGCTGCCAGGGCCCTCTCGCCAAGTAATGCCAAGAAGTTGAAGCGCCCCTCCCAGAAACGGCCGCTGCACCGGTCCTCCCGGTTGGGCTTGCGGGCAAAGGATTCTTTGAGGGAGCGCATAAACCAGCTGATATCAGCGAGTCGTGTACGCAAGCCCTCCGCAACCTCCGAGAGGCGGGCATGCTTTGCCGAGGCCAGCGTTTTGCCGCTTAGAAGCGCTGGGAGAGCAGGGAGCCCTTATACAGCCGATGCCAGCGCTCTTCTACCCTGCGAAGATCCCAGATGGCTTTCTCCGCGGAGTTGATGTGCAGGACCACATGGTAATGATTTCCCATTACCGCATAGGAGTGGAGATACCGGGCCAAAAATCCACCTGACTCCAACATCCTGTCCTCAATCCATTGCCGCCGATGCTCAAAGCACTTCCCGGTGCGATTCTCTTGCCTGCAAAAGAATGCTAGTCGTACACCGTAATACCGAACACTACACATAAGAACTAAGAGCGATGGTTGCGCCGTGTGTCGCTATTGAAAAATATTTTGGTAGGTTTATGTCAATAAATAAATACAAGTTCTTTTATTGGGGTATTTGAATTTGTGACTTGACTCTCAAATACCTTTTTGTAATGGCGTGTAATTTCACTTGGCTGTATATCGTGATAGCTTTTAAAAAAATACTAACTGCCGGATATCCTGGGGGAAAAGGTGCAATATCGCGCTGCTCTACTTTTCATTATCTTAGTCCTGTTGTGCCAACAGGCTTTTGCCACAATCAGTGCTCCATCTACAAGTAATAGCGGTAGTTACTCTGTTACGTATTCTTACTCTACGGCAGGATTTGATCATTTATCCTCTTTAAAGATTATTGAGAAGAAAAACGGTACGGTCACCCGCACATTTGATAACTTAAGCAAGCCCTCCGGAAGCATATCGGTATCCGTCAGTAATACCGCACAATACACATACGAACTAAAGGCGATGGTTGCGCGGTGTACCAATATCGTTGATGCATGGCCTATGTATTGTGGGAGCTGGGCTTTTCCCTCCGAGCGTGACGGCGGCAGCGATGTAGTTAATGTAGCCTTTCGGCCGAATAGTCCAGGAAGTATCACTTTTGCAAGTGTTGAGGATGGCGGAAATATTGATCGAGATGGTGCCTTTTCTTTTACTTGGGGGGCAACAAGCACTGCCTCAAAGAAATTTACAGGGTATCAATGGTGCCAGAAAATCGGATCTTCATGGCAAAGTGAGAGCACTTGCCCATATGTCTCCAAGTCAACCCGGACCCGCAGTAGAAGTGGTCTGACTGATAATGCTTATCGGTATAAAGTCAGGGCCTATTCCAAGGCGGGGAGTTACTACCAGTACAGTGGCTGGACCACATCGGCAGTGGTGACTGTGGCCAAACCACCGGCAGATGTAGACACTATTTACAATCCTTCAGGACAACCGCTGGAAACGAGTTTCTATTTGAGCTGGACGGCGGTAAGTGGCTTAGATCAGAGTGATCGTTATGATCTGGAGTGCAAGCCGCCGGGAAAAAGTTATGGTGATGGACTGTGCAGCAACAACCAGGTCCCGGGAGATAATCCAACGGCACTTATCGAGTTGCCTGAGGGGAGTAACGGTGACTACAGCTTTAGGGTTAAAGCCTGTACAGAAAATGGCTGCAGCGAGAATTGGACCTACAGGACCGTTTCTGTTGATGTGCCTCTCACCCCGCCAGATGTGCCAGAGATTACTGTTCCGGATCGGGTAGATAAGCTGGACCACACGGTCACCTGGACTGCTCCTGCAAGAGCGACCAGTTATGAGCTCAAGCGCGCTCGCCTCAGCAGTCCGGAGTCTGGCTGTGTGGTAAATGCCTCTGATGGGCTTTGCTGGAAGACGGTCCAGATTACTGAACCTAACAGCTATCGTGCTCAAGGTGGGGTTGCGGACCAGTATAAATACAAGGTTCAAGCCTATAACCAGGGTGTACCTTCTGGCTGGGATGAAAGCGACTGGTTTGACGTTCACAATCTGGAGAATATCGGAGAACTACCGGCAGTCTCCACTGAGGTTGCGGATCAGCCCGGTACCCTGCCGTACTCAGCTGAGGTCAATACGCGGGGTGACGCGGTTGTCTCCATACCGGTACAGGCTGCACCGGGAGTCAACGGGCTGGCTCCCAGCCTATCGATTCGCTATTCCGGCTCTCGATACCGCCAGCGTGCGAATGAAAGTCTTCCCGAGGATATACTCGGCTATGGCTGGCAAATTGTTGGTGGTGGCGAAATCCGACGCTGCACCAAGAATCGCGCGCTTTATGTAAAAATAGAGCTGGATGATACAGACTCCCTTTGCTTGAACGGAGAGCCGCTGGTATTGATTTCCGGTACGCACTGGCAGACTGGTGCTAAGTATCGCACCTTGCGCGAGAGTTTCCGGTTGGTTGAGCTGAAGGAAACGGCAGAGGGTAAGCCCTGGTTTGAGGTCAGGTCCCCCGATGGCCGCATAAGTGAATATGGCTCCAGCGTTGACAGTCGCCTCAAGGCCGGTAGAGATGGCGAGTTCACTCCGCACTATGGCTGGAGCTTGACGCGTGTGACTGATCCGTTTGGAAATACCATGGTATACAAGTACCACCGGGATACCGTGCAGGGGATCAACTATCCGCTAGAGATCATTTACGGTAATGGTGGTGACGCCAAGATCGAGTTCCAGTACGGTACTCGTACCGATGCGCCACCTCAGCCTTTGGACCCGGATCAAATCCAGCAGGAGCAGCTAGTCCTGCTCCATCATATCCGGGTGAGCCTCGACGAGCAGTTGCAGAGAGAGTATTTGCTGATTTCCGAGGAGGAGCCGGAAAATCCTGATGGCGCACCTCATTACCGCAGACTCCTGCAAGTTCAGGTGTGTGGCTATAATGAGTTCGGCACTATTCGTGAATGTCTTAACCCATTGACATTTAACTGGTCAGAGCCGCAATCAGGCGATCCAATTGATGCTGAGACGGGTATAGAGACGGTCATCGACGGACTGGGTCGTTATACACATTTCAAACACGAAAGGTTCGGTGATACAGACAGCTTCGATGAGCTACCCTTTGGTCCACTGATTGCCCCTGATGCGGCTGAAGCCCAAGAGCTATCCCAGGAGGATGGAGATAACCGCAGAGTGGTCAGTGAAGTGCATCGCTCCAATGGCCTGTCGGGCCGGTGCGATATTCTGGGAGGTACTGGCTGTCATGTGACGACCTATGGCTACCAGGGTCGTGGCTTCATGAGTAAAAAGCACTGGGGATTCCTCGGCTACTACGCGCAGCGCGTCTACGATACTGCATCTGGAATTGCTACTTATCGGCAATTCCGCCTGGATTTTCCACACTTTGGAAAGACTGCCCGGTTACATCAGTATATGGGTTACTTCCTGGCCCATAACCAGACATTGACAAAACAGTACTTCCGCTACGGAGACCTGAGCCTGAGTGTTAACGGAAAAAATACGCACTTTCCTTTCTTGGAGGAAAGTCTGGAAACCGTTTACGAAGGTGACCAGACATTAGGCTACCTCTACAGCCGAAATAGCTTTACCAAAGATATATTTGCACTGTCGGACGGAACCAGTGCAGGTGAATTAATCGACAGTTCTACACAAATCCAGAAAACGCTTACTGGTGCCAGTGTGCCATCAAGCCAGAGCTATTGGGGCGAGATACAGTCGATTAGTGGTAGTGGTGCCCTACGGAGCAAAAAGAAGATAACCGGCTTCATGAATCGCACCAGCCCCTGGTTAATTGGCTTTACCGAGCTGGAGGATGTCAGCCACTACAAGGGCGATACAACTATTGCCCCTGATCGAGTCCAGACTGCTTTCGCTGTACCGCACAGCTTTAGTAACAAGCTGGACAGCATTACCCAGTTTCCTGGGGATGCCAGGTACGAGCTAAACGTAAGCTATGGTTACGATGACAAGGGCAATCTCACCAGCGAGACTGTAAGTGCCCCGGATAATGCCGATAATCGTCTGGATGTGGCCACTCGTACTGCGACCGCTTCTAACTTTATTGACGGTCGTTATCCGCGGAATCTCACGAATGCAATGAACCAGCAAATTACAGTTGGTTATGACTCTCGATTTGGCATGGCTAGCAGCATTACAGATGCTAATGCTCAGACAACCAGTATCACTTACGATCCTTTTGGCCGTGAAGTATCACGCGTGAACCAAGACAATGTGACCTTCATTACTGACTACGGGTTCTGTGGGGCGGGTAGTTGTCCGGTCAGTGGTGATGTAGAGGCCGGCTATTGGGCTGAAACCTCGTCGGCTATCGCTCCGACAAACAGCCGCTACTACGACCTTCTTGGCCGCCTTGTGCAGGAAGACATTCAGTCCTTCGACGGCTCTAGTCAGTCACGTAGACAATACAAGTACGATGCGCGGGGCCTACTGTACTCTGAGACTGTGCCTTACTTTTCTTCTGGTGGAAGCGGCATTGACCACTTTACCCAGTACGATTACGACGAGCGTAATCGGGTAGAAAAGGTGCGCAAGCCCGATGCCAGCATCGTGGATATCGAGTATCTGCCATTGGCTACTGAGCACCAGGTATTGGTCAGGGTCACTGATAACGTGAACGATAGCCAGGGAAATCCGTTGAGTAGCCAGGGTGTCCAGGTCAAGGAGAGTTTTTACAGCATTACCGGCGACCTTGTGAAAAGTGTGGATGATGCTACGGGTAAAAATGTACATACCCGTTTCACCTATGACGGAAGTGGACTGCTGGAAACGTCGGTACTGGGTAGTGGCGATATAGACGATCCGACCACAGAATCCAGTTATGTGTTCGATCATGCCGGCTATCGGGTAAGCCTCACTGATCCAAACCTGGGGACGGTAAGTAGCCTCTATAATGCACTTGGCCAGCTTGTATGGCAGGAGGACAATAAAGGGCAGGCTATTGACTATGAATACGACAAGCTCGGTCGGCCCACGAGACAAGAGGATGCCGGTGGGGTGGCGGAATGGCACTACGATGCCCCCAATGCCATTGGCAGCCTGGAGAGTCGCAGCTATACGGAAAACGGCATACAGGTTTTTCTCGAGTCTTACAGCTACCGTACTGACAGTAAATTACAGTCCATCAGCACTAGCCTGACTGCCGGGGGACAGAGCAAAAGCTATCAGCACCAATATGGCTATGACGGTTTTGGCCGCCTGAATCGTGTCACCTATCCTAATGGTATTGACGCTTACTATCATTTCAATGGGCAGGGTTACCTCGAGAGCTTGAGCGATAATGCCGCAGGCAGTAATCCGTTGAAACGCTTCAATAATGTCAATGCCCGCGGTCAGGTAGAGATGGAGACTTATGGCAATGGCCTCGTAACCGATCGCACTTACAATGCGATGACAGGGCGATTGAATACGATCAAGACAGGTGGTGGAATTGTCCAGAACAATGTATACGCCTGGCGAAGTAACGGTACCCTGGAAAGTCGACTCACTAACAGCGCCTCGGGAGTACTGCAGAAGCGGGAGGAGTTTGGTTACGACAGCCTTAACCGACTCACCAGCGCCAGCCTGACCGCGGGCGGTACCCGGACGCTGAGTACCAGGTACGATGACCTGGGTAATGTCCGGGAGAAAACTTCCAGCCGTAGCGGTGATACCAATGTGACAGGGTACGAGTATGGGGAATTTGGCAACGCCGGTCCCAACGCCGTGAGTGGTGCTGCCATCAATGGCGTAGCCCACAGTCTGCATTATGACTTGAACGGGGCCATTACCCGCTACGATGCGGCGAGTGGTGAGGATAAATGGATCTCTTGGGATGCTCGCCAGTTACCCACTGAGGTTGTGGTTGGCGACAGCCAGTCGACCCTTTCGCCTACTGCCAGGGATCGCTTCCAGTACGGCCCCAATGGTCAGCGCTTTTATCGCGAATCCAGCTGGATGGAAGGCGGTGAGCTCAAGACAGAGAAGGCCTTTATAGTCGGGAACTACGAAGAGATCATCCCCCTATATGACGACAGCATCGATAGTATCCAGAAGTCGAGTTTCGATAGTAATGTGGTGCACGTGGCCTTGGTGACCGATATTGGAACCAGTGGTGAATACCAATACTTACACCGAGATCACCTGGGTTCTATTGAAAAGGTGACTGACCAGGCCGGTTCTGCTTATATTGAACTCAGCAAGAGCTTTGATCCCGATGGTAAAAGGCGTGCTGCTGACTGGTCGGGAGAGCTGAGCCAGCAGGAACTGACCGAGCTGCTGCAGTCTCAGGGATTGACCACTCGCAGGGGATTCACTGGTCATGAGCACCTCGATAGAACCGGGCTGATCCATATGAACGGGCGTATCTACGACCCGGCTTTGGGCAGATTCCTGAGCCCGGATCCTATAGTTCAGGAGCCGACCTACAGCCAGAGCTGGAATCGCTACAGTTATGTGTTTAACAGCCCAATGAGCCTTACCGATCCTTCGGGTTACAATGCAAATGACGTAAAGGATGAAACCATGCCGATAGACTGCGGCAGCTGTGAGCACGTCGAGGTGACCGGCAGTCGATTGCCGGGTGGCGGACTCGGACCCTTGAGTGGCCCCATGGGAGGCACCCCAGGCGGTTCCGGGGGCGGTTACGGCCCGCATCCCTTGAATGTCAATGGGTACCATGGACGGGTTGAGATAGGCGGAAACACGTACGATGTGTATGCTCAGCAGCTGGCAATGTCTCCATTCCAGCAGTTAATGGCTGATATTTCCGCGGGTTTAGCGACTCTTGTGCCGACAAGTGCTTTTGCTTCTACCGGTGGCTTTACAGGGTTAGGGCCGCTATATGGTGGAGGTCCCACCGGAAGTTCAGGAGGCGGAGGCACTGCAACCGCCAAGTCACAATCCGGGTCTGGTTCTACCAGCGTCCTAGACGTAGTTGCTGGGACAAATTATTTTGTCGGTGCTGGAGCACTAGCTGTTGAGTACACTCCTGGCACTATTCGAATGACTAAGGCAGGTCAGTTAAGCCCTGGTTATTATGCATCTGGTTGGCGAGGTGGCAGTCCAGCGAGAATTCGAACTTATAGCCTCAAGTCGATTGGAAGCGGAATTGGTCGAGGTACGATAGTGGCAGGTTTGGCCATGGATGTAGCAAGTGTGTCGATTTATGCAATTGATCCAGGTAGCCCTTACGCAACACACCCCGCAAAGGGAGCGTTAAACATAGGTATGGGTGGGGTTTCTTTTTATAATCCTTTTGCTGGCTTACTTTACTTTGGCGTTGACATAATCTATCCGGGCGGGTGGCCAGCTGCAATGGCCCGGCATGATCGAATTACGACTGCGAATCAGGTCATTTTAGGGGATGACTGGAACCCATATCGAATGAACGGTGGTTTAAGGTAGCATGAAGATTACTTCAATATATTTTTATTACTATTGTTATCTCAGACGTTTTTTTAAGAATGGTCCCTCAGGCTGGCTTTATGAAAGCAAAGCTATAATTACGCTATGTTTTTTGGAGGCGATTATTCTTATCGGGTTGACAGCTTATCTTTTTGCATCCCTTGATATTGGCGTTAACTTTTCATTTCATCCGGCTTTAGTGATTGTTCCTTCATCTTTTGCTCTCTATGGTATTAACCATTGGATATTGCTCAGTGGTAATCGATGGAAGCGCTACGATGAAGCGTTAAATATGGCGACAAGAAAGTTCCAGGAAAGAGGTAGAGCTCTGGCTATTTTGGCAACTATCTCTTTTCCGGCCGCATTCATTTTTGTTTTATGGCAAGTAGGGAGAATGAAGGGGACGTGGTAAGAGTAAAATGAAATGACAAAAAATAGAGCATAAATAAAAACGGACGCCCACAGACTAGGGATGTCGAGTTCACGAGCTTTCCTCAAGGCGAGAGTGACGCCGGTTAGAGCGCTAACTGGGGAGGGAGGCTCGAATTATGGCTTTACGCACCAAAGCGGCCTCTTCTGGTGCAGGAAGGCTGCATAGGCATTACGGGTAGCGCTGTCTCAGGTGGGAAGGGCCTATGTCGCGGGCAGTGAAAGGAAACGATCGCATTCTCGAATGCCATGAACCCAGCGCTTTCCGAGTCGATTACAGGCGCTGCGAACAGCGTCTGCTTAGCTCAACAGGCTTTTAAAACAGCTCTCGAAGTGCCGGCTGTAGATTACCATGGTTTCCCGAACTCCTCCGAAGTGGGGGTTGTGATTATTGCAGTACTTTTATGCTGGGCGGTGAAACACTGCAAGCTTGTTGCCGTCCAGGTCCCTGAAGTACGCACCGAAATAAAGGCCGTCAAGTCTTGGTCCTGGTGCGCCCTCATCAGTGGCGCCCAACGATATCGCTTTTGCGTAGACCGCGCTGACCGTTTCATCACTTTCCGCTGAAAAGGCAACCATTGTGCCATTCCCGTTTGTTGCGGGTTCGCCGTCAAAAGGCTTTGATATTGCTAGCTTGGCTTCGTGATTTTTGAAAGAGAAAAAAATCACCCTGTCAGTTTTCATTACTTTCGCGCCGCCCAGCAGGGGAAGCAACTGATCGTAAAACGCTTCTGCTTTTTCGAGGTTGTTTGTCCCGAGGGTGGTATGGGAGATCATGGATCTGCTCCGGTAGTTTTGATGTCACATTGACAGGGAGGGGCAAGTGCATAACGGCCCTGGAAGAAGCGAGTCAAAACAGCGTTAATGCCCGGATCGCGAAAGGGGCTTGGCCCAAGTGGGCAACTCAAGCTGCCGGCTTTTGCCCCAGGATTCGCGCCGGCAGCATCAGTACTGCTCGCAGGAAGGCAAATATTGCCTCGAAGGTGATGCCGACGAGGCGGAACGGCAATGACAGTAGCCAGATGAATGGCCATGCGACGAGTGCAAGCAGCGCCAGTGGCCAGCAGAGAATAAGAAGTAAGAGCCAGAGCAGGAAATTAAGCATTGTTCGTCCTTGGCGGCCGCATTGATGCAGCAAAATCGGCTGTTCTGAATTTTGGAAAAAACAGGACACCCAAAGGTTACAGGCATCGCAAGAGTAACCCGGGTCACAGGGACGTTATGACACGAAACCCGGTTTGCTCAATAGTTTCCCGGTAACCAATCGGTTCACCTGGAAACAATCAATGGGTCATTTTTTCTTAATGGTAAACCAATAACCCGGAATCCGGAACACCGCTCCTAAGGCTTGGCCCGGGGCGGTGACGACAGGGCTTTCAGGTTTTCCAGTACTTTTTCGGCCCTGGCGATATTGGTCAGCAATTCCGCATTGTCCGGGTCCAGGGCCCTGGCTTCGCGCCAGGTTTCCACGGCACGCTCGATCTTGCCCTCACTGTACAGGTCATTGCCCCGTTTGATCGCGGTTTTGACCCGGGCGTTCAGCTGCGCCTGGAGTTGTGATTGCAGGGACGGCAGTTGCGGTTCCTGCGGCGACTGTTGCTGCAGTTTGTTAAGGCGCTGCTGTGCACCCGGCAGGTCACCGGCTTCCAGGGCCTGCTGTAATTCCGCGACCAGGGCTTTGTTGTCCCTTTCCGGGGGGCGCCTGGTCGGTTGGCGTCTCGCCTGGCGCAGCTGGCGGTTGGCCCGGGCCAGGTCCTGGTCGATGTTTTCCCGCTGCGCCTTATCCTGCAGGAGGTCATGGCCGTACAGGCGCCGTGCCACCTTCAAGCCACGCTGGGCCTGGGTATAGTCCTCTCGCTGCAGGGCCAGTTGCGCATGCTCCTGTAGAGCCTGGGCCGACCCGCGGCACTGGCGGAGAAAGTTCTTCTGTTCCAGCCAGGTCATCACACCGGGGCCATTGAGCTGCCGCAGGCGCTCATAGGCCTCGGCGTCTTTCAGCAACTGTTCGCCACGGTGGATGGCCAGCTCCATCCGCAGGCGTTGCTCGTGCAGCTGGCGTCGCTCTGCAAATTCTTGCCGTGCGCTGACCAGTGCCTGGCTGCCTGGCAGTACCTCTGTAGCTGCCTGCAATACCTTCCCGGCGCCATGCCAGTTGTCCTGTTTCTCCAGGTGGCTCGCGGCGCGGATTGCGTTGCGCTCGAACTGCTGCAGGCTGCTTTGCAAACGCCTGATTTTTTGCTGCTGGGCTGGCGTCGCCGTAACCAGCTCCTGCAGTTGGCCGAGTTCGGCGGACTGCTGTTGGGCCTGCTGCAGTGTGTCGGTTGGCAAACCTTCCTGCGCCTGCTGCTGTGGCGGCAGCAGGCTACAGGCCGGCAGCAGCGGCATTAGCAAGAACCAAACAAGCGCTAGGCGGCGATCAAGCATGGCTGGCTGCCTTCCGGTCCTGTTTACGGGGCCGGCTCTTCAGTATTTTCTGCAGGTTAGCCTGCAGAAGATGCTGGTCGTTGTGATGGATATCCTGCACGGAATAGATTCCCACCGGGGCCGACTTGCCGCGGATCGGGATTGTCCGCTCGGACCGGGCGATAATGCGTGGCTCAAGCATGGTGAACAGTTGTTCCCGGATAATGATTTGGTCCGCCCGGGCCTCGCTGCACAGGCGGGAGGCCAGGTTGACGGCGTCGCCGACCACGGTGTATTCCATCCGCTCGTCGGAGCCCAGGTTGCCGGCCAGCATGGCACCGGAGTTGATGCCGATGCGGAAATGCACTTCGGGCCGGCCATCGGCGCGGCGCTGCTCGTTTAATTGTACCGCCAGTTGCTGGATCAACACCGCACAGCTGATGGCGTTGAAGGTGTGGTCGGTATCTTCCTCCAGCACCCCGAACGCCAGCATCGCACAGTCGCCAATAAACTTGTCGACCACGCCACCATACATCGAGCAGGCCCGGGAGATATACGAGAAGTATTCGTTCAGCAGCTCGGAAACCTGGCAAGGCTCCAGCTTTTCGGACATGGCGGTAAAGCCGGTAATATCGGCAAACAGCACCGTTGCCTCGATCGGCCGGTCCACCAGCCGGATTTCGTCCAGGTTGGCCAGTACCTTGTCGGCAACGTTCTTCGACACATAGCGGGAGAAGACCTGCTCGACCTGCGATTTTCTCAGCAGTCCGGCCGCCATATTGTTGAAGCCCTCGAACAGGTAGCCGATTTCGTCATTGCGCTGCTGCTCGATCCGGGTTCCAAAGTCGCCGCGGTCGATGGCCCGGGTGGCCTCCATCAGGTGGTGGATCGGCAGCGACAGGCGCCGGCTCAGCCAGTAGGCCAGCAGGGACGCCAGCAGGGTCATGGCCAGGGTGGCATAGATGATGGCATCGCGGGCCCGGGCTGCGGCCTGGTCCATCTGCGATGCCGACAGGGTCACCACCACCGAGCCGACCCGGACGTCCAGGTAGTTGGCCGGGGCGATAAAGCTGATCAACCGCTCCGGGGAGCCGTCGGCCGTGTCCCGGAACCAGGGCCGGGCTATGACCCCGGCGGCTGCGAAAGGCCCGGCGGCCTCGAGAGGGGAGCCGGTCAGGTCCGGCTGGATGCCGCTGGCCGACAGCAGCTCGCCGTCGCGTGCGTAAATACCCGCCCCCAGGATCTTCTCGTCCAGGCCAAGATTGGCGGTCAGCATGCGCAGGTTCAGGTCGTTCTCCGACAGAATCGGTTCTCCGGCCAGTTTGGCCAGCTGCAGCGCCATGGTGTTGCCGAACTCATGCAGTTGTGTGCGGATCAGGCGGTTCTGGTTATCGCTGATAAACAGGCCCAGGCCAGTCATCCCCAGTACCAGCAGCAGGGTCATGACCAGTGCCAGTTTGAGCGCAATCGGGATACGGCGGGGTAACAACCGGGCAAAATGTGCCTGTAGACCGTTGGCGGTGTGCCGCAATATGCCTTTGGCCTTGGTAATCAACGGGAGGGCTCTCCTTCTATTTATAGTTAGCCGTCACCTGCACCCGGGTGGTGAGAATATGTGAACTATACCAGTTCTTGGACGGCAGTATGTCTCACTCAGCAAATTGACCGATCGGTCACATCGGCGGAGCGACAGAAACATATGCGGGTAATGGGGTACAGAATACAGGCAATAACAGGGGGAAAAATGGTTGTGGGGGAGATGGGGCTCTTTTGCAGAGGCTATTAACGGTTTTTAACCTGTCTAACATGACTTTGCTGTGCTAGTGTCCGATGCAGTCCCAGGGACGACCCTGGGATGATCGTTAATCAGTGGGGACGGCCCCGTAATCAAATGGTGCCGTATGAACTGGTTGATCCTTATCCTCGCTGGTTTACTGGAAGTGGCCTGGGCAACAGGGCTCAAATACACCGAGGGCTTCACCAGGCCAATATCTTCCCTGCCAACGGTGGCCGCCATGGCTGCCAGCATCTGCCTCCTCAGTATCGCGATGCGCTCGCTACCCCTGGGATCCGCCTATGCAGTCTGGGTTGGAATCGGCATGGTGGGGGCGGTTGTCGTGGGTGTTGTGGTATTTCATGAGTCACTATCGGTGATCAAGGTAGTCAGCCTGTGCTTTCTCGTCGCTGGTGTTATCGGCCTTAAGTGGTCAAGCGGAGCTTAGTCACCCAGGGTTCGGGGCGCTCCCAGCTCGCCCCGACTTGATAGCTGGTATCGAGGATAGATGCGAAGGTTGGCAAATCGACGGGAGATAATGCTTTTCCCGTCGTATTAGCTTCCACCAGAAGGAAGAAGAAATGCGCTTTTTCCAACCCGTGACGTCGGCATAATGAGACGTCTTCGGGGTAAGGTTTGCCTCGGGTTACCGTTCTCAATGCTTACGGGCTGGCCCGAATTTTTATTTCCACCCGCTTTCCCGTGCTGCTTTGCCGTTAACGTCCCCTGAATTGTTGGTCCAGGTATGAAAGTGGCATGCGCTGGATACAGGACTGGTACGCCAGTATGCGCCTCTTTTGTGCGCTGCTTCTCAGGGGACGTACGGTCACTTTTTTGCTGTTTACTCTGTTTCACTTTCGTGACTAGAATCTTTCACTCAGCCATTTGGGTGATCCTCCATGGCTGTGATGTCAAAAATAATAAGTTTTAAAAATAATAAATTTATCCCAATAAAAATCAGCGACAACACGCCAAATCATCATCAAACGCCGGCATACCGCTGTATGTCCAGGGTATCGTATTGCCTTAGTCAATTTCTCGATTCGCCGGCCAGCCTCAAAGGTATGTAGTTCTCCTTTCAATTGATCGTTGACGTGTTGCCAAATCAAGTTCACAGAGAGAATGAGGTTCGGCGCATGATAAAGAGACTTACCCCCGTTTACCTCGGGATCATTTCCCTGTTTTTCCTCCAGCTGCCCCTGGTTGCCAACGCATCCAATTTACCCGCGGACAGGTACACGCTGACGCTTTCCCATAGTGGCAAATGTGTCAATGTGCCCGGCGGCAGCACTTCCAGTAACATCCAGCTGGAGCAGGCCGGCTGCTCGGGCTCGGCGGTGCAGAATTTCGATATCAGTTCGGTGGGCGACGGTTATTACCGGCTCGTCAACGTAAACAGCGGTAAGGCCATGCGGGTGCAGTCCGGCTCGAAATCGGACGGCGCGGCTGTGGTGCAGTATAGCTGGTACGACTATGGCTCCCAGCACTTCCTGCCGCAAAGAAACGGCAGCGGCTATATCCTGCGCAACCGCAACTCGGGCAAGTGCGTCGAGCTCTCGGGTGCATCGCAGGGTGACGGGGCGCGGCTGGTGCAGATGTCCTGTACCGGCTCACCGCAGCAGACCTTTGCCATCGACCCCACCATCGACGGCGAGCGCACCCTGGCACCCGGCAGGTATACGGCCAGGGCAGTGCACTCGGGCCTGTGCCTGGATGTTCCCTCGTCCAGTACCGCCAATGGCAGGCAGCTTCAGCAGTGGAGCTGCAATGGCACCGCCGCACAGCAGTTCGACTTTGTTTACGCCGGTGGCGGGCAGTACGAGATCATCAACGTCAACAGCGGCAAGTGTGTCGACATCTACTGGGGCCAGAGCGGCAATGGCACTCCAGTGCAGCAATACAGCTGCAACCAGGGCAATAACCAGCGCTTCCTGGTCGAGGGCACCGGTGACGGCGAGTTTTTTATCAAAAGCATTCTGTCGGGCAACAAGCCGATCGATGTCTCCGATGTCTCAATGAATGCTGGCGCCGACATCCATCTCTGGGACGAGCATGGTGGTGATAACCAGAAGTGGACGCTGGAGCCAGTGGTCTACGCGGCCGCGGTGCAGGACGGCATCTACAATATTGTCGCCCGTCACAGTGGCAAATGCCTGGATGTACCCGGGTCCAGCACATCCACGGGCACCCAGTTGCAGCAGTACTCCTGTAACGGTACCAGTGCGCAGACCTTCGAGTTGGTTCACCAGGCCGACGGCTACTACAAGATCCAGAACACCAACAGTGGCCTTTCACTGTCGGTGCGGGATTTTGCCGGCGCCGCCGGCGCGGCCATCGAGCAGGGCGAGGGCTTTGGCAGTGACAACCAGCTTTTCCGCTTTGTGCCCTACGATTCCGGCTACGTAATACGGCCCAAGTCCAGCTACCAGTGCCTGGATGTGAACAACAGCCCGTTCAGTTCCGGTTACCAGGAACTGGAGCAATACACCTGCAACTACGACAACAACCAGGTCTTTGAGCTACAGCCTCTATCAACCCCAGCCAGTTATGCGGCAGCGCAGGTTGCCAACAATGAAACCGTTGTCCTTTTGCACGGCTTTGCCGGCTGGGGCCGCAATGAATTGTTCGGTTTCAAGTACTGGGGCGGTGGCTGGAAGGGCAAGCGGGACCTGCAGGAAGTCCTGAAGTCCCAGGGGCACGACACCGTGACCCTGGCAGTGGGGCCGCTCAGTTCCAACTGGGACCGGGCGGTAGAGGCCTACTACCAGCTGAAGGGCGGCTGTGTGAACTATGGGGCAACCCATGCCGCGACCCACGGGCACAGCCAGTTTGGCCGCTGTTTCAGCGGGCTGCTGCCGGACTGGGATGCCTCCAGCAAGATCCACATCATTGCCCACAGCCAGGGCGGCCAGACGGCCCGTGTACTGCTCAAGCTGCTGCGGGACGGCTCGCCGGAGGAGAACTACGAATCCGGCAGTGTGTTCGAGGGCGGCAGGAACTGGGTGCACAGCATCACCACGGTTTCCACGCCCCACAACGGCACCACACTCACCGAGTTCTTCAACCCGCTGGATATTACCGAGCAGCTGGTGACCTCCATTTACCGCGCGGCGGGGCTGGTCAGTGGCGAGAACGTGATCTACGACCTGAAGCTGGACCAGTGGGCGCTGACACGGCAGTCCGGGGAGAGCTGGGATGACTACTTCCTGCGCGTGAAGGACCACCGCCTGTGGGAGGACTCGCTGGATACGTCCCTCTATGACCTGAGTGCGGAGGGTGCGCCCTATATCTATGGTGGCGCCATCACTTACCCGGATGTGTACTACTTCTCTTTCTCGAACCAGTCCACCTTCAAGGGACTGTTCACGAAAAAGCAGTACCCTGTTGCTTCCACCTTCCTGCCGTTTATGCCGCAGTCCCTGTTTATGGGGCAGTACAAGAACAGCAACCTGGGCGTGGATGCCAGCTGGTTCGCCAATGACAGCGTGGTGAACACCAACAGCATGGTGGCGCCGATGGGTGCCCCTTACCAGGACTACAACGGCTTGCCCGTACCCGGCGTATGGCAGCATATGGGCAAAAAGTCCGGCTGGGACCACCTGGATGTAACCGGGATGTTCACCCTGAAGGATATCAATCCGATGTACCTGGACCATGTGGAGATCCTGAAGTCCCTGGATTGAGGCGTAAACTTTTCGTAAGGAAGTGAGAGAGAAGGGGACCCCGGTAGCTGCGGGTCCCGAGTCAGGGCCAGCCCGGATAGCGGGCTGGCTTTTTATTGCCGGTTTGTGCAGTAGAGGCCCCGGAATGGCCGTCGGCCAGCCTGGCTTACCCGGTACTGATTTCGTAGCAGGGAATATATTCCTTGCCGGGCAGCTTCATCCGTTGCTGCTTCGCGAAGGATGCCAGCAAGGTATCCATACTGCGCATAAGCTCGGGGTCGCCGCGTAACTGGAAGGGCCCATTTTCCTGCACATTGCAGATACCCTCGTTTTTGACATTGCCGGAGACGATGCCGGAGAAGGCCCGGCGCAGGTTGGCGGCCAGCAGGTAGGGGGCCTGGTTGGAATGCAGTTCCAGGTTATGCATGTTCTCGTGCGTGGGGATAAATGGCCGTTGGAACTCGGTGGATACCTTCAGTTGCCAGTTGAAGTAGTAGGCATCCCCGGATGCCTTGCGGTACTCCTTGACCTGCTGGATACCGGCCGCCATTTGCCGTGCAACTTCCGCCGGGTCGTCGATGATGATCTGGTAGCGTGACCTGGCTTCCTCGCCCAGGGTAGAGGCAATAAACTGGTCGATGCGGATAAAGTAGTCCGCGGCACTGGCCGGGCCGGTGAAAATGACCGGGAAGGGTTGCTCCCGGTTCTCCTCGTGCAGGAGGATCCCCATCAGGTAGAGGATTTCCTCCGCGGTACCGGCCCCACCGGGGAAAACGACAATGCCATGGCCGGTGCGTACGAAAGCCTCCAGCCGCTTCTCGATATCCGGCATTATCACCAGCTGGTTGACGATCGGGTTGGGTGCCTCTGCCGCAATAATCCCCGGCTCGGTAATGCCGAGGTACTGTCCGTGCCGGTCGCGCTGCTTGGCATGCCCGATGGTGGCCCCTTTCATCGGGCCCTTCATTGCGCCGGGTCCGCAGCCAGTGCAGATATCGAGGTAGCGCAGGGCCATCTCGTAACCCACCTGCTTGGTGTAGTCGTATTCCTCCGATGAAATGGAGTGCCCACCCCAGCAGACCACCAGCCTCGGGGAGCGAGACCGGTCAAAGGTGCCGGCATTGCGCAGGATATGAAACACCGCGTCGGTGATACCCTGGGCAGAAACCAGGTCATAGCGGGGATCGCCGGTAATTTCACTGTTGACATAGATAATGTCGCGGAGCACGGAAAACAGGTGTTCGCTGATCCCGCGAATCATCTTGCCATCGACAAAGGCGATCCCCGGGGCGTTGCGGACATTGAGCTTGACACTGCGCTCGGTCGGGATAACCGAGATGTCGAAATCGGAGTACCTCTCGAGCAGTTCCTTGCCGTCGTCCATAAAGCCGCCGCTATTGAGAACGGCCAGGGAGCAGTTGCGGAAAATCTGGTACTGGGGGCCGCGGCTGTCGTCCGTAAGCTTGTTGATTTCATACTTGGACAGAATGTCGAACTGTCCTACGGGTGATACCTGTGCATCGACGAGATCGCTGGTCATGCATCCCTCAAGTGGCGCGGAAAACTTCAGAGTACAGGAATTGCTGTACGTGGGATATAGCATTGTAAGACAGGGTTTTGCTCCTGCCCCGTTCAACAACCTCGAATGCCCTGATCAGGAATGCTTCCAGGTGTAATCAGGTTCTGGCGTTGAATTTATTCTCCTTGGAGCGGATTTCCCTGACTGCCATTGAGTATATTCACTGACGGCCCTTTTCGCCTTAAAGGGCATGGCCACTCTGCCCCAGAATTGGCTTTCCACCAGTCCTGGCTTGATTACAGCTTTGGCACCCAGGGGCATACAGCGACCGACGCTAGACAATCCGTTCCATGATATCCCCGGCGAGTTCGCGGACGTCAATGTCGGGGTAGGTGAATTCGGCGTCAGAGAAGTCGAGCTGCAGGCCGTTTTCCTCGTCCCAGCTGGCGGGCTGGAAGATGGAGACTTCGAGGCCCGAGCCGAACGAGGCCAGCGTTTCATCCCAGCGCTCGCTCCACACTTCGCCGTAGAGTGCCACACTGGCGGCGACCTGGCCGTAGACGCCGACCCGGAAAGACGGCGTGAAGGATCCTTCCAGGTCGAGTTCCAGTGACAGTCCTGCCAGTGGTGTCCAGTCCAGAGCCAGGTCGGCACCGGCATCCACCTCGAAATCCAGCGCAGCAGTGATGCCTACTTCGCCAGTCAGGTCGGCAACCGCGGCCCCAACCCCCAGACCGCCGCCAATATCCAGTTCGATACCAGCATCCATGCCGAAGTTCAGGTGGCTCTCACCGTGAATCACGGCCGAATCCGGATCGCCGAGCGTGTATTCGATGTCAGCGTGGCTGTCGTCCAGGGTGGCGGGCCCGATCGTCGCATATCCGCGCAGGCCACCACCGATAAAGCCGAAAACACCGATCGAACCAACGACGGGAATGGTTACCCCGAAGATCGGGAACTCGACCCTGGGGAAAGTCACCAGGTCCCGGTCGCGCTCGATGGCCTCAAACAGGGTGATCGAGGGGGGCAGGGCGATGCCGCCGGACAGGACAATCTCGTCGTCGGGGGTGTAGCGGACGCCGACGGTGCCGGTGAGGTAGGGGCCGAACTCGATCGAGATAGAACCACCACCCCAGGCTTCGAAGGTATCGATCGGGTCACCTGACTGGTCGAACTCGCCCTCCTCGGTGACGGGATAGTTGCCGATGGCGAAGTCGAAGGTGCCGGTCGCATTGCCGATCGCCAGGTCGCCCTCGCCGCGCAGGATCAAACCGCCGTTATCGAAGGTCGCGTCCAGTGTGCCGGTCACCCCCGGGATGGCGAAATCGGCCGAGCCGGTGCCGCCCAGCGCCCAGGCGCTGGTTTCGGGGTCGTAGGTCACGTTCACCGTCACCGTTGCGTTCTCGACCGCTGGCCAGGCTGAGGTGTCCAGTGTGACCGTGCCACCGATCGAGATGCCTTCCTCTTCGCTGTAGCCGATCTCGATGGTGGCAGGCTCGGACTGGCCGGGCAGCTGCACGGTTGCCTCACCGTCGAAGAGGAAGTTCTGTTCCTCGTCGATGCCCACGTGGATCGTGCCGGACTGCAGGCCGGGGACAACGCCTTCGGTGATACCCAGCTCGCCATCGAAGCTCCATGCCTCGTCCTCGTAGCGGACGGTGATGAAGGCCGGGTCGACGAAATCAAAGTCGAAATCGAAGTTGCCCTCGATCGCGGTGCCTGTGGCAATCACGGTGCCACTGCCGATCTGGTCCAGTTCGAAGGCGGCGGCGCCGCGGAAGAGTAATCCCTCGTCGCCCATGGCGACCGCTATATTCGCCTCGGTGACCTGGAAGAAGCCAAAGTCCAGCTGGTCAGTGGGGATGTCGACATCCAGGCCGATCCCATATTCCGTGAGTCCGACGGTAGCCTGGAAGCCATCGAACATGGGGTGGGTCGAGGTCAGCGTCGCCGACAGCTCCATCGCCCAGGCGTCGCTCAACCCGGCTTCGCTCAGCTCGAGGGGGCTTGCACCTTTAAGTTCCGCATGCCTCGCCCGTGCGCCCATCAATGCCTCGCGAACCTCGCTGCGGTCGATGTAGGCTCCATAGCCGTAGCGGCGATCGAAACGCAGCGGGAGCCTGATATCGGCGCCTACGACAATCCTGTCGCCTTTAACTTTCTGTTTGGTATCGCGGTCGTAATAGGTACCGACGCCGCCCCGGACCCGGCCCGTGATTGCGCCGACCTCCTGATCCGGCTCGAGGGTCTCAGGATCAAGCCCCTGTTGGATCGTTGCCGATTCTATGCGGAAATTCTTGAAGAAATCGTCATCCTTGGCGCCCAGGGGCTGGCCGCGATAGGTTGGGTTCGCGAGATCCGAGACATCGACCCGCCGGTAGAACCCGCTCTCCTTGCCGAGAAACCAGAGCACCGTACTCGGTGCGCTTCCATCGCCCTTTGCGGCGAGTCCCAGTTCTTGCAACTCGTCGAGGGGCACCGCCTGAAGCAGCCGCCGCTGTCCGAACTTGATGTGCTTGGCGGCGATGATTTCGGCCACCGTCCAGGTGTCAACATCAGCGGCCACCTCGTCACCACCCGCGACGCGGTTGAAATGCAGGGCCTGTCCCCGCGGTGTGCGGGAGAAGCGCAGCACGTCGCGGTTTTCGTTACGGCCCTGGAAGAAATTGTCCTCTCGCGCACGGCGGAACAGGTCATTGATCTCTGCCAGGACCGTATTCCTGATCTGGGACCCGGAGGATGTATTTGCGGACCCTTCCAGGAGCCAGACGTTCTCGATCGAATCGGGGCCGTCCAGCTGGTGCTCGCGGTAGTGGTCGACGTGATAGAAGGTTGCCTTGCCCTTTTTATTCCAGTTTGGGATCAGCAATTCGTCCCGGGCCAGAAGCTGGGCCTTGGTTCCGGACAGTATCTGGTTCGTTGCGCGGACTTTCAGGTAGTAGACCGGATCACGGTCGCTCTCTGAAGCAGGGTTGGGGATAAAGGACTCGATGGCCGCTTCGATTTCATCCTTGTTTTCGCTGACATGTTGCGTCCACAGCCGGCGTTGCGCGGTATCGCGTTCTTCAGAGTGGGTTACGTATTCAAAGTCACGGCCCGAAATTAACTTGTCCGTCGTAATACCCCGCAGTGGGGATTTGCCCTTGATCTTGCCGTTGATCTTCGGCAACTCCAGCCTCGGCATGGTGAAAAGGCTTGGACTTTGGGCAAAGTCGAGGATAAAACCGCGATCGCTGCCTTCACCCTCCCAGGTTTCACTGACCTCGACATCACCGGGATCGTCGCGCTGGATAACATAACCCTCGCTCGCGGCCTGGGACTGCTGCAGGACGTGCATTAGTTCGTGGGCGAGTACACGCAGGTCCCGGGGGTCGCTCGCTGCGAAGCCGTCGCGAAAGAAAATATGACGGCGCAGCGCGAAGGCCCGGGCATCGATGGCGTTACCGACTTCGGCCGCTACCGGATCGTCGTGAATGCGGACACTGTCGAGCTTCCTGTGGAAGTGACGCTCCATCTGGTCGCGGGTTCCACTGGGGAGCGGGCGGCCGCCCTGGTCCACCCGGTCTACCAGTTTGCGGGAAAGGTCGGGTCCCAGTTCCGCCCGGCGGCCCGATGCCGAGAAGGGGCTGGGGGCAAGGTCTACCGGTTGGCTCCCGAAGCGCTTCGCCGCATGGCGCGCCTCGGATTCGAAGCTGGTGTTCCGGGGCTCGATATACACCGGCTGATGGGATTGCCGTTGGGCCGTCGCGGCGGCGTCGGCAGGCACCTCGGTGCGCCGGGACCGGGTGGCCTCGGGAGCATCGGCTGTCTGCTTCTTTGCCTGCGTCTGTTCCATCTCACCTGGGCTTCGCGAACATGAGCTTGACGCGCTGACCCTTTTTCAGGGGCTTGCCGGCGGCCGGGGTCTGCTTGCGCACCCGTGCCCCCCTGCGCCTGGCTGCGTCCTCATCAAATTCAGGTTCCCCGATACCCTCTGCCTTGAGCAGCTTGAGCGCCTGTGCCCGGGTTTTCCCGGTGATGTCGGGCATGATGGGAGGTTTCTCCGCATCCTCTTTCGGTGGTTCGGGTGCTGCAGAGACTACGATGGTCGCGCTGTTCCCGGTTTTCTCGCCAGCCGCGGGGCTCTGGTCAATAACCACCTTCTCAGGCCCGTCGTGGGGCCTGGTAACGGTTTCGATTTTTTCGATCCCGGCGCGGCGCAGGATAGTATGGGCATCCTTGTGCCTCTTGCCGATCACGTCCGGCATCGAGAGGCCGTTACCTTCTTCCGCCTGCTTGACCGAGATGACCAGTGTTACCCCCGCATCGCCGACGGCTTCGCCCGCTTTGGGGGCATGTTCGAGGACGACCGCGGTGGGCCCGTCACTGGGTTTCTCATGGATTGTCGGGGCATCGATGTAGTCCGGCACGAGAATTTCGAGGGCTTCCTTGCGGGTCCGGCCCACGAGGTCGGGCATCAGCCGGGCGGCAATGCCCATGCAAAGCTTGATTTCAGTGTTCTCGCCGACGGCGGCACCCGCTTCCGGGCTCTGCTCGACCACGCGGCCCGCATTTTTACGGTCCACTACCTGGTCGAACTGCACTGCGGAATATTGCAGGTCGGTGAGAGCTTTGCGGGCTTCCTCTTCGGTCCGCCCGATCAGGTCGGGCATGGCCTGTTCCGGTTCGGGACCCAGGGAGATGCCGAGAAGCACAAGGCCGCCCGGTGCCAGGGTACGACCGGGATCGGGCGCCTGGGTGATGACCGTCTCCGCAGGCGCATTGTCCGAGCGGCTCTCGTCGTAGCTGATGCGGAAGTCGCCAAGCTCGCCCAGCATCGCCTTTGCATCTTTGGTGGTCTTGCCGATAAGGTCGGGCATTACCACGTCCTCAGACGGCTGGTCCGGCCTGGGTTCCACTTTGCCGCAGCGACCGGTGGTGAAATCGCGCTTTACCATCAGCCCCGGGGTCAGTTCCAGTGGGCGACCGTCGAGTACGGCGAGCTGCCCCTGGGCGTCCCGGATCTCGATCCGCGCCGACTCCCCCGTCGCTTCGGCCACGATGGCAAAGTAGCCGAGCCTGTCGATCGGCGAGGTAGCGATGATGCAGCCGCTGGAATCGATCAGGTCTGCCTCGCCGCCGCCGGTCGGTGACTCGACATGGCCGAAGACACGCGCTTCCTCAGTGTCGGATCGGGTGGAGAGCCGCTTCATGGTCGCGTGGGCATCATCCAATTCCTCTGTTGCGCTTTCTGCAGTGCCCTGGGCCTGCGCCAGTGAAATTGATCGCCAGACCAGTGTGTCGGTGTATCCCGGGTCTCTCGCGAATCCGCCCCAGCGGGCAGCCCGGGCCGTCGCCTCCTGCGCGGCCTCTCTGCGTGCCTTGTGCCGGATACGCGCCCGTTCGAAGGCTTCTTCCAGGTCGGCCCCTGTTCGGTCCAGAATGTTGTCGCTGAACGCTTTCGCCATGGCGGCGCCTCGCTTTTATCAGGATTGGATGTTGCCCGGCCCGGACGGCACAGCGGGGGTTATCCGCATCTGTGTCATCTGGTGACTGGCATGGTTCAGGAAAGTGGTGTTGTCACGCCCGGCGGTCAGCGCCGCCCCAAGGACGCCTTCTTGCGGCCGGGATTCGATCCGGTTTGAGACGCACTGGATCGAGAGCAGGCCTGTCGCCAGCAGGTGCAGGAATGCATTGGTGTCGCTGTGCATCGACTTCAGGGTGTTGTCGCTGATCTGCACGTCATAGGGCGAGACGACGGTTACCATTGCGGCGGCGGTATCGTTGCGCGTGAAGCTCTCCGTGCGGATATGATTGTTCTGGAACTGGATCATATCCCGGTCCCGGTAAGCCGAAACCTTCATCATTGCGGAGACGAAGACCTGCAGGAGGTAGTTCGACCCGAATTCCCCGAACTCGATCTGGAAGATGCGGAACAGGGCCATCACCCAGACCAGTGACTCTATCTGTGGGAACCCGGAATTAACCACGGATACCGCGCTCGCCAGCCGGGGCCGGTCCGGGTTGGTCCGCGGGGCGAGGGTGGTCAGGTGATTGTCAGCGATATGGAAGGAGCCGGCCCCGCGCACGTCCAGGCTCATGCCGAAATTGACCGTGACCTGGTTGTTCTGGATACGCAGGGCCTCTGTCCGCGGCAGGGAAAGCAGCTTCGCGATGTCCACGGCCTTTGCGGAGAATTTCCGGTTCTTCACCATCTCCGCCTCTTTTTTTCTGGAGACATGGTGCTCCTTGCCGGCATCGGCGCCGCCGGCATCGGCGACTTTATCGGTCAGGTCGCCAAGTTCGCCGTCCGTGAAATCGCGGATGATGCCGCCGGTGACGGGTGGTCCCCAGACCGGCGCGGCGCCGTCGATAAGGATACCGCCCGACACACCCAGGATATTACGGTTTCCCGAGCGCTCGATGCGGCCGACTGCACTGATCTGGTTGTCGTGAATGTGGCCGGTCTGCACTTCGGAGATGTAGATGCCGGCGGACGGGCTGCGGTGATCGGTGCCGATCCCCTGGATGATGTTTGAGCCGATTTTCGCACCGCGTACGACCTGCAGCGCTATGCCGCCAAAACCGATTTCCTGCAGGTCATCGTCGTCGAGGGTCGTGGCGACAGCCACCCGGGCGCAGTTGCTGATATGGTTTCGCTCGACGGCCAACTGCTCGACGATACACTCGCCGGCGGTGGAGCGGAGTGAGAGATTCCATGACGGGATCGAGATGCCCGAGCCGCCCATGCCGGTAATCTCGTTGTCGATGATATGGACATGGCTTACCGCACCCGCCGGTACGTAGAGTGTCCAGTCGTCATCCTCGTCCTCAGGCTCGGGTATTGTCAGTGTCGGGTCGATGCCAAGGCAGCCCTGCAGGGCGACCTGGGCGATATTGATGGGGTTTTCCACGAAGCTGAAGGTCGCATTCGAGATCACGTCCTGCGCCGCCCCAATGGTCGCGGAAACCGCATCGCTTTGCTCGAGCAGGTAGCTGCCTTCCACATCTGCCTTGCGACTGTTTCGCGTCCAGACAGCCTGCTGATCGACGGCTTTCATCATGCCGTCCCCCAACTCGGCGACCAGGTTCGCCTCGCCGTAATTGACGCCCACCACCTGGATGAGATTCAGGTGGCAGAGTGTAATTCCGTGGCCGAGTCCACCCTGGATGACGTTGCCCGCAATCCGGACGCCCCGGCTCCCCGAGGCGACCTGCAGGCCGCCGAGCGACATCAGTGTCAGGCGGGAGGAGTCGCAGCGGAAACTGTTATCGGAAATATCGAGATCCTCGCCGCCGACGAACGCGAGCGGGCGCAGTTCGGCGTATTGTTCTGCCGGGATGATCTCCGTTTCCTCAGTCGCGAGGAAATTGCAGTTTTGCACCCGGGTTGCGGTGCCGTCGACCAGCGAGATGGCGGAGCCGCGGCCATTCGTATCGATTCGCTCCAGCGTCAGCTGGTGGGTACGTGCGGCCGCCACTGCAAGGCTGTTGCCATCATCAATGGTCAGATCCCTGATCCTGACGCCCGCACAATCCTCGATGGTCAGCACGGGCCCGCCGCCCTGACCCTGTGCCAGGCGGGTCTGGCCCCGGCAGCCCTCGATGGTGATGTTGGCGCGATTCCGGAGTGTGACACCGCCCGTGTGGGTGCCGGGGAGGAGGCAGATACGCCCGCCCTCATGGGGCAGTGCGGCAATGGCGTCCTCGAGCCGGTCGACGTCGCCGAAGCTTGTCACGCCGTTGCCAACCGTCACGGTGCAGCAGCCCTGGAGTTTCCACAGCGGCCGGATTTTGCGACGGCAGTCGTGGAGATGTCCCACCACTTCCCCGCCGTCCAGCTGCCAGTGGATCAGCGCGATCAGGTCGGCGGCGCGACGGGTGTCACCCGGTGGCTGGCCGCCCGGTTCGAGCATCCGCTGCGGGAATACCGTGTCGTTGGCGTTGACGCGTACGCTGAAGGTCCACTGGTCGCCCGGACAGCCCGGCTCGATGAAGTCGAGTCTTACTCCGGTCGTGGCGAGAGGCACATCCACATCGGTGGCCGTGGAGGTCTGCATGGCAACGGCCGGCGGCTCCCAGAAGCGCACGAACAGGAATGTGCCGTCGCCCTGCGCGTCGTACCAGTCGCGCAGGTCGCCGTCCACCGGCGTGGCGAGTTCCAGGGTCTCGTCGCCAGGGGAATAGCCCTCCTGGATGGCGTGGAACCGGCCGAGGGGCGCGGCGGTGACTTCCCCGTTCGGCAGTCGGCTGTCCCAGGCCAGAAGCTCGGCAATCTGGCCCGAGACCGGGAAGCGCGAGCTGTCGTCAAAGGGAGTCACGATCCGCAGGGTGGCGTCGTCGTCGAGCGTCGCCCGGTAGAGCTCGCCGCCGTTACGGTAGGCCCAGACGAAGCGGTCCGGCGCGGTCAGCATCACCTTGATCGTGTGGTTCAGTCGTCCGAAATAGCCCAGGGCCTGCTCGGGCGCGCAGGGGTTGTCGGACTGTTCCACTGTGCCCAGGTGGACCCGCAACCGCCCACGGGGGCGGAAAGCTGGCGAGGGCATCTCGACCTCGGCACAGGCGCCAGCCAGCAGGTCCATGACTTCCGGGCGCGCCTCGGCGCACGTGGACGGGACGCCGGGCAGGATGCGGACCTTGGGCGAGTTGCGGACGCGTGTGGCCGGGTCGCTGCGCATCGCCACCTCGTCCAGCTCGCTGTCCTCTACGACCGTGACTGCCAGTGTCCGGTTGTCGATTACCACCGCATCGAAACGTTCGCCACCTGCCGCTGTTATTTCGTCTGCTTCCGGCCAGCCGAGCGTCATGTTGGGCTCGAGCGGGGCGGACAGGCCATGTGGTTGGGCGATAAATGGATAGCTCTCGGGATTTCTCAGGAGGTCGCCGTCCAGCATGTAGTGACCGGCGGCGAGGTCGAAATCGACCATGCCGCCCGTGTTCCTGAGCCCGTCGGCACGCCAGCCGTTGTCGGCGCTGCCCGCGGGCGCGATCCAGGCCCGGTCCCGGGCCTCGTCTCGCTCGCGATGCGCGTCGAAGGCGGCGTTGAGGTCTGCGTCGGTAATCGCACCGCCGCCCTCCCAATAGACGCCGCCGTAACCCTGGCGGGCGTCGTGTTCCCTGGTGATACGACGTTTCATGTACGCCCCCCCGTTTCCTCGTAAATCTGTGCATTTTGCCCAACGGGCAGAAAGGTACTGACAACCCGTGCCAGGTCGTTCCGGCGCTGGTGCCAGAACCTCGAATTGCCCACGCCGATCTCGGTCCGGTTCTCGCCACCGTGAAGCAGGCCAGAATCGGCAAGGTCCGAAAGCGCCGCGAAATCCGGGTCGCCGAACCGGGTCGAACGCAGCGATGCCGGAGGTATCGTGCGCCTGTACTCGACGCATTCGAAACGGCGGGGCAGGGTGGACGGGTCGATGCCGGCGACCCCCTCGTAGCCGGCTACCGCACTGAAACGCAGGCAGGACTGCTGGCGGTTTGTGATGTAAAGCGGCCCGTTGAACAGGGTGTTGGTGGCGAAGGCCAGGTTCGCGTGGCAGGCGCCAAGGACGGTGGAATTCACCAGGTGCAGCCGGGCGAGCTCGGTTGAGATCGCCGGGCGATCCGGGTCGTTCGACTGCACAATGGAATCCGATATGCGGATTTCACCGGCGTTCAGCAGTGATGGGTCGGTCCGGGTTTCGACGATGGGGCCGGTGATTGACCGCTCGATCCGCAACAGCCGCACCGAGCCCTCGATCTCGAGTGCCACGGCGGGGATGGCCCGGGCGGTGCCGGGGTCGAGTCGTGCCTGTTCGCCGCCCGGGTCGAGCGAGACATGGCGAAGAGTGACCGTTTCGAAGTGCCCGTCGAGGACCAGCCGGGCATGGGCGGGCGGGGCCGGCTCATGCGCCCCGCCCACAGCGGTTTCGACAGGGGCATCGCCGAGCAGGCCCAGCCAGAGCCCGTCGATGACCAGGTGATTGTCCTGTCCGCCGGTCCCGACGATGGTGAAGTCGCGCTCCGGGTCATCGGTGCGTGAGATGACATAGGGGCGTGTGCGATCGGCAGCCTCGAGGCGTAACTCGCCGGTAACGTTGAAGCGTCGGTTGGCCGGCCACTCCCACAGGTAGCGCCGGTTATCGCGGAAGGGCTGCAGCCCGGCGCCGGGCGGTGTGAACGGCACTTCGTCATTGGCATCGTTGAAGGTGGGCCCGAGGTCGATGTCGCTTTCGCGCGGAAAGGTCCCGGCCCCGACACGGTGGACGAGGCCGAGATGGTGGAACAGCGGGTGGAACACTTCCGGCGGCGCGGCGTCATCGTCCGGTGCCTCGGCAAGCTGGACACAGCCACTGGCTACGTCGATGAGCAGGGCGGCGTCTTCTGGCCATTGTGTCCCGGGCATCCAGCGCGAGAGATTGGCGGCCACAATTTCGTAAGGATCGAGCTGCCGGGTGTCGGCGAACGGGCCAATGTCGAGTCGCACATCAGCCTCGAGCTGGCGCGCCTTGGCGCAACCGGGAACCTGGCACTCGCGCAATAGTGACTCGCGGAAGTTTGCGTACAGCGAGGCCGACAACTGGTCGGCGAGGATCCGCTGGAAGGCCTGTCGGGTCCGGAATGCGACACCGATCCACGGTGTCAGGGCAGACGTCAGGCCCGGGGAGGCGATGGTATCGAGGGCATCGCTGCTGATTTCGAATTGCGCGTCGTTGAACCGCGCACAGCGCATTGGAACCGGGAACTCCTCGGGGCCGACGGGCCAACTTCCGGCGCGGTGGTCGAAGGTCGCACTGTGGAAGAGCTGCGTGGCCCGGCCCGAGGGGTCCAGGGTAAGGCGTGTTTCGTCCAGCCAGAATGGTGTTGCCATGTCGACCCGCCAGCTCTCGTTCGCGAACAGGTTGAAGTGGATCGTGGCGTAGTCGTAGGAGGCCGCGCGTCCCTCGCGCGGGCCAAAGTCCGGTAGCCGCGCGAATTCGTCAAACGCGGGAAGCGCGGCGTCGTCCACCCGCGGCCCGGTCAGTTCGGGCAGGCCGCCGACCGGGCCCCCCGAGAGTGGTGCCGAGCGGAGGTAGGCCATGTCCAGCTCGTGGGGCGGTCGCGCCAGCCAGCGCTCGATCTCGCGGACATAACCCTCGGTTCCGACGATATCGGTGATGAGCATGTCCAGCAGGTAGCGGGTGGTTTTCCGTCGCTGGTAGTTCATGAAATTGGCTGCGACGGTCCGGTTCGCCCGGCTGTTCTGCGCCGATAGCGTCTCGGCACCGACCAGGTCGCCCAGGTACTTCACTGCCCAGTCGTCGGCCAGCTCGATCGAGGAGGCGGTCCAGACCCGGTCGATCTCACGCCGCATCTCCGCGAGCCGCTCGGACATGGCACGGACCAGGGTTTCCAGGGTGCCGTTGTCCAGGTCGTTGGTCCAGTAGAGTTCGGGAATCCAGGAGTGAAGCTTGCGGTAGTAGTATTCCTCGAAACCGTCGAGCGCGCGGCCATTGATCGGGTTGCTCATCGCACCACCTCCAGGTCCAGCGTCGCATCGAGGAATTCGTCCGGAGCCTGCGCGATCGTGGAGGTACTTTCGCTGCCATCAAGGCTCAGCCGTTCGACGCGAATGATGCCGTCAATTCCGTTGAGCGGGGCCAGCAAATCGGTGCGGCTCCAGGTGTGGCCGATCCTGGCGCGGCGTGGGGCCAGAAGGCCGGTAAACTCGTGGAAGTAGATGTCTCGTACACGGCGTTCAACATCGGCCGCGCGGGCCCCGGGCGCCAGGCGCAGCGTGAGGGCAATGCTGTGCGGCGCGGGCCGCGCGCTGGCCACGTTCACCAGGCTGCCCTCCGGCGCATGGCCGACGAGGAAATCGCGAAGCTCGCCCGCCAGTGCCGGGTCGAAGCCGCCATCGAAGACCGCGGTCACCTCGACCCCGGCCCGTTTGCGTACAGCATTCCAGTAGGGCCGCGCGCTGGCGGCCAGGGCGCCGAAGTTGCGCGAGAGTACCGCGTAATCCTTGGCCGAGACGCAGCGATCGTTGGCCGAGATCCGTGCGGGCAGGATAAAGCGCAGGTCCTCGGTATCGTCACCCTTCAGGCCGCCGAGAGCCGGGAACGGGTTGAAGACTTTCTGTACCCCCTCGACCTTTCCGGCCAGCGCATTGATGGTGAAGGCATCCGGGTTGTCGCCGGTTGTCCCGTATCGATAGCGTGCAGCCACGTTCTTGTCGCCGGGATTGGCAACGCCGCCGAGGATGACATGGGCCTGTCCATCGGCCTCGACCCGCAGGGTGTAGACCCTGTCGTCGGCAGCGATCCCGAACAGGTGTGGTACGTAGCGCCATGGCACGCTGTCAACGTAAACCTCGATGGCGGGCTCGGGGTCCGAGAGGTCGCTGCGCAGGAATGTCAGTGGCTTCTTTCCGAGCCGGAATGTCTGGTAACGCCGGCCACTGGCGCTGCCGAGGGTTTCAACCACGGTCTTGCCCTGGTCCACCATGGCGAAATTACCGTGGATCCTGAGCGGTGCCTTCAATACGATCGCTGGGTTGGAGATCGAGGCCAGTTCCAGTGCCGCGCGGCGATTGTGCGGGTTGACGTTGAGGCTGGCGGTGATTTTGACGCTGCGGTGCTCCGCATCGACCACGACAAAATCGCCCTGGTGGTCGAGATCGTCGCCCAGGTATTTCTCTTCAACGTCGATATGTCCTGCGAAATCGGCCAGTGCCAGATGTGTCTTTGGCGCGCCGATCAGGTGCCCGCCGCGTCGGGCACCGTGGAATATTACGTGCGCGTGGCCGTTGGTAACGTAGGTGTCCAGCGAAATCCGCGTGACGGGCGATAGCACCGGTGCGGTCTCGCTCTCTATCAACACCCGGTTGATCACATTCACCCCGGTGATGCGGCCGTACCTGAGCGCGCCGCTTTCGCCATCGATGGCAGCGATTTCCTGGTTCACCTGGAAGCCCGGCTGCACACCCTGGAGCTCCAGCTGGTAACTGGAAATACCCCGGCCTTCGCTCTGGTTGACGAAACTCTTTAATTCGATATCGCTGAGGTCCCTGCCCGTGAGGACTGACAGCGAGCGGTCGAGCTGAAGCTCGGCATAGCTTTCGCCGGAGGGGAACTTGTCATTGCCGATCTCCTCGAGGATCGCAGCCTTGCGGATGGTACCGCTCCTGAACAGCACCGGCTCGTCCACGCGAAGGTTGCGGAAGGCACCACCGATGGCGACAAAGTCAGCGTCGAAGGTGGTCTCGCGCGGTGGTATCGCCGTCATCGCGTTCAGCGCGGGGTCGATGGGCGCATCGCCTGTCGTCTCGAAGGCGAGGGCGGGATGCCTGTCGTTGCCCTCGGACGTTACACCCCGTCCGCCGGTCAGGACGAGGGGCGCGCGGGCATCTGAGATCACAGCGATGCGCGCCATCGCCGCAAGGTTCGGCCTTGGCTGGTAACCGGTCAGGGCCGCCAGCTGGCGAAGTGAATCCTCCTGTGTCGCGGTTGCGAGGTGCTGTTCCAGCGTCCAGAGATGGTTGTAGAACGACAGGTTGTCGAGCAGTGTCGCCAGCCATTCGAGGACCATCCGGCCAATGTCATCCTCGAGGCTGGTTTGCCAGTGCGCGAAGTTGGCGCGGGTCGAGAGTGCCTGGAATACCTCGATACGGTGGTCGGCGAAAAGTTTCGGCAGCGGTCGTCCGTCGGCATCGAGAAGCGCCGGGAAGCGGGGTGGGCAGAGGCAGTGGAGGCCGTCGGTCGCAACGCTCATGGGGCGGTCTCCTGTGGCAGTTGGCTGTCAAAGATCTCGAGGCGGCCCAGGTCAGGGCGCATCGGGTCGTGCTTGAGGACGGGAATCTGGTCCGGTGCACTTTCGAGGAAACTCTCCGTGAAGTCCCTGAAGTCTCCCTCGCCGCGCCAGCGGTAGCGGATGCGGAGGATACGGGTCACGCCCTTCTGCCCCGCGATCCGGGTTTCGAGGGCGGCGCGGTGGAGGCGACTGCCAAAAGTGAGGTTGGCCGGGTGGAACAGTGCTTCAGGATCGTCGGCGGCAAGGGTTGCAACGATGGCTTCGACAACGTGGCCCCAGGGCACACGCGGATCGTGGCAGAGAACTATTTGCAGATCGAGCGGACGGAGTGCGGTGTTGGCGAGGTATGCCGGCCGCCCGACAAGGCGGATCTCTTCCAGGAAGCGGGTGACCTCGGCCCTGATGTCGTCGTCGAGGGCAATGCTGTCTTTCGGGTCCGTGGCCAGGAAGGTGCCGGTCCAGGTGCCGAGCCAGTACGATCGGGCGGCAACCGCGTCGATGTCATCCCGGGCCGAGACCAGCGCCTCGTAATCGCTGTCGCGGACGGCCCGCAGTTGCATTGCCTTCGTCGCATGCGGCACGGTCAGCCTGGCGAGGGCCAGTGGCTCGGGCGGCTGGGCGTTGTCGAAAGCCAGCGGGTTCGAGGCCGACAGGATCGCAGCTGGCATCGGCAGGCTGTCCGGTGCCTCGTTGGCAGGATCGGCGAGTAGCCGCATGCGGTCGGGCGGCAGGTTGGCATGTGCTGCCCATGCTGTCCGGTAACGCAGCCGGAAGAAGGCGCCGTCTGCCGGTGCCAGGCCGAAGCCGTTTGCGCCGAAGCGCAGGCACCAGCCCGGGTCGCCAATATAATCCCGATGCTCACGGCGCTGCCCGTTGTCGAGCCAGGTGAAGACAGGTCCCCAATGGCCGGCTTCCACGGTCGCTGCCTCGTCAGCCGGGCCCTCCGCCAGCAGGTCGGCGACCACCCGCCAGTGCTCCTGCAACGCGCCCTCGGCATTGGTCCGCGCCAGTGCGACATCGGGACTGTAGCGGCGGTCCCATGGCATGTCGCCCGCGGCAGGGCGCCATGACAGCCCATCGGTCACGGTCCGCACCATCGGGAAACGGTAGACCACCGGACGTCTTGCCCCGCTCCCGGACAGCGGACCTTCGCGTTCAATTGCGGTGGGGAGCGCCTGATCGTTGTCACCGATACTAAAGCGCTCTTCGTGCGTCAGGCCGGACACGACCGGCACGATATTGGCGCTGACGAATGCCCGTTCCAGTTTCAGGTCAAAGGGCAGTGCATCCTCGGCGCGCCAGTGCAGTCGTGTGACATCCATACCGACCAGTGCATCCTCGACCAGCCCGGGGTCCTCGTCGAGCGTCACAATGATCCGGTGGAGAGGCTCGGACTGGTCGACCGGCCGGGTTTCTATCAGGATCCTGGTACCGGGGCCGACCTGTGGGTGGACCAGGTCGGTGCCCGTTACGGTCAGCTCGCGCGCGCCCCTGGCGATCCAGGGGCAGGTCTCGTCCGGGATGTGGACCGGGATATCGGTCCAGCGGGCACTGGTCGGATAGCCGGTGCCGGCAAGGATGTCGTCGAAGCTGGCCCCGACCTCGAAAGGAATCACCATATCGCTGTCGCCAAATCCGGCGAGGGCGGTTCCCGCGATAACGGTTTCGTCGAAAGGGGGAAGACCGGTTGGCCTGGAGGTTCCCTCGTAATGGCGCAGCACCACATAACCCTGTGCCGGAAGCTCGGGGCGCAGGCTGTAACCGAGGATACGCGTGATCTGCTGGAAGGAGCGTCGCTCTGTAAGGTGCTCGAACTGGGTTTGCAATCGGTAGCCGTCCTGCAGGAAAGCCATTTCGTCGCCGATCGCGGCGATCAGGTCGCCCAGCATTCGCGCCTGGTCGGGCACGATGTTCATCTGCCACTGGGGATAGCGTTCCCGTGAGAATGCCGCGAAGGTGTCGAGGTAGCTCTGGAAGTCGCGGGCGAGGTAATCCACCGGATAGTCGGAGCCGGGACGGTCGCCGGGTACGCCGTGGCAGGCGCAATCGAACACGGTGGGACAGGCCTGCTTGAACGAAAAGTCCGCGGCCGAGCTGAAAGGATCCAGGCGCGCCCCGGTAAGGTCAGCCAGGCGCAGGCGCTGCATCTCGAAACTGGCGCCCGAGTCGAAGGTTACCGCCAGCACGTTGCGCGTCCTGCCCTGGGCATCCGTATGCGCCTCGAAATTCTGGGCCTCGACGATTCGTGGTTCCCTGGAGCTGGTGCCCAGGCATTCGATATCCAGTTCGTTCGCCGCGAAACCGAGATCGGGCTCTAGCGGGTCGATCACGAAGTAGATATAGATTTTCGCGTGATTGACTCCGTCGACGGCAATGAAGTCGATGCCCGTCTGGTCGAACGAGGGCTCCTGCTCAGCGAGGAGTATATGGCGTCCGAGCCCACTCATTGCGCCATGGTCCGCTTCAGGACATCCGTCGTTCCCGTGGCGAGGATGACGTAGCTGACCTCGATCTCGAAACGGGTGGGTTCAGGCTGGCGGATCTCGATCCCCTCGACACGGACAACCTTGTCCAGCCAGCGCGCCATCGCGCGACGGATCTGCGCCTTGACGAGATCGGCAACCTCCTCGTTGATCGATGCGAACAGCAGTTGTGGGATGGGGGTGCCCATTTCGGGCCGGTTGATACGCTCACCCGGCGCCGTCATCAGCGTCTGCAGCACCAGGTCCTGAACGTAGCGCTCATAGTCGAGAGTCTTGGTAAACCGACCGCGGTCCTCGTCCAGGGCCAGCGGGTAGGCCAGCGCGTGGATCGGGTCAGAAGGTGATGAGAACATGCTGGTTTCCTGGCAGGATCTGAAGTGGACCGGAGGAAGCGGGCACGGGGGTGTAACCGACCCCCACCGACTGCGTATTGACAAGAGGTATGCCACTGGCGGTGACGCGGCTTCCGGCGACGGTCCAGGTACCGGTAACAGTCAGTGCGGGCGAGGTGCCGGGAAAAGCCGGCACGTCGGCCTGTACCGAAAGCGGCATATTCGTCGAGGTTGCGCGCAGGTTTACCGGTACGAAGGCTGCTGCACGTCCCTGCGCGGAATCGACAACGTGTGCGGCTACGGTTAGGGTGGGGTTGCTCATGGTGGCCTCCTTACACGACTTTCAGCGCGGCGTTCTTGACGTCGAAGGCAGCGGCGTCGAGGACAACCTTGTTGCCCTGGGCCTCCTGGGTGACGACGTTTGCTTTCAGCGTGATCTCGCCACCTTTTATCGTGATCGAGCCGCCATTCTTCTTGATTTCGATCTTGATCTCATCCGCGGAGTCGTCGACCTCGATACGGAGTGACCCGGTCTCGAAATGCACCCGGGCAGGGTCATAATCCTGCGCATCGAGTTCACCTTCCTGCCACAGGAACCCGCAATACACGAGGCGGTCAATCCTGCCACCGAGGAACTCCACCCATACCCTGGTTCCCTCCGGTGGCAGCGCAAAAAATCCGATGCCGTCCCCTGCGTAGGGCACGCAAGGGTCAGCCCAGACACCTTTTGAGTCTGTGATGTTGTCTACCCTGATACGCAGGCGGCCGCGACATTTCGGATCATCCCTGTCGATGATTTCGCCGAGGTACTTGCCGTAGAGACGGCCGGTGCTTGGCCGGTAGAGTTCGTCGATTGTGGGACCGCGGTTCGGAATGTCGCTCATACCATTTCTCCAGTTGCACCGGGCACCCCGGTCTCGTCGGCTGCACCGTATTCCCTGCCGTCGCTCTCCAGGACGGCATCCATCCAGTGTCCATCGATGCGGATCACGTGCGTCGCGTCGCTGATACGAAAGAGCCTGTTCGCCACGGCCTCCGGTACTCCCTCCAGCGTCGCCAGTTCGTTGGGGATGCAGAGCTTCTTGAGCATCGCCAGGGTTGTCGAGAGTTTTACCTTGCGGTCAAAGGCGCGCTCTTGCTCGAGTGCCTCATTGACCTGCTCGCCGTCCCCCCCCGGCTGGACAGCCCGGGGCACGAAATGAATGCCGGGGGTGTCGTCGTCGGGAGGCGGTTCCAGTGGGTTTGTCGGTGGTGAGGGAACACCGGGTGTGGTCTGGCTGCCTGATTGTTCGGGCATGGTCTGGACGTTGCTGCCTTCAGACATTACTTCGAAGCTGGTCACATTGGGGCAGGAGGCGCGATTGACATTCACCTTGAAACTGATTGGCCCGGTATCCTCCCCTCCGAGAACCGGCAGCGCCTGGGCGGCAGCGGCAACACCGCCGGTTGATGGCGCACCGCCCTCTTCAAAATAGGGGGAGCGGGCCCAGTGGATCTTTGGTGTCACAGTCACGCTGGGCTCGCTGTCGTCAAGCGGGTTGAGGTCACCCAGCCCGGGTGTCGCCTCGGGCACGCGGGCGTAGCTGACCCAGAAGTTGTGACCGAAGGCAATGGCCTGCGTCCGCAGGAAATCGAGGTTGTTGCTGTTCTGCCCAAGTGGGTTTTCTTCCTCGTCGAGCTCGTTGTTCTCCGGCGCGTCGACGTGGTGCTCGGCGAAGTCCTGCTCGATCAGGTGTTTCATGACCGCGTCAACCTGGCCGGACCAGGCGCCGGTATAGCTCCGTGCCGCCATGATTGTGCGGATGTCCTGGCCGCGATAGAGAATGGTCGAGCCGACGCCACCCTGGGTCTGATGCTCCTCCACTTCGCTGACCTTGCCCTGGAACAGCACGTGCCACTCGCCCCGGTCCCGCGGCCGGACAAGAACCGCGACCTTGCGACCCGGGGCGAGCAGCCGGTGGCGCACGCCCTGCCGGTCGGGCAGGTCGTGCATGAGGATACTGAAGCTCGTCGGGTCATTGAGTTTGTGCTCGGAGCGGATCTCCAGCACACACTGGCGCTGTTCCCGGGTCCACGGGGTTCCCCCGCTGCCGCTGACGATCTGGATAGTCGAAAGCATCTCAATCCTCGTCCGTCGGGATGCGGATCCGCGCCTGGGCGAGAACAGCATCAGGCAGCAGGCGCCCGTTATGCGCTGTGATCTCCCAGAACGCTTCGGCGCGCTTGAGATAGAACCAGGCGAGATGATCCAGCCGTTGGGGGTCCTTCGTGATATGCGTGCCGCGGTTCCGTCTCGCCGGGATAACGGCAGGCTTGACCGCCAGCACCTCGCGCCCGCGCGGGTCAGTGGTCTTGAAGGGCTGTGAGTGCTTTGTATAACGGCTATCGGGGGAGAACTTGGCCATCGTTTCCTCATTCAGATTGGCGCGATGAGTCGCCAGAGTGGCGACAGGTCGGCGAGGTTGGCGACCGCCAGCAAATCACTTTGCGCGCGGGTGTATTCATAGGCGGCGATTGCGATTTCGGCGGCATCGCTGTTGCTGCAGCGGAAGTAGTCGGGCGTCAGCACTTTCAGCTCCATTGCCACCGTCGCCCGGATCGGGTAGTAGAGCGCATCGTGTTGATGCTCGGTAACTGTGAAACTCTCGATCTGGACCGGCAGGATTATCCGTGCACCCAGCCAGAGAATGACCGGAGCCACCTCGGGCGGGGTGTAATCCGATGAGCCGGTGTTTGTGAGGTCGGCCACCGACTGCAAAAGATCCCCGACCAGGCCCTTGGTAGGCTCTATCATCTTGCGCAGCGCCGCCAGGCGCGCTTCAACGCTGAACGAGTTCGGTGGGACCAGTGAGCCCTTCGCGGCATAGGGATCGATCTTGATCTCGAAGCCGGTGAACTTCTGCGGTACCTCAATCGGCTGCACCGGTGCGCCGGGGCTGGGGGCGCCTTCCTCCGCCTCGGCCTTCCAGGGAGTGAAGTTACGGGTCAAGGTCTCGGGGTTGATGTCGAACTGCACAACGTTGGGAATGTTGCCGGCAATCCCGGCGATGCCGGATTTCGGGTTGAGCTGGATCAGTGCGCCCTTGACGGACTTTACCGGGGGGGCAGTCAGGGTCATGACGGGACCTCCGAGATCTCCGGGTTGCCGTAGGAGAGCACACGGCCCAGTTCACGCTTTCCGGGCAGGCGGCCGTTCTGCCGCGCCTCGGCCAGCGTCGCGCGCCGCAGCGCATTAATGGTCAGCACGTCCTTTCCACTGGCGGCTCCCTGTGCGTAAGCGTTTAGCACGACGGCCTTGATGCGCGCGCCGGAGAAACTGAATGCGGGACCCAGGACCTCTGAAAATGCCAGAACGTCCTCTGCCGGTTCGAAAGGTGACAGGGCGAGGCGCCACAGTTTTGTGCGCTCGGACTCGCCCGGCGGCTGGAAGTCGAGCGTATGGCGGATACGGCGCAGCATGGCCTCATCGATTTCCTGGGGCCGGTTGGTGGCGAAGATCACCGTACCCTCGTAGGCGTTCTCGATCAGCTGCAGGAAGTAGGCGGTGTTCTGGTTGTCGGCCCGCGCGATCTCGTTGCGAGTGTCCGTCCGCTTCGAGACGACAGCATCAAACTCGTCGATAAACAGAATCGCGCCGGACTGGCTCGCGGCCCGGAACATTTTGCGCAGGTTCTTGTTTGTCTCGCCGCGCCATTTACTGACAAGGCTCGCCACGTCCACGCGGAAGAGCGGCCTGCCCGCTGCGCCAGCCAGAACCCGGGCGCTCAGCGTCTTGCCAGTGCCGGGGGGGCCCTGCAGCAGGATCGAGAGCGCCCGTTCCTGAACATAGACCCGGGCGACCTCGGGCCTGTTCATCAATTCGTGCTGGGTCTGTATCTGGGCCACCAGGTCCTCGAGCTGTTCCCGCATGGGCGGATCCAGGACAAGATCGTCGAAGCCCACGTCGGTCGACAGTTCGATTGCCCAGGCGTGGAGGGCGCGCGTACTTCGTCTTACGGCGCGACGTGCGAAGAGGTCGATATCGGACGACGGCGCAGTCTCAATCAAGCGGGCATCCACGCCGCGAATGGCGGCCACACGACGAAGCTTGTTCTCAGGTGCATCGGGAAAGCGCTCGCGCAGCCGCGCGCGCAGGGCATCACGGCGGGGGGCGGGAATCTCGAAGCTGAGGTACCGGTGCGTCCTGGAAGTTCGGGCTGGCTGGCTTTCTACATTCGGAATGAACTGGAGCCGCGCGGAGGGCGAGATGCCCGGCTCGAGGAGCTGGGGTTCGGGGGCCTGCCAGCAGAGCGCCGCGTTCTGGACAGTGATGAAACGGTGGATACGCAGAACCTGGTCGGGAGTGAACGGTTCCTCCTGTGCCTGCACGACCCACAGGCTGGTGTTCAACATGGATGCCACTCCTGCGGCAACCCGGGTGAAGTCAGTCTCGGGGCTGCCTGTCAGTTCGCAAACGATACAGTGCGCCTTGCTGCCCTCGACCCGGATGGCCTGTGCCATGTTTTGCAGGACCTTTTCATCAGCAGCCTGTCCCTCCTCGACGCGCGTCAGTAATTGCTGGAGTGCCTGTTCCAGGCCCGGCCTGCCGGCCAGCCATTCGATCACTGCGAGGTCGATGTCAAAAGCCATCGGGGCCCCGGGTCCCATATCGCGGGCACGGACGAGCTGCCAGAGATTCAGGGCGCTGTCCGAGGTGTAGATTGGTATCCGGCCCAGCCCGAAGGCCTCCCTGACGAGCGCTTCATGGATATAGGGGAATGCGGACCTTTCGCGAATGGCTGCCTCGAGAGTGGGGTCGATATGTTGTGCAATAAGGCAGGTCAGCAGGTCACACTCGGGTTGTGTCAGGCCCAGCATCTGGACAAGCTTTGCAAAGCGCGAATTTTCCGGGTCGCTGAGCCGGGCGCGCAGCATCGCCACCTGCTCGCCGTCGTGGCGACCGGTCAGCTTTTTTTCAGTGAGTTCGACGATGGCATCAATGTCGATGGCATAGAGTTCGGCGAAGCTGCGCATCTAGGTACCCCCCACCCAGAACGGCTGGCTGACGGCGTTGCGGATCCAGAGCTGGACATAGGCCAGGGCATTCTCGTCAGCGTCGTCGGACAGCACATAGTCGATTCGCCTTGGTCCGGCAATGGCGGCGTCTCCCGCCTGGAGGCCGGCCGCAGAATCGCGCACGTGATAGACCGCACCACCGATGGCCAGCCGCAGGAGACTGGCATGGTTATCCGCGGGCGCCATCGTCTCCAGGTCGAAGTTACCATCGAGGTCGAGCCGGAAGCGCCGACCGGAGACGAGGTCGGCCTGCGCGATGTGGGGATTCAGTGTGAAAGGCAGGCGGTTGGACGGGATCTCGAAGGGCACCGGTTCGCCGCCCTGCATCATGGTCTCGCTGGTCAGGACACGAATCTGCGCATCGCCTGGCTCAAGTGAGAGTGGTTGCATCACGCCGGCGACCGGACGGGCGACCACTGCACCGGTGGTTACCAGAACTTCACCGCGCTCGTCATCGATTGCCCAGCCGTTCGCGGCGTTAGCCTCGAAGTCGACGCGGAAGGTTTCCATGGTATCGCCCACGGGCACTGTGAGTTCGATATCCACGAACTGGTCAATGGAAGTGCCGCGGAGCACGAGAACGCGGTCTTCCGGTCCTGCGCCCGGGAACAGCTCGGCCGGTGTGCGGTTGAATTGTCGCTGTGAAGTTCCGCCCGCTCCGGGAATGGTTGCGGTGATTGTGCTCGAGATACGCTGCAGGCGCGGCCCCATGTTGGGCAGCGTCGCGTCACCGACAGTCAGGATCGGCCCGGAAAGTTCCTGCGGCATCTCCGGCTGTAGCCGTACGTTCTTGACCCTGAAATATAGGCTCGGTCGAACCGCACCGCCGTCATAGGCGGGCCAGACATTGAGCGCCTCGCTGCCGGTTTTGACGACGACTTCGATCTCGAAGTGGTTGCCCGCCCCGACGAGGGCGTCGTCGAAGACCGGGACCGTCCCGATCGAGACGTCCTCGTCCAGTTCAGAATGGTCCAGCAGTGTCGCCAGGGCATGACCCAGGAGATCCTGCTCGGACAGGTGCGGAAGCACTCCGGTCGCCTGGTAGACAGTGAGGTGGTAATGAAGTGTCACTGGCTTGGAGAAGAACACCGGGCGGGACGGACTGGCAGCAGGTTCCTCCGCGGCGTCGGGCTTTCCCTCGGGATGCAAGTGATACAGGAAGATGTTGACCAGGTTGGTTGTGGGCGACACGTCCAGCGGTGAAACCGAACTTGTATTGACGGTAAGTACGCCCCCCATACGCCGCTCGATATTGGCCGCGAGCAGGGTCTCCAGGGTTGATGTGACCTGGGAAAGCTGGGTGACTGCCATCTAGCGCTCTTCCTTCTTCCAGGCCGCGGCGAATCGAATCGGGCCGATTCTCGAGGCCTCGGCTGCAGTTCGGGGTGCAGGCCTGGCTGGCTGTTCGGCGCGGCTCTCGTTCGTGTGGTGATGGTGGATCTCGGTAACGACTTCCCGTGTCACCTCGCGCACGGGTTCGATGTCGGTGGGAATCGGGTTGTCACGCACCTCGGGCTCGAAATCGCTGGGAGATACAAGGGGCTGCTGGGGTTCGAACTCGCCGTGCAGCCGGGCAAGGGCCCGGGCCAGCTCTGTCTCGATCGCAGCCAGTGCAGGACCGGGATCCTGCTCCACAGGCTCGGTGGGTTCGGGTGCCGGATGCCCTTCCGCTGGTGCACGAGATTCAGTCTCTTCCGGCTCCGGCTCGAAAACCATGTTGTTGTCGACATTTTCGAAGTGTTCGTGGATATGCGTGGTTGAGTGGTCGACATGCTCTCGAACATAAATATCGGGGTCCGTACCCTGTATCGGCTCCTCGATGCCGGAGTCGGGTGCCGGGGAAATATCGACAGGTCGCTCTATGACCCGAGTTTCGTGTGCGACAATTTGCTCGTTCGGTTCGAGCGGTTGGGCCTGTGTTGGCTGTGCGGGGGACTCCCGCTCGGGCGGGGATCGGTGAACGGTCTCCCGAAAATCATCGGGTTCGGGAAGCTCGGGATGGGCGAGCGGCAGGTTCACGTCGTCGGGTCCGGTAGCAGCCCCGACATCCGAAAATGGCAGGTCTGGAGTGGCAGCTTCGGTGATCGGGTCCGTCCATGGAGCATCCGTGCCTGTTATAGGCTCAGCAGGGCGATAACTTTCCAGTATGTCTTCGAAGTAACCTGACATTGCTCTATCGCCCTCAGCGGCTACTACGTGCGCGACCGCGCTGCACTTGGATAGTGTCGACCAGCGCAACTCGTGTCTGGCGTGGCAGGTCGAGGATGTCCGCGGCGGACCAGTGATAGCAGGAAGCCAGCACATGAATGTCGGCCAGGAGCCTGTGCAACCAGGTGCGAAGTCGTGAGGCAAGGTGGTTTCGCAGGACGAAGCGCTTACGCACGATTTCCCCGCAGCGCGGGCAGGGGGACTCGATGTCGTCCGCCAGGATCGGGCAGGCCCTGGCAACTTCCGCCTCGAACTCAGTTATTTTCTCCGGGTGAAGGTCTGTGTCACCTTGCCAGAGCCGGCGAGCCAGGACGCGCTGGTCCCGTTTTACTGATTTCAGGATCGACTGCGTGGGGAGCACATACGGTGCGCCGTCAAAGGTTCTCTCCCTGTCCGGTTTCACCGCGTCGCGGATACTGGACAGCCAGGTGCCGAGATAGAACGCCACGGAGAATTTCTTGCTGCAATCCGGACAGTCCACGTTCTGGTCGATGGTGGTGCCAAATGTACCTGCATAGACATGTGCCAGCATCAACTCGTAGTCGACCAGCGGAAGCTCTGGCAGGTCATCCGGTAACAAACGGTCATCGCCCTGGACAAGCGCTTTCGGCATCAGCTGGTCAGGATTCGCGCCCAGCCGAAACAGCGCCTGCTCGTCCAGAGGGCGGCAAAGGTAGCTTCGTCGTTTCCCGACACCATAAATGACCTTCCCCCCTATCATCTGCGCCACATAGCCTCCCGTGATCAGGGTTCCAGGTATTTCGTCAGGCTGTATTCATATTGCAGCGAGAAGGTCAGGAATGTGTTTGCCTCGGCGTTGGAGTCCAGCGCGTCCCAGGCGATCGAAGTCGGCAGGCAGGAAAACAGCTCATGCTGGATGCGTGGGCGCATCTGGCTGTCCTTGACGTGGATCATCAGGTTTTTCTTCATCCCATCAACCGAGATTGCACCGGCGCTAACGGGGCTGTGTACCTGTTCGAACCAGTTGAGCAACGCGACGTCGAGCACCTGTGCCTGCTTGATCTCACAGGCCTCATAGGTCACCGCACCAGGGCTGTAGACCGAGTAAAGCTGGGTGCCGTCCTTGGAGGGGTTCGCCGCTACACTCGACTTGATGGCACCGATGGCGGTGACAGCGGCAACTGACTGCCCTTCGAGAAACAGCTCGAAATAGGCGTTGGTCAGCGGGGTCGGACGAACCGTGACAGGCGTAATGGGCATGGTCGCCCTCCTTAAAATGAGGGTTGCTCAAACTTGTGCTGAACATGAAGGTGAATAAACTCAGCTGGGAACAAGGGTGCGAAGAAAACCCAGACGTTCATGATGCCGAGCGCGATATCTGTAGGGGACGTGGTGGTCTCATCACAACGCACGTTATAGGCTTCATCGACAGTCGCGCCGCGAAACGCTTTTTTCTCATAGAGTCCGTGCATGAAGGCGCGGCACATCATCTCGATATTCGCCCAGGTAACCCGGTTATTGGGTTTGAAAACAAATTCCTGCAGCGCTGCCTGAAGAGAGTTCTTGATAAAGTCCGTGGTCATCCGGACGGGAATGTAGGCGAAGTCCCGGTTCGAGAAAGCATCATCACCCGCCAGCGTGCGAACGCCCCAGCTGACGTTGCCGGTCGACTTCGCACGCAGTGCATTGATTCCACGCGGATTGATAACGCCGTTGTCGGCGTCCGACATCGGGTACTCGAGGCCTGTAACCCCGACGAGCGGTGCAGAGAGGCCTGCGGCGGCGTTCCACACACCGAGCCGCCCGATGGTCGAGGCGATCACGCCCGCCATGGTGCCGGAAGGATCAATGTGCACCTGGGTGCGCCCGTAGGGCGTCCTGACCCGCGGCCAGAAGACACAGGTTACCTCGGGGATCACGCCGCTCTTGAAGTCGATAAGCTGGGCTTTTGCGGTGACCTCGTCGACCGTCGACCAGGCGTTCTCGTCACTTCTCGGGTCCATGATGAGAAGGGCGTTCTGTTCACGGCAAAATGCGCTGGCTGCGCCCCAGATTCCGCCGCGCTGGTCATCGCTCTGTTCATGACCGCGAGGCAGAATCAACATATTGAAGATATCGACTTCACGTGAAACCCGCTGGAACACGGCCTGGTAATCCGCGAGGACCGGCGCCTGGCCGTCGCTACCCATAGTCGCGCCACCGGCCTGTCCGAGGCTGAACGCCGCGCGAATTGCCGCGGCTGAATCCAGGTAGGCAATTGCGCCTCCGGTATCAAAGCTTCCCGCTTCTGAGGGCGCTAACATGCCGTCGTTGCGGACGGCCCGGACCCGGTAACCGATACGGCTGAACGTCCAGGTATTGCCTAGCGGGTCGGCAGCATTCAATGTTGCCACCAGGCTATCGAGATTGTTGGCAAAATTCGCCAGCGAGAGTGGTGTGTCGCTGTCCCCGTCCCCGTCGTCCATCGGGCTGGTCGCGCTGGGGATACCCCAGGTCAGCCCCGTGAGGCTGCCGTCTGTGGTGCCATCCCCGAAATCAACCGGCCACGGCTCCGCCCCGACACTGAGCGGTGCCTCGAGCGGTGAAATGTCGTCCGCCGAAGCGAAAGGGCGCGTCGTAACACCGGTCATCACGGGTCGGTATTGGGAGTAAAGGCCAACCTCCAATCCGCCCTGCAGGCTGCCGAGCGCGAGGGTTCCTGTACCGTCGTTATGCCCCGCAGGAAGGATGCGGATCGAACGGGTCCCATCTGTGCTGTCCACTGCGATGCGCAGCGCGGAGGAACCGTGCCCGCTGTCGTGAGCAGTCACGTGTACATGGGCCGAGAGACCACGGGCTCCCAGCGAGGTGTTGATTGCCTCCTGGATAGAGGCCAGGGTGATTGGCTGGGTCAGCGTTACCGGTACCTGCTCACGCCCGTCAATCTCGACGATGATCCCCAGGTCGTTGCCGATGCCGGACAGGAAAGTACTGAGATCGGCAAAGTAAAAGCCGGACTGGCTGTAGACCAGGTCCTCATTATTAATCGTGAGGTCCGGCGGGGCGTGCTCGGTGGTCACACGGACCAGCCGGGAATTTCCATTCACTACGCGCTGGACGAAGTTGGGCGCCTGCGGGTCCATGGAAAGGTTGGTGAAGGCTTCGCTTTCAGCCCGCCCCAGGCGGCCCTGGTCGTCCACCGTCTCCCGCCAGAGCGTCAGGTTGAAGGTCAGTTCCGGGTCGGGTGTGTCGTAGTCGACTTCGACCCGGATCGCATCGCCGAGAACCCCGGCATCAACCGCGTCAACGCGGAGCACCTCGCTGCCGGGGCCGGCGAATTCGCTCTCGATCACATGATGTGCAGCAACGGCATTATTGGCAGTGCGGACGACTACCGCATCGCCCAAGCCAGCAGTAAAGGCCTGGCGTATCTGAATGCCGAGCTCGCCGTAAGCCAGGTTATCGCCGAACTGCGCGACGTACTGCTCGAAACTGCGAATCGCAACAGGTGTATTAATGGGACCCTTCCGTGCCATGCCGATAGCAAGCAGTCGGCTCGAAATTGCGCCGCGGGCTACAGACTGGCCAGAGGGATGCTCGAAGGTGCGAACACCGGGGGACAACATTATCGACATTATATCCACCTTGGGTTGGCGGGAATCAAAAATGAACCTATCAGTGGGAAATTGTTCCTGTCTATGGTTGAAATTGATGTTGGCGCTTAATCCTCTTACGTCTTATTACATGGAGCACTGGGTATCATTCTGGTGGTGGAGGGTTTCACTTTCGTGAGTGGCCGGTGCCATGCCTGCTTGCAGGTGATGTGTACCAGTTGTGTGGATTAAAATTGCAGGGAATGTTCTTCAGGGGATTTTCTACGGCTGTGAATTGCAAAATATTTTCGGTTAACAAGGTTTCTTTTTCCTGCATTTCTGAAAGTCCGTGTAATTAACCTTGCCGGGCCAATCATCAAAACTGGTTTTTATGGGGCCTGTAGATACGTATTGCGACCCGTGAGAATATGGATAGTGGTGGTTGCAGCAATATGCCCCGTGGCTACAGGCATTAAACCGTATGCCCTGCATGGTGTGTCGGTAACGCCTGTGGGTGGTGGCCGCGGGTTCAATAGGAAAGCAGGATGTGGTTGTAGGAAAGGATTAAAACCGGGAATGCCAGCAGTACCTTGTTACCGTTTTCAAGGCGAAGCCTTGCTTGTAGGGGTAGTCAATAATATTTAGCTAAGTGCGGTTTGGGGGAGAGGCATTTGCTGTTCTTTTCTATCCTGGACATTTTATATTTATGGGTCGCCTGCTTCCCGGGGTGGTGAATTCTCAGGCTCAACAGGGCTTTCCGGAAAGGCGGCACCGAGTCGGCTCTCTTGTTTTTTTCTGTTTGAGTATCTTTCTGCTGCCAGAGACTATCTGGATCTGTGAGGTTGTCTGAAGGTGATTTACTGTCGTTAATGGTTGTCTCCCTATTATGTTGATTTGTCAGAAGTCCATTAATTGATAATAGGGAGGTAAGAGTGCTTTGGATAATAATGCCGTGATAGTGTGGTCGATAAAGACCGGAGGGGACAGGAATCACTGCCTGCCGTGACACTGCAGGGGCAGTAGTGCTGTAATAGCCGAGCGGGGAGAGCTGCAAGGCGCTTCTGGCAAGGTGATGGGTGATCGGTGGGGCTCACTACCGTTGATGCCTTAAAGCAGGTGCCTAGTGCCATCCCGGCTGCCTTACTGTCTGCCCTCGCTCAGTTCCCCTCGATACTAACAGGGGAGTTTTGTACAAACGTTTTATTCTGGCAGCAAAACCATCCTTACAAAGCGGCGGGCCCTGTCTTGTCCGAAGAGCTTTCTCGTGGAGGACGAAACCCGCTGGTGACCACTGGCTGGTGCAAGCGTGTATGCTGCGTGACTGTTGTACTTGCGCGGGGCGAGCTGCCGCTCCCTGGCGCAGAACGCGTGGTATGCCCCGGGTGCCCTGTAGTTTTTCTCCTGGTAGCAAGCGTTCCTGCACTCTACCCGCCCTTGGCTATACTTTTCGCTTTCCTCCATTCGAGTACATGTGAAAATAAAGGGAAGGCAATTATGGAAGCGATACTCGGGATCCTGATCCTTATTGCTGATATTTACGCAATCATCAAAATCCTCCAGAGCCCGGCAGGCGCGCTCAAGAAGATTATATGGGTATTGTTGGTGCTGATTTTGCCGGTGATCGGCCTGATCATCTGGTATTTCGCCGGCCCGGGCGGGAAGGGCGGGTAGATAGCGCCTGGCCAGGTATGGCTTCGGAGCAGTCGTGGTAAGCGTTCAGGCTTCCGGCGCCTGCCCCGGCAGTGACGCATCTTTCCACTGTTCCGGAGATTCGTTTTCAGCCAGTATGCCACAGGTGACCGCCAGGCCCTGGTACGCTGTCCGGGAGAAATAGAATAGCCAAAAAACGATGCCGGCAAACTTGGCGCCGTCCTCCAGCAGGTACGGGTCCGGTAGCCAGTCAAAGGAGTTCTTGTCGATAAATACCGACAGGAAAAAGAATCCCAGGGCGATCGCGAATGGGACGAAATCAGTCTCCAGAATGGTTGTACGGAACTTTGCCAGGTAAGCCAGCATCATCAGTGCGTAGGCGATTAGTACATATCGCTCGCGCATATGGAGGAAGTGTGGGGCTATGTCCTCATGAAACAGGAACAGGTCATCCAGCATCACCAGCGAGGTAATCAGACCGGAGGTGAGCAGGAACAGGCAAATCGCTCTTCTGCCGATTTTCATACCCAGTAAAAGGGCGGAAAACAGGCAGATGGTTGCCGAGGCACTCCATAGCACAATACCGATATTGGAGAGTATGCCCACATAGAAGTGCCCCTGCAGGACTGCGGCGGGGTCCCGGGTGAATGTGCCGACGGGGATGCCGGTTGACTCTGAAGCCGCGGATAACGCTATAAGCAGCGCCAGGGTAATGGCCCCCAGTGACAGCAACCAGAATCTCAGTATTTGTAACTGCTGTAAGGCCCGGGTAATCAGCTGTGCGTGGGTATGGCGGGACTTTAACTGCGCTGGCATGGTACTGCCCGTTGATCCTTTCCGTGGCAATGAGGCCGGCTGCCGGTGACACTGCCGGATAAAGCATTATCCTGCCACGGCGCCTGAATACCTCGACTTCTCCTTCCTGCACCCGATCCCTGGGTGGCAGATTAATAAAAGTGTAGACCCGTTATTACCAATGGTTTCCTTTCTGCCCGATGCCGCTGCCAGCGGATATCCGGCGAAGTACACTGGCGCGGGCTGCAGCTCTACTGGTGCTTGCCGCTCGCCCGCCCGGATTCCGGCCCTGCCCGTCGCTGTTTAACCCGTGCCCGGCCTGTGGCTGTATTTGTGCGGCATTTCTGGTTTACACGCAGATCAGGGATTCCCCTATAGAGCTTCGCAGAAGCCCCAACTTACCATCCTGAAGGGCAGCGCCAGCCTGAAATTTGGGCCAGGCCGTTGCGTCCTGACAACAAGTAAAAGATAAGGATGGAGAACCAGTATGTTCCCAACTAACCCCCGCCGTCGTCGATGGCAGGCGTGGCTGTCGGCATCCCTGGCGTTCGCCATGCTGTCGGGCCAGCCCGCTATGGCGGACGATGGCATGATTGACGCGGATCCAGCACCGGAGGCAGTACAACCGGTCACCAGTGGAGACCGCCTGGTGCGCTTTGTGGAGTTGAACAGCAAGCCGCTGTCCGAAGCGCAGGTGAACCCCAGCCGCGAGGCAGCCTACCTGCGTAAGCTGGCGGTCGAGCAGGACGAGTTCCGCGCACAGGCCCGCGCCGCAGGCATCGAGTTCACCGAACGCCGGAACTTCGATGTGCTGTTCAACGGCCTGTCGATCGAGATTGATCCCGAAGACCTGGCCGCGCTGGAGGCACTGGACACTGTCTCTGCCAGTCACCCGATCTATTCGGTGATGGGGGGCCAGTCACCGGTGCCCGCAGAAGCGCCGGAGGGCACCACCCGAGACAACGTGACCGTTACCAACCTGACCGGTGTGCCCGAGGCCCACTCTGCCGGGATTACCGGTGAGGGTGTAGTGGTGGGCGTGATCGACAGCGGTATCGACTACAACCACCCGGCATTCGGCGGCCCGGGCTTCCCGAATGACAAGGTGATCGGCGGCTATGACTTTGCCGACGACGACGCGGATCCCTTTGACGACCGTTACGCCTCCGTTGAGATGCACGGTACCCATGTGGCCGGTATCGTGGCGGGCAAGGACGACATCATGGTCGGGGTTGCACCGGATGCGAAGCTGCGGGTCTACCGCATTTTCGGTACCGAGAATCCCGGCGCGACAGAGGATGTGTTGCTTGCTGCGATGGAGCAGGCGGTGGAAGACGGTTGCGACGTGGTGAATATGAGCTGGGGCAGTAACCGCTATGAAGTGCTGCAGAACGGCGTGATCTCCCGGGCCACAGACCGCATGCTAAGGCGCGGTACCGTACCGGTGGTGGCGATCGGCAATAACCTGGCCGGACCCTTCCTGCCCGGTAGCCCGGCAATTGCCAAGAGCGCGATTGCGGTGGCAGCGGCCTATAACAGCAAAGCCACCGAAATGGCATTCAAGACCTCCAATGGCGAAATCATGCCTTTCCGTGCCATGTACCTGGGCCAGCCGGTTCCCGGCAAGGGCACGTTCGAGGTCGTGGATGCAGGCACCGCCAACTGCGCGGCCCTCCCGGAGGATGTCTCCTACGAGGGCAAGATCGTCCTGCTCAAGCGCGGCCACTGGAGCTGCCGCCCATATATGGCGGTCAACCTCTACGCCGAGGCGGGTGCGGAAGCGGCCATCTGGTGGCAGGATTCCTGGGACCCGGATCGCTTCGCTTCGCAATTCAGCAGCACCATTGAGCGACTGGATATCCCCACCGTGGCAGTGCGTACCGGTGATGGTAGCGAGCTGGCCTCCATGAGCCCGGGGGCCAGTGTCAGCTGGGGTCACTTCTTCGAGGACCCGGCCACATTCCCGGGCAAGACCACCTTCTTCAGTGCCTGGGGCCCGAGCCATGAGCTCGACATGAAGCCGGATGTGATGGCCCCGGGTGGGTACATCTTCTCCGCTATCCCCGGCTATGCCGGTTATTACGGGTTGATGGACGGTACCTCCATGGCAGCGCCGCATGTGGCCGGTATCGCAGCACTGATGCGCTCTGCTAATCCCAGCCTGAAAGCCCATGAGGTCCGCGATATCCTGCTCAGCACTTCAGAGCCGGCCGACTTCACGGTTGATCCGGACCTGGGCCTGCACCCGGTGGCACAGCAGGGCGCGGGCATGGTGAATGCCATTGCTGCCCTGGGAGCCCGCACCAAGGCGGAGCCGGCAAAGCTTTCCCTGGGCGAGTTCGAGGGCAGGCGCCTGTCCCGTGACATAACGGTGGAAAACAAGAGTGATACTGATATCAGCTATCGTGTGTCACATCGCTCTGCACTGACCGTTAACCCGCCGATGACATTCCGCTGGGTTCCCAGCACATCGGCGGCTACGGTCGAGTTTTCCAGTGACAGTGTCGTGGTACCCGCCTCTGGTGAGGCAAAACTTTCGGTGAGCTTCAGCCAGCCGGTTGATGTTGCCGAGGGTAGTATCCTCTCCGGCTGGATCGAGCTCACTCCCGAAAATGGTGGTGGGATCCTGCGGGTACCCTACCTGGGCATCAAGGGCGATTTCCAGGCCCTGCCGGCGATCAACCCGACCTTCACTGATATTAACCAGGGGCTCGACAACCCGTCGCTTCGCCCGGGTAACGTACCCAATTGCGACCTGCCGCCTTACGCACGCCCGCGCTGCTGCAGCGATTCCACACCGGGAGCCTGCGGCTGGTCGATTGGCAAGAGCACCTCAGTAACCCTGGATTTCAGCAACGACAGTATTTATGACGATGTTGCCTTTACCATGCTGTCGCAGGGCTTCCCGATGCTGCGCAAATACCGTGCACGGGTGATCGACACAAGCGGTCGCACGGTGGCCTGGGCCAAGGACCGCTATACCGGCCTCCGGCCGGCAGAGCTGTTCGAGCACTGGGTGCGCAACAGTGGTACCGGCACCGGCATTGATTTCGCACAGTGGGATGGTGTGCTGGAGGACGGTTCGCCCGCACCTGAGGGTACTTACTACATCCGCCTGGAATTCGACAAGCTGGGTGGGGATGGTGTCAGCTATCCGGGCTTCGAGACCTGGACATCACCGCCGATTACCGTAGTGCGCTAGGTACCTGGCCCACAGGCCCCGGGGCCAAATAAAGTGGGGCCGTGCCCGCCTGTTATCGAGTGCGGTTCGGGCTGGCGTAAACCCCCGGTTTTCCCAACGGCCAATGCGGTTATTGGGCGAGCCCGGTCAATGGGCGATTGGCATCACCGGCCATCGCCCATTTTTTTGTAATCCACTGGAGTGTCCTGCAGCTGTTATCCAGACCGGAAGCGCCCATACCCCCTTGCTGAAGGCGGGGAGCAAACCTGCAAGACATGGGAATGCCTGGCCCTGACGGGCTTCCCGGCACGGAATGGCATTGCGCAGCTGTTACTCGCATCACCCGGGGATACCTTTACGGTGTCGATCGCAGCCCGGTCTGTGCTGCCTGCTTCCCTTCCCGGGCAGGCTTTTCCGGGGATCGTGATTTTGCCCGCCTCAGGACTCGCTTCTTCCACCAGAGGTAGGCCCCTGTTCCGAACAGCAGGCCCGGGACCAGTCCGGCCAGCAACACCAGCCAGCGGCCGGCCAGGCCGAGGGCATCGCCATTATGCAGCGGGAACTGCCAGCGCAGGATTTTGTTGCCGAGCGGTATCGTGGTGACATTCTCGACCATCAACACCTCCCCACTGTACTGGTCCACGCGTGCGAAGCTGGCACCATAGTTTTGCCATACCTCACCGGCAGCGCGGACGGAAACCCCGTAGCTGTCCGTCGCATCCCGTGGCAGGTAAATACGTTTCAGGACACCGCCGGGAAATTCCTCCTGTGCGATTGCTGCGGCGCGGTCCGGGGAAATCGGCTGGCCGCGGTCTGTGTGTGAGCCGGGCAGGGCAGCCAGGGGCTCGGTGGGGAACACGGCACTTACCACGGCCCGCACCTGCTGTGGGAACACCAGCGTGACGCCGGAGAAGCTGGTGACCAGCAACAGCGGCAGGAAATAGATGCCGAATACCCGGTGCACGTCGAAGTAAAAACGAAAGCGATTGCCGCTGCGGGAGATGCTGAACGCCTTTCCCCAGCGCCGGCCGCCGGTGCGGCTCTTTTTCGGCCACCAGAGCACGGCACCAGTGATACAGAACACCATCAGTAACAGCCCCATCAACCCGACCACGGTCTTGCCTTGCTTGCCGGACAGCAGGGTGTAGTGCAGCCGATAGAGCCAGGTCATGGTGTAACCGGGGGTGCCCCAGCCCCGCACGGCAAGCACCTCGGCATCGAAGGGGGATACGCTGACCTCGATGGGCCCCGGCGCGCCCTCTGCACCCGGGAAGCGCACGACATAGGGACTGCCGGATTGTCGCGGGGTCATCAGGCGCTTGGGGGCGGGATTACCGGGCACAGCGGCGCGGGCCGCGGCGAGAATATCCGCGTAGCTGGCCGGCGCCTCACTGGGCCTGAATGTGACGGTGTGTGGCGCCAGCTGTTCATCGAGCGCATGGTCGAACACCAGCAGGCTGCCGGTGAGGCCGATCAGTGACAGCAGCAGGCCCAGGACCAGGCCGGCGTACTTGTGCAGGGTGAACAGGGCTTTGCGCATGGTGAACTCGGTTGTCCCGCCGCGCCGGTCCTGGCCGGCGCGGCGGGTTTACGGGAGTTGGATCAGAATACCCGGGAGTAAGACAGGGTTACGCTGCGCCCCATGCCCTTGAAGTTGCGGATATCGTTGCCCGCGGTCTGGGAGTAGTAGGTAAAGTAGTCTTCGTTGGTCAGGTTCTGGATCCCCAGTGCGAATTCGCCGGAGAGCGCCTGCAGCTGCGCACTGGCATCGATGGTTGCGTAGCCGTCAAACTCGGTGGTGACGTCGCCGTCGGCGTTCTCAAAATCCCGGTCCATCAGCCAGTTGGCCTGCAGGCGGGTAGAGAGGTTGTCGGTCCAGTTCCGGGCCCAGCTCAGGTTGATGCGGTTGGGCGCGATGTTGCGGCCGTCCAGGTCGGTATCCACACTGCCGTCCTGGTCCGAATCGTAGCGGCCCTCGGTGTAGGCATAGCGCAGCTCCAGGGTATCGCTGCCGCTCACGAACCACTGGCCGCGGGCTTCCACGCCGTCGATCTCGGTCTGCTCGCGCTTGACGCTGTATACGCCGTCCGCGCCCAGGGCCAGGCGCTGGCCGATATCGGAGTCCGACGTATAGTAGGCCAGCTGGGCGGCGAAGCGCTCGCTGCTGAAGTCCAGGCCCAGCTCGCGGTTCTGGGTCAGGATCGGCTGCAGGTCGAGGAAGCTCTCGACGCTCTGGTCCGGCTGGTTGATGCCGCGCAGCACCCGGCCCACGTCGGGCATGGAGAAGCCCTCGGAATAATTCGCGTACGCGCGCAGGGCGTCGTTGATCTCGAAAGTGGCGCCGATGTTACCCAGCGTCTCGCTGAACTCCGGCGAGCCGCCCTCTACCTGCTGGCTGCCGTAGGAGAAGAGGGTGGTGAAGTCTTCGACCTCCAATTTGGAGCGCTCGTGGCGGATGCCCGCGGTAACGGTCAGCCGCTCGATGCCAGTGAATTCGCCCTGAACGTAGGGGGCGATATTGCGGTACTGGGTCGGCGGTACCCAGGCACGGCCGGTCTGCACCAGCTGCTGCCAGGTCTCGTCTTCAAACATGTCCACGCCGTAGGCGAGGCTCACCGGTGCGCCGGCCACCCGGTCTTTCAGCAGGGTCAGCTTGAGGCCCCGCTTCTCGGAGTTGTTCTGCGACTGGTCGAAAACCTCATCACCGTAAGCCGGATCCTGGAAGGTACCGAAGGTGCCGCCGCCGTAGGTGCCGGCAAAGTCCTGGGAGAATACCTGGGCACGCAGCCTGTGGCCGAAGATCTCCTCGTTGCTGTACTGCAGGTTGACGGTGGTGACGTCGTTGGAAGGCGCGTCGCCCGGCACCTGGCCCTCGACTGCGGTAGTGGGAATGCCGGCACTGATGTCGCCATCGACGCTGACCCAGTTGTTGTCACCCTCGATCTTGTAGTGGTTGGCGGTCAGCTGCAGGCGCTGGTCGTCCCAGCTGTAACCGGTCTTGATAAAGGCATTGATGGACTGGCTGTCCATGGTGTCGCCCTGGGTGTTGTCAAAGCCGACGATATCGCCATTGGCGTCGTAGCTGATGCCGGTGTCGCGGTAGCTGAGGCTGGCCAGCAGGTCCACGTCATCCACCTTGCCCGACAGGCTGTAGTTGCCGCCGTAGCCTGCGGTCTCGCCCAGGTCTTCCGGCTGCAGGGTGGATTCCACGCGCAGGCTTTGCTGGAACTCGTCGCTGGGAGTGCGGGTGACCAGGTTGATGATGCCACCGGATGCGCCCATGCCATGGATGGCATTGGCGCCGTGGATGACTTCCACGCGCTCCAGCATCAGCGGGTCGATGGTGTGTCCATCGCGCCCGCCGTTGCGCAGCGGGTTGGACTGGGGCACGCCATCGATCAGGTACAGCGGCTTGCGCCCGCGCAGGCTCTCACCGGAGCTGGTCATTTTCTGCCGGCTGGGGGAAAAGCTCGGGATCAGGTTGCCCAGCACGGTGGACAGGTCACTGGTGGCAGCCAGCTCGCGGGTCAGTTCGGCCTCGTCGATCAGGGTGACGGTATTGGGGATACTGCTCAGCGGTTTCTCGGTACGGCTGGCGGTAACCACTACTTCCTCATCGATTCGGGCGCCGTCTCCAGCGGCATAGGTGGCAGAGCTGGCAGCGGCAATGGCCAGGGCGAGCGTGGTATTCAGGTGGCGCATTTTCGGTTCCTTGATGCGTCGAAAGGTCGGGGATTTACGCGTTGTGGAATGGCCGGTGCAATAAAAGTGGCCGTTCTGTTGTACTGTGGCAGCAATAGTAAAGAAAGTGAGAATCAATATCAATAAGGTCTGGTGTGGGCAGGGCCCGGAGGAGCCAGCCGGTGTGAGGTCGGGGAGTGGGGGTGAGGACCATTCGCTGGATGGGGCGCACCCGGCCCTTTGCTGGTCATCTTGCGGTGGAGAGATCAGGCAGTGGCGGGTTTCGGTCTCCGGGTTGGGAGGAGGCCGTGAGACTGGAAACGGCACCGCAGGCAGGCCGGTGCTTCCAGCCGGTCGGCTGGTGTCTTTAGTATCGATGCTCAGGCTATTGCGGCAGGGCTATAGCCAGCCGTGCGATTCAGGCCGTTGCAGTGGTTGAACCGAAGTGCTTTTTTACCAGTGCTGCCGCCTCCGACCAGTCCACCTCGTCAAGGGATTCTATGCCAGAGGCCAGGGTGTCCAGGATCTGCTGGTTGATTACCCCGCGGCGCTGGGCCTCGGCGTAGGGAATGCGCTGGAACATGACCATGCCATAGCGCGGGGTAAACTGTTCCGGCCAGCGCTTCTGCAGTTCGAAGCCAATCGCCTTCTTGAGCAGGAACTGCGGGTCGTTTACTGAATCCCGCATCTCCACGTAATTTTCCAGCGCCATGTCTGCAATGGCCGCGCCATTGGGTGCGCGCAGGCGGTCATATTCACTGAACACCTGCTTCCAGTCGGCGTAATGTTGCTCTATACACTGGTCCAGTACCACGCAATCCTCAAAGCCACAGTTCATGCCCTGGCCATGGAAGGGGACGATCGCATGGGCGGCATCGCCGATAAGGATCGCCTTGTCGCCAATATGCCAGGGTTTGCAGCGCACGGTCCCCAGCTTCCCGGTGGGATTGGCAAAGAAGTCATCCACCAGTCCAGGCATCAGCGCATCCACATCCGGGAAGTACTCTTCAAAGAACTGGAACACGTCCTCCTGCGTCTGCAGGGCCGCAAAGCTGGCTTCGCCTTTATTGGGCAGGAACAGGGTCACCGTGAAGCTGCCATCCATATTCGGCAGTGCGATCAGCATAAAGCCGCCGCGGGGCCAGATATGCAACGCGTGCTTTTCAATCTGGAAGCCACCATCGGCTCCGGCGGGGATCTCCAGTTCCTTGTAGCTGTGGTCCAGGGGCTCCAGGCTGTCGCTGCCATCCTGGGCAGCCACCAGCGCCTGCCGGACTTTTGAGCCAGCACCATCCGCCCCGATCAGCCTCGAGAAGGTTACTTCGACAGGAGAGCCGCTTTCATCGTCAATAAACACAGCGCAGTTGTTGTCGAAGTCAACGGAATCCAGCCTGTGTGAGAAGTGGATCCTGACATGCCCGGTGTCCTCCGCTGCGTCCAGTAGCAGGTGGTTCAGGTCCCCCCGGGAAATCGAGTAGATGACTTCTTCCTCGGTCTGCCCGTAAGGCTGGAAGTTCTGCTCGCCCCTGGGGTCATGGATCATACGGCCGCGCATCGGGATCATCATTTGCCGGACCCTGTCCATCAGCCCGAGTTGCTCCAGCGGGTAGATACCGCGATTGGCAAGTGCCAGGTTGATGGAACGGCCGGCAGAGATGTCGTGCCGGCGCAGGTCCACACGGCTTTCATAGACTTCCACATCAAAGCCCCGGCGGCCCAGGAAGCAGGCGGCCATGGCACCCACCAGGCCGGCGCCAGCGATGACGATTTTTTCTTTGCTGGTTTCGCGCATTGCCATCACTCGTTACAGGCGGATTTCAGGATTTGTACAAAGCGGTAAATGTCCGTAAAGCTGTTGTACAGCGGGACCGGGGCGATACGGATTACATTCGGCTCCCGCCAGTCTGCGGTAATGCCCGCCGCTTCCAGCCGCCCGAACAGTTCGCGGCCAGTCAGGTGTTTCGCGTCGCAACACAGCGACAGCTGGCAACCGCGTTCGTCCGGGCTTTCCGGCGTGATAACGCGGATAAACTCTGACACTTCGGCATCCAGGAGGTAGCGCAGGTAGCCGGTCAATTTCTCTGATTTCTTGCGCAGGGGCTGGATGCCACCGGCCTGCCGGAAAACATCGAAAGAGGCGCGGATCGCCGCAAGGGAGAGGATAGGGGGATTGGAAAGCTGCCAGCCCTCGGCGGTTGGCATCGGGACAAAACGGTTTTCCATCCTGAAGCGCGTATCCTTGTCATGGCCCCACCAGCCGGCAAAACGGTCCAGGCTGGTGTCGCGCGCGTGGTGGCGGTGTACGAAGCAGCCGGCCACCGATCCGGGCCCCGAGTTCAGGTACTTGTAGGTACACCAGCAGGCGAAGTCCACATTCCATTCATGCAACTGGAGCGGGATATTGCCTACCGCGTGGGCCAGGTCAAAACCCACTTTGATACCCCGCGCCTGTGCCGCACGGGTAATGCCCGCTAAGTCCAGTACCTGCCCGGTGTAGTACTGCACCCCCGGCAGCAGCATCAGTGCGATGGTGTCTCCCTGCTCCGCGATCAGTGCCTCGATATCCTCCTGGCGGAGCAGGTCCTCGTTCTCCCGGGGCCTGAGCAGCACCAGGCCGTCCCTGGGATCTATACCGTGATGGCGCAGCTGGCTCTCTACCGCGTAGTGATCCGAGGGAAACGCGTGATCCTCGATCACGATCTTGTAACGCGTCTCACTCGGTCGGTAAAAAGTCACCATCATCAGGTGCAGGTTTACCGTGAGGGAGTTCATCATTACCACTTCGTCGGTGTTTGCACCGACGAGGTCCGCGGCGGTTTCTGTCAGGAACTCGTGGTAGGGCATCCAGGGGTGTTCGCAGTCAAAGTGTCCCTTGACGCCGAGGCTAGCCCACTTGTCCAGTTCCCGAACGACATAGTCGCGAGCCAGCTTTGGCTGCAGGCCAAGGGAGTTGCCACACAGGTAGATTTCCTCGGTGCCATCGCCGGTACGCGGAATCGAAAACTGTTCGCGGAACTTTGCCAGTGGATCGTCGCTGTCCAGTTGGTGGGCGAACTCCAGACCCGATTCATAATGCATGGGTATTCCTCGTTATTCTTCTTCCAGCGGAACCAGTATCGGCCGGCTGGGTGCGGCATCGGTGCGAAAAGCAGGTACCTGCAGGTTCAGGCCGTAATAACCGTCCGGCAGTGCGTCTGGCACAAATATCATTTCAGTGATGGTACGCATGGCATGGGCAGTGTCATCCATCTTTGTGATGCCGCGGGGGACATGCCAGAACTGCCGGTGGTTCGCCAGCTGCCCCTCGTCATACATCTTGTCAACGCTGGGGAAGTCCACCAGCAGGTGATCAAAATTTTGACTGATCCATTCCATGGCCTCCAGGCTCAGGAACACCGGTGGGCAATCCTCCCCATATTCCAGCGCGCACTTTTCGGGGCTGTTTGGCTGCGTCCGGATCACCAGTGCCGGGCAATCGCCGAGCCGCTCCGGAAAGCCGGTGTTATCCAGGGCCTCCAGTAGGGCGTGTCGCGTCACGACACTGTCGGTCGCTTCCGGGTTGGGCCAGTAGCCTTCGTTGCTTTCGGCAAGCTGGACGGGCTGCACTGACAGCAATACAGCGTTTTGCAGGATCGGAAGTGGCAGTTCACCCACAGCCACCTCATCGTCGACAATATGGGAGATGGATTCCGTATGCGTGCCGTTGCAGTGTGGTGTCAGCTGCAGGGTGCGCACGTTGCAGCTGCCCCCGCGGGAGGTATCCCCGACAAAACCGCCGCCCTCCACGGTCGTTACTGTTGCGGTAGGTACCCCGAAGTGGTTGGGCTGTGGGCCGGAAAAATCAAGCGGGATAGCAATGCTGCTGGCCCGCTCATGACACAGGCGGTACCGGACGCGGCCCAGTTCGAGAAAGGTAGCCATAATCAGCTCTCCATAAAGCGGGACTTTTCCAGCCCCAGCCATTCAAGTGCCGTGCCGTGCAGCAATTTGGCCTGCACGTCCTCGCTGTATCCCATCGATCGAATCAGGGCGCCCGGCTCCAGTTCGCCGAGCGGGAAGGGGTAGTCGCTCCCCATGGCGATACGGTCCGGCCCCGCAAGTTCCAGCAGGTAGTTCATCATCTGCGGGTCGTGCACGAGGGAATCGAAATAGATCCGGTCCAGGTAATTGCGTGGGTTAACCGGGTTGTCGACGGCACACAGGTCCGGGCGGACATTGAACCCGTGCTCGATACGGCCAATAGTGGCGGGGAAGGAGCCACCGCCATGGGCAAAGGCCACCTTCAGGCGGGGATATTTCTCGAAAACACCGCCGAAAATCATTGAGCAGACTGCCCGCGATGTCTCCGCTGGCATACCCACCAGCCATGGCAGCCAATAGCGGGGCATTGTCTCGCGTCCCATCATCTCCCATGGGTGCACGAAAATTGATGCGTTCAGTTCCTGCGCTGCCTCCCATACCGGATAGAGTTCCGGTGCGTCCAGGTTCCAGCCGTCCACGTTGGAGCCAATCTGGATGCCGGCCATCCCGAGCTCCCTGACGCAGCGTTCAAGCTCCCCAACGGCCAGGTCCGGCGCCTGCATGGGTACGGTGCCGAGCCCCACAAAGCGCCGGGGATGCGCGTCGACTACGCCGGCAATGTGGTCATTCAGCATGCGTGACAGGTCGAGGGTATGCTCGGGCTTTGCCCAGTAACTGAACATCACCGGCACCGTCGACAGTACCTGGACATGGACTCCGTGGTTATCGCATTCCTGCATGCGAACAGTGGCGTCCCAGCAGTTGCTCTCCACCTCGCGGAAGAATGTGTCTTCCTTCATCATGCGCGCGCAGCCGCACTTGTGGTGGTCCAGGTGAATAAAGCCCCCGTAACCATAGCGCTCTTTCAGGTTGGGCCAGTCCTTGGGCAGGATATGGGTATGGATATCAATTGTCAGCATCATGCCCCCGGGACTTCCATCACATGTCCGCAAGCGTTGCATGTGCGGTTCTGCTCTGAGGAGAAGAAGCGATCGAATACCGGCGGGAAGTCCTCCTCGATATTCTTCAGGTGGAAATATTCTTCATACAGCAGGTTGTCGCAGTGGTCACAGTACCACTGCAGGCCGTCCTTCTCGTGCGGCAGGCGGGTGCGCTCGATAACGAGCCCCACGGTATTCTCGAAACGCTGTGGTGAGTGGGGAATAAGCGGAGGGAGGAGGAATATTTCGCCTTCCCTGATCGGCACATCGACAACCCTGCCATCCTGCACGGTCTTGAGCAGCATGTCGCCCTCGACCTGGTAGAAGAATTCCGGCCCTTCATCCACGTGGTAGTCCTTGCGTGAATTGGGCCCGCCGACCACCATGATGAAGAATCCGTTTTCCTCGAAGACCAGTTTGTTACACACCGGCGGCTTCAGGAACTGGCGGTAGTCCTCGATCCACTGCTTGAAGTTGACGGGCGGCATCATGTTTTTCATTATTCTGTGGCCTCACAAAGCGGTGTTTACGGGTGGTTGTGGTTTTAGTCGATCTCCATCCCCTGGTCGACTGTAGCGATACACTTCAATTCGATTGCAATCGGGGTTGGCAGAGACAGGACCTCGACCGTGGTCCGACACGGCTGGTTATCCCTGAAGTATTCCGCATAGATTTCATTGTAGGTGTTGAAATCGTCCTTCATGTTGGTAAGGAATACGGTGACGTCGACAAGCCGGTCCCAGCTGGAACCTGCATCCTCCAGGATTGCGCGGACATTGGAAAACACGGAGTGGCACTGCTCGGCAATGTCATAGGCGGCTATGTTCCCCGCCCCGTCGAGTGTCACCCCGGGGATTTCCGGGCTGTCTTTCTTGCGCGGGCCGACGCCGGACAGGAATAACAGGTTGCCCACCTGGCGTGCATGTGGGTAAAGGCCGACGGGTGCCGGGGCCCGGGAGGAGTGTTTCGCTGCGTTCATGGTTATCTCAGCTTCATTCATAATTGATACAGACGTTCTTTGGCTCGGTGAAGAAGCGCAGGGCTTCCAGTCCGCCCTCACGGCCGACGCCGGAATTTTTCATGCCGCCGAACGGTGTGCGCAGATCGCGCTGTAACCAGCAGTTGATCCAGACGATGCCGAACTCCAGTTCCCTGGCAATGCGGTGGCTGCGGCGCAGGTTTTCGGACCAGACCGTTGCGGCGAGGCCATAGTCGGTGCCATTAGCCAGCCGGACGGCATCTTCTTCCGTGTCGAAGGGCTGGAGTGTCGCGACCGGGCCGAATATTTCCTGCTGGTTGGTCTCACAGTCCAGCGGCAAGCCCTCGATAAGCGTGGGTGCCACGAAGTAGCCCTGTGCGCAGCGCCCCTCCGGCATGACGCGTTCACCTCCGCACAGGATCCTGCCGCCTTCCGCGCGGGCTTTGTCGATCGCGCCGATAACCTTATTCATGTGTGCCTGGGATACCAGTGCCCCCTGGTCGACATCGCCCCGGGGATCGCCGACGCGCATAGCTGACACCTGCTCGAGCAGGCGCTGGCGGAATTCGCCGTAGATACTGCGTTCCACGTAGATGCGCGAACCACACAGGCAGATCTGGCCCTGGTTGGCAAAGGCTGCGCGGGCAACGCCGGCCACGGTCTTGTCGAGGTCGCAATCTGCAAATACCAGGCTCGGGTTCTTGCCGCCCAGTTCCAGCGACAGTTTCTTGAACTTCGGCGCCGCCTGGGCCGCGATATGCGCGCCGGTCGCGGACCCCCCGGTGAAGGAAATGGCTTTCACCCGGGGGTGTACCACCAGCGCATTGCCGATCTCGTTCCCCAACCCATGTACGATATTCAACACACCGGCTGGCAGGCTCGCCTCGATGCACAATTGCGATAGCAGGAATGCTGTTTTCGGGGTGACCTCCGACGGCTTGGCAATCACACAGTTGCCGGCCGCCAGTGCTGGTGCAATCTTCCAGGTAAAGAGGTATAGCGGCAGGTTCCAGGGTGAGATACAACCGACAATCCCGACCGGGTCGCGCAGGGTGTAATTGATTGCAGTCTCCCCCATGGCGTGGGATTCGGACGCAAACTGGGTAATCGCATGGGCGAAAAAACGGAAGTTACTGGCCGCACGGGGAATATCCACGGAGCGCGCCAGGCTGACTGGTTTGCCGTTGTCCTCCGACTCTGCAGTAGCGAGCAGTTCCAGGTTTTGTTCAATCAGGTCGGCGATGCGCTCCATCAGCGCCGCGCGCTGCTCGGGTGGGGTCGCCTGCCAGCCCGCCTGTGCCTTGTCCGCGGCGGCTACTGCGGCGTCCAGGTCAAGCTCGCCGGAGCGTGGAATCCGGCCAACTACCTGTCCGGTAGCGGGCTCGATATTGTCAAGGTAATCCCCTTCCCGGGGAGGCACCAGCTGGCCATCGATATAGTTTTCGAGGGTTTCCATTACAGGCACCCGGTTCGGCCGCCGTCCACCGGCAGGTTGACGCCATTGATATAACCAGCAGCCGGGGAGGCCAGGAAGGCGACAGCCGCGCCGAACTCGTGCGCTTCCCCGAAGCGGCCCATGGGGATGGTGGTCTTCTCCCGCTCCGCCATTTCCGCTTCGCTGACACCGGCTTTTTTCGCCTTGTTGGTGATAATCGCTTCAAGGCGTACGGTATTGGTTGCGCCCGGCAACACGTTATTGACCGTGATATTGAACTGGCCCAGCTCATTGGCCAGGGTCTTGGCCCAGTTGGCAACCGCGCCGCGCACGGTGTTGGACACACCAAGGCCATTCAGCGGGGCTTTCACCGAAGTGGAAATCACATTGATCACACGACCATAGCCAGCCGCTTTCATGCCGGGCAGGAGTGTCTGTACCAGGTTGTGGTTATTGACCAGGTGGAGGTTGAAGGCATCGATAAATTCCGCTGCATCGGCAGCATTGGCCGGACCGGGTGCCGGGCCACCGGTGTTGTTCACCAGGATTTCAAAATTCCCCGTTTCGGCGATATGTTTCTCGATTGCCGATTTGACCGCCTGCGGGTTGGTAAAGTCGGCCACCAGTACGTGATGCTGCTGGCCCTTCGAGGTATCGAGCTCCTTTATTACCGCCTGCAGCTTCTCTGCATTTCGAGAGAACAGCGTAACCGATGCGCCAAGCTGTGCGAGTTCGATTGCACTGGCCTTTCCCAGCCCCTGGCTGGAACCGCAGACAAGGGCGCGTTTTTCTGAGAGATCGAGATTCATGGCAGTCGACTTCTTTTATCTGGTTTTATTTTGGAACTGGGACAGTGTGACCGTGGGGGACAGCGCTTCCAGGGGTAGGCACAGCTCCAGCAGGGCGGGCTGGTCTGCCGCGCGTGCTGCCTCGAAAGCGGGATAGAATTCCTCTGTGCAGGTGATGGTGGCGCTGTGAAATCCGTAAGCGCTGGCCAGCGCTGTGAAGTCCGGGTTGACCAGGTCTGTCGCCATCACCCGGCCAGGATAGTTCTTTTCCTGGTGTGTGCGGATGGTGCCATAGCTACCGTTGTTGATGACCAGCACGATAATATTGGCGCTGTACTGTCTCGCGGTGGCCAGTTCCTGGATTGTCATTTGCAGGCAACCGTCACCGGCGAAGCAGAGCACATCCCTCTGGGGATGGCGCAGCTTGGCGGCAATGGCTGCGGGCAGCCCGTACCCCATGGAACCACTGATCGGCGCCAGCTGCGTGTGTGCGCGTCGATAACGAAAGTACCGGTGTACCCAGATGGAATAGTTGCCGGCGCCATTACAGATAATGGTATCCGCGGGCAACTGTTCACGCAGGTAGGAGACTATCTCTCCATACTGCAGGTCGCCGGGCAGGGTACCTGGATTCGACCAGGCCTCGTACTCCACGCGGGCACTTTCCAGCCGCGCACGGCGTCGCTCCAGTCGTTCGGGATCGGTCCGGATCATCGCCAATCCTTCTGCCACCGCTGCTACTGGGCAGGCGAAGGCGATATCCGGTTGTCGTACAGTGACAAGCTCGTCGGGGCAGGGGTGTACATGCACCATTTTCTGGGAGCCGGCCTCGGTGAGGATTTCGTAATTCTGGGTGACAATCTCACTGAGCCGTGCACCCATGACCAGCACCAGGTCCGCGTTTTCAATACGCTGGCGCAAGGCCGGGTTGATGCCCAGGCCGCAATCGCCAATATAAGCGGGATGGCTATTATCGAAGCGATCCTGGCAGCGAAATGCGGCCACAATGGGCACGGCCTGTCGTTCGCAGAAAGTTTCCAGCAGGGAACGTGCGTCTCCGGACCAGCCGCTTTCGCCGCATAGCAACAGCGGCCGCTCACTCCGGGCAAGCAACTGGTGTAGTTGTACCAAGTCGGCCGGGGCCGGGGCGGCAGAGGGCAACGCAGTAGATATTGGCGGCGCCCAATAGGGGGAGGATTCGCGCAGCATATCTTCGGGCAGTGCGATTACAACCGGGCCGGGTCGTCCGGACATGGCAACCGCGAAGGCGCGATCAATGTATTCAGGCAGGCGCGCCGGCGACTCCACCTGCGCCACCCACTTGGCGACCTGACCGAACATGCGCCGGTAGTCAATTTCCTGGAAAGCCTCCCGGTCCTGCTGGTCGCGCGCCACCTGGCCAATAAACAGAACCATGGGCGTGGAAGCCTGCTGGGCGACATGAACGCCTGCGCTGGCATTGGTCGCGCCAGGGCCCCGGGTGACGAAGCATATGCCCGGCCTGCCGGTCAGGCGGCCATCGGCCTCCGCCATCATTGCGGCACCGCCTTCCTGCCGGCAGGTGATCATCTGGATATCGGGTGCATCACAGAGGGCGTCTAGCACGGCGAGGTAGCTCTCCCCGGGGACGCCAAAAATGCGATCGACACCCTGCGCCTGCAGGCGCCTGACCAGGATCTGGCCGCCGCTCAGTATTTCTGGCGGCTGGTCGGATTGCGTCATATATGGGCCAACTTCTTATGTTTATTTATGTTGGATATCCCAAATATAACGCATTGGGAAATGGAAAACAGGGGGAGCGCCGGGGATCCGGAGCGCAACATGATTGTCAGGGGAATTCGCTGAGGCGCTTCATTTCAGCGATATTTTGCTTGGTCTGCCGGTGTGGATCCAGGCAATCATATGGTCACCACCTGTGGCCATGATCATGATTGGGAGGAGGCGTCGTAATAGTATTTTGTGTACCAGTGCAATCCGGTACTCAAAGACTGCCGGTATCTATGCTGGAGGCGGGCGTAAGTCGCCGGCGGCCGGTGCTTTGCTCTATCCCGTGGTCGTCCGACTTCAGTGTCTCGAATGCGTTCTTGTACAGAAATCGTGAATGGTACATTAGTTGTGGCTTGGGAATGCCTCCTGCGGTGATGCCCTTAAGCCCTTCAGCGATCACTCAGTCCTGCTGCGAGTCACGTTCGATGGTTGCGGTGACGGAGCCTGGCTTTCTGAACAGTTCGATACCGGCGTCGGCATGCCCCAGCCGAACCAGTCCCTTCGAGTATCCGAAATCGTGATAAAAGATTGCCAGGTTTCCCCAGGGTGCATAGTAGCTGATGTCGCCCGCTGAGGGACTGTAGCCATCGGCGGCTCCGTCCGTAGGCAGGCGGTCGGGAAGGTCGCTTATCTTTTCGGCCTGGTGAAAGTCTTCCAGCTTCAGGGCCAATGGCAGCAACGCGACAAAAGCCCGGGAGGTTGCATTATCCTCGATAGTGGCTGTTACTGTGGTGCCGTCAGCGGTTATCTGGATTTTCGTCAATGTGGTGACCTTGTTTTCGAGGTTGTTATCATTTGCGTAGCCGGGCCGGGCAATGCCGGCCAAGCTGCCCAGGGCAGGGCCGGCAGTTGCCAGCACTGCGATCAATAAAACCAGGGGCGCGAATCTTGTTCCCGATCCCAGTTGGTGATCGGGTGTCTGTTGGCAACTGGGGCGGGAGCCCCGGGCCACGGTTTAATCCAGGTACTGCTCGTCGGTGACAGGTTCAAGCCATTCAACATTTTTTCCATCCAGTGCCTCCTGGATGGCAATATGGCTCATGCCCGTGCTGCTGGTCGCTCCATGCCAGTGCTTATGTCCTGGCGGGCACCAGATGCTGTCTCCCGCATTGATCTCGACACGGGGTTCACCCTCACATTGCGTCTAGCCCTTACCCGAGGTCACGATAAGGAGCTGGCCCAGGGGATGTGTGTGCCAGTTGGTTCGGGCGCCCGGTTCAAAAGTGACGAGCGCCGAAGTGATTCGTGAAGGCTCCTGGGCCTCCAGGTGAATGGGGTCGATGCGCGCTCGGCCAGTAAACCAATCGGCTGGACCTTCAATCGAGTCCTGTGAGCCATTCTTTCTCAGAATCATTCCAACCTCCTTTTTGGTGGCTTGTGTTTCTGCAGCTGCCGGTAAGGCTGCAGTAACCGAACCGGCCAGGAAGCAGCTCCCGGCAAAGCCGATCACTGAGGCTTTGAGCCGGTTTGATAAAAAGGCTGGCGCCTTGCGAAATTTACGGATCATACTTCCTTTCCCCTGCTATTGATGGTCAGGTCCCTGCTGCCAGTGGCCCCGGGACAGATCCCCGGGGCCTGGTTGGCCAGCCCGGATCAGATCGGCTGGGCTGTTGGACGGAAGAGAATTTCGTTTACGTCCACGTCCTCCGGCTCATTGATCGCAAATGCAACCATCCGTGCAAAACTGTCTGCGGGGATTGCGATCTGGCTGACAAAATCCTTTGTCTGCGCCTGGATTTCCTTGTCACTGATATGCTCCAGCAGCTCGGTTGCCACCGCCCCGGGGGAAATGATGGTTGTGCGGATATTGTAGGGCTTGACCTCCTGGCGCAGTCCCTCGGAAAGTGTCCGCACTGCGTGCTTGGTGGCGCAGTACACGGTGGCGTCGGGGCCGAGTTTGTGTCCGTAGACCGAAGAAACGTTGATGATGTGTCCCGACTTCTGCTTTGCCATATGCGGAAGCGCGGCGGCAATGCCGTAGAGCGTGCCCTTGAGGTTGACATCAATCATCTGGTCCCACTCATCGGTCTTGACCTGCTCGAGCGGGGCCAGGGGCATCAGGCCGGCATTATTGATCAGGACGTCGACCTTACCGAAAGTCTCTACGGTGGTGTCGAGTAGGTTCTGGACCTGCGCTTTATCGACCACATCGGTCACTATCGCCTTCGCCTGGTGTCCAGCGGAGGCCAGCTCTTTCTCCAGTGCTTCAATACGGTCTTTGCGGCGTGCGGCAAGAACAACGGTTGCGCCACGTTCTGCCAGGTGGCGTGCAGCGGCTTCACCATTGCCGCTGCTGGAGCCGGTAATCACGATCACTTTGCCTTTAACGTTATCCATCATGGAAGCCTCCTCATGACTCTGCTGTTCCGTTAACTTGGGTGAAACCATAGCGGTTTTCTCTGGCCGCGACGGATCAGCCGGGAGACCGATTCCGCCGGGGAGGCGTGTGGGCGGTCTCTCGAGCTGTCGGGGTTATTCTGCTGTGCCATCCCCACGGGTCGTTAGAGTATTACGCTTGCTTTGTTGCCTGATCCTATGAGGCGGTATCGTTTCTGTTGGATGGCGTGGAAACCCTGGGTTATAGTGCATCCGGAGAAAGCGGGAACCTCTTATGGTTGAAGATCACGGCTACAATGCACAGATTCGCCCTTTTCAGCGGGAAATGGCGCAAATAATTGCTGAAAGGGTGAAGGCGACAGGGGACTGGGCGACACCGGTACCGGACCTGCTGTTCTTCCGGCGCGACGAGCCCACCCAGCCGGACTATTGCCTGATTGAACCGAGCATAGTGCTGGTGGTACAGGGCACCAAGCAGATGCTGATCGGTGGCGAAGCCTATCCCTACGATAGGAGCAACTTCCTGATCACATCGCTGGACCTGCCGGCAAGTTCCCAGGTGCTGGATGCCAGCGCGGAGCAGCCCTGCCTGGGACTGGTCATGAAGCTCGATATCAGTGTGCTGGCGGAATTGATGGCAGGGGAAGGCCCGCCTGACCCCGGTGAACGGTCGGGCGGGATCAGTGCCGGGCTGGGTAGCATGACCCCGGCGATCATGGAGCCGTTCAGGCGCCTGCTTAATTTGCTCAACGAGCCCGGTGCCATCCATGTACTCGCGCCGCTGATCCAGCGGGAGTTACACTACCGGTTACTGTTGAGTGACCAGTCCGCACTGCTGCGCCAGATCGCATCGGTAGACAGCCAGGGGTACCGAATCGCGAAGGCCATCGATTGGCTGAAAGAAAACTACAGTTCGCCATTGCGCATCGAGAGCCTGGCCGGTCTGGTGCAGATGAGCACGCCCACATTCCATCATCATTTTCGCCAGCTCACTGCCATGAGCCCGTTGCAGTACCAGAAGTGGTTGCGGCTGAGTGAGGCGAAACGCCTGATGCTCAATGAACACCTTGATGCTTCCACAGCATCGTTCAGGGTGGGGTACGAGAGCCCGTCACAATTCAGCCGTGAGTACAGCCGCCTGTTCGGCGCGCCGCCGAGGCGGGATATTGAAAGGCTGCGTGGGGCTACAAGAACAGAGTGCGGTTGATGGGCGACAATAAATCTTTATGTTTCATGAAGTAATACCAGGGAGGCTTGCATGTAAGTAGAGTCCCGGATGGGACTTTGACCGTAAACGCAATCGCCCGCTCGGTGATCGTCGTCTTGCCGGGAAGGCAATCTCCTCACGCCGGCTCTTCCGGTGCCGCTGCCAGCACCCCCGAGATTTCATCCACCAGGCTCTGCCCCGCAGGTCCAAGTGACTTGCGCCGGGACCAGATCAGGTCAGTGCCGTAGGGGTAGGGCGTCAGCTGGAAATCCGTGGTCAGAATACGGATGCTGCCCGCGTCGAGGTGCGGCTTCGCGATATGCAGTGGGACAAAGGCCCATCCCAGGCCGGCGGTCAGCATGGACATGAAAAGCGAGTAGCTCTCCAGGTACCAGATTCGATGGCTCAGGTCGTTTTCCGGCAGTGATCCCTGGTTGCCGGGGGCACTGATGCGCAGGTGCAGGTGATCTTGCAGGTCCTGGCTGGACACAGCGTCCTGCGCGGCCATGGGATGCTGGGCACCTGCCACCAGTACAAAGCTGCAACTGCCGGCGCCGCGGAAGTCGAAGTCCTCGGGGTAATCCCCCTGGCTCAGGATAATACCGATATCAGCCCTGCCTTCCCGTACCAGCTCTGCCGCACTGTCTCCGGATGCGTGCAGGAGGTTGAGCGACACGGTGGCATATCGCTCGTAGAAAGCATCCAGTCCCTGCACCAGTTGTTGCAGGTCGATGGCGGACTCGTCGATGGCAAGGGTAATCGACTCCTCCACACCTGCGCCCAGGCTACGGCTCTTGGCCTCGAAGCGGGAATAGGAGTTCAGCAGAGCACGCACTTCCTGCAACAGGGCGCGGCCCTGGGCGGTCAGTTTTGGCTCCCGCCCGGCCCGGTCAAACAGTTGCAGGCCTGTGTCGATCTCCAAGTTGCTGATCAGGCCGGAGATGGTGGACTGGGCCTTGCCGAGGGCGCGGGCGGCGGCGGAAAATGAGCCGCTGCGGGCAGCAACTTCGAAGGCCTCCAGCTGCTCAGGGGCGATATAGAAACGGCTTTCCATCCGGGCTTACTTCCTTTTATATATTTTCCTTGCCACTTGCCGGCGTTGTCCGGTCGTGAGCTGGTATCGGTTTTGCCTATGGTAAGGACTCTATCACACCCTTCTTGTGAGTAAACCGGATTGCCCAACCCGGGCCTGGATTGCTCATCTGGGCTGGCGGGGACATGTCGGTAGCGAATGCGGGAGCAGTGAAAACCCTTTCAAATCAGGGCCCTGTTTTGCGGAGGCCTGTAGCTGGTCGCGTTGCCACCAGTCATTTCTGTCATTTATGTCTAAGTTCCGCCGATCTGGCAAAAGCCTGGAAGACACCATAACCGTCGCTGATGCATAGCTTAAACCGATAGGTTGTATTTTGGGCGGCCGGGGTTTTCGGGTGATTCTGTGAGCAAGGGTGAGAGGTGCGCGCCCGGGAGTTTATTCACCGACAGAGACCCGCAAATAATAAGGAACTGGTTATGGTACCTTTCAAGAAGAAGCCGCTCCCTTGTCTTGTTTCCACATTGGCATTTGCCCTGGCACCGGCCGTCTTCGCCCAGGACACCAGCGACGCAGAGGAAGCGAAGGATCAGGAAAAACAGAGTGTACTGGAAACTGTCACGGTAACCGCAACACGCCGGGCCGAGTCAGTCGAGGATATTCCCTACAACATTTCCGCGATCGACCAGGATGCCCTGCGCAACCGAAATATCACCGACGCCAAGAAGCTGATCGAACAGAGTGTCGCCATCAGCGCACCCCTGAACGGCGCCCGCTTTAATGACTCCGTGACAGTGCGGGGCCTGAACGTGTCGCCGGTAAACGCCAACAACCTGGACCAGTTTGTTCGCTCCACCCTGGCGTACTACCTGGACGACACCCCGCTGCCGCATATGCGCTACCGCATCAAGGACATCGCCCGTGTCGAGACCCTCCTCGGACCGCAGGGTACCCTGTACGGGGCCGGTTCCCTGGGCGGTACGGTGCGCTATGTCACCAACCAGCCGCAGCTGGGGGAAACCGAATTTGTCGCCAACACCAGTATCTACCAGACGGATTACAGTGACGGCATCAGCAATGACACGGACTTTGTCGTCAACCTGCCCCTGGGGGACAGCGTAGCGGTTCGTGCATCGGTGGCGAACCTGGACGAGAAGGGTTATACCGATCGCGCCGTCAACCCGGTGTGGCGGACTGGCGACAGTGCCTGGCCCGGGGACCCCAGCCCGGGCAAGACCCTGTATGAGGATGATGACTGGCATGAGGCCACCGGTGGCAAGATCTCATTACTATGGCAGGCCACTGAAGATTTCAAGGTGACATTGAGCCATATCCAGCAGAGTGAGCTGGCCCATGGTATCAATGGTGCCAGCCGCCTGCCGGTCAGTCGTTTCTGTGAAGGCGATATCGACTGTTTTGACACCACTTTCCGCGAGGATACGCCGTACCAGTATGGCGAGCACACTGTGGTGTCCCGTTACGAGGAATTCTCGGACCGGGAATTTGTGCTCGACTCCATTACTGCGGAGCTCGCGCTGGGCTTTGCCGATATCTACTCCACAACCTCGCGCTATGAAGATCAGGCTGCAGGGCAGGGAGATTACGCCGATTACGGCGAGTCTTTCTATGGCTGGATCTCCCCGGAGATTTCGCTATCAGGCAGTAATAACAGCGCTTACATGACCTTTGACAATGTCTACGAGGGTGTGAGTCACGAAACCCGGCTGGTGTCCAATGGCGGAGGTCCGCTGAGCTGGATTGGTGGCATTTATTATGCAGAGCAGGAGAAGCGCCAGCGTTTCTCGGAGTGGATGCCGGAGCTGGATGAGAATGTTCCCTGGCTGGATCGCGCTGCGGCAGGTGGGCGTGTCAATGAGGGCTACGCCGAGGACCTGGGCGGTACCTATGAAGAGCTGGCTCTGTTCGGCGAGGCTACCTACGCAATGACGGAGCGCTGGGATGTCACTCTCGGTGCGCGGGTGTTCAACTACACGGATGAATCCGATGGCGAAGTGACCGACTACCTGGGCTTTACCAGCGGCGAGCGAGTTGCGGAAATCGAAGGTACGGGCGAGTCTTTCTTCAAGTTCAATACCGCCTACGACCTGACTGATGACGTGATGCTCTATGCCACCGCCTCCCAGGGCTTCCGTCGCGGTGGTGCCAACGCATTCAAGGAGGAGGGCGGCCAGGAGCCCACTGAGGATATCCAGTTCTACGAACCGGATTCGGTAAATAACTATGAGATCGGTGTAAAGGGTTACCTGCTGGACGGCGCGCTGTTTGTACATGCCGACTGGTACCGGATGGACTGGAAAAATACCCAGACCTACTGGAGCCAGACAGTCGGCGGCTACCTGCCGATCAATGGCACCACCAATGGCCCGGATTCGGAATCCACCGGCATCGAGCTGGCGGCAAGCTATCGGCTCGCGGATAACTGGTCCCTGAATTATGAAGCCGCGACGACTGAGGCACAGTGGGCCGAGACAGCCGAAGTCTGCACTTACGGTGGCCCGGATGGCGGTAGCGATTGCTACATTTACGAGAAAGGCGGTGAGCTGGGTGGCTCACCGGAGTGGCGGCATAACCTGGGCCTGAAATTCGATACAGTCCTGGTTAATGGGCTCGGGTTGTCTGCCAGCCTGGCCGGCCGCTATGTCGGTGAGACGGCTTCGGATCGTATCGACAAGGAGGATGGGGAAGCCTATGTGCGCGATGCCTATTCCGTTCTCGATGCCTACGTCGCCGCGGATTATGACCAGTACCGTGCAAGCCTGTGGGTGAACAACCTGTCCAATGAAAACGCGGAGGTATCGGGGCATTTCGGCGGACGCATGGGCTACCGGGCGATCAACCTGCGGCCCCGTACGGTGGGCCTTAACCTGTCCTACCAGTTCTGAGTGATCGCCATTGACCACGGGATGGAAAACCGGGACCGGCATTGCCGTTCCCGGTTTTTTTTGCCCGGGGCGGGGACCTATCGGTGGCGCCATTGGTTGTTCACTTCTACAAGCCGGGGCGCTGCCCCATCATGACTCCAGATTCCAGATCAATCACAGGAAATACCATGTCCGAGGAACTATGCTATCTCGACGCCTGTGGGGCGATTGAACTCTTTCGCAAGCGTGCCATCTCCCCGGTGGAGGTTATACGGGCACAATCCCGTCGCATCGAAGAGCTGGGCCCGGGTATCAATGCATTCACTGATCGTTACCTGGACCGCGCGATGGCGGGGGCACGGCGGGCGGAAGCGGCCTACATGAATGGCAGCGCGCGGCAGCTGGAAGGCATCAGCACGGCGATCAAGGACGAAACCTATCTCCACGGTGAGGTAACCACCAACGGCTCACGCCTACTGGAACACAACCTGGCTGATGTCACCGATCCGGTGCCCGAGCGCCTGGATGCCGCCGGCGCAACCTTCTGCGGGCGCACGACAACACCTGAGTTTTCTGTGGCTGCTTATACCTGGTCGGATCTCTGGGGTGTGACGCGCAATCCCTGGAATCACCTGGTTACACCGGGCGGCTCCTCCGGTGGCTCGGCGGCTGCACTGGCCGCCGGCTTCTGCACCCTTGCAAACGGGACCGATATGGGCGGGTCCTTGCGCATCCCCGCCGCCATGTGCGGTCTGGTGGGACTGAAAGCGTCGTTTGGCCGCATCCCGGAAATCCCGCCTTACAACGTGGATCCCTATGTACACCATGGCATGCTCACCCGCAGTGTGCGCGATACACTGCTGGCCTATAACCTGGTTTCCGGTCCCCATCCGGTAGACCTGATGTCGCAGTTGCCGAAAGAGGTTGTAGTCGCAGACCCACTGGACCTGCGGGGCGTGCGTGTGGGCCTGTCCCTGGACCTGGGTTTTTACCCGCTGGAGCGCGACGTACGGCAAAACACACTGGCTTTTGCCGACATGCTGCGGCGTATGGGCGCCGAGGTGGACACTGTCTCGCCGGGCTGGGACGATCGCTGTATCCACACCGCGCAGGTGCACCAGGGAGCGCAGATGGGGCATATGCTGCGGGAAAAGTTTGACCGGCCGGAGTGTCACGAACAGCTCACCTCCTATGCGCGGCATTATTTTGCCCTGTCCCGCGCTGCGATGCCGGCAGCGATCCTGGAGGCACACACCTATGCCCAGGTCATGTGGGAATCACTGGAGCGGATTTTCCGCGACTGTGACTTTATCCTGTGCCCGACCGTGTGCACGACACGGGTGCCGGCAGATTTCGATTACAGCCGCGACAGTATCAGTATCGACGGGCACCAGGTGGATCCGGTCAAGGGATGGTTTATGACCTACCCGTTCAATACCCTGAGTCGCTGCCCGGTACTTTCGATGCCCAGTGGCCTGGCGCAAAACGGCGTGCCCACCGGTGTACAGCTGGTGGGACGGCCCTATGCTGATGCCGCGGTGCTGCGGGCGGGCCTGGCGGTGGAAGCAGAGTGCGGGACCTTTATCAACGCTCGCCGGAAACCCGGCGTTGGCGAGGAGATGGTACGGGAAGAGCTGGGAGCCGGGGCGTGAGCGGGGAAAGCGGGCTGGATATTCGCCGGGAAATTCGTGCCGGCCGTTTTCGGGCTCCCACCTCGGGACTGGGGGCGGGCCTGGTCCAGGCAAATATCGCCATAGTCCCGGCGGCATATGCCGACGATTTCGCGGCCTTTTGCACCGCCAATCCCCGGGCCTGTGCCCTGCTGTATCGCTCTTCGCCCGGTGACCACCGACTTGCGGCACTTGGCGAGGATATTGATATCCGTTCGGACTTGCCCCGTTACCAGTTGCACCGGGCCGGTGCGGACACGGAAGAGATTACGGATATCCACTGCCACTGGCGGGATGACCTGGTCACGTTTGCCCTTGGCTGTTCCTTCTCATTCGAGGAAGCGCTGGACCGCGAGGGGCTGGAGGTACGAAATATCTCCGAGGGCTGTAACGTCCCCATGTACCGGACACAGCAGGCCTGCAAAGCGTCCGGACCATTCCACGCTCGGCTGGTGGTCAGTATGCGCCCCTTTATGCCCACTGAATTGCCACAAGTGCAACAGGTGTGCGAGCGCTATCCCCTGGTTCACGGTGCGCCGGTATTTGCCGGCGACCCGGCTGCACTCGGGATTACCGATATAGATAAGCCGGATTTTGGCGATCCGGTCCCGCTCCGGCAGGGCGAGGTTCCGGCTTTCTGGGCCTGCGGCGTTACCGCGATCGAGGCCCTGCGAAACGCGGGACTCGACTTCTGTATCACCCACAGTCCCGGCCATATGCTGGTCACCGACCGGCTCAACACATCACTGGCGGGCATCCCTGCAGCCGGCGACCTTGACTGGAGTCCGCTGTGAGCCGGCGAAGTTCGAGCAGGCGCGCGCTTGCCGACCATTCCGGGTTGCGGGGCGACGTACCGCAACTTGACGCCCTTGCAACAGCAATGGAGCAAATACTGGTGGACTCCGACTTTCGTGGGATGGCCGGGGTGCGCGCAGTCTGGGGTGGCGGCTACCTGCAGCGCGCGATGAACTGCCTGCTGCGCAGTTGCCAGCGGGTCACCATTATCAGCGGCTTCCCGGTGGGGCAGAGCTTCGAGACAGACGGGCCGGTTGGCGCGCTCGCCCTTGCGGCGGCACTGGAGCAACTGGGTTCCCGGGTACGCCTGGTCGGGCTACCGGATTATCTGCAGCGGCTTGAAGAGCCGGCGGGATTGGTCGGGTTGCGGCACAAGCAGGTATTTGAACCCATGGGCGGTACGGCGGCGGACTTCAGCCTGCAGGTGCAACAACACCTGCATGACTTCCGGCCCACTCTGCTGGTATTTGTCGAAGTGCCGGGCCGCGCCGGGGACAATTGCTATTACAACATGCACGGGCAGGAAATCGGCTCGCAGACAGCCTGCTGGGAGCTGTTGCTCGAGCTGTCCCGCTGCCCGAGTATTGCTTTTGCCGACGGTGGCAATGAGGTGGGCATGGGGCTGGTGGCGCCGATCCTGGAGAGGCAGGGGATCATCCCGGCCTCGGTGCAGACTGATTGCCTGGTGCTGTCCGATGTTTCCAACTGGGGTGTGCATGGCGTGCTCGCACTGGCCTCAGGCTACCTGGAACGGGACCTGATGTTGCCATCCCCACTGCAGCCGCTGCTGGAGTCCATGAATGCTGCGGGCATTGTTGATGGTGTGACGGGGCGGGGCACTGCTACTGAGGATGGACGACCGGCGGTGGAGGGGCAGGCGATGATCGACCGACTCGGGGCCCTGGCGCAGGTATCGGCGTCTGCGCACCATGGGAATATCATCATCGACAACACCACGGTTCCGGAAGCGGGGAGGTGATGCCCGGCTTTAACAGGTATCTCCCGCCGGTCATTGTTTCCCTGTGGCTACCTGCCTGCGGAATATATGCAGCCAGAGGTCATCACCGCTGCCGTTATCGTTGATCGCCAGTTCAAATGCCTCTTTCGGGTAGCGCAGGTCACGCCCGGACACGCCGGTATCGTAGCTGCCCCACTTCTCCAGGTTCCAGCGGCCATTGGGATCGTGCACGGTGTAGTGATCCCCATCGAAACCCGTTACCACCAGGATATGGCCCGATGGCGTGAACCAGCCATGCACGATGGCAGGATGTCCGGTGGCGAGGGCGGCCCGGAGCTCGCTAATAGTCCCGTTGGTCTTGCTGTGAGCGCGCAGGTCGCTCCCCGCAGCCGCGGCGATGCTGTTAAAACCTTCCTGCAGTGCGGCCACTGTCTGGCGTACCCCATCGAGTCGCCCGAACAGGTAGTCCGGGGTGCGGCCAGTTGTTTGGGGATCCGTAAGGCCGAAATAATCGGTCACCATCGCCAGGGAAGTAAGTGAGCAGGTGCGCTCCGGCTGGTAGCGATTTTCAGTCTGCTTCCAGTAGGGCAGCTTGAGCGTCATTGCGCCGTCGGCAAGAATCCCGCCGAGTGGTAGCAGGCCCACTAGCATGGTGGGCAGCCATCGCTGGATAAAACGGCCGGCTGGGGGCTTCAATCGGAATAGCACAGAGATTCCTTCAAGCGAATGCCCGAGTCAAAGTCGCCGCTGGGGATGGGGTCGATCCTGACAATACCGTCATTGGAAGTCATGCGATGGATATAGCTCCCGTCACCCAGGGCGATGCCCACGTGGGTCAAGACACCCTCGGCCCAGTCCCCATAGGTATTTTTCAGGAACACCAGGTCGCCGGCCTGCAAATCCTCGAGGCGGATGATTTTTTCACCGAATTCATCCGCGGCCAGTGAGTCCACATGTTCCGGGAGCAGCTCATCGTCCGGGCCGAGCAGGTGCCCGTCCCAGGGTTCCTGTGTCTCGATGGTGGCGAAATGCTTGCCGCACGCCGCCACCAGCACTTCCCGGGTCCAGTTCATGCATTGCTCGGCACTGCCCACCCGGTATTCTTTATTGTCCCAGGGCAGGGCCTGGGCCATGACTTTACTGGCCATGTCCTGCCGGGGCGCCGTCGATTCTGCTGCGGCCATTGCGGGCAGTAAGAAGATGGCGAGCAGCGGCACCACAAGCCCGGGGAGTTGATTTCTGTTCATAGTGCTTCGATCTCAATACAGTTGTTGCTTCGGTCTGTATCCGGCGTCAGCCACAGGGGGTCGATACAGATACGCTGTGGCCGGGAGGAGTCCGGCAGGGGGACCTGCAGCACCAGCCTTCCCCGGTCGGCCCGCATCCATGTCTGCGCGGGAATTTGCCAGCGGAAGCCGCGTCCGTCGTCCATAGCGATATCAAGCGGCATCGGCAACAGGCCGTTGCCGCCGTTGGCCAGCGTCAGCTGAAACCAGCGTGTGGTCTCACCGGGCGCGGGCAGTTTGCTGCCGGCGTTGGTCATGGCCTGGGCCACCGGCTGTTGCTCCAGGGGTTTCGTATAGCCATCCACGAGCTCCGGGTCACGATCGACGGCAAAAGAGGTAATTTCCCCGGCGGTGTAAGCCAGCGCCGGTGGCTCTGGCTGGGCGATCGGGCTGGTGCTGAGGAGGGTTCCCTGCTCGGCGATGCCGGTAATGGCAAAGTCCACGTGGTGCGCGGCGTAGAACCAGCTGCGCCAGAACCAGCTAAGGTCTTCCCCCGCGGCATTCTCCATGGCCCGGAAAAAGTCCCCGGGCACGGGGCGCTTGCCCTGCCAGTCGCGGGCGAAGCGGCGTAAGCCCCGGTCAAAGGTCTCCGGCCCCATCACCAGGTGCCGGAGCATGTTCAGGACACTGGCAGTCTTGTTGTAAGCATTGGGGACTTTTTCTTTCAGGCTGTCGGCGCTGGTCATGATGGGCTGGTGGTTGGCTGAGAGTGTGTAGCCAGCCACGCTACGCGGTTCCCCGTAAATAACCTGGAAACTGGCCTCCCAGGCATGCTCGGCGCGGTATTCCAGGAAACTCACCAGGCCTTCATCCAGCCAGGCCCACTCGCGCTCATCGGTATTGATGGCCATCGGCAGGTAGTTGTGACCCACCTCGTGAATCACGCTGCCGATAAAATCGTATTTTGTCTGCGCATCCCAGGGCTGTTCCTCGCCTCCCTTCATGCTTGTGTCATCCGCGTTGGTTTCCGCCGTATTCCTCTGCGGGCGTAAACCGATGGCAGAGAGACCGGGATACTCCATACCGACACCCGCCACATTCACCACACTGATGCTCTGCCGGGGCAGGGGGAATGTGGCGCTGTCGAAAATCTCCAGCGTATGCTCCATCGCCGCCAGTCCGAAGGTCTCCCAGAGGGATGCCGCTTCGGCAGGAAAAAACAGTTGCAGGCGGCGCCCGCTGCGGTCCTGTTTCTGTAGCCACTGGAACACCGGGGATGCGGCGAACGCAAAATCCCGCAGTTGTTCTCCCTGGAAGAACCATTCCTTCCGCCGGTCGGTACTGCGCCCGCGTCGTTGCTGCGCCCGCCCGGCATCCACGATCCACTGGGCGTCCCCGGTCTCGCTGTCCCAGTGTCGCAGTTGCTCGCGGTCCAGCACGTCGCGGGCGTTTTGCAGCTCACCGCTGGCGGCCACCACATAGTTCTCCGGCACAGTGATACGCACCCGGTAGCGACCCAGCTCGGGGGAAAACTCGCCCTGCTGCAGGAAGGGCTTGAGCTGCCAGCCGGCGTAGTCTGTGTAAGCCACCGCCCGGGGAAACCACTGTGCTGCGAGGAAGATACGGCTGCCGTCATCCAGTGCTTCGTATCCGCTGCGCGCCGCTGCGGCCTGCTTGTCCAGCAGGCCGAGCCGCCACCGGAATGACAGTGCCACCTGGTCGCCGCTTTCCAGCGGGGCTGGCAGGCGTACCTGCATCAGGGTTCCATGCTGTTGCCACTGCAGCGTTTGTCCGCTGGCCAGTTGCACCGACTCGATGTTAAAGCCCGCGGTGGCGCCGGCCCGTTCCTTGACGACAGTTCTCGCTGGCGGATCACCGGCGAGGAGCTGATAGCTGGCGGTGCTGTCGTGGAGGAGTGCATCCTGGTCGAGGGCGAAGTACAGGTTGTGCAGGCGGTCAGGCGAATTGTTGTGGTAATGCACCAGCGCACTGGCGTCCAGTTGCGATTCCTCCGGCAGGAGCTGGACGTCGAGTTCGTAGTCGACCCTTTGCTGCCAGTAATTCGCCGCCGGTGTGCCGTTGGCGGAGCGGAACTGGCCGAGTCCCAGCGCCGTCTGTCCCAGTCGCCGGAACGGGTCCCCGGCGTCCTCCGAGGCCCGTGCTCCCGTGCCGGCGCACAGAAATACCGTGAGGCAAAGGGCATAAAATGGCGCAATGGGATTGCTCATGGGGTGCCAGGTACTGGTGCGGCCTGGGTACTTGGCTGCCAGCCTTCGGTTACCAGCGCCATCGCCAGTGCCAGGACCATGCAGCCGATGCCCAGCCACAGGACCCCGGCGTAACCCCATGGCTGGATTGCAGAGGCGGCGAGGGGCGGCCCGAGAATTTCCCCCACCTTGAAGGCGCTGGCGCAGAGCACGATAAACCGCCCGGTATCGTCAACGCGGTTGAACTGGTCCATCAGCAGGGGAATGGTGAAGCTCCAGAAAAACTGGAACACGATTGAGGTGGCAGCGTACAGGAGGAAGGCGTTCACATCCGCCTGGCCCATCAGCAGGGCCAGGGTCGCTACCTGCACGGCGAAGGTGTTCACCAGCGCCGCGGGCCGGCCCAGGGCGCGGCTGGCCAGCGGGGTGGCCAGGGATCCCAGGCCGCTGAGCGCAAACCCGATACCCAGCAGGTCCCCGACCCGGGCACCGTCCAGACCCATATCGACACCGATGCGTTCCAGGTAAGCCCACACCGCTGAAACGCCACAGTAGTAAACCACGGTGGTGGCGAACACCAGTAGCGATCGCCTGTGGAGCAGGGTGAGGATAGCGGGGCCCGCAGCCCGGGATTCCCGCCCGGAGACAGGAAACGCCAGGGTACAGGCCACTAGCGTGGCCACCAGCCACCCGTTCAGGTAGTGGAAGAAGCCATTGACCTGCCAGAGCTCCATGATCCGTGGCACTGCGAAGAACCCGAGGGTGCCGAAGGTCACCTGCGCGGTCACCATCAGGCCGAATGCCAGTGGCGGGCGGCGGTGATCGCCGAGCCCGGCCAGCGCTACCGCATAAGCCGCGCCGCAACCCAGGCCCGCCAGGATCCGGAACAACATCAGCAGGGTGAAACTGTCGGTATCCAGGCTCAGTAAGTTGCCACCGAGAAACAGCGCCAGCCCGGCCAGGGTTACCGGGCGCCAGGGTAGCTGGCGGACCCAGAACAGCGCCGACGCGGAACTGGCAAAGATGCCGATCACATCCGCTGCCGCCAGCCAGCCGACCTGGGACTCGGTGAAGTTTCCCTGGTCGCTGAGCCCGCCGACCCAGAGGGGCAGCAAGGTGAGCACGGCGGCGCCCATCATGGACACCATCAGCAGGCTGGCGAGGTTTGGCCAGCGATCGGGATACGGCTGCATATTGCTGTTCTTCTTTTATGCGGGGCTATGCCCGAAAGTTTACCCCCAGTCCCGGGCGTATCGAAATACACTCGATCGGTCACGGCGATAGGTGGGAAATAGACGGGAATAGGTTAGCCGGCTCTGGTCGCCGGCGGACATGCCCGGATCAGGAGGGTATATGAAAGAGGGCTCCGTATGCAGCGGAGCCCGCGCCAGGGCCAGCCCGATGGCTGGCTTTTTTTGGTGGGCGACCCCGGCCGGCACACCGGATCCCCTGACCGCCGCGCGCGGTCCCTCCGTGCCCCACCTAATAACCGAAAATCCGGTCGCCAGCCGAACCGAATTTTCTTAATTCGAGCCGGTGGCAAGTCATTGCTACTTAACAATATTCGGAATAATCTAGATTTTTCCTAATCATACTCTGTGAGGCTTCTCGAATGGTAACCTCTGTTTCGTCGCTGGACCGTACGGATATCGCCATCCTGCGGGTCCTCCAGGCCGAAGGGCGGATCAGCAATGTGGAGCTGTCCGACCGGGTGCACCTGTCGCCGCCGGCCACGCTGGCCCGGGTCAGGCGGCTGGAACAGGAGGGCTATATCAGCGGCTACGCGGCGATGCTCAACCGGGAGAAGCTGGGGCACGACAACCTGGCCCTGATCGAGATCGCCCTGGAACTGCACCAGCACGAGCGGATCGCCGAGGTGCTCGACCGCCTGGTGGCCATGCCCGAGGTGCTGGAGTGCTACCACGTGACCGGTGAATACGACTACATGATCAAGGTCAGCACCGTGAACAACCGCGCGCTCGATCATTTCATCGCCGCGCGACTGATACCGCTGCCGGGCATCGCCCGGATACATACCAGCATCGTGTTGAAGGCGCTGAAGCAGACAACCGAGCTGGATCTGCCGGAACCCTAGGCGGGGCACTACCAGCATGAGTGCCTCGCGGATGTATAACGATAAGAGAGGCACACATGTGGGAATCCAAGAATATCGAGACCAATGCCATCCACGGCGGCAAGCAGTCGCAGGGTGAGCACGGGCCGCTGTCCACTCCCATCTACCAGACTTCCACCTTCGTCTTCGACGACGTGCAGCAGGGCGCAGATCGCTTCGCCGGTGAGGCGGGCGGGCACATCTATTCCCGGCTGGGCAACCCCACCGTGGAGGAGCTGGAAAACCGCATGGCCATCCTCGAGGGCACCGAGGCGGCCGCCGCCTTCGGCTCCGGCATGGGCGCGGTGTCTGCAGCCATCTTCGCGCTGCTGAAGACCGGCGATCACCTGGTCACCTCCCACCGCCTGTACGGCTGCACCTACGCGCTGTTCAACCACCAGCTGCCGGCGCTCGGTATCGAGGTCAGCTTTGTGGACCTGGCCGACCCGCAGGCAGTGCGGGAGGCCATCAAGCCGAACACCAAAGTGATCTACGGCGAGACCCCGATCAATCCCTGCATGACAGTGATGGACCTGGACGCCCTGGCCGGTATCGCCAGGGAGCGCGGTATCGTCACGGTGATCGACAACACTTTCATGTCGCCGATCCTGCAGCGCCCGGCCGAGCACGGCATCGACCTGGTGTTGCACTCGGCCACCAAGTACCTGAACGGCCATGGCGACGTGGTAGCGGGCATCCTCTGCGGGCCGGCTGAACTGATTGACCAGATCAAGATGACCACCCGCAAGGACATGGGCGCGGTGATGAGCCCGCACGATGCCTGGCTGGTGATCCGCGGCCTCAAGACCCTGCACCTGCGCATGCAGCGCCATGGCGAGAACGGCCAGGTGGTGGCCGAGTACCTGGAGAAGCACCCGGCGGTCGAGAAGGTCTACTACCCGGGCCTGCCGGACCACCCCGGTTACAAGCTGTTGGGCAAGCAGATGAGCGGTGCCGGTGGCGTGATGGCGTTCGAGCTCAAGCAGGGCTTCGAGCAGGCGGTGGCCTTCATCAACGGCCTGCAGATGTGCAAGCGTGCGGTCAGCCTCGGCGACGCCGAGACCCTGATCCAGCACCCGGCCTCCATGACCCACTCCACCTACGAGCCCGAGGAGCTGGCGGCGGCGGGTATCTCCCGCACGCTGATCCGCCTGGCGGTGGGGCTCGAGAACGCCGAGGACATCGTAGCCGACCTGGAGCAGGCGCTGGCCGGTATCGGCTGACAGCTGGCACTGGATTTACGGTATAGGAGTGATGACAGCCCGCCCGGTTTCCGGGCCGGGCTGTCTTTCCCTCTGGAGAATGGACCGGAGTTGAAAACGGGGTAGGGCGAGGTGAACATGCAAGTGGATCCGCAGGAGTGTGTCGGGGAACTGGACCCGGAACTGCAGGAGTGGCGGGAGGCGCTGGACGATATCCTGCGTTACCAGGGCGCCGGCCGCGCCCGGGAAATCCTGCGCGAACTGCAGGAGCGCCTGGTGCGCAGCGGCGTGCCGCTGGACGAGGCGCCGCTGAACACCCCCTACCGCAATACCATCCCGCTGTCGGCGCAGCCTGCCTATCCGGGAGACCTGGAGCTGGAACGGCGGGTGGAGGACATGATCCGCTGGAACGCCATCGCCATGGTATTGCAGGCGGCAGACAGCGGCACCGGGGTCGGCGGCCATATCGCGACCTACGCCTCCGCCGCCACCATGCTCGAGGTGGGTTTCAACCATTTCTTCCGCTGCCGTGACGAGCGTTACGGCGGCGACCAGCTCAACGTGCAGGCCCACGCCGCGCCGGGCATCTACGCCCGTGCCTTCCTGGAGGGGCGTCTCACCGAGCAGCAACTGAAAAACTTCCGTCGCCAGCTGCAGCCGGGCGGCGGCCTCTCGTCCTACCCGCATCCGCGGCAGATGCCGGATTTCTGGCAGGCGCCCACCGCGTCCATGGGGCTCTCCACCCCGTCGGCCATCTACCAGGCCCGCTTCGCCAAGTACCTGGAGGCGCGCGGCCTCAAGCCCGCCAACGGTGGCAAGGTGTGGAACTTTATCGGTGACGGCGAGGCGGACGAGCCGGAGGTGCTGGGCACCATCAATATTGCCGCGCGGGAAAACCTCGACAACCTGGTGCTGGTGGTGAACTGCAACCTGCAGCGCCTGGATGGCCCGGTGCGGGGCAACGGCAAGATTATCCAGGAGCTGGAGCGTAGCTTCCGCGGCGCCGACTGGCAGGTGATCAAGGTGGTGTGGGGCAGCGGCTGGGACACATTACTGCAGAACGACCACCGCGGCGTGTTGCAGAAGCGCATGGACGAGACCCTGGACGGCGACTACCAGCTGTATTCCACCCGGCCGGGTGGCGCCCAGCGCGAGCACTGGGTGGAAAACTCCCCCGAGCTGCGGGCGCTGATGAGCAGCCTGACCGACGACGAGGTGCGCGAGATCAAGCGCGGTGGCCAGGACCCGAAAAAAATCCACGCCGCCTTTGCCCGCGCGGCCGAGGGCAGCGGGCGGCCCACGGTGATCCTGGTGAAAACCGTCAAGGGTGACGGCCTGGGCGAGACGGCCCAGGGCAAGAACACCGCGCACCAGCAGAAACAGTTTTCCCGCGAAGACCGCATCGCCATCGGCCGCCGGCTGGGTATTCCCCTCGACGAGGAGGCGCTGGCCGGGGCCGCTTTCTACTGCCCGCCGGAAGACTCGGAAGAACTGCGTTACCTGCGCGAGCGGCGCCGCGCCCTTGGCGGGCCCATGCCGTCGCGACGTGTTGACTGTGCGGCGCTGGCGGCACCGGAGCGAAAACTGTTTGCAGAGTTCTACCGGGGCAGCGGCGAGCGCGCCATCTCCACCACCATGGCGGTGGTGCGCATGATGGCCAAGCTGATCAAGGACAGGAACGTCGGCAAATATATAGTCCCCATCGTGCCGGACGAGGCGCGCACCTTCGGCATGGAGGCGCTGTTCCGCGAGGCGGGCATCTATGCCCCCGGTGGGCAGAAGTACCAGCCAGTGGACGCCGACAGCCTGCTGCCGTATCGCGAGGCGGCGGACGGCCAGATACTGCAGGAGGGCATCTGCGAGGCAGGTGCCATGGCCTCATTCCTGGCCGCCGGCACCGCCTACGCCAACCACGGCGTACCCACCATCCCTCTGTATATTTTCTACAGCATGTTCGGTTTCCAGCGGGTGGGTGATCTCATCTGGGCCGCGGCCGACAGTATGTGTCGCGGCTTCCTGCTCGGCGGTACTGCCGGGCGCACCACCCTTAATGGTGAGGGGCTACAGCACCAGGACGGCCACTCCCCTATCCTGGCTTCCACCGTGCCCAACCTGCGCAGCTACGACCCGGCCTTTGCCTATGAGCTTGCGATCATCCTGCGCGAGGGTATCGACGAGATGTACGGCCGCGGCGAGCAGGTGTTCTACTACCTCACGGTTTACAACGAGAACTACCCGATGCCCGCATTGCCGGAAGAAGCGCTCGAGCGGATCGAGGAGGGCGTGCTGAAGGGGATTTACCTCTACCGCGAATCGGAATTGACGCCGGGCGGCGCGCCCCGGGTGCAGCTGTTCGGCAGCGGCAGCATCATGCAACAGGTGCTGGCCGCGCAGGAACTGCTGGCTGAAAAGGGCGTGTGTGCCGACGTGTGGAGTGTCACCAGCTACACCGAGCTTGCCCGCGACGCCGAACAGGTAGAGCGCCACAATCGCCAGCAGCGCGGCGCAAAACGGGAGCCATATTTGCAGCAGGTGCTGCAGGGCATCGAGGGTCCAGTCGTGGCCTGTAGCGACTACATGCGCGCACTGCCCGCCAGCATCTCCCGCTGGGTGCCCGGCCGTTACGTGGTTTTAGGCACCGACGGTTTCGGCCTGAGCGAAGCGCGGGATGACCTGCGCAGGTATTTCGAGGTGGACGCCGCCAGTATCGCCTACGCTGCGCTGGCGACGCTGTGCGAGGAGGGCGTGATCAGTTCCGGTGCGTTGACGAGTTATGGCGGGGAACAGGGTGCAGTTGGCGAGTCATCCCACGACGAGCAGTCGAAATCAGCCCCCGTGCTTGCGGAGTGAGCCGTTCGGCTGGTGTTTAGCGGGCCGGCAGCACCCAACCCAACGTCTCCAGCATAGAGGCAAAGCAGCCCCGCGGGGGGGCGTAAATGCATAGCCGCTCTCCGGTTGCGGGGTGGTTCAGTTCCAGCCGGTGGGCGTGCAGCAGCAGGCGCGCGCAGCCGAACTGCTCGGCGAAGAAACGGTTGTGCACTGACTTGCCATACTTGGGGCAGCCGATCAGCGGGTGGTGAATGTGCTTGAAGTGGCGACGGATCTGGTGGCGGCGACCGGTTTCCAGCTCGATCTCCACCAGCGAGTAGCGACTTGAGGGATAGCGGTCGACCGCATAGGGCAGCTCGGTGGTGTCCAGCCGCCGGAAGCGCGTCAACGCCGGTTGGCGGGGCTGGTCGGCTTTGGGGCGCTTGCGCTGGTGCTTGAAATCGCTGACCGGCGGCAAGGGATAATCGATCACGCCTTCCTCCGGGCACCAGCCTCGGCACACGGCCACATACGCTTTCACAGAACTCTCTGAAGCCAGCTCCGCCTGCGCGCGGGCGGCGACTTGGCTACTCTTGGCAAACAGGATTACCCCGGAGGTGGGCTTGTCGAGCCGGTGGATCGGGTAGAGATGGCAGCCCACGAGGTCCCGCAGGTGCTGGAGCAGAAAGCGAGTCTCGTGATGGTCGATCGATGACCGGTGCACCAGCCACCCTCCGGGTTTGTAGGCGGCGACCAGGTAGGGGTCTTCAAAGAGAATTTCGGGGTCCATGTACAGCGGACAGCCTGTAGTGGTGAAATGCTGCCTATTGTAATCTGATTATCGGTTGGCCGTACCGCCCGGTTGCTGACCAGTATTACCAGTTCAATATAGGGGTGCGCTTTGCCACAGGGCTACGACATTATCGGGGATATCCACGGACATGCCGCTGAACTGGAGCAGCTGCTCCTGCACCTGGGTTATCGGGAAACTGGATCCGGTTTCCGCCATCCCGGGCGCAAGGTCGTATTCCTGGGCGATTTTATCGACCGCGGTGAGCACCTGCGCCAGCATCGCCGGTTGCTGGAAATTGTTATGGCCATGGTGAACAACGGCCACGCCCTGGCGGTGATGGGTAACCACGAGCTCAATGCCCTGGCTTACCATACACTGCACAAAGGCGAGCCCCTGCGCCCGCGCACCCCAAAGAACACCCGCCAGCACCAGGCTTTCCTTAACGAGTTCGATCACCTGCCAGAGCTGAAGGGGGACGTACTGGACTTTTTTCGCCAGCTGCCGCTGTGGCTGGAACTGGAAGGATGTCGGGTGGTGCATGCCTGCTGGGACCAGCAGCATGTTGACTTACTGCGCGACAGGGCCCCGGATGCGCGGCTGGACCATGAGCTCCTTGTGGCGGCCTCGACGCGCGGAACTCCCGAATTTGTTGCGGTGGAAACACTCCTGAAGGGCTATGAGGTCTCACTGCCGGAAGGAATAACCTTTGCTGACAAAGACGGCAATGCCCGCAAGGCTGTACGGGTCCAGTGGTGGAACAAAGATGCAACATGTCTCGGGGATATTGCGCTGCCGCTGGGAGTGGATATCGGAGCGGCGGCAAGTCTCAGCGTGCCGGAGAATGTTCCCGAATATCCACCCGATGCCGTACCCTGTTTTATCGGGCACTACTGGCTTCACGGCGAACCCGGGCCACTGACTCACAATGTGGCCTGTCTCGACTACTCGGTGGTGAAGGGGCGCAAGGGGGGAGGGAAGCTAGTCGCTTACCGGTTTGATGGTGAACAGAAGCTGGAAAAAGCGCGCTTCACCCATACGGACTGATCCGCGTCTGCCGCAACTCGGAGCCGCTGAACTGTTACCCCGTTATTACTGGCCCGGCTCCGCACTGAAGGCTATTTCAAGCTGCAGCAGCGTACTGGCCGTTTTGTTGATGCTTTCTCTTTAATCCCATAGGTTGATCTGTTTCCAGCCTGGGCCGAAAGGCCGGGAGGCGCAGGCGATGTCGATCAGGGCCGGGACCCCCGGGCGCAACCGGGTTGAGCGATATTAACGATCTTCACCTGCAGCTGGCGGCGGCTGCAGGGAAGATACGCCCGCGGCGGGTTCGGGGATGTCCGGGATGCGTGCGCCAACCGCCTGCGCCAGCCGCTGGAAATCCGGGTTGTTGAACAGCAGGGAGCGCCCGGTGTTGATCAGGGTCGTCACCTGGATGTCGGTCAGTGACAGGCCGGTGGGGATGCTGTCGAAATAGCGGCGCTCGGCTTCCGGCAGGTCGCTGAAACGGATCCGTACAAAGTGCGGTGTGACGTCGATCCCCTGGTCGGCGAGTTCGCCGGTCCAGCGTTCCAGCCGGTCCCCCATCAGGTCGATGGTGGCGGCGTTGTAGCGGTGCAGTTGCACATCGGTGACCGCGTTGATGGTGTCTTTTACGGTTGGCGGCTGGGTCGACTGCTCGATGACCGTGGGGGCGTTGGTCGAGGCATCCACGCTTATCACTGCATAGTGCGGCATGGCAGTGGCGTCGAGCCGGCGCAGGAACTCCGTCGCGCCGCCGGTGATCTCCACCATTTCATAGATGGCCATCAGGCCCAGGTTGTCGGTGATGCCGCCGTCGATCAGGTGGATGAATGGGCGCTGCTGTGCATCCTCATAGCTCTCCAGGTCGCGGGCCAGTTCGCGCACCTGCATCGAATCGTGGTCGTATTGTGCCTGTTGCAGCAGTTCCATGGACTGGCATGTGGGGCGGCAGTTACCGAAATTCCTTACCACCACCGGGTTAAACACCAGCGGTACCGCGGCCGATGCAGTCACCGCCCGTGAGATGGGGTAGCTGTCGATATCCGAGCAGAGCAGGTCGAAGTATTCCTGCAGGAAAGAGAAGCGTACCCCGCGCCCCAGGTCGGTGGCATTGATGACTATCAGTGGCCCGCCCGCCTGTTTCAGGTCGCCGAAGGTCTTGTTGCGGAACAGGGTTTCCTCGAAGTAGCTGACAATATGGTCGGTACGGCGACGGTCACCAAACAGGGCGTTTGGGTCCAGCAGGCGCTTTACCAGGCTGCGCGATACGTCTGCACGCAGGAAGTCATCCTCGAAGTCTGAAAAAATCCGGTCCCCATAAAGCCCGTAGTAGGCGGCCGGGAAGCTTCCCCCGGACACCGAGCTGATCATGTCCACCTCGTCCAGGACGCTCTCCTGCTCGCCCTGCGAGGTAGTGAGGGAGACTTCCTTCAGGCCCAGCATCACCCCGTACGCGAGGGCCGCGGCGCGGTGCCCCCCACCGGAAAATGTCAGTACCAGGGAAAAGTCGCCGTCACGGCGCACCTGGGCGTCCCGGGTCAGGGAATAGCTGTCGCAATTGAGGGGGTCAGTGGTGGGTTGGTTCTGGTAGCCCGGCAGTACCGGTTCATTGGAGGCACAGCCGGCCAGCACCAGTGCGGCTGCCAGCAGCGTCGCCGGCCGGGAAAATTGCGCCCTGGGATTCATGTTCGCGATTCCTTTCCTCGTGGATGCCCTGGCGGGTCAGGGCCACTCCGGCAGCGGGCCGACATAGACCCAGCGTTTCCGGTACAGCCGGAAAAGTGAAATCTCATGCATGGCGCGCTCTCCTTCCCCTGTGTGGTAATAAGCCCTGAACTCGACGATCGATTTTTTCAGGCCCTGTTTGCTGCGCACTACTTCCAGCCGGGTCCACTGTGTATCCATCTCGCTTTCATCCAGTTCCGGGCAGGTATCCGGGTGCCAGGTTTTGCGCAGGTAGGGCAGGTTGCCTGTTACAAAAGCACTGAAGCGGCTGCGCATCAGGGCCTCGGCAGTATTCGGGTAGGCCTTGCCGGAAAGATAGAGCTGGCAGCACTGCTCAAGGGGCTTTCCCGAGCAGCAGGGGCAGGGGGTGTCGGGCATCGTGTCTGGATTCGGTGTTACTGTCAGGTCCAGATCTTAACAGTTTCGCGGCCAGCCGGGACAGCCGTTTACAGCATGGCCGCAATACTGCGAATGGCCTCCAGGGCCCCCATGCGGACCTCGATGGCATCATCAAGCCCGGATTCCGGCTCACTCGGGTTGATTCGTACCAGGCGGCCGCCGACCGCCTCGGATTCCTCGCGTACAGTGGGTATGGCCGTACCTGCACCGCATTCGATAACCACGAGGTTTGATACGGATTGCAGCCAGCATTGGTATTTTTCCTGCTGGGTCTCCTGGCGTGCTGTATTCCAACCCCAGTCCGAGAACATCAGGATATTGGGCCTGGCAACTTCCGCGCAGTGCGGGCAGGTCGGGAGGTCGCCGGTGGCAAGGCAGCGCCCGGTATCGACTTCAGGATTTATTTCACCCGCAGGCCAGATTTCCCCGCGGCAGTCGTTCAGGCACTGCAGGTGGTGAATCGAGCCATGGCATTCGTTGATGCGCTCGGGAGCAAAGCCTGATTTTTCAAACTGCCCGTCTACATTGCTGGTAAAGACAAAGTAACCGCGCTCGCAAGTCTCGCCCATCTGCCGTAACAGGCGAAACCCTTCATGTGGTTGTGTTTCGCGATAGAGGTTCAGACGGTGGCCGTAAAATCCCCAGGCCCGTTCCGGAAAAGCGGCAAATGTAACCGGGGAGGCGATATCGGCGAAAGATTCCCCGGAGTGGCGCAGGGCCGGGTAAGCCTTCCAGAAGCCCTCAGTGCCGCGAAAATCCGGCAGGCCTGAATCGACGCCCATACCTGCACCTGCCGCAATCAGCAGGCCGTCAGCACCGGCAACCAGTTTTGCAGCTTTCTTCAGGCTGCGTCGCGTTTTCCATTCCAAGCCTGTCTCGATCCTGCGTCGGGAAACCATTGTGCGGAATCATAGCATTTCGCGCTGTGGCGAGCGGGCGTCAATCCCTGCTGCCTGGAGTGTCGTTATTCTTATCAGGTTGCAGGGTGCGCACATGTTTCAGGAGCCATGGCCGTAAGAAGATCGCAATCAGTGCGAGGGCAGCCAGCAGGGCCAGGGCGATGGGGGCCGTATCCACCAATTCTTTCACCAGCGCGATAGCGGCAGCCCCCGCACTGAGAGCGCCAAAGCCGGTAATCGCGCGGTGTCCGGCGGATTCCCGGAATGCCAGCGCGCAGACCACGGCAAAAGTAACCAGAAAGGCAAGGCTTGCGGCCTCCACCAGTGCGGTCAGGTTTCCCAGTGCCGCCAGGAGCGCGGCAGCCGCACCGAGGGCAACGACGGCGCGATCCGGTACGCCGACGTTGTTCCGGTGATCAAAGAATGCGGGGAATTGTCCGCCCCGGGTTACCTGGTGCGTGAGGCGGGCGGTGGCAAACAGGGTGGCGTTGATTGCTGAGCCGGTGGAAAAGGCGGCGGCGATGGTGACGATCACCAGCCCGGCAAGGCCCAGGGCCTCCCGCCCCGCATAGGCGAGGGCGACTTCCTCGTGCTCGACAACCCGGTCGGCGCCGATCAGCATCGTGGTGCCGATGGCCACCAGCATATAGACCAGGATAACCACCGCGATTGCCCACAGCATGGCCCGGGGCAGGGTGCGGTCCACGGACTCAATATCGTCGTAGTCGTAGCTGATCAGCTGGAAGCCCTCGTACGCCATGAATACCGATACCGCGCCGAATATGGCAGCCAATAATCCCGCGTCCGGCACGCCCCGGGACAGCATCGGTGGATCCCAGCGGGCGAGCCCCCAGGTGGCGAGCCCTACCAGTACCAGCAGCTTTGCCCACACTAGGAATATTTCCACGCCGCCGGCCTCGCCGACGCTGCGAAGGTTCAGGCCGATAAACGCCGCCATGACGGCAACACTGATTGCCCGCGGGAACCAGGAGCCGAGATCGGCGACATGGCCCAGGTACTGGCCGAATGTGTACGCGTACACCGCGTTGGTGAGCACGTAACCGGCGGTCAGCACCCAGACCAGGCTGCCGGCCAGGTTGTGGGCCCCAACACGGTTCAGGTAGGTAAAGGCGCCACCGCCCTCACCGTAATGCACGGCCAGCCGCGCATAACTGTAGCCCGCCGCCAGGGCGATCAGTCCCGCCACCAGGAAGCTCAGCCAGGCCCAGGGGCCGGCAATCGAGACCACCACGCCGAGGGTGGAGAAGATCCCACCGCCGATCATGCCGCCCACGGCCATTGACCAGGTGCCATTGAATCCGAGCTTGTGTTGCGCTGATGCCAAAGCGACCACCTTCGCGTTGGGAGGAATTGCCGGGAAGTCTCCAAGCATAGCGAATCACAGGCCTGCGGATAGTTGGTCAACCCTGTCGAAATGGTGCGGCAAGAGTGATAAATCCCGCCAATTATCGCCATGGGGTGGCATTGTCACATTCTGTCTATTGACGGCCGACAGTTCACTGCTACCATACCGTCCAGTTGGTTGGTTTTGACTGGAAGTGTCTGGGAGGTCACGTGTCAAAGGTCGACAAAGACACCATTATCCGGGCCGCCGAGGAGGTGATCCGGGAAAAGGGCGCGCGCAAGCTGACGCTCGACGCCGTTGCCGCCCAGTGCGGCCTGAGCAAGGGCGGCCTGCTGCACCATTTCCGCACCAAGCAGGCGCTGCTGAAAGCCATGATCGAATCCACCATCGCCCGGGAGGAGGCAATCCGGCTCGGATGCGGTGCGCCCGGGGGCGAGGGGCCGGGTAGCGAGCTGGCCACCCGGGTCCAGTGCATGTTTGCGCTGATGGCGGATGACGAGGGCCTGCCCCGCTCACTGATTGCGGCGGTGGCCGAGGACCCCTCGCTGCTGGAGCCCATCAAGGCTGAAGAGACATACCTGCGCCAGGAGGTGTGTAAACGTTCCAGCGACCCGGAGCTCGCGCAGCTGCTGGTGTTTGCCGCCCGGGGCATTTTCCTCGGGCGCGTGCTCGGCGTGCTGGAGCCGGGCGACCCGGGTATCGAGCGACTGCGCGAACGCCTGGTCGCTATGTGCAAAGAGCTGGACTGATGCAGCCTTTGTTTTTTCGTTTTCCCACCCAATGATTTTGTGGATCCCCAATATGGAATTTTTTGGTAAAGCCGGCCGTTTACTGGTTGCCCTGGTGGCGGTAACGGCAATAGCAGCCTGCAGCGACAGGGAGTCGGGCGAGGAAAAAACCGAGCGTATCTGGCCGGTGAAGATCACCGCAGTTTCCAGTGGTGGCGACGTTGCGGCGCGCCAGTTTGCCGGCCGGGTAAAGGCGGTGCAGACCGTGGACCTGTCATTCCAGGTGGGCGGCAAACTGCAGGAGGTGAAGTTCAGCGAGGGCGAGATCATCCCCAAGGGGCAGCTGATTGCCGTGCTGGATAACACGGATTTCCGCCGGCGGGTGAAGGAGGCCCGGGTCAATGTGCAGTTGCTGGAAAAGACCCTGGACCGCCAGCGGACCCTTGCCGCGCGCAATATGGTTTCTGCCCAGCAACTGGATGAAACCGAGAGCAACTACGAGCTGGCCCAGGTGGCGCTGGAAAATGCCCTGCAGGACCTGGCCTACACAAAACTGACGGTGCCATTCGATGCGCTGGTGACCCGCCAGCTGGTGGAGAACTACACCAATGTGCAGCCCGGACAGGGGATTGTGCGCCTGCAGAATGTGTCCGAGGTGCGGGTCCAGGTCTCGGTGCCGGAAAAGCTGTTGGCCACCATCGATGCTGACCGGGTGGAGTCGATTACCGCCAGTTTTGAATTCCTGCCCGGTCGCGCATTCCCGCTCGAGTACCGCGAGCACCAGGCTGAGGCCGACAGCGTCACCCAGACCTACCAGGTAGAGCTGGGCATGCCACGTCCGGACAATGTCCAGATCCTGCCGGGCATGACTGCACGGGTTAACCTGCGCCTGAAGCAGGCCCGGGGAGAAATGCGTGTGCCCCTGTCCGCGGTGCAGACGAATGCCGATGGCACCCCCTATGTGTGGCTGATCAATGAAGACCGCTCGGTATCCCGTGTTGATGTAGCACTTGGAACCACCGACGGCAATACCGTCCAGATCACTGAGGGCCTGGAGACCGGCGCCCGCCTGGTGGCAGCCGGCGGGCAGCACCTCTATGAGGGGGCAAAGGTCCGGAACTATGTCGGCGATGCCGGCGAGCGCCAGTAATCGGGTTGTCAGGGGAGACACGCAGTGAAGATCTCTGAGGTATTTATCCGGCAGCCGGTCTACGCCTGGCTGCTGATGCTTATCTGCCTGTTCGGCGGGCTATGGGGTATTGCCGACATCGGTCGGCTGGAGGACCCGGCGTTTACCATCAAGGAGGCGCGGGTATTCACCGCCTATCCGGGCGCCAGTGCGCGCCAGGTCGAAGAGGAGGTTACGGAAAAGCTCGAGGTGGCGATCCAGCAGCTCGGGCAGCTCAAGGATATTACTTCCACCTCCCGGCCGGGCATGTCGGAAATTCGAGTGGAAATCGAGGACCACTACGATTCCAGCCAGCTGCCGCAAATCTGGGATGAATTGCGCCGCAAGGTGCGTGATGCCCAGGGGCAGCTACCTCGGGGGGCAATGCCGCCGGTGGTGAATGACGATTTCGGTGAAGTGTTCGGGATCTACTATGCCATTACTGGTGACGGGTTCTCGAAAAGCGAGATGCGGGATATCACCAAGGCCATTCGTCGTGAATTGCTGACTGTGGAAGGGGTGGCCAAGGTTTCCCGCTCTGGGGTGATCGATGAAGTCGCCTACCTGGATATCGATGAGTCGCGCCTGGCGCAGCTGGGCTTTTCCCTCGACGACCTGTCGCAGGTGCTGCAGGCAGAAAGCGCCGTGCAGCAGGTCGGTGAGATCGAGGGGCAGGACCTGCGTACCCGCATCGTCGTTGACAACCCGGCCAATGACCTGGAAAGCATTCGTAACATCCTGGTCGGCGTGCCCGGCTCCACCGCTATGCTGGCCGTGCGCGATATTGCCGACGTCTCCATCGGTTACGAGCAGAACCCGGATTTTATTGCCCGCTACAACGGCAAGCCGGCGATCCTGCTCGGCGTCGCCGGAGGCCAGGATACCAATATCGTCGATGTGGGCATGTCGGTGGAGCGTAAACTGGCTGAACTGGAGCAGGGCCTGCCGCTTGGTGTGGAGATATTCCCCATCTACGAACAGCACCGGGTGGTGGCCGACAGCGTAAACGGCTTCCTCTTCAACCTGGTGTCCTCGGTGGTGATTGTGATCCTGGTGCTGTGCCTGTTTATGGGGTGGCGCTCGGGGGTTGTGGTCGGCACCGTGCTGGGGCTGACGGTGCTGGGTACCGTCCTGATCATGAACCTGCTGGGGCTGAACCTGCAACGGATTTCCCTCGGGGCGCTGATCATTGCCATGGGCATGCTGGTGGACAACGCGATTGTGGTGGCTGAGGGCATGTTGATGGGGGTGGAGAAGAAAGAGAAACCCGAGCATGCCGCCGCCCGGGTGGTGCGCCAGACATTCTGGCCGCTGCTGGGCGCAACCATTATCGGTATCATGGCGTTTTCCGGGATCGGTCTCTCCGACGATGCCACCGGCGAGTTCCTGTTCTCACTGTTCGCGGTGATCGGTATCTCGCTGCTGCTGAGCTGGGTGCTGGCGATCACCATCACTCCCTACCTGGGTTACCACCTTTTCAAACCGGGCAAGGATTCCGATTCGCAGGATCCATACCGCGGCCGTTTTTACCAGATGTATGCGAATGCCCTGTCCGGGTCACTGCGTCGCCGCGGCCTGACCATCGCAGTCCTGTTGGCGGTGACAATGGTGAGTTACTGGGCATTCGGCTTCGTCAAGCAGGGATTCTTCCCCAATTCCAATGCGCCGCTCTTTTATGTGAATTATCACCTGCCCCAGGGTAGCGATATCGGGCGCACCGACCGCGCCCTGCAGGAAGCGACGGATTTCCTGCAGTCGCAGGACAGCGTGGTATCTGTCGCCGCGGTCGCAGGGCGCGGCGCCGACCGCTTTATGCTCACCTATGCGCCGGAACCGCCGAACCCCTCCTATGGGCAGCTGATCGTGCGCACGGAGAGTCGCGAGCAGATCCCGGTTTTGATTGAGCGGGCGAAAGCCGAGCTGCGCGATGCGCATCCCGATGCGCTGGTGACCTTCAAGCGCATCGTGTTTGGCCCGGGCGGTGGCGCCGATGTCGAGGTGCGGATATCCGGGCCCGATTTCAACCAGCTGCGGGCGATGGCCGGTGATGTGGAACAATTATTCCGCGACAAGGGACTGGAGGATGTGCGCCATGACTGGCGTGGGCGCGAGCCGACAATCCGGGCCGAGCTGGACGAAGAGCGGGCCCGGGTAGCCGGGGTCACCGGTGTGGATATCAGCCGCACGGTGCAGTTTGCAACCCAGGGGTACCGGGTAGGAGAGTTCGAGAGCGGCGACCGGATTATCCCGATTGTTGCACGCCTTCCCGAGGGTGATCGCAACGAAGTGGGCTCGCTACCGGACCGACTGGTATGGAGCCCCAACGAGCGCGGCTATATTCCCGCCGGGCAGCTGGTGGAGGAATTTGAAACCACCGCCGAGGAGGGGTTGATCCAGCGTCGCAACCGCGTCCCCACGATTACCATCAGCGGTGATGCGCCGGAGGGCATGACCGCCATGGCGGCCTTCGGGCAGGTTCGTGGCGTAACTGACAGTATGCAGCTACCGCCCGGTTACAAGCTGGAATATGGCGGTGAATACGAGCGCTCCACGGAAGCACAGCAGTCCCTGGGCAAGGGCCTGCCAATCGGTTTCCTGATCATGATCCTGGTATCGATCCTGCTGTTCGGCACCTGGCGTGAGCCGCTGATTATCTGGCTGGTGGTGCCCATGTCACTGGTCGGTGTGGTTGTCGGCCTGCTGGTCTCGGGCCTGCCGTTTGGCTTTATGTCGCTGCTGGGGGTGTTGAGCCTGTCCGGTATGCTGATCAAGAACGCTGTGGTGCTGGTGGATGAAATCGAGATCCAGACCCACGCCGGCCTGCCGCGCCTGACCGCGATCCAACAGGCCAGCGTCAGCCGCCTGCGGCCGGTATCCCTCGCCGCAGTGACTACCATCCTGGGTATGTCGCCGCTGCTCTTCGACGCCTTCTTCGCGGATATGGCGGTGACGATTATGGGCGGCCTGGGCTTCGCAACGGTACTGACGCTTATCGCGGTGCCGGTGTTGTATGCGGTATTCCACCGGGTGCGGGGGAACGAGACCCTGGAGGGTGATGGGAAGGGGACTCTCCCCAACGCGGGCTGAGCCTGCCAGGGGGCTCCGGTCGCCGGGCACCAGCCCGGCACCGGCAGCCCCTGTTTGCCCGGGAGTCCGTCGCAGTTTCAGTCGGAAAGTTTTTCTGCCTCCGGCGGTGACCATTTTCCAAGTTTTTCCAGGTCGGGCTCGTAAATTCGCAGCACCAGGTTGAGATCGATGTCCTTGCGCTCGATGGGTAGCCAGTTTTCTTCGGGCACTCCCTCGGGCTTTTCCGCCGCAATATAGATATCGATGCCGCCTTCCTCGTTCAGCTTCATACCCGCGTTCTTGCCCACGCTGTATTTCTTGCGCTCATTCGGAATGAAGAAACCATTCTCCAGGTCGTAAAGGGTCAGTGACCAGAAGGCCCCGGCAGGTGGCAGCGAATCCTTGTCCATGCGGACGACATAGTCATGCATCGCATTGAGCGGCTCGCCATCGCCGGAATCGACAGTCGGGTAGACGGCTTCCTCGCGCGGCACGCCAATGGGGCCGTAGATGGATACTGCCAGCAGGGTTTCCAGGTCGGTCTCGCCCTTGGGCTGGAACATCTTCGGCTGGATCCTCTCCATCAGTTCGGGGTTATTCATTTGCGCCAGGCCCTCTTCCTGTATGCGCTTTGCCATGTCGCGAGTACGCTCGCTATCCAGTTGCTTTACTGATGCTGGATCAAATTCCCTGCCTGGCTCCACACCCAGTGGCTTGTAGATGGCAAGCAAGCGCTGGTCGAGCGGGTTATCGGGATCGAAAGTGGTGTGGTTGAATACAAACTGCATCACTTCGAGCAGGTTGTTGCCGAATATGGCGACATCGGTCTCGCCGGTAGCGGGAAAATCCACGGGTTGCCTGGTTTTGGGCGGATTTCCACGGTATTCGCTGAGGGTGACCGGCTCGACGGATTGCATTTGCCCGGTGATCTCCTGGAAGCGTTGCGGCTCGTCACTGTGCGGCATTACACGAAAAACCGCAGAGACAAAGTCGCCAGTGGCCTCAAATACCTGGTCGATACCGTCAACCGGCGTGCCGTCATAGCCGTCCGTCCGCGCACTGTAGACCAGTATTTTCTTCGGCTCCTGGAAGTCACCCTTGCGGGAGCCGAGGGGGATATTCACGTAATGATCGTAGCCGGTGATCATCAATGAGGCGTAGTCGGTATTGAATGGTGGTACGTTGAGAACGATAGGCTCACTGCGCAGGTCCAGCAGGCAGCTTATATACAGCGTGTCATTATTTGGTCGTGCTATTTCACGCACGGTATGGTCTTTCAGTTGGGTGTCAGCGACACAGGTGTTCCATCCTCCCTGGGATTCGGCAAACTTGTTGTTCACGTTGTACATGGCGACGTACTGGTAAGAGCGCGAAATCAGCTCTTCAAGCTCCTCATCGGTAAGTCCGGCCCCGTTGCCTGTGCCATTGCCGGTTTCCGCTTGCCCGGTGTTTTCACTGGTCGCCTCCTGCTGCTTCGCCGGCGCTGTGTCTTCTTTCAGGGCGTGGCCATTGTCCTCTTTACCACAGCCGGTGA